>DAIUEW010000005.1:0-119934 GCA_036844925.1 Candidatus Sulfotelmatobacter sp.
CCTTCGTCATCACCAACGACGCCACGAATTTTTCGGTTGGCGCCAACCTCATGCTCTTGCTGATGAGCGTGCAGGAAGAAGAGTGGGACGACGTAGACCTTGCCATTCGCCAATTCCAAGGCATGACTCAGGCCGTCAAATTCTCGCCTAAGCCGGTGGTGTCCGCGCCCTTTGGCCTGTGCCTGGGCGGCGGTACGGAAATTTCCCTGCACGCCGCGGCCCGGCAGCCACACGCGGAACTTTATACGGGGTTGGTAGAAGTGGGAGTTGGCTTGCTGCCAGGCGGCGGAGGCTGCAAAGAAATGCTGCTCCGCGCAGTTGATGGCGCTAGTGCCGGCCGCGGCGGCAGAATTTCTGGCGATGCGCTAGCCGGATCGATCGAGATGCTGGAGGCCATGAAGCGGGCGTTCGAACTCATTGCGACGGCGAAGGTCGCTACTTCTGCCCATGAGGCGCGCTCTCTCGGTTTTCTCGACGAGCGTGACCGCATCACAATGAATCGGGAGCGCGTTCTTTCCGACGCTAAGGCTCGCGTCCTGGAACTGGTGCGTGCTGGGTACGAGCCGCCTGTTCCGCGTACCGACATCCCCGCTCCGGGCGAGAATCTTCTGGCCACGCTCAAGATGGGCGTCCACATGATGCGCCAGGGCGATTACATCACCGATTATGAAGTGAAGTTGGGCGGCAAGATCGCCGAAGTCCTCTGCGGCGGCAACGTTACGCCCGGCTCGCTGGTCAGCGAGCAGTACATCCTCGACCTAGAGCGTGAAGGGTTCAAATCCCTTTGCGGGCAGAAGAAGACCCAGGAGAGGATTCAGTACACGTTGAAGACGGGGAAGACGCTGAGGAATTAGAGAACGGCTGAAAGACTCCGGGGCAACGCCCCTTGGTTTATATTAGCTATTGACAATAGCTCTGTCTGTAGCTAGCATCATAGCTGGAGGAATGTGCTATGTCATATGTTCGCCCCGAAGCAGTTTTGTCTCCAAGAAAGCGCGTGGGAGGCATTCTCGAGGTAATCCACGATCCGGGTGAGGGCGGCATGAGTGTCGCTCGCATCTTGTGGGACGGGGAACCCGTGATCGCCACTCGCTGGAACGGGAGTGCTGAGCAGCCCCTAGGGAATCCGATGTCTCGCCGACAGCCCACTTGGTTCGTAGTCGATGGCTATGCCGCACCTAAAGTTGAGGAGGCTGCGCGCGCGGCCGCCGAAGAGTCGCCAAACAGCCTAATCGCCCAGTACCGGGAAATGGCCAGTGATTCGGAGCGGGAGCGGGAAGCGGAAGAGTGGATCGAAGGTTTAATTGGCGATGCATCCGATTAGAGGTGAAGTGTGGTGGGCTTCGTTCGACCCTTCGGTCGGCGGTGAAATCCGCAAGACACGTCCGGCCATTATCCTCAGCAACGATCCCGCGAATGCCGCACTCCACCGCGTGATTGTGATTCCGATAACCAGCCAAATAGCAAGAGTCTATCCCGGTGAAGCCCTTGTGACCCTCAACGGCGAAAAATGCAAAGCTATGGCTGACCAGATCATGGCCGCGTCCAAGAAACGGCTGAAACGCAGATTGGGAGTCTTATCTCGGGCTGATCTCGCCGCCGTTGAAAATGCAGTCTTGTCGCAGCTGGCCATCCGACGCTAGATGGGGCGAGATACTCTTGCCCATGAATTTGCCTTGGTATATACTACCGATATATATTTAGCGACCTGCTACATGCCAAAGACCGATATCGCCAAGCTCTTCCAGAACGGCCGAAGCCAAGCGGTACGGCTTCCGAAAGAGTTCCGTTTTAGCGGGGACCGGGTACGCATTCGACGGGTGGGCGAGGGCGTTCTTCTCGAACCAATCATTCAAGATCCGGCGGAATTGTTCCGGAGACTCGATGAATTGAATTCCGAACCGTTTCCATCCCGCGACAAACAGCCCCCCGCGACCAAGAGACCGGCTCTTAAGTGAACTACCTGCTGGACACGAACGCCTGCATCGCGCTGATGAACGGGGCGCCGGCCTCCGTTCGCAACCGCTTTGAGAAGGCGATTCGGGGGGATTCCCAAATCTATATCTCCTCCGTCGTGGCTTTTGAACTCTGGTATGGAATTGCAAAGAGCGCACGCATTGAAATAAATACCCAGCGCTTCGAAGCGCTCCTGTCCAGTGCAGTCATCACGATTCCCTTCAACCACGAGGATTCCCGTGCGGCAGGCTCGGTCCGAGCCTCCTTGGAAGCCGACGGCAGACCTATCGGGGGATACGACTACCTCATCGCCGGTCAGGCCTTGGCGCGTCAACTCACGCTGGTGACAGCCAACGTCTCCGAGTTCTCGCGCGTGAAGGGACTCTCCTGGCAAGACTGGGCGAAGCCGTAGACGCTTTTCGAATCTCTCCAAATATTTTTCCCAGAAGATTTTGCCTGCTACAATCGCCGTTAATGCGAAAGCTTCCACTAGCTGCGGCCGCGGTTATCGGGTTGACCGTTCTCATTGTTGGTGCTCGATTCGCATATGCTCAAGCCAACCCCCAGAAAGATTCTCCGCAGACGAAAGAGGAACCGCCCGACGTGCCCGACTCGATCCAGGCTCCCGCGGGCGAGGAAGTTGTGCTGTACACCCACGCGACCGGATCTCAGATATACACGTGCCAAGCCGCAGCGGACGGCAAGTTCAGCTGGACACTGAAAGCGCCAGAGGCGGACCTTCACGACCGGAAGGACAAAGTCATCGGCCAGCATTCCGCCGGTCCAACCTGGAAGCTGAAGGAGGGCAGCGAGGTTACCGGCAAAGCTGCGGCCAAGGTGGATTCGCTTGATCCGGATTCGATTCCATGGCTGCTGGTGAAGGTCGTCAGCCATGCGGGAAAAGGGACACTCGACCCCGTAACAACAATTCAGCGAGTTCACACACATGGCGGCCAGCCGCCGGCTGAGGGTTGCGATGCGTCTCATCGCGACGCTGAAGCCAAAGTCAGTTACTCTGCGGACTACTATTTCTACGCACCGGCTAAGTAAAAGAATCGTAAACCGCCTCGAATCCGGTGAGTTCAACCAACGAAAAGGCAGATTAGAAAACTCCAAGGGAAAACTAGATGGCCCGGCTTCACAGCGCTCAACATCGAAGGGAAGCGGTTACTGTTAAGAAACTGCGGTTAGTGGACTTTCTGCCGCGAACGTTGAACAATATATGAAGCGCACGAGATAATGAAATACTTGGTTATCTACGAGAAGTCAGCCGCAGGTTGGGGTGCCTACTCTCCTGACGTGCCCGGACTCAGCGCGGCGGGAAAAACATTAGACGAGGTGAAGAAACTCATCAAAGATACGATGGAGTTTTACCTCGCGGGCATGCGCCGGGAAGGGGAGCGGCTCCCCACACCCAGCGCAACAACGGCAATCATGAGGGTCGATACCCATGCGTGAAGTCATCATCGCCTCCTCTGTTCGAACTCCCGTAGGACGCGCCCATAAAGGCACGCTCCGTGCGACTCGCCCCGATGAACTAGCGGCGGTCGCGATTAAAGGCGCGCTGGAGCGCGTGCCTGAACTCGATCGAAAAGAGATTGAAGATGTCATCCTCGGCTGCGCCATGCCCGAGGCGGAGCAGGGGATGAACGTGGCCCGCATTGCCTCTCTGCGCGCTGGGTTGCCGGTGGAAGTCTCGGCGCTCACCATCAATCGTTTCTGTTCGTCGGGATTGCAAGCGATTGCGATGGCTGCGGAACGTATTATGAGCGGCGGCGCAGAGGTAATCGTCGCCGGCGGCACCGAGTCGATGACCATGATTCCCATGGGCGGCCACAAAGTTTCGCCAAATCCGTGGCTCGTCGACCACTATCCGGACGCATATCTCAATATGGGCCTCACAGCGGAGCGGGTCGGGCAGCGTTTTGGGATCACGCGCGAGGCGGCGGACGAATTCTCGCTGCGCAGCCACCAGAAGGCCATCGCGGCGATTCAGGCGGGAAGGTTCGACGACGAGGTCGTACCTGTGCCGGTGAGCTTTACAACCCCGAATGGGTCGAAGCCCAAGCGGCAAGAAATTATTTTCAAAACGGACGAGGGTCCGCGCGCCGATACTTCGCTCGAAGCATTGCACGCGTTGAAGCCGGCATTTCACGTGAAGGGGACAGTGACGGCTGGAAATTCTTCGCAGATGTCCGACGGCGCGGCCGCTGCCGTGGTCATGTCCGCCGAGCGTGCGAAGGCTCTCGGCATAAAACCGCTGGCCCGCTACGTTTCATTCGCCACTGCTGGATACAAGCCGGAAGAGATGGGACTAGGCCCGGTATTCGCGATTCCGAAAGCTCTGAAAATGGCGGGGCTGAAGCTCTCCGACATCGACGTGATCGAATTGAATGAAGCCTTCGCGGCGCAGTCCCTCGCCGTGATCAAAGAAGGCGGGCTTGATCCTGAGAAAGTGAATCCCAACGGCGGCGCAATCGCGCTGGGACATCCTCTGGGCTGTACCGGAGCCAAGCTGACGGCAACCGTCCTCCGCGAACTCAAGCGCCGCAACGTACGTTATGGCATGGTGACCATGTGTGTTGGCGGAGGCATGGGTGCGGCCGGAATTTTCGAGAATCTTGCGTAACAATTCTTTACCGAATGGTTACGCTCTTTTACTCGGTTCTGCGCTACCCTTGAGATGGACGGCTGAGTCTAATTGATGCAAGCCGGCAAAGTCGGCCGCGGTTGGTGGGAGGTGCTCTATGAAGCTCTCCAGCCTGTTGGTTGCAGTCCTCCTGATAGTCTCCCCAGTTGTGTTTGCTCAACATTCTTCCGGAGGCGGATCAAGCTCCGGTGGCTCTTCGAGCAGTTCTTCAAGTTCCGGTGGTTCTCATAGCAGCTATTCAAGCGGATCCAGTTCGGGCAGTTACTCGTCGAGCAGCCACTCTTCCAGTTCTGCCTCCCCGACCAGCCATAGTTCCGGATTAGCTTTTCGCGGCTCCACTGCGGGATCGACAGCCAAGCCTCAGAGCGAGAAGAACGCGCGCGTGCAAGACCATAACGCCGCAGTATCTAGTAAGAATCCGCAGCCGGCGCATCGAGGATTGATCGCGTTTCTGCGTCATCCGTTCCGCAAGCCCGCGCCGCAGCCTGCCGAGGCGGATCGGCGGCGTCCTATCTGCAAGGGCAAGACATGCCAGTGTCCTCCCGGAGAAACTGCCGGGAAGAACGGAGGATGCGTCGTCAGCGTCGCCACGAACAATTTGTGCCGGCAGGGTAGATACTGGGATACCGCGGCGTGCTCACCCGCTTATCGATGCCTGGCGAACCAATACTGGAATGGCGTATTCTGCGTTGCCGCCGCGGATGACTGTGCAACCATAGAAGCAAGAGCATCAGCGCTGGCTAACGAACTACGGGGAATCGATGGGCAGATGCAAACCGCCTGCGCGAACAATCGCTCCGCGCCAGACTGCAGCGAGCTCACGCAAAGCCACGAGGGGGCGCGGCAGCGCTACCAGATGCTGTGGAACCAGGCTGCATCGAGTTGTCGAACACGGCTGCTCGACCCGCTGTCGCTTTGAGGGCCGTGGGTTTGTGGATCGTTCAAATATAGATCCCTCAGATACGGATCATTAGATCAACCCTCGCGGTCTCGCTAGCCAGGCACAAGCTTGAGGGCGTTACCGGCTCGGCAACTTCAGCAAATTTAGCCACAAAACGCGGGAAAACCAGGGTGTTTCTCCTCCTATCATTCCCGCCGACTACGCATTAGAATTATGTGTGCTTCTCAATCTTGCTAACTTGTTCCGCATTTTTCTCGAGGATTGATTATATGGCCACTACGACTGCAGTACCCAAAACTCGAATCTCCGGCGGCAGCTTCCTGCTCGAATCTCGCCGCCCCGACGAAGTCTTCACCCCCGAAGACTTTACCGAACAACAACAAATGATTGGGCAGACGGCCGAAGAATTCACCGTCAATGAAATCCTGCCCAATGTCGAGAAAATGGAGCATAAGGATTTCTCCATTTCGCGCGATCTACTGAAGAAGGCCGGTGAACTGGGCCTCAGCGGCGCTGAGATCCCTGAGGCGTACGGCGGCCTCGAGTTGGATAAAGTCACGGCCGCGGTCATCGCCGATCACATCGCCCAATACGCAGGATTTGCCACGACTTGGGGCGCGCACAGCGGCATCGGCTTGTTGCCCCTAGTCTATTTCGGCACCGAAGATCAGAAGAAGAAATACCTGCCGCGCCTGGCTACGGGCGAGCTAGTAGGAGCGTATGCGTTGTCGGAAGCTTCCTCTGGCTCCGATGCCATGAACTGCCGCGCCCGCGCCCAGCTTTCGCCCGATGGCAAGCACTACATCCTGAACGGCGAAAAAATGTGGATCACCAACGCCGGCTTTGCTGACCTGTTTACAGTCTTTGCGAAGATCGACGGCGAGAAGTTCACTGCATTCCTGGTGGAGAAAACGTTCCCCGGGTTCTCGATTGGCGCTGAAGAGCACAAGTTGGGTATTCGCGGATCTTCCACTTGCCCCATCATTCTCAATGACTGCAAAGTTCCGGCGGAAAATCTGCTGGGCGAAATCGGCAAGGGCCACATCATTGCTTTCAATATTCTGAATATCGGACGCTTCAAGCTGGGTGCGATGTGCGTCGGCGGCGGCCGCGTATCTCTCGAACATGCGATCGCTTATGCCAAACAGCGCAAGGCGTTCAACAAAGTCATTGCCGACTTCGGCTTGGTGCGGGAGAAAATCGCCAACATGGCCGCGCTGATCTACGTCGGGGAGTCGCTGGTCTATCGCACGGTGGGCATGATGGACGAAGCGCTCAACGAAGTCGACAAATCCGCGGCTGACGCGATGAAAGAAACTCGCAAAGCTATCGAGGAATACGCAGTCGAGTGTTCGATCATCAAGGTGTGGGCTTCTGAGATGGTCGGCTACGTTGTCGACGAGACCTTGCAGATCTACGGCGGATACGGCTTCGTCGAAGAATATCCCGCCGAGCGCGCCTACCGCGACGCCCGCATCAACCGCATCTTCGAAGGCACCAACGAAATCAACCGCCTCATCATTACAGGATTCTTGCTGAAGCGTGCCATGAGTGGCCAACTGCCGCTGATGCCCGCCATCAAGAAGCTGATGGATGAAGTGCTCTCTGGGCCGTCGACGGGAGAGGATTTCGACGGTCCACTTGCCGAAGAACACAAACTAATCGGCCAGGCTAAGAAACTAGGCCTGTTCGTTGCGGGAGCGGCTACACAGAAATACATGCAGGCGATCCAGGACCAGCAGGAGATTATGGGCGCCATCGCCGATATGACCATTGAAACTTACGCGATGGAGTCGGCCGTTTTGCGTACGCAGAAAATCGCCGAGACCAAAGGTGAAGCCGCGGCCGCTCTCCCGGTTGCTATGACGCGAGTTTATCTCTCGCAGGCGATGGAAAAGGTCGAGTCAGCAGCAAAGAAAGTTATTGCCGCTGTTGCCGACGGCGACATGCTCCGAACTCAGCTTGCAATTCTGCGCCGTCTTGGCAAGTACGAGCCATTCAACACGATCGAACTCCGCCAGCAGATAGCACAGAAGATGATCGAGCGCGGAAAGTACTCGCTGGGTTAGAACCGGACCAGAGTCGACATTTACAGGACAGAGGAATCAAAATCCTCTGTCCTCCAGCGACTACTGCGGTTTCGTTCTATCTCTTCCCTTCTGGTACAAATATCCGATGAAGGCCCGATACCTGATCATCTTCATCGCTCTCGGCGCGCTCTCGCTCGTCGCCCAGAAAGACGAGCCTGCATCCGCCGGCCTCGCGCTCACTCCTCCCATGGGCTGGAATTCCTGGAACAAGTTCGCATGCGACGTTAACGAGGACATGATCCGGAGTATGGCCGATGCGATGGTGAAATCCGGCATGAAGGACGCAGGATACGAATACATCAACGTCGATGATTGCTGGCAGGTGAGCCGCGACGCGAATGGCAACATCGTCGCCGATCCGCAGCGCTTTCCACACGGCATGAAGGCCCTCGGCGACTACATTCATTCGTTGGGGCTGAAATTCGGTGTGTATTCCGACGCCGGCTCGAAGACTTGCGCCGGCCGTCCCGGCGGCCTCGGCCACGAATATCAGGACGCTTTGCAATACGCCACGTGGGGTGTTGACTATCTGAAGTATGACTGGTGCAACACTACCACGCAGGATGCGAAAGCATCTTACGCCAACATTCGCTCCGCGTTAGATGCAGCCGGTCGTCCCGTTGTCCTCAGCATTTGCGAGTGGGGCACTGCGAAGCCGTGGCTGTGGGGAAAAGAAGTCGGTGGAAATATGTGGCGCACCACCGGTGACATCAGCGACCGATGGACAGGCCAGAACAAGTGGCCGGATGGCAGTTGCTGCTCGAATGGCATGCTCGCGATCCTCGACCTGCAGGTCGGCTTGGGGTCTTACGCCGGCCCCGGACATTGGAATGACCCCGACATGCTCGAGGTTGGCAACGGAGGAATGACGGATACCGAATAAAGAAGTAATTGGGGTAGATCAGGATCCGCTCGGCCGCCAGGGTGAGCGAGTTTGGAAGAGCGGCGACTTTGAAGTCTGGGCAAAGCAGTTGAAAGATGGAAGCCGCGCGGTTCTCCTCTTGAATCGCAGCGGCGTGGAACAGGAAATCTCAGCGAACTGGGAAGACATCGGCTATCCCAATCACTTGAGCGCTGCGGTACGCGATTTGTGGCAGCACAAAGAATTAGGAAAATCTACGGGAAAGTTTTCCGCGCCCGTGGCTTCTCACGGTGTTGTCGTGGTTACGGTGAAGCCGTAGCGTCGTGCGCGTGACTTTGCTTTCGATTTCTCGTTTTTCCAGGGTTCTTCAGTTCTTCGGGAAGTTCGGGTCAGCCTTCACTTCTTCGATCTGCGCCGTATGACGGGCACTGTGAGCTGAGATTAAAAGCAGCCACTGGTAACCATCCATAGTCCCTAACATGGGATGATCGAAGAAATGGTCGCGCAGGTCGTCGTCGGTGCTGCGGACGTAGTCCATCGTCGCCTTGCGACTTTCCTCAAATGCTTTCGTGAGGTCGGCTTCCGTCGCCCAGCGGCCGGTGGGACGAAGAAACTCTGGGGCCTGCACTTTCTGGCTGCGATCCGGCACTTTTTGCAAAATCAGCTCGTCCCTGCCTTTCACTTGTTCGCGCTTCTCAGGGGTCGCAGGAGACGTCATGATTTGCTTCTGCACCAGCCCGAGAAGTGTGGATTCTGAGACGGTAATGTGTTCGGCGACCTCCGCCACGGACCAGCGATCCGGCGCCGGTTTGAATGTCCACTGCGCCTGCGAAAGTCCGGCGATCGATTTCAAAAAGTTATCCCGCGTGGTTTCGAACTGCTTAAGCGCCGCTTCCCGCTCCTGGGAAGTCAAGGTTGCAGGCGCGGCCGGCGCCGCAGCTTGCGCGAAAGCGGAAATCGCCGCCAAGGACAACAACGCCCCAGCCCACATCGCGGGCCAGTTCTTTACACGCATGAAAAATCCTCCTGAGAATGGAATCTTAAGCCTGGCGATTTTAGATATCGACGAATCGATCATGGATTCTTTTTCAGTTCTTCCATCACGCTCTGGATCAGTTCCTTCGCATCGGTGAGACTCTTCATGATGATCTGGATATCCATCACCGGCTTGCCCGGCCAACGCTGGCTCTGGCAATAAACGCCGTGCTGGCCGACCAGCGCCATAGCATCCGTAATCGTGTCCATGGTCACGGCGAGTCGACCGCGCGGCACGCCCATCATGGTCTCGTAATGTTCCAGTTCTTCCTGCTTATCCTCGAATACCGGCATGAGATGATTGTAACGTCCGCGTCTACGAGAGCATAATTGCTTTCGATAGCCTGGTTCGCGCGTCAATCCAATCAGCACTTAGCTCGCACTTGGTCAATCGAAGCTCGATGGACGTGCGCCGACTGACCGAGGGCGAAATGCTAATTGCTAACTGCTAAGTGCTTTCTTAAGGAGAGATCATGCAAAAACGAATCGCCCTTCCTACGCTGCTCGCGATCCTGTTCACAACCGCTGCCTTCGCTCAAATGGGAGGCGGCAAGCCCAGCCCCCCGGCCTCAGCTACATGCGATCTCGGGGGCGGCAAAAGCATCAAGACCGATTACTCCAGTCCACGTATGAAAGGCCGCAAGATTTATGGTGAACTGGTGCCCTTCGGCGAAGTCTGGCGTACTGGGGCCAATGAAGCCACAACCTTCGTCACCAGCGCCGATATTGCGATTGGCGGCAAGAGCGTGCCTGCGGGCAGCTATACGATTTTCACCGTGCCCAATGCCGATAAATGGACGCTGATCATCAACAAAAAGACGGGGGAGTGGGGCATTCCGTACAAGTATGAGGGCGACGAACTGGCGCGTGTCGATATGAAGGTTTCGAAGTTGCCATCGTCGGTTGAGAACTTCACCATCTCCTACGATAAATCCGGGAGCAGCTGCACGATGCACATCGATTGGGAGACGACCCGCGCTTCCGTGGACATCTCGGCGAAGTAAGGGTAGCGCCGGCGCTACTCCACTACTTGGAGGCTGGTTTCCATCGCAACACCGGCTTCCTGGCGGCTGCCGTTTCATCCAACCGCGAAACCCGCGTGGAGTGTGGCGCATCGAGTACTGTCTGCGGATCTTCTTCCACTTCTGCCGCGATCGACTTCATGGCGTCAATAAATAAATCCATCTCTTCTTTCGACTCGCTTTCGGTGGGCTCGATCATCAGCGCGCCGGGAACGATCAGGGGAAATGCTGTCGTGTAGGGATGGAAGCCATAGTCGATCAGCCGCTTGGCAATGTCCATGGTACGCACGCCTTTTTTCGCTTGCAGTTTGTCGCTGAAAACGACTTCGTGCATGGTCGGTGTGGAATACGGCAAATCGTAGGTGCCTTCGAGGCCCTTACGAATATAGTTCGCGTTCAGCACAGCGTCTTCCGTGGTTTGACGCAAGCCATCTGGTCCATTGGCCTGGATATATGCCAGAGCGCGGACAAACATTCCAAAGTTGCCATAAAACGCGCGCACGCGTCCCACCGACTGCGGACGATCGTACTCAAAGCCCAACGTGCCATCGGTCTTCGTGACCAATACAGGCTTCGGCAGAAAGGGCTCGAGAATTTTCTTGATGGCCACCGGGCCCGATCCCGGCCCGCCGCCGCCATGCGGCGTCGAGAAAGTTTTGTGCAGGTTCAAGTGCATCACGTCGACGCCAAAATCGCCCGGCCGCACTTTTCCTACCAGCGCGTTCATGTTCGCGCCATCCATGTAGAGCAAGCCACCCTTGGCGTGCAGAATGTCGGCGATCTTATGAATCTGCTGTTCGAAAACTCCCAGGGTGTTGGGATTGGTCAGCATTAGAGCAGCAACATCTTCGTTCATCTGCGCTTCGAGCGCGCCGATATCCACCATGCCCCGCGAATCTGATTTCAAGTTCTCTACGGCGTAGTCCACCATCGCCGCCGTCGCCGGATTCGTTCCGTGAGCTGAGTCGGGAATCAGAATCTTCTTCCGCGGACGTCCCTGGGCGTGGTGATACGCCCGCACCATGAGTAGGCCGGTCATCTCGCCATGCGCGCCAGCCGCGGGCTGCAGCGTGATGGCATCCATGCCCGTAATGTCAATCAGGCACTCGCTGAGGGTCTTCAGAATCTGCAGCGCACCCTGCGAAATCTTCTCTGGCTGGTACGGATGCCGGTTCGCAAGTCCTTCCACTCGCGCTACGGCTTCGTTCACTCGCGGGTTGTACTTCATCGTGCAAGAGCCGAGCGGATACATTCCGAGATCGATTGCGTAATTCCACGTTGAAAGCCGCGTGAAATGGCGGATGATTTCAATCTCGCTCACCTCGGGCATATTGCCGAGATCTTTTCTTTCCGATGAACCGAGCAGCTTCGACGTATCCACTTCCGGAACATCGAGCGGCGGCAGCTTCCACGCGGCTTTTCCGGCCGACGACTTTTCGAAGATCAGTCCCTCGTTCTGGTTGACGTGCGTGGTAGCTTTGCGAGTCGGGTGCTTCATAATTATTCGTCGAGTCTTAAGTCCAATATCTCTGCAGAATAACTCTCCCGCCCTAGATCGCCTTCCGTCACCGCGCAACCTCCTCCACTGTAGGCTCTTCCTTGGTGAGTGGTTCGGATCCGTCCGCTCCGGCTACCAATGCCACGGCTGTGTCGATCGCGCTGCGCGTCGTCAATTCTGTGCAGCACCACAACGCTGCGTTGCCAAGTTCGGGATAAAACTTCTTCAGCGGAAGCCCCCCCACAATCTTGTGTCCCAGCAACCGGTTGTTGATGGCAAGCGGATCTTCTTTGGTTTCCACCACAAATTCGTTAAAGCGAGGCGACGCCGCAAACAGAACCTTGCCATGCTTCGCGAATTGCGCAGCGGCGTATGCCGTCTTGGCCAGGTTCTGCTTCGCCAACTCTTTCAACCCGACCTTGCCATAGACCGTCATAAAGATATTCACCATCAGCGCCACCAGCGCCTGGTTCGTGCAAATGTTCGAAGTCGCCTTTTCGCGACGGATGTGTTGCTCGCGCGTAGCGAGGGTCAGCACAAACCCGCGTTTGCCCTGCTTGTCGACCGTTTGGCCGACCAACCGCCCCGGCATCTGTCGCACGAATTTTTCTCTGGTTGCAATCACTCCACAGTAGGGACCGCCAAATCCCAAGGGCACGCCGAACGATTGCGCCTCCATCGCGATCACGTCCGCTTCCCGCGGCGGCTCCACGATTCCCAGCGAGACCGCTTCTGCAATCGAGACAACGAGCATCGCACCGTGCTTGTGAACGATTTCGGCAATCGCTGCTACGTCTTCAATCGTGCCAAAGAAATTTGGCGACTGAATCAGCACGCACGCTGTTTCCGGAGTGATGGACCTCTCCATCTCCTTCAGATTCACGCGCCCATCTTCCCCGAAACCGGCGACTGACAGCGGCATTCCCTGATGCGTCGCGTAAGTCGCGAGCACCTCGCGATACTCCGGATGCAAACTTTGCGCCACGATTACCGACCGCCGTCCGCTGAGGCGCACAGTCATCATCACAGCTTCGGCTGCGGCGGTTGATCCGTCGTACATGGAAGCGTTGGCCACTTCCATGCCGGTCAGCTCGCAGATCATGGTCTGAAATTCAAAAATCGATTGCAGCGTGCCCTGCGAAATCTCCGCCTGGTAGGGCGTGTAGGCAGTCAGGAACTCGCCGCGCGAGATCAGCGAATCGATGATAACGGGGCGGTAGTGGGAGTAGGCGCCTGCCCCCAGAAGGCTGGCGTAGCCTTCACCATTCTCCCGCGAGCGCTGACGAAAATAGTCCACGATTTCCGATTCTGCCATCTGGTGCGGGACTTGGAGGTCGCGGCTCAGCCGGTATTCGGCGGGAATGGGCGCGAACAGTTCGTCGACCGTGCGCATGCCAATGGCTTTCAGCATGGCTTCGCGGTCAGCCGGAGATTTGGGTAGATAGCGCATAGGAAGTTGATTAGATGTTACACGGAGCCACTTCGATTGCACCTGGGCGTCGGACGTCAGACCTCAGACAGAGCCTCAGGTGTCGGTTTTCGGCGATGATTTGCCAGGGCCCGAGGTTTGAAGTCCGAAGTCATTTTCAGTGTCCGCCGCCCTCTTCCGCGACGAATTTCTCGTAGTCAGCGGCGGATAGCAGTGAATCCAGTTCCTTCGGATTCTTCAAATTGATCTTCAGCATCCACGAGCCGTGCGCATCTTTATTCACCGACTCTGGCGCAGTAGCCAGATTTGTGTTCACCTCGGCGACGGTCCCAGAAGCGGGCGCGTAAAGGTCCGACACAGCTTTGACCGATTCGACCGTTCCGAATGTCTTGCCCGCGGCAAGTTCCGCACCCACTTTGGGCAGTTCGACAAACACAATGTCGCCCAGCGATTCCTGTGCGTGGTCAGTAATTCCGACCGTGGCTGTGCTTCCGCTCGGCTGAATCCATTCGTGCTCTTTCGTGTATTTGCGATCTGTTGGATAGGCCATGATGGCGTCTAGCTCCTAATTCGTGGCTCGCTAATTTGTAGCGCCGCCTGCGGCGCCTGCCGTGGCGGCGTCTCGCCTCCGAGGACGAGACGCCCTCAGGACAGCCGGCAAGATGCCGCCGCTACCGCTCCATTTCACTTCTTCGGCCGCTTATAGAACGGTGTCGGCACTACCTGTGCTCCTACCCCCTGCCCGCGAATCTCCACTTTCACAGACGTGCCCACAGCGGAAGACGCAACGGGCACGTAAGCCAGCGCAATATTTTTCTTCAAAAACGGCGCGGGCGATCCACTGGTTACATATCCAATCTCGCGCCCACCGCCATCCAGTACCTTATATCCATCACGCGCAATGCCGCGTTCCGTCATCTCCAAACCGACCAGCGTGCGTTTGAAGCCCTCGGCTTTTGCCCTCTCCAGTGCGTCTCGGCCAACGAACTCCGGCTTCTCCATCTTGCAGAAGCGATCGAGACCGGCTTCCCAAACGTTAATCGTATCGGAAATTTCGTGACCGTAGAGTGGCAGCTTGCCCTCGAGTCGCAGAGTATTGCGAGCGCCCAGGCCGCAAGGTACAAGGCCATATTCCTTGCCTGCATTTAGAATCTCGTTCCAAACGCGCACGCTGGTCGCCTCATCCGCAGGAACGTAAATCTCGAATCCATCTTCGGCCGTGTACCCGGTGCGCGCAATCAGAATGTTTTTCAGCCCGCAAACCGTTCCGCGCGTTACCCAATAGAACTTTACCGCACCTAAATCCGCGTCGGTCAGCTTTTGAAGCACGTCCACAGCCTTCGGACCCTGAATCGCGATCTGCGTGAAGTCATCCGACAGATTTTCCACGGCGCAGTCAAACTGGCGCGTGTTGTCACGCACCCAGCCGAAGTCTTTTTCGCGCGTGCCCGCATTGATCACCAGCAGGTATTCCTCCGCGCCCAGCCGGTGGACGATCACGTCGTCCACGAACGTACCCTGCGGATAGAGCAGCGCCGAATATTGCGCCTGCCCGATCGCCAATCGCGCAGCGTCATTCATGGAAATGTGCTGCACCGCGGCCAGAGCCTGTGGCCCGGCCAGGCGAATGTCGCCCATGTGGCTGACATCGAAGATGCCTACTCCGGTGCGCACGGCCATGTGCTCGTTGATAATGCCGCACCCGATTGCTGCCGGATACTCCACCGGCATGTCCCAACCATTGAAGTCGACCATCTTCGCGCCCATCTGGCGATGGACGGCATTCAGTGCCGTTTTTCGGACGGCGGGAGTGGTGCTTGCGGGCGTCGCTTCCACAGAAGACAAATTTTGGATCCTCAATCAGCGAGCAGCAGGTGATCTGCCGGGATGGTGTGACTGTTTACCGTATCACGCGGTTTTTCGGCGGGTCAAACGGGAAGAGGCTTTACCACAGAGGACACAGGGATCACAGAGAAATCAAGGATTCGGGGGTCCTCTGTGAAGCCCCGTGTCCTTTGTGTTTACGATTTTTAACGGCCGAACTGCACTGTCACGTGCGCGCCTGAGGCCACATGGGTTCCTGCCGACGGAGACTGTTGCCGGGCCACGCCGCTGCCAACGGCTTCCAACTCCAATCCGGCATCCTGAGCGGCTTCCACGGCGCCGCGGACGGTCTTGCCGACGAACGACGGCACTTCGATGCCTCCTTGCTCGACGTCTAACACCACGGTTCCGGTCACAGGCAACGTAGGCTGTACAGAAGCATCTAGATTGCTCGCCGGAGCCTGATCTGGCTGGCCTCGGTTGCCTGCTGTCGGTTCAGTTTGCCGCATCGCCGCCTGGACCACACTTCCGTCACTGTCGGCAGTCGCGGGCGAGAGCTTGCCCTGAGCCTGCCGAAGGGGCGCCCGCTCCACATGATCTTTAACTTTGCCTGCTGATGGCTGCGCGGAATCGATATTTACCTCCGCTGTTTCCAGTGGCTCACCGGGATGATCGGGGGTGCCTTCTTCCAGGTCTTTGTCCTTATCCTTCATGCTGGACTGCGCCAGCAGCAGTTGATGTTGCGGCGCGAGCGGCAGATCGTGCGGCGTATGCAGGTATTCGAGCGCCTGCTGCGCCACGCGGCGAAATACCGGGGCAGCCACTTGGCCTCCCTGGTGCGGTCCCACCGCCGAATCTAGAATAACCGCAACCACAATCTGCGGATTGTTCAGGGGCGCGAATCCCGCAAACGATCCGACATACTTCGTCTTCGAATAGGCGCCGGTTGCCGGATCCACCTTCTGCCCCGTTCCGGTTTTTCCCGCCGATGTATAACCTTCCAGAATCGCTTTGCGGCCCGTGCCCTCGAGCACAACCTTCTGCATCATCGCACGCATTTCGGCCGCAGTGAAACTCGAAATCACACGGCGCGACGCCCCCGGATGAAACGCCACGGTCTGCGGTGTGCCCTGTGGCTCAACTTTACCTGCAACGATGCGCGGCGCGACCCATACGCCATCGTTGGCAAAAGTAGATACCAGTCCGGCCAACTGAAGCGGCGAAATGCCAATCTCCTGTCCGATCGAAATCGCGGCAATCGAGACTTTCGACCAGCGGCTCGGAGGTTTGGTCAGACCGCGCGTTTCGCCGGGCAGTTCGATGCCGGTCTGTTGTCCGAATCCGAAAGCGCGAATGTATTTATAGTAGCGGTCTTCGCCGAGGCGCAGCGCAATCTTGATCGAACCGACGTCGCTCGACTCCGCGAGCACGCCCCACACCGGCAACAGTCCGTGCGGCTTGGAGTCGCGAATACGCATGCCGTTGTAGACGATCGATCCCATCTGGCAGTCGAAAACTTCATCCGGATTCGTCAACTTCTCTTCGAGCGCCGCCGAAATCGTCACCAGCTTGAACGTCGAACCGGGCTCATAGACATAGCTGACCGCGCGATTCGTCAGTGCGCCCGGCGTGATTTGTTTTCGCAGATTGGGATTGAACGTCGGCCGGTTGGCCAGCGCGAGAATTTCTCCGGTGTGCGGATTCTCCACGATCACAGTGCCTGCGATTGCCTGCGTATCGTGAATCGCTTGATCCAATTCTTTCTCGGCGATGTACTGAATGTTTTTGTCGATGGTCAGGACCAAGTTCTCGCCGGCCTCGGGCTGCTGCTCAACGTCGGAGAACCACTGCCGGCGCGCATCCACGGAGATCAGCATCTTCCCCGCGCGTCCTCGCAATTTGTCATCGAAGGCATGCTCGATGCCGCTCTGGCCCGAGTCCTCCATGCCGACAGTTCCAACCACCTGCGCCGCAAGGTCGCGGGCGGGATAGAAACGCTTTGGCTCCTTCTGGAAATGAATACCCTGCAGATTCAGCGACCGGATGCGCTCGATGGTTTCGTCGTCCGCCTTCCGCGCTACCCAGCAGAAAGTTTTGTGATTGCGACAATCTGCCAGCACAACGTTATGGTCTTCGCCTGTGATCCGAGTGATCAGAGAAACAGCCGTGGGCAGGTCTTTTACTTCGGTAGGTACAGCAAACGCAGAATCCACCAGAACCGACATCGCGAGTTCGCGACCGGCTCGGTCGTAGATCACACCGCGCTTGGCGGAAAGTGGAATCTCGCGCTGCTGTTGGTGTTCGGCCTGCTTTACGAATGCTCCGTAATGGAAAATCTGTAAATAAACCAGCCGTCCGCAGATCGCCACGCACCACAGGAAGAGCATTCCTCCCAGCAGGTAGAGCCGGGAATTCTTACCCAGGTTGGAATTGATCGCCATAACGCGTCGTTGGTAGTTTGTCGCGGGTCGCTGGCCTTAGACAAACATGGCGGACCACCGTCGAGGCGGACCGCCAAATACGTTCGTGTAGTGACGGGTCTTTGACCCGTCCATGCCGAGCGCAACTCGGCTCGATCTCCCGTCGATCTTTACCGGCCTATCACTATCGCCGGCTCAATGCTCGCCATCACCGGCCGGTTCGCATCCTCGGACGCGCTATCCATGCGAATCACCTGCCCCGGTTGCGGCGGGACCAGCCCCATGCGGCGCGCGATCACATCAATTCGTTCCGGATCGCGCAACGAAGCATCCTCCAACCGCAGGGCGCGGTTCATTTCGGTGAGGTTGTTGAGCTCGCGCTTCGCCGACTCGATCTGGTAACCGTATTCAATCGCGCGGAAATGCTGCCAGGCATAGGTGAACACCAGCAGGAACAGGCAAGCGAGCGCCGTGCCGAACTGCTTCATCTCGCGATTGCGCCGGGGATCTTCCACGTTCACCAGCCGTGAGTTGTCGATCGCTTTGGCGAAGTAAATCTCTGGGGTTCCCGTAAAGAATGTACTCCGCCGAGCCGGCGGGATTGCGCTGTGGATTGCCGCTGCTGCCGCCATTTATGCCGCTCCCGCATACACCCGTTCACTATGCGTCCGCGGAAGCTGCAGTCCGAACATCCGCCGCAGTTCCATTTCATCGACGATCCATTCGTCGACGATTCGTTTCTGTTGCGCGCGCCGTTCGACGCGCTCCACCGTTGCCATCAGATCCTTAATCAGCGTTCCTGTGTACATTTCCCAACCTCAGAATCGGATTCCTACCACGGAATCCTGAACTCAACTTCTAGCGGCTAGCTTCTAGCTCGCTCCTTCTGTGGATCTTCGTCCACTTTCTTCAGAACCTGAACGCCCGGCACGCCTGCTACAGCCATGCCGGGGACTCCGGCAGGTTTTCCGGAATCTAAACTCTCTCCGCCGCGCGCAACTTCGCGCTGCGGGCCCTCGGATTTCGATCCTGCTCTTCTTTCGATGCCGTTACCGGTTTCTTGGTCAGTACCCGGAAGTACTTGTCCTTAATTCCGCCCTCGCGGAAGGCATCCTTTACGATGCGATCTTCCAACGAGTGAAAACTGATCACCACCACGCGTCCTCCTGGCTTGAGAATCCGGGGCGCCGCTTCCAGCAGCGCCCGCAGATCATCCAGTTCACGGTTTACGAAGATTCGAAGAGCTTGAAAAGTTCTGGTCGCTGGATGAATCCTTCTTTGCTCAGAATTCATTGGCCGGGCCGCGGCTGATATGACATCCGCAAGATGTGCGGTAGATCGTATCGGCCGCGACCGGACAATGGCTCTGGCGATTCTCCGCGACCTCCTTTCCTCTCCGAATTCGTAAATCACATCGGCAAGCTCGCGCTCGTCGAGGTGGTTTACCACTTGTTCGGCGGTATGCTCGGAGTGCGGGTCCATCCGCATGTCGAGCGGTCCATCCGCCTGAAAACTAAATCCGCGCGCGGCATCGGAAAGCTGCAAGCTGCTGACTCCGATGTCTGCCAGCAAACCGTCGATGGTCGCTGGCGGTTGGTCGTTCGCAATTTCACCGAAGGACTGATGCCGCAAACTAATCTTCGGCCAATCGGTTTCGCCAACGACTGACGACGAATGACTAACGACGAGTTTCTCTTTCGCTCTCTCCAGCGCCGCTGGATCTTTATCGAGGCCAATCAAATGTCCCGGTGCGCCGAGGCGTTTTGCGATTTCGTAACTGTGCCCGCCCAAACCCACCGTGGCGTCGATATAAGTCCCGCCACGCCGCACGTTTAAAAAGTCGATCGCTTCTTTTAAAAGAACCGGAACATGGCTGGCTTCCCTTCCACCACCATGACCAACCCCCTGAGGAGTTTCTGTAAAACCCTCGCCCACTAGATGCCCAATTCGTCGAGCGTCTTCTCATCGTCAGGCGTGAACTTTTCTTCCTCGACCTGCTTGCGGTACGAATCCAGGTTGCGCACGATCAAATGAGTCAGATTGCCGGTAACCGCAACCTCGCCTTTGATTTGTGCCGCTTCCCGCAGCAGTTGCGGCATCAGCAACCGCCCCTGACCATCCATTTCCACCATCTGTCCGTAGTAGTTCACGCGGTCCAGAAACTTTTTTTTCGTAGGATTGAAAGTGGAGAGCCCCGCCAACTTCTGCTCGATCCGCTCCCACTCCTCGAAGGGATACACTTGAGCAACCTTGCCATCGAGGCTGGTGATGTAATATTGCTGTCCGTACTTCTCGTCGATCACCCGCTTGAACTCCGCCGGGATCTTGAGCCGTCCCTTTTCGTCGACCCGAGTTGGGTGATTGCCGCGAAACATTTTTTTGCTCTGTCATCCTGAGGCGCCGTCTTTTGGCGCCGAAGGATCTGGGTGCGCCGGGCGAACATTTGCGCGTTCTTTGCGCGAATGCGAAATCGCGCGTTTGGCGCACTTCCTTAACTGCCACAGCAATGAGGGAGGTAAAAACGGCACAAAGTTGGGTCAAACTCGGGTGGTTCGGGCTGTTTGTCGTGCTCTTGGGTCGGTTTCCCACCGGCTCCTCGTTATTGGTTTCCCGTTCCCACGAATCTAACTATGCTGACCACTTCGTACCACTTTGTTCCACATCTTACCCGTAAGTTGTTGATTGTCAAGCCCAAACTTGAAGCTGAGGCCCCAGCCGTAGAGTCGATTCGACAAACTACGAGATCTTGTGGTTAACCAAAAATACGACCACAAGGGATTGCGTTAATGCTTCTGGTTCATTCGCTATTTATTCGCCAATATTTTTCTTGCATTCCGCATTGGTAGCGCAGTTTCCTGTGCGAAAGTGAGCCCAATCCCCCTTGCGCCGCACCTTCGCACAACGCCAGAAAATACCTCTGCAGGTTCTTTCTTGAGTCCGGAGCGTGGCTCCGGTGGGCGCGCGATAGGCAAGGCTTGCATATTTCCGGCGCGTCGGTGACTCGCAGAAAATAAACCCCAAGGCCTGTGCCAACTACCTTTCCAACGCCGCTGGCTTCTACCAGCAGAGCGGACTTCTCGTCGATGGCAATTTCGCGCGGCGTTTTCGACCATCCGTGTTGCACGATCCGCGCCAGAAATCCCAGGCTGCGCCCCATGCGATCGCGCTTCGCGAAATGACTGTCAGTGAGAATATTCTCGAGCGCGGAGATTTTCAGAAAATCGCGCACCACGGTCAAGCGCTTGGTGTAGGGATCAGCCAGAACTTCACGCGATGTCAGATCAGCGTCATTTGGCTTATCCTCCAGGCAACCGTAGACAAATTGGCCGAGCACCGCCAGCCCCGCGCTGGTTCCACCGATAGGCTTGTTGGCGGCCACGTGCGCATTGATGGCAGCCTCCACAGGAGTTCCCTTCCAGAAATTGACGTAACCCGACAGATCGCCGCTCGCAATGAAAATAACCTCGGCCTGCGCAATGATCTCGGCTACGCGCGGCTTCTCCGCCGCTTTCCGGCTGGGAATGATCAACGTTGCGACGGAGTTCACCTTGCACAAGCCGTCGACCTAGGGATTGTAGTCAGCGCCCCCATGCGCTCGCAGGATTAGAAAGTCGCCGCCATTGGCCTTGCCGCACAGCCAACGAAACGCTTCATCGAGATCGCTGCCGCCGCCCATCATGGCCACTCCACTCTCAGGGTGGGTTTGCACATCTTGCGGATTCCCCTCGCGAATGTACTTAAACGACGCCGCGTGACTGGTTGCCGCGCCACCACATATGAGGCTAAGTAACAACAAGCGCGCGAATTTCATTGCTGACGACCATACCTCGGCAGTGACTTGTCTTTCCGGCTGGTAGGTGTACACTGCCTGCGTTTATTGGGCGAAAGTTTTCGGAGGAGCTTATGCATCTGAACCGAGGCAGGATTTGGCTAGGCGGTTTGGCTGGAGGCGTGGTCTGGAACCTCTGGAGCTTTGGTGTGAACCGTTTCGTCGTTACCGATGCGCGTTATCTGGCGGCCCAGAATGCGGGGTTGTTTCTGAAAACGCCGCGCTATCCCTTCTTCGTTGGCCAGTGGATCGTGCTCTTGTTTATTCTGGCGATCGCGGTCGCGCACTTGTACGCGTGGACGCGTCAGACCCTCGGACCTGGTCCCGGCACCGCGCTCAAGATAGGCTTTTTGGCTGGCTTCTTTGGTGGCTTCCCGGAAAACTTCGCCCAGGCTACATGGTTCGCCGGCGATCGAGGACTTCCCTTTGGCTGGATGATCGAAATGTGGCTGGGCGCAATCCTGGCCGCGCTGGCGGCAGGCTGGTTATATAAAGATTGAGATTCTCGGGCCGCGTTGGACCGAACAAACATGAGGAATTTGGGAAGAGCTGTCCTGATATATGGATGGGTGGCACTAACCCTTCCTGGCTTTGCGTCGGCGCCATTCCCGGTCGGAGGGTGGTTTCCCATACCTCGCAGTAGGCTTTGCGTAACGGAAGGCACAATTGAGGACGCAGCGGGCGATCGCCTGACCGTGAATGCTCCCAAGATGCGCGCCTACGTGAACGCGTGGACGTCACAATCGATGCAAGTCCGCTTCACCTACCTGGGCCCGACAAAAACGGAATCGGCGCTGGGGGCGGGCCAGATGCGCCGCCAGTTCGGGCTCAAGTTGCACGCGCAAGATCCGTGCAATCTGGTATACGCGATGTGGCGCATCGATCCCGAATCGAAGCTGGTTGTCTCTGTCAAACGTAATCCCAGCCAGCACACCAGCGCAGAATGTACAAACCACGGCTACACTAATATCAAGCCGCAAAAGGCTTCGGCGGTGCCTCACTTGCAGAGTGGGGAGTCGCACACGCTGCGTGCGGAGATGAAAAAACAAGAACTGCGGGTCTTCGTCGACGCCCGCGAGGTTTGGCAGGGAGACATCGGGGCAGACGCGGCGAGGCTTGAAGGACCGCTTGGCATTCGCTCAGACAATGTCAGTCTCGAGTTCGATCTCAGAGCCGGCGAATACGAGGGACCACACCCCAATTACGTGAAAGCCTGCAAGTCAGGGGATTCTGATTAATGTTTGGCGGGCGCGTGCGACTGGGCTACCTCGAGGGCTCAACAAACACTGCAGTCCCATAGGCCAACACTTCCGTGACGCCCTGCATCACTTCCGTTGCGTCGTAGCGTGCACCTACCACGGCATTGGCGCCCAGTTCGGCAGCATGGATCAGCATCACATCGAACGCTTCAGACCGAGTCTTCTCACACAGGTTCGTAAGCAGCGTAATGTTGCCCCCAACCAGAGTCTGCAATCCCGCGCCGATTGTGCCGAAGATCGAGCGCGAGCGCACCACGATGCCTCGCACTACCCCCAGCGTCCGCGTGACGCGAAATCCATCCAACTCGAATTGGGTCGTGACCATGTTATGCGCTACCATGCGTCCACTGCCTGTGTAAGTGGCTGTCATTGCTGTGTATCCTCTCCCGATACGGTTAAATGCCGCTGCCTGCCTCGAACAGCTAACTATAGCCCCAGAAGGCGTCCGCGCAAGAGATTTTCAAATCCCAGCCAGTG
Organism: Candidatus Sulfotelmatobacter sp.; assembly: GCA_036844925.1. Classification (GTDB taxonomy): domain Bacteria; phylum Acidobacteriota; class Terriglobia; order Terriglobales; family Acidobacteriaceae; genus Sulfotelmatobacter. Next base: position 23,253 of record DAIUEW010000005.1, read on the forward strand.
GCCATCACTCCGTTTCGGCGCTGATAAGAAATCCTTGCAAGACGGTGTCGTACTCAACGAGGAGCATGTTCGGTTTACAACAAGCCTGGCAGTCCTCAATGTAGTTCTGCCGGCGTCATGCGGACTCGTCCACGGTGGTGACGTTCCACTCGCCACATCCCGCACACTGAAAACCGGATTCCATCAATGAGACTCCTTTTTTCAACGGAGGGCTTCATGCGTCAGCATCCTGATTCAGCCCCTATAATAGCTCGGTCTAATCTTGAGGCGGAGGGTTCATGATTTCACGGCGGCGGTTTCTTGAGGCGGGCGGCGTCGCGGCAGGAGTCGCATTATCCCATCCTTTAATGGCAACCGCCGTGCCCAGAAACCAGAAGCCGGGCGACACTACCCTGCCGCCATCACTGGCGCGGTTGGTGTCCCGTAAAAATGAAGCCTTGCCGATTACTCACGAAGAGCGGAGCGAACGCCAGGAACGCGCCCGTCATTTGATGAGTGAGAACGCCCTCGATGCCATCGTACTCACGGAGGGCACTTCGCTGAAATATTTCACCGGCATCTCCTGGTGGGGCGGCGAGCGCTTGTTCGCTCTGATACTGCCGGCGAAGGGCGCGGCGTTTTATGTGTGTCCGGCATTTGAAGAAGGCCGCGCTCGTGAACAGATCGCCAATGCTCCAGATGGCGATCAGCCGGACGTTCGCACGTGGCAGGAGGATGAAAGCCCTTACCAGCGCGTGGCCCAGGGACTAAGGGATCGCGGCCTGGCAAGTGGCAAGCTCGGAATGGAAGAAACCATCCAGTTCGTCTTCGCCAATGGGATTGCCAAAGCTGCGCCTCAGGCGGCACTGAGTAGCGCCACCGCTGTAACCAGCGGCTGTCGCATGATCAAGAGTGCCCACGAGCTTGCGCTGATGCACCTGGCCTGCCAAGTGACCCTGTCCGCATACGAAGCGGTTTATCACGCGTTGCGCGAAGGCATGACGCAGGATCAGGTGGGGGATTTGATCGCAGCGGCATACGGCCAACTTGGTTTTCCAGGCGAGGCCAGCGTTCAGGTTGGCGAGTACTCCGCGCTGCCTCACGGGTCGGCGACACCGCAGGTGATCCGCGAAAGTTCAATCGTGATGATCGATGACGGCTGCACTGTGGAAGGATATCAATCTGACATTACGCGCACTTTCGTATTGGGCAAAGCTTCCGACAAAATGAGAACCGTCTTCGACATTGTGCACCGTGCCCAGGCCGCAGCCCTCGCAGCGGCGCGTCCCGGAGCGGAGTGCGGCACCGTCGATGCGGCGGCACGAAAAGTAATTACCGATGCAGGCTACGGCCCCGACTACAAATACTTTACTCACCGCCTCGGGCACGGGATCGGCAGGGATGGCCACGAGTGGCCTTACCTGGTTCGTGGCAACACGACCAAACTTCAGCCGAACATGACTTTCAGCGACGAGCCCGGCATTTATATCCGCGGAGAATTCGGCATTCGCCTCGAAGACGACATGCATATCACGGAAAACGGCGCGGAACTATTCACTCCGCAAAGCCTGTCGCTGGAGGATCCCTTTGGGAAGGCGTGAGCAAATCCGCGTCTGCGGTGGCACTTTTAACAAATTGCTCGAGGCGACTCCCGCCCCGCGCCGCAAACGAAATGTTTACACGACCTTATTTCGACGGCACCACCTGCAGATTGTTGGTCACGGCGAAAATGCCAGGAACGCCGTTGGCGCGCACGCCGGCAAGGTTCTTGTCAGTGTCACTGTCAACGACTCCCTCAAGAGCAACGCGTCCGTTCTTCACGATGATGCGAATTGGTTTCTGCACACCCAAAGCATACTTTTCTAGCGCTGGGTATCCGTAGATGGCCCGGAACAGGCGCCGGCGCAGGCGATCATCCATGGGCGACGGAGGAAGAACCTCAATCTGGTTATCCACTTTCTCGACGCCTTCAATGCGCTTCACAACATTCTCGGCGTCCGACTTGAGCGAAGGCCGCACTACCTGCCCCAGCAGCGTAACGGTACCGCCGTCGACCTTGAAGGCAATGTTGTCGAAGACACCGAAATAGGGGAGCATGAGAAGTTCGTGGCGAACTTCGCGAGTGATACGCTCTTGCGACCTTGCCGAAGGCTGACCACGATCCTGAGCGCCGCCCATCGCGGCGAGTGATAACAGACAGATGACAACAATCAGGAACTTGCGCTTCACAGTTCTATCTCCTTACACGAAAGTTTCCGCGCCTACTGTACTTCTGACTGCACTATGAGAGCTTAAAGTATTGCCGTAGTCAAGAATTCGTATCATTTTAGAATCTTGAGGTCGATCGCCGCCCGTAACGCGACGAATGAGGTTACATGCAGCATTTGAGTCCGCACGATGTAATGACGATGTTCTTGGCGCTGGCCACGCTGCTGGGCTGTGCCAAGCTGGCTGCGGAGTTGATGCAGAAAATCGGCCAGCCGTCGATTCTGGGAGAAATCTCGGTCGGGATTTTCCTCGGGCCGACCGTTCTTGGACATTACCGGCCACATTTATACGAGACTTTGTTTCCCACTACCGGGCCTATGCCGATCGTGCTCGATACGGTGACCACGCTTGGAGTTGTCTTCTTCCTGCTCACCGCTGGCCTCGAGATCGATTTGCGCAGCATCTTCCGCCAAGGCAGGAGCGCACTGCTGGTGAGTATCTTCGGCGTGGCATTTCCCTTTGGAGCCGGTTTCCTGGCAGCCACCATTTTCCCCGACGAAATGGGCGCAGTAGGCGGCGCGAACCCTCTGATCTTCGCGCTCTTTGTGGGCACAGCGTTGTCGATTTCGGCGCTGCCGGTGATTGCGAAGATTCTGATGGATCTGAATCTTCTGCGCACCGAGATGGGCACGGTCATTATCTCGTCAGCGATGTTTGATGATCTGGTGGGATGGATTCTTTTCTCCTTCGTGCTGGGGATGCTGCATCCGCCGGCTGGCAGCAGTATTGGCGACGGCGTGAAACACACGATCATCCTGGTGCTGCTCTTCGTGGGACTTACGCTCACTGTGGGACGCTGGCTGATCGACAAGATCGTGCCGATATTGCAAGCGCACACTACGTGGCCCGGTGGGGTTCTGGGATTCATCTTCACGCTCACCATGGCGGGAGCAGCCTTCACCGAATACGCCGGCATCCACGCGGTCTTTGGAGCGTTTGTGATTGGCATCGCGATCGGCGAATCGGGACACTTACGCAAGCGCACTTCGGAGCATATTCATCAGATCGTAACGAATGTGTTCGCCCCTTTCTTCTTTGCCAGCATCGGATTAAGAATCAATTTCGTTGCGAACTTTCACCTGGGATTGACTGTAACCGTGATCGCCGTAGCCTGCCTGGGCAAGCTGTTGGGAGCCGGTTGGGGCGCACGGCTGGGTGGGATGGACCGGACCTCGTCTCTGGCGGTGGGCCTGGCGATGAATGCCCGCGGAGCCATGGAAATCATTCTCGGTATTCTTGCGCTGCAAGCGGGATTGATCCGCGAAAACATGTTCGTCGCCATGGTAGTGATGGCCTTGTTTACTTCGCTGATCTCAGCTCCGGCTATTCATTTCCTGATTCATCGACGGCGTAAGCTGACTTTGAAAGACACCGTTACCGCCAAATTATTCTTGCCGACGCTGGCCCAGCGAACCAGGCTGGGCGCCCTGCGGGAAATGTGCGAAGTAGCCGCGGAGGCCGTGAGCAATGCTCCCGAGAGATTATTTCGCCTGGTGTCGGAACGGGAGCGCGTCCTCGCCAGTGGCTGGGAAAATGAATTGGCGGTGCCTTACGCTCGCGTCAATGGATTAAGCCGCCCCCTGGTGGTGGTGGCAAAGTCAGATGGAATTGATTTTAATGCGCGCGATGGCAAGCCGGCGCGCCTGATCATCCTGATTCTCACTGGAGATAACCAGTCGCAACAGGATTTGCTGAGCGATGCCAGCGAACTATTCAGCCGCAAGGAAGCGGTAGACCGCGCCGTGAATGCGCATAATTTCCTCGAACTGGCCGCGGCACTAAATGCACCCGTGCAGTAAGCCCCTGCAGTAAGCGATGAGGCGCCAATTACACGGTTGCCGGTTCACATGCCGTCATAATTCGGGCCACCTCCGCCTTCCGGCGGGACCCAGGTAATGATCTGGTAAGGGTCGGCAATGTCACAGGTTTTGCAGTGAACGCAGTTTGACGGATTCAAGCTGATGCGCTTGCCGTTGGGTTGAGTTTCGTCGTCGACCATTTCGTAGACGTTGGCGGGACAGAAATTCTGGCAAGGGCTTCCGAATTCTCTTACACAACGCGCGTTACAAATGTTGGTATCGTGGATGATGAGGTGCGAGGGCTGATCTTCTTCGTGCTTCGTCCCGGAGTGGTAGAGATCGGTGAGTTTGTCGAAGATCAGTTTGCCGTCGTTTTTTGCGGGACCCAGCAAGTGGGCCTCGTTGCCGCCATCGGCGGGCAATTCGGCAAGCTTGTGCATGTGCTCATGTCCGGCTTTCGCGGGATAACGATTGCGCAAGCCGCGTCCGCCCGAGACAAATTGCACCGCCGTGTGGAAAATTCCGGCGTAGAGACCGTTTTCGAATCCCTGGTGCATGTTGCGGACTTTCCAGAGTTCGTCCTTGATCCAGCTCGATTCAACTTTCTTCTGGAAACCGATCAAAGTGGCGGCCGACGAATCGTTCTTCTTAAGCGCCTCGAATGCAGTCTCGGCGGCCAGCATGCCACTCTTGATCGCGAGATGAATGCCCTTGAGCCGCGCGGAGTTCAAGAAGCCGGCAGAGTCGCCAAGAATCATCCAGCCATTGCCCGCGACCGGGGGAATCGCCCACCAGCCGCCGTAAGGCATCGACTTTGCGCCGTAGCGGATCATTTTGCCGCCCGCAAGCAACCTGGCTACGAACGGATGCTGCTTGAAGTCCTGCAACACGTGCTGCGGATCAAGGCGCGGGTCAGGATAGTCGAGTCCGGTGACAAAGCCAATCGAGACGACGTTGTCTTTGCCGCCATAAATCCAGGCGCCGCCGTACTCCTTCGTCGTAAGCGGCCAGCCCATGGTGTAGATCACTTCGCCCGGCGCGATGCGGCCGGAAGGAACCTCCCACAGCTCTTTCACGCCGACACCGTAGGTTTGCTGGTTGGAGTTTTTCGCAAGATCGAATTTCGAGACGAGTTGTTTCGTTAATGATCCGCGCGGCCCTTCGGCGAGGATTACGACTTTAGCGTTGAGATCGTAACCCGGCTCGAAGTTGGATTTCTGATGACCTTCTTTGTCGACACCCTTATCGTCGGTGCGGACGCCGATGACGCGTTCCCCGTCGTACAGCAACTCAGATCCGGCAAACCCAGTGAAGATCGTGATGCCCGTTTCCTCCACCTTACCACCCAGCCACTTCACAAAACGATTTAGGGAAATCACGTAATTGCCGTGGTCGCGCAAGAACGGCGGGGTGGGCAACTGGAACTTACTTTTCTGCGTGAAAAAGTAGACGGCTTCTTTGCTGACTTCCGCGTCGAGCGGAGCCTCTTTCTCGAAACCGGGAAGCAGTTCGCGCATGGATCGCGGGTCAAGCAGCGCACCGGAAAGGCAGTGCTGGCCGATCTCGCGAGCTTTTTCGAGAACGTAGATATTTTCTTTGCTGAGCTGAGAGTCGGGATGCTGCGCGTTGTGCGCATCGATGAGCTGTGACAACCGGAGGGCGCAAGCCATGCCGGCCGGCCCGCCGCCAACAATCACTACATCGGCGGGCATCTGCGGGCGTTCGATGCCTTCGATCGGTTTGCGGAAGACCAGCATAAAGAAAGTTGTGACTGATTAGCAGCGATCCTACGAATAAAGCCAGGCCCGGTTTATCCTCCCGCCTTCGCCTTTTTCACTTCCTCAATAAGCGGCGGCACGATATCGAACAGATTTCCGACGATTGCGTAGTCGGCGATTTCGAAGATCGGCGCTTCTGCGTCTTTGTTGACCGCGATGATCGTGCGTGAGCCTTTCATGCCTACGATGTGCTGGATCGCTCCACTGATGCCCAGCGCGAGATAAAGCTTCGGGGCGACGGTTTGGCCCGAGGAGCCAATCTGGCGATCCATGGGCAACCAGCCAGAATCGCAGATCGGGCGCGAGGCCGCGAGGTCGCCGCCAAGTGCATCCGCGAGTTGCTTGGCCAGTTCTATATTTTTTTGTTCTTTGATGCCGCGACCGACCGAGACAATGATTTCGGCCTGCGTCAAGTCGACCGCTTGTTTTGCTTCTTTGAAAACTTCCTGTGGCCTATTTCGGATGACGCCATCCGCAATTTCAGCATTCACCGTCTCCACCGGAGCAGTGCTCGATCCTGCCTCCGCTTTATCTCCGCGGAATGCGCCGTTCTGAAACGTTGCGAACCATGGAGCTTCGGAGTTGAAGCTGACGTCGGCGGCAAGCTTGCCTTGAAACATCTGGCGCGTAAAGAGAAGCTTGCCGTTCTCATGTTTGAATCCAATGCAGTCGCTGATCACGGTGCGTCCCATGGCGGTGGCGAGTTTGGGGACGAAGTCGCGCACCTGATAAGTGTGCGGCATGAGCACAAGCTTGGGCTGCTTGCTGGTTATAAGTCCTTTGAGCGCGACGGAGAAGGCATCCGGAGTATAGGGCTCGAGGTTCGAGGACTCAACCGCATAGACCTTCGCGATTTTCTTAGCCGCGACTTCGGCGGCGATGGCCGACACGCTGGAGCCGACGACGGCGGCTTCGATCGTCCAGCCGGTCGCCGCGGCTATGGCCTGACCGGCAGTTATCGTCTCCCAGGAGACGCGATTGAGCTTGCCTTCGCGTTGTTCGGCGACTACTAAAATGATTTCGGGCATAGGGCAATTTCTCAGTTCTCGGTCTTCCACAGATTCTCAGCAAAACGGTCGGGCGACGGCGCGCGCCACATTTACATTACTCGCAACTCGTTGCGCAGTTTGTCCACCAGCTTTTTCGCTATCTCACCCGGCGAGCCTTCGATGTGTTCGGTCTTCTTCGTTTTCTGCGGCACGTAGAGGCGCTCGATTTTCTGCAGATTGTCGCCGATTGCGGACTGTACCTCCGCCAGCGCAACCTTGCGGACAGGTTTGTTCTTCGCCTGCTTGATGCCGATCAGCGTGGCGTAGCGCAGCTTGTTGATGCCGGACTGAATCGTGAGCACGGCGGGCAACGGCATGTCGACGAATTGGAAGTATCCGGCTTCAAGTTCGCGCTTTACTTTGATCCCACTCTCAGTTTTTTCAATCTGCATGATGATGGTCGCGTGAGGCCAGCCGAGCAACTCGGCCAGGATGACGCCAGTTTGTGCGTAGCCATAATCGTCAGACTGCAAACCCGTGAAGATCAGATCGAAATTCTCGTCTTTGATGGCAGCGGCAAAGGCCTTCGCAGTATTGAAGGCATCAAGACCGACAAATGCATTGTCTTCGAGATGAATGGCACGGTCCGCGCCCTTCGCCAGAGCCTCGCGCAAGACCTGCTGGGCTCGGGCTGGCCCGCTAGTAATAACTACTACTTCACCTTTGTGCTTTTCTCTTTGGCGCAGAGCCTCCTCGAGGGCAAAGGCATCGGGCTCGTTCACTTCATACGAGACGTCTTCGCGAATCCAAGCCGCAGTCTCGTTGAGTTTGAGCGGCGCGTCTTTCTGCGGCACTTGCTTCATGCAAACCAGGATCTTCAAAACGTGACTCCTTAGTCCCCGTGGCCTCGGGAGCCGACGGGAAACTTGTCAGTATAAATGAGCACTTGGCAATTTAGCACTTGGCACTTAGCCCACGGTAGTGGCTCACTTCGACTCAGCCGCCTGTGTACTCCTGAGATCCCTCGCCCCACTGGTGAAAACGCGGGACTTCGGGATGACGCCAGATGGACGCGATCGTTGAGTAAGAATTAGTCGGTGAAAACCACCGACTGCACGCCCGAAATTTCGAAGCGTTTGCGGCAGCGCATGTTTTTGCAGGCCATCAGGTCGTCTTTGCGAAGCATATAGGAGCGAGCTTTTGCAAAACGGGCGCGGTCGCGCTCATCGGCACGTCCGGCAAGCTGACGCTTTTTGGTGCGTACTACCCATGTGACTTCGTACTCGGCAGGCTGGTGGCAGTGGGGACAGTTGAGGGTTGCTGGTTTCTTTTCGGTGCGTTCGTCAAAAAAATCGCGTTCTTCCATGAAAAAGTCGTTGGTCCCTTCGCTCAGCTCAGGGCAAGCTCAAATCCGTCGTTGATCGCTCAAACGACTCAATTATTGCATGTTCGACTGGGTACAAGCTATGGCAACATGAGGATCGCAGTGGAGAAAAGATGGCGCGCAGGAAAAAGGAAAAGCGGTTTCGCGCAGTGCAGGCCGTGAAGGAGTTGGCTAGAGAACGCATGGGCACGCCTCCGGCCGAGAAGGTCGTTCCACACAAGAATAAAAAAGAGGCGAAACACAAACCTACGTTGGAAAGACTGCTGGGTGAAGGGGAGTGAGGGCAGCTCTGGCCCATTGTCCACCGCTCAATTGAACGCTGCGGTTACGATTGTGTCGCTCTGCAAGAGCAGAACGCAGTTGCCGGTTCCGGTGCAACCGCCGGACCAGCCTCCGAAGGTTGAGGGAGCAATCGGGGTGGCAGTGAGGGTAACGGTCGTTCCGCTCTGAAAACTATCGACGCAGCTCACTTCTGTGCTTGCGCAGCTGAAACCCGAAGTCGAGCTGGTTATAGTTCCGGTACCGCTGCCCAGAAAGTTAACGGTCAAAGTGGGCTCCGCGCCACTGCCGCCGCTGCTAGTGCTCGTAAAACAAACGACGTTCGCAGTCATATACCCAGTGACGACGGCGCCGGATGAGGACAAGCCGGACCCGTCAGTGTTCGTCTGCAGGGTCGCGGAAACCAGGGTGCCTCCGCAGGCAAGGCCGGTAGCGGTCAGCAGGCCCGTAGAATTGACCGTGAACATTTGTGTAGTATTCGAGACCCACGTCACTTGGTTCGTTATATCTTTGGTTACTGGCGGGTGGAGATAGTTCCCCAGCGCTCGTAGCTGCACGGTCGAGCCGCGATTCTCGATCACTGGAGTATCGGACGCCCCAAAGGTCTCAGTTCCGGGCTGAATCGTGATCGATTGCAACGTCTGCGGGTCTCCGCAACTGGTGACGCTGAGTAGCGTAGTCGCGGCGGCGATAAGTGCGATGATGCTCAACCACTTCCGACTCATGAAGACTCCTGGATCAAACGACCCGGTTGAATGCGCACAGATTAGTGGATGGGTCAATTTAGTTCAAAAGTGCGGAAAAAAGCAATCATTTAAAAGTAGCGTCGGAAACCTCCGTCACCCCGTTACCGCCTCCGCGACCACCTCGGCGAACTTCCGGATATCTTCTTCAGTAGTGTCGAACGAGCACATCCAGCGCACGATCGATTCCTCCTCGATCCAAGTATAGAAGAAGTATTGCTGCTTAATTTTTTCGATCGAGTGCGAGGGAATTTGGGCGAAAACCCCGTTGGCCTCTACCTTCCAAACGATTCGCACCCCCGGGATGCAGCTGATTTCCTTTTCCAGCAGGCAAGCCATGCGATTGGCGTGCTCTGCACTGCGCCGCCAGAGATCGTTGGTGAGCAGAGCTTCGAACTGCGCGGCAATGAATCTCATCTTCGACGCCAGCTGCATGCTCTGCTTGCGCAGGTAGAGGAAGTCGTGCGCGAGTCCGGGCTGAAAGAACACCACCGCTTCGCCGCCCAGGATTCCATTCTTGGTGCCGCCGAAAGAGAGTACGTCCACGCCTAAATCGCGAGTGGCTTGGCGCAGAGTTTGGCCAAGCGAAGCGGCGGCGTTGGCGAGGCGCGCGCCATCCACGTGCAGGAACATGCCATGTTCGTGCGCAAAACGGGCGATCGCCTGAATCTCTTCGGGCCTATACAAGGTGCCCATTTCGGTGGACTGCGTAATTGAGATGACGCGGGGCTGGGAGTGGTGCTCGTCGCCGATGCCGTGGTAGGCGTGCCGGACCGCCTCCAGGGTGATTTTGCCATCCTCATGCGGAAGTGGAATCAGCTTGCAGCCGGTGTGCTTCTCCGGGGCACCGCACTCGTCGGTGTAGATGTGAGCATAGTCGCTGCACAGCACGGAGTGGAACGACCGCGTCAGGGATTGCAGGCTCAGAATGTTGGCCCCGGTCCCGTTGAAGGTGAAAAAAACTGCGATGTCCGCTCCGAAATGCTCTTCGAATTTCTTGATGGCGGAACGGGTATAGGGATCGTCGCCATAAGCAACTACATGGCCCCGGTTCGCGCGGGAAATCGCTTCCATAACTTCGGGGTGCACTCCGGCGTTATTGTCACTGGCGAAGCTGCGGATGGGCTGGGGGGAAGCCTGCGGCATAGGGAAATAATCTAGCAGAGTGAAGCGATCGTGAGAAATACAGCACACGTAGCGGCCGAACTGGGGTGAATCTGCATTAATTTGCACTTTCGCGCTGTCTGAAGGGTTTTTCCTCTAACGATCCGGCGGGGTTCCGCGTCAAAAACATTAAATTGTCGATTTCAAGAGTCCCCATTCGTCGATCAGTATATGGAGGGTTCAAATGGCGGCTTGACGGAGGTCAGAGGATTTTCTGGCTCACAGAATACAGATCAGGCAACTCAGCCTCCTGAATCTTTTCCTGATTCTCGAAATCCATATCTGGAAGCTGCTTTGGGGCTGCTTGCAGTCGTAGCATAGACAGAAATTTAACGTTTTTTGTTACTGTTTGCGGAGAACACATGGCGAAACGATTCATTTTAGTGCTGCTTATGGTGGCCGCTCTTCTGGGAGGGCTGGGTTTTTTGAAATACCGCCAGGTCGAAGGGGCCATTGCCGCGAACGCAAGCTTCGCGCCGCCGCCTACCGCCGTCACCACAGTCGTGGCCAAGCGGGAGACTTGGCCATCGACGCTGGAGGTGATCGGAACTGTGGCGGCGATTCAAGGCGTCACTGTGAGTGCTGACCTGCCCGGAACCGTCGACAAGATTCATTTCGAGTCCGGCCAATCGGCGCAAGAGGGCGACATTTTGGTTGAACTCGATACCCGTCAGGAACGGGCTCAGCTTGCCAATCTGGAAGCCCAGCGCGATCTCGCCAAGATTCAATACGGACGTTCAGAACAGTTGATGAATGCCGGTGTTATTTCCAAGTCGGAATATGACAACGCCGCCGCCCAGCAGAAGGCTACGGAAGCTCAGGTCGGCGACATCAAGGCAGCGATCGCCCGCAAAACCATCCACGCCCCGTTCTCTGGGATTTTAGGGATTCGTCAGATCAGCCTGGGCCAATATCTGGCAGCGGGCCAGGCGATTGTTTCGCTGCAGGCACTGAATCCGATCTACGTGAACTTCGGTGTGCCGCAGCAGGACGCGCCGAAGATTTCGATCGGCCACAATGTGCAGGTCTCTAGCACCGATCTCCAAGGTATGAATTTCAACGGCAAAATCACCGCCCTCGACTCTGTGATCAATGAACAAACCCGCAATATACAAATTCAGGCAACGTTTCAAAATCGAGCTGAAAAACTACGCCCCGGAATGTACGTGCAGGTTGAGTTGCCTACAGGCAAGCCGCGCGACGTAATTCCCTTGCCGGCCTCCGCGATCAATTATGCACCTTACGGCGACTCCGTGTACGTAGTAGTTGAGATGAAAGATCCGAAAGGCAACACATATCGGGGAGTGAAGCAGCAAGTGGTAAAGATCGAAGGCAGCCGGGGCGATCAAGTTGCGATCACTTCCGGAATCAATCCCGGCGACGAAGTCGTCAGCTCGGGAGTTTTTCGGCTTCGAAATGGCGCTGCGGTTCAGGTCAATAACAGCGTTCAACCCGGTGACAATCCGAATCCCAAACCTGATGAGAGCTAGAGCAGGGGAACAAAGTACGACGGCCTGGAGGTGGACAGCCCCTGTGAGGAGTGCGCATGAAGTTTACTGATCTGTTCGTAAAGCGTCCGGTTCTGGCGATGGTGGTCAACCTGGTCATCATCATTGCTGGCCTGCAAGCCGTGCGCTCTTTGAGTGTGCGGCAATATCCTCGCAGCGACATCGCGGTGATCCAAGTCAGCACCGTCTACGTGGGAGCAAACGCCGATCTGGTGCGCGGTTTTATTACTACGCCGCTGGAGCGCGTGATTGCAAGTGCCGACGGCATCGACTACATGGAATCAACCAGCGCGCAGGGTTTGAGCACCATCACAGTTCACCTTAAGTTGAACTACGACACGAACGCTGCCCTCACTCAGATACAAGCCAAAGTTCAGCAGGTCAAGAATGACTTGCCTCCAGAGTCACAAGTGCCCGTTATCGACCTGGAAACAGCCGATACGGAGTTCGCCGCCGTGTATATCGGGTTTTCGTCGAAAGAGCTCGACGAAAATCAGATCACTGATTATCTGACCCGCGTCGTGCAGCCCAAGCTGAGCGCCGTTAGCGGCGTACAGCGTGCCGACATTCTGGGCAATCGCACCTTCGCCATGCGCTTATGGCTGAAGCCCGAGCAGATGGCCGCGCGCGGTGTTTCTCCTTCTGACGTACGCGACGCCCTGTCGAAGAACAATTACCTGTCGGCGCTCGGTAGTACCAAGGGTTCCATGGTTTCGGTGAACCTGGTCGCCAACACCGATCTGCGAACGCCAGACGATTTCAAACAGATGGTCGTGAAGCAGGAAAACGGCGTAGTCGTTCGCATGGGTGAGATCGCCGATATCCAGCTTGGCGCCGAGAATTACGACCAGGACGTTCGTTTCAACGGCGAAACCGCAACCTTTATGGGCATCTGGGTGCTGCCCACGGCGAACTCGCTGCAAGTGATTAAGGATGTGCGCAAGACGCTTCCCGCCATTCAGGCACAGCTGCCTACGGGAATGAATTTGGGCATCCCCTACGATTCGACGGAATACATTCAGGACGCGATCAATGAAGTACTGCACACGCTATCGGAAACGCTGCTGATCGTGGTCGTCGTTATCTTCCTTTTCCTGGGCTCATTCCGTTCGGTGCTAATTCCGATCGTCGCCATTCCCGTATCGCTGATCGGCGCGTTCTTCTTGATGTTGATAGCCGGGTTCACCATCAACTTGTTAACCTTGCTCGCGATCGTGCTTTCAGTCGGCTTGGTTGTGGATGATGCCATCGTTATGGTGGAAAACGTCGAACGGCACCTGCAAATGGGTAAGACGCCGTTTCGAGCTGCGCAGGATGCCGCTCGCGAACTGGTCGGCCCCATCATCGCGATGACGATTACTTTGGCGGCGGTATATGCGCCAATCGGAATCCAAGGGGGATTGACCGGGGCTCTGTTCCGCGAATTTGCCTTCACGCTGGCTGGCGCAGTCATCGTCTCCGGTATCGTGGCCCTTACCTTGTCCCCCATGATGGGATCGAAGTTGCTGCGTGCCGGTGACACGGAGAAAGGTTTTGCCGGCATCATCAACCGCCAGTTCGAGCGCGTGCGAAATCTCTACACTCGTTTGCTGACCGGAACGTTGCAGTACCGTCCGGTGGTGCTCACTGTATGGGTGATCGTCGCTCTGCTCATGGTTCCCTTCTACATGTTCTCGCAGCGCGAACTTGCTCCAGAAGAGGACCAGGGAGTTGTTTTTGGAGTGATTCAATCGTCGGCCAACTCGACTCTCGATCAGACCAACCTGTTTACCAGCGAGGTTTACGACGTTTACAAATCGTTTCCCGAGAGCGCGAGCATCTTCCAGATTACAAATCCCAGTGGCGGGTTCGGCGGCATGGTCACCAAGCCGTGGAGCCAGCGCACAAAGACCACGCAACAACTGCTCGGGGAGTCGGCGGGAAAGCTCTCAAAAATTGCCGGCGTTCGTGTGATTCCTCTGACCCCGCCGCCGCTCCCCGGTGGCGGAAACTTTCCCGTCGATTTTGCGATCGTGTCGGCGGCTGAGCCGGAGCAAGTCAGCAAATTCGCCGAGCAAATCGCGCAGAAGGCCATGGCCAGCGGCAAGTTCATCTTTGCCGACACCGACGTCAAGTTCGATCAGCCACAAACCGAGGTCGTCTTTGATCGCGACAAACTGCGCTCCCAGGGCGTGGACTTGAGCCAGGCCGGCCAGGACCTCTCCACTATGCTCGGCGGCAACTACGTCAACCGCTTCAGCATTCAGGGACGCAGCTACAAAGTAATCCCGCAGGTGTCGCGCGCCGAACGGCTCACGCCGGAACAGCTTTCAAACATTTATGTAAAAGGCTCAGCCAACCAGCTGGTGCCGCTTTCAACCTTTGCCACTCTGAAGACGACCACTGAACCCAGGTCGCTGAACAAATTTCAGCAGCTGAACGCAGTGCGCATCCAGGGTGTGATTCCGCCCAACGTTCCACTTGATCAAGCATTGACGTTTTTGGAAGACACGGCGAAGCAGGTTTTGCCGCAAGGTTTCACCGTCGACTACGCGGGAGAGTCTCGTCAGTTGCGCGTAGAAGGCAGCAAATTCCTGGGAACATTTCTGCTTTCGGCGATATTGATTTACCTGGTGCTCGCAGCGCAGTTCGAGAGCTTCCGCGATCCGTTCATTATTCTTGCCGGTTCGGTGCCCTTGGCCATGTCTGGCGCGCTGACGTTCTCGTTCCTTGGCTTCACAACGCTGAACATCTACAGCGAGGTAGGCTTGATTACACTGGTCGGCCTCATTGCGAAGAACGGAATTCTGATCGTGGAATTCGCCAACCACTTGCAAGAGTCTGGCCACAGTAAGACCGAGGCGATTATCGGCGCAGCCAGCACGCGGCTGCGACCGATCCTGATGACCACGGCTGCCACCGTCTTTGGCCACTTCCCGCTAGTTTTCGCGAGGGGTCCGGGCGCCGGAGCTCGAAACAGCATTGGTATCATGCTGGTCAGCGGCATGATCATCGGCACAGCATTTACCCTGTTCATTGTGCCGTCGATCTACATGCTCGTGGCGAGAGCACGCATCACGATCAAGGACGAAGATGGGGATCTCAGCCTGTCCGCACGGAAAACCGATGAACTGCTAGCGGCAAGGTAAACGCCCTGTCAGCAATGTAGCAAGCACTCAGCGCGCCTCTCTGCAAGGCGCGCTTTATTTTATCTGAAGTGGTTTCTTTTTCGCGTTCTTCCTCCGCGCCTCGCGCCGCCGCATCTTGGCCAGCCATTCGCGGGAATACATGCTGCCGCGGCATTTGCGCGAGCCGCAGTGGCACGGCGCGGGATCGTCATCGTCGTAGAGGTTGTAGTCCCACAGCAGTTCTTCGCCGGCTGCGATGTCGCGAAGCGCAAAAATCCACGCACGCTTCTTGATCTCGTCGATCTCGCAATTGGGATCGCAGGAATGATTCAGGTAAGCGCCCAACCCCTCGCCATCAATAATCGTCTTGCCGTCTTCCAGACCATAGAGGTATGTGCGCGGAGCTCCATCGTATAGCCGGTCGGCTTCTTCCGGAGAGATTCGCGGACCAATATATTCCACCAGGCGCGTCCCTTTGCGAACCGGCGTCGTAGTGAACACACCGACGGCATGAATTCGTGAGGGACGAACAACCAGGGCCATGCAACTAATTTCGCATGACTGCGAGTTTCACGGAAGATGAAAGGAGGGAAAAATTTGGAAGAGAATCCGACACGAAAGGGTGAACCCGGTTCTACGGTTCGTACACCGAGCTGCCGAGTCCCTGTTTCCGGGCGGACTCCTGCATCTCTTCGAGGTGCTTCTTCAGTTCGTCCACTTGAGCCTGCATTCGCTCCACTTGCTGCTGCTTTCCTTTTTGCCGCTCGTTCCACTGCTCGCAACCGCTCACACAATTGGCGGGAGCAAATTTGATCGAATCGCTCATTTCGTCAATCTGCTTTTGCAAGGAGAGAATCTCGCCTTTTTGCGCCTGAATCTGGGACTTCACATCCTCTTCGGCGGCCGGCTTAGTTCCGTCCGCGGGCGCAGCCGTCGCGGTCCCACTATCGCTAGCGGCCTCTGGTACAGAAGCAGCGTGTTCGGGTATTTCTTCGTTCGTGATGACTTTGGAGGGCTTGGCATCCTTGTTTTTATCTTTACCCTGATCCTGCGCCGCCTTTGATTTTTCCTTTTGCAGTCGCTGGTGCCGGGCAACGTCCCCTAGGGACTGGGTATCCTGCGCATTGGTTGCCGTGACCAACAACGATACGGCGGCGGCTAGCCCAAGTACCAAACGGCTCCTCGTACTCATGGAAAAAACTCTCCTGGCAACCCGCGCAGCAGGCAACGGATTGCTACAGAAGATTTTATTCGCGATGATCCGTCGCCGGATCGTTACGAATGGGGGGTGTACCGCTGCAACAGTGCGGTGACAGAAGGAAAGCGGGTGTCGAGCACACATCGAGCAATCAAGGATGCGAGATCAATCTAATCACGCACTTTCGACCAAGATGGCGAGTGCAAGCGGTCTATGCCGCAACTCACAGGGAAACTGGTGACGTCGGAATCTGCTGCGCGCGGCTGCGAAGCTCCTCGAACAGGATCGTGCTCAGATAGCGCTCGCCGAACGACGGCAGAACGACTACGATCAGCTTGCCAGCATTCTCCTTACGCCGCGCCACTTGCAGAGCGGCAACCACGGCGGCGCCCGAAGATATTCCAACAAACAGTCCTTCTTCCAGAGGAAGCCGTCGCGCCATGCGAATGGCGTCATCATTCGTGACCGTAATCACTTCGTCGACGTAATCCCTGCGCAAGATGCTGGGAACAAAACCCGCTCCGATCCCCTGGATCTTGTGCGGCGAAGGTTTTCCGCCGGAGAGCACCGGACTGTCGGAGGGCTCAACCGCGATCGCCTTGAATGACGGCTTCCGCGGCTTGATGTATTCGCTCACGCCCGTGATCGTCCCGCCCGTGCCCACGCCCGAGATCAGGAAGTCCACGCGCCCGTCGGTGTCATTCCAAATCTCCGGACCGGTCGTGTCGAAGTGAATCTTCGGATTCGCCGCGTTGTCGAACTGCTGCAGCATGTAGCCGTTGGGAGTTTTCGCAAGCAGCTCCTGAGCCTTGGCGACGGCGCCCTTCATCCCGTTCGGACCTGGCGTTAGAACAATTTCCGCGCCGAAGGCAAGCAGCAGAACGCGCCGCTCCATACTCATGGTCTCCGGCATCGTCAGAATCAGTTTGTATCCTTTGACGGCGGCGACAAAAGCCAGGCCGATTCCCGTATTCCCGCTTGTCGGCTCAATCAGTACAGTCTTGCCCGGATGAATCTTGCCCGCCTTCTCCGCCTCGCTAATCATGCTCACGCCGATGCGGTCTTTCACGCTGCCCACCGGATTCTGGCTTTCCAGCTTGGCGACCACGTCGGCAACGCAACCCTCCGTGACTTTGTTAAGCCGCACCAGCGGAGTGTTGCCGATCAGTTCCGTGACGTCGTTTGCAATCTTCATGGATGTCTTGCTCCTCGGGCTTAGGCGCGGCGGATGTCGGACCGCACGATCAGTAAGTCTACTATTTTAGTCGCCTATGGCGCAAGGCGCCCTGATTTGCAAAGTATCAACCAGCAAGGTCGCGACGTATCGCGAAGGTACTTCGCCACGACCGATTCCTTCACAGACTTCGCGACCTTAGTGGTCGAGATTTTGTAGGCTCACCTCGACCGGCGAATCGCCGTTCATTGACTTACCCTACCGCTGGTCCTAAGATTTCACGGCATAGCGCAGAATGATCGGCCAAACCATTTCACACTACCGCATCGCCGAAAAACTTGGCGGTGGCGGCATGGGCATAGTTTACAAGGCCGAGGATCTCACTCTGCGGCGTTTTGTCGCCCTCAAGTTTCTTCCGGATGAGGTAGCTCGCGACTCCCAGGCGTTAGCCCGGTTTCAGCGGGAAGCGCAGGCAGCTTCCGCCCTGAACCATCCCAACATCTGCACGATCTACGAAATCGGCGAGCAAGACGGCCAGCCCTTCATCGTCATGGAGTTTCTGGATGGCCTGACGCTGAAACATCGCATCGCCGGAAAACCCCTCGACATGGATGTCGTACTCAGCCTTGGGATTGAGATCGCCGATGCGCTCGACGCCGCTCACACTCTTGGGATCGTTCACCGCGACATCAAGCCCGCCAACATCTTCCTCACCAAGCGCGGGCACGCCAAGATTCTGGATTTTGGTCTGGCGAAGGTAGAGCTGTCGGCGATTTCGTCAAGCAGAATCGCAGCAGACAGCACTCTTGGCCCAACAGTAGACGAGTCGCACTTGACCAGTCCGGGCTCGACCTTAGGCACCGTGGCCTACATGTCGCCAGAGCAGGCGCGGGCGCGAGAACTGGATGCACGCAGCGATTTGTTCTCATTCGGCGTGGTGCTCTACGAGATGGCAACCGGCACTCTGCCGTTTCGCGGTGAGAGTTCGGCGGTCATTTTTAAGGCGATTCTCGACGCCACGCCGACTGCGCCTGTGCGGCTGAATCCGGATGTGCCCGTCGATCTAGAGAGGATCATCAACAAAGCTCTGGAAAAGGACCGCAACCTGCGCTACCAGAGCGCGGCCGAGATGCGGGCCGACCTGCAGCGCTTGAAGCGCGATTCGGAGTCGCACCCTTCAGGCCCTCCCGCATCCTCGGACTCCTCGCGGGCTGCTCCGCCCAGCGTCGCGCGGCCCGCCAGGCTCGGCTGGTACATTGCGGCTTTTGTATTGGTTGCACTGCTCGTCGCGGGCGGTTTTTACTATCGCTCGCGGCACAACAAGCCGCTCACCAACAGGGATACGGTCGTGCTCGCCGATTTCTCCAATAGCACGGGAGACGCAATTTTCGACGACACGCTCAAGACCGCTCTTAGCGTTGCCCTGAACCAGTCGCCGTTCGTGAACGTGCTCTCGGAAAATAAAGTGGCGGAGACCTTGCAGGAGATGACCCGTCCGGCGGGGACCAAAGTCACAACTGAGTTGGCGCGTGAGGTGTGCTTGCGCGCCGGCAGCAAGGCCTACATCGCAGGTTCCATTGGCAGCCTTGGGAGTGAATATGTGCTTGGTTTGAAGGCGGTAAATTGCCAGAACGGAAATACCCTCGCTCAGGAGCAAGTCACCGCATCGTCCAAAGAAAGAGTGTTGGACGTCCTGGGCACATCGGTCTCCAAGCTGCGTAGCGATTTGGGGGAATCGCTGGCTACCGTGCAAAGGTTCGATGTTCCGCTCGAGCAGGCGACCACGTCGTCGCTGGAAGCGCTGAAGGCTTTCAGTCTTGGGCAGAAAGCCGATCGGGAAAAAGGTCCGGGCGCAGCCTTGCCTTATAACCAGCACGCCATCCAACTCGATCCAAATTTCGCCATGGGCTACATGGCCGTCGGCAGCGAATACTTCAGCCTCGCCGAACCGGGGAGGGCGAGCGAATATCTCAGCAAGGCTTTCCAGTTGCGCGACCACGCGAGCGAGCGCGAAAAACTTGCGCTCACCGCCAACTACTATCTCAACGTCACCGGAGAGCTGGCCAAGGCGGAGCAGGCCTTTCAGGAAGAGATTGACAGCTACCCTCAAGCTACTGCTTATCTGAATCTAGGCGTCGTCTATGCCGAACAAGGGCAGCATGAAAAGTCCGCGGAGTTGACCCGCGAGGCTCTGAAACTCAATCCCGATAATGTCGCAACCTACGACAACCTCGCCAACAGCTGTCTTGCCTTACAACGATTCGACGATGCGCGGCAAACGATTCGTGAGGCCCAGGCGAAGAAGCTGGATGACTACATCACGCACAGCGCCGTATATGCTCTTGCCTTCCTCTCGTCGGACTCCGCCGTGATGGCGGAGCAGCAGCAATGGTTCTCCGGCAAGCCCGAAGAAAATTACGGACTTTCACTCGCCTCCGATACTGAGGGATATGAAGGCCATCTGGCAAAGGCGCGCGAACTGGTGCAACGCTCCGTAGACTCCGCCATCCGCGCGGATAGCAAGGAAAACGGCGGGATCTGGCGGGAGAATAGCGCTCTCCGCGAAGCTGCCTACGGCAATGAAGTGGAGGCGCGCCGGGCGGCAGCGGAAGGCTTAAAGCTGGCTCCCACAAGCCAGGGCGTACAAAGTGAAGCGGCGCTCGCATTTGCCATGGCGGGAGATACGGCGCGCGCCGAATCGTTAGCAAAGGCGCTGAACACGCGCTATCCCCTGGACGCTCAGATACAATCGCTTTGGCTGCCGGCGATTCAGGCGCAACTCGCGCAGGACACAAGAAATCCCGCCGCCGCACTCACAGCGTTGCAAGCCGCATCCAGCAGTGAGTTAGGGCAAATCAGCTTCGTCACCAATCTTTCCTGCCTTTATGACGTCTATCTGCGCGGCGAGGCATATCTGGCTGCGGGACAGGCGCGTGAGGCCGACGCCGAGTTCCAGAAAATCATCGACCACAGCGGCCTGGTCTGGAGCTGCTGGACCGGAGCGCTCGCGCATTTGGGAGTGGCTCGCGCGAACGCGCAGCAGATAAAAACTTCACACGGCGCAGACGCCGATGCCGCCCGCGTTCGGGCGCTGGCCGCTTACAAAGATTTTCTTACGCTCTGGAAAGATGCTGACTCAGGCATTCCCATCTTGCAGCGAGCTAAGGCGGAATACGCGAAGCTCCAGTAGGCAGCCGTGGCTCCGCCCGCGTGGTTCTCGTATCAGTCACAGAAGTAGGGGACTTATGGCGTGAACAGGAAGCTAGCAATCGAAGATTGACAGGGGTTGAGGGGTTTTGCCGGAAACCGCACTGCGAGCGCTTGAAACATAACCGGAGATCTCCAGTCCGGCGCGAAACCTTTGAAGTTGAGAGAGGCGAAGAACCAACGTGGCTGGCACCGCGAGTGGAATCGCAACCAGAGAAAGCATCACCTTCAGCACAAAATCCAGCACACTTTTCAATGGTAAGTCCGTAGTACGTGCTTGCGACAAATAAAGCCCGTAGAGCTGAGGTACGAAGGTGACTTTTATACCCCGCTCCCGGCAACCTGCGGCCAGGCTAAGCAGATGCGATGGAACGCGGCCGGGCAAAGTCAGAATTAATTCATCAACCTTCTGCGCAGACAGCAGATCTTCGATGCTCGCCGACGCGATATCGATTGCTGTTTCCGATCCCGAAAGAACTTCAGCTTCGGCGAATTCACCGTCAGCGAGGAAAATGCTCCAGAGTAGCGCAAGCACCCCGGGAGGGCCCTTCCGCCTCCGTGCTAACTCCCTTACAAGCGGCCCACGCCCGACAATCACGATACGGTGAGCAGCCTCACTCCGCGTATGTGCTTCCGGACGAGTGTAAATTCCAGCTCGAATCAGGATGAATCCTGCGAGAAGCAGCATCCCGAAGTAGGCCAGCGTCAGTCGGGGTGCGTCGCTATGAAAAAGAAATCCCCCGCCCAACAAAATCAGCACGAGCCCGCCCCGGATCCGTTTCCGAATCCATGCAGCGGCCGAACCAGAGAAAACAGGGGCCAAAACATCCAGGTCACCGCGAGAAACGGCAACAAAGCCAACGCCGAATGTGAAGCCTCACCCAAGTCGGCACCATAGCGCAAAAGCAGCGCCGCGATCATGGCTGGGATTGACCATAAAAAGATCAAGGATCAGGATTTTAGAATTCAAATTGTACCGGTTCATGACATCCCATTCTGGTGACCGTCTTTAGATTCAATAGGCAGCCGCGATCTTCGGCTTCCTCACGCAGCCGCGACCATGCGCTGCTATTCTTCCCTGCTGCCGCCATGACGGTCGCCTTGCCCACCGTCATCGTAGAGGCCAAGTCTGGTGAGCCGCAGGCTCCTGCTGTGACAAAAGGACTGGAACTCGACGCTGGAGAAAGGAATTTCCTCACTTTCCGGAAGTATTACCTCGAAGATTCCGTGCCTCCTGGCCAGCAGAGCCAAGTCGTCCAATCGCCCGAGGACAGGCCGGCCAAAGACGTACCGGCGAAGGTCGGCGCCCCCATTCGTATCGATGAGGCCGGCACACTCGATACGTCGATCTCGCAGAAACCGGAGCGCGAGTTCCGCATGGCCGGACGTGCCCAGGATGAACACTCGTCGCGGCACATCGGCTACCCTCCGCCAGTTGTAGATCGTGTCCCGGAACAGCGGAAACGATCTCCGAACCGCAAACAGGAGTCCCCAGGTGATAAAAGCATCCAGGAGAAATACCGTTCGTGAATAGCCGCTGAATCGATAGAGTGCGGTCACTGCGATTACCGACGCCACCTCGCCGATCAGCGCCGCCCAACCCAGGCGGTAGACATCGCCGACCGAGCCCCGCCACCAGGAATGCCGGAAAGACCGGCAGATCCCCAGACTGAGCATCTTCACCGCCACGACGATCGGCAGAGAACGGAGCAGCAGTGCCTTGTGCGCCGCGGAAATTCCAATCCCGAAGCGCAACCCGCCGGCAAGATAGTACGAGAGCGCTAGCGCTACAGGGTCCAGAAGAAAAACCAGCGTGTCGCGCGATAGCAAACGTCTCATCAGAGGCTTCGTCGCAACGCCCGGATCGTGTGAGACTTCATCGCGGAAGAGATGAATGCCAAACAGCAGCAGAAAAAAGAACCAGAAACCGATCAGGCTGGGAGCCTTCGTCGACGACGAGTGGTGGGTAAGTAGAGCAACCGCTCCCGAACCCGCAGACAGCGCATAGAGCAGGAGCACGGCTCGCCGCTCCTCCAACCCCAGGCGGACCAGCCGGTGAGAGCTGTGGTCGGTACCGCCTTGGGAAATTGGTTGCCCGCGCAGGCGTCGAGTCACCGAGACGAACAAAGTATCGAAGATGGGAATCGCCAGCACCATGGCAGGCGCCAGAACAAACGCCGGAAGCCCGGCAACGTGGGTCACGTCCAGAAGCGAGGTGGCGCCCAGCAGAAATCCGATGAAAAGGCTGCCCGAATCGCCCATAAAGATGCGCGCGGGTTTGAAATTGAAGAGCAGAAATCCGGCAAGCGCTCCTGTAGCCAGCGCGCCTACTAGCGCCTGGTCGCGGTGTCCGCCAATTACATAAAAGGTGGTCAGATACCCGGCTGCGATCAAGGCAACGCCGGCCGACAGGCCGTCCATGTTATCCAGCAGATTGAAGGCGTTCGTGATCCCAATGAGCCAGAACACCGAAACCACAACATTGACAGTAAGATTTCCGCACAGCGGATACACGACACCGATGGAAATCAGCAGCCCTGCGGCCAGCAACTGCGCGGCAAACTTCCGGCCCGGCGGCAAACGGCGAACATCGTCGACCAGGCCAAGCACGAACATCAAAGATGCAATCCCGATCAACCGCCATAGCAGATGATTCGACCATGGAATAAAAGCCACGCTGAGCAGGACAAATCCAGCAAACAGCGGCACTCCTCCGTAGAAAGCCGGCGTGCCCTTGTGCCAACGGTCCTCCCGGGGAACGGAAACCCAGCCGTGCGTCCGGCACACTCGGATCATCAGCGCGACAAGCAGGGCAGTTACTGCGAAGGTCGAAAAAAAGGCAAGCGCTACCCAGCCGAGAATCGGCGATCGGAACCACTCGGGCAAATGCATGGAGGATGTTTAGCTCTAGGACCTAATCGGCCAACCGTAGTTCCGACTTAAGTTCCGACTTAATCTCACAGGCTTAACCCCGGGGTTAACTCTTCCGCGACCAGGTTCACGACGGCGTTCGCCGGAACCTCACTCTCGCTCCGCCTTCGTTCGACGAGGCTATCGCTAACGGCCTGCACAATTTCGCGGAGACGCCTGGTTGGCTGGTACCCGATGGCCGCACGAATTCGGCTGAGGTCCGGGACACGCCGGCACATGTCCTCGAAATCCTTGCCGTATACCTCTTCATAGGGAATGTGCAACAGCTGAAATAGGGCATCATCAGTGAGATCCGCGGGATCGAGAAGCCTTCCCTGCTCATATGCTCTGCGCACCAGTGCTTTTTTCACCGCAAGCAGCAATCCGGGCTCGTTGCGCAGAATCTGGGTGATCGTCACGGCCGACAGCGACACCCGCTGCTCCGCTTCTTGCGCTGCCCGGTTTGTTTCCGGCGCTGTCGGCTCCGTCTGCGCCCTCAACAGCAGGCTGGCGACAAGCCACGCCCCCAACAGCGCCGTCGTCCGCCATCCGTGTTTTAGACTTTGCATCGCAGTGCCTTTTTCACTTGCAGAACCTTTCTCAGGTGCGCCATAGCAGAACCATCGATTTCCACTGCCACGGACCGCATCAGAATCTCGATGGAAACCACCAGCCTCAGCCCTTCTTTGCGACGGAGAAGAATCCCTTCCAGCCCCACCATGGCTCCGCTGCGTACCCGAACCCGCCGCCCCGCCTGCAAATACGGATGCGGTTCCATCTTTACTTTGCCGTCCGTTCCATGTCGAAGCGTCTCAATCTCGTGTTCTGCCAGCGGCACAGGCACGCCGCGAGCGCTGACGATATGCACCACTCCCGGAATCTGCAGCACGCGCACCCGATCTTTTAACGCCAAGTGCACGAAAACATAGCTTGGAAATAGCGCTAACTCGACTTCTTTCCGCCGGTCCTTCCAGCGATGAATGGAGCGGTAGATTGGCAGAAAGCTGCTCAGCTGGCGCTGTCCCATCTGCTCCGCCACGCACTTTTCGTGACGAGCCCAGGTATAAACTGCGTACCACCTCTCCTCCACGGAGCCCTCGGGAAGTCTGGTTGGAATCGCTTGCGGGATTGACTTCATTACTTCCATGACTGTGCCACCAGTTGCAGCTTCGCCACCTCGCTTACAGGCGCAAGCGAACCAACTTTGCGATCGCGCTTCCACGCTGGCTGAATCTTTCATCAGCCAGAACTCAAATCAGAACCGCTCCCACCACCGACGGAGCATCTCGCAGCGCACTCAGAATGCCCGCCTCCGAACTCTCCACTGGCTTGGTACGAATGTCGATCAGCGCCCAGTAATACATTCCCCGGTTCTGCTCCGGCGCCAGAGCAAGAATTCTCATTGCCGGATAACGGCCAAGGAGAAATCCACATTCCCCCGCCGCTGCTCTTTCCTCGTCCAGAGCCACGATGAGGACGTCCGGCCGCACCTGCTCAACAAGTTCGGTCAAATTCGAAGCCAGTTCGACATCTCCCACGACCTCGATGTCGGGCTGGTCGGCAATGGTGGCTAAAACCATTTCCCGCATCAGACGCGGCCGGTTGGCGACCAGCACTCGCACACGTTTCACCAGAATTGCCCTCGCCTGCGAGTATCTTCTGCGCCGGGAAATGCCACAAGGTTCAAAACTGACCCATGCCCGCTTCTCACTTCTGGACTGGAAAGGCAGGGGTTGGCAAGGCAGGGAAGGATCAATCGCGGGACTAAGGGCGGACCATTTCCAAAGGTCGTGTCCACTAGGTCATTCCGTGACTGGGGCGATTCCCGATCTGGCCTGTCTGTTGAAAACTCTTCCCCCAAACGACGTGCCTAACCTTGTTGCTGGGGAACGAATGATGTACATCAGTACTTTGGCCCTGAGTCGTACCAGGGAGAAGGTTCATGATGTCGAGCGATCAAGCCAGAGTATTTCTGCTTTGCGAAAACCGTCTATTGCGGGAAGCCCTGATTCGCATTCTCGTCAAGCGCGCCAATGTGCTTGTGGTGGGTGCCTGCGGCTACTCCCCCGAAGCGTTGCACCACGTGATCGCCTGCCAGCCCCAGGTAGTCCTGCTGGATTCCTTTGGAGTCGGGTTCGCGCAACCGCATCTGCTGCGTCAGATTCGTGAGAGTCTGGCTAGCACCAGTACGATCATGGTGGGAATGGAGCCAAAAGAGGAAAATTTTCTTCTCGCGGTCCGCGAGGGTGCGGCCGGATACGTCCTTCGTGAAGCTTCAGCGGCGGAGGTGCTCAGCGCCATTCGCGCGGTAGCTGCCGGGGAAACCGTCTGCCCTCCCTGTTTTTCGGCAACGTTGTTCCGCTGTGCCTCGCAGCAGCTTGCGATTCGTCAAAACCTGCGCACTCGCAGCCGCCACGGTCTCAGCCGCCGCGAGCAGCAACTGGTTGAGTTGTTATGCTTCGGCCTGACCAACAAGGAAATTGCCGGCCGCCTCCATCTTTCCGAACACACAGTGAAAAATCACGTCCACCGCATTCTGCATAAAACCGGCGCCCCCGACCGGGTCTCGATCGTTGACCGCTACCACGGACAGATGTCGATCCTGGCCGACGGTCCCCCTTCAGCCGCCGACGGCGACGGCGATCAATCGCGAGTACCAGACTGGAGGCCCGAAACCGCGACCTAAAGCAAGCACCCGCTCAGGGTTTAGAAGATGATCTTCGCCCCGAACTGCATTCGGCGTCGTCCGATGCCGTCAGTAGCGATGTTGCCGGCGAAGGTATCGCCACCGTTGAAGTTGAACTTGTTGCTGTCAAACAGTGTAATGCCGTTTGCCGAAACCGCAGCGTTGTTCACATCCTGGTTCTGGATCCCCAGCCATTGATGGTTAAACAGGTTGAAAGCCTCTGCCTGGAACTGGATCGTGACACGCTCAGTGACCCTTGTATTCTTAAAGACAGCCATGTTGACGGTGCTGATGGGCTGACCGGTCTCCGTGTTCCGGCCCAACGGTGAAAAAGGTGTGCCGAAAATCTTTTCTGCCGGAAGGTTATTGACGATAAAGTGAGCTGCGGAAATGGGAGTGACCGGGCACTGGTTCGAGCCGCCCCCGCTGCCAACGCACCCAGCATTCACGCTGACCAAGGTTCCCGCGGCGACCGCCCCGGTACCCGTTGCCGAATTGGGGCAGAGTGCCAGAGACCCGTCGCAATATTCTCCCACCTGGTTCGTCGGCAAGCCGGTATTACCAAGAAACGGCCGACAGGCATCGAGCGTGCTGGTTCCTGTAAAGTTGGCGGGGTCGCACAAACCCTGGGCTGCATTCTGCTCCACCGTCCATGGCTGACCGCTGTTGTAGCGGTAGGTTCCATTGATCTGCCAGCCTCCCATTAAGTGCCCCAGCAAGCCCGCTTGCTGATGCCGGAACGGCAGATCGTAAACCCACAGCAAACTAAAAACGTTGGGGAAGTTATAGTTGCTGACGGCCCGCTCCGCCTTGGTGACATCAAACGGATTTTGTGCAAACGCAAAGAATGTGCCCGCATTGGTCGAGAAGGCTTCCGAGGTGTTATCAATCGTCTTACTGAAGGTGTAGGAAGCTTCCCCAGTGAACCCGTGCCAATTCTGCAACCGGAACTGACTTTGCAGACCATGGTAAATCGAGTAGCCCGAATTAGTATATTCGGTTACCCGGCTAAAATTGCAGTTCACGTATCCTACGGGATTTCCAAACTGGTCGGTCCCCGTTGAGCCCGGCGCCCCGGGGGTGGCGCATGGAGTCAGGCCTGCCGGAATTACGTTGCTAAAGCCGTTGGCGATCAATGGCGCAATGTCCGGGTTCCCATTCACTTCCTGGAACTGGGCCAGATCGTGATTTCCCACGTAGCGGACTTCGGCTGCCATCTTGCTGCTGATTTGGCGTTGAATTCCTAAGTTCCATTGCTCCGAATACGGATTACGGAAGTTGGGGCCGAACTGGAGCTCCGCAGCGAGACCAGGATTTCCCTTAGGTGCCAGCGGGAAAAGCGCGGAAGCGATGTTAGCGCCGTCAACCGTGGAAACATTCGGTAACCCGGCGAGACCTGTACCAGCCGCGTTAGGAATGGTCGCGGCGTTTGTGAAAGGTGAGCTTTGCTGCACATTAGTTGCGAGGTTGTAGTAAGCAAAGTCATAGGCGATGCGGAAGCCGCCACGAACCACGGTCTTGTCGCGGCCGAGCAGACTCTCAAGCATGCGCGGAGTCCAGGCAAAACCCACTACTGGGCCATAGTTGCGGTAGTGGTTGGGAAGTTGTGGCACTGTGGTCAAACTTAAAGGAAGGTTTTGAGCCCAAATGTGATTGGTGCCGGTCTGCTGAGCTACGCTCTCGTCGTGCAGCAGGTTGCTGGCCTGCTGGTAGAACTCCCATCGCAATCCAAGATTTATGGTGAGGTTATCCTTGATCCTCCAGTCATCCTGAAAGTAGAGAGCCACATCGTTTTCCTTGAAGCGTAACTCTCCCTGCCCATAGAGGACAGTGTTCGCGTTAGGCTGATTTGCGATAAAGGAATCGAAATTCGTGTAGGTGAATACACCGTTCTGGCCGAACAGTCCGAAGTTGGGCGAGCGCTGCCTATCGTATGAGCCACCCCACTTCATCACGTGCTTGCCATGCACCATCGAGGCGTTGTCCTGGAGTTCATAGACATTGATGATGCGGCCCTGCGGAAACGCCTCGAATTGGCCT
Organism: Candidatus Sulfotelmatobacter sp.; assembly: GCA_036844925.1. GTDB lineage: Bacteria > Acidobacteriota > Terriglobia > Terriglobales > Acidobacteriaceae > Sulfotelmatobacter. The sequence goes on from DAIUEW010000005.1 coordinate 51,466, forward strand.
GCGCCCAAGAAGTTGGGGTCTTGAATGTTAATTTGAGGGGGACATAAACCGGCGTTAGCTAGCAAGCAAGTGGGAAATCCGCCTCCGTCGAACTCGGAGCGTGCACGCGAGTAGCTGAATCGCGTCTGGTTCAGAAAAGTGGGATTGAAGGTGTGGGTAAGATCCAACCCAACCTGCTGGCTGCGGCCTGGGACAGTATAAATTTGTCCCTGGGCGCCAAGTGCGGGGCCGAGAGGAACGTTGGTAGTGCTGTTCTGCTGAAAGATGTAACGGCCAAAGAGTCGATCCTTGCTGGTGAGCTGGACATCAACTCTCCCCGTCCCCTCGTAATCGTTGAAAGGCTGTGATAGGAATCGCTCGAGCGTCCCCATCTGAATCATTGCAGTCGTTCCGTTGGCTGACACGGGAACATTTATGGTGCTGGTGAAAATTGGATTTCCATCTGTGAGGGTCGCTGGACCGAATTGCGCGAGGGCTGTAACTGCCGGATCGTTGGGAAAGGCTGCTTGTAGCTGCTGAATTCCGGTCGGGGTCGGAGTGAGGGCGGGAGCCGAGGAAACAGGAGCGCCGCCAGAGCGTAAGCGCTCAAAATTTGTGGACCCAAAGAACCAAATCTTATCGCGCTTAATAGGTCCACCGATCGTGCCGCCGAACTGATTTTGCACGAACTGGGGCACTACTGGTTGCGCGCAGCCCGTCGAAGGACTTACTCCCGGCGGGCAGAAACCGAAGATAGGGGACTTCTCCTGGTTCTGCAGGGAGTCGAAATGATCCCCCTGCCAAAATTCGAAGCCAGTACCGTGGAAGTCGTTGGTCCCCCCCTTGGTGATGTAGTTCACAACGCCGCCCATGTTGCGCCCGTATTCGGCGTCGAAGTTGGTCACCACCTGCAACTCCGCGATATTGTCCTGATTGCCAAAGAAGATCGACGGCCCGCCGATGGTGTTGTCGTTGTTATTTTGTCCGTCCAGCTGATAGTTGTTCGAGCGGGCGCGTTGGCCATTGATCGAAAGTTCCGCACCGTTATTGTTGCTGAACCCTCCGCTGCCAGCCGTGACCACACCGGGAGTGAACAGCACGAACGAGTCGTAGGTGTTACCAAGCGGCACGCTAGCCACTTCCTTGTTTTCGAAAGTTTCCGAGAGTTGATCGGTTGTGCTCTCGACCAACGGAGCCGAGCCTTCCACTTCCACGATCTCCGCGGTGTTCCCCACTCTCAGTCTCACGGAGCCAAGGGCGCTATCCTTGCCTACTTCAACGATGACATCCTGCGCGTTATAGGTGCTGAAACCAGTCGACTGGACCATTACGCTGTAGGTACCCGGAGGCAATGACGGGAGCTGGATGACGCCGCTATTGGAACTCGTGGTCGTAAACACACGGTTAGTTTCCTTTTGCGTAGCGCGTACGTTGGCTCCAGGCACCACCGCACCCTGCGGATCCTCCACCGTCGCTGAGATGGAGCCCGTGACGATTCCCTGAGCAAGGGCGAACGTGGACCCTAGAACAAGCGTGGCGATCACTAAATATGAGAAAGCGCGAGCACGGAATCGGCGTTGCACAATACACCTCCTGAAGGTTTCGACCTGAACACGACGGGACTGCGGCCCAATACAAATCCCACACTCAACTGGTAGGCAGTTTCGGCACCAATCCGCGATCACTGCTGAAGTAAAGTGACGGGATTTCAAAAGCAAAGGACGACCCTACAAAGAGGAGAGCCAGAAATACGGGATCGGACCAGAAGCACTCTCAGGTTTCGAATGAAACTCGGCAGGCTTCTACAAGAAAGAGAAAAACTCCATCAATATGTGTATGAGAAACGGGAGCAGAGCAGTCGTTGGCGGTTGACAATGCCACCTGTTGGATGTGTGTTTCAAGTTTCGCACTTCTTCGTTAATTTCCTTCCATGATTGTCCGGTCAACAAAAACCGGTGGACAATGCTCGCCGGATTGATCGCCGAATTGATTCGAGGAACTAAGCCAAAATTATTTCGTCGCATTCCATCGAGATGTGCCGACCGATTTAGTCAATCCCCCACGTGTACCTAACGCGATTTTGTAACTGCTCGTCACATTCAAGTCGCATCAGACGGCGATGCATGGTAACAATCGGTTGGATTCATACGCGAATTAACCGTGGTATTGCACAGTACCATTTCGCGCTCCACGATTGACTCCTCCTGGTGTCCGGGAGAACCGCCCCCAGCCGAGGGACTGCAGCATACCGTCGGCTTCATTGAAATGGAATTGCGCGCACTCAATCTGAGAAAAAATAGACTCTCAGAACGAATTGTGGCGATCAAACAGACTATTACTGGACTCGCTGAGCTTTTCGGCACCGAGGTCGTCGACCAACAATTGCCCAGTGTGCGATTCTCCGAGCCACCGGGCAGACGCCGTGCACAGCCCGGACTCACAGACTCTTGTCGCCAGCTTTTAAGAAGTAGGCCGTGCGACCAGAATCCAACGTTGAATCGCGCATGTCGAATCGCCTTGCTGGAAAATTTGGCATTCATGTCGGAGAAAGAAATCTATTCGCGGATCGTACGACGTGGTTCATTCACGTTTACGAACGCGCATTTGGCGCTAGCGGATGTCGCGGATGAACTGAATACGCTCATTGAACGAGGACAGGCTCGCTGTATCGAGATAGGTAACGAACGGCGTTGGCAGCGAGCCATTCTGGCGGACGAAGTTGGATCATCTGCTCAGCTAACGAACGGCGCCCGCTAACGTCTAACCTATTTCGGTGGGCGATTTATATTGATGAATATTGGCAACTCGGGGCTGACGCAAGGCTTCCAAGGTGCATCGGCGCGACGATGACGTTTTAAGGGGAACTCGATTGCAATTCGTCAACGCACATGTGGCCGACCAGTCCATCGACACTCTCGTAAGTTCGGTGAGCGAGCCTCTACAGGCTCCTGCGAATCGTGGTCCTGTGGACGCCGGCCTCATCGCGACCCCGCCTCTGGTTCAGATGCTGGCACGGCAAATGTGCGTGCGGATTGCGATCAAAACCAAGGGAAGGATTCTCCTGATCGATCCAGCGGACATTATCACCGTCGAGGCCAAGGGAAATTACGTGCTGCTGCGGCACACGCTGTGCTCGCACATGCTTCGGGAATCCATTTCAAACATTGAGGAAAAGCTTATTCCCCACGGCTTTGTCCGCATTCATCGATCCGTACTGGTGAATTCAGCGTTCGTTGTAGAACTTCAACCGTGGTCCACGGGAGAATATATCCTCCTCGTTAAAGGCGGCGGGAGGTACAGGGTAACGCGCACTTATAAGAAGAATCTGCAGCTCCTCGCCGAGTCGTGGATTGGCACGAACGGTTTTTTTGTCGAGTAAACTCCCGCGCTTGCAAGGCAATCTTCTGCTTCAACTCAGTTGGTTCAACTCAGTCCTCGCTGTGCCCCTGTTAGAAGCTCAGTGCCAGCTTGAACTCGAGCACTCGCGGTGCGCCTAGCCCGAAGACTCCTGAACCCAGGCCGACTCGTAGATTGTTCGGCTGTAGTCCCGCGGTTCCATTCACGAATCCGGATATGGGTGTTTGACCAACCGTGCTGAGTACTCCGTTGATGGTGTTCTTGGGTGGATCGAAGTTAGCGAAGTTCATCACGTTGAAGAAACTGACGCCCGGCTGCAACTGCACCCTCTCTTTAACCTTGTACGTCCAGTTGAAGCTAATGTCGAGATCCCGCAGCCAGCCGTTGTTCGCTTCATTGGGGGGCGCCAGGTTAACCATCGGCATAACCGCCCCGAGTTGAGTCAGTTGGGCTTGGTTAAACAATCCGGCGCTGATGAGCGCATCACCGGCGGGAGTAGGCTTGCCCGCGAAATTCTGGTTGTAGTTGTTGATCGCGTTGTTGATGTTAGATCCGTTAACGCCGCGCCCGAACGAACCCAGGTTTGTTCCCGGAAGAATGGATCCGCTCGTGCCATTCGCTCCGTTGGCAGCGTAGCCATCGCCGGTGCCGTCCCCATAGGCCGCCGTAACAAACATACCGCCTGGCAATCCGGTGGGAGCGAGCGTCATGGTGGTTGGCAGCGCGCTATAGAAGTGCCCGATCACGCTGGCTTGGAAATGTTGCGGCAGGTCCATGATGCCGCCAAAGGACAACTGGTGAGTGCGGTCGAGCCCGTTCGGGCCGAAGAATTTATTGGGATCGGCGTAGTCCCATGCGCTGTTGATGAAGTCGCTGTCGGATGCACTCGATTCATATCTCGAAAGCTGATACGACACTTGCAGGTTCAGGTAGGGAACTCCCTTAACGGGATTGTGCAGATCTTCCTTCAAGGAAAGCTGCAGCGCGTTCAGAACCGATCGTCCGATCGGGAACAGCATCTGATTTCCACCGGTTGCGCCATTGTTTACGCCACCGAAAGCTGCATTCGGACATGCCTGTCCGCCGCAGAGCTCATAACCAGAATCCAGCCCGTTCGTCGCAAAATCTACGATGGTAGCCGGGCGCGGAGTGTAGGGTGTGCCCGCCTGAAGCGTGACGGGGCTGTTCGGGCAGAGCACGGTCGCAGCGCTTATCGAGGAAACCCCGCAGTTCTTCAGCGTCGTGGCGATAGCTGTCGTGGCTGCCGTCATGTTCAGGAAGCGGGCATCGCCCACGTGATTCGTATCCACAATCAATAGAGTATGAGTGGAGATGTTACGGAGATAATCGGCAGTAAGCACCATGCCCCGGCGAAGCTCGCGCTGGATTCCGAAATTCATTTGCACCGAACGCGGTGTCTTGTAGTCAGGAGCGAACAGGTTGATGCCGTCGCCGTTTGGCCCGGTGTCACTCGTAGTGCCGATGTATGTAGGATTCGGCCCAAGGGTGGCTCCGCCCGCTGTGGCCTGAAACTCGGACTCGAGTGTCGCAAGCTGGGATTGAACCTGCCCGATCGGCGCGCCGCAGACGTCAGCAAGATTGATAGATGTGGTGAAAGGCAACTTCTGTGGCGAACCACCTAAGCAGGCGGGTTGCAGATTCAGAAAACTGCCCTTTTGCAGGCGTCCGGGCCGATCGAAAAGAACGTTATTCCAGATTGCGTTCTCGTAGAACAAACCAATTCCACCCCGCAGTACCGTCTTTCCGTTACTGGCCGGGTCCCATGCCAATCCAAGCTGCGGAGCGAAATTTTTGTTCGGTTCGTTTACCCGATCCTGTAATCCGGAGTAGAACTGATTGTTGTAAGCGGCGAGCGCCGGAATCGGCGCCAGATCGCTGTCCGTTCTGCCGGTGTCACGCACGTAACGCAGCCCGTAAGTCACAGTCAAATTCGGTCTGATCTTCCAGGAGTCACCGACGTAGAAAGAAATGCGATTATCAGGTCCTAAGCCCCCGAATGGAAAACCAAACGAAGATTTTTCTGTTTCGTATCCTTGCCCGTTGCCCAGGAGCACATTCTGCGCGGGATAATTCAACGCGTTCGATGCTCCGCCAGGCAAGGTCAGGCAGATGCCCGTGCAAGCCGAGGCGCTGGCGTTCACCGCCGGACCATCGGCGAGAAATCCTGCGAACCCTCCACCCTGCAGATGGTTAAGCCCGCCGCCGTAGCGCAGGATGTGCGTGCCAATCGCCTTTCCCCCGTCATACTTCACCTGATGATCAGACTGTGGCGTGGACTGCGGAGCTAAAAACCCCTGACCTGAACAGAACACATCGGGAACGACTCCCGACGTATTAAGACAGGGCAAGTCAGGTCCGATGGCCAGCTCGACCGGTGACGTGGGATTGAAAGGAGTCGACGCCGTCGTCCCACTGGAAATGTGATTGAAGAATTTCATGTACCCGACGCGAACGCTGTGGGTAAAACTTCCGGTCATGAAGTCGAGGCCGATTACATGATCGCGCGTGTGGGTAGTGTTATCCAGCGGCTGGAAAGCAGTAGGCTCGAAGGGCGAAGTATCGCTATTCTGATCGTAGGAGAAGCGGTAAAACAGCTTGTAGTTCTTGCTGATCTGGTAATCCAATTTCGCGATGCCCTCTGCTTCACGAAATGGAGCTAAAAAAGATCCTGACTCAGCCTCCAGCGGAGGGCCTGCCAGAACTGGTTGATGAAAATCTTGTTTGGTCCGCTCCGCGTCGACGAAGAAGAACAGTTTGTTCTTGATGAATGCACCGCCGAAGTTGCCGCCGAATTGATTTCTCTGAAAAGGTGTGTCCGAAGCTCCTGGAAGATTGGAATCGAGCGACTGATCACGAAAAGCGTAATAGCCCTGTCCGTGGTAGGAATTGGTGCCAGACTTCGTTACCACGTTGACCGAACCGGATGACGTCAGCTCAGTGGACAAATCCAACATCGATTCCCCGATCGAAAATTCCTGGATCGCGCCTTGAGGAATGTCTTGCGTGACCGTTCCCACCGTTTCATCGCTGGTATCGACTCCATCGACCTCGATGCGTGCCGTGCGCCCAAACCGGCCGCCGATGGAAATCGAAGAAAATCCTTTCTTCGTGGGATCGAAGTTGCCGCCATCCTGAATTTGGACTCCCGGTTCCAACTGCGCCAAGTCGAGGAAGTTTCTTCCGTTGATTGGCAAATTCTCAATCTGTTCAGTACTGATCACCCCTTGCACCGTTGCCTGTTCGGTATTCACTTGCAACTCGCCCGCCTGCACCTCGATCACCTGGCCCGCTTCGCCCACCTGCAGCCTGAAGTTGCCCGACGTAGTAACGCCCACCTGAGCTGAAATAGTTGCGTCCGAAGTTTTGAAACCCTTCGCCTCGACTCGGACATCGTAATCACCGGGCGTCAAAGCTCCAGAGCTATACGTTCCCGATGAGGTTGACGTTATCGCAATCACCTGCCCAGTCGATTTGTCGGTGATCGTGACCTTCGCTCCTGCGACGACCGCGCCTGATGCATCCGTGATGACCCCTTGAATGCTGCCCGTAGAGATTGTGGTCTGTGCCGCTATTAACGCGGACCACAGAAGAACGAGCATCAACAGTGCGTGGGCGATGAAACGCGTTGCCACATTTCTGCGACATTCTAAAATCGGGATCATCGGTTTACCTTTCTCATTTTCCAGATCGATGTCATCACAGAGCACAGCTCTGTGATTAATCCGGGGGGGCCCGCACCGGTTGGCGACATTCCTTGCAATGTGTGGGCCAACTCTTATCTGCAGATGTTGTAGGGACTTACGCCAGAGGCCTCGGAGGTAAGGATATTATTTTGTGGAGTGACTCTAGTTATCTTCGCAGCGTCAATACTGCGTCTCGCCCCTTGTGTTTGTTACACCGCTGCGATCTTTTGTTAGCAGACCACAATCGTATTTAATCTCCCAAATTCCGGATGTTCACGAACGACTGCGACGAGGTTTCGCATTGGCCGAGCTGCGCTCTACTCGGGGAGCGGCGCGCCGATCCAGAAATCCGCGAGCAACTTTAGATTCTTTTTGTAGGTGCGACTGACGACATATTCTTTGCCACCCTTGACTCGAAGACCGTATTCTCCAGTCGGGTAAGGCTTGATCTCTTCTACAAACGCAGTGTTCACCAGTACAGATCGATGGATCCGTATATATCCGTAAGGCCTGAGCTTTTCCGCCACAGTCGAGATCGATTCGCGCAACAAGTAGGAGCCGGACTCCCGCTGCAGCAAGACGTAATTGCCTTCAGCTTGAACCGCAATCACATCGCCAGGATTAATGAAGAGGATTCTTCCTTGAGTCTTGATTGCGATTCGTGGGACATGGGGACGCGGCCATCTCTGCAATTGTGGCAGCACCCTTCCCGTTGCTGGTTCAGGTTTCGGAGGCATAGTTCTCGGGTGAACACTAATCCGGCAGAGACTTAGAGAAGAGCCATGGAAATAGCTTGGGTTCGTCGTAGGCTTTGTTCCAGCAGGCGTGTCCGACGTCTGGATATTCCGTGTAGTGCACTTCCGCCCCGATCTGTTTCATGGCTTCGGCCATCCGTTGAGATTCGGTGACCGGAACAATATGGTCGTCGGCACCGTGAAAGATCCAGACTGGGGTTTTGCCGACTCGCTCAGCTGCGGCCAAATACGCTCGGGGCGAATCAGGTGGTGTGACTTTTGCAAGATCGGGGTAGGCGTTTTGTGCCGCTACAGGCGGGCGAATACCTCCGCAGATCACCACAAGAGCTGCGAACGTTCCAGGATGCTTCTGAGCAAGATGCCATGCGCCGTAGCCTCCCATGGACAAGCCGGTAAGATAGGTGCGATGAGTATCCCCGTGGAATTCCCTGGTCGCTTCTGCCAGTGTTTTCATTGCCAGGTCGTCCATGGGTGGCAGTATCCACCAAAGATTTTTTGGGCATTGCGGCATGACCACGATTGCCTCGATCGCGCTACGATTTAAGCGGATAGCGGTGCCGATGCCCACGTCGGTCTGCAGCAAGCCGTCGTTGCCGCGCTCGCCAGCGCCATGAAGAGCAAGAATCACTGGCCACTTTCGGTGAGGCGTCCAATCTTCCGGAACGAATACCTGGTATCTGTAACTTGTCGTTTGGATGGTAGTCGTGCGATCGATGAACCCGGTTTCATGCTTTTTTGCGTGAGCCGGGTGCGGGATCAATAGGCATAAAAACAACGCTTTCAAAAAAACGGCCACTCAATTCCTCCGACGCTAAATTTAGCATGTAATTTTGCGTAAAGTCGCGTGGGCTTTTGTATTCGGCGTCGAATTCGAGTGACCGTTGGCTGTTAAATGGCGTCTAATTGGTGTGAGCACGGGACGCCGATTAGAACTGGATGCGGTGCGCGGAGTGATGCTTGTGTGGATCGCTCTCACGCATTTGCCCACGGCTGCGAGTGCGTGGGTAAATCAACCTTTTGGTTTTGTGGGAGCGGCGGAGGGTTTCATTTTTCTCTCGGCGCTGTTCACTGGACGGATTTACTTCCGTATCTTAGAGCGCGACGGCTATCCAGCGATGACGCGAAAGTTGTGGGCGCGCACGTTGCGCTTGTATGGCTACCATTTGCTCTTGCTGGCTTTTGCGTTCTTAGTCGCGGTGCCCATTGCTTCCCATGGCGATCGGCCAGGGCTTCACAACCTCTTGGATTTTTACTTCATGACTGGGGCCAGGCAAGCGGTGACGGAAGCTGCGCTCCTGATTTATCGGCCACCGTTGCTCGACATCCTGCCGATGTACATCATTTTTCTGGTGTTCACGTCAATTGCAATTCCGCTGGCGAGGAGCATTGGATGGAAACCGATCTTGTGGACATCTTTCTTTTTCTGGGTGCTCGCTCAGTTCGGTTTTCGCAGCGCTGAACATACATTCATGATGCGGAACATTCCTACGCGGATTCCCTTGAACGAGATGGGTTCATTCGACCTCTGGGCCTGGCAATTTCTCTGGTTTGTGGGTGTGTGGCTGGGAGTGCGTTGGGCCCAGGAAAGCCTGCCGATTGAAACCTGGGCCAGGCGAGCGGCTGTTCCGGCCGTCGTGATCGCCGTTTTTTGCTTCATCATGCGGCGAATAGTGGCGCACGGTTTAGAACTGGGCGCATTGGAGTTTCTCTTCGACAAGTGGCACCTCGGGCCGATCAGGATGCTCGATTTCGCGGCAGTGGCAGCGTTGCTAATCCTTTCGCAACCGATCACGAAAACGGCAGCCGTAAGGCCTCTGGTGCTGTTGGGACAATCTTCGCTGCAAGTCTTTTGCGTACATCTTCTATTTTGCTTCGCAGGTCTCACTCTAATGGGCAATGCGTCAATGCTGAATGGATGGCGACAATTCGCACTGTTGACCATCACGCTTACGGGAATGTTAATCACAGCGAGAATTTTCTCAAAAAGCGAGGCCAAAAACGAAGGGCAAGGAAAAACACAAATATCTTCCAGATCGAATTTCACAGACCTGGCAGTCGGTAGCAAGCCAGTGGGCGCTGACGTGGTCGGACGAGATTTGATTCCTCGCACCAGTCGAAGCTCGGATAAAAGGGTGAAAGAGACTGATCGCGTTCCTCCCATCGACTCGCAAACCGGAGCATCGATTTGCCCTCCGGAGATAGGTCTCTAGAAGGATCGCTGCAGAGCGTCAGCCGTTCTCCTGTCCACGCGGAGCGAGATGAGAGAAGGTAAGTGATTGAAAGAAATCGTAGGCACGAGGAGTCTCGAACTCCAGACCTCTACCGTGATCAAGAATCCTGGGTGATGACCTTCGGGCGCAGGGAGCCATAAAAATTTCCCGTGCTTCTTTCGGATTATCGGGCGTGGCTGTCCATGGATTTGCCTCCCTGGCCGCGTGTCTGGGAATCGCCAGATTGCGGACCGCTCGGGCGATGACGCGCTCGGGCCAAGACGGTTCATCGCGAGCGCTGAATCCCCGGTGAACTAAGAGTGCACCGTAGACCGCTCCAATTGCTGCCAGTCCGCAAAGCAGCAGGGCAAGAAGCTTCCTAAGCGGCATACTCGCTCCATTATTCCAATCTTATGCCGCGATTATCTATTATTCGGTTCCAGGCCATCCACCGAAGTAGAACGCTTTCTTGAGGACTAGATCCCGAATCTCAAGGCAGGACGGGCGACTACCCTATCAGCCCCGTTCGTTGCTTTCTGCCTGCTCTCTTCCCACCCCCAACGCATCCGCCACCCGATTAATATAGTTAAACCACGATGCAATCAAAGTGATCTGCAATATCCCGCGATCATCAAACCCCACCGCCCGCAGCCCCTCGATATCATCCTTCCAAACCTTGGTCGCGTCCTTGGTCAACTTCACCACATAGTCCAGCATCACGCGCTCCTGCTGCGTGATGGGCGCGGTCGTGTAGTCCTTCTCCAGCGCCTCAACCAATTCGCGGTCTAGCGTGACCCTACGCAGAAACTCTGCGTGCGACTCGATTCAATACACACACCGGTTGGTCACCGAGACCATGGTGGTGATCATTTCCTGCTGTCGCCGGCTCAACGGCAACTCCGGCGACATCAAAGCCCCAAACGTTGCGAACGAATGATAGAGCGCCTCGGGAATCAGGGTGTGCGACCCCACAATCGACGATCCTCCCGACTCATCGGGATGCACAGGTTCGGCATATTCCTTGGGATACAGCGAGCGTTGACCTTCGATCGCCTGGCGCAGTTTCTCGTCGGCCTCTGACATCGGGACGGTTCGAATCCAAGTCATAAGCGTGATTCCCCTTCATCTGGCATACAGCTCCGTTTTGAAAGGGCGCGGCGCGGCTTCGAGCCGCGCCATAAGATTCCATAAAAACTGCATCTGGCGGCGCGACTAAAGTCGCGCCCTTTCAAAGCGCAGCCGGAAGATTACATTCTGCCACCACCGTCGCCACATAGCGCTTTTGTACTAGAGAGGCCGTAGACCCGCTGGGTCCACCGCTGATTCCCTTGGTAACCCGTTCGTACACTCCCTTTTGGTAACCCTTGGTAACCATGCGATTCGACCGATCCAGCCGTACAATTACCCTTGTCCGAACGGCCATCTTGAAAGAGGAGTTTGGCCACGTGACGGTATCCTAGAGAGACACTCCGGGGAGTCGTCATCAGGTTTTCAGTTGCAGATGTTTTTGGTAAGACGTTTTTGCAAGACGTTTTGGTAAGACCAGGGTCTGGAGTCCGCACTCTTATGGCGTTCGGTTTCGGGTTCAACAAACAAAAAGTTCTCAGCGCTGCGGAGAAGTATATCCAGCAGGGCAAGACGCAGAATGCCATTGCTGAGTACGAAAAGATCCTTAAGGCCGACCCCAAGGATCTCACAGTCACCAACACCGTCGGCGACCTCTACTCCCGCCTCGGCGAGGTCGATAAAGCCACCGAATGCTTCAAGGCTGTCGGCGATGCTTATGCCAATCAGGGTTTCACGGTCAAAGCCATCGCCATGTACAAGAAGATCAGCAAGCTCAAGCCTTCGCTCGAGAGCGTGCTGAAGCTGGCCGAACTCTATACCCAACAGGGACTTTTCAACGATGCCCGCGCCCAGTATCTGCAGGTCGCGGAAGAATTTCTGAAATCCGGCGAACTGGATAATGCGGTTCGCATCTTCCAGAAGATTCTGGAAATGGATCCGGAAAATACCGCCATGCGCATCCGCCTGGCGGAAGTTTACATTCGCCTCAACAAGAAAAATGATGCCTGGCAGATTTTCTCCGCCGCGGCTGAGACCTTGCGCGCCAAAGGTTCGTTGAGTGGCGCCGAAGAAGTTCTGCAGCGCATGCTTACGCTTGATCCCGGCAACAGTTACGCGCTGCTCATGCAGGGACGGAATCTGCTCGAAGCCGGCGATGCCGAAGCTGCCATCGAATCGCTGCAGAAGGTTCCTGATCTCGATTCCAATCCCGATGGCCTTCGCGATCTGCTCAAAGCGTATTTAAAGACCGGCCGTCTTTCGGATGCCGGTACGCTCGCCACAAAACTGCACACCGTTCATAACGACCTCACCGCTATCTCCACTCTCGCCGACGCCCTTATGCAGGCCGGCCAGTACGAGAACGCTCTCCAAGTCTACGACCAGCACGCCGATCGTCTGCTCGCCGAAGACTCCGGGAAGGTCCTGAAAAATTTGCATTCCATCATCGGATTTGTGCGTGACAACCCGGCTTCGCTCGAGAAGCTTCTCGATCTTTTTCAAAAAGCCGGCGAGAACACTCACATCGCCGAAGTTCTCGAGTTGCTGGCTCACGCTTCGGTTCAGTCCGGCGATCTGCCCCGCGCTCGCGATCTCTATCAAAAGCTCGCGACTATGGAGCCTGGCAATCCCCTGCACATGAACCATTATCAGCAGGTGGTAAGCCAGCTGGGCGGGCCTTCGGCCACGAAGCTCATTTCGGCTGAAGAAGCGGCCGTGATCGTCGATGAACTGGAAGCAACTTCTCCATCGATACACCAGCATTATTCCGATACGGTCGCTCTCTCGGTTCGCTCGGCGCTCACAGACGCCGAACTTTTCATTTCCTACAACATGCCCGCCAAGGCTTTGGGGCCGCTGATGGCCGCCCTGCCGCAGGCTCCCAGCGATCTCCGGCTGAATCAGCGTCTGGCTGCGCTGCACACTCGCGCAGCTCGCTTCGCCGAGGCTGGCGTCTGCTGCCGCACTTTACAAAGCATCTATTCTGAAGCGGGATACCCCGAGGAGGCTACCCGCTACGGCGAACTCGCGGATCGCTACCAAGACCGATCATCCGCTGGCATTGTCACTGACGCTGTTGTCGTCGACCACGTGGCTTCTATTGCAGACGAAATTCCGGAAAAAATTTCAATTCCGGCGAAGGCCCCTACTCGGTGGCCAGCGGCTGCGCCCGAATCTGTGCAAGAACCGGAGTCTTCGGAAGAGACGGAATTCGCCATTGTTGCCGATCCAGGGGAGCATGAGCCCCAAGCCACGCCCATCGAGGAATCTACCCCTGAGGTCGCAGAGATCGATCTCTCCTCGGAGTGGGATGATTCCATCACCATTGAAACCGACACTCAGCCCGCCGAAGCCGCGGGAATCGAGATCACCGATGCCGTCGGAGATCACGATGTTCCTGCCGGGATCGGCCAAGGCAATGGCGGAAAAGAGTTCGACCGGGAAAAAACCAACGAGACGATCGAAGAGATCCGCTTCTATCTCGATCACGGCATGCCCGAGCAGGCCTCCTCAGCCTTCGAGAAGCTTCAGACAGTTACTGGCGACGAAGCCATCTTGTCGGCGATCGAAACTGAAATTCAAACCGCGTCGCAGCACACACCTGCAGCGGAAGAAGTATCGACCGTCGAATCCATCTCCGAATTCGCGATCGACGAGCCTGCCACTGAATTCGCTGTCGACGAAATTCCGGAGTCTTCAGAAGCTGCGGAGTCTCCAGAAGCTCCGGCAGTCATCGAACATGTTTCTCTCGAGCCGCAGGCTCCGGTAGCAGAGCCTCGTGCTCCGATCGAGTTGCACGCCGAGGAGACTGCAGTCCAACCTTCCGTAAGCGAGCCAGCCGTGAGCGCGCCTCCGGAGAGCGCAGTTCCACTTAAGCCGACTGCGGGTGTTCTTCAGGAGTTCGTTTCCGATCTCGAATCTTCTCTGGGTGCGGAGTTTCTTCCAGGGGCGGTTCCGCATGAAGCCGAGCCTGACATTGAGCACGCTTCGTCCGAAACACCGCGACCTGAGCACCGTGAACCCGAACTTGAGCCCGTCGGGAACGCCGAACCTACTACATTTGGTGTCTCTGAACCGGCAGCGATGGGCGAGTTTGTAGCGGATCTCGAAGAGTCTCTCGGGGACGACTTCCTAAAAGGAGCTCCAGTTCCCGAGGCAGAGCCCGCAGCGGAAACTCACGCAGTCGCCGACATCGAAACACCGGTCACTCCGGTTCCCACGCAGCGCTGGCCTGTGCCTGCACCCGCGCCTGCTCCGCCCGTCACCGCTCCCGCTGCCAGTGCCGCAGCTGCCGCAGCATCCTCAGGCGCCTCCGCAGTTTCCGCGCAGGCGATCAAGGCACAAACTTCTGCACTGATTCCCGGCGCAGCAGCCGCGGCAAAGGCTTCTCCCTTTGGAGAAGATGCTGGCGTGGATCTCGCCGAAATGTTCGGTGAGCTCAAACACGATCTCGAAGTTGGCGCGTCCACCACCGAGGAAGATCCTGAAACCCATTACAATCTTGGCATCGCTTTCCGCGAGATGGGCCTGCTCGACGAAGCCATTGGCGAGTTGCAGAAGACCTGCCAGGCCGTTGATCGTGGGCATCCTTTCCCGCAAGTCATGCAAACTTATACCTGGCTGGCGCAGTGCTTCCTCGACAAAGGCGTGCCCCAGGCCGCGATTCGCTGGTATGACAAGGCTCTCACGGCCCCGGGCGTCGACGAAGATACTCGCACCGCTCTTCACTATGAACTCGCCGCCGCCTACGAAACCTCCGGCGACAAACCTTCCGCCCTCAAACACTTCATGGAAGTTTACGGCCGTAACATCGATTATCGCGACGTTGCCGAGCGCATTAAGCCCCTGAAGTCGTAAAATAGCCCGATGGGCTCTGTCCCTAATTTTTTCTTCCAAAAATACACGTGTGATCCGGACGGATACCGCTGTCATACCGAGCGAAGCAAGGGATCTTGGTTCTTGCTTGCGCTGCCGGTAGCGCTGGCCTGGGCAGGAACCCGCCCCCAGCCGCGGAGCGCCCAGTGACCACTGATCCAAACTTGCCCGTTGAAAGAGGAGCCGCTACGCCTTCTCAGCCCTCCTCGACGGAGGCAAATAACCGCACCGCGCTCCTCGATTCTCCACCTCCCAGCACGCAGCCGCAGCCACACAGCGGGGTACAGCTCTGGATGCACCGCATTTCGGTTTTTCTTTTCGTACTGGTTAGCGCCGTCGCCGGCGTTCTACTCGTGATTCTGCCCTGGACGCCCGAATGGACAGACAACTATCTTCTGCTCTTGTTCCCCTGGCTTCGAACTTTTATCTCCACCGGTTTCTTTCGCGGACTGTGCAGCGGCCTGGGATTGCTCGACATCTGGATCGGCTTCTGGGAAGCCCTGCACTACCACGAACACAATTAGCCCCATCGACGGCGGAGACGTTCCATTGATAGACCTTCAATTGAATTATCCAATTCTGTCCGGACAGCAAGAACTGTTCGCCGGTTTGCTCCGTGAGGCCATCGCAGCCGAACCAAGGCAAGCATTGGAACTGCCGCCTTATGGAGGACACGATGAGCATCGTCGGACAGCGGCGGACTGGCTCAGCCGCGATGGGCATGTAGTAGCAAAAGAGCGTGTGCTGCTGTGTATGGGCGGGCACCACGCGGTTTTCGTTTCATTGCTGGCCCTCGGCTTGAGGGGACATGGGATTGCAGTTGATCCGCTGACGTATGGCAATTTCAAAACACAAGCGGCTAGTCTGGGAATTGAATTGCGGCCTTGTGCGGGTGACGAGCAGGGCATGAAGCCCAGCGCTCTCGCGCATGCAGTGGAAGCCCATGGCCTGAAAGCGGTGTACCTGATGCCGACGGTCCACAATCCGATGGGGACTGTGATGCCTGAAACTCGGCGACAGGAGATTTGCGAGGTGGCTCGAAAGCACGATCTGCTGATTTTGGACGATGATGCGTACGGTTTCTTGGAAGCGAATCCGCCGCCGAGCTTTGCGATGCTGGCACCCGATCGCAGCTTCTCCGTTTGGAGTTTCACGAAGCCATTTGCGCCGGCGATGAAGCTTGCGTTCCTAAGTTTCCCCGAACCATACGCAGAGCAGTTGACGACGATGATCCACATAACTTCCAGCGGAGCTCCGGCAATCTTTGCCGAGATAGCTACACGGTTAATTCGGAGTGGAGCATTGACGGGTCTGCTTGCGGCAAAGCGCGATGAAGCAGCACGCACGCAGAAGGTGGCCCGCGCGATTCTCGAGGGGCTTCATGTGCAAGGCCATCCTACGTCTTACCATCTATGGATTGACCTGCCGGAAAATAAACCAGCCAAGGTGGTCGCGGACCAGCTGAAGGCGGACGGGGTTTTGGTGAGTTCATCCGATGTTTATCGAGCTACCGCAAGCGTAAAAACTAATGGATTAAGAATCGCTCTGGGCAATGTCCGCCAATTGTCGACATTGCAGGAAGGACTGCAGCGAGTGCGGGATCGAATTCAAGCTTTGGCGGAGGCTTCTTAAGACGTAGTCGGCGTGACTGACGATTCCGTCCCGCTGCGGCCCCATCTTCGATATTCTGAACCCTGAGATCAGGAGCCCGCGTGTTCACATCTTTAGTCTTAACGAGACCGACCTCATGTCTGAAAAATTGAAACCCGCTCCCCTGGCGTACGAGAACCCACCCTTCATCAACAGTCCCGACGGACGCATCCTCCGCATTCTGGCTGAGTACCAGGAACCGCTGGCCAGATTTCGGCGGGAACAGATTCAGGACACGGTCGTCTTTTTCGGATCAGCCCGATTTCAGGGAAGCGCTGCCGCCAGAAAACATCTAACCGCGGTGGAAAAAAACCACGCGAATGCCTCTACCACACAACAGGAAAAAGATCGAAAGCGCGCCCTGGCCGCTGTTGACATGGCCCGTTACTACGAAGACGCTCGCCGCCTGGCTTTTCTTCTCACGGAATGGTCGATTCAGATTCCCGCCCGCCGCCGCCGCTTCGTTGTCACCACTGGGGGTGGGCCCGGCATCATGGAAGCCGCCAACCTCGGCGCTCACGAAGCCGGAGGCAAGAGCATCGGCCTCAACATCAATCTGCCCTTCGAACAGAATCCCAACTCCTACATCACGCCTGCGCTCAACTTCGAGTTTCATTACTTTTTCATGCGCAAGTTCTGGTTTGCTTATCTGGCGAAGGCCCTGGTGATTTTTCCCGGCGGCTTCGGCACCATCGACGAACTGTTCGAAATCCTCACCCTCGCTCAGACCGATAAACTCGCCAAGAAAATTCTTGTCGTCATCTATGGAAGCGAATACTGGCACCGCATCATGAACTTTCAGGCGTTCGTGGACGCAGGCACCGTTGCTCCAGAGGATCTCAATTTGTTTAAGTTTGTAGATACGCCGGAAGATGCCTTCGCTTTTCTCCGCGACGGTCTCACGGAATACCACCTGGGCGGCCAACCGAAAAAAGAGAAAGAGCAGGAAGTCCTCCCCGAGATCGCGAAGACGAGGCCATAGCAAATCCTAAGAGTGTTTAAGTGGGGACAGCCGCCCTCGGCTGTCCGACCGGGCATAGCCCGGTTGTCGAGCTGACAATCTGATGGTTGATAGCCCCCTTCTCTACTACATCACGGACCGCGCCGCCTTCACCGGCGACGAGCGCACGCGCCACCTGCGTCTCCTCGACAAAATCGCCGAAGCGGCAAGCCACGGTGTCGATTACGTCCAGCTCCGCGAAAAAGACCTGCCCGCCCGCGACCTCGAATCGCTGGCCCGGGAAGCAATGAGCATCATCAACCCACTGAGAACCGAGAACCCAGAACGAAGAAAAGAGCGAGGGAAAGAACGAGGAACAGCTCTCCTCATCAACTCTCGCACCGACGTCGCTATGGCCGTCGCCGCAAATGGAGTTCATCTCCCCGCCGGCGGCGTCTCCCCCGAAGAAGTTCGAGCCGCATGGAAGTGCGGTGCGGGCGTTCCCTTCGACATGCTCAGGGCAGGCTCTGCCCGAGACCTCTCACCACATGACCCACTGATCGCAGTCTCCTGTCACTCCCCACAAGAAGTATTCCAAGCCGCTGCCAACCACGCCACCTTTGCCGTCTTCGCCCCTGTCTTCGAAAAAAAAATCTTCGAAAAAAAAGACTCTCCAGCAACCATCCCCGCCGGCTTGGATGCCCTTCGTGAAGCCTGCCGAGCAGAAATCCCTGTACTCGCGTTAGGAGGAGTGACTCTGCAAAATGCCGAGCCCTGCCTGCGCGCCGGCGCGGCCGGCATCGCCGCCATCCGACTCTTCCAGGAAAACGACATCGCCACAATCGTGCGCGAATTGCGTGGCTAGATGCAATCCCAATCAGATGGGGAAGAGCACGACTTCAGTCGTGCCATCAACGCCGTCTGGACGGGTGCCTTTAGCGGCTGAGCTCTGCTCTGGATTGTCAATCTTAGGATCTCAATAAGAAGCCGCGCCACTATTGTGGCGCGGCTCTTTTAGAGCAATTACTGCGCCGGAGTTACCGAAGCGTTTGTTGAAGGCGCAGCCGCCGGCACACTTGTGGTCGCCTCCCTATTTTTTACGGGATCAATCCTCACCGTGGCCAGAATTTTCGTCAGCCTTTTGAAGACCTCGTCACGATCCACGGCCTTGCCGCCCTCATCGGTCTCAACGCCTGTGGTCGCAACTTTGAGCGCAAACTCGTAGCAGCTTCCATTCTCAAAGGTATGAAAGTACTTCGCGGCTTCCTTGCGCGTCCCGTTAGTGGCAAGCGTTTCCATCGAGTGCAGCTCCATGTCGCCGATCATCAACTTCGACGATGGCTTGGCACTCTGGTCCGTGGTTTCAATCGGCGTTGCAGGGTTGGTCTTCTCTTCAGAGAGCTTCCCTTCAGAGGGCTTCTCCTCAGAGATCTTCCCTTCGGTTACCTTCGCCTCAGAGAACTCTGCGCACTGCTCCGCCGTGAGCGACTTGTTGACGCTGACATCAAAGAATGCCGAAGCTAGATCGCTCTTGGGATATACCCCCTCCGGAATGGCCACGGCCACAACTGCGCCTCCGCCCGGTTGCACAAAGTCCATGGGCACGGGATCGGACGAAATCAGTTCGTCGGCGGCATCCCCGGTTTTAAGCACATACTTTCGCGGATATTGAAACGAGACGCCTGTAGCCTTGTCCGCATACGTTACGGTCGTAGGTCTGCGTACAACCTTCTTATGCACTGGTTTGGCGGCCGGCTGCATTGTGGGTGTGGCCGGCGCGCTGGTTGTACTGATTGCAGTCGGTGGCGTCGGCTGGACAATTGGCGACTGGTTGCTCGCGGTCTCGGTCTTCGGCTTTTCGCTGGAGCATCCCACGGCGAACGAACAGACGATCAAGATCGCGGCGAATACCAGCGGGCTGGCGGTTGTTCCGAGATTGATTTTTCCCCATGCAATCGAATCCAAGATTGCCGGGGTCCGGCGATTTGGCGTGTTGAGTACTAATGTGTTGCGAACTGGTGTGGCACGAAACAGGTTAATACGGGTCACAGTTGGTCACCTCCTGCTGCTTAGCAGCGACAATGAAACTGCACGGAGGAGGCCAAGAGCCGCGGCGCTGATTTTACGAGGGTTAGCGAATTGCACGTCACACGCAATGTGGTGGCTCGGACACGATGTGGCACGCGCGACACGCAGGTAGGAAACATTCAGAGATTCCCGCGCGACCTGCGAGAATGGCGGTATGGGACGGTCACATTTCTGGCATCCTCCGCTGTGGAAGTGGGCTCTGGCACTGCTCTTGTTGGCTTTTTCCGCTGGTTTTGTTTTTCGGAAGCCGCCTGCCCAGTCTGCCCAGCCAGTAAAGGTTGAGATGCTCCCTTTCCCGGATTCACCTCCCGCGTGGGACGGATCTTATCCGCATCTCGTAATCTCGCCGGTCGATCCCGAGGCGCAGCACGTCAAGTTCAACAGCTCCATTCTGCGGATCAAGCCGACCGTTCGCCACGACTCGCCGGTCAACGAGTTTCTAGTCGACCTACACTCGGGAGAGTTCGTGCTTCGCCAGACTGACATTTTCATTCCCGATGTCACTCCTCTGGCGCTCACCCGCAGCTATCGCGTCTGGGATTGCTGCGTCAGGGCATTCGGCATGGGTATGAATCACCCATATGACATTTGCCCCACTGGCACAAGACATCCCTATACCTATATGGACCTGAATTTGGAGGATGGCCGCCAAATCCATTTTCGCAGAATCTCCAAGGGCACCGGTTATGCTGACGCTATTTTCGGGCACGATGAAACGTCATCTGAATTCTACGGCGCGCAGATTGCATGGAATGGCAATGGCTGGACTCTTGCCTTCCGCGACGGTCGCCATTTCTTTTTTCCCGAAGCGTACTACGCGAAGAGCTACGCGCAAGGCGCTCCCATCGCGATGCATGATGCTGACAATAATCGCACTGAGTTGAAACGCGACCAGCGGCGAAACTTGCAGCAGATCATTTCTCCCTTGGGCCGCAAGATTGCGTTCGGATATGATGCGTCGGATCGAATCATCGAAGCGTCCGACGATGCCGGCAATGTCCGCAAATATACTTACGACTCCTCTGGACATCTGGAGACTGTGTCCGATGCTTCGCGCCTGCTATATCGCTTCGAGTATGCGCCACTGCTTCATTGGAATTATGACAACTATCTTATGACCGCCGTGCTCGATGGCAGAGGCAGAGTGCTTCTGCAAAATGTTTACCGCGATCGGAGCAGGGTTTCTGAGCAGAGTCTGGCAGACGGCGAGGTCTTCCGATACCAGTATACTTTCGACAAGAAGAACGATATCGTCGACACCATCGTGACCTTTCCCGATGGCAGCACAAGAAAATTCCTTTTCCAGAATGGCGTTCCGACGGGGGATGAGTAATCCAACAAGTTTCGTCATCCCTCGAAGCCTACGCGGCGGCCACGCGCCGAATCAGATCCTCCTGCTCGGCCCTACTTTCGGCGCCAATGGTAAAGGCGTCGAGCACTCCCAGCGACAGCGCGTAGCGCAGAGCCTCAGACTGGCGATTGCGGAGATCGCCCTGCCCGAGAATCTTCATCCCGATCACCGCTTTGCCGGCGGATTTCATCTCGCGCAACACGCTGACCACGGTTTCGGGATCGGCATCCATATGGGAGCCGATGGGATTAATGCGGGCCAGATCAACTTCCACCCACGGGGACTTCGCTGCCGCTCGCAACGCCTCGATGCTGTGGCACGAACAGCCGTGCGCGCGAATAACTCCCTTTTCCTTAGCTTCGGACATTACATCCATGACGCCCTTGAAACGTTCGGTCCAATCACTTTCGGTAAGGCAGTGCATCAGGCAGATGTCGATGCGATCAACCCCCAGCTCGCGGCGAAAACGATCAAGGTCAGCACGCGCAGTCGCAGGATCGCGTGCCCATGTTTTGGTGAGCACAGTGACTTTATCGCGCTGCACGTGCTTCAGTGCCTCGGCAACATGAGGATGGCTTCCGTAACTATCGGCGGCGTCGAAGAAACGCAGGCCGTGATCGTAGCCATTGAGTAGCAGCTCAGACAATCCCTTCACGCCGAGCGCCGTCTGATTCGAATGATGGCCCGAGCCAACCGTGCCCGTTCCCATGGCCAGCCGGCTGGTCTTGATGCCCGTACTGCCTAGCGTGACAACGTCGGAAGCGGAAAACTTGCCCAACGGCGGCTGGGTTGTGAGGGCAGCCAGCAGGTCTTTCGAACTGAGCCATGCGGCTCCCAGACCTGCGGCAGATCGAATGAGGAATTCGCGGCGATGCATAAAGACTCCTGCGAGGGCGCGCTCTAAGAATGATAACTCTTCGCGAAAGTTCTTGTGTTTTGTCTTCTCCGTGTCTCTGTGCCTCTGTGGTGAAAAGCCTTTCTGAGCACCTCTCAATTATTCAAACTGCTTTCGGAAACCATCCAACTCCTGGCGCATCTCCGCAATCTCTCTTCTCAGTTCTGCTACTTCTCCTTCTAGACGAGCGACCCGGTCGTCGGATGAAGAGCTTGCCGCCTCTCGCATCGGCGCAACTTCGGCAGGAGGAGCGTCCCCCGAAAACAAGTGCATGTAGCGCGACTCTTTGGTTCCCGGCTGACGGGGTAGCACGGCTACTAGCGGAGGCTCGCGCTGGCTGAGCCGGTCAAGCGTCCCCAGGACGTCATCGAGCGCTTCAAATCGATACATGCGCTCCGCCCGGCCACGAAGCTCGCCCGGAGTCTGCGCCCCGCGCAGCAAGAGCACACACAGGATCGCAATCTCCCGCCGATCGAAATTGAACACTTCCTGTAAACGGTGTTCATATTTCGTGACGCGACTGTCTGCACCGCTGGCCGGCCCCGCCAGCCGCTGCGCTTGCAGCGAATCGAGTGCTGCGCGCACCGCCTCTTCGTCGAGCGCCATTACCGGATCACGATTGTTCTTCTGATTGCAGACATTCACCAACGCGTTGAGCGATAGCGGATAATAATCCGGAGTGGTGATATCTTTCTCGATCAGCGCGCCCAGCACTCGAACCTCGATGTCACCAAGAAACTCCACGCATCACCGTCGGAAGAATCTAGAGTCCGTCATGGGAATTCTACTGCACGCAGGTATCGTGCCCATCCCGGTTCTGCTCCGCAGCCTCGCAAGCTGGCAGCCAGATCGGCTCCACGGGCCGGAACGCCAGCGCGGCATCTCTACGCTTATAATCTCCCGCAGCTGGTATCACCCGAGGGAAGATGATGAAGAAGTTTCTTGCCGGCCTGCTCATCGTGTTTTTAACTTTAGCGATCATGACATTGCCCGGTCAGGCTCGACGCCGTACCCAGGGGAATGTTGGAGAGGCTATCGTTGGGTTCGAGGCGCTCTTATTTGTGACCGGGCTCTTCTACAGCGTCCGCTGGAGCATCGAAACTCGGCGGACACGACTATAAACTGGCTCAACAGGCATGGGCATCGATTCTGTTCTCGTATTCGCTGCTCGGAATTCTTTCCCTCTCGCAACGTCGATGAGAAATCCCGTCGTACTCCGGGCAACTATGGTGATCGTTTGGGTCTGCGCAGCCTTCGTCGGCTGGAAATCGCGCGCAAGGTTGAGGCGTGCAGAAGCAAAGTCGACGATCACCGCACCGGGGGTGTAGCGTCCAGCTGCCGTCAATCGCAAGATTGCTCATCACGGAGTTGCGAGTGACAACTCTCCGTGGAAGCCGTCTGCATCCTCGATGTGCTGCGGATGACGGAGTGGATCACGAGCGCCAGATGGGTCGCGCCGCCAGCTAGAATAACGCCGTCGGACGCCGCTTCCACGGCTTCCCTTTTTCCTGGGAAGTTTTTTCTATCTCGTTCACGTAAGCGCCCGTCTGTGTCAGCACATGATGCAGATCGTTGCCCAGGCTGAAAAATGTAAATCCTTTTTCTAGAAACTCTCCAACCCTTGCCGGACCGAACAAAAATATTCCTAGAATCACATTATTCTTTCCCGCCTGCTCAATCAGTTTTTTGGTCGCGGCATCGAGTTCCGGCGAAGTGTACATGAGTGGGAACTCGTACTTGTTATACAGGCCCATGGACATGCAAAGATCATTCTGTCCGAGAAAAAGAATGTCGATCCCCGGTACGGCCGCAATCTCAGCCATGTTCTCGATGCACGAGGCAGTCTCCACCTGCAGCGCGACGATGCCGTTATTGTTAAAGTTGCCAGCATAGCCAAGCAGCCCAGCCTTGTTCATTGACCGTTGCGGAAAATAAACCGAGCGCGTACCCACCGTGGGATACTTGGTGCAACTGATCGCCTGGCGGGCTTCTTCGGCAGTATTGATGTAGGGAATCAGAACTCCGTCGGCCCCCAGATCAAGCGCTTGCTGAATGCCGGGGCGGTCGTTGTACGCTCCCACGCGCACCAGCGATTTCGCGCCGCCATTCGCGATGCCACTCAACATCGCCGATAGTTTTTCATTGTGCATGGGACCGTGCTGCGTATCGACGAGCAACCAGTCATAACCGCTGTGCGCCAGCTGCTCCACAATGGTGGGACTGTGCGAGTTGATAAATAAACCCATCTTTGGAATTCCCTGATGAAGTTGCTTCTTGAATTCAGCGCCGCTGAGAGCGGGTTCCGACATGTGAGTTCCTCCTGGGTACCAGCAGAATTGTGTAGTCTATCGCAGTGGCCTGCAAGGAACGGCGCCCCCCCCATGAATATTTGCTAAATCTGTGACCCGGGGACACGCCCTTGATTCCTTGATATAGTTCCCGAGGAAGATGGAGTGGCGTCGATTCAACGGCGCAAGGAGCAGGAATGCGGCTGCTATTGAACTGGGTTCTGAGTGCGTTGGCTGTTTGGATTGTGTCCCGGGTGGTGCCGGGAATCTATGTCAGCGGCCCCATCGCGGCTCTGATTGCTGCGCTGGTGATCGGCTTTATCAATGCGACAGTCGGCCTGTTGCTGAAAATTCTCACCTTCCCGCTGACGCTGGTTACTCTGGGATTGTTCTGGTTCGTAATTAACGCTCTCATGCTCAAACTGGCTTCAGCGCTGCTGTCGCCAGGTTTTCAAGTGCGCGGATTTCTGGCTGCATTTATCGGCGCAATCCTGCTGAGCCTCGTGAACATGATGCTCAAGTGGCTCGTCCATCCGTCGCCGGATCGCGGCTAAGGGTCGTCTTGTAAGGATCGTCTTCTAAATGCCAGTCCGGCGAAACAAGGAGAAACTCATTCGCAAGCTATGGCAGCCTCCTACTCACATTTTCAGCAACAACACCTCACGGTGGCCACGCTTGAGCCGCTCCTCGTCTCGATTCCCGGTAATTGGTTTCTGATGGGGTCCGACTCCGGTCAGGATTGCGAACGTCCTGTCCACCGGGTCTGGACCGATATTTTCCTCCTTGCCGCCACTCAAGTCACGAACGCGGAATATCAACGCTTTGTGAACTCGACCGCCCATGAAAATCCGCCATTCTGGAATGATCAGAATTTCAAACATCCTCAGCAACCCGTCACTGGCGTCTCCTGGTTTGACGCGCAGCGTTACTGCCAATGGCTGGCAGCGCAAACCGGCCGTGCCTACCGGCTTCCGACCGAGGCCGAGTGGGAGCGTGCTGCCCGCGGCAATCTTGAGCAAAACCATTTCCCGTGGGGCAACGACCCACCCCAATCCCTTCCCGACTATGCAACCCGTTGGCAGACCGGGCCCGAGGCCGTCGCCCATTACGCGCCCAACGCCTTCGGCCTTTATGACATTTGCGATAACGTACACGAGTGGTGCAGCGACTGGTACGATCCCAACTATTACGCCACTTCGCCCGAGCGAAATCCGCGCGGGCCTGAACCGAAGTCTGGCGCGGGGCAGCGAAAAGCATCGCGCGGCGGATCGTGGCGCCATCACGTGAAAGTAGCGCGCTGCTCCGCCCGCTCCAGCATCCCTCCCGAGTTCCACTACGCCGACTACGGTTTTCGCGTCGCGTGCGACCGTTGACCGCGCGTTCTGTTAAAGTTTGTCATTCCGAGCCGCGCAATACCCGGCGAGGAACCGGCTGTTGACTCGATCTCCCTAGAATCGGAGCACTGATGTTCAGGCCAGATCTCCTGCAAAACAAGCGCATCCTCATCACTGGCGGAGGCACCGGCTTGGGCAAAGCCATGGCCCACCGCTTCCTCGACCTCGGCGCCACCGTCTATATCTGCGGACGCCGTGAAGAAGTTCTCGAAAAAACTGCCACCCAACTCAGCCCCCAAGGCCCTATCCACGCTCTGCCTTGCGACGTCCGAAACCTCGACGCTGTCGAAGTCATGATCAATGAGATCTGGCAAACCGCCCCGCTTGACGTCCTCGTCAATAACGCCGCCGGTAATTTCATCGCGCGCACCGAGGAACTTTCTCAGCGCGCCTTCGAATCCGTGATTGGCATCGTCCTTCTCGGGACGCTTCACGCCACTCTGGCTTGCGGTCGCCGCTGGCTCAAAGCCGCGCGCCCCGGCACGGTCCTCAACATCTCGGCCACCTATGCGCCGGTTGGTTCAGCCTACGTCGTTCCCTCCGCCGTGTCGAAAGCCGGCGTCGAAGCACTCACTCACAGCCTCGCGGTCGAGTGGGGAAACCGTGGAATTCGCATGAATGCGATCGCGCCCGGCCCCATTCCCACGCAAGGCGCATTCTCGCGCCTTCTCCCGCGTCCTGAACTCGAGGCGTTGGCGCTCGATCGCAATCCGATGCATCGCTTCGGCACAAAAGAGGAATTGGCAGATCTTGCAGCATTCCTCATAAGCGACGGCTCTGCCTACATCAACGGCGAAGTTATTCGCATGGACGGCGGCGAATTCCTGCAAGGCGCCGGCGAATTCAGCAATTTGGGTCGCGCCCTTACCAGCGCCGATTGGGAATCCCTAAAACCCCCAAATCGCCGCAAGCCTTCGGCAGATTCATGATGTCAGGCAAATGCTTGCAGACTGCGGCCTGCTCCCGAGCGCATTTTCCCGCGAATTAATCGGAGCCACCATCTTTAATGCCTGGAGCGTGAGCCCATGCTGGCGCATCCAACCACGAATGGAGGCCCCTTATGTACGTTGTTCTCGGAGCAAGCGGTAACACCGGCCACGTGGTGGCCAAGAATCTTCTCACCAGCGGCCAAAGAGTTCGCGTCGTCGGCAGGAACGCAGCTCACCTGCAGTTTCTCGCAGCTGAAGGCGCAGAGGTTTTCACCGCCGATCTAAGCGATGTTTCAGCCCTCACCAAAGCGTTCCAGCAAGCAAACTCAGCCTTTGTGATGATTCCACCCAACACCACCAGCAACGACGTCCGTGCTTTTCAGGATCGCGTTAGCGATTCGATCGCAGCTGCCGTGCAAAAGGCCGGCGTCAAAAATATTGTTGCCCTCAGCAGCGTCGGAGCCGACAAATCGAGTGGAACCGGCCCTGTAGTTGGCCTCTACCATCTCGAACAAAAGCTAAATCAGATTGATCAGGCGAATGTATTCCACCTGCGTGCCGGCTACTTTATGGAAAACACGCTGCCGCAAGCGGGCGCCATTCGCAAGATGGGGTACACGGTCGGACCCCTTCGCCCCGATCTAAAACTTCCCATGATTGCTACCTGCGATATTGGAAAAGCCGCCGCCGAAGCTCTGTTACGCCTCGACTTCCGTGGCAAGCAAACCCGCGAACTGCAGGGACAACGCGACCTCGATTACACCGAAGCCGTCACCATTATCGGCAAGGCCATCGGCAAACCGGATCTCAAGTATGTTCAGGCCCCCGATGATCAACTTCGAGGCGCGATGGTTCAAATGGGAATGTCCGACAATTTCGCGGGACTGATTCTCGAAATGGCTTCTACACTCAACTCCGGAGTAATGCGGGTGCTCGAACCTCGCACCCCAGGCAACACGACCTCGACGAACTTTGAAAACTTCGTTGCCGAGTTCTTCGTCCCAGCCTATCAACAACAAGCGGCAGCGTAGCTCGTTTGGGGCGGACGCTCCCTTCGGCAAGCTCAGGGCAGGCCTGTCCGCCCCCTTTGACTTTGCTTTGCCTCGAAAAACGAAGGCCGCGTTCATCCGAGCGCGGCCTTTCGTAGTTCAAAAAAAGATAAATCTAGCCCCGCCCCACTGCCTCCTGCCTCATGGTCCGAACCACGGTATGGGCCATGCTCTCCGCCACGGCCACATCGCCTTCGTCAAAATTAAAGGGCTCCGGTGCGAACACCATCAGCAGGCCGACCGTGTCCCGTTCATAGCGAACCGGTGCCGCCAGAATCGAGCGCACGCCCAGGCGACGGCAGCTTTCGAGGTCAACTCGCGGATCGTTTTCCGCGTCATCGCAGCGTAAAGCTTTTCCTTCGCGGAAGCATTCGCCTGAGAGTCCTGAATTCACATCCAGCCGGGTGCCCAGCGCAGGCGCGCTAGCTCCCACGCTTGCCCGGCACAGCACTTCATTTTTGTGCACCAACGCGATCGCCGCGCTCGTGCCCCGAGTAAGCGCGCGAGCACGCTCTCCAATCATCCGCAGCGCCGCCGCTAGATCGTTGCCCAACGAGCTGAATTCGTATTGCACCGTCGCCGAGGCAGCGCGTCCCTCGCCGTTCCCGCCCAATCCCGTTTCCGCTTCCAAGCTGATGGACATGGGACCGCGATCCGTGCTCCCAGCCGGCTTTCGCGCCGCGCCCCAACCCCACGCCCGTCCCAACGTAAGCTTCGGCGCCGTTCGGCTGGGTGCTCCAGCATTGATTGTGAGCCAGTCGTTCAACCGTTGCCGCGCTTCCTCCGGCAACTCGGAGAAGCGCACGCCTGCGCGCCCCAACGCATCCGCCCACGCAATGTAGCCCGTGGTTTCCATGTGCACGGCGGGTTCAGAAAGATCAATCTCAAGGCGGACGCGCCGATCTTTATCAATCTCAGTGTTTTTTCCGTTGGCGTTTAGCCCGCCCAGGCCACTCCCGGTCTGCATCGACAATCCTTCCTCGCTCAAGTCTAGAATCATTCCGCCGGTTACACCGTCGAAGCTGGCAAACGCGGGAGCATGCACCATTTGGCGCAAACATCGCCGCCGCTCCGGAGCGAATTCCCGATTTCCTTCCATGCCTCTGCCTAACCCAGTCTGAGACTCGATGCTGAGAATGCCTCAAACAGATAATGATGAGATTCTCGACGATTACAGAAAAGTGTTAGCGCAGGTTCCCCTTGCCTCGCGTCGCGTCGTTTCCTAAGCAGCCGCAAGATAAACGTAGCGCAGAATAAACAGGATTGTGAGGACCCAAACCAGCGTGTTCACTTCGAGAATTTTCCCGGCCGCAATTTTTACGACGGTGTAAGAAATCAAACCAAGGCTAAGGCCAGTCGCAATACTGAATGTAAGAGGCGTTGCCAGCATCGTAATGAACGCTGGAACAGCTTCGCTGAAGTCATGCCATGCGATTTGCGCAATCGACTGCGTCATGAGAACCCCAACTAGAATAAGTGCGGGCGCAGTTGCAAAAGTTGGAATCGCGGTGGCGAGTGGCGAGCAGAATGTGGCCAGCAGGAAGAGTGCGGCGACGGCGACGTTGCTCAGCCCCGTGCGAGCGCCGGCAGCAACTCCAGCCGCGCTTTCGATGTAACTCGTCACTGTCGAAGTTCCAGTCAAAGATCCGAAAATAGTCCCCACGGCGTCGGCAACCAGGACTCGCCCTACACGTGGAATCTTGCCATCCTTAATGAAGCCGCCTTGCTCGCATACTCCAACCAGAGTGCCGACGTTGTCAAAGAGGTCCACGAACAAAAACGCAAACAAGATTTCAAGCAAGCCAAGGTGGCTGGCACCGCGAAAATCAAGCTGCAAAAAAGTAGACGAAGGGTGTGGCACAGAAAAGACTGCTGCCGGCCAATTCGTAATTCCTCGGAGAATTCCCAGCAGCGCCGTGCCCAAGATGCCGATCAGGATCGCTCCATGAAGCTTTCGCGACATCAGGATCAGCGTCAGGATCAGGCCGAAGCAAGCAGTCTGCACATCCTTGTCCGCGAAGCTGCCGAGGCCCACAAACGTAGCCGAATTCGCCACAACAAGTTTTGCGTTGCGCAATCCCACAAACGCAATGAACATCCCAATCCCTGCGGCGGTCGAGTGCTTCAGGCAATCGGGCATCCCGTTGACAATTTGCTCGCGAACCCGCGTCACAGTGAGCACAAGGAAAAGAACGCCAGAACAAAACACCACCGCGAGCGCGGTACGCCAGGGAACATGCATGGCAATGCAAACGGAGTAGGTGAAGTAGGCGTTCAGTGACATTCCCGGCGCCAGCGCGATCGGATAGTTGGCATAAATTCCCATCACCAGCGTGGCCACTGCCGCTGAGACGCAAGTCGCAAAGACAACGCCCTCCGCCGGCATTCCCGCCTGCGCAAGAATCTGTGGGTTCACCACGATGATGTAAGCCATGGTCACAAAAGTGGTGAGGCCGCCGAGCATCTCCTGCTTCACAGAAGTGTTGTTCGCGGCGAGTTTGAAGTAGCGATCGATCAATTATGTCCCCCTGTTTGATTTTGATGGGAGATCGAAGAGGCTCAGTATTCGATTTTATTGGACTTGTTTTCCCACGCATGAAACGCCGCCAGGGCTTGTTCGCGCATCATTTGAATCATGGGAATCTTGCGCTGCGAGTGCGGCTGGGCGAGTTCTCGGTAGATCAGCGAATCGTCAAATCCGATCCTGGAGGCATCAGCATCGGCGTTGCCAAAATACACGCGGGAGAGGCGAGCCCAGTAGATTGCCCCCAGACACATGGGGCACGGCTCGCACGAGCTATAAATCTCGCAACCATCAAGAGCAAAAACGCCAAGCTTCTGGCAAGCCTCGCGGATGACAACCACTTCCGCGTGCGCGGTAGGATCGTTCGCCGATGTGACCCGGTTCGCTCCCTCGGCAATAATGGCGCCGTCTCTCACCACAACTGCGCCGAAGGGTCCGCCGCGTCCGGAGTCGACGTTCTCCATCGAGAGTTGAATGGCGCGGGCCATGAAAGGATTGTCCATGTGTTCGCTTCCCCGATTCCTACCGATTGCTGCGCGATCAACCCGCGATTCCGCAGACCAGAAGCCATCTCACAAATGGGTTCGGGAAGGGCACGACGTTCAGTCGTGCCGCCCAGAGCCAATAAAGACGAGGGCTTTTAGCCCCTGAGGGACCTCGACCTGCTGCTTGCGCAGCGCCGAGTAGCGAGTATATGCCGGGAATCAGAACCTCGTAAAATGTTGTTTTCATTTTGGCGACGCACATTGTATAAGCACGGTGACGGGGATACGCTCCTTCTGAGGCGCTGATCTGGCATGGAGTTGACATTTTAATGTTGCAGGCTTTCCGCTCTCAGCAAGTCGTTACTTCAGACGGGATACGTCCGGCTACAATCCTGGTCGAAGGCGACCGGATCAAGGCCGTTGTCTCTCATGATGGAGTGCCCACGGAGAGCTACCGAGTCCACGATTTCGGCGAAGCGGCGATTCTTCCCGGACTCGTCGATTCCCACGTGCACATCAATGACCCCGGGCGCGCGGACTGGGAAGGATTCGAAACCGCAACGCGAGCCGCAGCGGCAGGAGGCTACACACTTCTCGTGGATATGCCCTTGAACTGTGTTCCGGCCACCACGACTGTCGCCGCGCTTGAGACCAAGCGTGCGGCTGCGCAAGGCAAATGCCGCATCGATTGGGCGGCCTGGGGCGGAGTAGTTCACGACAATCAAGGGGACATCGAAGCACTCGCGGCCGCTGGCGTCCGTGGATTCAAATGTTTTCTGATCCATCCCGGTATCGATGAGTTCACAATGGTGACAGAATCACAGTTGCGAGCCGCTCTGCCTCACGTGGCCCGCACCGGCTTGCCGCTGCTCGTGCACGCGGAACTTCCCGGCCCGATTGATCGCGCAACCGACGCTCTGGCCGATGCCGATTGGAATTGCTACTCGACCTATCTTCAGTCGCGGCCAGACGAGGCGGAGCTGGCTGCCATCCGGCGGTTGCTGTCGTTATGCCACGAATACGGTTTTCATTTGCATATCGTTCACCTTTCAACCAGTCAGGCGCTTCCTGAACTGCGTGCAGCGCGCTCCGAAGGATTACCCGTCAGCGTCGAAACCTGTCCACATTATCTGCACCTGTCTGCTGAAACGATTCCCGATGGCGCGACGCTGAATAAGTGCGCGCCTCCGATTCGCGGTCGTGAAAATCGCGAGTACTTATGGCAAGGCCTCAGAGGCAGAATCATCGATCAAGTGGTAACTGACCACTCTCCGTGTCCTCCAGCGATGAAGCGCCAAAACGAGGGCAATTTCAGTCGAGCTTGGGGCGGCATCGCAAGTCTTTCCATTGCGCTACCGCTCATGTGGACAGAAGCCAGCACTCGAGGATTCACTTTGCGCGATGTGGTCCGCTGGATGGCCGCCGAACCTGCTCGACTGGCCGGTTGCGGCGCAAACAAAGGCCGAATCGCTGCGGGATACGATGCGGATTTCGTAATATTCGATCCCCACCGCGAATTCATCGTGAACGAAAACAAACTGCATTACCGGCATCCGGTCTCTCCCTATTTGGGTGAAACACTGCGCGGCGTGATAAAGGCCACGTATCTGCGCGGGAATGCTGTTTTTTGGGAGGGCGAGTTTCCTGGTGAGCCTCGCGGTCGGGAATATGCCGCGAAAGCAAGTCGTCAAACCCTATAAGCTTTTTCTATACTGCCTCACAACACTTCGGCTCCATTTGTGGCCGCGCTGTCATACACTATCCCATCGAATCTTGCATGATGAACATTGCATGATGAACATCGAGTGATGAATCATGAGTCCATCGTCGGCCACTCGGTCCCGCGCAAGGAGGGACGCGACAAAGTAACCGGAAGGTCGCAGTACGTCGACGACATGGTTCTGCCGAACATGCTCTTCGGAGCAACGGTTCGCAGCCAGATTCCGCGCGGCCGCATCACGAAAATCAAATTCAGTCCCGGAATTCCATGGGATCAATTTGTGATCGTGTCGGCGAAAGATATTCCTGGTAAGAATTGCATCTCGTTAATCGGGGACGATCAACCGTGTCTGGCGAATGAACTCATCAATCATCCCGAAGAGCCGATTCTGCTCCTGGCCCATCCCGATCGCCATATTCTTCCGAAGGCCGTTGAGTCGGTCAAGATCGAATACGATCCTCTGCCCGCGATCTTCACCATTGAAGAAAGCGAGCGCCGTTCCGAAATTGTCTGGGGCGAAGACAATATCTTCAAAACTTATTTGATCGAAAAGGGTGACGTCGATGCCATTTGGGTGAAAGCAGATCACATTGTCGAAGGTCAATACACAACTGGCGCGCAGGAACAACTTTACATCGAAAACAATGGGATGATCGCCCAGTTCGACGATGCGTGCGGAATCACCGTATGGGGTTCTCTGCAATGCCCCTACTATATTCACAAAGCGCTGATGGCACTCTGCAGCTTGCCGGCGGAGAAAGTGCGCGTCGTGCAGATGGAAACCGGAGGCGCTTTCGGCGGCAAGGAAGAATATCCGTCGATGATCGCCGCTCATGCTGCGCTGCTGGCGATCAAGTCCGGAAAACCGGTCAAGATTATTTATGACCGCATGGAAGACATGGCGGCCACTACCAAGCGGCATCCCTCGCGCACGCGCCATCGGACTGCCGTCACCAAAGATGGCAAAATTCTGGGCGGAGAAATCGAGTTCACCATCGACGGCGGCGCCTATCTCACCCTCTCGCCCGTTGTCCTTTCCCGCGGTGCAATTCACGCGGGGGGACCCTATTACTGGCCAAGCGTTCGTATCCACGCCAAAGCGCTCGCTACCAACGCGCCCCCTCACGGAGCCTTTCGCGGCTTTGGAGCGCCCCAGAGCCTCTTTGCCCTGGAGCGGCATATGGATCGCATCGCGCAGGTTGTCGGCCTTTCTTCCGTTGAAATCCGTCGTAGAAATTTCCTGCAGCCCGGACAGACCACAACTACCGAGCAGGTAATACGCGAACCCATCAATCTTGAGAAGTTACTGGACCACGCGCTGGAACTTTCGGATTACCACTCGAAAAAGCAACGCTTCGCAAACGAGAATCGGCTCGGCAACATCCGGCACGGGATGGGCATTGCTACATTTCTGCACGGAGCGGGATTCACGGGTTCCGGCGAGCGCTATCTCAGCTCTGTGGTTGGGGTTGAGGGTTGCGCCGACGGCAGTGTACGCGTACTGGTTTCGAGCACCGAATTTGGTCAAGGCACGAAAACTGTTCTCAGCCAGATTGCCGCCGAAGCCCTCGCTCTCCCGTACGAGTACGTGAGCATGGCCCAGCCCGACACTCTGAAAGTCCCCAACAGCGGGCCGACCGTGGCATCGCGCACGGTGATGGTGGTCGGAAAATTAGTGCAATCCGCGGCATTGGGAATCAGACAAACGCTGATTTCGTCGAACCTGCTCGCCGAGACTTACACCGCCGAGGAGTTTCGCGCGGCTTGCCAGCGCTACGTCGCAGAGCACGGCGAATTCCGCTCACGGGCGCGTTACGAAGCGCCTCCCGACATTTTCTGGGACGATGTAAAGTATCGAGGCGAAGCCTACGCGGCATTCGCCTGGGCGGTTTACATCGCCGAAGTTACTGTCGATCTGACAACCTATTCTGTATCGGTCGACGACTTCGTCGCGCTGCAGGAAGTGGGTAAAGTTCTGCACCCACTTCTGGCCAAGGGACAAATCATCGGTGGCGTCGCTCAGGCGATCGGATTCAGTCTGTACGAAAAAGTGGTTTGGCAGAATGGACGCATGCAGAACTGCCAGATGACCAATTACATTATGCCCACTCCGAGTGATCTGCCGCCCATTCGCGTCTTTTTCGAAGAGTTGGGTAATGTCCACGGAGCCTATGGTGCGAAGGGCATCGGCGAGCTGCCGATGGATGGTCCGGCGCCGGCGATCGTCAATGCAGTGGAAGACGCGCTCGGCGTTTCTTTCGATTTCATTCCCCTGCTTCCCGAAGACATTATGGACTGGCTCGCTGCATCGTCGGAAAAGAATGATGTCATACCCGCAGGCGGAGTTCGATGACGGACCCTGGCGACAGCGACGGCAAAGTCGAGATTTCATTTTCAGTCAATGGTCAGCGGAAGACGGTGCGCGCTTATCCGATGGAGCGACTGCTCGACGTGCTGCGGTGCCGACTCCAGTTAACCGGCGCGAAGGAAGGTTGCGGAGAAGGCGAGTGTGGCTCCTGCGCCGTGCTGATGGACGGTTTACTTGTAAATAGTTGCCTTGTGCCTGTTCTGCAGGCTGAGGGTTCAAAGATTCTTACGATCGAAGGAATTGCTGAAGGAGAAACTCTTCACGTCTTGCAAAAGGCTTTTCTGGAGTTCGGCGGCGCGCAGTGCGGCATCTGCACGCCGGGGATGATTCTCGCAGCCCTGCATTTATTAAATGGCCACGCTGAACCTACGACGGAACAAATCCAGGAAGGTCTAGCGGGCAATCTCTGCCGCTGTACCGGGTATAGTCAAATTATCGAAGCAGTTGCGGAAGCCGCACACCGCAGGACCACTTCATGAGATCGGATCCCTCAGATTACGAAATGCTCGCTCCCGGAAGTTTGCGAGCGATCGTCTCGCTGCTCGCCAGCGAACCAGGCGCGTGGCTTCCGATTGCCGGCGGCACCGATGTGATGGTGCAATACGCGGCTGGTAAACTTCCGGCGCGGCAGTTGGTAAGCATTTGGAATCTTCCTGAGCTGCGGCGTATTGAGATTACTGATGATGAAATTCGAATCGGCGCAGGCTGCACTTACACCGACCTCCGCCGCCACGAAGTTGTGGGACGCGAGTTCCCCCTGCTTACCAGAGCTGCGCGCTGGACAGGAGGAATCGCGAACCAGAATCGGGGAACGTTGGGCGGCAATATCGTGAACGCATCTCCCGCAGCGGATTCATTGCCTGCACTGCTGGTTTGCGATGCGGAATTGATTTTAGTTTCAGCTCGCGGTGAGCGCCGCCTTCCATACGCAACCTTCCACACCGGGTATAAGAAAACTTTGCTGGCGCTGGACGAGCTGATTCAGACCGTGTGTTTGCCGCGACGATTCTCAGAATATTTCAGCCATGCCCGCAAGGTAGGAGCTCGCAACGCACAGGCGATCTCGAAGGTGAGTATCGCCGCCCTGGGCCGCTCCGCCGCAGGCGCGGTGGAAGATGTTCGCATCGCACTCGGAAGCGTCGCGCCAGTTCCGCTTCGTTTAACGGAAACTGAGCGAAGCCTGAGAGGAAAAAGAATTGATCCCGAACTCATGAGTCTAGCGAGAAAGTCCGTCGCTGCTGAGATCCAGCCGATTGACGATATTCGATCGAACGCCAGGTATCGCGAAACTGTTGCAGGCAATCTTGTGATTGAGTTTCTGAATCGGCTAAGCCAGGAGTGGGCGACCACTGCAAGCAACACAGTACACGCTGTCTTGGCGCGATGGAATCGACTTCCGGTTGACGAAGCGATGAAAGCAATCCTGCCCTGCTGCGGATCCAAAGCGTGGGCGCAAGGCACGTCGGCTCTGAGACCGCTTAAAGACCAGGCAGCGGTCCTTGCCGTGTCGGACGAAATTTGTAAAACTCTGACGCACTCCGACTGGATGGAAGCTTTCAACAGTCATCCCCGGATCGGCGAGTCGCAACCATCGCATTCTCCGCAAATCCATTCTTGGCAAACCCAATCTGTAGAATGGTCGGCGCAGGAGCAAGGCAAAGTGTCCGACGCGGACGCCGATGTGAAGAGGGCTCTCGCGGATGCGAATCAGGAATACGAACTCCGCTTCGGTCGAACCTTCATCGTATGCGCGACAGGCAAATCCGCGCCGGAGATTCTGGCGCTTCTTCGGCGACGCCTCCAAAACGATCCAGAAACTGAATTCAAAGAGGCGGCCGAACAGCAGCGGCAGATTACGCGGATCCGGCTGAGAAAATGGCTGCAAGGATGAAACGTATCTCAACCCACATTTTGGACATCGTTACTGGCAAACCCGCCACCGACTTGCCGGTGCGGCTAGAGAAACAGGACGCGGCCGGCGATTGGGAACTGTTGACCTCAGCGCGCACTGATCAAGATGGCCGATGTCTGCAATTGCTGCCCGACGGCGAGGACTTCTCCGCCGGAGTCTATCGTTTAAGTTTTGAGACCGGGAGCTACTATGCCGCGCGGCAAATCGCCACACTGTATCCCGTAGTCGAAGTTAACTTTCAGGCAAGAGACGGCGATCTGCATTTTCACATTCCGTTGCTCCTGAGCCCGAACGGCTATACGACTTACCGCGGAAGCTGAAGGCAGAGTTTCTCGCGCGATGGAGTTTACAAATTGACCTCGTCAGTCCGCGAATGGCTGAACCTCCTCGTGCGCTGGTTCCACGTTTTTGCGGCAATTATGTGGGTCGGCCAGACTTACTATTTCACTTGGCTGGACGGTCAATTTGGAAAACTAGCGAAGACGACTGGTCCGAATCCTACGAACCCCTCTGTGTGGATGGTTCACAGCGGAGGTTTCTACACCGTCTACAAAGAGCAATCTCTGAAAGTTGGGCCGGAACAAGTTCGCTGGTTCCGCTGGGAAGCGTTAATGACTTGGCTGAGCGGAATGGTGCTGCTCTTCCTCGTTTATTACTCCAGCTCCGGACTTATTGACTCAGACGTTGCAAACATTTCTCAAGTGGCTGGTATTGCCGTCGGATTGGCTGTTCTGGCGGGCGGATGGGTCGTCTACGACTTGGCGCTGAGGTCGCCTGTGGGCAAGTCGGAAGCTGCGTTCGCCGTTTTCTCCCTGCTGGTGATTGCCGCGCTCTCCTGGGGATTGATGCATCTGTTCAGCGGACGCGCGGCCTACATCCACCTCGGAGCCGTCTTCGGAACGATCATGACCGCCAATGTTTGGCTTCGAATTCTTCCCGCACAGCGCAAAATGATTGCCGCCGCGGCCGCCGGAGAAAAGTTTGATACAGCACTCAGTGCGCAAGCCAAATTGCGCTCCAAACACAATACTTTCATGGCCGTTCCAGTTGTCTTTATCATGATCAGCAATCACTTTCCTGTCGCGACCTACGGGAACACGTATGCTTGGGAGATTCTCCTCGCTCTCGTTGCGTTCGGTTGGGCCGCGGCGAAAGTGATACGGGAAGCGTAAATCCTCGAGAGACCTGTACACCGCGAAGCGAGCGTAGCCAAAAACTGTGATCACAAATCGCGCCAACCAGGTCATTGCCCGGTGTTTAAGGCTAGCTTCTTTTTCAGAAGACACAGGCAGCACTCGCCGAACGTTTTTGTCCAAGCCCATGCATGATTGCCACCAGGAAATTGCCGGATGGATGGAACCGCTGGGCTCTCGCGTGAGGATCGATGCCGCCGGAAATCTTCGCGGAATCTGTTCGGCCGCGCAGCCGAACGCTTCGCGCCTGCTGATCGGTTCGCACATCGATACAGTTCCCAACGCCGGCGCTTACGACGGCGTCCTCGGAGTTGTGCTTGCCGTCGCCGTGCTCGAAGAGTTGCAAGGAAAGAAGCTGCCCTTCGCCATCGAGGTG
Source organism: Candidatus Sulfotelmatobacter sp. (assembly GCA_036844925.1). GTDB lineage: Bacteria > Acidobacteriota > Terriglobia > Terriglobales > Acidobacteriaceae > Sulfotelmatobacter. Next base: position 89,574 of record DAIUEW010000005.1, read on the forward strand.
ATTGCCTTTTCCGAGGAGGAAGGAGTACGCTTCGGCACTCCGTTCATCGGCAGCCGGGCTCTGGTAGGCAGGCTTGATCAGAAATTATTGGAAGCGCAGGATGCGCAAGGCGTGTCGGTGAGAACCGCAATCAAGAATTTTGGGCTGAATCCCGAGGAGATTCCTGAAGCTGAAGTGGACACAAATGTCCTCGGTTATCTTGAGTTCCATATCGAACAAGGACCGGTATTGGAGAAATTGAATGAGCCACTCGCAGTAGTCGAGGCCATTGCCGGTCAAAGCCGATCGGAATTTACGTTTCTCGGCCGCGCCAATCACGCCGGCACAACTCCCATGAATCTTCGCCACGACGCGATTGCGGGCGCTGCGGAGTGGATTAACAGCGTGGAACGCGTCGCGCAAGCAGTCCCGGGGTTAGTCGCGACGGTTGGAAAGATTGATGCCAAGCCGGGAGCGGCGAACGTGATCGCATCGGAAACTCGGCTGACACTCGACGTTCGCCACAGTTCCGACGATATTAGAAATCGTGCTGTCGAAGATTTAATTGGCCATGCTCAACGAATTGCGGCGCGTCGCGGACTATCTGTGCGGGAAAAGAGTCTCTTGAGCCAACCAGCAGTAGCCATGGATCCATTTCTCACCGAAGAGGTCGAAAAAGCAATAGTCAAGACGGGATGCCAACCGCATCGGATGGTCAGTGGCGCCGGTCACGATGCGATGATCCTCGCGGAAAAAATTCCAACTGGGATGATCTTTCTACGCACGCCCGGCGGCATCAGCCACGATCCCACGGAATCCGTTGCAGCTGAAGACGTCGAAACAGCAATCCAGTGCGGATTGCATCTTCTCGATCAGCTCGCTTCCTCACCTGGATTTTACAATCGCAATCTCATAAAAGGATAAACCGTGCACAATCTCGGCCGCACGCGAAGCGCCCAACAACCGAATCATCTGCTTTTGACTCCCGACACTTTTGTGCGTACTACGCTCCCGGGAATGAATGCATGCTCCGCAATCTTGCACGTCAATCCCGCGCTGGGCGCCCGTTTTACCGAGTACACCGCGGAATTTGAAGCAGGTGGAGAACTGGGCAGCACCACTGGGCAGCGCTTCGTTTATGTAATCGATGGAAACGTTAAGTTGCAGGTCAATCGCAAAGAGAAAGAGAAAGACCTGAGCGCACGAGGTTACGCCTATCTTCCCGAAGGATTGCCGCATCGTGTGATAGCGAACACGGTGAGCCGCGTTGCCGTCGTTGAAAAACCGTATCAGGCTCTCGACTCGGTCGAGCCACCAAAGCTGATCGTGTCGAGCGAAGATGCGGTTGCTTCGCATCCTCTCAACGATGATCCTGACTTGCAGGTCAAGTGCCTGCTTCCGGACGACATGAGTTTCGACTTCGCTGTGAACACGATGGTCTACCAGCCCGGAGCCGCTCTCAGCATGGTCGAGATGCACGTGATGGAACACGGACTCATCATGCTCGAAGGTGGTGGAATTTACCGGCTCGGCGATTCGTGGTATCCCGTGACCGCCGGAGATTTTATCTGGATGGGCCCGTGGTGTCCGCAGTGGTTCGGCGCCATCGGCAAGGTGCCCGCAAAATATCTCATCTACAAAGACTGGAACCGCCATCCCTTCGCGGGTCCGCAGCGATGAACCTCACGATCGACCGAGAGCGAATGCTGCGCGAGATCGAGGCTTTGGCTTGTTTTTCCGATGCTGAAGCTCCCGCAGTAACGCGAATCGTTTTCACGCCCAGCGATCGCAAAGCGCGCACCTGGGTGAAAGAGCGTTGCGAGGAAGCAGGACTCGCCGTGCGCCACGACGCCGTCGGAGATACTTTCGCGCGTTGGAATGGCACTGAGCCTGACGCGCCGGTGGTCGGAACGGGTTCACACATCGATGCCATTCCTAACGCCGGGAAATACGATGGCGTGGTCGGAGTGCTCGGAGGCCTGGAGGCGATACGCGCCTTGCGGCAGAGCGGATTTCGTCCCAAACATTCAATCGAGTTGCTCGTTTTCACCTCTGAAGAGCCCACACGTTTTGGAATCGGATGCCTCGGAAGCAGGCTGCTCTCGGGCACGCTGGCCGCAGACGCGGCGGCCAGGCTAAACGACAACGATGGCACATCGCTCGACGAAGTCCGGCGCGCCGCTGGCTTCGGAGGCGAGCTCGAACAAGTGAAGCTTCCGGAAAACTACTACAAGGCCTTCGTCGAATTACACATCGAGCAGGGACCGCTCCTGGAGCGCCAGCACACCCCTCTCGGTATTGTCACAAAAATCGCAGCGCCCGCGAGTCTCCGCGTTTCGATCGAGGGCCCCGGCGGACACGCCGGTGGCGTCTTAATGCCTGACCGCCATGACGCTCTGTGCGCCGCATCCGAGCTGATTCTCGCGATTGAGAGTGCAGCGCGCAACAGCGGAGCGATTGACACCGTTGGCACAGTCGGTATCTGCGACGTGTTTCCCGGCGCGGTGAATAGTATTCCCAGCCGTGTGCGCCTTAGCATCGACGTCCGCGATACCGATCTCGCGCGGCGCGACGCAGTCATGCGAACCATCGAAACCACATCCCATTCGATTGCAGCCCGGCGCCAGGTGTCGATCTACAATGAATTGTTGAACGCCGACGCACCGGTGGACTGCGCCCCCGCAGTCATCGAGGCGCTCTCGCAATCTTGCCGCAAGCACGGCGTGAAATTTCTTTCCATGGTCAGCCGCGCCTACCATGACTCGCTGTTTATCGCCCGCATCGCCCCGGTCGCGATGTTGTTCATCCCATGTCGCAATGGTTACAGCCACCGTCCCGATGAGTACGCGCAGCCGGCTGATATCGCTCGGGGGACGCTGGTCCTCGCCGAAACTCTGGCTTCCTTGTCCGAATAATGCTTCAGCAAAACTGACATCGGACAAACTACTTAGCGGTGATTAGCGGTGACCGATTCTCGAATCTTCGCGTACCCGGGCTTGATTGCGGAATAGATGAACTGGCAGCGTTCTTTGTAAGGCAAAAAAGCGCTCTTCATCGCATTGATCGTAATCTTTTCGAAGTCTTCCATCGTTAATCCAAACGTGTTGGCAGCCGCTTCAAATTCCTGGGTCATGGTCGTGTGGCTCATCAGGCGATTATCCGTATTCAACGTAACCCGGAATTTCTCCTGGTAGAGAATCTTAAAAGGATGCTCCGCCAAACTCGGCGTAGCGCCCGTGTGAACATTACTCAGCAGGCAAATCTCCAGCGGAATGCGCTTGTCGAGGACATATTGCGCCAGGTCGCCCAACTTCACCGCCTTGCCTTCTGCAACTGCAATGTCATCGATCAGCCGCGTCCCATGCCCAATGCGATGCGCTCCGCAATACTGAATCGCTTGCCAGATCGATTCTTTGCCATAACCTTCTCCGGCGTGAATCGTAATGTTGAAGTTCTCGCGCTGAATGTAATGAAATGCATCGACATGTTTCTTCGGAGGGTATCCACCCTCTTCCCCAGCCAAATCGAAGCCGACCACGCCGCGCGCGCGAAAATCGACTGCGAGTTCCGCCATTTCAAGCGACACGTTCATGTTGCGCATCGCGCAAATGATCAGACCGGAGGAAACTCCGAAGTCTTTCCGCCCTCGTTCCAGTCCCTTCAATACCGCCGAGACAATCTGCTGATGGGTCAATCCTTTCTGCGTATGAAAAACTGGTGCGAAGCGAGTTTCAAAATAAACGATTCCATCCCGGCTTAAATCCTCCGCCTGTTCGTAAGCCACTCGCTGCAGTGCGTCTTCAGTCTGCATCACGGCGATCGTGTGCGCAAAACCTTCCAGATATTTGGAGAGACTTCCCTGGTTAGCTCCACGGAAGAACCATTGCGAAAGAGCGTCCGGATCGTCGGTTGGCAGGTCCGTATATTTAGAATCCCTCGCCAACTCAATGATCGTTTGCGGACGCAGCACGCCGTCCAGGTGCTCGTGCAGAAGAACCTTGGGAAGCCGCTGCAATAACTGTTTGTCGAGTTTCATGGAATTTTGCCCAGCCAGGACTGCCCCAGCTAGGGCAGTTGCAACAAGTCAGACGGAAACTTTGCCAAATAATACACCACCGTTCTCAACCAAACTCTCTTAACCAGGGGCACGCCGCGATTCGTGTTGTACAATCCAACCCCAATCTGATTTGCAAAATCTGATTTGCAAAATCTGATTTGCAAAGTAAGGATCAGCACCGCATGCAGCAGCTTACGCAAGAGCATTCTCCGACCGTAGATTACGGTTTGCGTCGCGAGATTCTCTCGCCGATGGAAACGTTGGCCCAGTCCGTTTCCACAATGGCTCCCACCACCACGCCCGCGGCTACCATCCCTCTGGTTTGTGCGCTTGCCGGCAACGGCACGTGGCTCGCGTACGTGCTGGCGACCGTCGCGGTGTTGCTTGTCGCACTATGCATCGGCCGCTATGCGCGACTTTCAGCCTCCCCTGGTTCGCTGTACACCTACGCGGCTATGACGCTGCCTCCGTGGCTCGGCGCAACGGTCGCATGGAGCCTCCTGCTGGCTTACGTGGCCACCGGATCGAGTGTGATTGGCGGCTTCTATCACTACGCGAACTTGCTGCTCCGCGACGCCACCGGCCATGTTTACTCTGCCGTGTTGCTGGCTACACTGGTCACCGGCGTTTCGATCTGGATCGCTTACCGTGATGTAAAAATCTCCGCGCGTCTTATGCTGTGGATCGAAGCCGCGTCAGTCACGGTGATCATGATCCTGGTAACTCTGTTGCTGGTTCATCATGGTTGGCATTTGGATCCGGAACAGCTGCATCTTCGCGGAATGACGGGCAGCGGACTCCGGCTCGGGCTCGTGCTCGCTCTGTTCAGCTTTGTTGGCTTCGAGAGCGCGACCACGCTTGGCTCCGAGGCGCGCAATCCGTTGAAGACGATTCCTCGTGCAGTCATTCAGAGCGCGATCCTGGCCGGAGCTTTCTTCACGATTTGCGCCTATGCCGAGGTCTTAGGCTTTCATTCTGTCGACCAGGATTTAGGCGCCAGCCAGGCGCCCATGTATTTGCTGGCGCGCGTTGGCGGCGTCCCCGTGCTGGGACTTCTGATCGACATCGGCGCACTGGTCAGCCTGTTCGCAGGAACTCTCGCCTGCATCACGGCTGCCGCCCGTGTGCTGTTGCTGATGGCTCATAACGGCCTCGCGCACAGTTCCCTGCGCAATACGCACGTTCGGAATCAAACGCCAGGCAGGGCCGTGTTGATTACCGGCATCGCCGCGCTGCTACCGGTAACAGTGCTCGCAGCCCGCGGAGCCAGTGGTTTGGATGTCTACGGCTGGCTGGGCTCGTTGGCGACCTACGGTTTTATCGTGGCTTACGCCTTAGTCTGCTTCGCGCTGCCTCGCTACCTGCGTGACCACGGGGTTTTCCGCGCCGGGGCCCAGATCGTTCCCTGGCTCGCTGGCATCGCCATGCTGCTCGCCCTGGTTGGAAACTTTTATCCTGTCCCCGCGGGCCCGTATGGCAAGCTCCCCTACATCTATCTTGCATATCTAACGGCGGGCCTGCTGTGGTTCCTGATTCTTGGGCGCAATAAGGCCGCTACGCCGGCCGGGAACTGAAAGTACCGATCCCAAATTAGCGCCGCCTCCGCGATAAAAATATCTAATCTGCGCCAAAGAAAGTTTTACTAACTGAATGCTTTCCTTCCCGGGCAAACTCATGTAAATTCGGTCAGTCGATTTACTTGCGGGCGGCAACGCAATCTAACTCTGCCACGAAAATCGTTCGAACAATACAGGTGCGGTTCAACCGCCGGCAGAGGGTTCAGCGGGAGTGTGCCTACTGATTTGTGCGAGGTCAACGATGCTCAGAACTGGACTCGTCGCTTTCCTGGTTGCGTCATCGCTATGGATCCTTACACCGCGCATTCAAGCTCAACAAACGCTGGGCGGCATCACCGGCACAGTTACCGATAAGTCCGGCAGCGTTCTTCCCGAAACTGTGGTGACGATCATCGGCGACCAGACCAGCCTCACCCGCACTCAGAAGACAAATTCCAATGGCGCCTACGACTTCGTCAACCTGCCCATTGGCACGTACACGCTGACCTTCACTCACGAAGGTTTTGAAAGCGAGAAGATTCCTTCCATCACCGTTCAGGCCGACCGCACGGCCACGGTCAACGCCACGCTTCCCGTCGGCAAAGTGGGCACGGTCGTCGAAGTGCAAGCCACCCCGTTGATCAATGCGGTGGATACCACGAACGGTTACATTCTGGAAAAGGACCAGATCGATGACATACCTCTACCCACGGGTAGCTTCACGGGTTTGGCCATTCTTTCTCCCGGCGTCAGTGCCGAACTAGCCGGCGGTACCGGCGTCAACAGCGGCCTCGGCAATCAACCGATCTGGGCCAATGGCCAACGCGACACCAGCAACAGCTTCCTACTCAACGGAGTCGATGCCAGCAACCTGTTCAATGGCAAAAGCACCAGCCAGGTGGCATCGGCTCGTATCGTGAACAATACCGGAGTCGCCAATGCGGCCAGCACCAGCGCCGCTCCCATTCAGAGTACGGCGTCGGTCTATCTCGCCATCGGCCAGGCGCTTCCTACTCCCGCCCCGGAAACAGTCACTGAACTCCGCGTGAATACCTCGATGTACGATGCGCAGCAAGGGTCTACGAGCGGCGCTCACATCGATATGAGCACCGCCTCCGGCACCAACACGCTGCATGGCAGCGCTTATGTCCATCGTGGCACGGACTGGCTGAACGCCGCGCCGTTCTTCGACAAGCAGGACCCCAACATTCCTGCCAACGACAAGGTTCCCCAGTTGCATCGCTATACGGCAGGTGGAGCGCTGGGCGGTGCACTCATCAAGGACAAACTGTTCGGCTTCGTGAGCTATCAGCACCTGCACGACTCCGATCAGGAGATCGGCCTCTCACGTATGCTGGTGCCACACGGTCTCACCAATGACCGTTCGCCAGCAGCCCTGGCCGCAATTTCCGACGCATATTGGGGTACAAATCTCGCCAACAATCTCAGCTTACTGAACCCCACAGCAGTCGCCCTCTTCCAATACAAACTGCCCAACGGCCAATACTTGATTCCTTCCGATGATGGGCAGACTGCGACCCCAATTTTTCCAGAGAATGCGATTAGTCCGGGCACCGCTTACTTCACTTCTGATCAGGCCGTGGCCGATCTCGATTGGAACAAGAGCGCCAAAGATACGGTGTCAGCCAAGTACTACTACCAGCACGATCCGAGCCTCGCGCCCTACGCCTACTCGAACGTGGCAGGATTCGCCCAACGTCTTGATGCCGGCAGCCAGGTTGCATCGATCACCAACACGCAGACTCTGCGCCCTAACCTAAGTATTTCGGAGGTTCTCGGGATTCTTCGTGAAAAGGTCTACAGTACAATCGCGCAGCCCTTCTCGCCACAGTCATTCGCCGCTCAAACCGGAACGCCGCCGATCAATACATTCGGATCGTCATATTTTCCTGGCATCACCATCGTTGATCCTTTGGGATTGTCCAGTTCCGCCAACACTGGCGGCGTCACCAATCTGCAATTTCTCACCATCGGTCAGGGCGCGGCTTCGCAAGGCGCATTCACTGGAGTATTTCAAAACCGCATCATGCCGTCGGCCAATGCAATCTGGAATCATGGCAAGCACACCTTCACCTTCGGCGGCAGTTACTCCTACACCCAACTCAACACTCGCGACGAAAGGACGAACCAGGGAATTATTTCGACCGCCGATTTCTCGCAATTCCTCCAGGGCTTCGTAAACACAAACGACGATTTCACCACGACCAAGTTCCTTCAAGGAAACGCGAATCGCTATTACCGCGCTGGCCAATCCGGAGCGTACGTACAAGACAAATTTCAAATGCGCTCCAATCTCAGTCTGACGGCCGGCCTGCGCTTCGACTGGGACGGCGGTCTCACCGAAAAGCACGGCCGCATCTTCAATTTCGATCCATCGCGCTACTCCTACGACGGCACCACCGACACCATTGTCTCGAACGGCTTCATCATCGCCGGCAACAACCCGATATTTCCAACCAAGGGCGTCAGTAACACAACCCTCACGGGACGGCAGTGGGGATTTGCGCCGCGCCTCGGTGTGGCCTGGAGTCCGCGGAGATTTAACGACAAGGTTGTGGTCCGCGCCGGATCGGGACTGTATTACGATCGCGGCGAGCTTTACTCGTATCTCTCACCCGGGTTCGCAGAGGGAGTGATCAACGGCGGACCCTTCGGCGTGAATCAGACTCCGCCCTATGTGAATGCCCAGTCTTGCAGCCCAGCGTCGGAGAGCTACTACGAGGGCTTCATTCCCACCTGCCCCGCTCCGGCCTACTCTCTTAACAATCCATGGGGTCCGACTCTAGGTCCCGCACCCAGTGGCAATCCCGCGAACATTACCCAATACCTGCCGAATGAAGCTGCGATTGCCAGCGGAGCGCAGCTCTTTTCCTTTGCCACGTACAACCGCGCCAACAAACTTCCGTATACCATCAATGACACTCTGGACGTGCAATGGCAACCGCGCAATGATTTGGCGATCGAGATTGGCTATGTCGGCAATTTAGGCCGTCATGAAGTAATCCCCATTCCCTTCAACCAGCCCGGAATCGCCTCGCCAAATAACATCATCCATCCCGGCTCTCCCTTCCCGCAGCAATACACGTACGGCTATACGGTCGAGGGACCGGCGGGCTGCACTCCGAACGTGAACTGTTCCCCGATCAACTTGCCCAACGGTCAGGGGGCCATGCTCGCGACGTACGAAGGTGGCAACGTTGACCTGAGAGTTCCCTACATTGGCTATTCGGCAGAGTCGGAATCCTATAAAGCCGCTGGTGTTTCCGCCTACAACGCCCTGCAAACGCACATTGAAAAGCGTATGAGCCACGGCTTGCAGTTTGGTTTCTCCTACACATATTCCCACGCTCTGGATGAGCAAAGCGGCATGGGATTGTTTTTCAACGGCAACAACCCGCTGGATCTGCGCTCAGCTTACGGATCATCAGACTTCGATCGTACCCATGTCTTCAACTTCAGCTATGTGTACGAACTCCCGAAGTTTTATTCGGCGACTACGCTGAAGGGAAAGTTGGCAGATGGTTGGTCAATTCAAGGAATCACCGTCTTGGAGAGCGGCCAACCTTACAGCATCATCGATTACACGGGTGCCGTCGGCAGCATCTTTTACAGCGTCTACGATGGCATCACCAATCCGATCGTTCCGCTGGCCCCGGGCTGTACGGCAAAAAATGCGCTCACCGGTGCTTCAGGCGCGTACGCCAACTCCGATCCGAACAACCTCAATCTCTACGCGCTCAAACAATCCTGCTTCACTTTGCCATTGCTGAGTCCTGGTGATCTGGGCGGCGCCATCCCGCCCGGCGACACTTTCGAAACCAATTTCACAACCGGACAGCGCAACATTTTCCGCCAAGCCTGGCAGAAGCGCGCCGACATTTCTTTTGTGAAGCTCACGCAGCTTACGGAGCGGGTCGCCCTGAAATACAGCCTGGACATTTTCAATCTGACCAACACCACGAGCTTTGATATACCCATCGACGACGTTTCGCAGAACCAGTTCTACAATCAATTCCCTGTTCTCGGCACGCCGCCGTTGCCTGCAAATTGCAACAATGTCCCATTCTGCAGCTTCTACAACCCTCCGTCCGGCTTGGGCGCCGTGAATAAAACCATCGGTAGCCCGCGCCAGATCCAGATGACGCTGCGGCTGGATTTCTAAGGGCTTGATTAGAAGCCATCTTATAAATGGGTTCGGGAAGGGCACGACGTTCAGTCGTGCCGTCCAGAGCCAATAAAGACGAGGGCTTTAGCCCCTGAGGGACCTCGACTTGCTGCTCCGGACTATTTATGAAATGGCTGATGGCTATTAAATAGAAAATTACTCTTGGCCGATGTCTTCGTTCCAAATCTCAGGATTCGCGCGAATGTAATCACTCAACAAAGCAGCACACTCGTTGGAATCGAGATCGATTACCTTCACGCCGAGTGAGCGCAGCCATTCCACCCCACCCTGGAAATTCCGGCTCTCCCCGACAATCACAGTGCCAAAGCCAAACTGCCGTACCAGCCCGCTGCAATACCAGCAAGGTGCGAGCGTAGTGACCATGATCAGCTCGCGATAGCTTCGCTGCCGCCCGGCATTGCGAAAAGCATCGGTCTCGCCATGCAACGAGGGATCGCCATTCTGTACGCGGCGGTTGCGGCCCGAGCCCAAGACTTTGCCGTTCCTGTCAAAAATTGCGGCACCGATTGGAATGCCGCCCTCCGCCAGTCCTTTGCGCGCTTCTGCCAGCGCTACGGCCAGCATCGCAGAATAATCGGGACTCGCTACGGGCACGAACCATCCTCTCTCGTTCAGTAGCAACTGAAAATGTTGTTGCTCGAAAGCGGCAGATCCCAAAAGCATTCTACTTCCAGGATGCATCTGAAACCACGGTGGAAACGCCGACCGCATTTTGGATGCGATGCCTGGAAGCGATGAAAGAGCGAAATATTTGTAATCGGGCATCGGCAACTTCGATGACCCGGATTCCTATTGTCACTCACTCGCACCTTGAATGCGGAGCACAACTTCTGTTAGAAAGATTTCTACTCTTTTTCTCACATCGTCAGTTGCGGGATCGCAGTAAAAAATAATGGCAACGGTTGCCAGAGTGTGGGCATCTACACAGGATCATTCGCAAATCCGGCGCCTACGGAACTTCTGGGGTAGTTGTTCCGCCGGTGTAAGACTTCGAACCTCCTAGCCAATTATTTGGAGTTCGGATGTTATTCGTTACCCGATCTGAAATGGCAGCAAGGGATTCTCGTCCCTGCTCTAGCTACCCTTGGTCTGCCTGTGCCCTGCCCTTCGCAACGCCCGCTTGCTCCCGATCGATACGCCGTAGAAACACCATTCCGCTCAGCGTCAAAATTCAACAAACAGCCGGAGGAAGAACTTATGGCGACGAATCTCGTCCAGATTGATAGTGACTCGGACATCAAAAAACGCCTCGACGCCGAACGCGCCCGCCTGCGAAAAATCGCCGGACTGGATCAGCCCACGCATTTTCACCGTCCCGTCGAGCGGGCTTTCAAAGCCGAAGAGCGTAGCCGCGTGACCATCCTGTTCGGAGGTTTTACCTGGAAACACGAAGACCTGATTCGCGCCGTCTTCCAGGGCTGCGGCTATCGCTGCGAGAAGCTGCCGGTGCCCAACGTCGCCGGCTTCCAGACCGGCAAAGAATTCGGCAACAACGGCCAATGCAATCCGACCTATTTTACGGTCGGCAACCTCGTCCAGTATCTCCAGTTCCTTGAGAAAGAGGGTCTGCCGCGCCAGCAGATTCTGGATAACTATGTCTTCTTCACGGCCGGCTCCTGCGGTCCGTGCCGCTTCGGCATGTATGAGGCGGAATATCGTTTCGCCCTGAAAAACGCGGGCTTCGACGGTTTCCGCGTTCTGCTGTTCAAAGACAGCGACGGGATCAAGGCCGCCTCCGGTGAGCCTGGCCTGAAGTTCACCATTGATTTTGGCTTCGGAATGCTGAATGCCATGCATCTCGGCGACGTCATCAACGACCTCATCTACCAGATCCGTCCCTATGAAGCGAATCGTGGCGACACTGACCGCGTGTTCCGCGAAGCTGTGGATGGATTGTGCGAGGACCTGAAGAACCGCACATCGTTTGAGATCGAAGAGCGCGCCCCAAACTGGGCGAAGCCGAAATTCAAGAACAACAAAGTTCTGCGCAACACTTTCAATGTCTTCGGCAAATGGCATGAGCACATGTGGGGCAAGGACTACCTGAATGCCCTCCACTCCGCTCGCGAGAAAATGAACTCGATCGAAGTAGATCGCTTGCGAGTAAAACCTCTAGTAAAAATCACCGGAGAATTCTGGGCGCAACTCACCGAAGGGGACGGCAACTTTCACATGTTCGACTTCCTCGAGCGTGAGGGCGCGCAAGTTCTGGTCGAGCCTATTGCGACCTGGGTGGCGTATCTGATGTATCAGGCGAAAGCGCACGCGACCGCCAAGTGGCCTGTGAATCGACCTCACCGCAATCCGGAGTGGTACGAAGCGAAAAAGCAATTCGCGAACTACATCGGCCTCCGCAAAAAGCTCTGGGGGATTGGCGCCGGCGAGCACATGTGGAACTTCTTCTATCACCGCACCATCAAGAATCTGGGCGGAATCACGCACCACCTTGTGCCCCAGACGGAGCTGGCTGAGTTAGCACATCCTTTCTACAACCAGTTTGCGCGCGGTGGTGAAGGACACCTCGAAGTCGGCAAGAACGTCTACTACACCGTGCACAAGCTCTGCCATATGGTGCTGGCGCTGAAACCGTTCGGATGCATGCCCTCCTCGCAGTCCGATGGAGTGCAATCCGCGGTCGTGAACAAATTCAAGGACATGATTTTCCTCCCGATTGAAACCTCCGGCGAAGGCGAAGTCAACGCCCACAGCCGTGTTCAGATGGCTCTTGGAGAAGCCAAAGTAAAGGCCAAGACGGAGTTCGAACAATGCCTCAAGTCCACCGGCAAAAGCCTTCAGGAAATCCGCGAGTACATCGATGAACATCCTGAGCTGAAGCGTCCCTTTTATCACGTGCCCCATCGCGAGGGAATCGCAGGCACCGCAGCGCAGTTCCTTCTGCACGTGAGCGATCGGATCGATAAAGACACTCGCTTCTGGAAGAAAGCGCGGGTGCCTGGAACTGCGATCCCCGCCACCTCGGGTGACTAAAGACGTTTCGTGGCGTGCACTCGCAGCGAAATATATCGCCAGTGGTCAGTGATACGAAACTGACCACTGACCACTAATCACTAGCCACTGGTTTCAGAGAGAGGCATTAATGCACGACCATAAGTCGCCGCAGCTGATTCAAATCGCAGGAGTCGAACTGAAAACTCCTCCCGTCCAGCAACTGCCGCAGGTGCAGAAGCCGCACGATCACAACACGCAGTTTATGGTGGGACTCGACGTCGGTTCGACTACCGTCAAAGCGGTTGTGGTCGAAGCGGCCAGCGACACAGTTCTCTGGCAGGACTATCAGCGGCACGAAACCAAGCAACCGGAGAAGACTCTCGAGTTCCTGAAACGGATGGAGACCGAGGTTGGCCTCAACCGCCACAACACTCGCATGTTTATGACCGGCTCCGGCGGCGGCGCCATCGCCGACCAGATCGGCGCGAAATTTGTGCAGGAAGTGACGGCGGTTTCGCTGGCCGTAGAAAAGCTGCACCCTGAGGTTTATTCGGTCATCGAGTTGGGCGGGCAAGACGCCAAGATTATCGTTTTCAAAGACGACGAAGAAACCGGGCGCAAGAAAAAAATTCCTTCGATGAACGATAAGTGCGCCGGCGGCACTGGCGCGGTCATCGACAAGATCAACGCAAAATTAAAAATTCCAACCGACCTCCTGGCCGAGCAGAAATATCGCGGCATAAAGCTCCACAAAGTAGCGGGCAAATGCGGCGTGTTCGCTGAGACCGACATCAACGGCCTGCAAAAAGTAGGAACGCCGCCGGATGAGCTGATGGCGTCATTATTCGAAGCCATCGTGTTGCAGAATCTGAGCGTCCTCACCCGTGGCCATACCTTGCGGCCGCACGTGTTGCTGCTCGGCGGTCCCAACAGCTTCATTCTCGGCATGCGCGAAGCCTGGCAGGCAAATATTCCGCGCATGTGGCAGGAGCGGAAGGTTGCGGTTCCCGAAGGTTCCAAGCCCGAGGATCTGATTAAAGTTCCACAGAACGCCCAGTATTTTGCCGCTCTGGGCGCGATTGAATTTGGTCGCAGCGAAGACGATTGCATCGGCTGTTATCGCGGTTACGACCAGTTGGTTCACTACATCGAATACGGCCGTCAGGAAGAGAAGGCAAAGTCCGGCGGCAAAGGACTCGTGGAGAACCCATCCGAGTTTGATCAGTTCAAAGAGGCCTATCGCCGTAAGAAGTTCACGCCTGCGTTGTTTCAGAAGAACAGCACAGTCGGCGGCTTCATCGGCATTGACGGCGGCTCGACTTCAACCAAAGCCGTACTGCTGAGCGAAAGCGGTGAGATTCTCTGCAAGTCCTATCAGCTCTCGAATGGCAATCCGATTCAGGACACGATTGAGATGTTCGAGAACCTACGTGGCCAGGTCGAGGCGCAGAATGCGAAACTCGAAGTTCTCGGCGTTGCTACCACCGGCTATGCCAAGGACATTCTCAAAGACGTTCTGAATGCCGATGTGGCGCTGGTTGAAACGGTTGCGCACACCGAGTCGGCGCTGAAGTTCTACGAAGATCCGCACGTGATCGTCGATGTCGGCGGCCAGGACATCAAGATCATCATTCTGCACAACGGTCGCGTAAAAGATTTCAAGCTCAACACGCAGTGCTCTGCCGGCAACGGATATTTTCTGCAGTCGACGGTAGAAGGCTTCGGCCTGGATGTAACGCAATACGCGGATCTCGCTTTTTCTGCACAAGCCATGCCAGTGTTCGGATATGGCTGCGCAGTATTCATGCAGTCCGATATTGTCAATTTTCAACGCCAGGGTTGGCGCGCGGAAGAAATTCTTGCCGGCCTCGCGGCTGTGCTACCGAAGAATGTATTTCTCTACGTTGCCAGCATTCCCAATCTCGCGGCCCTCGGCACGCGCTTTGTGCTGCAGGGAGGAACGCAGAATAACCTCGCAGTCGTGAAGGCAGAAGTGGATTTCATCCGCAACAGCTTCCGCGCCGCCGGCAAGCAGCCCGAGATCATCGTGCACGAGCACTGTGGAGAATCCGGCGCAATCGGTGCTGCACAAGAATCCTTGCGTCTATGGCGAAACGGCAAGCAATCGACCTTTGTCGGCCTCGATGCAGTGCGCAAAATCGAGTACCGTACCACGCGCAATGAGGATACGCGTTGCCATTTCTGCAAGAACGATTGTCTGCGCACCTTCATCGATATCCGAACCCAGCCCAAAAACGACCTCAGCTTCGTGCCGATTCAGAAGGTCACCAAGGTCCCGCTCATGCACGGCGAGCAGCGGCTGATTATCGCAACCTGCGAGAAAGGCACGGTCGAAGACGTCAACGACATGAAGGACATCAAGGCCGGCCTGGATACGATAAGAGCGGCGCATCCCAACTTTGTCGATATGGCGTCGAAAGAAGTTTTCCGTCCCGTCAATGCAAAAACTGTCGCCGATCCGCTGCCGGTCAGAGGATGGGCAGGCTGGAGCAAAGGTTCAAAGGAACGCCGCGAGCTCATGGAAGGCCGCAAGAAACTCCGCGTCGGTGTTCCTCGTGTCCTCAACATCTACACCTATGCACCGCTATTCAACGGCTATCTCGAAAGCCTGGGCGTGCAGCCAGAGAATATTATTTATTCCGATTACACCAGTTCTGAACTTTATCGCGCTGGAGCCAGCCGCGGCGCGATCGATCCCTGCTTCCCCGCGAAGATCGGCATTTCGCACGTCTACAACCTGATTCAGGAGAAGCACCGCAAGAAACCGCTGAACGTAATTTTCTTCCCAATGTACGACGTTCTGCATTCGCCGCTGGTAAAAATTGTCGGCGCCAATGCCTGCCCCACCGTCACCGCAACGCCAGAGACCGTGAAAGCCGCGTTCACAAAGGAGAACGACGTCTTCGCCGAGCACAATGTCCAATATCTCGCTCCGGTGCTCAACTTCGCGGACCGCAAGCTCTTTGCCCATCAGATGCTGCAGGCATGGCAGCCCATCCTCGGCCTTTCCCAGGAAGAGAATGACCGCGCCGTCGAATCAGGATTTGCCGCACTCAAGGAATACGAAAGCAGCATTCGCCGGCGTGCACGCCAGGTGCTCGATCAGCTCGAGCGCGAGGATCGCATCGGCATCGTCATGCTCGGCCGCCCCTATCATCACGATCCCGGTTTAAATCACGAAATCATGGAGGAGTTCCAGAAGCTTGGCTACCCGATCTTCTCGCAGAATACTCTTCCGATTGATGATGACATTCTGGAAAGGCTCTTTGGCGAGGAGGTAAGAGCCGGCGTTATCAGCAGTCCGCTTGATATCACCGACGCCTGGAAGAATTCCTATTCATGTAGCACCAACCACAAAGTGTGGGCCGCCAAGTTCACAGCGCGGCATCCCAATCTCGTGGCGCTCGAGATCTCCAGCTTTAAGTGCGGGCACGATGCGCCGATTTATGGGGTCATTGAAGGCATCATCGAGCAATCCGGCACGCCGTACTTCTGCTTTAAGGATCTCGACGAGAATAAGCCCTCAGGCTCAATTCGCATCCGGGTCGAGACGATCGATTATTTCTTGCGGCGATACCGCGAGGAAGTCATCCGCAAGCGCAAGGCCGAGCAGGACATCGAGGCCCAACTTGCAGCGCTCGAGGCCGAACTGCGAGGGGGAATACCCGACGCTCAAATGCCACAGGCTGAGCCGGAACCGCAGGAGATGGCAGCGGACTAGCCTTGACTGGAAGCCATTTCATCAATGCGTTTGGGAAGGGCACGACGACTGGTTACGGAAAAACTCAGATTTTAGGTGGCGCAGCGCTTTAGCGCTGCGATAAGTCGTTTCTTTTCTGTCCGGGCTTCAGCCCCGGAGGGACCTCGACTTGCTCTCCGGACTATTTATGAGATGGCCTTATGAGATGGCTTCGAGATAAACCTCGATCGAAAACGCCTGGCTAGCCTGAGACTCGCTATCAGTCCGCTTTGTGCCAGCTCGCATCGCGGTCGTATCGCGTTAACTTCTTCGCGATCTCGGGCGTGCGTCGGCCAAGATCCTTTTCGTAGACAATTCCATCCTCATCCACGATGAAGGTCATTACTCCCGACGACCGGTACTCGGCTGGATAGGCCAGGAAAGCGAATCCGCGCGTCATCTTCCCGTCAACAATGTAGCTGCTGGCGCCGTTGGTCGCTTTCTTCGCTGTGAGAATTCGAAAATAATAACCTTGGAACGGTTGCGGTTGCAGATCTGCCGGATAACCCTCTGCCGCAGCCGAAGCCATGAGCGGACCAATTGGACTCTCGCCTTCACCCGCGCTGGCCTGCCAGTAGAGTCCATTGTGTTTGCCGGCATCGCTGGAGAACTTCTGAGCGTATTGGCTACCTGAATCTCCGTCGTGGGGGTGCCCGTAATATTCCTTTTGCGCGTCTACCAACTCATGGCAAACCTGGATCACAGCCATCTCGTTCTTGCCAATCCGTCGGAAAAGAATCTGCTGCTTGCCTGCGGCGGTGTCGAAATACCACAAGCCGCCCTTGTGCGCCAGTGGAATCGGCGTCGGCCAGTTTTCCGCGCCGATGTAGAGCGTAGTCTTTCCATCGGGTTCCATCACCAGGCGGTGCATTTGATGGTATTTTTGAACGAACTCATCGCGGTGATTCTTGTCTTCCACCGCATCGCCGGAAGAAACAATATCTTTCGCATCTGGCCCGAAAATTTCCAACAAGGCTGACTCGTCTTGTGCCTTAGCTGCCGCAACCAGAGCGCGGCTCGCCTCTGCGGCCGATGAGAAAGTCTTCTGGCCGGGTTGCTGCGCCCCTGCGGAAAATTGAAGAAATGCAATTCCCGCTGCAAGCATCGCAACCGTTCTAACCGTGCCGACGACACGTGAATAGGTCTCCTCGAAACTGTGCCGATCGTAGGACATATTTCTCTCCTTGCAATTTCTATTCGTGGTTGAATTCGAACCCGTTCATCCGGCAATCAAGACCCCATTAGCGGCGCCCGCCACCACCACCACCATGTCCACCACCGCCGCCATGAAAGCCGCCGCCACCGCCGAAGCTGGACCGTCCGCGCGATTCAAACCCGCGCGCATCACCCCCGCGCGCAACTCCGCCAAAGGCACCTGGACGCTCACCGCCGCCGCGAAACGCCGGCGCCCCTCGCTCACCACCGCCGTGAAACGCCTCACCCCCTCGGCCACCGCCGCCATAGCCCCGCAAGCCGCGGTCACCGCGAGCGAACCCTCCTTCACCGCGATAACCTCCGTGGAAGTAAGCGTTGCGATCGTAGAAAGCGTGACTATGGAAAGCATAAGGGTGGCCACCCCAGATCAGTCCATGGTGGTACCAATCAAAGCCCCATGCGCCCCAGCCCCAGCCAAATCCAAAGAACGGACCGATACCGAATCCCACGCCGAAAGAAATAAAGGGGCCCCCCACTCCCCACCACGGGTAGAATCCCGGCCACAGCGCCACGGGATAACCGTAAACCAGTTCAGGATCGTACTCAGGCACATAAACTACCTGCGGATTCGCCGGCTGAATGGCGATATCGTCCCCCTCGTTCGTCACTGTCTGCTGGGGTGTGCTGTCGAGATGGCCCGCTTCTTTCGCTTTCCTGCGCATGTACTGAATTGCGTCCATCACCTCTTTCTGCTGGTTGTAATTCGCATCCCCCAGCTCCGACGTCCACGAGAGGTCCTTATCCATATTCGCCAGCACAGATGGGAATTGCGTTAAAGCTTTCACGCTCGGGTCCCAATCCTGCTTATCGACTTCAGCGCCCAGCGCCTCGCCTTTTAGATCAGGATTCTGCTGCAGAAAGCGTTCCGCTTCGACAATCTGCGTAGGGTATGCAGAGGCCGCCAGAATCTGCGCGACCAGCGCATCCGGATATAGCGCGATCGGCGCGACCAGCTCTTGCAACTGCTCAGGCGTTAGCTGGGAGGGGTGCGGCTGGTCCGGCGCTGGAGGCTGGGTTTGGGCCGGGGGCGCATCCTGGGCCGGGGGCGCATCCTGGGCCGGGGGCGCATCCTGTGCAGGAGGCGCATCCTGTAGCCCGTACGAAGCAGCGCTTAACGTCACCGGACTCATCGCGAGAACGACGACGCACGCAAAAATGCTCATCAAAACCCTACTGCCGGAAAAATTTGATCTCATACGCGATTCTCCTAGTCGTGCCCTATTCTCCCGCAAATGATCGCTTCTCAATTCGCCGGCACGCCTGACCCTCAACTTTTACCTGATAAAGTTAGATGCTTTTCGGCGAAAATGTGTGCATAGGATCTCTAAGCCCTGTTTACACTCGAAACTGCAGTCCATACGATCGGACGGCCTCACTTCGGAGTATCAGTTACGCGCAACAGCATGCCGCTCCCTCCTTGTGTGTTCAGCTTCCCGGTCCGCTTTGGTTGCGTAGAGTTCTATTGGAAAACTACATCTGCGAAAATAAACCAAAGTGTCGACTTGGGGTGCGACTTGCTTGCATCTAACAGAGTTCATGTGGTAGAAGCCAGATAGGTTTGTAGAATCGGGAAATGGAACGGCTATCAAATCTCGGAGGTCAGCGACCCAGGCGTTGGCGCGGGTTGGTCATTCTGATCGCCGTATGCGCACTCACCGTAAGTGTGGCAACGCGGTATTACTCCCCTGTAAGCGTTTCCGCGCAAACGATCAAAACTTTACAAAGTCATTCCTTGCGGGAGACTAGCCGCCAGCGCCTCACCAAGGATGCTGCCACGTGGATGCCCACGCTGGTCTGCTCCGTTATCCTGCAGGCACCTACTTTTCGTCCTCGCGTCGCCCCCGCGGGACCTCTTGTATCCAGCGTTCTTCTCGAAAGAAGTCTTTACACGCGGCCTCCTCCTCGCACGAAATTCCTCATATAAGTGCATTCGTAGCTGAGCGGTATTCGCTGATTCGATTTGGCTTCGAGTCTTTCTGCTGGTTTGGGAAAGAAAATGCGCAACTTCCCTCGGATACTAAATCATCGAAAAAACAGCTGCGCACTCTTGCATTTTGCTCCTTCTACTCCTCTGTGGGGAGTAAGGGGAGTGATCTGAAACGCATTTTGGCGCCGTCTTCTTCTATACGCAATGGGAAGGAAACCTGGATGGCCATCGCACCGCCCTTGACCGAAAAAGAGCTGGATGCACTGCGACAGATCGATACCTGCATGGTCGCGAATGCAGTGGAGACATTCAACCTCCGGCTGCGCAACACCGGTTTTACGGACGCCAGAATTCGGTGCATGTTCCCGGAAGCGCCCCCGATGGTCGGTTACGCTGCCACTGCGCGCCTTCGCAGCGGTGAGCCGCCGATCAAGGGCGGCACATTCCGCGACCGCACCGATCTCTGGAATAGTCTTCTTGAGGTTCCTTCGCCGCGGGTCCTCGTGCTCGAAGACTTGGACAGTCCGCCTGGCCGGGGAGCCTTTGTTGGCGGAGTGCACGGCGCCATCTTGAAGGCTCTGGGATGCGTCGGATACGTGTCCAATGGAGCGGTGCGCGAACTGCCATCGGTACGCACGATGGGAATTCAATTGTTTGCCGGAAATGTTGCGGTCTCGCATGCATACGCCCATATTTTCGATATCGGTGCGTCAATCTCCATCGGTGGTATGGAAATCCATCCCGGAGAGTTGCTGCATGGAGACGGCCACGGTGTTCTCACGATTCCGGCCGAAGTCGCCGCTGAGATTCCGGATGTCGCAGCCGAACTGCGGCGCCGAGAGCAAAAAATAATCGAGTTGTGTCAATCCAGCTCTTTCTCCGTGGCGAGGCTAAGCGAGGTTATGAAGGCTTCAAATTAGCCATGCATTCTAGTCAGGAGATTGCTGGCTCAGAAGCAGGGGAAGCTGGCCAGAGGTAAGCAACGATGCTAGTTAAAACGGATTCCAAAACTCGGCGCGTGCGCCCGTGCAAGAGGCTGATTTCCCATGCTGCTCTTGCAGCCATTGCAGCCACCGCGCTGGTCAACCTGTCTTCCTGTTCGGGAGGCGAAGAGAAGCAAGTCCAGGCGAGCGAGCCCACAAACACGGTCGGCGTCACCAAGGTGGTGAAGAAGTCGCTAGGCCGGCAAATCACGCTTTCTTCTGAGTTGGTCCCGTTTCAAGAGATCGATATGTATGCGAAGGAGTCCGGTTACGTGAAGAAACTGAACGTCGATTACGGAACCCACGTGAAAGCCGGTCAGGTAATCGCGGTTCTGGAGATTCCGGAACTGGAAGCGCAACTGCAGGAAGATCAGGCGGAAATTAAGAACGCACACAATCAGGTGACTAGGGCGGAGCACGAATTGGGGCGCTATCAAGCGCAGTACAAGGCGCTGCATCTACAGTACACGCGCTTGAATGGAGTGTTTGAGAGTCAACCGGGAATTGTCGCGCAGCAGGAAGTAGACGACGCTCAGGGAAAAGATTTGGCGGCAGCCGCCCAAGTGGATGCCGGCCAGGCCGCTCTGGAAGCCGCGCAAAGCCAGATGGCTGCAGCGCAGGCGAAGCTGATTCACGACCAAACCCTCTTCGATTATTCGAAGATCACGGCGCCGTTTCCCGGAGTAGTGACCGAGCGCTACGCGAACCTCGGCACTCTGGTGCAAGGTGGCACAAATTCGAGTACGCAGGCGATGCCGATCGTGCGTCTCTCCGAAGATGACCTTTTTCGCCTTGTGATTCCGGTCCCAGAATCTTACGTGCGATATATCCATGTCGGCGACCACGTGGACGTTCGCGTCCCCTCGCTGAACCGCACTTTTCCCGGCAAAGTGGCACGCTTTTCCGTGGACGTGCGCGAAGATACGCGCACCATGCACACCGAAGTTGACGTACCGAATCCGCAGCGAGTTCTGCTGCCGGGTCTTTATGCCGACGCTGGGCTTTCGCTCGATAAACAAACCAATGTTCCCACGGTGCCGGTCCAGGCCCTGAATCACGAAGGCGACAAGACCACTGTCTTCATAGTCAATGGGAACGGTGTAATCGAGGATCGCAATGTCGAACTCGGATTGGAAACCGCCAGCGATGCCGAAATTACCTCCGGAGTAAACGAAGGAGAAGAAGTCATCGTGAGCGATCGCAGCGGTCTGCGGGCTGGAGAAAAAGTTCGTCCTAAGGAAGTATCGGTGATGAAGTACCAGGGGGAGAGCACCAAATAAACCCAAGAGGACCGCAAACGCCCGACCGGCTGCAGGTGTAACTGGATAAATCTGTAACTGGATAAATCTATGCCAGGATTTTCAATTCGTAATCCTTATTTCATTGTCGTAATCTGCTTGACCCTTCTGGTCATCGGCGTGACCAGTCTGGCACGAATGCCCGTTGATTTATTTCCTCCGATCAACCTGCCCGAAGTCGTTGTCGCGACCTTCTACACTGGGATGCCGCCCGAGGATATCGAGACCGATATCACCGATCCTCTGGAACGATTCTTTACTCTTGCCGCCGGCGTCGATCACATGGAATCGCGTTCGATGTTAGGCGTCAGCATTATCCGCGTCTACTTCCAGCCTGGAACCAATCCCGACGCCGACGTAAGTGAACTCTCTAACCTAGCTCTCGCCGACTTGAAGCGCTTGCCGCCGGGGACGCTGCCTCCGGTCGTTCTCAAGTTCGATGCGTCCAGCTTGCCGGTGGCGCTGGTGACGGTGAAAGGCGAGGGACTGAATGAAACACAACTCCACGACTACGCTCAATTCCAGATTCGCAACCAGATCGCGACCGTGCCCGGCGCCGAAATTCCGGGCGTGTTTGGCGGAATCTACCGCCAGATTATGGTTTACGTGGATCCCTACAAACTTGCTTCCCGCCAGTTGAGCGTGATGGACGTAGTAGGGGCGGTCAACGATGCCAATCTGATTCTGCCGGCCGGCGATGTCAAGATGGGGCCGTACGATTACTACGTTTACTCCAACAGCCTGGTTGACAACATGCAGCAACTGGGCCAGCTGCCCCTCAAAGTCAAAGGCAACTCATGGGTCACAGTAAACGACGTTGGTAAAGCTGAAGACGCTCACCAGATTCAATACAACATCGTGCGAATCGATGGCCAGCGCTCCGCCTACATTCCCATCATGAAGCAAGGCGGCGATACCAACACCATCGCGGTGGTCGATGGCGTTCGCCAGCTGATCAAGCATCTCTACGACATCCCTCAGCAGATGAAGACAAGCATCGTCTTCGATCAATCGGTATATGTGAAGGAGGCAATCAACACCGTTCTACACGAAGGCTTCCTGGGTCTGATTCTCACCAGCTTGATGATTCTCATATTCTTGGGGAGCTTTCGCGCCACATCGGCGGTGCTGCTTTCCATTCCAATCTCGGCACTGGCCGCGTTCGTGGTGTTGGCGCTGATGGGCGGCACGATTAACACCATGATCCTGGGCGGAATGGCGCTGGCCTTCTCTCGCGTCATCGATAATTCCGTGATTTCGCTCGAGAACATTTACCGCCATCTCGAAATGGGAGCTGCACCCATGATCGCCGCTGAGGTCGGCGGATCCGAAGTAAGCCTCGCCGTGTTGGCCGCCACTCTGGTTGATGTCGTCGACTTCTTCCCCGTGGTTTTTCTTTACGGCGTTGCCAAATTTCTTTTTTCAGCGTTGGCGCTGGCTTTCTGTTTGTCGCTACTGGCATCGTTCGTTGTGGCGATGACGGTGATTCCTCTGTTTTGCTCGCGCTTTCTCAAAGCTGTACCGCACTCTCAGCACGCGAAAAAACCTGAGGATGGCAACAGCGGAGATAACGATGCGATCGAACGGACGTCGGGGTCTGGCCGTTCCTGGCTGGATCGCTTCAACGCACGCTTTAACCGCATGTTCAATAAGATTCTCGATTTCTACGAGTATTGGGTCAGACGCGCACTGCAACGTCCCGGCCTCACCGTTGCAGTTCTGAGTGGCGTGTTCCTTCTCAGCCTTGCCATTTACCCGCTGCTTGGGCTGGCGTTCTTCCCGAAGACCGATGCTGGCCAGTTCACCATCAACATCAAAGTACCAACCGGAACGCGCATCGAGATAGCAGATGAATACGTTGCGAAGGTCGAAGACCTTATCCGGCATCAGATTGAGCCGAAAGATTTCAAGCGAATTGTTTCTAACATCGGCGTCGTCCCAGATTTTTCCGCCCTCTACACCACCAACTCCGGTCCCTACACCGCGACCATCCAAGTCGCGCTCAACGATTCCCATCACCTCAGCAGCTTCGCATACATGGACCGCGTGCAGAAGGCCATGGCTAGCCAGTTTCCTGACATCCGGACCTTCTTCTCCAGCGGTTCCATGGTCGATGCGATTCTGAATACCGGAATGCCCGCGCCGATTGACGTGCAGGTGAGCAGCCCCGATCTCGACCAGATCTATGGGATCGCGCAGAACCTCGCTGCTCGCATTCGCGAGGTGCGCGGCGTCGGTCAAATCTACATCCCGCAAGACATGAACTATCCCGCTCTGCGGCTCGATGTCGACCGCGTCCACGCCGGCGAGTTGGGCCTCACGCAGAAAGATGTAGTCGACAACGTTATCACCGCGCTCAACTCGAACTACATGATCGCGCCCAATTATTGGGTCGATCGAAAGAGCGGCAACGACTATTACCTCACCGTGCAATTCTTCGAACATGGCGACGCCGCCATTCACAACATGACGGACCTGGGACAGATTCCCCTCCGTGATCCGGCCAACGGAGCCGGCTTGAGTTGCGGACCCTCCGGGCCCCCACAGCCTGGTGTAGC
This sequence comes from Candidatus Sulfotelmatobacter sp., assembly GCA_036844925.1. Classification (GTDB taxonomy): domain Bacteria; phylum Acidobacteriota; class Terriglobia; order Terriglobales; family Acidobacteriaceae; genus Sulfotelmatobacter. The sequence goes on from DAIUEW010000005.1 coordinate 114,063, forward strand.
CCGCCCCTCCTGGGCCTGCAACGGACAGGGCAGGCCGACTACTGTCCTTAAGAACGTAGTGGACGTGAAGCAGATCAATACTCCAACCGAGGTGGACCACTACCAGATTCAGCGCGCGGTTGATATCTTCGTTACTCCCAACGGGGAAGATTTGGGGCGCGTCACCAGTGCTGTGCGCGACATCCTCTCCAAAGAAAAGCTTCCGGGCAATGTCCGCGTGAATCTGCGCGGCATGGTGCAAGGCATGGAGGCCTCGTTCAAAAGCTTTGCCCTGGGTTTTCTGATTTCTTTCGTTCTGCTCTTCCTGATTCTGACCGCCCAATTCAAATCGTTCATCGATCCCTTCCTGATCATGCTTGCGATTCCGATGGGTTTCGTCGGCGTGCTGATCATTCTGCCGCTCACCCACAGCACGTTGAACGTCATGTCGCTGATGGGCATATTGATGCTGGTTGGCATCGCGGATTCGAACAGCATTCTGATCGTTGATTTTGCCCACAATCTGGAGCGCGAGGGAATGACTCCGGGAGACGCCGTCATTACCGCGTGCCGCGTCCGCCTGCGGCCGATCCTGATGACCTCGCTGGCCACAATCATCGGCATGATCCCAATGGCGTTGAAGCTCGGTACCGGAGCGGAGCAATACACGCCCATGGCTCGCGCCATCATCGGTGGCCTCACCTCATCCGTTCTTCTGACGATCTTCATCGTCCCCGCTGCTTACTTGTTGGTTTACGGAAAAAAGAATCCGCAACCCGCATCCGCCTCGACGGAGACAGCCAGATGAGTCGGACGCATCAGGCTTCGACCAGAACCAACATTGTGAGCGGTTTTTGGATCGGCATGACTTCAACTTTGCAGTCCGCAGCCTACGACGACGCAGACCTTGGAAGGCTGCGGAAAGAAGCTGGACTCGCACAAAACTGGGAAGGGCACGAGTTCTACTCGTGCCATAAGTCTTGCAGAATGAGAGGGGCTTCAGCCCCTGAGGGGCGTTGGTTGCGACCGCAGCCTGGAGCGAATCTTTTCATCCTGGCCGCGCTGTCTTTATTTTTGTGGTCCATTTCTCCCGAATCAACCTTGGCGCAGAGTCCTGACAAATCGGGGACCGCTGAAAGCTTGCCGTCCGCTCCCCAGCCTCAGTCGTCGCAAAATCAGAAAGCGATCGCAGTGCCTCCCGAAGGTCGAGTAGCGCTCAGCGCAAGTTTTCCACCGCAGACCGCGCCTTCCGCTGATCCTCAGACGCCGCAGGCACCACCAAACGGCACGATGCGCTTAACTCGCGCTCAAGCAGAACAGTTGGCCATTAAGAACAACCCTCAAATCAGCGTCGGCCATCTGCTTGCTTTAGCACAGCACCAGATCTATCGCGAAGCCCGGGCTGCGGAGCTCCCGAATTTCAACGGCTCCATAACGGCAGTTGACGCCAATGAAGGCAGCCGAATTGGCGCAGGCTCGCTCACTGCGTCTCGCCTTCTGGAACATGCTGGCGCCGGCGTTACCCTCAGCCAGCTAATCACCGATTTCGGACGCACCACGAACCTTGTGGCCTCTTCCAAGCTGCAGGAGAAGGCTCAAAATGCCAATGGACTGGCGACCACCGAAGATATAGTTCTGGCCACCGATCAAGCCTTTTACAACACCCTTCAGGCGCAGGCACTCCTGAAAGTCGCGCAACAAACCGTGACCACTCGCCAGTCCGTCGAACATCAAATCAACGAACTTACAAAAAACAAGCTGAAATCGGATCTGGACCTTTCCTTCGCCGATGTGAATCTATCGCAAGCCAGGCTGCTGCTGCTTGATGCGCAAAACAATGTCGACTCCACCATTGCTGCACTCAGCGCGGTCCTCGGCTTCGATAAGCAGGTTCGCTACGAATTAGCCGAAGACGATGCGCAGGCTCCACCGCCACCGCCGCCCGATGTAGACGTCCTCATCAATACTGCCTTGCAGCAACGTCCCGACCTGCAGGCCCTTACCTATAATCAACAAGCTGCTGAAAAGTTTCGCCGCGCCCAGCGCGACCAGCTTCTGCCGACCATCAGCGCCCTCGGCATCGCGGGAGTTACTCCCGTGCGCCCCGACTGCTTCGGCGGTTGCCTCCCCAACTATTTCGTTTCCAGTTGGTACGGCGCTATGGGCGTCAATATGAACGTCCCAATCTTTAATGGGTTTCTGTTCGCCGCCGAGGCTTCGGAAGCAAATTTCCGCGCAAAAGCTGCCGGAGAAAACACCCGCGATCTGCGCGACCGCGTCGTTCGCGATGTCCGCACTGCCTGGCTGGCCGCTAATACTGCATTTCAACGAGTAAGCGTTGCGGCAGAACTTGCCAAAGAAGCTGATCTGGCTTTGAACCTCGCCCAGGGCCGTTATAACCTCGGCCTTAGCTCGATTGTCGAACTCAGCCAGGCACAATTGCAGCAAACCGATGCTGCCATCGGATACGTGAACGCTCAGTACCAATATCGCCTTTCTCTCTCGACCCTGAACTTTGAGATTGGAGCACAGCCCTGACTCATGTTTCCTTTTCTTCTTTATTTCATCACCGCCGTGGTCACGGGATTCCACATTTACACGCTTCTTTCGCTCGTAGTGTTGGGAGTGCCCATCAATCCATTGGAGGTGGTCGCCCTGTTGGGATCGCTATGCCTCTTGATTGCGGCCTATATTAGTCTGTTCAAGCCGCATGCCGCGGCGAGACTTGCGCTGGTAGCCACGCTGGCGATCTGGTCCTTCTACGGTCCGGCGATCGCTAATGCAGTCCGAACCAGGCTGGAACGGCGAACTACGTCATCCCACATCATGCCGCTACAGGGTGCCAGCGTTGGTCCAGCCTTAAGAGCCAAAGCCATTTCATAAATGGGTTCGCGGAGGGCACGACAATGGGTCACGACAATGGGTCACGACAATGGGTTCGGGAAGGGCACGACTTCAGTCGTGCCGCCCAGAGCCAATAAAGACCGGGGCTTTAGCCCCTGAGGGACCTCGACCTGCTGCTCCGGACTATTTATGAGATGGCCAGATGGCCTGTAAAGGCAAAATTAGGATCGGTATCATTAGCGGCAATATCAAGGAACTCGGCCGCAACCTGACTACATTTGTTCTGAATTTGCATGATCTTGCCATACCTTGCGATCGCCCTCCTGGTTCTCGTCACTACATATTCCGCCACTGCCAGCTTCCGACAGAGGCCGGAAGCGGCAGCCCCCAGTTGGATTTTCCCGGGCGGTGTCAAGCGCCCTGCTAGAGTCGCGGTAGCCCTGTTCACATTCGCCTCAGCAATTAGCCTGGTAGGAGCTATTAGCGTGGTGGCTTGGATTACCCTGGGTGCCCGGAACTCAACTCAGCGTTCGCTTCGATTCCTGATTCCCGAGGGCTACATCGGTTGGGTCCGAATTGAGTTTGAAGTCCCGGGCGAATCCCCGTTGCCATTGGAGAGCGGCCAGATGGTTGCTAGGATTCCGCCTTCTGGATTGCTGAAAACATCTTCACCCGAACGGTACGGCTGGGCTCGGGACTCCTACCTTTATTACTCCTCCGCCGGGGACCTGCGCCAGTTGCCGAATTCCGGCCATGGACGCCTGATTTGGGGTAAGATGAATGGCGCAAAATCAGGTTCCTCCGGGGAGCACAAGTACGAGGAGTTTTTCGTCGGGACCGAACCGCAGTATAAAAACCAGCTAAAAGGAGACGACAGCCGAAGCGGTCCCTAAGAAAAAACCCGGTTAACCCCGGTAATCCCCCAGATTTAGCGCAACTGACGGAGAACCGCCCATTTTGTGCCACATGCAGTTTGACCGCACGTTGATTACCTTGCGATAATCCCTCCCCAACCAGACGGGACAGTCCCCCCGGGGTCTTTGCCCATGTCCTTCTGGAACTTTACGAACTCGCGCCCAAGGTGCACACTAGCTCTTCCAAATTGGGAAGCTCGATTGGGAGGCTAGGAGTTCGCTATTTATTTGATCTCATTATGAGCCTGATCCCTACTCGCTGGAATGCGCTGGTCGTGCTGCTAGCCCTGACCTTTATGGTTGGCTGCCAGGGATTCAGCACGGCGAAATCAGCCTCCCAAGGCACCACGGATACCCCTGTTACGGGCGATCTAATTGCCACGCCCGCCACGGTCAACTTCACCGGTGCCCAGGTGGGAAAGGCCACGACGCAGACTGAGACGCTGCAAAATACCGGTGGATTAAGTGCGACCATCTCCCAAGCTTCAGTGACCGGTGCCGGCTTCGCCATCTCTGGATTAAGCACGCCCCTCACTCTAACGCCGGGACAGACCACTTCCTTCAGCGTGACCTTTACTCCGCAATCTTCCGGCAACTTCGGCGGAAGTGTAGCAGTCTCGTCGAATGCCTCCGATCCGAACCTCTCCATTGCGTTGGTCGGATCGACGGCCGGAGCGGCTCAGGGACAATTAACCGTCACTCCCTCCACAATCAATGTCGGCAGCGTCACGGTCGGAACCAGTGGAACTCAGACCGGCACGCTGAGTGCCGCCGGTGCAACTGTTGTAGTTTCTTCCGATACTGTTGGCAGTTCGGAATTTTCCGTTACAGGTCTCACGTTTCCAGTCACGATTCCTGCAGGCCAGACCGCGAATTTCACCGTCACATTCACGCCTCAGACTAGCGGTGTCGCTTCTGTAGGAGTTTCATTCGCCAGTGACGCTTCGAACTCCGCCGCTGCAACCCTCCAGGGCACTGGAGCGACAGCGCCCGTCTACACCGTCAGTCTTTCGTGGAACGCAAGCACATCTCCCAACGTGACGGGATACAACATCTACCGCCGCACCGGGACCTCAGGCAGCTTTACAAAGATCAACTCATCTCCCAACGCTACTACCACTTATGTGGACACCGCAGTCACCGACGGCCAGACCTACTACTACGAGACTACCGCCCTCAATTCAAGTGACGAAGAGAGCGCTCCTTCTTCCGCCGTCGCTGCCGCGATTCCTGCCCCATAACTCAAGGCTTTGGCAAACGTCGCTGGCTTTCTTTCTGTCATTCCGACCGAAGCGGAGCGATACGCTTTCAATATTTTGTCATTCCGACCGGAGCGGAGCGAATAGCGAGCGGAGCGGAGGAACCTGCTTTCTGCCGGGTGCCCCATTTCTCGCGTCCTTTGCGAGAAGTGGGATTTTCTTCCCTGGCGATGCGCCGAAGACCATCTCTCGCCGCACAAAAGGATCGAGGGGCTATCGTTAGACCCGGTGCGCCTTCAATTTTTTGTCATTCCGACCGGAGCGGAGCGATAGCGAGCGGATCGGAGGAACCTGCTTTCTGCGGGGCGCCTCATCTGTCGCTTCCTCTGCGAGAAGCGGGGCCCCCGCGCCCACGGGAAACCGTAGAAACCCTGTCAATGGGTAGGAATTACACGATCGAATCCATCCGCTTGCAAGATAAATCCTAAATTCAAAGAGAATATGTCCCACGCACCTATAGCGTTCTGATATACTACAACTGCAATCGAAATAAAACTAAGGCGCGGCCCATGGCTGCGCCTTTCGTGTTTCTGGGAGATCTATGGCACGTCGGGGCAAGAAACTCTTCGCCAGTCACAAACGGCGCGGCGAGTGGGTGGAACTGTTATTCATGACCGTAGCTTCGGGGATGGGCTTCAACGTGGCCAAGCCCTGGGGAGAGACGCCGCGCTACGATGTCGTCGTCGAACAGAACGGCCGTTTCCTGCGCGTGCAGGTCAAGTCCACTGAGATGTGGTTGGGAACCTGTTATCTCTGCCAACTCTATGCCTTCGGCCACAAGGCATACACTGCCAGAGAGATCGACTACTTCGCCATCTACGTCTTTCCCGAAGACATCTGGTATATCTTCCCCACGAAAACCCTCGCCGGAAAGCG
>DAIUEW010000006.1:0-108179 GCA_036844925.1 Candidatus Sulfotelmatobacter sp.
GCGGAAACAACAAGTGTACTTCGATGATCTGGCGGTATCCGGTGGTTCGGAAGCGCACGCCATGATATTGAACGCTGAGTTCCGAGCAAAGGGCATCCAGTTTATCCCGAATTTTCCGGCCGGCTTTCGGATCAGAATAATCCATCAGTCCGACTGCCGAATGCCAGACTAAGCGGCCTCCCGACCACAGGATATTGAGGGCGACAAAGATGGCCACCAGAGGATCGAACGGTTTCCAGTGCGTCAGTAGTACCAGCCCCAACCCTGCGACGACGCCAAAGCTGGTCCAGCTATCGGTCAAAACGTGTTTGCCGTCGGCTTCGAGAATGAGTGAATTCGTGCACCGGCCCGTCCGCACGAGGTAGTAGCCGAGACCCGCATTAACTAGTCCAGCGATCAGGATCAGCAATGCGCCCGCTCCGAGGTGTTCCAGCTGTAGCCCTGCAATCCACTTCCGGATCGACTCGTAGAGAATGGCGATCGCGGCCACGATAATCATGGCTCCCTCAAATCCAGCGGAGAAGAACGTGATCCGTTCGTAACCGTAGAGGAATTGAGGGGATGCCGATCTTGCGCTGAGCCGAAGACTAAAACTAGCAAAGCCCACCGCGATCACGTGGACGACCGATTCGGCGGCATCGGAAAAAATCGCGGCCGAATGCGTCATGAAATAGACTGTGGTCTTGCCGATCAACATTGCCAAACCAAGAGCCAGGGAGAGACACATGGCGAAGCGGGCATCGCGCAACTCGCGTTCGTCTCTCCGTGTGGCCGAACTGGCTACGGCTTGTGCAGGCACTTTTATACACCTGGATCAGAAGCTTAGGATTTGGTACTTTCTACCGACTTATCGGCCATCGCTGACGGGTCAACGGTTGGAGTTTCGGCAGCACTCTGCTCCTCGCCGCTATCGGCAGGGTCGGTGGGCAACTCGACCAAGTGAGCTCGTTCCAAGGCTCGGTAATACGCCGGGCGGGAATGTCGGTAATGATCGGCCGGAACCTTGCCATTGAGCCAGGCGGTATCCATCGGGTAAACCAGAGGGTCGAACATCACCATGTAGAAGTGCCACAGCAGGATGGAGAAGGTGGCGAGCAGCGCCTCGTAATAATGCACCGCTGTGGCCGCGTCCGACACCCACTTAGGGAAATAGTGCAGCGTGAAGTTATTGAACCACAGCAGACATCCGGAGACCGTCATCACCACCGTGCCCCACATAAACGCCCAATATTCCACCTTCTCCGCGTAGTTGAATTTCGCGAAACGCGGTTCGATTTTCGTCAGTCCCAGGTTGTACAGCAGCACCTGCACTAAATCCGTCGCGTCTTTGAATTCCGGCAGCATCGCTTTCAGGAACATCCGGTCCCGCCGAACTACCGCGAGGTGAATCACATGGTAGACGGTGGCTGCGACGAGCACCACCGCCGCAGTGCGATGCACGATGCCGCGAAACGCGAGGTGACCCTCCCAGAGCAGCAACGGCCGCGCCCACCATGCCTCCGGATACTTCAGCGCGAATCCCGTAAAAACCAGCGTCGGGAAGCTAAGGATCACGCCCCAGTGGGCAATGCGGAAGTTTCGATTCATGCGGGAAACTTGTGCGCCGGTTTCGTGCCGTGGGTGCCGGCGGATAAGCTTGGCCAGAAAGTCCAGCAGGTTATGTACGATCATGAAACCAAGAGTCAGCGGAATCAGGGCCAAATAAGTCCAACGGATCCATTTGACCACTGGATGCGCGGGGCCAGTGGTAGTTCGCACGTGCACCGATCCGATGACGAAATGGTCACCTGCGCCAGCATGGCAATTTCCGCACGTTTTCGAAAGGTTCGCAGCATTCACCGTGGAGCGCGGATCGGTCGAGCGAAAGATGTTGTGCACCCCGTGGCAGGAAGCGCAGTTGGCAACAATCTGGGATCCGCCGCGCAAGGCAAGGCCGTGGTAGCTGTCGGCGAAGGACGGCACACGATCAGGGGGCAGATTGTAGCGCAGCGCCAGCCGCTCATCGCTATGGCATCGCCCGCAGGTGGTCATCGACACCCGGGAGGCATTCACCAGCGAGCCCTGCTCTTTCGGCGCCAGAATCAAGTGCTCCCCGTGGCAATCGCTGCACACCGGTGCCCCCTGTTCGCCGGCTTTCATGGCTTGTCCGTGCACGCTTGCGAGATACGTCTTGGCAATATCGGCGTGGCACTGTCCACACGTCACCGGGATGTTGAAGTGGTTGACCCTGGAGCGCGCATCTTGCGAGGGCAGGATTCCGTGGCTCCCGTGACAATCCGAGCAAGTTGCCGCAGCCCCGTCGCCATCCGCCACGGCACGCCCATGCACGCTTTGCCGATAGAGTTCCACGGGATGCGCGAATGGAATCTTGTGGCGCGCGAGGAACTGCTGGTTGCTGTGACAAGCCGCACACGTGTCAGGAAGGTTCTTCTTGGCCACGGTTGAGGCCGCATCGCTCGAGGTCTGAATCTGATGCACCGGCCCATGGCAGGACATGCAACTTGGTGCGTCCGGATCACCTGCGGCAGCCGCCTGTCCGTGGATACTTTGCCGGAACTCCTTCACCTCATCGTTGTGGCACTGTGCGCACTTTGCCGGCGCCAATTGGGCCGCAGGCGCCACTTCGTGGTGATTGCCGTGGCAAGATTCGCACGCTGCGTCGCCGAGCGCGGTATGAACGCTATTCAGTAGATGGGACGCCTCGTCGGCGTGGCAAGTCGCGCATTTTACTTTTGCCACTTTGGCGGGGTGCGGATAGTCCTTGATGCTGGTGTGACAGTCAACGCAGCCCAAAATGCCGTGGACGCTGGCCGCGTGCTTCGCGGGGTCAATCGAGATGCTTTTGCCGCTGCCCGATGTCATTCCCGGCTGGCCGTGGCAGGCGAGGCAGCTTTCATCCTGCTTGAGGGGTTGGGGCGACTTCGCTTGTGCCCTGGCGCGGGCGTGCGCGGACGCTGAGACTGACAGAAGACCGGCCAGGAAAAGCAAGATCAAAAAGACAAGACCGAGCCTTCCTCCCGCGTCCACCCTGTGTCGTATTCTTCTACGCAATCCCAGACTCCCAGTTCGAAACCTGTCTATCCTTAGCAATCTTGAAGGCTTTGAGGCGAAAGTTCCGTGATTCATATCACATTTGCTTGTAAGCTACGCACGCGAAAGACCATGAGTCGAAGGTACGATCGGCGACTTTGTTACGTCGGCCTAATTATGCCGTGCAAGATTGCAGCCAGAAGTCTCAGCAGGCTCCCGGATCCGTTTGATCCCGAGGCTCACTTCATTCCCAGATCGGTCAGCACCTTCGGATTTTCTTCTCCCGCAGCCAAGACCTCGTGACACGCCGAACAGTCGTTGGTGATGGTCTGGCCGTCGGCACTGGTGTGGCTGCCGTCATGGCAGCGGAAGCAACCCGGAGAATCGTTGTGCCCGAGATTGTTCGGATGAACTCCCCAAGTTACACGCATGTCAGGGAAGATGTTGCGCAGATAGATCGCCGCTACCTCATCGCCGGCTTGCTGCACCAGCGTTCGCCGTGTCTGATAGATCTGCGGGTAATTCGTGCGATAAAAGTTGTTCAGTTCGGCGGCGATCGTCTGCCGCGCTACGTCGCGGGAAGGATAATTAACTTTGAGAACCTCAACCGCCTTCTTCTTGATATAGGGCAGGTCTGGGCTGATGCGCCCGAGAGACATTTGCTTGTCGACTGCGTTTTCGGGCAAGTCGAATTCGTGCGTGGGCCGGTTGTGGCAATCCACACAATCCATCGTGCGATGTTCTCCCTTGTCCAACTGCTGTTGGGTGGGCTTTGCGTCAGTGGAAATGAATTCGGTGGTCTTCCCCTGATCGTCGGTGTAATACACGACCGGGATCGTCTGCCGCTCGGCGTCGGTTGAGATGTAGCGGATGCGCGTTGTGTCAGCGAGGTGGTGCCCGTGGATGCCGACCGAACCCTGCCAAGTGCGTCCTCCTACTTTCAGGAGCAGCACATCGGTCTGGGGCGTGTTTTTTTCGTCGTCCTTGTAGCTGGTATTCACCAGGAACTTGTCGCCCGTAAAGCGCTGTGGCCAGTGACACTGCTCACAGGTTTCACGTGCGGGGCGAAGGTACTTTACGGGCGAAGGAATAGGCCGCGAATAGGTGTGGAAGGTTACCGCAGCGACCTGCCGCAAACCGGAGAGCTTCGACCGCACAAACCATCCCGCTCCGGGCCCAATATGGCACTCGACGCATTCCACACGCGAGTGCGGAGAATTCTGATAGGCCGCGTATTCAGGGGCCATCACGGTGTGACAAGTCGTCCCACAGAAACTCGTCGAATCCATGTACTGCACGCCGCGGTACGATGCCGTCCCAGTGATCAAAAGATTGACCATGGTAGCAAAGGCGACCCACTCCACAGTGCGCCGCACCACGGGCAGCCCCAAGTCGATCGCTGGGTAGACTTCCGGCAGTGTTCCGCTCCCGAGCATCCTTCGCTGCTTGAGCCAGATACCAAGGGGAATCAAGAGCAGGCCAAGTACAAAAATGCCAGGGAGGATCAGAAAGACGAGAAGGCCGATATAAGGATGCGGTGGCCCTGGGAGGAAAATCTCATAGAACCAGAAGGCGATGGTGGTAAGCGCGGTGCTCGTCGTGATCACGGTGCCGGTAAGCGTGATGGGATTTTGTCCCAGGAAGTAGATTGGCTGCGACCAGTCTCGGATGCGCTCTCGCAGATTCATTTGAAACCATTGCTCCCTTTTAGTGTCTTAGACTCTTAAGTTCTCATGGTCCGCGGTGTGAGCACACTCCACCCGTGCCGCGGGCAATCTGCCGCCTGTAACAATCTCTTGAAGAACCACGCTAACAGTAACGGGGGACTATTTCTTCAGTGTGCGGATGTAAGCCACCAGTCCCTTAATTTCTTCCGGCTTTAGAGACCCGTACTTCGGCATTTTGTTCTTGCCGTTGGTGATGATATCTGTGAGCTCTGCGTCCGACATTTTCTGCACGTCGGCAGTTGTGAAGTCATGGGCGCCCAATTTCTTCCCCATCGCCGACCCGGTACCGTCAGCACCATGGCAGCCGGCACATTTTGATTTGTAGAGAGCTGATGCGTCTTGTGCGCCCGCCGGTAACGAAAGGCTTAGAAGAACAGTCAATACTGTTGCAGGAGTAAACACTTTGAAGTCAATTTTCATAACCTTACAAGCTCCAGTCGAAATTTGGTTGCAACATCGCAACGAGAATACATCCAAAGATGTTGCAATATTGAACTTTTTGAGAGATGAGGTTCTGTGACCCAGGTCACAGCTGTCGGTACGCGATTCTTTTCAAAAGAGTATCCGCCAGAATCGAATCGTGCGGAGGCGTGATGGCCCTCACGGCAGACTGTGATGCCGGTCACGGCGTCACCTTCCGCGCAGGACCACACTAACGGTGAGGATGAGTCTATGCCGACCGATAATCGCGACCTGCTGGATGTGCTGAAGTTCGAACTGGAGTTCCTCGAGCAAGGCGGTTATGGAAGATTGCCGCGCGAATCCTGGCGGGCACGCTTTATTTTCGAGGATTCCCCGACCTGCATGAACTTTAACTCAAAAGACCGCGAGCCGTGCAGCGAATGCCTCTTGATGCAATTCGTCCCGGAGAACGCGCGGAAGGAACAAACCCCTTGTATTCATATCCCGTTGAAACCGGGCGGAGAAACTCTCGAGTCTTTGTACCGCACCGGGACGCAACAGGAGATTGAGGATGCGCTGGGCGCCTGGCTCCGGGCGACAATCCAGCGGCTCGAAGCTCAGCAGCTCGAAGCGAAGACAGCGAATTCCAGCGCTGTTCGTCAATAGCCGGTCTTTCGGCATTAATTGCATTTTCGGATCCGGTCACCAGGTCGCGGCCGTACCAGCGTCCAGAACGAAAAACGCTGTCAGCGATCTCCACGCAGAGAAACGCGACATACGCGGCCCTCGAAGGGCCCCTCTTCCAGCACAAGCTCGCGCACCGTCGTGGGAGAAGGACGCTCGCAGCACCGTGGAAGAGCGGCGACTTAAGCGCCGCGTAAAGTACCCCAAAAGAAACCAGGCTTCAGCCCCCGTGGACGGGTTCGTTGGGACCGCATAAGAAGACGACCACCGCGGCTAAAGCCGACTCGATTGCGCGCGACCCACGCGGCCCTCAAAGGGCCGCTCTTCCACGTTCGTGCCAGCGTCCAGAACGAAAAACGCTGCAGCGATCCGCCTGCCACTGTGCGGACTGACGCCCTGGCAGGTCGAAACGATTCGCGTCTTTGATCTTTGGACGGAACCGTTCCTCAATACACGGATGCGGCGCCAGAGACTCCCCGCCATATTTTCTTGCCATCGTAAGAACAGGCCAAAAATTCTCCTGTTGCCTTTCCACAGAAGGTGTGGCATGCTGATGTGGGATTAACACAGGAGAGCGGATGCCCGAACCGAAACTTGATCTATTGCAAGGAACTTTGGACCTGATGGTGCTGCAAACTCTAGCGGCCATGGGAGCGTTGCATGGCTATGGCATCGCCCGGCGGATTGAGCAGGTGAGTGGCGAAGAAATCCTTCTGAATCAGGGCACGATTTATGCCTCTCTGGTGAGGCTGCAAGAGCGAGGATGGATCTCTGCCCAGTGGGGCACCTCCGACAATAATCGCAAGGCCAAGTTTTATTCGATTACAAAAAAAGGGCGCAAACAGCTCGCCGCGGACGCAGTTTACTGGGAGCGGCTGTCCAGTGTGATGAGCAGGGTGCTGGCCCTGGAGGAAGGCGGCAGGAAATGATTGCGTGGCTACAACAATTTGTCCATCGGCTGCGATCTTCTTTCGCCAACGCGCATGTGGATCGAGAGCTGGAAGCCGAGATGGCAGCTCATATCGAGCTTGCGATCGAAGAAAACCTGAAGCGGGGCATGCCGGCAGAAGAAGCACGGCGCTCCGCAATGATCCGCTTCGGCGGTTTGGAGCAGGCCAAACAGCATCATCGTGAGGCTCGTGGTCTGCCAAGATTTGGGGCAGTGGTCGAGAGCGTCTTGCAGGATGTTCGTTTCGGTTTGCGCACACTGCGCAAGAAGCCCACATTTACGGTGGTGGCGGTCCTGACTCTGGCTCTGGGAGTCGGAGCGAATACAGCGATTTTCAGCATCGTGAATGCCGTGTTGCTACGCTCTCTTCCGTACCGCAATCCTGACCGATTGGTAAGAATATTCTTCAATAACCCAGGGATAGGAATGCGGGACGTTCTGTTTTCGGTGCCCGAACTCGAAGACCTCAGAGATCGAGCCGGCGTATTTGACGACGTGAGCACAATCGGCGGTGGTAGCGTGAATCTGACGGGCGCCAGCCATCCGGAGCGCCTCGAGTTTGTCGTTTCCCATCCCAACTACTTTTCGATGCTGGGCGCGACTCCGCAAATTGGACGATTGTTCGGTCCCCAGGACTTCGCGCTCGGTTTCGCCCCCGCAGCCGTAATCAGTGATGGCCTATGGCGACGGTCCTACGGCGCTGATCCCGATGTTCTGGGTCGCACCCTTCACCTCGACAACGATCCCTATACCATCGTCGGTGTTCTCCCGCCCGAATTTCGCCATCCTGGACCAACCGTTTCCGGGAATGTGGAAGTATTTCTAACCGCCGGATTCAGCGCCGATCCCGTTCCGACGCCATCGCGCGGTACGCGCTTTATGCCCGCGGCACTCGGGCGTCTCAAGCCAGGAATAACTTTGGGGCAGGCGCAGGCGCGCCTCACTGCCATGGCGAATCAATTGCGCCACGACTTTCCAACGGATTATCCGGCGCAATCCAAATGGACGATCGAAATTAAACCGTTGCAGGAAACTTTGGTGGGCAACGTTCGTCCCATGCTGCTGGTGTTACAGGGCGCAGTGATCCTGATCGTTTTCATCGTGTCGTTGAACATTGCCAATCTCCTGCTGGCGCGCGCTTCGGGACGAGAACAAGAAATGGCGGTGCGGCTGGCTTTGGGTGCGACCCGGGGCCGGATGATTCGCCAGATGTTGACCGAGTCCGTGCTTCTCTCGGTTATCGGTGGGTTGGCAGGGGTTATGACTGCAGTTGGCACCATGGGTTTCATTCTGCGCTTTGTGCCATCGAACATTCCCCGGCTCAGCGAGGTAAGAATTGATTGGGTGGTGCTGGCGTTTGCTTTGCTGATTTCGATTCTCACCGGCCTGGTTTTTGGACTTGCCCCGGCGCTTCACTCGGCGAAAGTCGCGCTCTCTTCAGCAATTCGCGAGGGCGGTCGAGGCTCCGGCTACAGCACGAAGACCGGGCGCCTGCGGGATGTTCTGATCGTCTCTGAACTGGCATTTGCAGTGATGCTGATGGTTGGAGCCGGCTTGCTGCTGCGTACTCTGCACGATCTGCTGCAGGAAAATCCGGGGTTCAACCCCAGCCACGTCATTGCAGCCAACGTTTGGCTTCCGATTCCAAATGATCCGAAGGCAGATCCTTATCTCGGCAATCCCCCGAAAATTATTTTTAATCGCGAGTTACTGCGGCGCATGAGGGCTATTCCGGGAGTCGACCTGGCCGCGCTCACCTCAGATCTACCCACCACCAATCTGAGTGTTAATGATGCACAAGCGATTGATGCCCTGGCCATTGAGGACCATCCGGTCGAGTCCTCTCAGGATCTGCGCGCCGAGAGAATTCGGATAAGTCCTGATTATTTTAAGGTGATGCAGGCTCCACTGTTGCGCGGCCGTTCTTTTACTGAAGGCGATGAAGAAGGCAAGCAACCCGTGGCCATCATTGATGAAACCACCGCTCGCCGTTACTGGGCAGATCGTGATCCGCTTGGCCACCGGCTTCGATTCGGACAAGATCCAAAACAGCCGTGGATGACCGTCGTCGGCATTATTAGGGACATCAAGAGTGACGGCCTCGACATCGACGGTATTCCTCATATCTACGTTTCGATGTATCAAAGCACGGATAGAGGGCTCAGCGTTGTTTTACGGACGGCCTTGCCGGCAACCGTTCTCGAGCCACAGATTCGTCATGAAATCCAAAGCATTGATTCCGGCTTGCCGGTCTTCAATGTTTCTTCCATGAACGATGTGCTCGATGCCTCGGTCGCTCCCCGCCGTTTTTCTGCTGATCTGGTCAGCGGATTCGCCGGGCTGGCGCTGCTTCTGGCTTCCATCGGAATTTATGGCTTGCTGGCTTATATGGTCGGCCAAAGATCGCGCGAGATCGGACTTCGCATGGCTTTGGGAGCCAGACGCGACGATGTCCTGAAACTGTTTCTACAAAAGGGTGCCGTGCTCGCAACTGTCGGAATTGTGGCCGGCGTGGTCTTGTCTGCATCCACCGCGTCGATGATGGCTAGTGTGCTTTATGAAGTGCGTCCGCATGATCCGTCTGTGTTTCTGGTCGTGCCTTTGCTTTTGCTTGCAGTCGCACTTCTGGCCAGCTATTTTCCGGCGCGCCGGGCAGCCAGGATAAATCCCATTGTGGCTTTGCGTGAAGGATGATCCGCTGAGATCTGTTCGGGACTACGGCGAAACAGATTTCGTCCAAGGTTGACTTTCTAGAGTTTCTTCGGTCCAAGCAAATGAAAGGAGTCACTGGAATGAAACCAACGCTACCCTTCTTACTGTTGGCGGCGCTCGTCTTTACCGTAGCTGCCTTGGGAAAAGGCGCAAAGGACGCCGCAGCCACGAACGCGCCTCAGGCGCAACAGTTGCCGCAGCCGCCCACCATAGCTTCAAACGTGGACCGCGAAATCAGCACCATCGAAAAGCAAATTGTGGATGCTGCCGAAGCCATGCCGGAAGATAAATTCAACTTCTCTCCGGAGAGTTTGAACATTCCAGGGAGCGACTACAAAGGCGTGCGCACGTTTGCTTTGCAGGTCAAGCATGTCGCTGCTTCCAACGATTTCTTATATTCGGCGATTACGGGCGATACGCCGCTCCCGGCAGATTTCAACGACGGGAAGGGTCCTGAAAAGTTGAAGACGAAAGCCGACATCATTAAGTTCCTGAAGGATTCTTTTGCCCTCGGTCACAAGGCCGCGTCTACGTTGACTGCAACGAACATGTTGCAGACGGCGGAGGGCAGCAAGTCGGCCCGCCTGCACTTGGCTACCTTTGCCGTCGCCCACGCCTTTGATCATTACGGCCAGATGGTGGAGTACCTGCGAATGAATGGAATCGTTCCGCCAGCCAGCCGAAAACAATCAGACTGATCTTGGAGCGGCCTGCAAATCCTGGCGTCTCGTCGATGCTGCCGACGTGACGCGGCGAAGCAGATCTCGGGCCTTCATTCGCTGGCAGTATCCCTCAAAATTCGACCCCGCTCCCTTCCAGCGAAGGTCCTCGACTGTATCAAAGACGGGGACATCCAATCGGAGGGTTGCCAGGGTGCGGAACAACAGGGCGTCGTTCCATGTGTTGAATAACGATTCGGAGAGCACGCGAGCCCTCCGGATTGACGGATGCCATACTTGCCAATCTTTGGGGATGTCTTCAAGGTGGGGATACTGAGATAAGGTAAGCGCCGCTGCCTTTGCTCCCCATCCAGACAACCCTGGGAAGCCATCGGCGCTGTCGCCGACCACAGCCAGGTAGTCCGGAATCGATTGAGGCTTTACTCCGAACTTAGCCACGACACCGGCTTCATCGCGCAAGATGTCGCGCCTGCGGTCCAATTGAACCACTCGCGAGCCCACCACGCACTGACTCAGATCTTTGTCGGGCGTACAGATGAACACCTGCGTCACGCGATCATCTTGTGCGGCCTTTGCGGCGGCGGAGGCCAGCGCGTCATCCGCCTCGTAGTAGACCATGGGCCACACCACCACTCCCATCGCCGTGAGCGCTTCCTCGAGAATCGGGAACTGCGAGAGCAACTCTGGCGGAACACCTTCGCTGGTTTTATACCCGGGATATAGATCGTTTCGGAATGATTCGACCATGTGATCAGTGGCAACCCCGAGATAAGTCGCACCGCTTTCGATCATGGACAAAACGGAAGTCAGAACCCCACGCACTGCTCCGATTTCCTGGCCGTGCTCATCTGTTGCAGACGGCACGGCAAAAAAATGCCGGAACAATTCATAGGTCCCGTCCACTAAGTGCACATCCATGAGTCTCCAATCAGTTTTTCGCAGTCAGTTTATACGACTTTCTACCAGTCCAAACAATCGGTAGTGGCTCAATTTGAATTTTTCGGCCTATAGTTCGGGGTCATCCTGAGTGCAGCCGTTTTTCAGGCGGAACGAAGGATCTCCCACTGGCCGTATCTATGGGAGATCCCTCACGCGGCTGAAGTGCGCCGCGTTTCGGGATGACGGCCTCGTAGGAGAATGAATTCAATCTGAGCCACTACCAAACAATCTCACACCTCGACGAAGGACTTTAACTGGACAGTGGCCGTGAGACAGTGGCGTGAGGAAGACATGCGCAATGCCGACATTAGGGTCGCGTAGGGTCGCGCCTATTTCTTCGCGCGTCCGTCTTATTTCTCTGGTACTCTGCCTACGATATGAGCCTACTCCAGAGCCTGTTTTTTCTTGCCGCCGCCTCTACGTTTGTCTCCGCCCAGAACCTGAATGCGCAGGAACTCAAACCGGTTGCTGATCGAGTGTCCGCTCAGAACACCCTTTTCGACGAGCAATATGAATCCGACCTGCGCAACTTTCCGGAGCGAGCCACTTCCTACGGCGACTATCGCTATAACGACAAGCTCGCCGAGCACTCGCTCGATGCTATCTTTCAGGGCAATAAGACCAATCAGGAATTCCTTGCCCGGCTCGACGCCATCCCCACTTTGGGCTTTTCCGATCAGGATCAGCTCTCTCACGACCTGCTCATCCGCGTGCTGCAGCAACGCATCGCCGATTTCGATCTCAAAGAATATGAGATGCCCATCAATCAGCAGAATGGCGTCCATACCAGCCTGGCCGATCTCCCGCTTTCCGTTCCGTTCGATTCCGTCAAGCACTACGAGGATTACATTTCGCGTCTCCACCAGATTCCGCGCGTCCTGAGCCAGACCACGGAAGTGCTTCGCGCCGGCATGAGAGACAAGTTGATGCCCGTGCGTTTTCTTATCGAAAAGCTTCCCGTGCAGTGTCAGGGAATCATCGACTCCGAGCCTTTTCTCCTGCCGACCAAAAAATATCCAGCTAGCCTTTCCGCTGAAGACCAGAAACGTTTGACCCAGCAGATCACCGATGCCATCAATACTGACGTTATCCCGGCCTACAAAACTTTTGCTGCATTCCTGCGCACGGAATACGCTCCGCAAGGCCGCAGCGTTCTTTCGATTACCTCTCTTGCCGATGGCGAGAAGCGCTACGAAAACGATATTTACGGCCGAACCACCACTCACATGTCGCCAGAGGAGATTCATCAACTGGGCCTCCGTGAGATGGAACGCATCCAGGCCGAGATGACTGCCATCGCCAAGAGGGAAGGCTTCGCCGACCTCGCCTCGTTCCGCGCCTCTTTAAAGACGAATCCCAAATACATTCCGACTTCAGCCGATCAGATCCTCGACGATTTCCGCCACTACATTTCGCAGATGGAGCCGAAACTTCCGCAGATCTTCACCCTTCTTCCCAAGTCGCCAGTCACTGTTGAAGCGATACCCGCCTTCCAAGCGGCGGCGGCAACCCATTACGTCACCGGAACTCCCGACGGAAAGCGGCCGGGCCGTGTGGTTGTGGCCACATCCAACTTTGCCGAGCGCTCGCTCATTGATGATGAAGCCATCGCCTACCACGAAGGAGTTCCCGGACATCACATGCAGCTATCCGTCCAGCAGCAACTCACCGGATTGCCGAAATTCCGGCTGCATGGGCTGGGTTTTAACGCATACATCGAGGGCTGGGCGCTGTACGCCGAGCAGCTCGGCAAAGAAGTCGGCTTCTATCAGGATCCCGTTTCTGACTACGGTCGCCTGTCCTCCGAGCTCTTCCGCGCCGTACGTCTGGTTGTCGACACTGGTATCCACGCGAAGGGATGGACGCGCGATCAAGTCGTGGACTTCATGCGAAAGTCCGGCGCCGTGGACGAGCCCACGATTCAGTCCGAGACGGACCGTTATATCGCGTGGCCCGCACAAGCCCTCAGCTACAAACTCGGACAACTGAAGATCAGCGAACTGCGCGTTCGTGCCCAGAAAGAACTGGGCCCTAAATTCGACATCCGCAAGTTCCACGACGAGATGCTCAACGGTGGAACGCTCCCTCTCGACCTTCTGGAAGCCCGTACAGATAAATGGATTGCGGAGCAAAAATCAGAGTAGTCCGACTCTAAGGCTACCCTGCAAGGCCGGACGAAATGGGAGGTAAACCCGCGGGACAGTTTTGCGCCATCAACGGCTTCATCTTTGGCAATGTTCCCGGCCTATACATGAAGCAAGGAGAGAAGGTGCGATGGTATTTGCTGGGGATGGGCGATGGTTAGGGCGAGTGCTTTAACGTAGTATGGCGAGACCCCCAGCATCCAGATGTGCCGGCCCTACCTCCGCTACAGATCGAAATGAAAGCAGATTAATGTGACGCTCACCCCCCCCGACTTCCCCGGCAGCAAAAATAGTCTGCGCCACTCCTCCCTGCCCATTGGTAATAGCGTTTGACCAGATCAATTCCCAGAAAAACGGTTCATCGGGAAACCTTTTCTAAAGTTTATTTTTATGGAGGCCGATCTGGCCTTTGGATGGCAAGCGCTAAGCAGCGATGCTTGTCAGATCACCGATTTCTGAGGAGAGACTCATGTCGACATCAGCCGTTTCCAATAGCTCGCTGTACCAGCAACTGAACCAATACTATCAAACCCGGGGAAGCGATCAGCAACAACTCGGGCAAGCGCTCGCATCCGGCAACCTGGCCAGCGCGCAGACCGCCTACAACAACATTGTTTCGCTCGGACAGAGCGGCCCCTTCAAAAGCGGCGATCCGTTTTTCCTCAGCCAGCGCGAGCAGGATTTCACAGCCGTTGGACAGGCTTTGCAATCGGGAGACTTGGCTGGCGCCCAGCAGGCCTTCAGCGCGCTACAAAGCACGTTCAAGAACGCGCCACCGGGACCGTCGAACCCGCCCAGTACCGATCCCAGCAACGGCCCCGCGATTATCCTTAATCTCAGCGGCGGCAACACGGGGACTCCGGTGGCTCCGACAAGCAGCAACCCCACATCCGGCGGCGGCCCCGAAATTATTCTCAACCTTGGCAGCGGGGGCAACAACTCCACGCCAGAGCAGATCACCATCACCATCGGCAATCCAAACAGCACTGGAGAAGAACAGGTCTCGATCAGTGCCGGCACCCAAGGCTCCAACCCGCAGCAGATTTCGTTTAACCTGAATGCCAACAGCAACGAAGAGGTTGTTCTCAACTTGCTGGGTGCGACCTCTTCGACGTCAACTGGCTCGTCCACAACGTCAAACGGCACTTCTTCAAGCACCACGCCTGCAAGCGGAGGCATCAGCGTCTCGGCTTGAATCGCCGCAAAGCCGGTGCAGTTGGTGGGGAACCTGGCCCTCCCCACCCGCGACTGCACCGGAACGCTGAATGCCCCCTTGGTTGTCGTCGTGCTGCTTATGACGGTTTTTTAGACTGCGCACGCACCTTCGCCCAGCGCGCTCTTTGCGCTGCCGCGATGCGCTCTCGGGCTGCCGCCGACAGTTGGCGTTTCGCGCTCGACCCTGAGCCTGCTTGCGAACTCTTTGTGCCTATTCGGCTCAAGGCTGTGATCACTTTTCCCAACTCCTTCAGCTCGCCCTCTGCCCGTTTCCGCTCTCGCTTCAACTGCTCTAGAACCGCATCTAGATCAGCCATGCACGCTCCCTTTGAGGGATTCACTGCAGTGAGTTGAGAATAACCGATTTGCTACGCCGGCGATAGTCCCCTAAAAGGGTGATAGCCCGATAGTTAACGGCAGTCGAATGTAGCGGTTGCACGTCGCCATGGCCGAGTGATACACCGATCGCAGATATCCGGGAGGCCGTATTTGAAGTGCCGACATTTCGGCAGACCGTCTGCCTCTGTAACTTCTAATCCGGCACCCGGCGGTCATGATTAACTTACTAAGTTAATAAGTTAGTAACTACGGTATTATATTTAGTAACATAAGGTAGTCATCGTGGTAATTTTGGTTGACAGTCAACCCGCAGAAATAGAAGATTTGTATGCCTGTTAGGTGGCTTGAAGCGTCGCTTTTTGAGCGGGCAAGAGGAGTACGGACCTGAACTACATACTGCTGGTAGGACTTACGATATTTAGTTCGGCCTGCGGAGCGCTAATGGTAACGCTGTTTCACAGATTCCGCGCTGGGCGACCGGATCGTCCCGTCAGCCAGCCCACGAAAGAGGGCGATGAATGAGCGACCCCGCAACGCTAGAGGCCGCCGCAACCGCGCTCGTTATGTGCAGAGAGGCGCAAGTTACGGAGTCCATTGTGGAATCGCTGCGGCCTCTCGCGATCCGCCCGGAGATTTGCGATCAAGCGGTTGCCGCAAACAACCTCTTGGACCGTCAAAAATTCGAGGCCGTAATTGTAGACCTCCGGCTCGGAGAGGAGGCCCGGCTGGTGATGGGACATCTCCGCTTCTCGCGCGCAAATCACACCGCTGTCACCTTCACCATTACATCAGGGGATCCAGCGCAGGAAGCCGGCGCCAGGCCAGATTCGACGTTTGTGCTGCAGCGGCCCCTGAGCGTCGCTACAATCAGCCCCATACTGCGGGCGGCATACGGACTGGTTGTAAGGGAAAGGCGGCGCTATTTCCGTTGCCCCGTAGCAATTCCTGTTTACGTGGACGCGCAGGGGCCTAAGGAACTTTTATGTCAAACTGTGAACATTAGCGAGGGCGGAATTGCGATCAGATGTCCCACGACTCTGGACGCCGATGTGCCCTTACGTGTGCGCTTCAGTCTGCCCGACCGTTCCAGTCGAGTGTTCGCGGAGACTAAGGTGTGCTGGCGCGGTGAAGGAAAACTGGTTGGTCTCGCGTTTCAATTCCTGCAACCGCTACAAAAGTCAGAGCTACAGGAATGGCTGGCTCGCAAACTTGAGGAAACTCTCCCCCAGGAGGTAGCGACTCTCTTCCGCAGCGCCGGCCAGGTTCCCCCGTAGAGTATTCTGTTTCGGGGGTAAGCACAGCATTGAAATCACTACTACGAATCGCCGCATTCCTGTCCGTCCTAACAGCCGTCGTTTTTGGGTTCGCCCAGCAAGCGGTGCCCAGCATCCCCTCCACCGGGTTCGCGGGCCTCGATCAATACCGGGCGTCGCGCATTGCGGTATTCACTGATGACTTCGGGCAGCTTACGCGCTACCGCGATGCCAATGCCGGGCTCAAGCCTCTTGCGTCCGGAGAGAACCGCGTAGTGTTTTTCGGAGACTCCATCACCGACATCTGGAAGCTCGACGAATATTTTCCCGGCAAGCCTTACATCAATCGCGGCATCGGAGGACAGACCACACCGCAGATGCTGGTCCGTTTTCGGCAGGATGTGATCGAGCTTCATCCCAAAGTGGTTGTCATTTTGGCGGGCACCAATGACATCGCTGGAAATACCGGACCGATGCGGCTCGAAGACATCGAAGCGAACTATGCGTCTCTCGCCGAGCTTGCCCGCACGCACGGCATCAAGCTGATCTACTCTTCGATCCTGCCGGTGCACAACTACACTCCTCGCGCGCAGGATTTCTTTGCGCAACGCCCGCCGGAGAAAATTCTGGAATTGAACGGCTGGTTAAAGAATTACTGCGCCGCGGCGGGCTTCCTTTATCTTGACTACTTCCACGCCCTGGTCGACGACAAGGGGCTCATGAAGAAGGAACTGGCCAACGATGGCCTGCATCCGAACGCGCCGGGATATAAGATCATGGCACCGCTGGCAGAGGCAGCAATCGAAACAGCGTTGGGAAGCTCGAAACCCTGAAACCTTTTGCCTATCCGTACGCTCTATAATGAAAAGAGTTTCCGACCGGCCTTCGGGGACACCTACGCCTGGTGGCGTGGGAAAGAGTTGAGGGACAGAGCTCGCCCTGAGCTTGTCGAAGGAGGTGTCCGTCTTGCACCCAAAGTAGCTCTTAGCCTTTAGCTCTCATCTCAACCGCGCCGAGCACGCCAACGCCGCGGGGTAGCTAAGAGCCAAAAGCTAGGAGCTAGCAGCTTGGTTCTCACCGACAAATTCGGACGCCCCATCGCGGACCTACGGATCTCTATCACCGACCGCTGTAACTACAAGTGTGTCTACTGCCGCACCGGCAACGAGGGCGCGCTTTACGGCGACCTGCCGTTTGCCGACTACCTGCGCATGGCGCGCGTGCTCGTCGGAATGGGCGTCTCCAAAATTCGTCTTACGGGGGGCGAGCCGCTTCTGCGCAATGGCGCTGTCAATTTCGTCCGCGCTCTCGCCGATCTTCGCAGACCAAATGGCAACAACGCTGACCCGCTCGATATCGCACTCACCACGAACGGCCACCTCCTCGCCGATCTCGCGCAGCCGCTCAAGGCGGCGGGCCTGACTCGCGTCACCGTTTCCATGGACGCCGTCGATCCCGACCGCTTCGCCCGCATCACCCGCGTGCCCAACGGATACGATCACGTGCTCGCCGGCATCCGCGCCGCGCGCCGCGCCGGACTCTGGCCGCTGAAAGTGAATTGTGTGCTGATGCGCGGCTTCAACGAAGATCAGATCATCCCCTTCGGCATGTTCGCCCGCGAAGAAGGAGTCACGGTACGCTTCATCGAATTCATGCCGCTCGAAGAAGGCCGCACCTGGTCTCCCACCACGGTGGTCACGCTCGACGAAATCCTGGCCCGCATGGCGGAATATCGCCCGCTGGTAGAAATCCCTCACGCGCGCTCGGAGACTGCGCGTCGCTACCGCTTCGACGACGGCGTCGGTGAAATCGGCATCATCGCGCCGGTCTCCCATCCCTTCTGCGGACATTGCAGCCGCATCCGCATCACCAGTGACGGCAAAATCCGCACCTGCTTATTTTCGGTGTGGGATCATGATCTGCACGCGCAAATGCGCCGCGGTGCGAGTGATGAGGAGTTGGAAGATTTCATCCGCGGCGTGGTTCAGAAAAAGGAAGAGCGTCATCACATCGGCGAACCGGACTTCGTGCCGGCTTCGAGGACGATGGTGCATATCGGGGGATAGAAGTTAGCCGTCAGGAAAAGGATTTCGTCGCCGAGATTGTCGAATGCACGGGAGAAGAAAATCGGGAAGGGCACGAGTTCTACTCGTGCCGATTAAGCCGCCGGGATAGAGGAGGCTTCAGCCGCTGAGGTTCGCTCGATTAAGATCAAGGCGTGAGATTCCTGTTCCTCGCCGCCGCCCTTGCATTATCTTTCTTCCCCGCATCGCTGACTGCGCAAACCACGTACCTTGGCTTCGACCGTAACACCTACCCCGGCGACGCCAATCTGCGAGCCCTGCGCCAAACTTTCTCCTACACCGGCTACTGGCTCAACCATCCTCCGGGCGAGACAACAAACACCTGGACCGGCCAGCGCGCCGCCATCGAATCCGCCGGTCTCGGATTCCTTTTGCTCTTCAACGGACGCCTCTACGCCGAATTGAAATCGGTTCCCAACGCAACGAAGCTCGGCAACTCCGATGCGCAAACCGCCGCCGCTGCCGCGCACCGCGAAGGTTTTCCCGCACAGGCCATCATCTTCCTCGACCAGGAACAAGGTGGACGCATGCTGCCCGAGCAGAAGAGTTATATCTACTCTTGGGTCGACGGTGTCATCGCCGCCGGTTTCCGCGCTGGCGTCTACTGCTCCGGCATTGCGGCGAAAGACGACGACAACGTCGTCACTGCTGAAGACATTCGCAAGAGCGCCGCCGGACGCGAGATCGTTTATTGGGCGATCAACGACGCTTGCCCGCCCGCACCCGGCTGTGCTTTGCCGAAAATGCCTCCAAGCCCCGCCCAGAGCGGCATCAGCTTTGCGGAAGTCTGGCAATACGCGCAATCCCCGCAGCGGAAAGATGTGGCCGCGCGCTGTTCCAACTACAACCACGACGGCAACTGCTATCCGCCCGGCATTCCCTTAGCGAAGGAACTACAAGTTGATCTAAACACCGCCAATTCCCCCGACCCCTCAAATGGCAGATCGCAATAGTGCGCGTGAAGCCTTGGTCGTCACCCAGTGAAAATCGGTCTGTCTGCGGCGTACGGCGACCTCCTAAATTTGTTAGACTTGTCCCCTCATATCAACCAGTCAGGAGAACTCCAATTTCATGTCGCGTACTCTGTCAGCCCTCGCCATCGCGCTCCTTCTCACTCTAACCGCTGCTGCGCAAGACACGTGGCAGCTTGATCCTCCGCACTCGTCGGCGCAGTTTTCCGTGCGCCATCTGGGAGTTTCCACGGTTCGCGGCGCATTCACCAAGGTGAGCGGCATGGTGAAATACGATCCTGCAAATCCCGGCAAGTCTTCGATCCAAGCCAACATCGACGCGGCTTCTGTGGACACCCGCGTCGACATGCGGGACAACGATCTGCGGAGTCCGAACTTCCTCGACGTGCAGAAATATCCCACCATCACTTTTGTGTCGAAGAAGGTCGAGGGCGCTGGAGACGGCAAACTGAAGGTCACGGGCGATCTCACGATTCACGGCGTCACCAAAGAAGTTGCTCTCGACGTGGACGGGCCGACTGCTCCAATGAAGGATCCGTGGGGCAACCTGCGTATGGGCGCTTCCGCGACTACCAAGATCAATCGCCAGGATTTCGGAGTCAGCGGCCGGCCAGGCATTGTCGGCGATGAAATCACACTTACGCTGGATGTCGAGATGATTAAGCCGTTGCCGAAATAGCAGAGGCTGTTGGCAGTCTAACGATACGGAATGAAATCGGGGACGAACTGGAGCTTCATCGCGGCGCGTTGCGGACACGAAGATGAAACAACGGATTGTTCATACACTTCAGAAATACTTATTCAATCCGCCAATCAAGCTTGTGTTTGCTATTGGTCTGGCGCTGCCAGGATATGCCATTCTTGAAACCATCGGCCGCAAGACCGGAAAGCGACGTAGCACGCCGGTGGGCGACGGACGAGTGGGTGAGCAGTTCTGGCTCGTGGCGGAGCATGGCATGAAAGCTGGATACGTCCTCAATATTGCGCATAACCCGCTGGTGCGGCTGAAATTGCGCGACGGACTGCGAGTGCGCTGGCATGCCGGAAGTGCACATCTACTCTCCGACGACGATCCGCGTGAGCGCCAGCGCTGGCTGGCCACTCGCTTGCCAGGAAGCGCCTCGAATGCGAGGGCGGTGCGCCTCTTCGGAACGCAGCTCATGACCGTTCGAATTGATTTGATCGATTAACCTAGAAACGATTGACGCAGAAATGATTGACGCAGGTGCGATAGCCAGAGGCCTTGGGTGCAGGCTCTCACCTCAGGCCTAATTTGATTCACACTACCGTCTTGCGTATGCGGTAGAATAGAAGTGTCCCATGTCAAGCCGAACCTTCAATCTCGAAGAAGCGTTGTCGCTGCTTCCCGTGCTGGAGTCTCTCCTGCGCACCGCCATTAACGGCAAGAAGGTGATGGAAGAAGTCGAAGCGGAGATGCAGACCCTCACGCACCGCATCTTCCTCAACGGCGGCACACACGTCGATGTTGTTGCTACCGCCCGCCGTAAGGCTGAGCGCGCCAAGGCCGAGCAGCGCGCCAAAGACGCCCTCGCGGAGATCGACTCCATCGGTGTTCAAGTCAAAGATATCGACATCGGCCTGCTCGATTTCCCCTGCGAAGTCGAAGGCCGCGTCGTTCTGCTCTGCTGGAAGATGGGTGAACCATCAATCACGCACTGGCACGGCACAGAAGAAGGATTCGCCGGCCGCAAGCCCATCGACGAACGCATCACCCGCGCAAAGCGAACGAACTAGCGGTTATCCTTCACATTCCAGGAAACTTCTGCGCCAGCAACATCTTCCTCCCAATCGTGTTTACACAAGTGGCGCGTTTCATTAAGCGAAACGACAGCCAAACGACTTCGCCCGATCAGCGTTGCGCGGTTTCGACGCAAGCATCGGGCCAGGAGGAAAACACGATGAGACTTCACCGTGCAGTTCGTTTCATAGTTTTCGGACTTCTGTTGCTGATCATTCCAGCAGCCCTTTCTTCTCCATCCTCCGCACAGATCGCAATCGGGATTTCAGTTCGCGTTGGTCCGCCGGCGCTGCCGGTTTACGAGCAGCCGATCTGTCCCGGTCCAGGTTATCTGTGGACGCCCGGTTATTGGGCGTGGGGCGATGATGATGGTTACTACTGGGTGCCCGGCACCTGGGTGGTTGCGCCCGTCGGCATGCTTTGGACTCCCGGATATTGGGGCTGGGGCGGCGGGGTCTATGCGTGGCATGCCGGCTATTGGGGACCTCATATCGGCTTCTATGGCGGCATTAATTACGGCTTCGGATACGGCGGCGTCGGCTTTGTCGGCGGAGAATGGCGCGGCGGGGCTTTCTTCTACAACACCGCGGTGATGCATGTGGACACCGTCCACATCGCCAACGTGTACGTCAACCGCACGGTCATCGTGAACAACGAATCTCACGTCGCATTCAACGGCGGCGAAGGCGGAGTCGCGGCTCGTCCCACTCCGGCGGAAGAATCTGCCGCCCGTGAACCTCACCAGGCCCTTCTTGCAGCGCAGACCGAGCATGAACATGCAGCCAGCCAGAATCGCGCGATGTTTGCCTCGGAGAACCACGGTGCGCCTGCAGTCGCTGCCACGGCCCGTCCCGGCGAATTCAGCGGACATGGTGTGGTAGCGGCCAGGGCCGCCGGGGCGCCGTATCACGCGCCCGCGATCTCTCCGCGGGAAGCGCGTGCGTCGGCCTCGGAAGCGAATCGTGCCAATGCCGCCAATCGGCCGCTTATGCCGCCTACACACACGGAGAGCGCGCCGCGGGCAGAGAACGCGCGTCCACAGAATGAGTCGCATCCGCAGAACGAGTCCAAGGCGAAGCCGGCTAAGGCGCCAAAGCATCCGCCCCAAGAAGACACGCGCGACAAGGGACGGTAACAATCTAGACGCAACGCTCACCTGGCCGCTGGTTTTTGAGACACCGGCCATTCCCTTTCTCTGCTTCCTTCTAACGCGCGGGCGAGGGACTTGGCAGGCCGGTAATAAAACTTTACAATCCAAACAACTTATTGGCCCATGAACTACTTCAACCTGCGGTGTTTATGGGGAAGAGCGAAAATCGGGTCAAAAGTGCCGGTTGCGGTATTTCGGCGGAATATTTTCTTGAGCTAAATTCGCCTCGCTGGCGCTGCCTTCTTCAGGCAAGCCCAGCAGGCATGAGGAAAACACAAATGAAACACCCCCGTGCAGTTCGCTTGCTGGCGTTCGCACTTCTGCTCTCAGCGATTCCGATACTCCTTTCGTCCCAATCAGCGGCGCAATTCGCTGTCGGCGTCGATATTTCCGTCCGGATCGAACCGCCCGCGCTGCCGGTTTACGAACAGCCCATCTGCCCTCGAGAGGGTCTTATGTGGACTCCCGGATATTGGGCATGGGACGACGATGACGGCTATTACTGGGTTCCCGGCACGTGGGTTGAAGTGCCAGAGCCGGGCCTGCTGTGGACCCCCGGCTACTGGGGTTGGAACGACGGCGTCTACGCATGGAATGGCGGCTACTGGGGACCGCATGTCGGTTTCTACGGCGGCGTTAACTACGGCTTTGGATACGGCGGCGTCGGCTTTGGCGGCGGCGAATGGCGTGGCGGATCTTTCTTCTATAACACCGCCGTCGTGCACGTGAACACCGTCAGCATCACCAACGTTTACGTCAACAAGACAGTCATCGTGAACAACGAATCCCATGTAGCCTTTAACGGCGGCCAGGGCGGAGTGCAGGCCCGTCCAACCGCGCAGGAAGAACAGTTCGCGCACGAGACTCATACTCCTCCGGTGGCAGCGCAGGTCCAGCACGCACACGCCGCCAGCCAGAACAAAGCGCTATTCGCCTCGAACAATCACGGCCGTCCTGCAGTAGCCGCGACGGCCAAGCCCGGCGAGTTTAGCGGAAAAGGCGTCGTAACGGCCAAGGCTGCCGGCGCTCCGTATCACGCTCCGACGATTTCGCCTAAGGAAGCGAGAGCTTCGGGGCCGGGTGGGAACAAAGGTGCTGCGGCGCGTCCCGCCGAAACTCGTCCTGCGGAAAAAGGTGCTGCGGCAAATCGTCCCGCTGAGAATCACGCGGCGCCCGCCGGCGCAGCAAAGGCAGCCAACCGTCCGGCACCAAAGAGCAACAACAAGCCCGAGGGCGCCAATCGTCCGGAGGCCAATCGTCCGGAAAGTGAGCGACCGGGCGCAGCTCATCCTGCACCTGCGGCGAAGGAGTCTCATCCGAGCGAAAGCCACCCGGCGAAGGCTCCCGCACCAAGTTCGCACGCGAGTGCTCCTCGTAAGGAGAGCGCGCCCAAAGCCGAGACCGCTCATCCCGAAGGCAAACCGCGCACTGAGAGTGCGCCGAAGGAGAGTGCGCCGCATCCCGAACCCAAGGCGCGGGAGAGCGCACCTAAAGCTACTCCTAAGCCTGCGCCAAAGCCGGCAGCCGCGCCGAAACACGAAAGCGCTCCCAAGCCGAGTGCAGCTCCCAGGGAAAGCGCACCGAAGGCGGCCGCCAGGCCGGCGCCTGTTCCCAAGCCAGCGGCCGCGCCGAAGCCGGCAAAACCCAGCGCTCCTCCGAAGAAGGAACCGCCTCCGAAAGAAGAGCATAAGTGAAGGTAAGTAGATTCGTATATCGATCCCATGGCCAGTGCTGGACTTCCCGCACTGGCCAATTTTGCCTGCAAGGTTGTCAACTCTTTTGCGTTCTTACCGCAAGCGTGGGATTGGCCGCGCTGGTTCGGATCAGTGCACGAAAGTGCAGGGACTGGCGCGGTTCGAAATCTTCTCTGCTACAATTTTTTACAATCACTGTCGCGTTAAAATCGTATCCTAGA
Organism: Candidatus Sulfotelmatobacter sp.; assembly: GCA_036844925.1. Taxonomy (GTDB): domain Bacteria; phylum Acidobacteriota; class Terriglobia; order Terriglobales; family Acidobacteriaceae; genus Sulfotelmatobacter. The sequence continues at coordinate 23,954 of DAIUEW010000006.1, forward strand.
GCAGACAGCTGGGCGCGTCTTTCGCGTAATAACACATCGCGCATAACGGCAGATCGCATCCGATACGAAATCAGGGTTGCAGAGCAAGCGGCTTCTGAACAGAGTTCGACGGAAGGGCACGTCCCCCAAGGAGTATCAATTATTATGTCATCCGCGAAACATCAACTCCGATGGATGAGCGCCATCGCCGTGCTCCTTGTCCTCGCCCTGGGCGTTGCTTGTAAGGGCTTCTTCCAGAACCCGACGCTGACCTCAATTGCGGTGGGGCCGGCGACGCCAACGATCGAGACCGGCAGCACCGATAACACTATACAAATGAATGTGACCGGAACGAATAACGACGGCAGCACGACCACCAATCCGTCGGTTTCGTGGAGCGTAACTCCCACCTCAGTGGCGACGATTTCTTCTTCTGGCCTGGTGACGTCGGTGAGCGTCGGAACGGCGACCGTCACCGCGACTGCCAATCAGAATTCGAGCATAAGCGGTACGCAATCTGTGACGGTTACAGTCGGCTGCATCGAATCGATTAAGATAACGCCGAGTAGCGTACCGACCTTGACCTCCAATCAGCCGAGCCAGCAATTGACGGCGGAGGCGACGACATGCAACGGCCCTGCTGACATTACCCAGGTTGCAACCTGGACTCCGAGCAATTCGAGCCTTATCACGGTATCTGCTGGGCTGGTTCAAATTGTGAGCGGAAATACGACTCCCGGGACGGCCACCGTCACGGCTTCGATCGGTAGCATCTTTAGCACGCCGGTAACGATAACAGTATCGCCCTAGGGCGAATAGCCTCGGCAATCGAGGATGGTAGCAGCATTTTTCGCCTCGCGGGAGAAGTAGGACCTCGCGTGCGCGAAGGGCGGGATGCATTTACGTTTTACGAAGTTGTAAAGGCGCGTGAGACGGGTGATTTTCACAGGGCTGCGGCGGCTACAAGGGGCGTTCTGACCCGATGACGGCTTCGGCCTTCGCCGCCGCTTTCCCAGGCAGAATAATTCTACAAGAGGAAATGCAGATGAAAGCATCACATCGCGCGTTCGTGTGTGTAGTGTTCTTCACGATAGCAGGAACCCTAAGCAGTTCGGCCTCAAGCCTTCTATGCTCCGCCGGTCCCACGGCCACGTTGGTCGGTAGCGGCAACTGGCGGACAATCTACAGCTGCACAATCCCGGCAAACACCGTGCCAACCGGTCAAGGCCATCAGGATCACGACGGGCTTCGCTCTGCACGATGGGCTCGATTCGGGGCTAACCCTAAACGGCGTGAACATCGGGGCGTCCGGCTCTGCTAGCCCTAACACTGAGGGAGCAACCTATGGGATCACGGTTATGAACACAGGATCCACGACGGGTAGCTGGGTGGGGTTTTCTCCGATATACGACTCTTCGCAGGCCATCGTATACGCCGGTCCCGGGGCGTCCACCAGCAGCACAGGGTTTTCATGGTCCGCGAACCAGACCCTGGTGGTGGAGTTCTTCGGGACTACGGGCAGCTCCGCAACTGGTGCACTCTTCATCGTCGAACTCATTGACTAGAGCGGGCAGACTTCTATAAACGCCGGGCGCCCGGCTTCTCGCTTCCTTTGTGAGAAGTCGGGTTTTTGATGCGGTAGTAGACACAACGGGGCTGGCTCTTCAGGCTCCCAGCAACTCGACTTTCTCGGTACTTGCTGCGGAGCGGAGATCCTTATCCAACGTAGCAAACGGCAGCCTTCGCCTCAACGCCAGCTCGAGATACGCAGCGTCATACACCGTCAACTTGTGGCGCTCGGCCAATACAACAGGTTTGCCCCAGGCTTGCTGCTCGGATACAACATCTGTTCTGATCGAGAACAGGGTGAGAGCGGCCAAAGCATTGTCGCGGAAATGTTCACCGTGACGGCCGCGCCTTACGTTCATTTGCAGAGCATTTGCCACTTCCCAACGCCACAGGGCAGGAACCCAGGCTCCCTCTACTTTGAGCAGATCGAACACGCGCAACACCGGATCTGTGGTTTCATTTGCGTAAATCCAAGCCAGCGTAATGGAAGCATCAAGAACGAAGCTCATTCGAATGGCGCAACTGAGTGCTGTTGCTCTCTGCCCCCGCCCAGTTCACGGGCGGCCTTCATCACGAAGCTTTTTCATTTCTTCCCAGTCGAAGGGCTCCGACTCGGGATTCTCGCGAGCTAATTGTCGCGCACGTTTGCGCAGCTGATCGAAAGCAGCCTGAGCCTGATCACGGTTCGAATGCCAGTCATTCGGGACGAGGCGAGCTACCGGCTTGCCGTGCCGGGTGATAACGATCTCCTCGCCGCGCTCCGCGCGGTCTAGCAGCCTGCCCAAAGCGTTCTTGGCTTCGAAAGCTCCGATTTCGGCTGGAGATGCATTTTTTGTAGACTTCATCAATCTAGCTTAAGCTGGCTTAAAAAGAAGGTCAAGGGCGACAGTCAGACTTACTCCGGATATTCGAACGGTAGCATGGTTCAAGGGGTTGGTCTTGGAAATGAAGATGCCTTGGTATCGCTGACAGAAAGTTCCACGTCCACTCGTAAGTTGCCATCCTCAGAGCCCCAAGTATGATCGTAAAGGCGTTCCCGCGCAGAACGACTAACGACGAAGAACGACCAACCGACCTTATGTCAGACATTCGCTGTATCGGCATCGGCACCGGAGGCGGCGACGCCCCCGGGCTCAACGCGGTGATTCGCGCCGCCACCAAGGCCGCCATTATCAAATACGGATGGAAGGTCATTGGCATTCCCGACGGCTTTGATGGCATCATCTGGCCTGAGAAGGCTTTTGAGCTTACGCTCAAGCACGTCAGCGGCATTTTGCCCCGTGGCGGGACTATCCTCGGCACTACCAACCGCGGCGATCCCTTCCACTACAAGACCGTCGAAAATGGCAACGAAGTTTCGCGCGATATCTCCGAACAGATCATCGCCAACGCCGCCAAGCTGGGCATCGACGCCATTATCACGATCGGCGGCGATGGATCGCAGAAGATCGGTTACGAGCTCTTTCAGAAAGGGATGAAGATCGTCGGCGTGCCGAAGACCATCGATAACGACCTCTCGGCGACCGAAGTGACCTTCGGCTTCGATACCGCGCTACACACTGCTACCGACGCCATCGATAAAATTCACTCCACCGCCGCTTCGCATCATCGCGTGATGGTGGTTGAGGTGATGGGCCGCGACTGCGGTTGGATCGCACTCGAGGCCGGCATCGCGGGCGGCGCTCATGTCATTCTCATCCCGGAGATTCCGTTCACCATCGAGCATGTGTGCCGGCACATTGCCGAGCGTGAAAAAATCGGGAAGGACTTCACCATAGTCGTGGTGGCCGAAGGTGTGAGGAATCCGGTGGAGTTCAAAGAGAACCGGCGAGCCAGCTCTATCGGTAACCTGATTGGCAATGCCATCGCCAACAGCTCGAATAAGGAGGTGCGCGTCAGCGTCCTGGGGCACATTCAGCGTGGTGGCTCACCCTCGCCCTTTGATCGCATCCTGGCCACACGCTTCGGCGTGGCTGCTGTCGACCTGATCGCCGCCGGAGGTTTCGGCATGATGGTAGCTCTGCACGGCGATTGCATTGTTTCGGTCGACGTTGCCCATGCCATCGGCCATCTCAAATCCGTTGACCCCAGGGGCGAACTGGTGCGCGCCGCCCGCGCCATCGGCATCGGCTTCGGGGATTGAGCAAACGAAAATAATTTCTCAATTTTTTTCTTGCTGACCCTGCATCTCCGCGATACTTTCGTAATCTCCCCCTGAACAGCTCTGACGCGTTCAAATAGGAAAGAATCGTTTGCTCGAAACAGTCATGACTAATTTAGGGATATGCCTTTTAGTGCAGTTGTGTCTGGCCTTCGGAGTGGCCGGCCTGTTCTGGCCAGAAAAGTTCATGCCAGTTTTTGAGGTATTGCTCTTCCCTTGGGCGGCAAGCTATCGCGCGGTTCGTGCCAATAGCCTGGCTGCGATTGGATTGTCAATTCTGCTTCTCGCCCGGCTGCTCGCTGTCATCGGCTGACTTCGACCGGAACGCCGAAGACAAAAAAGGCGAAGCGTTGCCGACCGCTTCGAGCGCACCTCATGTGCCGCGAGTTGTCCACGACATTGCAACGGGCAGCGGCCTTTAAATCTACAGATGTGCCGCGACTTTGATTTCAAACAATTTCGGCCACAGCTTTCCGGTGACGAAAAGTCGATCTCCGTTTGAGTCATAAGCGATACCGTTCAGTACCGCATCAGAGCCTTCAAGTTCGCCCTTATCGATGATTCCACCTAAATCGATCCATCCGAGAACCTTGCCGGTACGCGGCGAGATTCGGGCGATTTTATCGGTCTGCCAAATGTTGGCGTAGATTTCCCCGTGAACGTACTCGAGTTCGTTGAGGTTCTCCACGGGATGATCATAATCAGTGACCTGAATGCGCGCAGTCTCTCTAAATGACTTGGGGTCGAGAAAGCGGAGGTACGATGTACCGTCACTCATAATCAGTTGGGTTTTGTCATGAGTCAGTCCCCAGCCTTCGCCTTCGTAGGGGAAGGTTCGCAGCAGCGAGAAGCTGAAGTGATCGTAGACAAAGCCTTTATGCGCTTTCCAGGTTAACTGAATCAAGGTGCTGCCCCAATCAGTCAGCCCTTCGCCAAAATATTCCGCGGGCAGGTCGTAATTCTGGAGAACCCTTCCAGTGGATAAATCCACCATGCGCAACGATGACCTGCCGTTGAGGCCCGTGCTTTCATACAGGTGACCGTCCACGTAAATCAGTCCCTGGGTGAACGCCCGGGAATCGTGCGGGTATATGTGAACGATCGCGTAAGCATCGGCCTGCGCGGAAGGCGCTTTCGCGACAGTAGATGCCGTGACCGCGCAGAGAAGCAATACCAGAAGAGAGAAGCGTCGAAACATGACCGGTCAGATTAAAGCAATTTGACGGTCGAGGTAAACCGACTATTAGATGCGAATCAGGCGATGTACAATCATGCCGTTTGTTGTACCTCGGCTTCTTGTACCTCAAAGAAGCGGAGTGTGATTCGTAGGAGTACGCATGCGTCTGTCCGCGATCCTGTGTCCGCTGTGCCTGCTTTTTGGTGGCTCCTTTGTGAAGGCACAGTCAGCGGATAACGACCGAACAGCACCCACTGCTGCGGTTACGCATTCTTCCCCCGCAGATTCGAAGTCTCCCGATCCCTTGGGAGAGGCAAAAGCTTTCCTTCGCGATGGTGAGTACGATGCCGCCTTGCAAAAATACCAGCAACTGCTTCAGGAACGGCCAAAGTCGCCGGACGCATGGGCCGGCATTGCACGCGTCTATCTGAAGAAGAAGGACGTGCAGCAGGCTTCCGATACCGTCAGCAAGGGATTGACGTTGGCCGATGCGTGGCCTCTGCACACTGTTTTGGGGGAGATTTATTTCCGCCAGGGGAGGATTTCCGATGCTGAGAGAGAGTGGGTGGAGGTGCTCAACGCAGGTCACCGCAACTCGCGTGTTTATCTGGGCCTGGCTCGCGTTCGATGGGCGCTTTCGATGAATGATTCGGCGAGACTCCTGATCGACAAAGCGTACCAACTCGATCCCAACGATCCCGACATCGAGAATTTCCGGAGCACGATCCGAAGGCACTCAGATCGTCTCCCCAGTACGGAAGGCGTCGTCGCGGAAGCGTCCGCCTCTCATAGTGAAGCCGGACTCACGAGTTTCCAGCAGGATCCGTCCTCCCCCAGGGCGGGCCGAGCCTGCACCTTGGTAAGCAAAGTTAACTCCTCGGATATCCGAATGGTTCGAATGCTCATTGATCCTGAGCATTTGCGCGGTTACGGGCTCTCCGTTGCAATCAATGGAGAAGGGAGCACTCTATTACTCGATACCGGAGCGAGTGGAATCCTTATCAACAGGGAAATAGCTGACAAGGCAGGACTCGCGAAACTTGGAGAGGCGCGCATCCGTGGAATCGGTGACCGTGGAGATATGCAGGGTTATTTGGCGATGGTTCATTCGATTCGAGTTGCCGGCCTTGAGTTCCAGGATTGCATGGTCAGGGTTGCTGATGCCCGGTCAGTGTTAGGCCGGGACGGGTTGATCGGCGCCGACATGTTTGAGGATTTTCTGGTTGACATTGACTTTCCGATCGAAACCCTCCATCTGAGAGAGTTGCCGAAGCGTCCGAGCGACACGGAGCAACAGCAGATTTCACGCGCCACCGCAAATGCCGGCCCAGACAATGGTCCGAAACAAGATGACGAGGCCACTAAGGGTGTACAACTGGGGCAGCCTGCAACATCCGGCTTGACAGGTCGTTACATCGCGCCCGAAATGAAATCTTACACGTCGGTCTACCGGTTTGGGCACGACCTGCTGGTTCGCACAAAGGTCGGAGATGCCCCGGTGAAGCTGTTTCTGCTCGATACTGGCTCGCTGGATAATACGATTTCGCCGACAGTCGCCCGTGAGGTGACCAAGGTTTATGGGGAGCCCCACGCGGTTCTAAAAGGTCTTAATGGATCGGTGAGTAAACTTTACAGCGCCAGTAAAGCCGTCCTGCAATTTGGTCACTTACGGCAGGAAAATCAGGAGATACTCGCCTTTGATTTAAGCGGAGTGAGCGACGATCTCGGCACCGAGGTGTCAGGGTCACTGGGTTTCACCATGCTTCGCATGCTCGACATCAAGATTGACTACCGCGACGGCCTGGTCGATTTCAGCTATGACCCGAAGCGGTTGATTCACTTCTGATGGAAAGCGCTTCAAACATGCGATCTTCACTTGATTCGTCCAGACGGAAACGCATTCGAACAATTGGCGAGGTAACTGTTGTGGGAGTGCCCATTCGTAAGTTGAAAGCAAACAGCACCGCTTTCAGAATGAATCTGCCGCCACGTAGCAGTCCAGCAAATTATAAAGCTTCCTCTAAAGAGCGAAGCCCGCTGACGTCAACCTGGCCAGATCGAAAAGTGCGCCGACATGTCATCTGCAAGAGCGACATCCTCAGCGTGGAGACAGTGCGATTAAGGGGTTGGACAATGAATTTTTGGAAGATGCTTATCGGCTGTTCGCACCGATTCTCATGGCCGCGTGTCGATGACAATGGCTGTCACTATCAGATTTGCGCTGATTGTGGAACCGCCTACGAGTACGACTGGAAAATGATGAAACGGACAGAGCATTTGCTGGTAACCCCGATCGCGCCCCGGATGACTCATGGCTCTCATGCGACTTCCTGAGTAACGTTACGGGAAGCTTCTCAACGTTGGAGTGTCTGGCACCTGTCGGCGACTGACGATTCCGCTTGAGACCCTATCGTTTTGTGTAATCTCGATGTTTCGACGTTACGTGTGCTTTAAGTCGAATCCCTCACCATCCCCGATACTGATTCCCCAAGAAACTACCTCCGCTGTCCGCTCTCTCAGGCCGGAAGGCTCCCAGGCCAGAATGCTTCACCGGGGAAGTTCGGAGAATTTGGCAAGAACTTCATCGAAATAGGCAAGAGGTCCAAGCTTCGGGAAGCTATTCTTAGTCTTGCTGAATTCAGACGAAATTCGCAGATCCGGACAAACAATCAGGAGAGAAAATGCAAAAGCGCAAGCTGGGAAAAAGCAACTTGGAAGTCTCGGCCATCGGGTTAGGCTGCATGGGAATGAGCTTTGGCTACGGCCCGGCCGGTGACAAGCAGGAGATGATCTCGGTCATCCGGGCAGCCGTGGAACGCGGCGTCACATTCTTTGACACTGCCGAGGTCTATGGCCCGTTTACAAATGAAGAACTCGTGGGGGAAGCCCTCGCTCCGTTCCGTGGGAAAGTGGTGATCGCTACCAAGTTCGGGTTCAAACTTGATCCGAGCACTGGCAAACAGGCCGGGCTGGATAGCCGGCCCGAGCATATCAAAGACGTCGCCAACGCTTCGCTCAAGCGGCTAAGAGTTGATGCTATCGATCTGCTCTATCAGCACCGTGTTGATCCGGATGTGCCGATCGAAGACGTCGCGGGAGCGGTGAAGGACCTGATTCAGCAAGGCAAGGTGAAGCACTTCGGCCTTTCGGAAGCGGGCGTGCAGACGATCCGCCGTGCACATGCCGTTCAGCCAGTCACCGCGCTCCAGAGCGAATATTCGCTTTGGTGGAGAGAGCCTGAAGCGGGAGTGTTGCCGACGCTTGAGGAACTCGGGATCGGGTTCGTTCCGTTCAGCCCTCTTGGTAAAGGCTTCCTCACGGGCAAGATCAGCCAAGACACGAAGTTCGATAAAAGTGATTTCCGCAACATCGTCCCTCGCTTCTCGCCGGAGAACCGAAAGGCGAATCAGGCGGTTGTCGATCTGGTCGGGGCCATCGCCAGGCAGAAGAAGGCGACTCCTGCGCAGATCGCTCTGGCCTGGCTGCTGGCGCAGAAGCCCTGGATCGTTCCCATCCCCGGCACAACGAAGCTGCATCGGCTGGAAGAAAACATTGGAGCCGCTGCCCTCGAGCTTACGGCTGAAGATCTCCACCAAATCGACAATGCCGCATCAAAGATCACGGTCCAAGGTGCTCGGTACCCCGAGGAGCTGCAAAGACTGGTGGGCCGCTGAATAGCCGAGCCAAAATTACAGGAAAATATTATGAGTAAACAATCAAAAGCAGCAGAGAACATGATCGGCAACTTTGCCCCCAAGTTGGTCGAACTGACTGACCGGGTGCTTTTCGACGACATCTGGGAACGCAAGGAATTATAACCGCGAGATCGCAGCCTTGTAACCGTGGCCGCACTGATTGCATTGAATCGTTCGGACCAGTTGCGATTTCATCTCGGCAAAGCGGTAGAAAACGGTGTGAAAGAGCAGGAACTGATCGAGGCAATCACTCATCTCGCGTTTTATTCAGGCTGGCCCAACGCAATGAGCGCCATCATGATCGCGAAGGAGCTGTTTTCTAAGGCCTGAAAGCAAGTAGTCTTAGGCTAGTAGTCAGGAGCAGGAGGTGCACATGCCAGCGCGGAACGACTCTCTAAGAGACCGCCTTTCCCGGTATCGCGAAATTAACATCAGTGTCACCGGCAGGAAGTCAGGACGCACCATCTCGATCCCAGTCTGGTTCGTATTGGACGACGAGAAACTGTACCTACTGCCGGTACAGGGGTCAGACACACAGTGGTACAAGAACGTGCTCAAGAACCGGGTGATTCGGATTGACGCGCGGGGCGCAGAAGCTGAATGTCAGGCCGTTCCTGTCACCGACGCCGCGCGAGTGACGTCCGTGGTCGACAGATTCCGCGAGAAGTACGGGGCCAGAGACGTGAAGAAGTACTATTCAAAGCTTGACGTCGCCGTCCTCGTGCCGACGCAATAAGCGCCATAATGGTTGTAGAGCTAAGCAGATGACCGGCCTCCGAGCGGCCGCGAATGTGTCCTCCGGTGCGAACAAAACCGCTCTCGCAGTCTGACCGGCTCTTTCAACTACCTCTTTCCGATAAATATATATTTGACAACATATGACGCCAAAGCCATAATGTGAAGGTGCCGTGGCAGATATATTTCCACGCGGAATTCGAGCTGGAATTTAATGCGCTTGAGCCGGAGATCCAGGACGAACTGCTGGCGAACGCTAGTTTACTGAAGAAATTCGGACCACAACTCAAGCGCTCCACCGCCGATACTCTTCATGGATCAAAGCACGACAATATGAAGGAGCTGAGGTTCAAAGCGGCAGATGGAGTTTGGCTTGCTTTCGATCCCGAGCAAAAAGGCATATTGCTCGTTGCAGGAGACAAGTCGGGAGGCAGTCAGAAACGGTTTTACCGGCAACTCATCAAAGTGGCGGACGCGAGGTTTGACAGGCACCTTAGGTCCCTAAAGCCAAAAGCGTCCAGGAAGGGGCCCAGGCAGCAATGAAGACTTTAGAGCAGAAACTCAAGGAGATCAGCGCAAAGAGGCGGGAAAAGATCGAGGCTCGTACCCGCGCATTGGTAGCGCGCGAACTGTCTCTACGAGAACTCAGGCATGCCGTCAACAAAACACAAAAAACTGTGGCACGCACACTCAATATGGGTCAGGATGGGGTCTCTCGTCTGGAGAGGCGAAGCGACTTGTTGCTTTCCACTCTGAGAAATTATGTGGAGGCGGTTGGAGGCAGCCTGACTCTTGTGGCTCAATTTCCGGATCAGGAGCCGATTGCGATCGGTGGCTTGGGAGACATCGTCGCGGCAAAGGAAAACGAAAAGCCGAAACGCCGCGCCGCTCACGCGAGATAAACTGCAAAGAAGCCTGAGGCCAGACGGAACGCTCCTCACCTCACCAAAAGAGGTATTCTGGAAGACGTGAAGACCAACGGCAAAGTCGTGTCCCTACGGCATGTGGCCAATGAACCGGATGCGAACGAATCCGACATGGCCAACTTGGCCCGCCTGATAGCCGCCTATGCTCCTTATGACGCCAGTTTCGAGCTACGCGTCCCCGGTTTGCACGCGAGTCGCTATTCACGAATCAACACCGAATGTTTTCATTCCGTCCGATTGCCCTCGTTGTGCATAGTCGCGCAAGGAGCGAAGACCGTCATCGTGGGACAAGATGTGTACGAGTACGACGCTTCGCGCATGATCGTATTTTCCGTGGCTCTGCCAGTTGCTTCCCAGATCACGCAAGCCAGCTACTCCGAACCGTACCTTGCTCTCAAGCTGGACCTCGAGCCGCGCAGGATTGCCGATCTGGTGTTGAAGGTGTATCCGCACGGTCTGCCGCCAGTGCAAGAGAAAGAGAGGCGCGCCGTTTACGTAACTCCGGCCGACGTGAGCATCGTGAACGCCGCAGCCAGATTGATGGAATGCCTGGGGAAACCCGGCGACGCTGAACTACTCGCTCCCCTCGTCGTGGATGAGATTTTGATCCGGCTGCTTCGCAGCCCGATTGGGGTTCGCATAGCTCAAATGGGCTTTGCCGAGTCCAGCGTGGACCGGGTTGCGAAAGCCATTTACTGGCTTCGCACCAACTTCTCTCAACCCATGAAGGTTGAAGACTTGGCCGGTCTGGTGCACATGAGCGTATCCTCTTTCCACGAACACTTTAAGTCCGTTACTTCGATGAGCCCGCTGCACTATCAAAAGGTGCTGCGCCTGCAGGAGGCGAGGCGTCTTATGTTATCTACAATGATGGACGCGGGTACGGCGAGTCAGCGCGTGGGCTATCTAAGTGCTTCGCAGTTCAGCCGGGAATACAGCCGCTTCTTCGGGAATGCGCCGATCAAGGACATCGCCAGATTGCGTCAAGATACTAGACTTTGGGCATGACCCTCGAGTTATCGGCGCAACAGGCGTCAGCACTTATCACCCATCGGGGGCGCACAACTATTCCGTACACGCCGGGTTTCTACTGGCCTAGGGGATGACTCAAGGATGGGGAGGGGATCTCGTCTGACTTGAGACACCCTATGCGGCTTACCCTCAGGCCGTTTAGCCCGACTCATCAAAAGTCATCTGCATAATCGAGGGGTAACATGAAGAAAATAATCGGCATCTGGAAGGCCCTGGCAGCTTGGGGAAAGAATCTCCATCGGGAGGCCGCTCTTGATTCCTTGCGCAATGTGTTGGCAGTCGTCGGGGGCGCAACGATTTTGGCTGACTTCGCTACGATTAAGATCTGGCTTATTCTCCCGATGCTCTTCTTTGCGTTTCTCATTTGGTTTCTCGATTACGAGCGCCACTTTCGTGGGCAGACCGTAGAGGAAGCAAAGCTCGGACAATGAAAGCTCGGGCAATAATCGTATCGCTTCTCGAGATTTGATCACTGGCCTGAAGTAAGAAGTATGAGACGCGAGTCGTTTCAATCTTCTTTGTTGGCAAGCGGGACTTTAGAGCGGGTTGCTGCTGGTGGCGCTCTGTGGTTTGGAAGCTTCCCGGCTGGGAAGCTTCGGGGTCAGCTTTCTGATGACAAATTCTTGAAGCAGATTAGTGACAGCATTGGAGCCGATTCCGATGGCTGCATTCTCGAAAGTCAGTTCGGCACCGTCGCGGTCCTGGGACGGATAGTACAGGTTCGAGATTCCGCCCGCAGCCAAGTTTCCGAGAATATTCGAGTAGTTTAGCTGCCATCGTCCACTGTCTCCCTTGCAGATCAGGGACGCGGCAATGGCATACAGAAATCGTGATTGCACGCTGCCCGTCCCTTTGTAAAAGTAACGAGGATCCTGCTTGAGAAGCGAAGGCAGGATGGCGCCTCCGATGAATGTTCCCGAAACCGTGTCGGCATAGCCGGCGCCAAAGCGCTTCGCATAGCCTTCGGCGCCTTGTCCATATCCGATGAAGTGATTTTGCCACTGCTCCACTCCCGCCGAGCCTGCCACTACTACAAACGTAAACGGATCTATCACCGATCTCGCGGCCAGCTTGAACTTTTGTTTCGAGGTGAGCGGAGCTGCGTGGGGAAGGTAGCTGACATAAAAATTTGGGACAACGCCCAGGACACGCTGCTTCTCTTCGACCTTGAGCTGCTCCTCCGCTTCTTCGGCAACTTCGCTGCGCGTTAATCCAACCTCGACCTCTGTAAAATTAGAGGCAACGGGTAATGCGAGCTGCGGGATGGTGTCGGTCTCGCCCGGATGCAGGATTCCGGAATAGGTTTGCGTCGCGAGGCCGGCCGATTTAATGGTCAGATGGAAAGGTCCGGGAACGACATTGGTGAAAGAAAACTGCCCATCCAGGCCGGATAGCACTTCCTCGCTGGAGGGTTGGTCTTCTCCAGGTGGATCCTGTTTTGTTCGAGCCTGTTTCGGTGGATCTACCTTTGAGCGATTTACATTTGTGGGATCCTCGCGCGTCAGGGTTACGCGGGCTCCAGGGATAATGGCTCCGCTCTGATCCACAACTGTTCCCGTGACAGTTCCGGACAACGAAGCCGATGGTTGACCGTCAGATGAGGCTGTCGGCGGGTGTTCCCCACCAGGGATCAGAGTCTGCTGGCGAGACTGTCCAAAGCAGCACGACGCCCACCCCAGAGCGGCAAAACCGAGGGCTAGCAGTCCCGACTTCAATTGGAGGTGCATGAATTAGCTAACTTTAACCCCTACTGTATTCCGATCCAAATCACCAAAGGTGATCGACTTCCGCGCCTCCCGAAGCCGAATTGGGCTGTGTTGCCACATGCATCCTTAGATCGAAGTTTGGCCCTTCGTGGTTGGTATCCTGCTCTCCAAACTTGGATGCTCGAAGGAATCAGGCAGTCACCCGAGTCTGAAAATTACTGAAAATTCTTCCCCGGCGGCGAGTGAAATGGATCGGGCTGCGATGTGTCAGGAACGTCCTCGGGACTGGGAATGTCCAGGTTAACGACAATGGGTTCCTGGCCACTGCGCACGATTACTGCCTCGACCGGCTGATCTTTGCGCGCGTTCAGCTCCTGGTGAGGAACATAGGGAGGAACGTACACTAAGTCTCCCGGGCCCGCTTCGTCAACGAACTCCAAATGATCTCCCCAGCGAAAACGGGCACGGCCACGCACGACGTAGATCACGGTTTCCAGCTCGCCGTGATGATGCGGGCCGGTCCTGGCATTGGGGTGAACCACCACCGTTCCAGCCCAGACCTTTTGCGCGCCGACTCGGGCGTGCGAGATGGCTTCGGCGCGGGTCATGCCCGGCGTTTGCGGCGTGTTGCCGTCGAGTTCGCCGCTGCGAATAATACGCAGGCCGTGGAATTTCCAGTCGGGCTTTTCGGTGGAGTGATCGTTCATCGTCCAACCTTCTGACCTCCGTCGCCAAGAGTCGAAACTTTAGAATAGCCGTCATAAAGGCGAAGTACATCAGTTTTTTTGGTGTTTGATCGAAATACTTTGCGAAATCGGGCAACGGCGTTTGAGCGGCTCGGGCCGCGTCACCATACGTCACATCTTTTTTCCTCCGGCCGCACCATCGCCGCGTCAGCTTTGCAGCTCCATGCTCTTTGGAATTCCGGCAGGTTCGAGAGGGGGCCGATCACGCGATACTTTGCGACGGGATGCGGGTCGGTCTGCATCATCAGGCGCTGTGACTCGATGCGGATCGCATCGCCGCGGAACTGGCCCCAGGCAATAAAGAACTGTTGCTCCGGAGTAAAGCCGTCGATATCCGGCGGACGCGGTTTCCCCTCCAGAGACTTCCTATAGGCAAGCAAAGCGACTTTGGCACCGCCCAGGTCACCAATGCTTTCGCCCAGCACCAGCTTCCCGTTATGGTGAACGCCTGGTTCGATAAAGTAGTTATCGAATTGATCGGCCACGCACGCCGCGCGAGCCTGGAATTGTTTCAAGTCGGAGTCGGTCCACCAATTGCGCAGGCGGCCAAGATAATCGTACTGTGCGCCCTCGTCGTCGAAGCCGTGAGAAATCTCGTGGCCAATGACAACTCCGATAGCGCCATAATTCACCGCGTCGACCGCCTTGGAATCGAAGGCCGGGGGCTGCAGAATTCCGGCGGGAAAAACAATTTCATTTAGCAGCGGGTTGTAATAGGCATTGGAAGTGGGCGGCGTCATACCCCAGCGGCCGCGATCCACGGGCTTGCCGATCAACTGGCGATCGTCCTCTTCGACAAAATGGCGGCCCGCCAGAACGTCTTCGAAGAACGCATCGCGCCGAATCTCGAGGTGGCTGTAATCCTTCCATTTATCGGGATAGCCGATTTTCGGATTAAAGGTTGCGATCTTGGCCATCGCTTTTTCTTTGGTGTCGTCACTCATCCAGGGCCGGCTTAGGATGTCGTCGCGCATCGCCGCCAGCAGGTTCCGCACCATTTCCTGTACGCGCTCCTTGGCCTCCGGCGGGAAATATTTCTCGACATACTTCTGACCTAAGGCATCGCCCAGAAATTGGTCGGTGGATTCGGCGCAGCGCTTCCAACGTGGCTTATTCTCGGTGGCGCCGCTCAGATATTTTCCGTTGAAAGAAAAGTCCTCCTCCACGAAAGGCGCGGAGAGATACGGCGCGGTCGTATCCAGCAAATGCCATTTCAGATAAACCTTCCAGTTTGCGATTGGCTCCTCGCTCATCCGCCGGTCGAGTTCCTGCATAAACTTGGGCTGGTCGACGTTCATGTCGACATCTTGGGGAATCTGCTGGTGCTTGAAATATTCCACCCAGTCAATGTGCGGGGCCATCGCCTGCAATTGCGCGAACGTGGTGTTATGGTCGGTGGCCACGGGATCGCGCAGGGCTGCCTTCTCGAGCCAAGCCTGGGCGAGCTTGCTTTCCATCGCCACGATGGTCTGGGCCGCGTCGCCGGCAGTTTTGTCGTCCGATCCTGCGAGCCTGAACATTGCTGCGATGTGGACAGCATATTTCTCCCGCGCCTCCTTGAAGCGCGCTTCCGGTTTCAAGTAATAATCGCGATCCGGCAAACCAAGTCCGCTAGCGGCAATATCGGCCAGCACCCACGCGGGTTTGTGCGGATCCTGCTGGCTGCCGAATGCAAAAGGATGGTCCACCATGATGTCGTGCATATCGGCCATGATGTGCTGCAGCTCTTGAATGTTGCTGGCGGCGTCGATTCGGGCAAACCACGGCTTTAAAGGTTCCATGCCGCGGGCGTTTACGCGGGACTCATCCATACAAGCGCCGTAATAGTCGCCGATGATTTGTTCGTTGCTGCCTTTAGGCGCATTCTTGTCCGCGGCAGCCGCTTCGAGAATATCTTTCAGTTTTTCTTTCGATGTCTCACCGGCGGCCCAGCGCTTGCTCCAATGCGTCATCGAAGCGGGAATTGGATTGTTCGTTCGCCAGGTGCCGTTGGAGAATTCAAAAAAGTCGTTGCAGGGATCAGCTTTGCGGTCGAGATCGCTGACGTCGATGCCGTGCAGGGAAAAATTCTGAGCAGAGGAGGGTTGCACTAACAGAGGTAAAAAAGACAGCAACGCCCATAACGAACATAGTCTGTGCATGATGGCCTTTTTCAACGAAGGATCGGATAACCTGCGACTGTTGTGCGGCTGCCATTTTAGACGAACTGCTGACTGGACGTCAGGCCGGGTCAGCCAATCATGGGGCGTCCTCACCTATCACTAGACCTTGCCACGTGGGATCGGATGTGCGGTTCAGGGTACAGTAACATGCTATCCCTTGTCCGCCGAACCGTCGTGATTTGCCGGCGGGTTCGCCTCCGCCTATTTCAGTAAGTACTCCTTCACGAACTCAATCGTGGCGTAGAACTCGAAGTCACGGTTTTTCTTCTTGGCGAAGCCGTGGCCTTCGTCCTTGCCGAGAAGCCACCACACCGGCGTGCCGTTTTTCCGCACCACCGCTACCATCTGCGCCGACTCGCTGGCGGGCACGCGCGGATCATTCTGCCCCGCGATCACGAACAACGGCTTGGTAATGTTCTTTGCCTTGTTGGCGGGAGCAATCGATTCCAGGAACTCGCGCATTTTCGGGTCGCGTTCATCGCCGTACTCCACCCGCCGCAGGTCCTTGCGGTAGCCCGACGTGTGCTCAAGAAAAGTCACCAGATTCGAGGGGCCTACCACATCCACCGAGCAGCAGATGCGGTCGTTATAGTTGGTGGCCACGGCCAGCGTCATGAAACCGCCGTAACTTCCGCCCGTAATCATGACTTTGCCTGAATCCAAGTCCGGCTGCGTCTGAATCCAATCTATAAGAGAATTGATATCCTTGTACGAGCCCTCGCGTAGAAATCCGTTGTCGAGTTTTTGAAAGGTCTTTCCGTATCCGGTCGACCCGCGTACGTTGGGAAAGATCATGACGATGCCCAACTCATTGATGAAGTAGTTATCGCGTCCCAGAAAGTCGGGACGCACCTGACCTTCCGGCCCCCCGTGAATGTCGATGATGACGGGATGTTTGTCGGTGAATTTTGCCGGCGGCTTGTACAGAAATCCCGAGATGGAGCGGTCGTCCCATGACTTCCAGTGAATCAGTTGCGGCTCCGCGAATCCTGAAGTGTTGAGGCCGCCCGTCTCGCTCGTAGTCCAGCGCTCGATCTTTCCCGACGCTACGTCGACCGAATAAGCGTCATAGGTGCGGCTGGCGGAACTGAGCGAGAAGCCAACCTCACGGCTATTCTTGCGCCATTGGATGCCAAATAACACGCCCACTGGCAGCTTGGGCACTGGCACCTCTTTTTTGGTTTTCGCATCGAAGACATGCAGGACGCTGATGCCGTCTTCGTTGGACACGAAGGCAATCCAGTTCCCGTCGCTGGAAAGGTCGAACTCCTCCACATCCCAATTCAAGGAAGGAGTCAACACAGCAGTCTTGCGGCTGGCGAGGTCGAGATAAACGAGCCGCTGAAACTCGGAGTCCTGATCGCTGGTAAAGTAGACGCCCTTCCCATCCTTGGCGAAGTGGGCATTGCTGTACGCCACGGTTTCTCCGCCGGTTTTCGGCGTGAGTAATTCTTTCTTGCCGGAGGATACATCAACCAGCCAGACATACGTCTCCGCGGCGGAGATTTGATTAGTCGCCAACAACTGCTTACCGTCTGTCGACCAGTCAGAAATGGCCCAGCCTCCCCCTTCCATCTGCGCCACTATGCGTGCACTGGCGGGGTCATTGTCGTTCACCACCCAAATGTCGACGTCGTTTCCCGTGCGCTTCGTCGAGCCATACGCGATGCGGTCTCCCTGATAGGACCAGCGCGGGCCCGTGTTCCGCGACTTGCCATCGGTGAGCAGAGTAATATCGCCGGTCGCGAGATCGTACCGATACACCTGGAAGAATTCACCTCCGCCTACGTCTTTGAGAAAGAGGAAGGAGCCGCCATTCACCGGCTGGTACGACGCGAAGGCAATTCGGTCAGGGAAAAACGTAAGCTGAATGCGCGCACCGCCTGGGAACCTCACTTGATGTACCTGGTTGGTGTCGCCGAAACGGGTTTCGATCAGCATCTCGCGGCGACTTGGGTGCCAACTGTTAAAGGCGGCGGTGCGATAGTCGCTGTAGCGACTGGCGCTTTCGGCCAATGCGGCAGGGATCTTCGGAATCCCCTCTGCGGCCAGGTTTTCGTTGGGAGTGATCTGATCGCTTTGCGCAAAGGCCGCAGTAGTGGCCAAGATGAAGATGAGGAAGACGAGCGACCGGAAAGGAAATTTCATGGATCCTCCAGCACATTTAGGACGTGTTCAGATCGCGATCGTCACCGAGTCGCGGGGTGCGCGTGCATCTTAGGCGGTTTGTCGACTTAGAGTCAACGCAACCGTCCCAGTAGGGCTGACGCCCGACCGATTCTCAAACAGCTTATGCGGCGCTGAGGCTTCCGCTCTTTCACGTATGCAAGACACCAGAGTTGGGGAACTGAAGGCAGGAAATGAAAACGGAACTAGAAACCGGAAACCGAGAACTGAGAACTGAGAACTGAGAACTGAGAACTGAGAACTGCTCTCCTACCCGCCGGCCTTCAACTCCGTCAGCACCTGCTTGGCGATTTCCTTTAGCGTCTCAAAAACCCCGCTGCCCTGGAAGGCTACCGCTTCGACGACCGCCTCATTCTTCTTGCGCAGTTCTTTGCTGAGCGATTCCACGGTCAGAATGTTTGGCAGATCACGCTTGTTGAGCTGCAGGACGTAGGGAATCTTATTGAAGTCGTAGCCGTGCTCTTTCAGGTTCGACATCAGGTTGTCGAGAGCTTCCACGTTGGCGTCCATGCGTTGTTCCTGCGAGTCGGCGACGAAGACGATGCCATCGACACCGCGCAGAATCAGCTTGCGGCTGGCATCGTAGAACACCTGGCCGGGCACGGTATAAAGATGGATTCGCGTCTTGAAACCCCGCACCGATCCCAAGTCGAGAGGCAGGAAATCGAAGAAAAGTGTGCGTTCAGTTTCAGTAGCAAGCGAAATCATCTTGCCCTTCTGCTGCTCCGCAGTCTTCTGGTAGATCACCTGCAGATTCGTAGTTTTGCCACCCAGCCCTGCGCCGTAGTATACGATCTTGCAATTAATCTCGCGGGCTGCGAAGTTGATGAAACTCAAGGCTTTCCTCAAAAAGCGCAGGCTGCGCACCATCGCGCGCGCCCAGCGCCAAAAATATCCCTATGGGGGCTTCGGGCTTTTATATCACACACGGCGAATTCAGGCAGGTTACTCAGGTGACCCCCGCCGGGGCAGGATACGGGGAACTGTGGACCGGGGGTGGGAAACAGTCGGGACTCACCGTGCTGCCGGTGCTGGATAGTATCCATCCTTGGCTTCAATCGTGAGTCCGGGATGATCTACTCGCACTTCGATCTCGCGTTTGGCTGATCTGGTTAGAGTCTTGGGCGGTGCTGGGGTGTAACCCAGGGTGTACTGGTTGCGCGCCTCACTCATGGCATCGGCGTACGCATCCTCGATCGTGTTGCGCGTAAGCTTGGCGTACGGCTGGCCTGCGCCGGTAGCGTAGGTATATTTCGGCAGGATGTTGTCGTATCCCTGTTTTGGCAAGCGTAGCCGCTCCAGCCTGTCGTAGAGTGGCAGAGCCGCGCTTGATACTGCGACCGCCCTTACCTGAATTTCATTCGACAGTAGCACCCGAAGTACATCGCTGTAGCTCGCTTTGCTGCCGTATTCGCGGCCATCGCTGATTACGAAGATGATCTTTCGGCGGGTCCGGTCGCGTTTGCGCAGGTCGAGCGCCGCCTGAAGAATGGCATCATTCAGCACGTGCGCCTCTTTCGGCGGCGTATTTACGGGCTGCGTCGGCTGCCCCACCGGAATGCCGTTAATAATGGGGCCCGATTGCATGGGACCGCTCGTCACCGGCACGCCGTTGTTGCTTCCGCGAACGCTCTTCATCTGATTCAGGAGGGCGACCAGCTTTTGCTTGGCTCCCGTGAAATCGCTGACTTGGCTCACGGTGCTGCTGTAGGTGTAGAGCGCCACATCATCATACGGAGCAAAAGCGCCCACCAGCGCCGAGAACGTCTGGTTCACTTCCTGTACGGCCGCATCGGGCATGCCCAGATCGAGAACGATGGCGACCGACAGCGCGAAGGGGTCCGCGCTGAAGAAGGTGAGTTTCTGTTTGACTCCGTTCTCGTATACGGCGAAGTCCGTAGAGAGGAGTCCATCAACCGGGCGCCCGTCTTTGAATTTCACGGTAACCGGAACCTGCACAAAGTTGCTGTGAACCACTAACGTGTAAAGCTGATCCTGCGGGTTCGAGCCAGGCTTGTTTGAGGTACCGGGCGTTACAGTTTTCACGGGTGGCATTGGAGGCGGAGCGGACGTTTCTTCGGCGGGCTCGCTGCCGGGCTCGGTTTCGGTCTTGTTAACGGGCTGGTTGGTCCACGGATTTCTCTCGACGGGCGCGGGCTTTTTTTCCTCCGGCGGACGCGCCGGAGGCGGTGGCGCCGGGGCTTCCGACGGCGGTTGCACCGCTGAGGGGGCGTCTGGAACGTCTGGGGCTGACTGAGTTTGGGCTGACTGAGTTTGGGGCGACTGAGTTGAGGACGACTGCGTTTGGATGCCAGCGGTCTGCGCCCCGGTTTCCAAAACCCCAAGACATCCGCCAAGTAATGCCAAAACGAAGACGAGCGCCAATGCCAGCCGGTTCAGCCTACTCCAGCGCTTCTTTTCCCTGGATGTCTTTTCAGCGGTCACAAATACCGTCCGTTCCCAATTTTACAATTATTTTTAGAGCCGTCCGTCCCATATGTCTCGATCCCTGCCAGAAAAGATCACCCTCCTCTGCTTGGGATGCCCGAACCTTACCATTTGGTGCATCTAACTCCTGGGATTAGACTAACAAAAACCCTTAGAGGGAATCATCGCATGACAAAGTTGTCGGCTTACGAAAGATTTATCACGGCATTGACTGCGCCCGTCCTGTTTCTCCTGATCCTCTGCTGCACAGCCTTGTCGGTTGGTGCGCTGCGCGCCTCGGCCCAAGATCCGGGTTCTTCGATTCCGCCAGGCCCTAAGTCTGATACGCAAAGCCCGGCAGGCCAGAAACCTGCCGATGCCCAAAAACCCGAGGACCAGCAGGGGCCCGCCGAAACTCTGAAAGTAAACGTCAACGTCGTCGGTCTTTTCTTCAATGTGAAAGACAAGCACGGCGCCCTCATCCCCAATCTGACTAAGGACGACTTCGAGGTCTTGGAAGACGGTAAGCCACAAACGATAAAGTATTTCGCCGCGGAAACGAACCTGCCGCTCACCCTCGGCATCCTCATTGATTCGTCGGGCAGCCAGCGCAACGTCCTCGACATGGAGAAACAAGTCGGCGGAGCGTTTCTCCGTCAGATTCTTACCGATAAAGACGAAGCGTACGTGATCGACTTCAACGTGGATGCGGAGCTGGTGCAGGACTACACCCGTGACGTCCACCGGCTGCAGGCTGCCCTCAACAAAGTCAAAATTAATACCGGCTACGTGAACCCAGTGCCGGGCGCGGGAAATCCCGTGCCGACCGGCAATCAGGCTGGGACTGTTCTCTATGATGCGGTTTATCTATCCGCGCATGACATGCTGGCCAAGGAAGTTGGCCGCAAGGCTATGATCCTTTTGACTGACGGAGAAGATGAAGGCAGCCGGCTCAAAATAAGAGACGCCATCGAAGCGGCTCAGAAGGCCGATGCCATCGTGTATGTATTGCTGTGCGCTGACCGGGGCTTTTACGGTTCGTTTCAGGTGGGTTACTCCGGCGAGGGCGAAATGCACAAGCTCACCGAGGCGACCGGAGGTCGCGTCATCAATGTGGGCAACAAGTTCGACAAGCTGCGGGAGGCCTTTGACCAGATCGCCGCCGAACTGCGCAGCCAGTACAACTTGGGCTACACTCCCATTAACACCGTACTGGACGGTAGCTATCGTAAGCTGGAAATCAAGAACAAACAGAACTACAAAATCCAGACCCGTGCAGGGTACTACGCCACGCCGAGGGAGCCGCTGCCGCAGTAGCTTCTGATGGCGCGTCTGGAACGGCACTGCTGCCCGGTGACACAAAAGGCCAGCCCTTTTCGAGCTGGCCCGCGTGTTTACGAAGAATGTGGCAAGTCTCCTGAATTCTTCCGAACTAAGGTTGATTCTATTTCTTGTCTCGACAGTGCTGCCGAGTGGTTGCCATCTGAACTAATTTCTCCGCGCATGGCTATTTGTTACAAGCAGGTACTCCAGAACCGCTGTGAGCTTGCTGGTTGCCGAACGTTAGCTTCGTGGTGCCAAAGCTGAGCACAGGCAAGTGGTCGGGGTCCAATATGATCATGGACTCCGTGTCGTCTGTGCCGGGCTCGCCTTGATCAGTAAAGTCGAACGAGATGGAGGCGCCATCTACACCGTCTAGGCTTCCCGTCCCCGCACCGATAAACTCGTTGAACCCTGCCGAGGGTGGATGAGGAGACAGAAGGTTGTGGTTGCATTCACAATGGCCCAGCGTGAGATTTTTCATGTGGAACTGGTGGCCCGGCCAGTTTATCTCGAGGTTGTTGGGCCCTGGCCCGGCGGGATCGCTATCGGACCCGCAGTGGATCTCGAAACCGTGCGTCACTCGGAATGTATCGGTCCCACCATTTGCGTTCACTTCCATGTTATCAGGCGTGACGAACACGCTGCCACCACCAGTCATCCTGCCGGGAAACACCCACGCCCAACACAGGACAGAGATACCAACGAACAGGACAACGAGTCCTGCGCCTTTCAGCACACTCTTGTTCATTGTGTTTTCTCCTTTCGCATAATATGCAATACGAACTGGACCTAGCGCGCTGCGTTCGGGGAGAGCCTTGGAATGAGATCCCGAAAACAGGTCAAGTTACCTTCCTTTCCGGGCTTTCTTTCAGCTCCCCGACCTTCCAAACGCGGCGTCCACTCTATACCCGTTTCCACTGGTCGCGAAAGTGTGAAAGAACTTGCATCTAAAACGCCCGCTGTGTACCGCTGCCACAATAGCGTTGCGTCTGGCGCAAACCTGCCTTTGTTTGGCTTGTCTCTGAAATTCGCCGGATCCCCTATCGCTTGGCGCGAAAAAGATTTAGCCTGTATGACGCTGTCTTTATCTGGTTGGATTAACCGGAGGTGCGCCGTGCCATCCCAAAATCTTTCGCCTTTCTCTCGCCGCTCGTTTCTACAACTCTCAGCCGCAGCCACCGCCTTTCACATGGTCACCGAGCCAATGCTCGCCGCCGCTGCGGCGCACAGACCATTCACCACGGATGGCGTGTTTATCGACTCGAACGAGAATCCGCTCGGCCCAGGCCAATCGGCGCGGGATGCCATGTCCGCCATCATTCCCCAAGGCGGCCGCTACTGCGATAATCTCACCGACGACCTGGTTCACACCTTCGCGCAACTGGAAGGCCTCAACCCGGAGTGGGTGCACGTATTTCCCGGTTCAACCCCGCCGCTGCACTTCGGGGTTGTCGCCTTCACCTCGCCGCAGAAGAGCTACGTCACCGCCGATCCGGGTTACGAAGCTGGGATGCATGCGGCCGCGGCGACGCAGGCACGCGTGGTCAAAGTTCCTCTGACCAAAACCTATGCTCATGACGTCAAGGCCATGATCGCAGCTGCGCCGAACGCTGGACTCTTTTACATTTGCAATCCCAACAATCCTACGGGCACGCTCACTCCGCACGCCGATGTTGAGTACCTGGTTGAAAACAAACCCAAGGGTTCGATCGTGATGGTTGATGAAGCCTACATTCACTTCTGCGATGCGCCATCGACGCTCGATCTAGTCAAGGCCGGCAAGGACGTCGTTGTGCTTCGCACCTTCTCGAAAACCTACGGCATGGCCGGGCTGCGCTGCGGATTCGCGATCGCCCGTCCCGATCTGCTCGAAAAAGTCATGAACGCCGCCGGCTGGAACTTCATGCCCATCACCGCCGTTGTGGCCGCCACGGCAAGCCTCAAAGACACACGCCTCGTTCCCGAGCGCAAACGTATAAACGCCACCATCCGCCAGGAAACTTTTCAGTGGCTCGACCGCAACGGATACTCCTACACTGCTTCGGAGTCGAACTGCTTTTTGCTTGACACTAAACGCCCGGCCAAACAGGTGATCGACGCCATGGCCCAGCAAAATGTTTTCATCGGCCGCGTCTGGCCCGTCCTGCCCACCTGCACTCGCATCACAGTCGGTACCCATGAAGAGATGGAGAAATTCCAGGCGGCACTGCAGAAAGTGATGCGCGGCACCGTCGCTTTTTCGATGCAACCAGAAACTCCCGCCAGGAATCTGCGATGGCACTCCCGTTTGCTGTCGTGAGATGTCTGCCGCACGCCTTGGCGGGCAGAGCCTGCCCTGAGGGAGCAGCCCTTCACACAATCTCATCAAAACTTGAATTGCACATCTAACTGCATGCGGCGGGGTGGTTGAGCGGCGACTGGCTGACCGAATAGCGGAGACGAGATTGTTCCGATGTAGGTGAGGTAATTGGGATGGTTGAGGACATTAAAAGAATTTAGCGCCACGGACAAGACTCTGTTTTCTTTCTTGCGCTTCGAGAGCGGGAAGTCGTGAGAAAGATTCAGATCGAGATTAATGGTACCGGGACCATTCATGGTATTGCGGCTGACGCCGGGGGGACGATCGTTGATGATGCCGTCGTGGTTGTTGTCGGCGCCGGTAGTAATGTCGACGGGCTTGCCGGAATAGAGCGAGAGGGAGGCGCCAACGGTGAAGAAACGAGTCGGCTGGCTGGAAGCGAGCAAATCGAACTTATGGAGACGGTCATTGTCGGAGCGTCCCCAGTCGGCACCGGGATTGTAGCTGTTGGCCGGGAAAAACGTGATGCCGCTGGTGTTGTTGTAGGTGCGGCTGAGCGTGTATTGAATTTGTCCGGCAAAATATTTGCTGGGCTTGCCGCGGAAAGTGAGTTCGAGCGCGTTGCCTTTGAGATATCCCTCAGACTGAATCTGGCGAGTCTGGCCGAGATTTGGATCCGGCGCCACGTAATTCGCTTTTACAAGCACCGGGGCGTTGGCGTCGATGGAGCGGAAAACATCAATGCCGCGATTGCCGATGTAGACCGCGCTGAACGTACTTTTCGCAGTGACTTGGCGATCGACTCCGATGCTGAATTGGAGGGCGTAAGGGGTACGGGCGTGTGAATCGAGCGTGACCACACTGGTGGGGACCTCGGCTAGGACCGCAGGACTAATGGGATAGGAAGCCAAAGGTAGATCGACGATGAAGCGCAGCAGGTTCACACCGTTGAAGTGAAGGAGATCGCCGATGGGGCTCGGGCCGGTGCGATCGTAGAAAACGCCGGCGCCTCCACGAATGACTGTCCTGCCGTCGGCGGTGGGAGCGTAGGCGAAGCTGAGGCGCGGAGCGAAGTTATGGGGCTCGTCGTGAAAATAATTCTGCCAGTAGTAGCGAACGCCGACGTAAACAGAAAAATTCGGCTTCACACGGATGTTGTCTTCAAAAAATCCTGAAATAACTTTCTCCAAAAAGACAACATGCCCCTGCCCTGTTTGGAGCAGATAGGTCGTTGGAATGGCGGCAGTGAAATCGGCGCTGCTGGCGAATGTATACGTGCCCGCACGATTAGTGAAATCGTCAAGGCCGCGGCGGCTGATGTCCGGTATATCGACACCGAAGCTGAGCTGATGCTTACCGTTGGCGTAGGTAAAGAAGTCGGTGCCGTCGAAGTGATATTCGGTGCGGCGCGAATCGGCTTGCGCCCCGCCGGCGGTGAAGAGTCCGGATACGGCGAGTTGAGGAGCGGCATCGATACTCGAAACAGAATTGTCGAAGTGGCCGACCAGGAATCTTATCTGGTTCAGCCAGTGCGGCGAAAACTGGTGAAGATCACTCACGTTGATCTCGTGTTCAAGAAAATGGGTGTCAACCCCGGCGCTCGGAAGTGTTGTTCCGCCAACGTTCTGATTTTCCACCGATCGATGTTCGTACGAGTATCCGATCCAGAACTGATCGCCATTGGAGAAGTCGTGAAAGATGCGTCCAGAACCAAAGAAATGGTGCGTAGGATTGGCGACCGTCTGAGGGACCGTACCGAAGCCGAGTGCTTCCGCCGAAGCCAGGGCAGTAGGATCGACGACCGCCTGCTGGTCCAACAAGTCTTCATCGAGCGCCAATAGAAAGCTGCTGTGCTTGCTGTGACCTATCGGTCCGGTGACAGATCCTTCGTAATATTGGCGGCGCTCGGGAGGCTTAACCAGAGCGAATGCGTTTGTCGCATCGAAGATTGAATCGCGAAACAGGAAATTTAACGAGCCATGATAATTTGCCGTACCGCTCTTGGTGACGATTTCCAGGCGAGCGCGGCCGGGACGCGAGAAGCGCGAGGAGTAAGGATTGTTGTTTATTTTTACTTCCTGCACGGCGGAGGGAGTGACCCCGGGTCCATTAGCCTCGATTCCGTTCACCACCAGCGTGACGCCGTTAGTTCCTGTGGCATTGTCGTCGAGAAAGCGCGACATCGTGGTGATGTAATCCTGATCGAAGACCGGGACGCGGTCCAGCGCGTTGCGGTCGATGGTATTTGCATTTTGATTGGCAGAATTCTCAGTGCTGACGAGCGGAACGGAATCTCCGGTGGCAACAGTGACGCTTTGGTTGAGGACTGCGATCTGCATCACAACGCGAATGGGAGACTGACGTTTTGCGCCTAGGTTTACGCTGACGCGGGTCTCGCGGAAACCCCCCGCCTGAAAGTCCAGCGTGTAGTTGCCAGGTGCGACGCGATCGATGCGAAAGGAGCCGGAGCTATCTGTCGCCGTCTGCGCCACTAATTTGTCGCCCGAGCTGAGCAGCGACAACTGCGCATTGGCGATCGCGGCTCCCGAGGGATCGAATACGGTTCCGGATATGGCCCGGGAAGACGAGGTGGAATATTGATCCTCGGTAAGACTTTTGGATGACGCGTGAGCAGAGTGGTCGAGAGTTTGGGCATGGAGTGCCAAGGACGAAAGAGCCACCGTGGCGGCGACCATGCATGGCAGCGATATCCATAAGACGTGGTATCTCACTCAAGGGCCTTGGACAAGATGCTACCAGCGCGGCGTTGCGGATTTGACGCCCGCGCAGGACAAGTAGGATCAATATCACAGCCACATGAAGCCTTCCTGAAAGATCACCCAGGCCGTCGATTTCGTCCCGGACGCTGACCAGCATGCTACGATGTTTCGAGAGGCCGTATGCCTTTTGTGGATACTCGCAACCTTGACGTCATTGAGCGGTTGCCCGGCTGGCATGGACGCTACTTCCATTCAGCGAACATGACATTCGCGCACTATGACTTCACTCGCGGAGCGTCGATCCACGAGCACTTCCATCCTGAAGAAGAAGTGTATGAAGTGATCGAGGGCGAACTCGAGGTGACCATCGAAGGTGTAGTGGAGGTCGTGCGACCGGGCGTGGTTGCCATCGTGCAGGCGAATGCCCGCCATTCGGTCAAGGCCCTCACAGATGGCCGAGCCATCATCGTGGACCATCCGGTGCGGCGCGATTTCGTGTAGGCGCCGTGGATTCCGGCAGATACTTACTCCACCGCCTCTTCCCACGCCACCGTTCGCCGCTCGTGGCTGCTCTTGTGGGCCAGCATCACCGCCCGCATCGTGCGCAGTGCCTGTTGCGGCGTCACCTCAAACTGCGCTTTCTTTTCAATCGCGTCCCGCACATTGGCGTAGAAATCGCGATAATCGCCGCGTTCCGTTTTCACTTTCACGCTGGGCTCGCCCACCAGACTTAATGTTCCCCACAATTCTTCCGCTTCTACTCCCCAGTCCGCACCCCAATCGGTGCCGTGGGGAGAATTCTCTCCACGCAACCGTGCCTCCTGCGGATCCAATCCATATTTCACAAACGATCCCTTGGTTCCATGAATCAGAAAGTGTGGTCCCGGCGCAAAGGCGAGGATGCGTGCCCGGCCCATGGCCCGCAACCCGGGATACTCCAGGCAAACATCGAACGAATCATCCACCTGTGACGTTTCCCGCTCGCAGAACGCGGATGCGGTAACGGCCCCCGGCTCGCCAAACAAGACTAAGGCCTGATCGAGCACATGCGGGCCCAGGTCAAACAGAACGCCAGCCCCGGGCTGGTTTGCCCGTTCCCGCCACGCATTCGCTTTCGGCTCAAGACGAAATCGATCGAATCGACACTCATACTCCACAACTGTCCCAAGTCTGCCCGACTCGATAATCTTCTTCACAGTCTGAAAATCGCCATCCCATCGACGATCCTGGTAGACGGTGATCAAACGTCCCCGCTCAGACGCAAGCCGAACCAATTTCTCGGATTCAGCGAGTGTCGGCGCGAACGGCTTGTCTACCACAACATCGCGGCCCGCCAACAGGCATGCCTTCGCCAAATCAAAGTGCGAATCGTTGGGGGTCGCGATCACGCAGAGTTGGATGGTCTTATCCGCCAACAATTCTTCGAGCGTTCGCACGACTCGCACATCAGGATATTTCTCCCGCGCCCGCGTTCCCCTGCGCTCCAGGATGCAAGCCAATTCCATCCCCGGGACGCCGCGGATTACAGGCGCGTGAAACGCCTGCCCCGCCAATCCAAATCCAATCAACCCCACTCGCACCATGCGGGCTCCTTATTCTGCAGTTTGTCCCTACCAGCAACGTTTTCGGGATTTACAGTTTTCTGCCGATATCGCCTTTTTGCCGCCCGCCATATAAACGATGGGTAGCTTGGCGGAAGATTTGAGTTTGAATAATTCGTTTAGGAGGCGGTAATGAGACTCGGACCCTTCCTTGTGATTGCTCTGCTGCTGCTGATTTTGTGGGCCGGCGGATTCTTGATGTTCCATGTGGCCAGCGGACTGATTCACCTGTTGCTTTTGTTCGCAGTCATTTCCTTTGTGGCGCACCTCTTGATGGGCGCCAGAACAGCATAGACTTTCGAGCCACGTTCGCCGGGGGAGCTAACCGGCTTCATCGCCGGCGCGCGGGCTCGACAGTGGCTTCAAAAAAAGGGTTGCGGGACCAGAACCCTCGGGACAGTCAACGGGCTGTTGCCGAGGGCTTTCTGCGTTGGGTGCCGATTGCTTTTCGGTCCTTAACTCGGCGCACGAACTTCAGCCCTGACCATACTTCTGTAACGGCACATACTTTCACGTCCACCAGGCCCGCGTCGAGTCCGATTCCGCGCACCAGGTTTTCGTCCAAGTCCGTCGCTACTCCTGAACTCTTCTTTGGCCAACTGACCCAGAGCATTCCTGCGGGGGCGAGCAATTTTGAGATCCGCGAAAACTCACTGGTCAATTGCGCTCGAGACTTGGTAAAGATCATCGCGAAATCGAGGGTGCTTCGCCGCTGCGGCTCTGCGAGGTCGCATCCCGCCAACGACTCGCGCAACTCCACACGCACGTCCGGCGGAGCATTCGCCAACTGCACGCGAAACCCCTCCTTGATCCCCAATTTCTTCGGCAGTGGCGTTCCCGAATATCCTGGCATCAACTTGCTCGTGAAGAGGAGCGATCTTAGCTGACCAAATCCGAAACCCGTAGGCCAAGCGTCGGAAGTCGGAAGTCGGAAGCCGGTTTGCCTACTGCGAGGTCGGTGCGAAGTATCCGCGCCTGGCTCTCACCCGGAAGGTCTTCCGGTCATTAGCTACAATCTCGATCGTACGAAAGTGACCGTCCGCCTTGAAGTTCGCCGGCTTATAGGAAACGGCATACTGGCTACGCAGTTCATCTTGAATTTCGGCAAACGCATTGGCTACATCACGAATCTGAAAGGGAAAAAACGCCCGCCCTCCGGTCGCATCCGCGATCCTTTCCAGCACCTTGTCGCCCGGTCCGTGGCTGCCTGTCACATTCGTGCTGATCGTATACACAATCACGTCGGCCCGCTGTGCCATCTCAATCGCTTCTTCACGAGTGACGTGGCTCAAATTGTCCTCGCCGTCGCTCAGCAAGATGATGGCCCGCCGCGTTGGCCCCGATTGCGCTTTCTTGAGCAGCTTGTCGCGGCACGCGTAGTAAAGCGCGTCATACAAAGCAGTACCGCCACCGGGCCGCAACTCGCGCACGCCGTGCCCCAGCTTTTGGGTATCGTCAGTAAAATCCTGGGTAACTTCCGGAGTGGCGTCAAAGCCAACGACCATGGCCTGATCGTAGCTTCGCCGCACCGTTTGATTCAGGAATTCAATCGCCGACTCCTGCTCAAACTTGAAGCGGTCGCGCACTGAATTGCTGGCATCGATCAGCAAGCCCACCTGCAGCGGCAAATTCGCCTCTGCGCGAAAGCTCCGGATCTCGACTGCGGGCTTGCGATCATCGACGATGTGGAAATCGTTTTGCTTCAAATCAGTCACGCGTTTACCGTGCTTGTCAGTCACCGTGAAGACCACATTCACTTCGTTGATGCCAACTTTAATTCGTGGGATATCACCGGATTCGGTGGCCGAATCGTCGGAATTCTTGTTTAAGGAACTCTGCGGCGCGGTCTGCTGCGTTTCTGCCGGAGCTGTCACGGATGGACTAGACGATGACTGCGCCGCGGATTGCGGCGACGATTGGGGTGAGGACTGCGCCGCCGGTGCAGTTTCTGCCTGTGCGACTGCGGCCTTGGGTAATGCTGCCGCGACCAGCACAATCGCCGCGCACACGGCCGAAATTCCGGGAAAGACGTTTCTACAGCAAAAGCCCCTCATTTGATGTTTATTATATCCGCAATGGCACAGCCTGGCCGCCCTGAGTTCTGTCAGGCCTTAGAATGTGGGGACAGCATCCCCCAGCTGTCCAGTCGAGCGCAGCTCGATGGCAGTCGCCTAGTCCTCCTCCACATTTCTCAAGAACTCTCTCAACTCCCGCGGCAGTTCGCTCTTCAGAGCGATCGTCTCGCCGGTTCGCGGATGGCGGAATTCCAGTGCGGCGGAGTGCAGAAAATTTCGCGGCAAACTGATCGCCGCCGATTTGCCACGTGCCTGTCTCGGGGCGCCATAGATCGTATCGCCCACGACGGGATTTCCCATCGCCGCCACGTGCACCCGGATCTGGTGCGTGCGGCCGGTATCGATCTTTACATCGAGCAGCGTAAATTTTCCAAACTCCGTATCAAGACGCCGGACGACGCGATAGTGCGTCACCGCCACGCGCCCGCCCTCAAGCCGCGTCGTCATCCGCGTGCGCCGGACGCGGTCGCGGCTGATGCCCTGCGAGATCGTTCCAGAATCTTTCTTCACCCAGCCGTGCACCAGAGCCACGTATTTCTTTTTCACCTCGCGCGCGGCAAACTGCGCGCTCAGCTTGCGATGCGCCTCGTCATTTCTTGCGACCACAATTAATCCGCTGGTCTCTTTATCCAGACGATGCACAATTCCCGGCCGCAAGTCGCCGCCGGCGCTCGACAAACTTTCTAGATGATGGAGCAGCGCATTCACGAGCGTCCCACGATTGCGCGCATCGTCGGTCGCGCCCGCGCCGGCGTGCACCATCATTCCTGCAGGCTTGTTGATGACCGCGAGATCTTCGTCTTCGTAAACGATGTCGAGGGGAATATCTTCAGCGACGGCCTTGAGCGGCGGCCTCTGCGTATTCCCTAGAACTTTAACGATCTCGCCGCCGCGCAGCTTCAGAGAAGTCTTTGCTGCGACATCGTTCACTAAGACTTTTTCTTCGGAAATAAGCTGCTGCACGCGTGCGCGGCTGACGTGCCCCAGGCGCGAGGCGAGGAACTGATCGAGACGCTTGCCCACATCGTCCGGCGCAACAGGGATCGTGATGGGGAATCGTTCGGACACGAGTTGGCTTCAATCAGGACGGATTGGGCCTCGCGTTCAACAATTGGATTCACGCGCAGTAAAGCTCGGCCCAGGTAGCTGACGCCGCACGCCATTACTCGACCGCATTCCGCGCAATCACTTCCCGATACCACTCCGCACTTAGCTTCGGCGTGCGCGTCTGGGTTTTGAAGTCTACATAGTGAAGGCCGAAGCGCTTGCTGTAACCGTCCGCCCATTCGAAGTTATCCATCAGACTCCATAAAAAATAACCCTTGATCGGATACCCTTCGGAAGCTGCGCGATGCAGGTGCGTCAGATGATTGCGCAGATACATAATCCGGTCGGTGTCCTCAATCCGGCCGTCAGCGGTCACGACATCATCGGCGGAGCAACCGTTCTCAGTGATGTAGAGTGCGCGCGGCTTCCAAATTTCGCTGACGTTGCGAACCGCCCAGTAAATCACCTCAGGCCCGATATAAAGCCAGTCCGAAGCCATACGCGGATAGGAGGTCTGGCGCTTCTCTATTGTGTAGCCGGCCGGTGAGGAGTCGGCGCGCACATACTCGGGCGTGTATACGTTGAGGCCAACGAAATCGAGCGGGCTGCCGATGATTTTCATGTCCCCGGCCTCGACCTTGGGAGCATTCGCGCCTTCGCGTTGCAGATAGCCGTCGGTGTACTTGCCTTCCAACACCGCTGTCAGGAATTGTGCATTTTCCTCGCGGGTGGCTTTGCGCGCAGCTTCGATCTGCTCGGAATCCTCGATCACCGGCACGTAGACCACTGCATTTTCCGCAAGACCGATCTGCGTGCCCGGTTTGGAATTTGCCCGAATCGCTTGCACTGCCATGCCGTGCGCCAAGATACCGTGATGGCGAATCTGATTTACCTGGTCGTCAGGCAGTTTCAGGCCCGGCGCAAACTTTCCGTCCTTGTAGCCTTTGTCAGTGAAGCAGATGAACTCATTGGTGGTGAAAAGGTGGCCGACGCGATCGGAAAGATGGCGGGAAATAAAACCTGCGTAATCGCCGAACGCTTTCGAAGTGTCGCGTGACTGCCAGCCTCCGGGCAAAGCCTGCGGCAGGTCCCAGTGGAAGAGCGTGATGTAGGGAGCGATGTTGTTCTTGAGCAGTTCGTCGACTACGCGCTGGTAGTAATCGAGGCCTTTTTCGTTCGGCTGGCCGGTGCCATCGGGAAAGACGCGTGACCACGAAATGGAGAAGCGATAACATTTCGCGCCCAAGCTCTTCAGTAACTTCACGTCCTCTTTGTAGAGGTGGTAGGAATCATCCGCGACATCGCCGGTTTCACCCTGAAAAGTTTTGCCCGGCGTGTGTGAAAAGGTATCCCAGACCGAGGGTTTGCGTCCGTCTTCGAGTACAGCACCCTCAATCTGATAGGAAGCCGTGGCGCAACCCCACATGAAATTGGGTGGGAATCGGAGGGCGCCCGGTGTAGGCATTTGCGCTAACGCGATCTTGGGGAAGGAAGCGCCGGCAAAGGCAGCTGCGGCGGCGCCAGCAAAGGTTTTGCCGAATCGACGGCGTGTGATTTTTCTCATGCGGCAATAAGGTTATCACTAGCACGGAGTCAAGACGAGAGTATGTGGAAAACGGACCACTCAGGGGCAATGCAGCTCAATCGCGGCTTTGAAAGGATTATCGCGTGGCCCCGATCGGCTGAGCTGGCACGTTCTTCGCTCCCGGTCGCAGCCACCAGATCAGGCCGCCGCCGATGACCAACCCTATCGCAATCAATTGAGTCCCTGACATCGCCCCTCCGAATACCGATCCTCGTCCCGGATCATCGCGCAGGAATTCAAGGAAGAAGCGCGCTACGCCGTAGATAAAGAGGAATGCCCCGAACACCTGGCCATCGAATTTTCTGCGCTTCAACAACCACATTAGGAAAAAGAAATTGGCGAACTCGACCGCTGCCTCGAACAATTGCGTTGGTTCCAGCGGCACGTTCAAAGGAGTGCCGGTAATCTGATTCGCCAGCGGATTCGTAAACGTCACCCCCCAGAAATGATGCGTCTCTTTGCCGTAGCAGCATCCCGCGGCAAAGCAGCCCAGCCGTCCGATCGCGTGGCCCACAGCCAGTCCGGGCGCGAAAGCGTCGCAGGTTCCGAGCGCCGGCATATGATACTTGCGCACGTACCACCATGCAGCCAGAAACGCCGCAAGCAATCCGCCGGAAAAAACTCCTCCGGCCTGCAGCGTTGCTACCGTGAAAATTTCTGAAGGATGCGCCGAGTAGTAGCTCCACTCATTAATGATATAGAGCAACTTGGCGCCGATAATTCCGGAGAGCACGACTAGAATTCCAAAGTTCCATGCCTTATCGCCGTCGATCCCGAGGCGCTCGGAGTTGCGCACACTGATCCATAGGCCGAGCAGAACTCCCATGGAAACCAGGAAGCCATAGGTCGGCAAAAAGAATTTCCCGAAATGCACTAATTGCGGATACACAGTTCAGTTAGATGCGGGAAACAAGCGATTTGCTACGAGAATCAGTTTAGCAGGGAATTCAGAAGTGTCGATGGCTGCAGATGCTACCGCGGGCTTTCGCGGACGAGGGCGTCCGCGCCACACATAAAACATCAAGCCGACCCACTGTGCCGTGTGACGGGCCGAGAATGAACCGTCAGATAGACGTTGGGAACCCGCCGAGACCCTTTAGGCATCTCCGCATGGCGGAGCATCGCACACCGGATCCTAGTTCGAGTCGAGCCCCCGTTCATTCAGCATTGGTTCAAATATCGGTTACCGTCATCACCAACCCCGCAGGCCGGCTTTCACTCTGCATGCTAGGAGAAATTCCCCCGAATTAGCAATAGGGGGAGTGCAAATAGTTGGCAGACCAGTTGCAACTAAAGTAATCACGCCATCACATTCCCGACTTGCGACTTTGCTTGCGCTGCCTATGCAAAAAAAGCTGGAAGAATCTACAATCGAGAGGTCGTGTCCTCCGTATCCAATCGGCCGCCGAGTAGTTTTCTTCGACTTTTGCCGAAGGCTGAACTCCATCTGCATCTCGAGGGCGCGATTGAGCCGGCCACGCTGCTTGAACTTCGCGCGCGCCGTGGCGAACGCGTTTCGCTCGCCGAGGTTGACCAAATTTACCGCTATGCCGATTTTTCCGGTTTTCTGCTGGCCTTCAAGAACATCACGGAGCATCTGCGGACGCCCGAAGATTACGAGATCATCACCCATCGGCTGATGCAACATCTGAGAGAAGAAAATGTTCTGCACGCCGAGGTTTATATCTCGGTCGGGGTTTGCCTATGGCGCAAGCAGGATTTTGCTGCCATCTTTGAAGGACTGGATCGCGGTCGCGCGCGCGGTGAGCGCGACTTCGGGATTTCGCTGCTTTGGATTTTCGACGCGGTCCGGCAACTTGGCGCTGAAGCTGCGCAGAAGGTTTTTGAGCTTGCCGTCCGCTACCACGATCGCAGTGTGGTCGGCGTAGGCATTGGCGGCGACGAGCAGAAAGCTCCGCCCGAGCTTTTTCGCGACTGCTACGCGTGGGCAGAGGATCATGGCATGCGGCTTACGGCACACGCAGGCGAGACCGGGCCGCCGGAATCGGTTTGGGGTGCCCTGAACCTGCATGCCGAGCGCATCGGACATGGGCTGACCGCGTTTCACGATCCTGATCTGGTGGAAGAACTCGCACAGCGGCAGGTCCCGGTGGAAATCTGCCTGACCAGTAACTTGCGCACCGGACTCTGTCCGAATCTGAACGAGCATCCCGCGAAGAGTTACTTCGACCATGGCGTGATGATCACGCTCAACAGTGATGACCCTGCCATGTTCAGCACCACGCTCGCGCGCGAATACCAGCTTGCACAGCAGACATTCGGATTCACCGATGAGCACCTCCGCGAACTGGCCCGCAATTCGTTCGAAGCCTCATTCCTGCCAGCGGAAAAGAAGTTAGAGTTCTTGAATCTTTTCGACGCCGCAGCCGCGAGATAACTGCCCACTTCCAATTTCTAATTTCCGATCGGCGATTGTGGACTGAAACACTCTTGCCTTCAAATCATGGCTCAGCGTAGCCTTTTCTGAGAACTGAGAACTGAGAACTGAGAACTGAATGTCCCTCCACATCGGCATCGTCGCCTGCAGTACCGAGGGAGCTGCGCTCTGTTACCGCTGCATCTCGCTCGAAGGCTCGCAAATCCTGGGCAAGCACGATCACCCCGAAGTGTCGCTGCACTCTCACTCGCTGGCGAAGTACATGCAGTGCGTTGGCGTGGGTGATTGGGCCGGCGTGGCTGAGCTCATGCTTTCTTCGGCGGAAAAGCTGGCTCGTGCTCGCGCCGATTTTCTCATTTGTCCCGACAATACTATTCACCAGGCTTTTGATTTAGTCGAACACCGATCGCCACGTCCCTGGCTGCATATCGCAAGAGAAGTCGCGAAAGAGGCGCAGCGCCGCCAATTCAAGCGTCTCGCAGTGCTCGGCACGCGCTACCTGATGGAGGGCCCGGTCTACCGCGAAGTACTGAAAGCTGCTGGCATCGAGCATCGCGCTCCCAGAGCCGAGCAGCGCGAACGCATCGACCAGATCATCATGGACGAACTGGTCAAGGCTCAATTCCTGCCGCGCTCGCTTGCGTACTACGTGGAGGTAATCCGCTCGTTGAAGGATGAGGGTTGCGATGCCGTCGTGCTTGGCTGCACTGAAATTCCGCTCCTCGTAACGCCAGAGTCTTCACCGCTGCCCACGTTGGATTCCACGCGGTTGCTAGCGAAGGCAGCGGTGCGCAAGGCGGTGGAAGGTTAACGTCCCATGTGGGGACAGCCGCCCCCGGCTGTCCAGCCGAGCAAAGCTCGGCCGTTTTTGCAGCGCGGCACTCTTACCTGCGAAATGTATCCACGAAAATGGACAATTGAACCATTTAGGTGTGAGGCGCTATGCGACTTACGAACGGCGACGAACAACAACCCAAACGCCACCAGCTGAAATTCCGGCAACTCCCAGGATCTTATGCAATCGTGCGCCTTGCGCCAGACTCGAGCATCCCCGACTGGGCCATGAGGGGCGAATTCACATCGATTACGCGAACTGCCGACGAACTTTCCATCGTCTGTCCGGCAGAAAGTGTCCCAAAAGATTTCGATCCCGGGCTGCGCTGGATCTGCCTAAAGCTCGAAGGCCCCTTTCCATTCTCGCAAACCGGAATTCTACTCTCCTTCATCGAACCGCTCTCTAACAATGGGATCCCCATCTTTGCCATCTCGACCTATAACACGGATTACGTTCTAATCCCGCAGGAGCACGCGGACTGGGCCAAGAATTTACTGCGCAAAGCGGGGCACGAATTGCAGAGCGGATGAAACAGGCGAGCGCGTTGAAATTCTGCGCGTGTCGAAGACAACGAAGCCGGAGAATCCTAAGATTCTCCGGCGTAGTTGGTGTCGGCGTTTTGCGATTCTTCTATTGTTTCACATCGGCTGACGCAATATCGAGCGTAAGCATGAACCCGTTCGTGCCCTTATACTCGAATGTTTTTGGCCCTGTCTTGTAGCCTTCGAAGTCACTTGGCATCATGACAAAACCGTCATTTCGTGGTGTGCCCCAATATTTCAAGTTATGGATCACCACCGGGTCGTCAGTATTTCCTGGAAATCGGTGCAGCTTTACTTCTGCAGTTTTTCCGCCATCGATCGTGGCGTGCGCCTCGTCCTTGTTGTATTCCCAGGTGTCAATGTTCCCCTCCGCGGTTTGGAACGAGTTCCACTTCACTGGGAAGACATGCGGAAGGATCGCCCCGAGGGCGGTCTGCTGTTCTTTGGACATCGCCTTGTCAAACGTAACCAGCGCCCAGTCGGTTTTTCCCTGAGAAAAATCGGCACCCAGATCGCCAGTTATCCAGAACTTCGCGCCGTCCAGGTTGACCGAGCCATAGTGTCCGCGATTCACCTTGTAGGCATTATTAAACTTGCAATAGTGGGCTGCCGCGCCCTGTTCGTGGTGGGCGGCAGGTTTGGGGTTGAAGTAGCACTGGCAGAACATCGGGCAACTGCACGCTTCAATGGTGGTCGCGTTCAGCGCCCAGTCGGGCTGCGACGTGTCAGTGTTGCTCATTGCGAGCAATACCAGGACGAGAGAGATACCCCAAGCTTTCAACATGCTTAATACCTCCTCGGCGGCAAATTATGATCGCCACGAAGCGGTTTTGCAAGCTGATTTCACGTATGCGCATACCAGTCCATTTGCGTCGTTCGCCCCGCCAAATTCGCCGAACAATGTTGCGAATCCTGCACTTATTTCGCATCCATGCTGTAATAGATACATTCAGCCCATGCCTTCAGCTCTAACAATCCTGCGCCGCCGCGCCAAAGCCTTGCACCGCAACCTGCGCGGAGCAGCCATGTCTGCCCGCGCGCTGGCTTCGAGCGATCATCCCCTGCTGGCGCACATTATTCCCGTGCGGCGGTGTAATCTGAGTTGCACGTACTGCAATGAGTTTGACGATTTTTCGAAGCCGGTGCCGACGGAGGAAATGTTTCGGCGCATTGACAAGCTCGGCGAGCTGGGGACGGCAGTGGTCACGATTTCCGGAGGTGAGCCGCTGCTGCATCCCGAACTGGATGATGTGATCCGCCGCATCCGTTCGAACGGCATGATCGCCGGATTGATCACCAACGGATATTTCCTGGTTCCCGACCGGATTCAGCGCCTGAACCGCGCCGGCCTCGAGTGGCTGCAGATCTCCATTGACAACGTGAATCCCGATGAAGTGTCGAAGAAAAGTCTGAAGGTTCTCGACAAGAAGTTGCAATTCCTCGCTGCCTTTGCCGAGTTTCATGTGAATATTAATTCCGTGGTGGGCGGCGGCATTTCAAATCCGCAGGACGCGCTGACCATTGGCAAGCGGGCCATTGAACTCGGATTCAGTTCGACCGTCGGAATCATTCATGATGGCAGCGGCCAATTGCAGCCGCTGGGTGGGGAAGAGCGCCGCATCTATCATGAGATGAAGTCGATGGAG
The DNA here is from genome assembly GCA_036844925.1 of Candidatus Sulfotelmatobacter sp. GTDB lineage: Bacteria > Acidobacteriota > Terriglobia > Terriglobales > Acidobacteriaceae > Sulfotelmatobacter. Next base: position 62,527 of record DAIUEW010000006.1, read on the forward strand.
AAGCGCAGTTTCACGCGCATCAACGCCTTCCAGGACAACATTGCGCGAGGCCTGCCCAACGATTGGCGCTGCCGCGCCGGCGCGCGCTATCTCTACATTTGCGAAGATGGTTTGGTGCATTACTGTTCGCAGCAACGCGGCTACCCCGGAGTGCCGCTCGCGACCTACACGCGCGACGATATGCGCCGCGAATACCTCACGGAGAAAGGTTGCGCGCCGAATTGCACGGTTTCATGCGTCCACCAGGTTTCGATCTTCGATGGATGGCGCGCCCCGCAGCATCCTGCACCGGCAAGCTCTTCGGCGGGGCCAGTAGGCGAACTGGTACAGATTAAATAACTGTCTAGTCAGCCTGAAACAAACGTGTCATCCCGAGCGCAGCGAGGGACCTTGGTTTCCGCCTGCGCTGTGCGTGTGACTGTCTCCGGCAAACACCAAGATCCCTCCGCTGCGCTCGGGATGACAAATCATTTGCGCTGGTCTCAACGGCCCCAGCTCTATTTTTTCGGCTGCGCCGAGGGCGGCAAAATACCATTCAGTCGCAGATATTGGGCGGCGGCAGCGTAGTGGTCGGCCCAACCGCTGGCCAGGCCAAGCGCGGCCATGGCGCGGGGAAACTGGTGCCCGCCGAAGAGTTCCACGCTATCGCCCAGCTTGGAGTCGTCCATCTTGCCCAGCGCTTCGCCGCAAAAATCGAAGGAGGCGGTGGCCGCCGCTAGTAACTTGTCCTTAGGATCGGTTTCTTTAACTTCTTCGACTTTGGGAGCGGGAACGTCGGCTGCTTTGGCACACCCGTTATTATCGGAGCCAATGATGTGGACGACGAGATGCGCAAAGGTCATCTGGTCAGGCGTCGGCTTGTAATTGAATTTGTCGGCGGGCATCGCGGTGATGGCCCCGAGAATATTGTTGCGCGAGCGTGGCAGTAGCATGCGCAGTGAGGCCGTTACTGGATCCTTAATAGGCGTCGACGGGGACGAGGTTCCGGTCTGCGCCTGTGCATGGCAGGAAGCTGCGCAGGCCAACGAAACAAAAAGTGCAAGTGTCTGTTTCACAAGTACCCTCCTAAGTGACCGAGCAACTGTTGCGGCGCTCGATGGTAAACGGTTTCAAGCCCGCTCGTATTAGGACGTCAAGAGCGGCCGGACGTAAGCATTCGGCTGACGCAGGTGCGGCAGTCTACGCAAATGCAGCGCCAAGGGCTGCCCCCGCCAATGTAAATACCACCCACCATCCAAAGACAATGGCAAACGACGTTCCCCGCTTCACTTTGCTCACGCAGGCGAATCCGATTGCAGTGAGGGCTAGAGTCCAGATCATAAAAATGTCCACCGCGGAGGCCACGCCGTATAGGAATACGTTGTCCGCCGGATTCATGAAATAGCCGGGATTGGTGGCGACTGGATTCCGAAAGGAAAACGAATCCGGGCTTATGCCGGCTGCGACAGAGAGCAGGGCCAGCAGCGTCTTCAACATAAGCGGCAGCGCGGAATAAATGACAATGGCAAGCGAGACTTTATAGGAAACATCCGCGCCTGCGGCCAACTTAAAAGTTGCGAACAGTGCCGTGGTGATAATCAGCCAGATCAGGAGTGTAACCGCCGGAAATACGTAGGAGATGATTTCTGTGAACTTTGCTCCCCGCTCCAACCGCAGTTCACGCTGATCGGCCGGCAGGTTTTCTAAACGCGCCTGGGCCTTGGGCTGAGACTGCATCTGGTTTTCCATGATCTTGCGGAAGCCGATTTTCTGGCCCGCAGAATAAACAAACACAGTGGAGACCACCACCATGAGCAGAAACGGCGCCCACCAGGCTGCGCTGCGGCGCAGGTCGGCGAAAGTTTTCGATGGTGCAATGAAAGTGTCGACGATGCGCGCACCTTGGGAAAGTACAGCGCGCTCAGGCGCGGGAATGGGCGCAGACAAAGGCTGGAGCGGGGCGGCGGCCATATGGTTGCCTCCTGCAAACGAGCAACGGAGAAACGAAGAACAAGATGCGAAGAATTCTAGCCGGGAGGCGGCGGCGAGACAAGGGCCTGCACGTTAAGATCGAGCCATGCAGAACATGACGCCTCTCGCGATTGCGGCGTTTGGGTTGGAACTGGCTCCGGCAGTGCTGTTCGGCTGTATCGCGGAGCGGGTTGCTCGCGTTGTGGGGCGTTGGCCTGCGGCGGTGCGCGTGTGTGTCCCCGCTTTACTCGTCGCACCTTATTTATTGATTTCGATTTCGCAGCACATGTTTCGCTGGACGTGGTTTGCACTCTATGCAGGATTACCCGTTGCGATTGCGTGGCTGCTAATGAGCGCGGCAGAGGCCGATCCCGAGCAGCGAGGAGATTGGCGCGACTGGTTCATTCTGTTGGTGCTGGGGCTGGCTGTCGACTTGCGCTGGTTCGACAGCGCATGGCCGAACGGGTTACGAGCTCTTAATGAACTGTTTCTGGTGGATGCAGGCCTATACGGATTTCTGGCGATCCGGCGGGCGAGCGGCACGGGTTACGATTTCCATTTGCGATGGAGCGACTGGAAAACCGGTCTGCGGGAACTCGTTTTTTTTGCTCCTGTGGTTATCGTGCTGGGACTGGCGCTCGGCTTCATCCATCCACATCGCAACCTGCCAGGAATCGGCAGCGCACTCTTGCGATGGGTGGAGATATTTTTCTTTACCGCCGTGCCCGAAGAACTTTTCTTTCGCGCCTGGGTGCAGAACTTGCTGGAGCCGCGCGTGGGAAGGCACGCGGCTCTGGTTCTCGCGTCTGTGCTGTTTGGGCTCTCGCACTTCAACAAACGGTCTACACATTTCAACTGGCCCTATGTGCTGCTGGCGACCATTGCGGGCATTTTCTACGGCCGCGCGTGGCGGGAGCAGCGGCGAGTGCCTGCCTCGACGATTACCCATGCCAGCGTGGATTGGATTTGGGGGATCTGGTTTTAGCAGCAGGGCCGGCGTCACGTCTCAAATGGCCAAATGGGCGCTAGCGAACCGGCTGCTGGTGAAATGGCGATATTACGCCAATGAACCACCACCGTTGAATCGGATGGCGACGAAGCGGTCATCTCGCATCAAACGAACTGAGCGCTGCCGCGGATCTTCTATTTCGGAGGCGCGAGGCTACTTCATGTGGCAGAGGAATTGGAGTTCGGGAACTGTGAACTTGTCTTTGTGAGCTCGCCACCAACTGCGCCACTCGTTTTGTATGTTTTCAGGGGATCCCCCGGCTGCCGCACTGCCTTCGAACGACTGCCCCGTGAGCTCTTTTAAACTCGTAATCGCTCGTTCTCGCACATTCGAATCTTTGTCCGTGATGGCATTGATGAGAATCTCGACAGCATTAGGCACCGTGGAGTACCGCAGAGCGTAAGCAGCGTTTTTGCGGGTTACGGGATCAGTGCTGAAAAAAAAGCGCTGTAGCTGAGGAACCGCTTCCGACTTGCCAAGCTGCGCAATGCCGACCATGGCAGCAAGCTGGACATACTCGTTGGGATCATCCACATAACGCTCGATCAGGCCTAGATAGCTTACGTCCCCGCTCTGTCCTAAGGCCTCTATGGCACGGATACGAGCAAGTCCGTAATACGTGACGGCCTTGTCAGGAGCGGATTCCTTGGTCGATTTGCCGGGAGCGATTACGTCGGCCAGTGCCGCCCTGGCGTGAGGCGTATCTAGCCGTCCGAGCGCCTCAACTGCATGCATGACAACAAATGGGTCTTCATCTCGTGAGAGCCTCAACGCAGTCGTCTCGAAGTAATTGGGGGATGTTGTAGCAAGCACGTCCAGGGCCGCATGCCGGACATCAGGATCGCTACTATGCAAGTTACGCTCGAACTCCTGGAGGGTTCTTTGCACACGTGTCGAGTCCGCTGGTTCCAGATTGACTTCGAATTTTGAGACAAAGGTGAAATCGTGGACCTCCCCGCGATCTGAACGCACAGGTATATGCCGTGTCGCGGTCACCTGGTATTTCCCCTCCCGTTCGAACTGATACCAGGAATCGAGGGGCCATTGGCCTCTGAAAGACTCGCCCGGTTCGAGTACCGACTCCTCATCTTGGCACCCAGGATCCCATCGAGCGCCGCAAGCCGCACCGGCTCCGCTGACTACGAATTCGTAACTGGCTAGACATTTGCCCGAAGTTTTCGCGTTGACGTAGACGACTTCCTTCCCCGAGTTGTTCATCTCCACATTAAACAGTACAGGCTCACCGACTATGTAGCCGTCCTTTTCCGCATAAAAGCGACCCTGCAAGTCCTGCGCAGATGCTGGCAACGAACCAAGGCACACGGCCCCAAGTATCAAGATAGTGGCGCGAGTTCGCAATTCAATCCACATTTTTGCTCCCCAACACCGCATACAGTGTTAGGCGTTCCAACTCGAACATTATAGGCGCGCCGCTGGCATAAATGGCTCCTCGATTGGCGAAACCAGTCGATAACACCACCAACCCGTGGCCAGCAATTCCGCCTCCTTCGGCAGCCCTTTCACGGACCCGGTTGCGTCCCGTGATAACGCAAGTATCCCAATCCAACGCGCAGGTGGTGATGAAGCGTATCCGGAACGCAGATGGCGAAGCAGAGGCCGAGCAGTCCCTGGGCCAGGCCGATTGCCCAAAGATTGCGATAGCGACGGAAGAGTGCGCATGAAATTATTCCCCACACCAGCGTCGCCATGGTGAGCACGAGGTTGGGCAGATGTGCCGCGGCGAAGAGCGTACCGGCGAGCGTTAAAGCGGCAGCTTCGCTAGAAAGCAGGCGCAGCAGGCGGTCCATGAAATAATCCTGCAGAAGGAATTGCTGATAGATCGTCCAGAGAACGTACCCAAAGATATGAGCGAAGTCTCCTTTGTATAGTGGATGCAGTGTGCCGCTTTTCGCGGCGACCAACATGCTGAACCCCGTGAGCGCGATTGCTGCGGGCAAGATCCACAATGACGGGAGCAGGCCATGCCAGCCAAGGCCAAGTTCATCGCGGCTTTGGCGGCGCGCAAGCACCACCGCCAGAGTCAACACGAGCACGAGGGGAGAGAGAATGCGCTGCAGGTGCTCGGGCGTCCAGATGACGGCGACTATCGTCCCGTAGCCGAGGATCAGTTCGATTAGATCGCGAGCGCGGCTGGGTTCAACGCGGGACATATGAAAAGTATGGCACAGCGAGTTGTGGAGGCTGAGTTGAAGGCGGCCGAGCTGCGCTCGGCGGACAGCCGGGGGCGGCTGTCCCCACATAAACCTTTCACAGCTTCCCATCAACTTAGACTGCGACCTCCGGCGTGGCTTCGAGCAGGCTGCGCGTGTAGGGATGCTGGGGGCGTGCGGTGATTTGTTCTCTCGATCCCACTTCCACAATTTTCCCGCGATACATCACGGCGATGCGAGTCGAGAGATAACGAACGACGGGCATCGAGTGCGAAATGAAAAGATAGGTCAGGCCGAAATCGCGCTGGAGTTCCGCCAGCAGGTTGACGATTTGAGCGCCTACGCTGACATCAAGGGCCGAGACCGGTTCGTCGGCCACGATGAATTTGGGACGCAGCGCCAGAGCGCGGGCGATGCCAATGCGCTGGCGTTGACCTCCACTGAATTCGTGGGGAAAGCGCGGCAGGATGGATTCGTCGAGTCCGACCGCGCGAAGAAGTTCGACAACGCGGGCGCGGCGGGCGGCTTTCGTCGTCCCACCTTTCGCAGAAACCGCGGCAGAAACCGCGAAAGATGCGGCACCCTCAGTGCTTGCGCTTCCGTGAATAATTAACGGTTCGGCGATGATGTCTTCGACGCGGAAGCGGGGATCGAGTGAGGCGAAGGGATCCTGAAAAATGATCTGCATATCGCGGCGCAGGCGGCGCATTTCGCCGCGGCTAGCGGCGAGAAGGTCGCGGCCTTCGAACCGAATGCTGCCCGACGTAGGCTCGATAAGGCGCAGGATCAGTCGTCCCAGCGTGCTCTTACCCGAACCCGATTCGCCGACCAGACCGAGGGTTTCGCCAGCGTGAATCTCGAGCGAGACCTCGTCGACGGCGCGGACTTCATGCGTAGTTCCGGACTTCCTGCCCAAGGCAGATTCTGCCTGCGAATAAATCTTTATAAGATTGCGGATTTCGACGAGCGGCACGATGCGGATGTTAGCAGAGGATTGAAACTGTCTGCCACGGATTTCACGGATTTCACGGATAACGTCTAATTCGTACTGATCATGATCAGTGCAGAGCCGGAGGAAATCGCTATATCCACGCAACCATCTCGTCTCGATCATCGCGCTGCAATCATTGGCACGGCGGTCAGCGCGGCCAGCAGTCCGACGAACCTCCAGCGCGTGAAGTGTTCTTTCAGGACGATGCGGGCGAGCAGTACCGTGACTGCGGGATAGAGCGACGAGATCACGACCGCTTCGTCGAGGCGTCCAGTTTGGCTGGCGAGAACAAAAAGAATGGTCCCCAGGGAATCGATGCCACCGGTGAGCACGCCCCAGCGCACACCCGACGCCGTGATATCCCGAAAATTTCCCTGCATCGGGACGATCAAGCCGGTGACGATCAATCCTCCGGCCCGGGTGAGCGACGCGAGCCATAAGGGTGAGCCGCTGCCCGCCTGGCGGATGCAGAGATAGAAACCGGCAAAGCCGATGCCTGCGAGCACAGCTTGTCCGATGCCTTGGGGAGTGCTGCCGTCTTCCGCGCGCGTGATCAGCCAGAGTCCGATGACGGCGAAGACGAAGCCGACAATTGGAATCCTGCCGGGAAAGCCTTCGGTGAGCATGGAGAAAATCGTCGGGATCGCAGCGCTCAAGACTGCGGCTACCGGTGCGGTCAATCCCATTCTTCCTGAAGAAAGAGCGCGATAGAAGATGGCGAGAGAAGCGCCTCCAGAGACGCCGCCTGCCAGAGCCCATGCTGCGCTCCGTTCCGAAGGGAATGTTGTGTGGCTGGCCAAGGCCAATGCACCTACCAGAAGCAGCCCGCCGAGGTTTACGACAGCCGTGAAGACAAATGCATTGGCGCGGCGGGTAAAGTATCCACCGAGAAAATCGCTGGTGCCCCAAGCTGCCATTGCGGACATTCCGTAGGCGGCGGTCGTGAATTGGGGCGCGGCGGACATGCTCGACGAGGGTACCATGGGATGGGGTGGGCTATGACTTGAGCCGCGGGACCGTCATGTCTGGTGAGGTCAAAGAGGAAATTGACTCCCGCGCGGCGGCACTCTACCATGGTGCCACTTCGCGAGCGCTGCAAATGTTCGGCCACTCATGATCGGCGAAACCATCTCTCACTATCGCATTCTAGAAAAGCTGGGCGGCGGCGGCATGGGAGTGGTGTATAAAGCCGAGGACACGCGGCTGCACCGCTTCGTTGCACTCAAGTTCCTTCCCGAAAGCGTGGCTCGCGATCCGCAGGCGTTAAGCCGGTTTCAGCGGGAGGCGCAGGCGGCGTCGGCGCTGAACCACCCCAACATCTGCACCATCTACGACATCGGCGAGGCTGACGGCCGCGCCTACATTGTGATGGAGTATCTGGATGGCTTGACGCTGAAGCACACCATCAACAACGCGCCCATGGACCTGGAGACGCTGCTGCGAGTTGCGCTGGACGTGACGGATGCGCTTGATGCCGCACACACCAGGGGTATCGTGCACCGGGACATCAAGCCCGCCAACATTTTTGTGACCAGCCGGGAGCACGGCAAGATTCTCGACTTCGGGCTGGCCAAAGTGACGGCGGCGCCGGGAGATGCCACCCAGACGCAGACCAGCACGGGTGCGGACCAGTTGACCGACGCCGGATCGACTGTGGGCACGGTGGCTTATATGTCGCCCGAGCAGGCGCGAGGCAAGCCGCTCGATTCGCGCACCGATCTGTTCTCGTTTGGAGCCGTCTTGTATGAGATGGCGACCGGGACGCTGCCGTTTCGTGGAGACACCACGGCGCTGCTGTTCGAATCGATCCTGCATAAGGCGCCGGTCGCGCCGGTGCGGCTGAATCCCGATTTGCCGGGCGAGTTGGAACGCATCATCAACAAAGCTTTGGAGAAAGACCGCGATCTGCGCTACCAGCATGCTTCAGACATGCGGGCGGATTTGAAGCGTCTGAAGCGGGAAGTGGATTCGAGCGGTACCTCGGCGGTCGCGGCTGGAGACGCGGAGAGCCCGGCAGGGGCATCGGCCGTAAGACCGGATTCGAGCGGGAAAGGGCCGGCGGCCGCGGGGTCGGGAGCGGGCCCCACCGTCGCCGCACGATCGAAACTAGGATGGATCGTTGGGGCCGTGGCTCTGGTGGTGGTGATTGCGGTGGGGATCGCCGGATACTTCTACGCGCATGGTCCCGCGCCCAAGCTCACCGAGAAGGACACGATTGTGGTGGGTGACTTTGCCAATTCGACCGGCGATCCGGTATTTGACGACGCGCTCAAGCAGGCGCTGAGTGTTTCGCTGCGGCAATCGCCGTTTCTGAATGTGCTTTCCGACGAAAAAGTGGCGGCCACGCTGAGGTTGATGACACGGCCAGTCAACACTCCGCTCACCCCGGACGTGGCGCGCGAGTTGTGCCAGCGCGCCGACAGCAAGGCTTATATAGCGGGATCCATCGCCAGCCTGGGTAGTCAATTTGTGATAGGCCTTAAGGCTGTGAATTGCCTGAATGGAGACACGCTGGCGCAGGAACAGGCCACGGCGCCCGGCAAGGAGAAGGTGCTCGATGTTCTGGGCGAGGCTGCCGGAAAGCTGCGAGCCCAGTTGGGCGAATCGCTGGCTTCGGTGCAGAAGTTTGATGCTCCGCTGGCGCAGGAAACTACGCCCTCGCTGGAAGCGCTCAAGGCGGTCAGCATTGGCCGGAAGATCGAGCACGAGAAGGGATCGGCTGCCGCTCTTCCTTCTTATCAGCATGCCATCGATCTGGATCCCAACTTCGCAAGTGCGATCGAGGGCGTGGGCATTATGTATGGCAACCTCGGCCAGCCCACGCGTGGCGTGGACTATTTGAGCAAGGCGTTTGCCTTGCGCGACCGCGCCAGCGAACGAGAAAAGCTGCATATCACGTCGATGTATTACATGGCGGCAACGGGAGAACTGGACAAAGCCATCGAAACCTTCCGGGAGTGGGAGGAGAACTATCCACGCGACGAAACTGCTTACACGAACCTGAGCGCGCTGTACGCCATCGAAGGCAAGATGGAACAGGGGATTGACCAGACGCGCGATGCCGTGCGTCTGAATCCGGATAATGTGATCGCGGTCGAGGACCTTCTCGCATTCCAGGTCAGTCTTGACCGCTTCGATGAGGCTCGTCAGCTCTATCAGCAGACTATGGCCCGCAAGCTCGATGACGATACGTTGCATATGGTTCTCTACGCGGTTGAGTTCGTCGAAAAGAATCCCAAGGGGATGGCTGAACAGGCAGCATGGTTTGAGGGGAGGCCGGAACTTCAGCATGAGATTCTGGCTCTGGAATCCGATACGGAAGCTTATGCCGGACATGTCGTCAAAGCGCGGGAGTTAACGCGCCGCGCCGTAGAAGCCGCCGTGCGTGCGGATAACAAGGAGTCGGCGGCAATCTGGCAGCTCTATAGCGCGTGGCGAGAGGCGATCTTCGGCAATCTGGAGGAAGCGAAGCGGGAAACAGCCGCCGGCTTGGCTCTTGCTCCCGACAGCCAGAACGCGCAGCAGCTTGCGGCGCTAATTCTTGCTCGGGCTGGCGAGACGGCGAGGGCGAACGCGCTGGCCCAGGAATTGGCCAAGCGATACCCGATACACACAATCGTGCAGTCCTATTGGCTGCCCGCAATTGCGGCGCAGGTGGCAATAAACGCCAAAGATCCGGCGACCGCGATAACGCAGGTGAGAAACACCGCGAATCTGGAATACGGTTTGACCGTCGGCAACTCCAATAGCTCCTGCCTGTATCCGACTTATCTTCGCGGCGAGGCTTACCTGGCTGCAGGTCAGGAAGGTGCGACCGCGGAATTCCAGAAGATCGTCGACCATCCCGGCATTGTCTGGAACTGTGCCACCGGAGCGCTGGCCCATCTGGAATTGGGCCGCGCTTATGCGCTTGCGGGTGACAAGGCGAAAGCAAAGGCAGCGTATCAGGATTTCCTGACGTTGTGGAAGGATGCCGCTCCCGATATCCCGACCCTGAAAGAGGCCAAGTCGGAGTTCGCCAAGTTACAATAGAGGGGTAGCACCGTCGACGGACGTGCCCAGAGCCCACCGTGGCGCCTCCACGGCAGGCTACAATCTGTGCCTGCGGCGTCGTTTGGGATGGTAAACTCCTAGGAGGATTCCGACCGCAAGATCTCGGGTTCTCGAGACCACCTTTGATTGAACTGGCACCTTCGATTCTTTCGGCGGACTTTGCCCGTCTCGGTGAGCAGGTGCGCGCCGCGAGCGAAGGCGGCGCAAGTGTCATCCATGTGGATATTATGGATGGACACTTCGTTCCCAACCTGACGATTGGGCCTCCAGTGGTAACGTCGCTGCGTCGAGTAACGGATTTGCCGCTTGATTGCCACCTGATGATTGAGAATCCGGACGAATTCATTCCGGCGTTTGCCGAGGCGGGGGCGGATTGGATTTCGGTACACCAGGAAGCTGTCCGGCACTTGAACCGAACGTTGCATCTGATCAAGAGCCATGATTGTTTGGCGGGTGTGGTGATTAATCCGGCTACGCCGGTGAGTGTGCTTGAGGAAGTGCTTGACATCGTCGATTATGTTCTGGTGATGTCGGTGAATCCGGGCTTCGGCGGACAGAAGTTTATTCCGGGAGCGCTGCACAAAATAGGACAGTTATCGGAGATTCGCAGCCAACGCCGGCTCATCTACCGCATCGAAGTAGATGGCGGCGTGGCGCTCGACACCGTGGGCGATGTGGTGCGGGCGGGTGCAGAAATATTAGTGGCGGGCAACGCCGTGTTCGGTACTGGCGATCCAAGAAAGAATGCGGAGGCGCTGCTGAAGGCGGCGACGGACGCGGCGCTGGTGAAGGTTTAAGGCCATCGAGCACGGCGGAGAAAGAGCCGAGCGATGCTCGGTGGACAGCTGAGAGCTTGTCGAAGCGGCGGCTGTCCCAACACAAATCAAATTCGAGGTTTTATGTTACGTCGAAGTTCATTCATTGCGACCCTGGGCGTGGTGCTGATGATTACGGCAGCATGCACGAATAAGAAGTCGGTGAATCCGTTGGCCAATGTGGGCTCGAAGCAGCCCGATAAGGTCTTGTTCGACAAGGCCATGGATGCGATGAAGCACAACCGCTTCGACGTGGCGCGCATGACGCTGCAGACCTTGATCAACACTTATCCGGATTCGGAGTATATCGCGCGCGCGAAGCTGGCAGTGGGCGACTCCTGGTACGCGGAAGGTGGCACAGCGTCTCTGGCGCAAGCCGAGCAGGAATACCGCGACTTCGAGACTTTCTTCCCCAATATGCCGGAAGCGGCCGAGGCGCAGTTGAAGATCGCCAACATCCAATACCAGCAGATGGAGAAAGCAGACCGCGACTACACCCACGCCAAGCGGGCAGAGGATGAGTACCGGAATTTGATCATGCAGTATCCTGACAATCCCAAGCTGGTGAAGGAAGGAAAGCTGCGTCTGCTCGAAGTGCAGGAAGTGTTGGCGGATCGCGAGTTCGAAATTGGCAAGTTCTATTATCTGCGAGGTTCCTATCCCGCCTCGATTGCGCGGTTGCGCTCCCTGGTGGAGAAATATCCGCTCTACAGCCGGGCGGATGAAGCGTTGTTTTATCTCGGGCAGGACTACGAGGGCCAGATTGCGCAGGTTCGGTCGAGACCCAATTGTACGAGTGTGAGTCCGCAGGGGGTGGCTCTACCACCGGGCTGCGCGGGAGAAACGGCGAAGGCAAGCATCATCACGGTGCTGACCAAGAACGCAGCGGCGTCCTATTCGCAAATCATTACGCGCTATCCGCTGATGGACCGGGAAACGGACGCAAAGAAGCGGCTGGCGGCGTTGCATCAGCCCGTGCCGCGCCCGACGAAGGCCGCGGTCGCGCAGAACCGGGCGGAAGAGGAAAGCCGGCGCGAAGCCGGTACGATGGACCGGCTCATGAGCGTGGTTAAGAAGGGTCCCGACGTGTCGGTGGCGGCGAAGATTGGTGAGCCGACTCTGGTCGATCCCACGCCCGTCTCAGCCAATCAACTGGCAGGCGAGAGTATGCGGCAGGCAATGGGACTTCCTGCCGCGGAACACGGTTTGAGCGTGGAAACGCTGAAGCCTGGTGAAACTCCTGGTGCGAGCGATCCGGCCCCCAGGTCGGATGCGCCCGCGCCTACGACCGCTAAAGGAGATCCTTTTGCCCGGCCCGCTGCGACGACGCCTGATCCAAACGAGCTGAAGCCGAATGCGGCGCCCGATCCGAATGAGTTGAAAGCAACGGCGCCGCCGGATCCGAACGAGTTAAAGCCGAATGCGGTCGCGCAAAGCGCGCAGACGGGAGATGCGCCGGCGCCTCCGCCGGTGCAAGTCAATGAGATTCAGCAGGCCCCGGCGTCCTCTGGCCAGGTGGCGAACGCCAGCGATCCTGCGGCGAGTTCGAGTTCCGCCTCTAACTTAGCCAGCGATCAGGACATTTCCAGCAGCAAGAAAAAGAAAAAGACAGGATTGAAGAAGATCATATCGTTCTAGGGTGGCAATGCGAGTTCGTCATTTCTCAGCGACCGGTTCATCATAGTTTTCCTGCTATCGTTCTCCGCCGGTTGGCTTACCGAATCGCAGTCAACCCCTGTCCCCGGTTGGTGCTGACCACTGGTAACGTGTTACCTGACCTTGGATCGTTGACTTACTCCTACGGGCAGGTTACCTTCGCGATATCTCCCCTGATCAGAGGAATTTCTTGGCCCGGAAGATACTGCTTGCCGACGACAGCGTGACCGCCCAAAACATGGGGCGCAAGATCCTCGCGGACGCGGGTTACGAGGTGATCGCCGTCAATAACGGCTCTGCCGCGCTCAAGAAAATCGCAGAACTGAAACCCGATCTTGCCATCCTGGATGTATATATGCCCGGCTACAGCGGCCTGGAGGTGTGCCAGCGCCTCAAGGAGACGCCGGATACGGCCCGGATTCCGGTTTTGCTGACGGTAGGCAAGCTGGAGCCTTTCAAGCCGGAAGAAGCGCAGCGAGTGCGGGCGGAAGGCTATATCGTCAAACCCTTCGAAGCCAGCGAGTTGTTGAGCGCGCTGTCAAAATTGGAAGATAAGGTGGTGCCCCGGGCCGAACCCTCCAAGCCCGGAAGATTTGCGCGGGCGATGGCTGCGGTTGAAGAAAGTAGTCGAGGCGATGCCGCGATCAAAGAAAATGGATGGAAGAGCCGGATCGGTTTTCCTCATAAGAAAACGACAGCGGAAGAGAAAGTCGCGGACGAGAAGGTTGCGGATGAGTCTCTTATTTATAACGCACTGAATCGGGACCTCCGTACAGTGGTAGAAACCACGGCGGAGAAGACCGCGGAGATGAAGCAGCATCTGTCCGCGGACGCCGAGGAAACAAGCGTAGACGTGGCAGCGCTGGCGCCTTCGAGCTTGCCAGGCGATGTCACTCCGGAAGAGGTTGCGGCCATAGCGGCAGCGGTCGCGAAGATGCAGATGGCTGCCGCCGTGGCACTCGAGCACGATCAGCGTGCTGAAGCCGCGAGTCAGGCGGAACTCGTTCCCGAAAATAAAGTTGAAGCCGAGACTCCGGCGCTGCAGATTTACGATGATGGTGCTTCGGCCGCTACACAAGGGGAGAAGGCGGTTTCAGAAGAAAGCTCAGAAGAGAGCAAAAAAGAGGAGAGCAGGCTCTCTGAATTGGCAGCGCCTGGGATCGACCTTCCGCGAAATGGCCACGAGAGACTGGACCAGGAAAAAACAGAACAGGAAAGATCTGACCAACAAAGATCTGACCAACTAGGATCTGACCAGCAAGGATCGGAAGGAGATGACGCGAACGACCTGCCCGTGACCATAGCGGCCACGGCTGAATCTGTTGCGGCCGCGAGCGTAGGTGCTTCCCGTTGGACAGCAGTGGCGGTTGCCCTGGATACGCAAGAAGCAGGGTTATCGCTGGAGCAGGAAATGCAGAAGGCATATACGGCCGCGGAACCCTACCTGGCAGCCGTAGCAACCCTGGCGGAGGAGCGATCCACGTCCGTATCCGTCGCGCATTCCTCTGCTCCTGCAGAATCCGCAGTGCAAGAGCAAGTTGCGGAAATTTCGAATCCTGTTCCTGAGCCCACGCCCGCACCTGAGCCTGTCGAAATTGCTGCGCCGGCTGAATCTGAATCGTCGCCTTTCGCGCAGTCAGAGGCGACGGCTCCCGCCTCTTCTTTGTCCAGTACCGAGAGAAGTACTGAGAGAGCCAGCATCGAAGAGTCTCCGATCACCACAATGCCGCAGTCTGAGACCGCCACTGTCACGTCAGAGTCAGCGTCCCCAGAGTCAGCGCCGCTAGAGAAAATTCCGGCCGCTGATTTCGCCCAGACGAATCCGGTGCCAGTCGACGCGATCCAGAACCCAGATCCTGCCAACGCAGTATCTGCAGAAACAATCTCTGCCGACACACCGTTTGCTGACCTGGCGGCACAACCGCAACCTGCCGGAGTGTACTTGGCGGCTCCACAGGAATTGCCGTCAGCCCCCATAACTGAGGGTGTAGAAGCATTACCTTCGAGGGCTTACGCCCCCCTCGCGGGCGCTGTCGAACCAGAGGCTGTCGAACCAGAGGCTGTCGAACCAGAGGCAGAACAGGATAACGAACCGAAACTGGACACCGAAACCCTGAAGAGCACTGCAGCCGCATGGGCGACTTGGCGTCAAATTCGCGATACCAGCAAAGGCCCGGAAGTAGCGCAGGCCGATCCCAAGGAAACTCAGTCCACAGACTTCGGAGCGTCCCAGTCAGCTTCGGAAGAAACCGCGGCCGCGGTGGCCGCTGGAGCAGAACACTCCTTACAAGCCTCCACAACCGCCGAAACGAGCCGCAACTCCTCCGATGTCGCCAGCATCGTGGACAGCGTCCTCGCCGATCTTCGCCCCAAGCTCATGGAAGAGATTTCCCGTAAAATGGCCCAGAAAAAGTAGGGCTACGCTTTTACACGCACGCGCGCGAAATAGCTCACCTGTGGTATTGCAACCTTCTTTACATTCTGAGTACCATTCCTGCTGTCAGCATTAGCTTGGAGTGCTGTGCGTTCATGAGCGACCTGACTGTCTCGCACTATCGCGTCCTGGAAAAATTGGGCGCGGGCGGTATGGGAGTCGTATACAAGGCCGAGGACATCCGTCTGGGCCGCATGGTCGCTCTGAAGTTCCTTCCAGAAAACTCTGCAGTCGACGCGCACGCGCTCGAGCGCTTCAAACGCGAGGCCCGTACCGCCTCAGCGCTCGATCATCCCAATATCTGTACGATCTATGAAATCGATGAAGATAAGGGCCGCCCCTTCATCGCCATGCAACTGCTCGAGGGGCAAACCTTGCGGGAGCGCATCGGGGACCAGCCGGTTCCGCTGCCTACCTTGCTCGACTGGGGATTGCAGATCGCGGACGCTCTGCAAGCCGCGCATGCCAAAGGCATCATGCACCGCGACATCAAGCCCGCAAACATTTTTATTACCACGCGGGATCAGGCGAAGATTCTCGACTTCGGCTTGGCCAAACTCACGCTGCCGGATTTAGCCAGTTCCAGCAGCAGCCCCACCATGTCGATGAGCGCTCAACTCACGCACACGGGCGCGGCCATCGGCACGGTGGCTTATATGTCGCCCGAGCAGGCGCGCGGCGAGCCGCTCGATGTCCGCACTGATATTTTCTCATTCGGCGTGCTGCTCTACGAAATGGCCACGGGCAAGCAGGCCTTCTCTGGACCCACGTGGGCCGTGACTGTGCACGCGATTTTGGGCCAGGCGCCGCTTTCGCTGAACGAGTCCATGCCCGGACTCCCGCACCGGTTGCAGGAGATCATCGACAAGGCGCTGGTCAAGAATCGGGAGCTGCGCTACCAGACCGCGGCGGAGATTCACGCCGACCTGCTGCTGTTGAAACGCGATGTGGATGCGGGCAAAAGTCTTAAATCGGCGCGCGTGGCTGCAGCGTGGCCCACGAAGAGAAAGTTGCGGTTAGCGGCGACGGCGGCGATCTTGCTGGCGATCGTTGTGGTTGGTGGGTTTGCACCGCGGCTAATGCGCCGCTTCGCGGCTACCGCCAGAAGATCGGCGCTGCTGCAGGCGGCTTCTTTGGTTCCTGAAAAAAAGAGTATCGCGATCATGCCTTTAGCCAGCATTGCCGACGATCCGAAACTAACGGCGTTCGGCAAAGGACTGCTCGAGGATGTTTCGGCCAAGCTTTCCCAGTTGAGCGCGAATCACGATCTGGAAATTATTTCTCCGCGCGCACTGGAGGATAAGAAAATCGCCACGCTCGCGGACGCCAAAAAAGAGTTCGGCGCAAATCTGGGCCTTGCTGTGTCTCTCAAACAAGATGGTGACCTGGTTCGCGCCGCCTATAACCTGATCGACACCAGCACCGACAAGAACCTGGCTGGAGACGCAATTACCGCGCCGATTTCAGACCTGTTCACCATCGAAGACAAACTCACCAGCGGCGTGGCTGACGCCCTGCACATCAACCTGCGCACCGAAGAACGGCAAGCCCTCGGCGCCCACGCCACAACCATGCCCGAAGCCTATCAATATTTTGTGCAAGGGTTGGGCTATCTTGGCCACAGCGGCGAGCGCGAATCGCTGACTAGCGCCGAGATCGTTTTCAAACAGGCGCTCAAGCTCGATCCGCATTACGGACCGGCGGAAGCCGGCCTGGGTGAAACCTATTGGTGGCTTTATGACGCGACCAAGCAGAAACGCTGGATCGACTCGGCGCAACAGGCCTGCGCCAAAGCGATCGAATTAGGCAACGCTGGTGCGGAGGGCCACGTCTGTCTCGGAACGATCGAAAATGGGACCGGGCAATTTGAAAAAGCCGCCGAACAATTTCAACAGGCTGTGCAACTAGATCCCACCAATGATGCAGCGTATTGGCACCTTGCAGAGGCCTATCAAAGCTTGAACCAACTCGACAAGGCTGAAGAGACTTATAAGCGAAGGATCAGCATTCGTCCGGAATACTGGCGAGGTTACAGCGCTCTCGGAGTCTTCTATATCAATCAAGCCGAATACGAAAAAGCCCAGGCCATGTTTGAGAGGGCCGCCTCGCTCAGGCCGAACAACTATAGAGACAACAGCAACCTAGGCGCGGCTTTGCTCTACGAAGGAAAAGACGAAGAAGCTACGCGTGCCTTCGAGAAATCCATTGCCATCCGCCCGTCGCGCTCAGCCTACGACAACTTAGGAGTTGCCTATTTTCGACTGCGCAAATTTGATCAGGCGGCAAGGACCACTCAGGAGGCCCTCAAACTCGACGACAGCGATTACCAGACCTGGGGAAACCTCGGCGACTATTTTTATTATGGAGGCAAGAAATCGGATGCGACGGAGGCTACCAAGAAGGCAATCTCTATGGCCGAGCAGAAGCTTAGAACCAATCCCCGCGATACGTCGGTTTTAAGCGACTTGGCCGCGTATTGGGCTATGCTGGGCGATCGGGTGCGCGCGCTCGATTATCTGGATCGCGCGCTGGTCGGCAAAAACGATAAAGAGTTGCTTTTCCAGGCCGCGGTGGTGTACAACCAGTTGCGCGAAACCGGGACCGCTTTAGAGTGGTTAAGCAAAGCTCTGGCTGCCGGTTACTCCAGGTCGGTGGTCAGCAAAACCCCGGAACTGGATAATCTGCATGACAACTCTCGTTACCAGGCTTTGATGCAGGAGAAGTAAAAATTTCAAAAGTCTATCTCAAGGAGGTTTGTATGGGATCAGTCAACGTGACCGAGGGAACTGCCTCGGGAACTTTCACCGATGGGCACACTTTCACCTTTACAATCTCGTCCGCTGTCTCGGACGACGTCAAGATCTATGGAAGGAACGCACAGGGTGGCTCGTCTTCATGGTTTAGCCCAGATCCCGCTACCATAACCGCCGGCTCGACCAGTACCTCACCAGAGGCAGTGGAGACGAGTCCAGCCGGATCTTACTTCACCTACGCCGTGACCGGAATCAACGTCACCGCCACCGCGCATATCCAGGTTGGCTCGTCGATGCCGCACGAGAAGGCCAGCTAGGCTCAAGTCTTGATGGCCTGGACAAGTGGTCACTACATGGAGGGCCCCCGTCCGAGTTCCGCTTGGGCGGGGGTTCGGCCCTCATCCCGGGGGGCTTCGGTTTTTGTCCCCACGCAAGTTTGACCCTTCTTTTCTCTGACCTGTAAGATCAGAAGTTCTTCCTTCTGCTGCGAAAACTGCCGGGCGGTGCCCGGCTGGACAGCCGGGGGCGGCTGTCCCCACACGAGTTACAGCACACGCTCATGCCGCATGAACTGCCAAAATCCTACGAGCCTGGCGCGATTGAAACGCGCTGGGCCGAATACTGGGTTTACGAGAAACTTTTTTCTGTGTCCACGCCGCCAGCGGGGGAGGCGCGTCCGGTATTTACCTTGTTATTGCCGCCACCTAACGTGACTGGCCGCCTGCACATGGGCCACATGCTCAACCAGACCCAGATGGATATCATCGTGCGCTGGCATCGCATGCGCGGCTTTATCACGCTTTGGCTGCCGGGGACCGATCATGCCGGCATCGCTACGCAGATGATGGTCGAGCGGCAATTCGCCAAAGAAGGCAAGAAGCGCCGCGATCTGGGGCGCGAGAAATTTATCGAGCGCGTGTGGGAGTGGAAAAAGCTCTACGGCGGCGCGATTTTCGACCAGATGAAGCGCCTCGGTGCTTCGGTCGATTGGGACCGCGAATACTTCACCATGGACGAGAATCTTTCGCACGCGGTGCGCGAAGTATTCGTCCGGCTGTATGAAGAAGGCCTGATCTATCGCGGCAAATACATCGTGAACTGGTGTCCCCGTTGCGAGACGGCGATCTCCGATCTCGAAGTAAAACACGAAGAGGTCGCCGGAAAGTTGTGGGAGATTCGCTACCCAATTGTGGGAACGGATGAGTTCATCACCGTCGCCACGACGCGGCCGGAAACGATGCTCGGCGACACGGCGATCGCGGTGAATGCGAAGGACGAACGCTATACGCATCTGCACGGTAAGAAAGCTCTTCTGCCCCTGATGCATCGCGAGATCCCTATCATTACGGATGAACTTGCTCAGCCGGAGTTCGGCACCGGCGCGGTAAAGGTCACACCGGCCCACGATCCCAACGATTTTCAGGCGGGAAAGCGCCACAACCTGCCGCAGATCGACGTAATGGATGAGCACGCGCACATGAACCAGAACGCCGGAGCGTACTTGGGTTTAGATAGATACGAAGCGCGCAAACGTGTGCTCGCGGATTTGCAGGAGCAGGGATTTCTCGCAGGAGAAAAAGATTACACCTTGGCGCTGGGAAAATGCGATCGCTGTGGGACGGTGGTTGAGCCGCGCTTGTCGGAGCAGTGGTTTATCAAGATCAAGCCGCTTGCGCAGAAGGCGATCGAAGCGGTCGAGAGCGGCGAGATCACGATTGTCCCCGAGAACTACAAACAGATTTATCTGAACTGGATGAACAATATCTACGACTGGTGCATCTCGCGCCAGTTGTGGTGGGGACATCGCATTCCAGCTTGGACGTGTGACAACTGCAAGCATGTGATCGTGGCGCGCGAAGCTCCGCTGACGTGCACCAAATGCGGAAGCACAAAGCTGGAGCAGGTGTCCGATGTGCTCGACACCTGGTTCTCGTCGGGACTGCTGCCGTTCACAACTTTGGGCTGGCCGGAAAAGACGCGCGATCAGGCGGTTTTTTATCCCACCACGTTGCTGATCACCGCGTACGAAATTCTGTTCTTCTGGGTAGCGCGCATGATCATGTTCGGCTGCCACTTCATGCAGGAGCACGAGCAGGATCCGGCAATTAAGCGAGCAAGCGGCTGGGCAGACAAGAAGAATGACAGCGTGCCCTTCCGGCAGGTTTATATTCACGCGCTGGTGCGCGACGCCGAGCGGCAGAAAATGTCGAAAACCAAGGGCAACGTAGTCGATCCGCTGGAAGTCATCGAACGTTTTGGAACGGATGCGACTCGTTTTACTCTTGCAGCCATGGCCGCGCCAGGAACCGACATTGCATTCAACGAGAGCCGGACGGAGGGTTATCGCGCCTTCGCCAATAAAATCTGGAATGCCGCGCGGTTCATGTTCATGAATGTAGACCGGCTAGGCTTCGCGTGGGGACAGTCGCCCTCGCCTGCCCTGAGCGAAGCCGAAGGGGCTGTCCAGCCGGGACAAAGTCCCGACAGTTCTCGCCCGGCCGCAGGCATTGTCGGCTTTCACACAGCCACTCTCGAAGATCGCTGGATTCTTTCCCGCTTCAATCGGGTGACCGAAGAAGTAAACGATTCCCTCGAGACCTACCGCTTCCACGAAGCAGCAAATCGCATCTATGATTTTTTCTGGGGCGAGTTCTGTGACTGGTATCTCGAACTGATCAAACACCGATTGATCTCGACAGTGGGTGACGAGGCACGCACCGCCTGCGGCAACCTGGTTAATTTGTTCGATGCGGCATTGCGCCTTCTGCATCCTTTCATGCCGTTCATCACGGAGGAAATCTGGCAAGCGATTTATGATGGCAAGCCACATTTGCAATCAGTTGCATTAGCATCGTACCCGCAAGTGAACGAAAATCAAGTCGATCTCGCCGCTGAGACCCAGATGGCCGTGCTGCAGGATCTGATCGTTAGCGTGCGCCAACTTCGCCTGGACCTGAAGGTGGAAGCCAGGGTCAAGGTTCCGATTGAGTTGTTTGTCCACGACGCAGGCACCGGCATCTCGATCATGCAGAATGAGGATGCGATCAAACGGCTGGCGAATGTGGGCAGCATTACGAATGTCGAAGAGTGGCGGGCCCGGCAAGCCCCTTCACGCGGAACGTCGCGTTTCGACGTACGTGTCGTGTACGAGAGAAAGATCGACGTCGCCGCTGAGTGCGAGCGCTTGAAGAAGGAACTGGAGAAGATCGAGAGGGAGTTCGCCAATAATCAGCGGCAGTTGAACAACGAGCAATTTCTGGCGAAGGCCCCGTCAAATGTCGTAGAAGGGCTGCGCCGGCGGGCAGAGGAACTTATCGTGCTGATCGACAAGACGAAAAGTAAACTGCATGAGCTAGGCTGCAAGTAGTTATGGACTTTAACAGCCGACGCATCACGGCAATCCTGGAGAACGCGCTACTTGAAGACCGGGCCACGCGCGATGCCACCAGCTACGCTTGTATCGATCCCAACCAACGCGCTTCGGCCACCATACTGGCGAAGCAAGATTGCATTCTCGCCGGTATCGGCTGCGTGGGGCGCATCCTCGATGTTTACGCCGCGCTCGATGGCGCCGTGACTTCGCACTACGAAGTGACCACGCATCCCGAGATTTTTGACGGTGTACGGCTGCGCAAAGGGCAGTCGGTTGCGGTGATCCGGCACAATGCGCGGGTGATTCTTTCATGTGAGCGAGTGATCCTGAATTTTGTGCAACGCATGAGCGGAATCGCCACCCTCACGCGGAAGTTCGTGGACGCTGCTTCCGGCACGAAAGCGCGGATTCTCGATACGCGCAAGACCGCGCCGGGGCTGCGGGTGATCGACAAGTATGCTGTGCGCTGCGGCGGCGGACAGAATCACCGCCTCGATCTCTCCGACGGAGTGCTGATCAAGAACAATCACATCGCCCTTGCTGGCGGAGTCGCGCAAGCTTTGGAGCGCGCCATCCGCAACCGGCGGGGTTCGCAGCCCATCGAGGTAGAAGTGCGCACTCTCGGCGAACTGGAAGATGCACTGAGCAATGGAGCGGAAGCGATTCTGCTGGACAACATGCCGATAGAAGACGTCCGCCGCGCCGTAGAACGTTGTGCGAAACTTGAACATCCCGTCCCGTTAGAGTGCTCGGGCGGAATCCGTCTTGAAAATGTTCGCGCCTACGCTGAGACGGGCGTCGATTTCATTTCAGTTGGCCTGCTCACCCACTCGCCGCAGGCTGCGGATATGAGCCTGCGGGTCGTGCCCGCCTGAACCTGCTTTCCCCTTGTCCGTTTGCGCATGTTTTCCCGCGAACCGGACAGGCCGGTTAGCGACACCTTCGGGTCTCTGACACATCGGCCTGCTCGGATAGCATTCTGCTATGGGAATCCGGAACAGGCTGCTCTGCTTCGACTGGATATTCGCCTCCCTCGCGGCATTAGCTCTGAGTTTTACGCTCGCCTGCAACGGGATCAGCAGCACCTCCTCTGGCTCTGGCTCCGGCTCTGGCGGAGGCAGTACTCCACAGGGCGCTGCTCCTTCGACGCCTGCGGGGTTGACCGCGATCGCCAGTAACCAGCAGGTTAGCCTTGCCTGGAATGCCAGCAGCGGCGCTACAAGCTACCACATCAAGCGATCGAACACGCACGGCGGACCTTACTCTCAGATCGCCGCGCCCACTACTACCAACTACACAAATGCCGGGCTGACGAACGGTACCACGTACTACTACGTCGTCTCGGCAGTCAACACAACAGGCGAGAGCACGAATTCCAGCGAAGTGTCCGCCACGCCCTCGACGGCCGCAGCGGCGATTCCTATGGCTCCTACGGGCTTGACGGCAACCGCCGGCAATCAGCAGATCGTTTTGAACTGGAATGCAAGCTCAGGAGCCACCGGCTATCACGTCAAGCGCGGAACCACCTCGGGCGGGCCATACACGCAGGTAGCGGCTCCAACCGGTACCATCGACACGGATACCGGGCTGACAAACGGTACAACCTATTACTATGTGCTTTCCGCCGTGAACTCGGCTGGTGAGAGCACAAACTCCAGCCAGGTTTTCGCAACGCCCTCCTCCTCTTCTACATCCTCATCGGCGTCAGTGCACGTTACCGTGGATGTTCTCACCGACCGTCATCTCATCAGCCCCTACGTTTACGGCGGCGCGTATCCCCAGAACGCCTCGACCATCACGGACAGCGGTTTGAGCGTGGTGCGCTGGGGCGGCAATGCGACGTCAACCTACAACTGGCAGACACAAACGGACAATGCCGACAACGATTGGTATTTTGAGGACTTCAACTATACGGAAATCGGAGATAGCGACTCTTCCAAATTCATCCAGGACGTAAAAGCCGCGGGCGGCAACCCCCTGATGACGATGGTGATGCTGCCCTGGGTCGCGAAGACTGCCGAGAACAATAACGGCCACTGGAGTTTCTCCGTCGCCAAGTATGGAGCGCAGTGCAACCTGGATCCGTACAACTCCGACGCCGGCGATGGCCTTAAGACGGATTGCGCTACCGAACTCACCGCCGATCCCAACGATGCGTATGTGCCCTTGCTCGATCAGCCGGGCAGCAGCGACCCCGCCGGAAGCGTCTATCGCAACCAGTGGGCGGCGGCGCTGGCAACGGCTTTCGGCAGCGCGCCTCATTTTTATGACATGGACAACGAGATCGATATCTGGGGCAGCACTCACTTCGATATCCATCCCACTCCGTCCGGTTATAACGAGCTGCGTGATACCTATCTCGCGGAAGCCCGCGCGCTAAAAACCTGGGACCCGGCTGCGATTCGTCTGGGCCCGGTGAGCTGTTGCTGGTGGTTCTATTGGAACGGCCAGAACAACAACGACAAAGGCGCGCACGCCGGAATCGATTTCCTTCCGTGGTGGCTAAACGAAGTTTATTGGCAGGATCAGATTGCGGGCACGCGCTCGCTCGATGTCTTCGATATTCACGCCTATCCCGA
Source organism: Candidatus Sulfotelmatobacter sp. (assembly GCA_036844925.1). Classification (GTDB taxonomy): domain Bacteria; phylum Acidobacteriota; class Terriglobia; order Terriglobales; family Acidobacteriaceae; genus Sulfotelmatobacter. The sequence goes on from DAIUEW010000006.1 coordinate 86,311, forward strand.
TACGCCCAGCACTTCGAGTTTTACCACCGCGCAGAAACAGGCATTGGCAACGCGCATTTATCGTGACTACTGGGACCCGACTTATGTGAGCGAGTCCAGTTCCATCAACCAGCCGTGGGCCACATCAATTCAACCGAACCGGACTATCCCCTTCCGGATTCCGCGCATGCGAGCGCTGGTGAATACGGTCTATCCCGGCACGCCGCTCAGCGTAACCGAGTGGAGCGCGGAAATCGTCAGCGCTTCCGACTTCTCCACCGCTCTCGGTGACGCCGATGCCTACGGCATTCTTGGACGGGAGCGCGTCTACCTGGCATCGCGATGGACCGCGCCCAGCCCGTCGAATCCCAACTACCTGACTTTGAAATTATTTACGAACTATGACGGCGCCCATCACGGCTTCGGGACCACGTCGGTCTCTGATACGAACGATGCCGACCCAAGCTTGTTCAGCAGCTACGCCGCGCTCAACTCAACAGGAACAACCCTGACGCTGCTGGCACTGAACAAAAATCCACAAAATACGGTGACCACACAATTTGCGCTAAACGGATTCACGCCGACGAGTGTGGTGAGCTACACGCTGGCTGCGAGCGCGCCTACGGCCATTGTGGCCTCCTCTTCGCACGCATGGTCTTCTGTGGTAAGCTTTGCGCCGTACTCTGCGACGCTGCTCGTGATCAGTGGCACGATGGCGCAGACTCCCGCTTCCGAATGGGACTTGAATCCAGATGTCATAATGGTTCCCGCGAACGGCACCGTCACTCTGCAGCCGAAAATCATCGGCGGCTCGGCGAATGTGACGCTCACGTCGCAGCAGTCCGATTCTGGCATCAGCGTGGCCTTGACGCAGCCCAGCCTCACGCCCAATCAGACCGGAACAGTCACTATCACGGCGGGCAGCACTCCGGGTTTCTATCACTTCAGCATCACCAGCAGCGATACCAGTACGGTGACGCAGACCCAGGACGGCTGGATTCTCGTCGGCAATCCTCCGGCGACCTTGGCCAAGACGGGAGATGGTCAGACCGGCGCGAGTGGAACTCAGCTGGCGTTGTCCGTAGCTCTGAATGCTGGTTCGTCGGGAGGCACGAACCAGGGCGCTGATATCTACTTCACCACCGATGGCGGCACGCTCTCCAGTTCAATCGTGACGACCGATACGAACGGCAATGCTGCAGTCACGCTTACCCTGCCGTCATCGCCCGGTCCGGTACACGTCACGGCCCAGGGCCCGTTTGGCCTGGGGCATCCTGTGGTGGTCTTCAGCGAGACGACCCAGTGATTATCGGCGCTCTTGAATGTCATCCCGAGCAAGCGTTCTTTGCGCAGCGACGGATCTGGGCGAGCCGCGTGAAGCGTCGCAGCCTGCCCTGAGAGAGCGGAAGCGACCGAAGGGTTCTTTGCGACGCAATAATCGCGCGTTCGGCTCGCTTCCTTATCGGCTATTTGCTCTTCAGATCGATGGCCGTTGCATGCCTCGGCTGGTATAGGCCCAGCTCACCGCCACTGGGCAGACGCAACGTGGTCTTGCTTCCCTATCCCGCGTTCTCGACTGGCGAACAGCTTATCTTTTTTGCTTGCAGTTTCTTGATTTCTGCTTTGAGATCGTCGCACATTAGGTAAAACTCGGTGCCCATCAGCGAATGCGCGCCACCACTTTGCTGCCGGCTCTCACCTTCGACCGGATGAATTCCAGCCTCGGCGGGAGGCAGGGCAAAGATCAGCCAGCCTTCGCCCGCGTCGACCGATTTGAATCCCAGAACGTCGCGGAAGAAAGCGCGGTCTGCCTCTGCGTTTTTGCTGTAGAAGAGGATGTGTGCTCCGGTAATCATGCCGGCAAGTCTATCAGTCCTGCAAAAGGTGGGGTAGTCGTCATTGTTGTTTCCCGCTGATTCCCGCATAATTCCTGCATGAAGAAGAACGCGCCAATTCGCAGGGGCAAACCTTCGCGAGGCCACCCGCCGGTGGCGCAGGAACGAGCGGTCGACGTTCGCCTGGGCCGCATCGTGCGCTTATTGATGGAGCACGCCACCGTGGTGGTGAGCGGAACGAAGATCGCACGGGAGATTTCTTCGAACCGCTCCGAGGTCTGGCGCCTGATTCAGCAGTTGCGCGGGCTAGGCGTGGATGTGGCGGGACATCCGGCAACGGGATATCAACTGAAATCGGTTCCGGATCTTCTGCTGCCTGACATTCTGGTTCCATTGCTGCGCGGCACCATCTTCGACGCTCACCTTCATCACTTCTACAAGATCGGCTCGACCAACACAGCGGCGATGGCGGCGGCTGCGGCGGGCATCGCCGAGGGGAGTGTGTTTCTCGCCGAGGAGCAGACGGCGGGGCGCGGGCGCGGATCGAATTCCTGGGAGTCGGCGCGCTCGGCTGGCATTTACTGTTCGGTGGTGCTGCGGCCTCCGCTGCCGCCTTCCGAGGTATTGGTGCTGGCGCTGGCGGCGGGATTGGCGGTGCGCGCGGCCATCGCGCAAGTTGACTCGCGCGTGAATACTGACTTGAAATGGCCCAATGATGTGCTGATCGAGGGGAAAAAAGTTTGCGGCATTCTCACCGAGATGAACTCCGAAGCCACCCAGGTGCGTTATGTCGTCGTGGGCATCGGCATCAACGTGAACCAGGCAAACTTTCCCAAGGAACTGGAGGGCGAGGCGATCTCGCTGCGGCTGGCGACGGGCAGCGAATGGTCGCGAGTGGAAGTGGCGGCCGCTTTGTTAAAATCGCTCGACCAGGAATATCGTCTGCTGATCGAAGAGCCGGACGCGCGCCAGTCGATTCTGCAGCGCTTCGCCCAGCAATCGTCGTGGGTGCGAGGCAAGCAGATTCGCATCGAAGACAGTGGACCGATAGTCGAAGGAACTACCGAGGGCCTGGATGAACGCGGCTTTCTGCAAGTTCGCACTGCGTACGGCTTGCAGAGAGTTTTGAGTGGCACAGTGAGAGAAAGATGAAACACCAGCATTTGGCACTTGGCATTTAAACAACGAGAAACCGCTGTTAGGTGCTAAGTGTTGAGTGCCAATAGCCGAGTTCCCGAGACACACAATCATGCTTTTCGTTCTTGATGTCGGCAACACGAACACGGTGCTGGGAGTCTTTGCCCGAGTTGCAAAGGTGCATCCCGACGGAGACGCCGAGGGGTCTCCGCGCTATGAGCGACTGGTGGCCAACTGGCGCGTTGCGACGCGTCAGGGCAGCACGGTGGACGAGTACGGCGTCTTATTTCGCAATTTGTTTTCCATGGCGAGCCTGGAGGCTTCTGGGATTCACGGCATCGTGATCTCCTCGGTCGTCCCCCCGCTGGATCCTGTGCTGCGGCAGGTTTGTGAGCGCTACTTCAATTCCAAACCACTGTTAATCGAACCGGGCGTGAAAACCGGGATGCCCGTGCACTACGACAACCCTGCTGAAGTTGGCGCGGATCGTATCGTGAATGCCGTTGCCGCTTTTGAAAAGTACGGTGGCCCATGTGTGATTGTGGACTTCGGCACCGCGACAACATTCGATTGCGTTTCCGCGAAGGGCGAGTATCTGGGCGGAGTGATCTGTCCCGGCATCGGCATCTCCGCCGACGCGCTCTTTCAGCGCACCGCGCGCCTGCCGCGGGTTGAGATCCGCAAGCCCGCACGCGTAATCGGAACCAACACTGTGGGCAGCCTGCAGTCCGGACTTTACTATGGTTATCTCGGGCTGGTCGACGGCATTCTCGAATTGCTGCTCGATGAATTGGGCACGGAGACAACCGTGATCGCCACGGGCGGCCTCGGGCCGATGATTGGTACGGGATCGAAATACATTAAGAATGTGGATGATTTTCTTACGCTAGAAGGCCTGCGAATTATCTGGGAGCGAAATGTGGCGGCGCGTCCCGGACTCACGCCCAAGGCTGCACAAGTACCCGCCAGAGAGAAGGGCGTCGGCAGTGGGCGTACCTCTTCCAATCCCCGGTCTACCCGCTGAATCCGCTGTGGAAGATCAATTTAACTACTTCAACTACTTCACCGAAATTGAGGAGCAGTTCTTGCGTCGGCGCGGCGGTGGCTTGCTGCTGACTACGCTGGATTGGGCGTTGATCGAGACTTGGAAGGACGCGGGCATTCCCCTCGAGGCTGCGCTGCGCGGCATCGATGCTGCCTTTGATCGCTACGATCAGCGTCCCTCAAAGAGTAAGAAGGTAAACAGCCTGGCGTATTGTTCGCAGGAAGTTCTTGCGGCGGCCGAAGAGATGAAGGAAGCTGCGGTGGGCACCGCGCCTGGGGAACTGCCGACGAAGAAATCGGCCGCGCAGCAAGGGTTTGAGCCGGCAGCAATCGCAGCCTTTCTCCGCCGCAATGCCGATCTACTGGAAGACGCAAAGCTTCCGAACGTTGCGGGAATCTCTGTTCGTGCAGTTGCCCACGATGCTGCTGCATCGCTGCGCAAGCTGGCGCAGGAAACCGAAGGTAAGAAAACGTCCTCACGACTTGAAGACTTGGAGCGTTATCTCACAGTGCTCGAGGAAAAGCTTTTTGCCCTGCTGCTCGCAGCGACGCCCGACGAAGAAATTGTTGCGGTGCGCGCCCAGGCTGATCGTGAACTTGCGCCTTACCGCCGCAAGATGGCAGCGGCGCAGATCGAACAACTGCAAAAACAATACGTCCACAAGCGACTTCTGGAAAAATACGGCCTGCCGCGCCTGAGCTTGTTTTATATGTGAAGGAAACGGGTGGAGCGGGCCTTCAAGCCTGCGCAAAGACCCAAATAAAAAAATGGGCTTCAGCCCCATGATTCATTCTTTCGATGCACTGATTCTCCGCGGCGGCGCGGCGGGATTGATGTGCGCCATTGAAGCTGGCAAGCGCGGCCGCCGAGTCGCCGTGCTCGAGCGCTCTGACAAGATGGGGAAGAAGGTTTTGATCTCGGGAGGCGGACGCTGCAACTTCACCAACCTCTATTGTCAGCCAGGAAATTTTATCTCGGCGAATCCGCACTTTGCCAAGTCAGCACTGGCGCGCTATACGCCCGACGATTTCATTGCGCTCGTGAAAAAGCATGGCATTCCCTACCACGAGAAAAAGCTAGGCCAACTTTTCTGTGACCGTTCGGCGCGCGACATTCTGGGAATGCTCGAAGCCGAATGCAAAGATGCGGGCGTCAGCTTCTTCCTTGATACGAAGATTCACCAGGTTGAGCGCACGAGCGAGTTTGTCGTGCGCGCGGAGAATGCGGAATTCCGTGCCGCAGCCTTGGTCGTCGCCACCGGAGGCCTTTCGGTCCCGAAGATCGGCGCAACATCATTCGGCTACGATCTGGCGCGGCAGTTCGGACTTGCGATCCGCGATCCTTGGCCGGGACTCGTGCCGCTCGTGCTGACCGCCCGCGATGGTTCGCGCTACTGCGATCTCGCCGGTGTTTCAGCCGATGTAATCGCGTCATGTGGCGGGCAGCAATTCCGCGAGAAGATGCTGATCACGCATCGCGGCCTGAGTGGCCCCGCCATCCTGCAGATTTCTTCGTATTGGAAAAAGCCGCAGCCCATCCTGATCGATCTCGCACCCAGCAGCGAAGTTACCGCTGCGTTTAGCGATTCCAAAACGCCGAGAAACCTGGCCACACTTCGAGCAGAATTGCGAAAACATCTCCCCCATCGTCTCGCGGATCGATGGCTCGATTTTCACGCTCCAACGTCCTGGACGAGTCACGCCATCGATGATTTTGAAAAGCAGGCTCATGCGTGGTCCATCTCACCATGCGGAACTGAAGGCTATGAAAAAGCCGAGGTGACGGCAGGCGGCGTCGACACCGACGAACTCTCAGCCAAGACAATGGAGAGCCGAAAAGTCTCAGGCCTCTTCTTCATCGGCGAAGTCGTGGACGTGACCGGCCACCTCGGCGGTTTCAATTTTCAGTGGGCGTGGGCGTCGGGCGCGGCGGCGGGAAGAGCGCTGTGACCGTGAATCCAAGTTAGGTAGTGTAAACGCCTGTCTTCGTCAAGTATCAATCCACCAGCGTCGAACAAACGGAGGAAGCGAAACCAGTCAATCTCGAACCGCAAACCGCGCGAAGGCGCACGGCGTCACGTCGCCACAGAGGGATTTTGTATAGCTCGCGTCGCCGGCTCGGGCAGTTGCTGTCCGCAATACGCGCAATTCGCCCAAGTGGGCTCAACGGGCTTATCACATTTCGGGCACGTTGGCTGCAGCAAAGTGCCGCAGCGCGGACAGAATGGGAATTTTGCCTTTTCGCTATGCCCGCAGCCGGGGCACGGCTTCGGCAGAGGGTCGCGGAGGATGAAGTACAAGATCATCCCAATCGCATTCGGAACGAAGATCGCCAGCAGCGTCCACATTACGTACCGCATCTGCCGCCGCTTCGCGTCGCCGTAGATGTATCCGATCAGCGCAAACCAAGCCACCATGAACAGGAACATCGCGCACAAGCACAGCGCTTGTCCCCAGCGTGGCCATTTGCCTACTACCGGATCCGTTGGTGCCACGGAGAGGAACATCGGCAGTGTGAAGCACAAATTGACGAAACATGCAACGATCCACGCTGCCTTTGGAATCACGCGCAATTCCTTTGTGAAGCGGCTCATACCAGCCTCCTTTCGCCGCGCTGCCGGATTGCCAGCATCACTGCGGCCACCCCTCCCGCGAGCCACCCTAGCGCGGTGAACGCGGCAAAACTGATCCACGTATGGCTGAATTGCGGCTCGAGCAATCTCCCGAAACGTCCGCTCACAACGTGGAAAACCGGCCAGCTCGCAATCGTCAGCAACCACGCAAAAGTCACGACAACAATCATTACGCGGCGGTTCCAATCGTGCTCGGCCTGTTCGGTGAGCTTCGCCTCCGCACGCGCCAGCGTGGCCTGCACCAGCCACGAAGAAGGCTGCGGCGTCGGCAATCGGCGGAGTTCGGTCGCGATGGGCCGCCATGCCTCTAATTCGTTCGAGCAGGAGACGCACGAGCGCACATGCTCCGCAACCTGCTTTTCTTCCGCGCTGGTCAGCGCGTCGGCTGCAGCCAGCGCCAGCAGTTCTCGAATCTTGTCGTGCTCGCTCATTGCCATGTACCTCCGGGATACCGCGCTTCGAGCGCGTAACGCAATTGTTCCAGCGAACGCCGCAGCCGCGACTTCACCGTTGATACCGGAACCGCTGTAACCTGCGCGATTTCCTCAATCTTCATCTCATCTTCAAACCGCAGGGTGAGGACTTCGCGATACATCATCGGCAGCCCCGCCATCGCTTCGCTGATCTCCGTTCGGCGCTCGGCCGCGAGCGCGTGATCGAGGGGCGTATGGTCATTACACGGAATCCGGTCCGCCGCGGTTTCGCTATGCCAGCTGTTGGCGAGCGGCTCGTCCAGGCTCTGCGGACGAATCCGGCGCAAGTGATCGATCGCCAGGTTGCGCGCCAGGGTGAACAGCCAGGCGTCAAAATTGCGGCTGGCATCAAAGGAACGAATCTTCTCGACCACTCTCAACCAGGTTTGCTGGAACAGGTCTTCCGCCTCGGCGGGCTGCCGCACGATGCGCAGCAGGTACCGATACAGGCGATTCTGGTACCGGGTCATCAGTTCCGAGAGAGCGTTCAGGTCGCCTCGGCGAAGGCGGACCACATCCGCATCGACTGCCACAAGCCCCTCCAGCGATAGTGCGGTCGCCCCCACCATACTCGTAATACGGATGAGTGCCCAAAAAAGACGCAAGAGATGCAGTTGCCAGATTGGTGTTGCCAGGTATGAGAACAGTCTACGGAAGGATATGGGAAGACAACGATGATCGGCGAAACATCAAAGTTAACACTCGTCATCACCTATCATCCCCCCTCCCCCGAACGCGAACGAAAAGCGAATACTTGTGCAATCGCGTTACAACAGCTGGTTGGCCAAACCTCGCATGAGTTTATCTGAATCACAGAAATTTTCGGATACTCCCTCGTACCTTGCATCTTTTTGATGATCTCGCCCGTATTCCCAAAGTGCTCAAAGGCACAATACAGAGCGCAGGAGCGCAACTCAGATCCTGCATTGCTCTTCCATAGGAGGCTGACATGCATGACACAAAGGAGCGGTTGTCTCTATTCTGGCTCTTTGCGTTATTGAACTACCTGTACGCGGACTGTACTGCCCTGTTTGCTATTGTTGGCTCGCCAAATCTATCCGACGCCCCACATTTCCCACCATGGGTTCTGCTGGCTTCATCGGTCTACATGGAAATACCCATCGCCATGATTGTGGCGTCTCGACTACTTCCGTTTAGAGCGAACCGGCTGGCGAATATCATCGCTGGCACAATTTTGACTCTTGTAAACGGTTTCCTGACCTTCGTTCCGCCTCTGGCCGGATGGGGCAGGACGCCCGCTCTTCCTTGTTACCTGTTCTTCGCGACGATCGAAACTGTATGCACCTCGGTCATCATTTGGCAGGCGTGGACTTGGTCAGGGGAGATTGCCCGTACGTCGTAACCGGTCGCTCAAAATAATGAGGTCAATGTGAAAAGAGAACGCCTAACACAGATCGTCCTGGTGATCGTGGGGCTGTTCAATCTGGCCCAAATTTATTTTCTATATACGGATCTGCAGCATTCCAGCTGGCTTTTGGAGCGGAAGAGTGAGATCCATCCGATGTTTCTGAGCTTTTTTATTCCGGTCGGGGTCTTTCTACTCATGGCCGCAAGGAGACCATCTGAGCATCGCTCGATGATTGCTCTAGCAGCTTGGTGGAACATCTCCCATGGCGCTGTGATGGCTATTCAAACCGTGGAAGCGTGGATTCACGGCGTCCACCGGAACTTTGCTGATGTGATCGTAAACCTTGTGATCGGAGTTGTCCTGTTAGCGCTTCTGCCAGCAAAACGAGAGGTAGTCACGCCGGGAGTTGCGTGAACGAGCGCAGAAACCCCACTCGTCTTCTTTTCACGGGTTTTTTCCCGAGGGGATGACAGTGGTAGCGCAGCGGCTCTGGGGCAGATTGGCGTTAAATCCCCATTACACCAACTACGGCTTAGAGTGGACCCGTTAGATAAGCCTGAGCAATTGAGAAATCCGCAATCCGGTTTTGCTCCTCACCTATGCCGTAGAATCAACTCTTGCTCCTAAACATTGAGAAGCTGATCTACGGCGGCGATGGACTCGCTCGCCTTCCTGCGGGGCCAAGTAATAAAGACCGCGGACGCGGCAAGGCCGTTTTCGTTCCCTTCGTGCTTGCCGGAGAGAAAATCGAAGCCGTTCTTACCGAAGAGAAGCCCGGCTTCGCCCGCGCACACGCCAGCGCAATCGTAGAACCCTCGCCACACCGAGTCCAGCCCGCATGTCCTTACTATTCACGCTGTGGCGGATGCCATTATCAGCACGCCGGCTACGAGCATCAACTCGAGACCAAAAAAGAAATCCTGCGTGAAAACCTCCGGCGCATTGCCAAGCTCGAGCTGCAGTGCGAAATTCAGGTGCATCCCTCACCACCCTGGAACTATCGCAATCGCTCGCGCTTGCAGGTGCGGACACGCCCGGAATTTGCGGCCGGATATTTCAAATTTGCATCGCATGAGCTGCTTCCGGTCGAAGACTGCCCCATCAGTTCACCACTAATCAATCGCGGCATCGCCGCACTATGGCAAGCGGGACGGTCCGGCAAGGCAGTCGAAGGCGTGCGCGAGGCTGAGTTCTTCGCCAACTCCGACGACACGCAAATCCTGCTCGAGTTCTTATGCGCCCCTGAGGCACGACGCGCCCCCGTGCGAGCCTGGGCCGAAGATTTGTGCGCGACGATGCCAGAGATTGCGGGCGTGGTGGCCTTGCGCGAGGTCCAAAAAGGCGTGCAGGAGCCGCTGGTCGCCGTTGGGGCCTCGGAGCTGACATATCAGACTGGAAACGCAGTTTACCGCGTGGGTGCCGGAGCGTTCTTTCAGAGCAACCGCTTTCTCACCGACGAATTAATCAAAATCGTCACGGCAGGTCGCTCCGGTGAGTTGGCTCTCGATCTCTACGCTGGCGTGGGACTGTTTTCCACAGCCTTGGCCTGTAGCTTCCGTCACATCATTTCCGTCGAGACGTCACAGACAGCGGCCAACGACCTTCAATACAATCTACCAGTCAATGGAAAGGCGGTTCGGGCCACAGCCGAGCAATACCTGAGTGAGTTCGGAGATCAGGGACGGCCTAGCGATACACTCCCCCAGTTGCTTCATCCTGACCTGATTGTGGTAGACCCACCTCGTAGCGGTTTAGGAGAGCGTGTGACGCGTTTGCTCGCAAGTGCAAACGCGCCACGCGTGACCTATGTCTCGTGCGATCCCTCGACCCTTGCCCGCGATCTGGCACCGCTGGCGGAGTCCGGGTATCGAGTCGAGGAGGCGCATCTGATCGACTTGTTTCCTCAAACCTTTCATGTCGAGAGCGTCATGCAACTAGTGCGGTGATACATAACTGTTTGGGGGCGCAGCATTCAGCGCTGCGATAACAGGGTGCTTTTTACGGCGGCTTTCGCCGCTGAGGTGAGTTCATTCTGCTCATAACGGCCGACGCATGCCGCCCTTGCCTCTGATTGATCAGTCCCGACCTTCGTCATTTCCTTCTGCATTCCAACTCAAGCCGGCGCGACAGCCGATGTTCTGGGCTGCCGTCGCCTATGCCACCGGCATAGTTGCGGGCGCTCACCTATGGCGTCCAGCTTCTTGGTGGGTGACGGCCGGGATGGCATTTCTCGCGGCGGGGCTGTACTTCGTCGGCAGACGTAAATGGCTTGGCGCAGCCTTGGCTCTGGCTGTGTTCTTTCTCGCGGGAGCCCTGCATATACAGTTGCGAGGCCCGACCAGTCTTCTCGACACCAGCCTTCAACCGTTCTGCGATGGCCAGCAAGTCGTGATGACGGCGCACGTCACGCGAGAAGGAAGGTTGCGCGAGGGAAATCTAAACGAAGTCAGTCAGAGCCTCGATGTAGAAACTGAAGAGATCATTGACGAATATGGCAAGCATATTCCAGTTCTTGCCGGCGTACGCCTCGGGATCTACAGCCTGAATGCGAACGGCTCAGCCCTCGTACGAGGCGGACTGCGGACCACGCCCACGCTTCGCGTGCTCCGCTACGGCGAATGCATCCGCCTTCCAGTTAAGTTGAAGCTGCCGCGAAATTTCCGCAACCCGGGCGCCTTCGACTATCAGGGCTACCTTGCCGCAAAGGGTATTGCGGCTCTAGGATCGGCCCAAGCTGAGGATGTGCAAGTGCTGCCCGGCTTCACCGGCAATCGAGTAGAACTCTGGCGAACCCGCATTCACTCGAGCGTTATTGCCAAGATTCGTGTGCTATGGCCGCCGCCGCAAGCCGCGCTGATCGATGCCATGGTCATTGGGGAAGAGGCTTTTATCGACCGCGACACGCGAGTGGATTTCCAGCGCTCGGGCACTTATCACATCCTCGTGGTTTCCGGAATGAATGTGACCATCCTGGCGTTTGTGGTCTTCTGGACGCTGCGCCGCATGCGCCTCTCCGATATTCCCGCAACTCTTCTGACGATTCTGTTCTGCGTTGCCTATGCGTTTCTCACGGAAGTGGGCGCGCCTGTGTGGCGCGCGACGCTGATGTGCTCGATCTACCTCGGCACCCGCTTACTATACCGCGATCGATGCATGGTGAACGCGCTCGGGACGGCCGCTCTCGGCGTGCTCGTATTTGATCCACGGCAACTCTTCACCGCCAGCTTTCAGATGACATTTGTTTGTGTGCTCATCGTAGCCGCGATCGGAATGCCGATCGTTGAGCGGACATCGCAAATTTACCGCCGGGCGCTGGCACGCTGGGACGCGGAGGATCCCGGACCGTCGTTGCCGCCGCGCGTCGGGCAGTTCCGCGTTGATCTGCGTTTGATCGCGGGTCGCCTTGGACGCTTTTTCGGCATGCCGTGGTCGTTGCGGCTGGTGCGCTGTATGACGATTGTTCACCTGGGTGCGTTTGAGTTATTGCTGGTATCGGCAATCATGCAAATGGGTTTGGCGCTGCCCATGGCGTATTACTTTCACCGCGCCACGACAATTGGCCTTCCCGCCAACATTGCTGTCGTTCCCCTCACGCAGATTCTCATGCCCACTGCCGTGCTGACGGTCAGCCTGAGCTACATTTTTCCCCTGCTCGCAAAAGTTCCGGCGATGCTCACCAGCCTCGCGCTGCAAGGCATCACGGGCACGGTTCACGGCTTGGGAGGCCTGCGGCTGGCCGATTTTCGCGTTGCCACGCCGTCTCTGCTGATCTTTTTTGCAGCTTCAACGGCCTTGATTCTCGCGATGGTATTCGCGCGCAGGCGCGCGCTGCTTAGCGCCGCCGGGCTTGCCGCACTTCTTCTGGCATCCTTGACGTTGGCGTTCATCCCTCCAAAACCTAGAACGCGACAAGGAGTTTTGGAGGTAACATCGATTGACGTCGGCGAAGGCGATGCCATCTTCTTAGTGATGCCCGAAGGCAAAACTTTGCTGATTGACGCCGGCGGGCCCATCTGGGGCGGCGGTTCGCAGTTTGATTTTGGCGAAGATGTTGTCGCGCCTTATCTGTGGACGCGCGGCGTCTCCCGCCTTGATGCCGTGGCGATTTCGCACGGACACTCTGACCACATCGGCGGCATGGCCTCGGTGCTGAAAGATTTCCGCCCGAAAGAATTATGGATCGGGTTGATGCCACCGAGCCGAGCTCTCGAAAACTTAATCTCCGAGGCGCACGCTCTCGGAATCAAAGTTGTACGGCACTGGGAGGGAGACAAATTTGATCTAGGCGGAGCCCACGTCGATGTGCTTTTTCCACCGCAGGATTGGCCGGTCGGCCTCGAGCCCAAGAACAACGATTCCATGGTCCTGCAAATCAGCTATGGTGCGACTTCCGTATTACTCGAGGGCGACGCTGAGAAAGCGGTCGAGCGCCGCATCGCGAGCCTGCACCATCCGCGTGCGGACCTGTTGAAGGTGGGGCATCATGGCAGCGCGACCTCCACCACGCCAGAAATTCTGGAGGCGGTGAAGCCGAGCTTTGCCGTGATCTCAGTCGGCTTTCGAACGTCGTTTGGGCTGCCCAAACTCAGTGTTCTCAAGCGGCTGCAAGCCGCCGGCATTCACGTCTACCGCACCGACGTGAATGGCGCGGTAACTTTCTACCTTGATGGATACACCGTCACACCTTGGCTGGCAACTCTTCAGTAGCATCGTCATCGTCCGCGGAATCGCCAGACAGGGAAGCCTGCCGCGACTCTGCGATTAATTGCCGGGCCCTTTCGGCATCTTCTTCTCGCACCAGAATAATCATTCCACCCATACCCGGAAACGCGTCCTGCAGCAGACTTGCGGACGCAAGATCGTTTTCAATTCCAGCCGAGTCGAGCAACCCCTTCACCACCATCGCCTCCGGCTCCTGTTCGCTGTCGAAGACCTTCACCAGTTTTTCGTTGGGATCGGGCCGGTGTTTTTCTTCTGCCGCATTGAGCTGCTCTGCCATAGAATCTCCTCTTCTCGAAACCCGCCACTCAGACTTCCCACTCTGCGATTCTAACGCTTCTTGTTCACCAGTGACATTCAGCAGATGGGCTTTCCAGCCTTCAAGGTTGCAAATGACGCGTGGGCTCGAGGTCCAGCACTTTCGGGCCGTTTGCTTTTTCTTCAGAACGGCGCAGAATGCTGGAAAACGGGCGCAACGCCGCGCCCAGTCGCAACATCCAAATTCTGGCATTCGCTGGGTTATTATGGTACCAAAGGGGTCAGCATGAATATTGGGGAACCGGCAGACCATGAGAAGAATTTACATTTGGCAGGACAGAATGCGACCGACTCCGAGGACGAGGCTCGCCTGATTAGGCGCCTGCAGATGATGATGAGCATGGTGAGCTCCGTGATCAGCCAGGACCCCAGCCTTACCGTCGAAGAAGCCTCGGAACTTGCGGCCGGAGCCAAGCGCGCCGCGCTGGCCATGTTTCCCGACAAAGAACTCGCCTACGATCTACTTTACAAGCCGCGTCTGCAACGCCTGATGCGAGAACGCTTTCGCCTGCAATAGAACAAAATGTTCACATTGTCATCCCGGGAATAGCGCTTTTGCGCAGCGAAGGATCTGAGCGCGCCGCGCGAAGCGTCGCGTTATTTGCGACGCAACACTCGCGTTCGGCTCGCTTCCTTATCAATCACTCATCCACCACAGAATTCCGCAGGGTTCCCACGCCCTCCACGCTGATCTCCATGACATCTCCCGCCACCACTGGTCCCACGCCCGCGGGCGTCCCGGTCGCAATCAGATCCCCCGGCAGCAGCGACATCGCCTGCGAGATATAACGAATCACCACATCCAGTGGGAAAATAAACTCCCTCGTATTTCCCGATTGCCGCACTGCCCCATTCACTCTTGTCTCAACGCCCACCCCGGCCCAGGGATCAAGCCCATCCGCCACCACCGGTCCCACCGGACATGACGTATCGAAACCCTTGGCACGTGCCCATTGATCGTCTTTCCTCTGTATGTCGCGCAACGACATGTCATTTAGGCACGTATACCCGAGGATGTACGGCCGCACATCTTCATCATCCGCTAGTAAATGGCAACTTTTCCCGATCACCACGCAAAGCTCGCCTTCAAAATCCACGCGCTGCGAAATCTTCGGCCTTTTCACCACCCCGCCGGGCGCCAGCAGCGCGGAGTTCGGCTTGAAGAAGAGCAGGGGCTCCGTCGGTACCTCACTGCCCAACTCCGCCGCGTGCTCCCGATAATTTCTCCCCACACAAACAATTTTTGTCGGGCGCGCCGGAGACAACAACTCAGCTTCTTCCAATGCGATCGGTTCTATCCGGCGGGTACGCAACCCTTCCACATCGCCATCAGATTCTTCAGGAGGAGTTAAGAGAATTCGCAGGATTAAATCGCGTCCCGCGACTGGCTCGACTAACCCATAGTGAGCCTGCCCGTTCAGTTGAAATCGGCAATATTTCATCGCAAATCTATCTAACCACGAGAAATGAAATCAGGAAAAATATTTATAACTTTGGCGTCATCCCGAGCGGAGCCGTTCTTCAGGCGGAGAGAGGGATCTCACGCGCATCGCCACGCATTGCCGTCCCGCTGGAACCTACGTCTATGTCGAACAGGAACGTGTTTGCCTATGCTCGCTGTACTCCTCCCAAACCCAGCAGTGCCTTCACGATGTCTGCCGACCACTGTGCAATCTGATCGTCGCGCAGCGTGCCTTCATCTGATTGCAACCTGGCCCGCAAAAGAATCGAATATTTTCCCGCTTCAATGGACCCGCCGCGAAAAGTCTCTACTGGTTTGAATTCTCGAAGCTCTGGCAGTCGAAGCCCCATCACCGCCCGCCGCATCGCCTCAAACTCCACTTCATCGCGAAACACAAACGAGAAATCGCGCTCGACTGCGGGATACTTCGCCAGCGGCACAAACTTCACCGGCCGCAGACCGCGCGTGTGTAATTGCTCCAGATCAAGCTCTGCCAAGAAAACGTCCTGCCGTAGCTTGCGAGTCGCTTTGATTTCTTCGGCAATCTGACCGAATTGCGCTACCACCATCCCATCCATCACCGCCCGCGCCGATCGTCCGGGATGAAAATAATCCCCCGTCTCCCGGTCGAAATTCAACTCGCTGCCGGCAAATGCAGCGAGCAGATTCTCCACATCTCCCTTGAACGAGCGAAACGCCTCGGCGCTCGCGGCGTGGTCGCCCTTGCTCACATCCAGCAAACCATCTACGGGCAGAGCCCTTTTCACCGCCGCGAGCGTTGCCCCAAGACAGGCGCGTGCGGGCTCAAACCGTTCTCCACCGCGCATTTCGTATACGTGGCTCATTTCGAAGAGCCGTACATTCTCGGAGTCACGGTTCAGATTCCACGCCAGCATATCCAGCATGCCGGGAGCCATCGAAGTCCGCATCACCGAAGCCTCTTCGCTTAGCGGATTCTCTAACTCCAGCACCGAGGCAGAGGAGAACCTCTCCGCGTCCACATGCGAAATGAACGTCAGTGAAACCGCCTCGTTGTAGCCCAGCGCCAGCGCACGCCGGCGTAAAGTCGCGTCCACGGTGGCGTGCGGCAGCTCCACCACCGCTCCGCTGTAGGCCGGCAAAGTATTCTTGAATTTGTCATAGCCGTGCAGGCGCGCGATCTCCTCGATTACATCGATCTCGCGCTCCACATCAAGCCGCCAGCTCGGAACTTGTACATGGAACTGCGCATCGGCCTGACCTTCCGGAATCAGCCCGAACCCCAGCTTCTTCAGGATGCGGAAAATCTCCCCCGTGCTTAGGTTCCCACCCAGGATGCGGTGCACTTCTGAAAGGCGAAGCACCACCGGCGCCTGGTCCATCTTCTTCGAAACCACATCGATCGCCTCGCCGATCAGTTCTCCGCCTCCCGACGCGAGAATCAACCCGGCGACCAGATCGCATGACATTACTGTCGACTCAAAATCCGCGCCGCGCTCGAAGCGGTGCGAGGCGTCGGTGTGAAGCCCATGCCGCCGGGAGGTTTTTCGCACCGTCACCGGATCCCACCATGCCGATTCGATCAAAATATTCTCGGTCTTGTCCGTGATCATGGTGTCGAAGCCGCCCATCACTCCGGCAAGCCCAACGGGCTTTCTTGCGTCGGCGACGACCAGATCTTCGGAAGTGAGTGTGCGCTCCACGCCGTCGAGCGTTTTCAACCTCTCGCCGTTTTTTGCGCGACGGATAATCAGACGGCCGCCTTCGAGCAAATCCATGTCGAAGACGTGCGTCGGCTTGCCCATCTCCCACAAAACGTAGTTGGTAGCATCGACCGCGTTCGAGATAGGCCGCTGATCAAGCAACTGCAAACGGTGCGCGATTTTTTTGGGGGATGGTTTGACGTGCGTTCCACGAATCACCCGCGCCGAAAAACGAGGACAAAGCTCCGGCTCTTCGACTTGGATCGGGAAGGGCAAGACTTCAGTCGGGCCGGCACTGTCTCGCTTTGAAAGGGCGCGGCTTTTAGCCGCGCCGTGCGATGCCGAAGATAGTGGGGCTTTAGCCCCTGAGGGAAGCCTCGGATCAAGAGCCTTTAGTGGCAGATCGTAGATAGCCGCCGCCTCCCGCGCCACACCATAATGATTCATCGCGTCGGGGCGATTCGTCCCGATCTCCATCTCAAACACGGCTTCCGCACCGAAACCGGCGATGCCCTCGACGGCGATCCCCGCGGCAGTCAAATCCTCCGCCAGTCGCCGGTCATCGACCGCCAGCTCAACAAAGTCGCGAATCCATTGTGGAGAAAGTTTCATGAAGTCAGCCTTTAGCTCTTGGTTCTTAGCTCTTGGCTCGCTCGGTAAGTGATTGCGCCGTCATCCAACCACACCACATCAGCACTCTTTGCGGCGAGATGGATAAACGCATTCCATTCGTTCACCCAGAGGCTTCTAAAAAACGAATCGGCAGGTAACGACTGCAGAAGTTCGCTGTCCAGGTTCTTGCTCATATCGCAGCCGTCGATTGTCAAGTCGGAGGTTTTGAATGGATACTCTGGATCCGGGGGCTCCATTACCAGAAATAGCAAGCCGGAGATCTCGATGCGCCCGCTCTTGTAGGCTTCTCGCCGACCCGGCGGATCGTCCATGTTACCGACCCACACGGCAACTTCCAGGGTCACCTTGCGCTTTTCATAATCAACTGCCATCCGCCGGACTTCGGCATCATGCAGTCCGTTCGGCAGCGTGTTTTCTAATTCCTCTAGAGTCATTCGCTTTTTGTATTTGAGCCAAAAGCCAAGAGCTAATGGCTTAGAGCTTCTATGCAAACTGTCGCAAGAATCGTACGTCTCCCTGGAAAAACAATTGCAAGTCATCCACACCATACTTCAGCAGCGCGATGCGATCCGCGCCCATTCCAAACGCAAAGCCGGAAACTTTCTTCGGGTCATAACCGTTATCCTTCACGAATTCGAACACGTTTGGATCGACCATGCCGCAGCCGAGAATCTCGATCCATCCCGTTTTCTTGCAAGGACGGCAAGGTGCGTCGTCTGGCCCGCGCTTCCCGCTGCCGCCGCAGATGATGCACGAAATAAACAGCTCCGCACTCGGCTCGGTGAATGGAAAAAATGATGGACGAAAGCTCGTCTTCACGCTAGACCCGAAGAATTCTTTCATGGCGTGATCGAGTGTCCCCTTCAAATCGCCGAAGGTGATGTTCGTGTCGACCGCAAGCCCTTCGATCTGATGAAACATGGGCGAGTGGCTCGCATCCGGAGGATCGTTACGATGCACGATTCCAGGGATCACGATGCGAATTGGCGGCCGCATCTTCTCCATCGTCCGAATCTGCACCGGAGAAGTATGCGTCCGCAGTAGCAGGCGATCGCGTTGCGCTTTCGCCTGCTGACCCGCGATGAACAAAGTATCCTGCGTATCGCGCGCCGGATGGTTAGGCGGAAAATTCAGCGACTCAAAATTGTAGTAATCGGTTTCAACGACAGGACCTTCAGCCACCGAGTAGCCGAGTCGTTGAAAGATCGCAACCATCTCGCGCGATGTCTTGATGACCGGATGCTCCGCCCCAATCGGACGATGTACGCCCGGAAGAGAAATGTCAACCCGCTCCCCCGCGGCAGAAGCAGAGTCAACGTGGACAACGCGTGCTCTCTCCACTAGTTCTTGAATCCTTGTCTTCAATTCATTGACGCGGATTCCAGCCTCGCGCTTGGCATTCTTCGGAGCGCCCTTCAACCACAGATCGTTGATTTGGGTCAGCATCCCGCTCTTACGTCCCACCCACCGGTCACGAAATGTCTTCAGTTCCGCATCGCTCCCAACGCCCGCAGACTCGTCCGCACAAGCACGAAGGCACTCCGCAGCAGCCTTTTCCAGCGCCGCCGCCGAATAATCCGTCAATTTGGAAACGGTGTATGCCATTTTCGCGCACGAAACTCTCTGAAGGATCCCTATTCCTTAAATGGATCTCTAGCCCGGCAAGGAATTTCCACCACAGCTCAAAAGCAGATTCCTCGCTTCGCTCGGAAGGACAGGTTATGAACTAAGAAATCGGATTGGCACGGCTGAAGCCATGCCCTTCCCGGTTGCCGAAACTACCCGCCGGAAGCCGAAACTACGCCAGCGCACCCTTGGCCTGCTCGACCAGGCTCTTAAACGCAGCCGCATCCTTCACGGCCAGGTCCGCCAGAATCTTGCGGTCGAGTTCGACACCAGCCTTTTTCAATCCATGGATGAACTGGTTGTAGCTCAATCCGTTGAGTTTGGCGGCCGCGCCGATGCGCACGATCCACAGCGAGCGATACTGCCGCTTGCGCTGCTTGCGTCCCGAATAGGCGAATTTAAGGCCGCGTTCGACGGCTTCTTTCGCGGAGCGGTAGAGTTTTGATTTGGTAAGGAAGTATCCGCTAGCGCGGTCTAATATTTTTTTTCGCTTGGCGCGGCGTTTGGTTCCGCGTTTTACACGTGGCATGTGTTTCTCCTTTTTGCTTTCCAGTTACTGGCGGCTGGAGGTAGGGACGATTCGCTTTTGCTGGAATCTCTGACCTCTTCACGCGCCTGAAGCAGCGGCCAGTGGTCAGTGGCTAGTGGTCAGAAAAGCCCTTCGACTTTATGACCACTGACCACTGACCACTAGCTTACTGATAGGGAATCATCCGCTTCACTTTGCGGAGATCGCCGTCGCTTACCAGCGTGGCTGTGCCCAGATGGCGTTTGCGTTTCTTGGCCTTGGATGAAAGCATGTGACGCAGACCGGAATGGCCCCGCTTCACCTTGCCGTTGGCCGTTTTCTTGAAGCGCTTCGATGCGCCTTTGTGCGATTTCAATTTCGGCATAAGTCCTCGGAATCGGCTGTCAGCTGTTGGCCGTCAGCATGATTCAACTTTAATTACTCTGGAATCGTTAGCGCGATTTGCGCCCGTCCTCGGCGAACTGCTAAGCCTGCGAAACTGGATTCGGAGCCGCGGAGACCTCGGCAGCCGCAGCCGACGCCGACTGCTTATCTTTTTCCGGTTCCGCTGCCTTTTCTTTTTCCTGCGCCAGCTTTCTCTCCTGTTTCGCCTTCTGCTTGGCTTCTCGTTCTCGTTCCTTCTCCCGCTCGGCCGCCGTCTTCTTCGGCGCCAAAATCGCGTGCAGAGTATTTCCCTCTTGCCGGGGGCGGAACTCCACAATGCTGTGCGGTTCCACGTCTTTGATCAGGCGCTCCAGAATCTGTCGACCCAATCCCGTGCGCGTCATTTCGCGTCCCCGAAAGAAGATGGTCGCTTTAACTTTGTCTCCTCCGTCGAGGAAGCGCAGCACGTGATTCTTTTTGGTCTCGTAATCGTGGTCGTCCACATTAATGCGGAACTTGACCTCTTTTACGGTGATCGTCTTCTGATGCTTCTTGGCTTCGCGATCTTTCTTTTCCTGCTGGTAGAGATATTTCCCGTAATCCATGATGCGGCAGACGGGAGGCTGGGCGGTCGGCGAAATCTCGACCAGGTCCAGATTTTTGCTGCGGGCCAATTTGAGCGCCTCGAAGGGAGGCATCACGCCAATCTGTTCGCCCTCATCACCGATTACGCGAATTTCACGCGCTCGAATACGATCATTGGTTCGGATAAAACGTTTGTCGATACAGTCCTCCACGCTCTAAGCGACTGGGAATACTGGATTATAGCATGGGAAAATCGCGGCCACCGCTGCTCAAAATGGTTGACTTCCAATCTCGAGAACAATTCGTACTATGAGGACGGAGGGCCCCCAATCCGGATTTCCCGCAACTCGATGCTGTGAACAATCCGGCTGACAGAACCTACGGCCTGGGTCGCAATGTACTTCGAGCTCCGGAGTCATCAAAGATCAGAGTGACCTCGAATATTCGGCTCCCTTGATCATCGCCTACCAGGATCGCATGATCGGCGAAGCTCTTGTCGCTCCTCATCTCCTACTTCGATTGCGCAGGACTCGGCACGTCGAAACCATAGCTTTTCAAGACATCGCCAATCGCAGGCCTTTTGAAGAACGACAAGAATTGTTTTGCCGCTTCCTTGTTCTTCGACGAGCCAAGAATGACGCATGCCTGTTCGATGGGCGGATATTCGTCCGAAGAAATTTCGGCGTAGCGTCCTCTGTCTTTCATGTTTGGAGACATGGCGAGCGAAAGCGCGACGATGCCCACATCGGCTGATCCAGAGACCACGAATGATGCGGTTTGGGAAATGTTTTCACCCCGCACCAGCTTGTCCTGCACTTTGTCGTAGATGTGTTCCTTCTGCATCGCGGCGACAGCAGCCTGCCCATAGGGAGCATGCTGCGGATTTGCAATGGCGATTTTTTTGATAGAAGGGTTCATCAGGACTTGCAAACCGGAACTCACATCGAGCTCCGAATCCTTCGGCACCCAGATCACAATCTTGCCCTTGGCATACTGGTAGTAGCTTCCCGGCTCGGTGAGCCCGGCGGCCTCCAATTTTTTGGCGTAATCGAGATTCGCCGAGAAGAATATGTCGAAGGGTGCACCATTCTGAATTTGCTGGAAGAAGTTGCCCGACGAACCGTAAATGAACTTCACAGTTCTTCCCGTTTCCTTTTGGAATCGGTCAGCAACATCTTGTATCGCAAACTGGAGATCGGCGGCAGCAGCGATCGTGATCTCTTGCGCGGCACACCGTGAAATGCAAACCATGGCAAGAAATGCGATCACAGGCAATTTTCGGATGCTCATGCGCTCTCCTATGCATCTATCACGGTGGGCGCAATCTCAGCCCGGCCCAAACCGCTTGGCAGATCGAGGAAATTTACTGCTGTCGTCAGGGCTAGAGGAATGATGATCCAGAAAGACTAAGCGTCCTTACTGCACGCCCTTACTGCACGCCCTTACTGCACGCCCTTACTGCACGCCCTTACTGCACGCCCT
>DAIUEW010000006.1:108279-109779 GCA_036844925.1 Candidatus Sulfotelmatobacter sp.
TACTGCACGTCCTTACTGAACGTCCTTACTGAACGTCCTTACTGAACGTCCTTACTGAACGCCCTTACTGAACGTCCTTACTGAACGTCCTTACTGAACGCCCTTACTGCACATCCTTAATTGACATCCACGATCTTCAACGTCGTGACCTGTCTTATCCAGCGGGCCATCCTTTTTTCGTCTGGTACGACGATGCGGTAGGGCCCTTCCTTTTCGTCCAGTGGTTTCCCGTTCCTCAAAAACGCCAGCACAATCTGCTTCTCGTTGAAAGCGGAGTCTATTTCAGGCAGCGCGAATACCACCCGATACCCGTCGGCTGCTTCTACCAACAGGCAGGAGGCGAGCCGTTTTCCCCTTAGCGACTCTCCCAAGCTAACGCCCGCTTTTTCCAGCACGGCTCTGAGTGAGACACCGGTAAACGTGGCGGAAGTTTCCGCCGCGCCTGTCACGACGTTGGTGTGCGGCAAGGCCTCGATGTCCGATCTGGTTAGAACAGTCTGTTTTCCCGTTTCTGTTTGGATCGAGAGTTGCTGACACTGCAACAACCCGGAGTTCAGCGCGAAGCCGAGCAGTAGGATGAAGAGGAGACGTGGTTTCATGTCAAACGCGCAGAATCATCACTTCCGTGGCTTTGATCAGGGCAGCGGCGGTTTGCCCCGGTTTCAGTTGCATCTCGCGTGCGGAACGCGCGGTAATAATCGACGTGATTTGTTGGCCACCGATTGAAACCCTGACCTCAGCCATCAAACCGCTAATCTGCACGGACTCAATTCGTCCCACTAGCTGATTACGACCACTCACGCGCCGGACTTCTTCTTTGCGTTGCTGCTTGGTCTTGCCGCGGGTTCTGAAAAGCAATCTGTCCACTTCGCTCTGCGGGATGCGATGATGTCCTCCCAGAGTCTGGTTGCTTCGAATCTTCTTCTTGTAAATCCACTGCTTAATTGTTGGAAAGCTGATCCCCAGTTGCAAAGCCGCATCTCGAAGCTTCAGCATTCCCTCAATCTTCCGTTCGGATTTGCGCTCCTTCTGCATCGCGACGCAATCGTAGCGACAACGAAGTTCCCGGTCAACTCGGTTGCATCCGCATCAGTATAGCCCACGAGCCTAACTGCAAACGACCTGAATCGTACAGTTATGGACAGCAGAATTGTATGTAATGTACACTTCTGCGTTCTGTCCCAAACCGATTGGTTTTTCGAGGTCGAAATGCGCAAGGCTTACCTGTTTATCGCAGCGATTAGTCTCTCGCTTTCTTCATCCCTGACCTTTACTCAGAGCACCCCCGACCCGTGCACGAGCGGCCACGAGTTCGCCACCACCGATTGCACGCTGACCTGGCACGGCATCACGGTGTACGGTGCGTATGACGTCGGCGTCGGCTGGGTCAGCCACGGCTTACCGGAAAACGGCTATAACTATGAAGGCGAATCTCTGGTGAACCGAAACGGCTATCAACATCGATTCCTCGTCGCACCGAACAACCTGCAGCAGACGGGT
>DAIUEW010000007.1:0-100712 GCA_036844925.1 Candidatus Sulfotelmatobacter sp.
CACGTTTTGTATTTTTCTAGACGCATTCTCCCTCCTGCGGATTTGAACTTCCTAGCAACTGGCGATAAATCGCGATAGCACTGACGTCCCAGGTCCCTGTTGCCTGAGGGGTCCTAAGTCGGCCCGCCGCCCCTGAAATACTGCCGCTGAACCAATGCGGCAATTGACGTATATATCCCTTCGTCGGAAGATACCAAGGAATACCAAGCAACTGGGCCCTCGTGTGGTCACGAGCCTATGCGGATTAAGTTCTGGGGCGTGCGCGGTTCTACGCCGACCCCTCAACCCGAGAATATGCGCTATGGAGGCAACACCTCCTGCGTCGAAGTGCGCCTGGGCGACCGCATCTATATCTTCGACTGCGGCACTGGATTCCGCGTGCTCGGCCAGCAACTGCAGAGTGAATTCGGCGAGCGGCCGTTTTCCGCCCACGTCTTCGTTTCACACTTTCACTGGGACCATATTCAGGGCATGCCGTTCTTCCGGCCTCTATACGCGAATGCCGGGAACCGGTTTGTCTTCCAGTGTTCCAGCCGCACTCGCAGCCTCAAACAAGTTCTGGCCGACCAGATGGCAGCGCCATACTTTCCGGTCAGAATCGATGAGATGAAGGCGCGGCGCGATTTCTACGACATCGATAGCGGACGCATCGCGCTGGACGAGGGTGTGCAACTGCAGACGGCCTGGCTCAACCATCCCCAAGGATGCATGGGCTTCCGCCTCGAAACCAAAGATGGAATTCTCGTGTACGCCACCGACAACGAGCCCGGCGACGCGGTTTTCGACAAGGCCGTGCGCAAGCTGGCCGAAGGCGCCGACGTGCTCATCTACGACGCGCAGTACTTGCCCGAAGAATACGAAGCACGCCGCCGCGGCTGGGGGCACAGCCACTGGCGCGAGGCCGTTAACGTAGTGATGGAGAGCGGCGCGAAAGAGCTTGTGCTGTTTCATCATGATCCCGAGCACACTGACGTCATCATCGACAAGGTCGTGCACGAAGCCCGCAACTACTACGCTAAAGTGCGCGCGGCTTCGGAGGGGATGGAGATTAATATCAAGGGAAGGTAAGCAGCAGGTGCCGTGGCACGATACCGAAGAGTGCGGGATTCGCAGCTGCGCTCAGCGGTGCGGGCGGAAAATCAGATCGAACCACGGCGTCCAAGTCTTACCGCCGTCAGTCGAGGTAACGGCGGTTTCGCGAATCCCGTTGGCTTCGGGCTTCCAGATTCCGCGAACCCGCCGCTCCTTTCCGTCCGCCAGGCGATCAGCACCGGTTAGAACCATCGCTCCCGATTGCAATGTTCCCTCGATGACCAGCAACTCGCCGCGATTCGTAAACCAACTCTGATGCCAGACTTTTCTGGAACTGTCGTAGATGCTCAAGCTCTGGCCTTTGTGACCATCGGCTCCAGCGTATTGCTCCCGCAGGACGCAGCCATCCAGTAAACGATCCACTTGAACACGGGCGGCGGGAGTGGTGCTGCCGGCCTCGAAGGCGCCCCAATCGCCAACCCAGAAATCGAACTCTTTGTATTCAGGGGCGCCACACGAAGGCTGCTCACTTGCAGAAAATGAAGCAGACAGCGGTCCTGGTTTCCAGGTAAGAAATATGAAAACACAAACTACGCCGAGCTTTAACTTCGGGCTCATTTTCATTTCACTTTCCTAAGTGCTTCGCCGATTCTGTTGTCGCTACGAAAGACTTCACTCGGATTGCCGGACACCGTTAAGAGCGACACCTCTTCGGGCGAACCGTAGCCGCGCGCGTACGCTCGATTTGAGACGCCGTACCTCTTCACTTCGCTCCAGTCCCATCGACTGCAGACCGGCGGGCGGCAGCAAGAGCAAACCAATTTATATCTCTCGATAGAATCGCAGGCAACGGTGACCAGCGATGATCCGTTGCAGTATGGACTGAAACCGATGAGATATCGCGTATTGCATTCTGGACACTCAACGCAGTGGCGAAGCCGCCATGACATAGCCGATTTCCCGGAAATCAATTTACTAACTTTTGGTTGAATCGTGCAAAACGAGGGCAGAAGTTTTCTGCCCTCGTTTCGCGCCCAGCCTGCGAAGTCAGACTGCGCGGTTTGGTTGGGCGTCTCCAAGTCATGCCATAGTCACCTTGTCCCGGCTCCGAGGATCATGCGAGTGAGGAACGGAAGCTGTCTTCGGTTTTGGCCGGTGAGAATGACTTCGTGCGGATTGGCGTTCACTTTAGCCTCGGCCGCGAGGTCCGGATTTTCGCTTCCGTCGAACACCGGAATCGCCAGGAATCCGACAGTTTCCCCGGTGCTGGTGTCAGTTGCGGTTCCCGTGATCTCGCCCGCGTCGTTGATGCCCTGGGCCAGTGTCAAATATAGGGAAGTAGGCTGAATGACAAGAGCATTCAGATCGTTTACCGCATTGTTTTGCCAGAGGATTGCCCGGGCAGTCCCTGCGCTGGGATTCGCCGACACACCCACTGCCTGGTTTTTCTCGTTGACATCGTAGAGGACGTCAGTAGTGTCTGTGCCAAAGGGATAAACCTCCTCCATTTTTCCCTTCGCTTTGGTCCAGACGAAAGCGGCCGCGACACCAGCGGTGGTGTATGCAAAACCGACGACCACGCCATGATTATTGATCGCGACAGGAGTATTCCAGACTTCGGCTCCAAGATTTCCCAGGTCGATGGGTTTGCCATTTTCCCAGAGCAACGCGTGCACTGCGCTCGCACCTCCGACTGCATTCGAGCAGAGGCCAGAGATCCCGACCACTTGACCTTTGTCGTTAATGGCAGTGGCAGCCGAATCAGGATCTCCAGGGAACGGAGGAAGCTGCGTCATCTGGTTCAGGTTCGGTCCCCAAATGGCCGCCTCAAACTGGAGGAATTGGCTTACGGGAGCAGCGTGGTTACAAGTCGGATCATGAACGCCGTTTTCCGCCCATCCCACCACCTGGCCTTTGTTATTGACGCCCGCGGCATAACTGTCAATCCCTCCGGGAAAAGGTGGGAGGGCGCTCATCACGCCGTCTTGCCAGGCGAAGCCGTTGCAGACCTAGCCGTCGGCTCCAAAGAAAAAAGCCGAGCAGCTCCAAGCTTCACCCAACGGGTTCTTTTCTGCAGTTTCGGCGATACCGACAATCTCTCCCCTGGTGCTGTGGTTTGGCCAGGAGACGTTGCTGTTTGGGCCTCCTAATGTGCCGAGGTCCATCGGAACTCCGACCCACAACACAGCATGGACGGTGGTATTCGTCGCAGAATTGACCCCGCCAGAAATCCACCCCAGGTCGTTGATGCCTACGGGCTCCGGAATGCCGCCAAGCGGCGCGGTGCCAAGGTTGAATACGTAATATTTCCGCGGCTGCTCGCTCTGTGATTGACTTTGCGCGGCGAGCTGAAGCGAAGCGAATGGCCCCATCAATAAAGCGATCGCCGCAATGTATGTCAGCACTCTCGATTTCATGTTGTCTCCTCTCTGGGTCTCTGTTTCCCGACTGCGACCTCAACATAGATTGACCGTTTGTTAAGAGCTGGACGTTTCTGGACCTCGCTCTCAATTGCTGGACGTTTTCGGACTTCGCTGCCGAACTCGGGCGGAGACGAATCTGCGGAGGACTCCTCGAGGTTGCACGCAGCAGCATCGCGGTCCGAGAACGTCCATAGGGATGGCCGCCAAGCGGCTATGATGAGATCGTGATATGAATCTCGATTGGCAAATATGTTCGCGGGCTCGCCTTTCGCGCGATCCGCGCTTTGATGGGAAGTTCTTCATTGGCGTGGTGGGCAGCCGTGTCTACTGCCGATCGATTTGTCCGGCGCCGACGGCGAAGGAAGAAAATGTTCGTTATTTTGCAACTGGCGCAGCCGCTGCTGAAGCGGGTTTTCGCCCCTGCCTGCGCTGCCGTCCTGAATGCTCGCCTGGTACTCCAGCTTGGATGGGAACTTCAAATACGGTTTCGCGAGCTTTGCGACTGATTGGCGAAAGCGGCCTGGAAGATGGCGGAGTCGAAGTGCTCGCGGCTCGCCTTGGAGTGGGCTCGCGACATCTTCGCCGCTTATTTCTCAAGCACCTGGGTGCGACGCCAACCGCCGTCGCTCGTACACGACGGATGCACTTTGCCAAGAAATTGATTGACGAAACCAGCTTGCCGATGACTCAAATCGCTTTGGCCTCCGGCTTCGGTTGTGTGCGGCGATTCAACGCCGGCATGCGCAAGGTTTACCACCGAACGCCGACCCAAATAAGGCGGCTCGCGCGGCAAAAGCAAACTCAGCCAGAAAATCAATATCTCTTCCGTCTGCGTTTCCGGCCACCGTTTGACTGGAAAGGCATGCTGGCGTTTCTCCTCCCCCGCGCCATTCCCGGAGTCGAGGCTGTGGAAGGCGGATGTTATCGCCGCTCGATTTCCTTGAATGGCAATTACGGTCACTTTGAGGTTTCGCTGGATGAAGCCAACAACGCCCTCGCTGCGCGAGTGGAGTTTGGCGATCCTCGTTCGCTGTTTTTCATTACTGAACGCATTCGCGCCATGTTCGATCTGAATGCCGATTGGGCGAGCATCGTGCAAAATCTGAGAACTGACCCCGTGCTGGCCGCGCGGGTTGAGGCTCACCCAGGATTGAGGGTGCCGGGTTGCTGGAGCGGCTTCGAACTTGCCGTTCGAGCGATACTGGGCCAACAGGTCACCGTCAAGGGAGCGTCGACGCTGGCCGGGCGGCTGGTAAAAGCTTTCGGTGAGCCATTTTCCGCGGCTGGCGGAATCGCTTATGTTTTTCCTCCGCCCCAGGTTCTGGCCGATGCGAACCTCGCCAGAATCGGCCTGCCGCCGGCGCGAGCTGAAACCATAAGGACGCTTGCGCGCGCAGTCGGCGACGGGAGAATCAGCTTTGAGGCAATCGTAGATTCCGCCGATTTTCTCGCGCGGCTTTGTGAAATCCCTGGTATAGGGCAGTGGACGGCGCAATACGTCGCCATGCGAGCGCTGGGAGAGCCTGACGCATTTCCTTCCAGCGATCTTGGACTACTGCGCGCATTGGATTTGAAAAACACTCGCGAACTTGAGGAGCGCGCCGAAGCGTGGCGGCCCTGGCGCGCCTATGCCGCGATACACCTCTGGAATATCGCAGGCGTATCCCGGAATTCGAGTAAGGCACTGGACTCCACCTCTTCGTCAGTCGGCGTTGGAATGGTCGCTACACCGGCATGAACTTTTCTTGCGGTCGGAGTGTGCTGAGCTGTGCCAGCCTTGCCCAAGTCTGTACATAAGCGTTTTTTGAGACAACGTCATTCCCGCTGTGGACCTTGCTTCCCTGCCTTGCACACTCATATACTCTGAACGTTTGCCCGTTCAAGCTGGAAACTCGTCCCGGCCAACGCCGAGAATCGCAATCATTCCGGAGACCACTTTTATGACCACGATGACCACCGCCCCGCATGTCGACAAAGAAAGCAATCCGTGGGAGTCGCAGCGGGCGCGCTTTGACCTGGCTGCGCAGAAGCTCAATCTCGATGACGGCCTTTGGCGGGTTCTGCGCTATCCCAATCGCGAACTCACGGTCTACATCCCAGTGCAAATGGATGACGGACGCCTTGAGGTTTTCACCGGATTTCGAGTGCAGCACTCGATTGCGCGTGGGCCTGCGAAGGGTGGTATCCGGTATGCGCCTGACGTCACGCTCGATGAAGTGCGCGCTCTGGCCAGTTGGATGACCTGGAAGTGCGCGGTGGTCAACATTCCGTTCGGCGGAGCCAAGGGCGGCGTGATTTGCGATCCGCACAAAATGTCGATGGGTGAAATCGAGCGCATGACGCGGCGTTACACCTCAGAGCTGATCGAATTCATCGGACCAGAAAAGGATGTGCCCGCCCCCGACGTCAACACCAACGAACAAATCATGGCGTGGATGATGGATACCTACTCCATGCACATGCGGCAAACGGTGACGGCGTGCGTGACTGGAAAGCCCATCAACATTGGGGGCTCGCGCGGACGCCGCGAAGCTACGGGCCGCGGTGTGATGGTGGTATGCGACGAGGCCATCAAGAAGCTCGGCCTCTCGCGCGAGAACAGCCGGGTGATTGTGCAGGGCTTCGGCAACGTGGGCTCGAACGCCGCGCAGCTCATGTTTCAGGGTGGATATAAAATCGTCGGCATCGCTGAAGTTGGTGGCGGTCTTTACAACAAGAATGGGATCGACCTGAACGCGCTTGTGGAATTCCGCCAGAAAAATGGAACGGTGCACGGTTTTCCCGGTGCGGAGTCCTACGATGCCGCCGAGCTGCTTACCACGGATTGCGAAATTCTGATTCCCGCCGCGACCGAGAATGTGATCACCTCGCGCAACGTCGATCGCGTGAAGTGCCGCATTCTGGCGGAGGGGGCCAATGGTCCCACCACCTCGGCCGCCGATGACGTGTTAACCGACAAGGGAGTTTTCGTGATTCCAGACATTTTGGCCAACGCCGGCGGCGTGACCACCTCGTACTTCGAGTGGGTGCAGGATCGCCAGGGCTATTTCTGGAAAGAGTCCGTAGTCAACGAGCAACTGGAAGAAATCATGATTTCCTCCTTCGGAGATGTAGTCCGCTACGCCGAGACCCACAAGGTCAACAATCGGATCGCGGCTTACATGCTGGCGATTGACCGCGTGGCCTACACGATCCGCCAGCGCGGTATTTACGCGTAAGGAGGGATTTTGGGTGGCGCAGCGCTTCAGCGCGGCGGTCGAGGCACTATTTCAGATCGGCTTTAGCCGCTGAGGTTCATAGCGCAGGGAGGGACTTATGAGTCTACGCACCAAGAAACTGTTCGCGCGGATGTTGCCTCTGCTGCTGGCGTCGCTGATGCTGCCTGCGCTTGCTCCGGCACGCAGTTATGCAGCGGCCGCTCCGCAAGCCGCTGCGGCCGACAAGCTCGACATCAACACCGCTACCGTCGACCAACTAAAGGCGCTACCTGGCATCGGGGATGCCTACTCCCAGAAGATCATCGCCGGCCGCCCTTATCGCACGAAGCTGGTTCTGGTGCAGAAGAAGATTATTCCCCAGGCCACTTACGACAAGATTAAGGACCTCATCATCGCCAAGCAGCCGAAGTCCAGCGCAATGACGCCAGCGCCAAAATAGTCGGATGCCCTTCCAAACGCGCCGACCCGAAGACGGCCATGCGGTCGCTATTTCTTTCGGCTAGGGTCGTCGTCCGGATTGACGTAGTTGAATTGCACCGGCGACTCGCCGTGAATCTGCACCACCACCTCCCCGCTGGTCATCGCGTAGTGGTGCATGTCGGGATCGAGATAGGCAAAGCTGCCCGCCGGAAAGCTCATCATGCTGCCCTCGTCAAAGCGGTCTCCCATCCCAACTTTGAACGTCCCTGAAATCACCGTGACATTCTCGCGTTTGGGATGCCAGTGTGGCGCGATTCGGTATCCGTCGGGCATCTTAATTCGCGCCGTGTAGTCACCGCTGGCTGCCATAGGATTACCTTCCAGCACCGCGAGTTGCGCCCCCGGCGCCATAAATGATGGGGCTGGACCATATTGGATCGTGTCCGGGGTAAACGCATTTTTTTCCGCGGAAGCCGGCATCGCGCTAGAGCTGCCGGCCTGCTTCATCCACCACATTCCACCGAGCAGCGTCAGAATCAAGCAAAACCACAAATTCCGTTTCATAAGTTGTCTCCTGTTTTGGTGTTCACTCTACGGCGAGACAATATCGCCCGCTTCGTTCCACCTGGCAATGAGGCGGGAATAACTTTTGTGTATTTTTCGTGTATCCTTGTAGGCCACTGGTGTTTATGGGTTTACCTCTAAAGACCGCTTCAAGAACTGGTTCCAAGCTAGCCCATGTCGAATTGGATCTGGGCCGCTATGAGCTTCGCCTCGATGGCCGCAAGGTGCGCCTCGAGAAAAAGCCCATGGAACTTCTGATCTTTCTGGTTCGCCGTCGCGGCCAGCTTGTTTCCCGGCAGGAGATCGTGCCCAAGTTGTGGCACTCCGATCTCTTCGTGGATACGGAGCGAAACATTAACAACATTGTTCGAAAAATTCGCGCTGCTCTGCGCGACGATGCGGCTAAACCACGCTTTCTCGAAACGGTTGTAGGCAAGGGCTATCGCTTCGTGGGCCCAATTCACCTCGTCGGCCCCCTCCACCCACGTTCCGATGTACCGGAAGCCTCGGGCGGAAAAACGCCCGCACTGGAAGACATCGGCTGGCGCGCCGATCGCTCCTCACTCGCCGTGCTCCCACTTCACTGGCTCGGTCATCATCAGGATGACAAGGGGGTCTGCCTGGGTTTTGCTGACGGCCTAGTCGCGCGACTCGCAAACCTGGAGGGGGTCGATGTTCTCCCAGCGTCTTCGATTATGAACATCCCTTCAACTACGAAACTGCCGGATATCCCTCCCCGGCTTGGCGTTCGCTTCGTAGTGCATGGCGCGATTCAAAATTCGAAGACGGAATCGCGTTTGTCCGTGGAACTTTTCGATTCCCATTCCCAAAACAGCCGTTTCCTGAGGAAATTCATTCTCGACGTCAATCGCCCGTTCGAGCACGTCGATGACGTTGCCGCCCACATTGCGCGAGCGCTGAACCGTCCTTTTCACCCTCCGGAGCGGCGGAGCCGCGCTCGCTACAGCCGCGATCCCTTGGCTTATGCCGAGTTCATTCAGGGCTACCGGCGCACATCCACAGGCGATCTAAAGCTCTTGGAAGAAGCTACACAGCCGCTGATGAATGCCGTCGCTCGGGATCCTGGTTTTGCGCTGGCACATGCTGTCCTCTCTTTGGTCTGTGCCAAACGCCACTTCGAATTTGATCCCAGACGGGACTGGCTTGAGAAGGCCGAGTTTCACTGCCAGCGCGCATTGGACCTGGATGCCGATCTGCCCGAAGGCCATGTCGCCAAGGCATTTCTGCTCTGGGGGCCATCGAAAAATTTTCAGCACATCGAAGCGATTGCAGAATTGAAGCGGGCGCTCGCCCTGCAGAAGAATCTGCCTCACGCCTACAGCCGGCTCGGAACGATCCTGGCACATATCGGCCTGCTCGACCATTCCCGCGCCATTTATGAACAGGGTGGGGCTTTCGATCCGGGAAAAACCATCAGTCACAGTATTGCCCAGGCCTATCTGTGGAACGGAGAGTACGATCTCGCCCAGGAAGAAGTGCGCAAATGGCGCGCCGAGAGTCCGGAAAATAAGTACGCCATCCATTTTGCCCTTGAACTCGCGATACTGACCGGCGAATGGAAGGAAGTCAGGAGCTTGTTTGACGAAGCTGGCAGCCTGGTGCAGGAAGAGCCCATGATCACTGCCCTGCAGGGCGCGATGCATGCGTCGCTGGGAAAAGCGGAGCAGGCGTTGCGCTGCATGAATCAGGCGTGCACGAACTCCAAATCGTTCGGTCACGCTCACCACACTTATTATCAAATTGCTTGTATTCTCTCTTTGTTGAACCGGCCTGAAGTCGCGTTTGGGTGGCTGGAGCGCAGCATCGATACGGGTTTCGCCTGCTGGCCGTTCTTTATCAAGGATCCCCGCCTGAAAAACTTGCGCGGCCACGCCCGCTTCGATCTCCTAGTGAGTTCCTTACAAGCCAAATATCCTGACCATCTGGGTTTGCTGTAGCACTGATCATTGCCTTCCCTCTCACCGTGGAGGATAATCAAATTGTCTACGGTGCGCCTCCGGAGACATTCCCGATCTTGCGGTAAACGGTTTGCGGTGAACCTTCCTAATTCCATCACGCTGATTCGCATTTGCAGCACTCCCCTGCTGATTTGGATCTTATCTTCCAGCCATTTCAGCAGCGAACACGGCGCCAAAGAATTGCTGGCCTCCGCTGTGTTTATCGCGGCCTCGATGACCGATGGCATCGACGGATACCTGGCGCGGAAGCGCGGCCAGATTACGACCATGGGCATCCTGCTCGATCCCATGGCCGACAAGCTTCTGATTGCAGCCGCCTTCGTTACGCTGGTGCAATTCAATCCGAGCCTGGTTCCGGCTTGGATTGCGGTGATCATCATCGGGCGTGAGTTTCTTGTGAGCGGCTTGCGCTCCATTGCCGCGTCCGGGGGATTCACCATCGAAGCCAGTGAGCTAGGCAAATTTAAGATGGTCGTGCAGATCGTTTCTGTGGTCGCCGTAATTCTCGATCATCGCTGGAAAGAGTGGCCGGTTTACGGGAACGTTATTTTTCCGGTGCACTGGATTGCTTATGTCGCGATCTGGTTCGTAGTCTGCGTCTCGCTGGTTTCTGCGGTGGACTACTTCGCCGCATTCTGGTCGAAGATTGACCGGCGTGTGTCCAAGCGCCGCCGCCGCGCTTTCATTCTGAGCCGCCGCCGAAAGCCCCAAGCGGGTGCGCGCGCGGCAGATGCCGATGTCGCTCCCACAACCTAATTCGCAGCTGGCCGTGGACTCTTCGCGGCCAAGTACACCCGGAAGCGGAGTGACGGGTGCAGCCGCAGGCTGGAAGTTCTGCGGCCCGGAGTTTTCCGAGGAAGAGCGCACCCAGTTACTCAGCCTGGCGCACGATTCAATTCTTTCCGCGCTCCAGAACAGGGAGATTTGTCTGGATCCGCCGACTTCTCATTTTGCCGAACCGCGCGGCGCTTTCACGTCTCTGTATTTGCGCCACGGACTTCACGGGAAAGATCGTCAAGAAAAAGATCGTCAGGAAAAAGACCGTCAAGAAAAAGGTCTCCAAGAAAAAGAATTGCGCGGATGCGTCGGCTACGTATTGCCAAGCTGCCCGGTCTACCGCGCCGTTGCGGAAACCGCCCGCGCCGCCGCCTTCGATGACAATCGTTTCCCCCCGGTCACAATGGAAGAGGCGCTAGCCCTCGAAATCGAGCTGAGTATCCTCTCACCGGCGCGACCGATTCAGGCAGATGAAATCGTAGTGGGACGCCACGGGCTCCTCATCAGCGGTCACGGCCGACGCGGTCTTTTGCTGCCTCAGGTACCCGTGGAGCACGAATGGGACCGGCTGACTTTTCTGGAACAAACCTGCCGCAAAGCTGGATTGCCTCTCGATGCATGGAAGCAAGGAGCAACCATCGAAGCCTTCACCGCCGAGGTCTTTGGGGAGAAGAGCAGCGGTCAGTGATCAGTGACTAGTGGTCTGTGGCCCGTCAGGCCTGTTTTTACCCCTTCATTCATGTAGGAGGAAACGCAGTCCGCTGAAAGCTTATTGGTATCTATGATTCTGACCTTACCCTGATCCCTGATCACTGGCCAATGCGTTCCAAAATAAAACCCGGGAACGGTTGCCCGTCCCCGGGTTCTGTACTGCTTGCGAGAGGTTATTGCGGTTGTTGCGTCTGTTGCTGGTCGTCCAATTCCACGCCGTCGCCGGCGTGTACATCTTCCATGGCAAACACGACCATTCCAGTGGCCGTGGTGGGCGTCGTGCCGATGACAACGATTTCACCGACCGCCCGCCGTGGCAGATCTCTTACGTGAATTACTGGGCCATTCGACTTCTCCCAGAGTCCTGGATCGAATGACGGCTGCATCTTCTGCGTGTCTTCACTGATCGCAGCCTTGAAGGAAAGCGAATCAACCGGATCGTGCAGGTCCTCGTCGTAGTTCCTCACAGCGCGGAAATAGTCGCCGACCTTCACTCCCTGATTCGATCCCACGTTGAAGTAAACTTTCTGGCCGGTTCCGACCTCCGAGTCGAAGTCCTTGCCCATCACGATGCGCCCGGAAACTTTGGTGGTCGTGGGCATGAAGCGGTCAAAGCGAAGCGGCGGATGAAATGCCACCATGGATTTCTCGGCGAACGGAATCGCGGTGTCTCCTGGATTGATCGGATCACAAGAGTATTCAATCAGAGCAATAGCCGCCTTGCTGCGAGTGTCGACCACGCGCACCCGGCCGATTTCCTCGTAGGGCTGGCCGGTGGCCTTGAGCAGCTTGCGTTGCCCCGGAAACATTTCATATTCGTTAATGTCGCGCAACGCGCGAATAATTTCATATTGCGCCCCGAGAGTGTACCCTGAACCCTTTAAGTAAACGACGTCACCTCGAACGAACTTTGTGGTTCCGGGAGTCTGCAATCCGCCCTCGACGTAGTTGGCATCGGGCAGACTCTGCTTGTTGATGAAACCAGCACAGTACACATCGGCGTAGGTCGGCATCTGCACTCGTTGAATCGGGAAGGTGGCGGTGGTAAAAACCGTCCCTGGCGGTGTCGTCGGGTTCGACGGCGCTGCGTCCGCGGCCGATTGCGCCCACATCGCTGTTGCGGCCAACAACAATAACAGTCCTATTTTCTTCATGTTACCTCCGAGAAGAGACACACCCCGTCCCCGCTGCTGCTAATACTTCACCCAAGCAAAGCTTCAATAGGAAAGTAACAACGGGGTAAGAGGGGGTCAAGGTTACGAGGGTGTCACGCAGCGTGGGAAATAGAGTTTTTCGCGACTTTTTTCGAATCCCTGTTGCATCTGCCATCCAGCCCCTGTAAGATTCGCGCCGAACCTAATGATTAAAACCGATTCAAACCATTGATTCAAGATGATTTCTGCTGCCAACAGTTACCCGCCCCGCTTGCTGCCTTTGCGCTTGCCGCGTGTCTGCGTCGCGGTTACGGCCGCAGACCCTTCAGAACTGGTCGAGAAGGCCGAGGCACTGGTTCGCGATAACCCCTTCCTGGAGTTGCGGTTGGACTACATTTCAAAGCCCGCAATGGCGCTTCCGAAGATCAAACATTTCCTCGAAACTCATGCTGGCACGGTGGTCATCGCCACATGCCGTCGAGTCGCCAGTGGAGGCAAGTTTCGCGGCTCGATTACCTCCCAACTCGAGATCTTGTCCAAAGCGTCGGCCGCAGGCTGTCAACTGGTTGATGTCGAACTGCAGACCGCCCAGAAGTGCAAGCCCGCTCAACTGCAAAAGCTCCGTAGCCGCTCCGCACTGATCCTCTCTTTTCACGACTTCCGAGCCACCAAGAAGCTCGACGAAACTCTGGAGAAAATGCGCGCCTTTCCCGCTGACTTCTACAAAGTGGTCAGCACCGCGACCACGCTTTCCGATAATGTCACCATGATTCAGTTTCTGGGGCGCGAGAGCGACAACCACTCTCTGATCGGCCTATGCATGGGCGAGCAAGGCATTATCAGCCGCATTCTCGGGGTTCGCGCCGGCAGCGTCTTCACCTTCGCCTCAGTCAGCCCAGGAGAAGAAACCGCCCCGGGACAGGTTACCGCATCGGATCTGCGCAGCGTCTATCGCGTTGAACAAATCGACGTCGCCACACGCGTCTACGGAGTTGCGGGAGATCCTGTGGCGCACTCGCTCTCGCCCGCCATCATGAATGCCGCCTTCCGTCGCGAGAATGTCAACGCTGTCTATCTCGCGCTGCATGCCAAAACTCTCAAAGACCTGCTGACTTGCGTGCGCGAGATTCCCATCCACGGCCTCAGCGTAACCATGCCGTACAAGGAAGCGATTCTTCCTTACCTCGACAACACCGACTCTCATACCGACAAGATTGGCGCGTGCAACACTGTGGTTCGCGCACAGGATGGAAAACTCTACGGCTTCAACACCGATACTTCCGGCGTGGTGCGTCCGCTGGAGCGCCGGCTGAACACCCTCCAGGATGCCAAGATCCTAGTGCTCGGAGCCGGCGGCGCGGCTCGTGCCGCAGTATTCGGCCTCAAAGAGCGCGGAGCCGAGGTTTACATTCTGAACCGGAGCACCGCGGCCGCGCAGAAGCTTGCCCGGCGCGCCCACGCCCGCACCCTGAAACGCGCTGACCTTAAGAAATATTCCTTCGACGTGATCGTCAACGCGACTCCGGTCGGCATGGGCAACACGCGCGAGACTCCGCTGCAGGAGAAAGAAATCAACGCGCGCTACGTCTTCGACATGATTTACGATCCTCCCGAAACCCGCCTGCTGCAACTGGCAAAACAGCGCGGCGCGCAGATTATTCCCGGCATCGAAATGTTCGTCCACCAGGCAGCCCGCCAATTCGAGATTTGGACCGGCAAGCCTGCACCCCAGGACGACATGCTGCAGGTAGTAACGTTGGCGCTGCAGGAGCGTGCTGCGCGCGTTGCGGAGGTGGCGAAGAGGAAGTGAGTAGAAGACTCTGCCGGAGGCGAAGCCTTCCAAGGGAACGCTGGCAGTGGACCAAACTCACACAAACCACAAAGCCGGGCTGGTTGGCCCGGCTTTCCTATTGTGGAACTGGTTCGGTCAATCTTGTTTCGATCGGCTAATCCAGAATGCCAAAATTCAGTCGTCAGTGGACAGGAAAATGGCACTTCGAACTCACCACCATTCACTAGCCACCTGGTCCAGTCTCATCTCACTTCGCGCCGCGGGGTCACCGGCCCGCGTCGCATAGTCTTACATGACCAGCGCGAGGTTCTCCAGTTCATACTGCAGGACAGGCAAGGCGCACCCCGCCATCTCCACACGGCCAGCCGCATCCAGGGCGGCTTTGGGCGAAACTCCGTAGCCGCGGCCCATCAGGAAAACCTGCAGCAGTTCGGCGGCCTCGTAAGAATCGATCATGCCTCCTTGCAGCAGGTCGCTGCGCAGCGCCGCCAGCTCAGTCGCCGTGAATCTGTCTTTATCGTTGTTCACCGTTGCGTTCATCTTCTCAAATCCAGCGTTTTCAAACATGGCCGTCATCACCTCCGACTCCGACCTGACCTCTATGCGTGTATAGACTCACTGGCAGCCATGCAAGTTGCATGCAATTCAACTGCCGCTTCTGCCCTCTAGTTTCATATACGGAAAGAAGGTTCAGTCAGATTCATTAAACCCCTGTGGATATCGGAAGTTGCACGCAATCCCGTCGGGGACCTGTGATTTTGACGGGCTCCGCCGGTAATCGTTTCGTTCCAAAAAGTGACACAACGTGTCGTTCCTGCACACACAACGGTAACCTGCAGGGTTCGAGGGAATCCCGGACTAAAGTTGTCAAGATTTGTAAAAAGGAATTCGGAGGTCAAGCCTGAGATGCCGGTCGCTCACCAAGTGCCTCAAGATGAAGAGGCCCGGTTGATTTCTCGAAAGCCTGGGGCGAACTAATTCTCGATTGTTGCCTCATCCACCAGCATGATGGGGATGTCGTCCTTCACGGCATAGACGCGGCGGCACTGTGTGCACTTCAGGCTCTCTGGATTCTGCCGATACTCGAGGGCCTGTTTGCAGGCCGGGCAAACCAGAATTTCCAGTAAGTCCTTGGCAATCATGGGGAATATTGTACGACACAAACGCAAATGGCATTTACACAGAGCCACGGAGGCGCAGAGAAAACAAAAACAGGTTTCTCGGTGCCGGGCCTGTCACGAGCGGAGTCGAAGAGTGTCGCCATGGTGACACTCCTTCGACTCTCAAAGTGCGCGCTGAGTCCGCAGCAGTGTAAGATTTTAGTGCAGAAGCCCGAAAGCCGAAGCTCGAGAGCCGAAGCCCCAAGCCGAATGCCAGCAAGAATTCTCGACGGCACCAAAATCGCAAGCGACATCCGCGGCGAAGTATCGACGGAAGTTAAGGCCATGGCTGCCGCTGGAATTCGTCCCGGCCTCGCCGTCGTGCTGGTGGGCCACAATCCGGCGTCTGAGATTTACGTCCGCGGCAAAGTAAAAGCCACCGAAGAAGTGGGCGTGTATAGTGAGCAACACGCTCCTCCCGAAGCCACTACCACCGCCGAACTCCTCGCCCTAGTGGAAGGACTCAACCGGCGCGATGACATCGATGGGATCCTGGTTCAGCTCCCTTTACCTCCGCAGGTGGATGCGAAGAAAGTGCTGATGGCAGTCGACCCCGCCAAAGATGTTGACGGATTCCATCCCGTCAACGTCGGCCTTCTCTCGACGCAGCGCCCCGGCCTGGTGCCATGTACGCCCGCCGGAGTAATGGAGATTCTCAAGCGCAGTCAGATTCACGTCGCCGGGCAGGAAGCCGTGGTGGTGGGACGCAGTGATATCGTCGGCAAGCCCGCTGCCATGCTGCTGCTCAATGCCAATGCCACGGTCACCGTTTGCCATTCGAAAACGCGCAACCTGCAGGGAGTCTGCCGCCGCGCCGATATTCTCGTAGCCGCTATCGGCCGCGCCGGCATGATCACGCGGGATTTCGTAAAGCCCGGGTCCACGGTGATCGATGTCGGCATGAACAAGGTCACTGACCCTGTGGAATTTCAGCGGCTGTTTGCGGGCAGGTTGGCTCAGAACGCCAAGCGCGAGGAATCTTTTCGAACGAAGGGATCAACGCTGATTGGTGACGTACATCCGGAAGTAGCTGAGGTTGCGGGAGCTCTGACCCCCGTTCCAGGCGGCGTCGGTCCGCTGACGATAGCCATGCTGATGTACAACACCGTGAAAGCGGCAAGGATGCGCAGAGGCAGTGGTCAGTGGTCGGTGGTCAGTGGCTAGTGGCCAGTGGCTAGCGATCAGTGTTTCGCGGTGTTCCATCTAGACCGACGACTGAAAATCGCATGGAGTCCACTGCAATCTCGAAATATGCGAACCGGTTCTACTGGCCACTGATCACTAATCACTGACCACTGACAGGCCACCGACGATTGAATCTATGCTGAAAGTCGGACTTACCGGCGGCATCGCGTCGGGAAAATCGGTAGTGGGCGAGATGCTGGTCGCGCTGGGCGCGCATCTCGTTCAGGCCGATCGCATCGCGCATCAGCTCATGCGACCCGGGGAGCCTGTCTACAATGAAGTAGTGCGCCATTTCGGCGGCGCAATTCTCAATCCTGACGGCAGTGTGAATCGGGCGAAGCTGGCGGAAATTGCTTTCGGAGCCGCAAGCCCCGCACAACCAAAGCTGCAAGCAGTTCCCTCAGCTGTTTCTCCTCAGGGCGCTTCTCGCGTTGAGGAATTGAATCGCATCGTGCATCCCGCCGTGATTCGCAGCCAAGAAGAGTGGATGGAAGAGGTGGGACGCGATGATCCTCACGCCGTCGCTATCGTGGAGGCTGCGTTGATCATCGAGGCGGGAGTGGCAAAGCGTTTCGACCGCCTGATCGTAGTCACATGCACCGAAGAGCAACGCATCGCGCGCTTCGCTGCGCGCCAGAAGTTAGACATCGCCAACGCCCGCAAAGAGATCGAGCGCCGCATGGCCGCGCAACTCCCCGAGGCAGAAAAAATCAAAGCTGCCGACTTCGTCATCGACAATTCTGGCACGCTGGAGCATACGCGAGAGCAAGTCGGAAAGGTTTGGCAATATTTACGCAGCGCCGCCGAGTCTGGGGTCATAGGTAAATAGGTAATAGGTCATAGACTTCAGGCTCTTCCAAGACCTAACACCCCGCATCCAGGACCTAACGCCCGCGACCGCGCAGCCTAGCCTTGCTTCAGAAATTTTCCTTCCTGGAGTTCCTCGAACGCCTTTCTGAGTTGCTCCTGCATGTTCATGACAATCGGACCGTACCACGCGACCGGCTCCTCCAGCGGCTTTCCCGAGACCAGCAGGAACCGTATCCCGTCATCTCCCGCCTGCACCGTGACCTCGTCGCCACGATCGAAAAGTATGAGAGAGCGATTGTCGGCTTCGACGGGAGGCGTGGTGTCTAACCATTTCACTGCTTCGGTTGGCACAGCGAGCGGACCCGAGGAGTTACAGAATTTTCCGGCTCCTCCAAAAACATAGGCGAAAGCGTGCCGGGTAGTTTCCACCGGCAACGATTTTCTTTTTCCCGGAGCCACCGACACATCGAGATAAATTGGGTCGGCCGCAATGCCATCCACCGGGCCCTTCTTCCCCCAAAAACTTCCGCAGACTACGCGCACGTGCGTGCCATCATCGTCCTTGATCTCGGGAATATCGAGCGACTTCACTTCCTGATATCGCGGTGCGGTCATCTTCAGCGACGCGGGAAGGTTCGCCCATAGCTGAAAGCCGTGCATCCGCCCCGTCGGAT
This sequence comes from Candidatus Sulfotelmatobacter sp., assembly GCA_036844925.1. GTDB lineage: Bacteria > Acidobacteriota > Terriglobia > Terriglobales > Acidobacteriaceae > Sulfotelmatobacter. Next base: position 17,900 of record DAIUEW010000007.1, read on the forward strand.
CGCCCTTGGGCATCTCCTGATGAATGATGCCGCTGCCCGCCGTCATCCATTGCACGTCTCCGGCGGCAATCGCGCCGCGATTCCCCATGCTGTCGCCATGCTCCACCGTTCCAGCAAGAACATAGGTGATGGTTTCGATCCCACGGTGCGGATGCCACGGAAACCCCGCCAGGTAATCCTCGGGAACGTCATTACGAAAATCGTCGAGAAGGAGGAACGGATCAGTTTCCTTCGTATTTCCGAAGCCGAAGGCGCGACGCAAATGCACGCCCGCACCTTCCATCGTTGGCTTGGATTTGATAACCCGCTTCACCGGTCGGATAGACATAGAGGCCTCCGTCGAACGGGATTTGATGTCGAACAGACGGTTGCGGATTCTTTGGGATGCGATGGGAAAGACCGAAGGGGATCCAGTGTTTTTCTAGTTACTCAAATTGGGATGCCCCATCCCCGTCTCGGCGTTCTTTGCAGAGACAGGGATGGGGATTTTGATCTCGTCCGCACTAACGCCAGCGTGACTCGGGTGCGATCTCTTTTTTGCGCCGTCCACTGCGGCCGCATACTTATGGTGTGATTTCGAACGCGGTACCACTGCCGTTTCCGCCGCTGGTTCCGTCTTCAGTTGTGGTTCCGTAAAGATTGCCGGTGGTGGAGTCTAAGACCAGGCCGGCCTCGGGGAGTGCTCCGTCTGCGCTTGTGCCTATGAAGTCGTGGAGCACGGTCTCTTTCCAGCCGGTAGCAGTCGGCGAAAACTCGAAAACAACACCACAACGGTTGGCATCGCAGCCCCCAGTGAGCAGGCCTCCTTGCTGGGTCGTGCCGTAGAGATTACCCGCTGAGTCCAGGATCACGCCGGCATCAGGAAACGCACCGTCTCTGGTTCCCTGAAAAACGTGGATCACGGTTTCCGCCCAGCCGCCCGTTGAAACATCTGGAGAGAGCTTAAACACTACACCGCAGCCAGTGGGGCTGCAGTCGCCAGTGGTAATGCCGCCACCGGAAGTTGTGCCGTAGAGATTGCCATGTGGATCGAAGATTACTCCGGCGGCGGGAGTCAATCCCTTTGCAACGGAACTGAAGGTATGGAGCACCGCTTCCTTCCAACCGCCCCCGGATGCTGGTTTCAGCTCGAACACAACTCCAGTTCCCGAGGAACCGCCGGCGCTCGTCGTGCCATAGAGGTTGCCGTCGGTGTCAAAGATCAGGCCGGCCCAAGGCTGCGCTCCATCGCTGCCTCCGGTGAAGCTGTGGAGCTCTTTTTCCGCCCAGCCGCCGCCAGAAAAGGGTGACAGCTCAAAGACGACGCCGCAGCCGTTGCCGCCGCAGTCGGCGGCAATGCCGCCTTGCGAGGTGGTGCCGTAAAGGTTTCCGGAAGCGTCGAGGATCAGGCCAGCCCTGGGATTCGCTCCGTCCTTTCCTCCGCTGAAGATATGAAGCACGGTCTCGTGCCAGCCCGTGGAGCTGGGCGATAACTTGAAGACTACGCCGCAGCCGTTGCCGCCGCAGTCGCTGAGAGTACCGCCCTGCCAAGTGGTACCGTAAAGATTAGTTCCGTCGGAGACCAGGCTGGCCCACGGCAATGAGCCGTTTTTTCCCGTGAACTCGTGAAGTACGGTTTCCTGCCATCCGCCGGAGACCGGCGTCAACTCAAACACTGTGCCGCAACCATTACCGCAGGCGAAAGCGCCGCCGTAAAACGTCGTGCCGTAGAGGTTGCCAGAACCGTCAAGGATCATGCTGGCTTGGGGTTCCGCGCCATCTCCCTGGTCGAAGCCGGCAAAGCTGTGGATCGTGGCGTAGGTCTGGGCTTGGACGCTGGGCGTTAATCCCGTAACGATCACGAGAATCGCCGTGGCAACGCCCAGGACGCGCAAAGGTGTGAGCGAAAACGCGAGGTTTTTCATGGAAGGTGCTCCTCGGACTTCTTCGTGGGGGAATGCATGGTTGCGACCAGAGGTGCAAAAAGCCGCGCCGGTAACGGCTTTCGGAGGAAAAACCGATCTGAAGAATATCACAAAACGAAAAACCCTGGACGAGAATATTCTTCCGGGGCAGCGGTGCAGTCTGACAAGGAAGGAGCCAAACGCGCGATTATTGCGTCGCCAAAGTCGCAACATTTCGCGCGGCTCGCCCAGATTCCTCACTGCACAAACAATGCTGGTTCGCAATGACAACTGGACACTACCTTCCGGCAATATCCGTCGGGACAGTTTGCTGCGTGCCGCACGACGGAACATTGTTTAGAATCGAAGGTAGACTTAACTAAGATTCCGTTCTCGGGCCCAAGGTATGCATTTATGAGATTCGTACGTACTGCAATGTTGGCGCTGGTAATCGCCGGTGCCTTCTTTTATTTCACTACCTGGCGTTCTAACGCGAGACTGGCTGGGTCGGATCCTGCGAAGTGGTTCACTCAACCCGCGCATGTGGAGATCACGGAAGCCTCGGGTGGCGAGGGGCTCGATAGCGAAGAGCAGAACAATATCAGCGTCTATCGCAAGAATATTCCTTCGGTGGTGAATGTTACGTCGCGCGCAATGTCGTTCGACTTCTTTTATGGGATGGTGCCGCAGGAGGGCCAGGGATCGGGCTTTGTGATCGATAAGGACGGCCACATTCTAACCAACTATCACGTCGTAGCCGACGCGCGGCAGGTGGAAGTGACGTTGCACAACCGCAAGAAATACAAGGCGACGGTGGTCGGAACCGATCCGGCGCACGACCTGGCGGTGATCCAGATCAAAGCGCCCGACTTGGTCCCGGCGGTTCTCGGGGATTCCAGGAACTTGCAGGTAGGGCAGAAGGTTTACGCCATTGGCAATCCGTTTGGGCTGGCGGGAACGATGACACGCGGGATCGTGAGCTCGATCCGCCCGGTACGCGAGCCCAATGGCGCGACTATTGATGAGGCGATTCAGACCGACGCTGCCATCAACCCGGGAAATTCGGGTGGTCCGCTAATGAACTGGCACGGAGAAGTGATCGGCATCAACACTATGATTCTTTCCAGCGTCGGGCAGAACGCGGGCATAGGATTCGCCATTCCAATCAATACTGCTAAGGCTGTGTTGAACGATCTGATGACGCTGGGACGCGTGCGCCGTCCCGCACTGGGTGTGCGCACCATTCCCATCAGTGCCGAGCTCGCCGATGAAATGGGTTTGGCCGCGGATTATGGATTGCTCATTGTGCAGGTCATCCCCGGCGGCTCGGCTGACCAAGCCGGACTGCACGGCGGCACCGAGCGAGCTTATCTTGGGAATATCCCGATTATGTTGGGAGGAGATTTGATCGTGGCCATCGACGGTGAGAAAGTTGAAGACGAGCAGGATCTGTCGCAGATGATGAACAATCATCGCGCTGGCGACAGCGTGAAGGTGACGATCTACCGTGGCAAGAAAAAATTGGATGTGAACGTGGCGCTCGGAGAAGCAAGAGAACAGGTGTAGAAAGCTTCCGCCGTCAGCTTCAGCTATCGGTTGCTTCTTCAATCTCGCTAGGAAAGAATTGCGAAGATTTGCCGAACACGGTATTCTCCACTTTCGCCTATGACTGCGGTTCGCTAAATCCGCCCGTATAACGGTGATCGAGGATGCGCTGTAGTGCGCATCTCGCTTACACCTTTCATTGCTGTCTTTTGCTCAATCCAGAAAGGATTTCTACCATGCAATTTGTGGATAAGGCATTGGCGCGCCGTTTTGAGGCATGCGAAGAGATGCCGCAGGTTTTATATGCGCGGGCATTTCAAAAAATGCGGCCGGAGATTGGAGCCGCCGAAGAAGAGATTTGCGGCGGACACATGATATTTGCGGGAGTGGGATCGCCCATCGGACGGGCGACTGCATTAGGCCTGGATCGCGCATTCACGCCGGACGATCTGGACCACGTGGAACAGTTTTACCGCTCACACCACGCTCCCGCGCAAGTGGATTTATGTCCGCTGCACGATCCGGCTGTTTTTGAAATGTGCAAGCAGCGCGGGTACAGCATTGCGGAGCTGAATAATGTGCTTTACCGGCCACTGGATTCAAAGGAAAACTTCCCCGATCCTCCCGCAGGCTGCACAATTCGACGTGGCCGTCCGGAGGAGGCTCAAGAGTTAGGCGCAATCGTGGAGCGCGCGTTTTTTCCTGAGGGAGCACCCGAGGCATTCAGGGATCTGCTGTCACCCCTCTACCAGATGGATGGGGCTCTCACGTTTGCGGCCGAGATCGATGGGAAAACGACAGCCTGTGGAGCGGGGCTGATGATTTCAGCGCACCGAATATTCGCCGTGTGCGGAGCCGGAACCGCCGCCGAGTTCCGGGGGCGCGGGCTGCAGACAGCGCTGTTGCAGGCGCGACTCGCGGCTGCGGCCCAGGCGGGGTGCGAGTACGCTGTTGTGGTAACGCAGGGCGGCACGACTTCGCAGCGGAACGCTGAGCGGCTGGGGTTTCGCGTGGCCTACAGCAAAGTGACGGTGATCAAAGAGTTGGAAAAAGGCTAGTTTTTATCTCACCACGGAGGGCACAGAGGCACGGAGAAAGCATTCAGCATTTCTTTCTCCGTGCCGCCGCGGTCCGGGATGGAAATTCTTTTACGCGGCCTCTTCGAGGAATTCTTCGATTTCACTTACCTCTTTGTCGCTGAGGCGCAGATCCCCGGCGCGCATCACGCCTTCGGCCTGCTGGGCATTACGCGCTCCGACAATAGCTCCGGTGACCGCGGGATTGCGCAACGTCCAGGCGATGGCGACCTCGCCGACAGAGCGGTTGTGCCGCTTCGCGATCTCTCTTAGGCGATCGACCAGTTCAAGATTGCGCGAAAGATTTGGTTCGGTGAAATCAGGATGTCCTTTGCGCCAGTCGTCCTTTGACAGCCTGGCCGCGCGCTCGCGTGTCATGGCGCCGGTGAGCAGTCCGGAAGCCATTGGCGAATAAACGATCACACCAATGCCTTCGCGCAGGCAGTAGGGCAGAATCTCGTCTTCGATCTCGCGGTGGACCAGGGAATAGGGAGGCTGAACGGAAGTCACTGGGGCGATTTTCCGCGCCCGCTTCAATTGCTGAACGTTGAAGTTGGAAACTCCTATCCAACGCACTTTGCCTTCGCGCTTCAGGTCCGCGAGTGTGGACCAGCCCTCTTCGAGAGCCGGCGAATCAGGATCAGGCGGCCAGTGGACCTGGTAGAGATCGATCACGTCAACGGAAAGCCGGCGAAGGCTGTCTTCGGCTTCGCGGCGAATCGAATCGGGGCTCAGGATCTTCTGTACGTTACCCTGCGCGTCCCAACGCAGGCCGCATTTTGTAAAAACGTAGGGGCGATGACCCGACCAACTCTTTAGCGCACGGGCGACGACCTCTTCGGAGTGTCCCAAACCGTAGACAGCAGCGGTATCGATCCAGTTGACGCCGAGTTCGAGCGCGCGGTGAATGGCGGCGATGGAGTCATCGTCGTCTTGCGAACCCCAGGCGAACTGCCAGCCCGAACCGCCGACCGCCCAGGCTCCATAACCCACGAGAGTGATATTCAAGTCGGAATTGCCAAGAATGCGGGTTTGCATATTCAATCTCCTTATAAAATTGGATTGCCGTCGGTGCGATCCGATTCAGAATTGAGAACGCAATGAACGTAGACACTATTCGCGAATTCTGCCTGGCATTCCCTCACGCTACCGAGAAGCTGCAGTGGGGCGACGATCTTTGCTTCAAAATCGGTGGAAAGATATTCACGATTGTGGGCTTGGATAATCCGCGGCTTTGTTTCAAATGCACCCCAGAGACTTTTGCCGAACTGATCGAGCGCGAGGACATTCGTCCGGCGCCGTATGTGGGGCGCTATAAGTGGGTGATGCTGGACCGGATCGATGCCGTGGACTGGCGTGAGTTGCGGGAATTGATTCAGCGGTCGTATGCGATGGTAGCGGCGAAGGCACCGAACGCAGGGCGAAAGGAAAACAAGCGAGACACGAGGAAGAAGAGAGCCACGCCTGCGAAGTCAGCCGTTATTCGAAATCGGCCAGCTCGAGTTGCCCGTAAGAAGGGCAACTCAGGACGCTAAAGGAGCGTTTCACACCGTCGGTTTCGTAGTAGCACCGCTGAGGGCCAGTGCACTTCAGGGCAAGCTGCAGTCGATAATGCGCTTCGCTCCGAAGCGGCGTGTATCGATACGTTCCCCTAGCGGCAGGCAGATCATCCCCTTCGAAAATACCGGCATCTCGATCCTCAAAGAAGAACGTCTTGGACAAGCGGCCACCCTACACACCGGTCGAGAATACGCCGACCCGACATGACGGGCAATGATCCTTTCGATTGACGTCTGGATTTGACTCCGCTTGCCAGCGTCGGCTAGCCTCAAGAGTCCGCCCATTCCTGGACGCCCGCAACCTTCATGCGATTCCGGTACAAATCATTGATTTTGCTGCTGATGGCAGCAGCAGCGCTCTTGGGCGGACAGACTGCCGTCGCCTCAATCGAGCCGGTACACGCGCAACATGGAATCGTGGTCAGCGCTCATGAGTTAGCCTCGCAGGCCGGAGTGGAAATAATGCGGGCGGGCGGCAACGCGGTAGATGCCGCGGTGGCGACGGGGTTTGCGCTGGCGGTAGTGCACCCCCCGGCGGGGAATTTGGGTGGCGGCGGATTCATGCTGATCCGCATGGCCGGCGGCGACACGCATTTTCTCGATTACCGGGAGAAAGCTCCCGCGGCGGCGAAGTCTGACATGTATCTGGACGCGCAAGGTAATGTGATCGAAGGAGCCACCGAGGTTGGCTACAAGTCGATCGGCGTGCCGGGATCGGTGGCGGGCATGGTCTACGCCGAGCAGAAGTACGGCAAAATGACGTTGAAACAAGTGATGGCTCCGGCGATCCGGCTGGCACGCGATGGGTATGCGTTGAGCTGGCATGAGGCGCGCGATTTTCAGCGCGATAAACATTTGAGCGAGTTTCCTGAGTCGCGGCGAATCTTTCAGCGCGATAGCAACTACTATCAGCCGGGGGAGATTTTTCGCCAGCCTGACCTGGCACGGACGCTGCAGCGGATTGCCGCCAAGCCCGACGACTTTTATCACGGCGCCCTGGCGCGGGAGCTGGCAGCCGCGCTGCAGAAGGGTGGTGGTTTGATCACTGCGGACGATCTTGCGCACTATGAAGTGAAGGAGCGCGAGCCGGTTCGCGGAACATACCGCGGCTACGAAATCATCAGCGCACCACCGCCGTCTTCGGGCGGAGCGGTTCTGATTGAATCGCTGAATATTCTGGAAGGCTACGATCTGGCCAGGCTGGGCAACCGGTCCGCGCAGTCCGTCCACTACACGACAGAGGCGTTTCGGCGGGCGTTTTTCGATCGGGCGGAATTTCTGGGCGATCCAGATTTTGCGAAAATTCCACTCGCGCAGCTCATCGATAAAAAGTATGGTGGGGCATGGCGGGAATCAATTGATGCGGAACACGCCAGCCCCAGCAAAGAATTGAAGCGGCCGGCGATTTTCAGCGAACTTGAGCAGTATGCGGCCGCCCATCCTCAGCCGCAGGCAACTCACGAGTCAACCCACACGACTCATTATTCTGTTGTGGATGCGGAGGGAAACGCGGTCGCGGTCACGACCACCCTCAACGACTGGTTCGGATCGCGGGTAACGGCGGAGGGCCTGGGATTCTTGTTGAATGACGAGATGGATGATTTTTCTGCCAAGCCGGGTGTGCCCAATTCCGACGGCTTGATTCAAGGTGAGGCGAATGCAATCGGGCCGGGGAAGCGGCCGCTGTCGTCGATGACGCCGACCATGGTGGTGCGCAGCGGCAAGACCGTTCTGGTGCTGGGTTCACCCGGAAGTTCGAGAATCATCACGACCGTGGCCAATGTTCTGATGGGCGTGATCGATTACGGAATGAACATCCAGGAGGCGGTGGATGCGCCCCGTTTTCACCATCAATGGCTGCCGGATGTGTTGAACGTGGAGCGATGGTTCTCTCCCGACACGGTGCAGACATTGCAGAAGATGGGATACGACGTGCGCTTCGGTCTCCAAGAGGGACCGGATGCGGGCGGCTATTGGAGCGATGCTGAGTGCATCGCGATTGACACGAAGACCGGTGAGCGGCTGGGCGCCAGCGATTTCAGGGAGAATGGAAAAGCGGTGGGGTATTAGAGGACGGTGAGTGCGGGTTTTCAATAAGCAGTCAGAAATCAGTAGTCAGTAATCAGTCATTTCGCGACAAGGACCGGGCATGTTGAAAGCAGTTTCAACTTATTTGTATGTGAAAGAGCGGCTGCATCCCGGAATTCTGGATGGATTGACGCGCAACGGTGTGCAAGCCATCGAGATTTTCGCGGCACGGCAGCATCTTGACTATGCCAACCGGAAGTCCCACTTGAGGGAAATTGCCGAGTGGTTCCGCGGCAGTAATGTTCCGTTGAATTCCGTGCACTCGCCGCTCTATGCCGATTACGAGTGGGGCCGCGCGGGATCGCCTCCTATAAATCTGGCATCCACCGATCGCTCGGGCCTGGTAGAGGCTATGGATGAAGTTAAGCGCGCGCTCGAGATCGCGGAGCAGATTCCGTTCCGTTTTCTGGTACAGCATCTGGGACTGCCGAATGAAAGTTTCAGCGAGAAGAAGTTTGAGTCGGCGATGACCTCCATCGAACACTTGCGGGCCTTTGCCAAGCCGCTTGGCGTGCGGATTCTGCTCGAAAATATTCCGAATGAGCTCTCCACGCCCGAGAGATTAGTGGAGATGATTCAATCGGCGCATTTTGAGGATGTCGGGATTTGCTTCGATTTCGGGCACGCCCACCTGATGAGTTCGGTGAGCGAGGCTTTCGGGATTCTGCGGCCGCAAGTCTGCTCGACGCACGTCCATGACAATGCCAAAGACCGCGACTCGCACCTGTGGCCCGGAGCGGGGACGATCGACTGGAGGGAAGCAATGGAGTTGCTGCGCTCCGCGCCCCAGATGCCCGCATTGATGCTGGAGTTGGAAGGCGATGAGAAAGTAAATCCTCTGGAGAAGCTTGGGGCGACGTTTGAGAAGCTGGAGAGAGAATAAAAAGCTTTCAACGCCGAGAACGCCGAGGAAAGTTGACAGTATTTCGCCGTGAAGTCGGCTAATCGTTATAGAGAAACAATTGGCTTTCTCTGCGCGCTCGGCGTGTTCGGCGGTAAACGGTTTTTCTACATTATGCCTTCACCTGTAACTACTATCGCGGAAATCGGGAAGTACGAAGGGCAGTCGGTCACGCTACGCGGCTGGCTCTATAACTTACGCGAGAGCGGCAAGCTGCTGTTTCCACAATTTCGTGACGGCTCGGGCGTGATTCAGGGCGTGGTGCCGAAGAATGCGGTCACGCCGGACGTGTTCGACGCAGTGAAGACCTTGACCCAGGAGTCGAGTGTGATCGTCGAGGGTAAGGTTCGTGCCGATAAGCGAGCGCCCGGCGGCTACGAACTCGACATCGCGAATGTACAGGTCGTGCAGCGAGTGCCGGAATCCGATCCTTATCCCATCACGCCGAAAGAGCATGGCACTGAATTTTTGATGGAGCACCGGCATCTGTGGGTAAGGTCGCAGCGGCAGGCGTCGATTCTGCGCGTGCGTGCGGAGATCATTAAAGCGGTTCGCGATTTCTTTGATGAGCGCGGCTTCACGCTCACCGATCCCCCGATTCTTACTCCAGCGGCATGCGAGGGCACGAGCACGCTTTTCCCGGTGGATTATTTCGACGAGCAGGCCTACCTCACACAGTCCGGCCAGCTTTACATTGAAGCCACGGCGATGGCGCTGGGCAAGGTGTACTCGTTTGGTCCAACGTTTCGCGCGGAGAAATCGAAGACCCGGCGGCATCTCACCGAGTTCTGGATGGTAGAACCGGAAGTCGCCTACGCGGAACTCGATGACCTGATGGATTTGGCTGAGGGACTGATCAGCTTCGTGGTAAACCGCTGTCTGGAGCGGCGGCGCGCGGACCTGCAAGCCATCGGCCGCGATATTTCGAAGCTCGAAAAGATTGAGCCGCCCTTCCCGCGCATCAGTTACGACGACGCGGTGAAGAATCTGCAAGAGGGCCATGCCAAGGGCGCGCTGGAAACAAAATTCGAATGGGGCGGCGACTTTGGCTCACCCGACGAAACTTTTCTTTCAGCGCAATTCGACAAGCCCGTGATGGTGCACCGTTATCCGGCGAAGGTAAAGGCTTTTTACATGGAGCCTGATCCGCAGCGTCCGGAACTGGCGCTATGCGTCGACGTGCTGGCTCCCGAGGGCTACGGCGAAATCATTGGCGGCTCGCAGCGTATGGCCTCGCACGAATTGCTGGTGCAGCGCATTCATGAGCACGGGTTGCCGGAAGAGGCGTTCAAGTGGTATCTGGATTTACGAAAGTACGGTAGCGTTCCGCACGGCGGCTTCGGCATGGGCATTGAGCGGGCGGTAGCCTGGATTTGCGGACTTGAGCATGTGCGGGAGACGATTCCGTTCCCCCGGATGCTGCACCGGTTGTACCCATAAAACCAACACATCTTCACCGCCGAGGACGCTGAGAGCGCCGAGGATTTGCTGACCAACTTCCATGTTCGCGTGCTTAAGAACGGCTTGAAGCGAATTGTGAATGACTTTCCTGACTCGGCGCGCTCGGCGACCTCGGCGGTAAATGAGGACTTTAAGAACTAGGATCGACGTATCCAGGATTATGACGACCACCATCAGCACCACGAATATCGCTCCCAAAAAGATTCGCGTGATCGGCGTGCCGCTCGATCTCGGGCAATCTCGCCGTGGCGTTGATATGGGACCTTCGGCGGTGCGCGTGGCGGGTCTCGAAGCGCGCCTTGAAGCGCTCGGGCATGAAGTGGAGGATGGCGGCAATGTCGCCGTTGCCATTCCGGAGCAAAAAAAAGAGGGTGATACTCACGCGAAGTATTTGAAGGAAATAACGGCCACATGCACCAAGCATGCGGAACTGGTAATCAAGACGCTCGAGGCGGGAAAGATTCCCCTGTCGCTCGGCGGCGATCACTCAATGGCGGCAGGCACGGTGGCGGGCGTGGCCGAATTCTATCGCCGCCAGAACCAGCGGATCGGGCTTATCTGGATCGACGCCCACACCGACATCAACACTCCCGAGTCATCGCCCAGCGGCAATGTGCACGGGATGCCGTTGGCGGCGCTGATGGGGCTGGGTCCAGCCGAATTGCAGAACATCTTCGATTTTTCTCCCAAGGTGAAGCCGGAGAATTGCGTGCTGGTCGGAGTGCGCGACATTGACGCGGTTGAAAAAGAAAATGTGCGGCGGGCTGGCATCGGTGTCTTCACCATGCGCGATATCGACGAGCGCGGGATGCGCACTGTGATGGAAGAAGCCCTGCGCATGGCCGGACGCGGAACCGCCGGCTATCACATTTCGCTCGATATGGATTGGATCGATCCCGAGGACGCACCCGGTGTGGGCACTCCGGTGCGCGGTGGCGCGACTTATCGCGAGGCTCATCTGGCGATGGAAATCATCGCCGATCACGGACGCATGTTGAGCTTTGAAATCGTTGAAGTGAATCCGGTTATCGACGAACATAACCAGACGGCGGACCTGGCGGTTGAGTTGGCGCTGTCGGCGTTTGGGAAAAAGATTTTATAACATCTATGAAAAAGCTTCGTGTCGGAATTCTTTTTGGCGGGCGCAGCGGAGAGCATGAAGTATCGCTGCTCTCGGCCGCGTCGGTGCTGAACGCCATCGACAAAGACAAATACGAGGTGGTTCCCATCGGCATCACCAAGGATGGCCGCTGGCTGACCGCGGAGCACGCCGAAAACCTGCTGCAGGGCAAGCTGGTGCTCGAGCCGCGCCATCTTCGTGCGGGCGATCCCGAAACGACGCAGGCCGCGGCGGTACTGGCTCGCGGCGAAGCAGTGGTAGTGCCTCCTGAACCAGTCCACCGAGAAAGCGGGTTGGTCCCTTTTGAGACGGACGCGGCGCTAACGCGGCGCGCCAGCGATCGCGCCATCAATGTCGATGTAATCTTTCCCGTGCTGCACGGCACTTTCGGCGAAGACGGGACCATTCAGGGTCTGCTTGAACTGGCCGACATCGCGTATGTGGGCGCGGGCGTGCTCGGTTCGGCTGCGGGCATGGACAAAGATGTGATGAAGTCGTTGTTCCTGGCCGCGAAAATTCCAATCGTGAAGCACGTGACCATTCTGCGCAGCGCGTGGGAGAAAGAGCCGAAGAAAGTTCAGAAGTTCGTGGAGAGCAAACTGAAGTATCCGGTGTTTGTGAAGCCCGCGAACCTGGGTTCGTCGGTTGGAATCAGCAAGGCACACGATCGCAGGGAACTCGGCCCGGCCATCGAGGAGGCGGCTAGATTCGATCGCAAGATCGTGATCGAGCAGGGCGTTGGCGGAAAGAAAAATAAAGCGCGCGAGATCGAATGTTCCGTCCTCGGCAACGATGAGCCGATCGCTTCGATCCCAGGCGAAATTGTTCCAGTTAAAGAATTTTACGATTACAACGCCAAGTATCTCGATGAAGGTTCTGAGCTGATTATTCCGGCGAAGCTCACCAAAGGCGAGACAAAAAAGGTACAGGAGCTGGCAATACGCTCGTTCAAAGCTGTCGATTGTTCGGGCCTAGCGCGCGTGGATTTCCTCATGGATCCAACCTCGCAAAAGATTTATCTAAACGAGATCAATACCATGCCAGGATTCACGGCGATCAGCATGTATCCGAAGCTGTGGGCGGCGTCGGGTCTTGATTATTCAGATTTGATCGACAGACTGATTCAACTTGGGATCGAGCGGCACGAAGATAAGAAGAAAAATCAGTACAGCCGGTAGAAGCGCAGCAAAGGCTAAACCGCAGCGGCTCGAAGCCGAAATCGTCAGCGCCACCTTCGGCACGAGTGTAACTCGTGCCCTTCCCAATGTAGGAATGCTTCGACCTCGCTCAGCATGACAAATTGCCGGGTCTTAACAGGGCTAGGCATCCTCCGAATATTGTGCTGATCACGGGACTCCTGCTTTCTCCATGAAGCTTGCCTGATCGGCTTTCATCTTCTTCAGTCCTTCTGTCGGTAGATAAACCATGTGCCCGGCGTCATAGGTGGTGTAGGAAATATTGTCGCGATATTTCTGGGGCAGATCGAGGTGCTGAATCGCGTAGTTCGCCGCAAAATAGGGCGTGGCCAGATCGTAGTAGCCTTCCATCACCAAAACCTTCAGGTAGGGGTTTTTCACGATGGCTTGCCGCATCGCCGACGCCGTGTCGGGAAAGCCCTGAATCGCCGATCCCCAATCCCACTTGTCGAAGCCGATGTCTTGTGCTCGCACGTAGTAGGGCATATCGGTTTTGTATCCCAGTTCGGTGCGGATGTAGTTGTTGAACACCGAAGTAAAAGGAGGCTGCGTTGCGGAACCCGTCGGATCATAAAAAGGCGTGTCCAGCAGGCCGCTGGGGTCGGGACCGGTATAGCGGCCGTCGAGGCGTCCGACGCGCAATTTCTGATCAATTAATAAATAGTGGGTAAACTTGCGGACGTTGATGCGCAAGTTCGCTTCGTCCGCCACTTCCTTGGTCAGGCCAGTGTAGCGAGCGAGTTGCTCAATAATTTTCTCCCGCTCCGGGGCGGTGAGCGCGTCTCCTTTCGCCAATGCCTGGGCGTACTCTCCGAATGCCCACTGCTCCGATTCTTGTCTGGCGCGGTTCAGGTCCTGCGCAAGATCGGGCGCGAGCTTGTGGTGATACGCGGCGATCATAGTGAAGGACGGGATCAGAAAAATGTAGGGCTGGTCGTTGGTGTTGGTCTCCTCCAGAGTTTCAAAGTTCAGAACGCTCGAGAGCAGGGTGATGCCGTTGAACGAGATGCCACGATCGGCGAGGTATCCGGCAATTCCAGCGGCGCGCGTGGTTCCGTAGCTCTCGCCGAGAATGAACAGTGGAGAACTCCAGCGTTCGTTGCGGCTGATGTAGAGCCGAATGAATTCGCTGAAGGCCTCGATATCTCCCTTGACGCCCCAGAATTTCTTGAACAGCTCGGTGTCGCCGGCGCGGCTGAATCCGGTGCCGATGGCGTCGATCAGCACGAGGTCGCTCCTATCAAGAAGGGTATAGGGATTGTCTTCCATGCGGTAGGGAGAGGGCGGCATGAATCCGTCGGCCTGAAGCACGACGCGCTTGGGGCCGAGTGCTCCCATATGCAGCCAGATTGAAGCCGAGCCTGGGCCACCGTTGAAGGCGAAGGTGAGCGGGCGCTTGGCGGCGTCCTGGCCATCAAGCGTGTAGGCGACGTAAAACATTTCAGCTTCAATCCTGCCATCCCCGCGCTTGATCGGAAGGCGTCCGGCAGTGGCCGCGTACTTCAAGAGTTTTCCGTCTACGGTGATTTGGTGATGTGTCTGCACCGGAGCCACTTCGGTCATATCGAAGTGCTCCTCCTTATCCTTATCCTTATCCTTCGGATTGTCTTTGTCCGAAGACGCTTCGCGCGCCGGCGGCTTCTGTTCCGAAGAAGTGTCGGGTTTGACGGCGGTCTCTGCCGGCTTCTCCGCAGATTGCGGGGGCTGCTTCTTTTGATTTGAGGATTTCGGTTGATCGCTCTGTTGAGCGTAAGAGACAGAAAACAAAAGCAGACCCATGGCAAAGGCCCGGAACAATCTCATGATTTACCCCTCGTGGAGAAATGCACTCACTTCAACGAAGCGTGAGAATTGTACACCGGGGATGGGCATCGCCCTCGGTAACTGCAGATTGTGACTGTTCATGCCGATGGAGTGACCATGGCTGGTAGTCGCCTTAATTATCTGACTTCAAATGATTGGGTCTTGATTCAGGCGAAGATGTTGCGGCGCACGTTCAAGCTGGGGGAAGAGATCATCAGCGAGGGTGAGTGGGTTCACAGCCTGTACGTCATCCGCCGCGGGGAAGCTTCGGTGGAGCTGGCGGGTACGGGCTCGCGAGCAATCGTGGCCTCTCTGGGACCGCAGGACGTTTGCGGCGAAATCTCCTTTCTGGGACAGTGCAAGGCCACGGCCGCGGTAATTGCAGGCGACGAAGAGGTTGAAGTCGAAGAAATAAATATTGGAGAACTACGCAAAATCCTGGAGGCTTTTCCCCGCCTGGCCTCTCGCTTTTACCTTTCACTGGCCACACTCCTGGCGCTGCGGTTGAAGGAGACTTCCGGCGAACTTGCCCGGGAAATGACGCTTCGCGATCGGCGATAGGGCGCATGTCTGCCCGTAAGGAGCCGCAGTTCACGAGCATTCTCGTCCTCAAGAATTTCTTGACGATAGTGTGTTCCCGTTCAGAATGATTGTTGACACTCGATAGAGTGTCGAAATGCAAGTTCGCAATGGAGAACTTCCCCGTGCGCGCCAGCTGGCGCGCGCGGGGAAAGAACTGAGCCGCGAGGCCCGGGCCCGTTTGGACTGGATGGATTACTACCGCCGCTGCCACAACGTGGCCCTCACCTGCCGCCACTTCGCTATCAGTCGTCAGATCTTTTATCGCTGGCAGAAACGATACGACCCGCGCAACCTGGCTACCTTGGAAAGTCGCTCCCACCGTCCTCATCGCCCCCGTCAGCCCACCTGGTCGTGTTCGCTGGCCGATCGCGTTCTAGATCTGCGTCGCCAGTTCCCCCGCTGGGGCAAGGACAAGCTGGCCGTTCTGCTGCACCGCCAACAATACCCGGTTTCAGTCTCCATGGTGGGCCGCATTCTCCGCCAACTGAAACTGCAAGGCCGGCTGCTCGAAGCACCCCGCAGCGGTGTCCCCGGTAGCCGTCGCGCTCTTCGCTCCCGTCCCTATGCCATCCGCAAACCCAAGCAGTACGCGGTTTCTCGGCCTGGCGATCTGGTCCAAGTCGATACCCTCGACGTGCGCCCTCTGCCCGGCGTGGTCTTCAAACAGTTCACGGCTCGCGACGTGGTCTCGCGCTGGGATGTGATTCAGGCTCACACCCGTGCCACCGCCTTCACTGCCGCCCAGTTCCTCGACACCTTGCAGCACCGCATGCCCTTCCCCATCCGCGCTCTGCAAGTCGATGGCGGCTCGGAGTTCGCCGCCCAGTTCGAGCAGGCCTGTCAGCAGCGCGGACTGCACCTGTTTGTGCTGCCCCCTCGCTCCCCCAAACTCAACCGCGCCGTCGAACGCGCCAACCGCACCCACACCGAGGAGTTCTACCAGGTCGCTGCCTGCTCCCTGGAGATGAAAAAGCTCAACCGCGAGCTGCGCCAGTGGGAGAAGATCTACAACACCGTGCGTCCCCATCAAGCTCTTGGCTATCTCACCCCGCTGCAGTTCCTGCAGCGGGCTTCACCTCAAAGAAAGGAATGAAAGTGTCAACAATCCACTGGACGAGTAGGTAGTGGGTCAGTATGATTTCCACAGGGCTTTGTCAAAATGACAACTTCTGGCATGATGGACGCATGGCGAAACGCTCCTCTCCGAAGCGCGACTTCATGCAAGTTGCCCGCGCCGTAGTCGAACAAGCCATAGGCGAACAGATGGACGGGAACCCACTTCCCGATCCCCCGAAAGACGAGCGAAACCCCCACGCGGTCGCTCTCGGTGCAATGGGTGGCAAGAAGGGCGGCAAGGCCAGAGCCAAAAAGTTGACAGCGACGCGCCGCAAAAGTATCGCAAGAAAAGCCGCCAAATCCCGCTGGAAATACGGGCACTAAAGACCAGCATCTTTTCCGTCTTGACAAGCATCCTATTATATTGGTAATTTACCAACATGGTAGACCGGATGGAAACCCTAGAGGCTGAGGACTTATTGCGTCACTGTCTTGAGTCTGGAGATGTTATTCCGGGGTATCACTTCCGCAACGAGTTGCAAAAGGAAGCGGTCACCATGTTGGATGCTTGGGCCGTTCTAAAGACCGGAAAAGTCTACAATCCCCCAGAGTTCCATTCTGGTTGTCAGGAGTGGAACTACCGGATAGAAGGGCACGAACCGGGCGGAAAATGGCTTGCAATTGTTTTCAGCTTCAAGAGTGTGGATAGAACATTTCTTGTTACGGTTTTCAGCGTCGAATCGAAGAGGAGATGAAAGAACCGATGAGGATTCCAGACCGAGAGCTGAGTATCCCTTCGGAGGGGAGGAATTAACAACAGCCAATTTTTCTGGCGGGTGGCGGGTTGACGTCATACGGGGTTGCCACCAGAAAGGGCGGGAGTACCCATGAGGAGTCAGGTGTCAATAAAATGCAGTAATTGCTCGCAACCAGTCGAAACGGTCCACGGGAACTACACGTTCAGGGAGAGCGGACTGGACAATATAGTTCTGTGCGGCATCGAGTTAATCAAGTGCAAACACTGTGGTAACGAAGACCCGATCATTCCAGCACTGGATGATCTGTTCCGTACTATTGCTCTGGCTCTGGTAACGAAGCCATACAGACTGGCAGGAGAAGAGGTACGATTTTTGCGAAAACATATGGGTCTTACTGGAGATGGATTCTCCAGGTTGCTGCATATAGACAAGACGACGCTATCGAAGTGGGAAAACAATGATGACCCTGTTGGCACACAAAGCGACCTCGCTATCAGAATGATGGTGATGTCGCAAAATGCAGCCCTGCGGGAAAAAATCCAAGTCATTATTGAAGAGCATTTCGAGAAGATTCAGTTTCACGCTCATTGCCACGGGCGGAAACGTGCCAAGAAAGCGAGATATGTTCCCGAGCGCACAAGCATCGAAATCAAAGCGTCTGACCTGACATACCTCTACGCATAACCCTCGCAAACGCTTGCATTCTTGAGTTTATTTCAAGATAACAAGCGTTTTTTCTTGACATCTTACGCGCTCAAGCATATAGTTCAGTGCATGAAACGGCTAACAATGGAGCAGAAAACACGGGTTGTAGCGGCCTTGGTCGAGGGCAATTCTGTACGCTCAACCGTGCGGATGACTGGTGTTGCGAAGAACACCGTAATTAAACTGGTGCTCGATCTGGCTGACGCTTGCGCTGCCTACCACGACGCGTATGTCCGCAATGTAAAGGTGCGCCGTTTGCAATGTGACGAAATCTGGCAATTCGTAGGGTCTAAGGCTCGGAACACTTCGCCAGAGAAGAAAGCGATTGGATGGGGGGACGTTTGGACATGGACAGCGATTGACGCCGATACGAAACTTTGCGTTTCGTATTTGGTTGGTGGTCGCGATCTCGGATGGGCAAAAGAGTTCATGCGGGATTGCGCTTCACGGATTCGTAACCGCGTGCAAATCACAACGGACGCGCACCGAGCTTATCTTGAGGCAGTGGAAGATGCTTTCGGTGCCGATATTGATTATGCGCAACTGCAAAAGATTTATGGCGCACCATCCGACGACCACAAGCGCTATTCTCCCGCGCAGTGCATCGGTTGCGAGATGAAAACGGTGAGCGGGAATCCCGACCCGAAGCATGTTTCGACTTCATTTGTTGAGCGTCAAAACCTTTCGATGAGAATGAGCATTCGCCGTTTCACGCGCCTCACGAATGCGTTCTCGAAAAAGATTGAGAACCATGCGGCTGCTGTGGCGATCTGGTTTATGTATTACAACTTCTGCCGCGTGCATTCCACCTTGCGCGTAACCCCGGCGATGGAGAGCGGCCTAGCGAACCACGTTTGGACTATCGAGGAATTGTGTTCAGCACGTGTGGCGGAAAAGAATCTGGTTCTCAAGGCTCTGGGCGAGTAGTAACATCTAAGCGACAATCTAGCGGAGTAAAAACCGAATCGCCCTTCTCATTCTTGGCGGGATGCTCAGGGTGACTCGCTTCGTCCCTTTCGAGACTATGCATAAGTGTATCTCGGGAAGCGGCGACATTGCAAACCAGAGATGCCTTAATGCCAGACGAGATTCCTCCAATCAATTACTTAAAGCAGATTGGAGAAACTTTCAAACTCGGGAGTGGCGTCTTGGGAAAATCCGCTATTGCCATTGGCATTTTCATATTAGTCGGAGGTCTTGCGATTTTCAGACTTAAGTCTGATGGGGCAATTTTGTTGGCACTTGGTGTTCTATTTGCGGCATTCTTCCTGTGGTTTTTCCCTGTCATTAGATTCGTAGACAAGCACCCGGATGCCGCGCTGCTAGAAGGTGCTGAATGGATGCAGTTCCAAACTACCGCAAAGGGGTATACCGCAAGCCCGGCGGATCGAGTGCCAACTGCCCCACTGGGGACGGAAGCATTAACGATTACTGTGACTGCACCGAAGCCTGACGAGGCGCTAGAACTACATGACTGAACCTCGTGCTCGTTTTGTCATCGTTGTATTTACTTGGAGGAAGGTTCTGAAAACCGAAGAACTGGAGCCGCTTTTCAATACTGCTGTTGACTGGCTAAGATTTTCTGAGAATGGTTGGATTCTTTGGACGACTAATGATCCTCCTGTGTGGTTCAAATACATCAAGCCTCATCTTGCGCCTGAAGACAGTGTTTTTATAGCCGAACTAAATCTGTCCCACTTCGGCAGTACCGTTAGCGGCTGGCAAAGCAAGATGGTTTGGGACTGGATTAAAAAATCTCGCTAGGCCGCCTGTGGAAATCATACTCACCCACTACCGACGAGTACATAGTGTTGACGAATCACGATCCGTATTGTAGGATATTGAGGACAAGTTTGCCTTTCGGGGCAGACCTGAATTTCATGCAGAGTGGCTGAGGGACGAGCCCTGTGACGCCACGGCAACCGGATCGGGATCATATATCCCGACCGCCAGGTGCCAACTCCCGCCCGGAAACGGGGAACATGAGATTCGGATGCGAGTTCCATTGCATTCCGATAACCTCTTTTCCTTTTTCCTGGGAAAGAGGCCTTTGTATTTAGGGCACTTTTTCCCCGGCTCGTCCCCAGCTATTCGCTGCTGAAAAAGAAAGCGAGTAGCCCGATGCCGAACCACGACGCTCATACTCATGATCATTACGAATTGCGCTGCCGGGAATGCGGCCGGCGCTGGGGAAACCAGCCCCGCTCGATCTGCGATGATTGTTTCTCTCCCCTCGAAATTACTTACGACTACGACTGGATCCGGTACCTGCTGGGCGAGGGCTCGACGGACGAACAGAAGTCCAGCCGTCAGCGAATTTCGCAGAGGCCGCCGAATATGTGGCGTTACGCCGAGTTGTTGCCGCTGCCTTCGGCCTTTGAGCCGCGGCTTCCGGTCGGCTTCACGCCTCTGTTCCAGGCGCCGCGTCTTGCGGCGCGGCTTACCGGCAACTGTGACGGGAAAACCGACGCGCCGAATCTCTACATCAAGAATGACGCTGTCTGCCTGCCCACGCTCAGTTTCAAGGATCGCGTTGTAGCCGTGGCGCTGGCCCAAGCCGTCGCATTCGGGTTCGACACGGTGGCGTGCTCTTCCACCGGAAACCTGGCCAATGCCGTGGCGGCGCATGCGGCTCGTCTCGGTCTGAAGGCCTGGATTTTCATTCCATCCGATCTGGAGCCTGCCAAGATCTTGGGTACTCAAGTTTTCGGCGCGAATGTGGTCCGCATCGCGGGTAACTACGATCAGGTGAACCGTCTGTGCTCACAGATTGCCGAAGAGCGGCGCTGGGGATTCGTCAACGTAAACCTGCGCCCTTACTACGCGGAAGGATCGAAGACTGTGGGCTTCGAAATCGCCGAACAACTGGGCTGGCGCCTCCCTGACAACGTTGTGGTTCCCATGGCCGGCGGATCGCTGATTACCAAGATCAAGAAGGCGTTTGACGAACTGATCAAGCTGGGGTTGGTCGAGGAGAAGCCCGTGAAGTTTTTCGGTGCGCAGGCTACCGGATGCTCTCCGATTTCGACGGCCGTGAAAACCGGCAGCGCGGAGATCGATCCGCAGAAGCCGGCGACGATCGCGCGTTCGCTGGCTATCGGCAATCCCGCCGATGGGCACTACGCCATCAAGACCATCAAGCAAAGCGGCGGATGGAGCGAAGACGTAAGCGATCCCGAGGTAATCGATTCGATCCGTCTGCTGGCGGAGACTGAAGGTATCTTCACCGAGACCGCCGGCGGAGTGAGCGTGGGCTCGGCGGGCAAGCTCTATCGCCAGGACCGCATCCTGCCCGAGGAAACGACTGTGTTGTGCATCACGGGAAACGGCCTGAAAACGACGGACGTGCTGGCGGGCGTTTATGAGATGGAACGGCCAATTGCTCCCAAGCTTGCTGAGTTCGAAAAGTATCTGAGCGAAACCCTCGACACAGTCGAGGTTGCGAAAGAAGCCGCGGCTAGCGTGGGCGCGTAATCAGGTCTTGATTTGAAGGGGCGCGGCTTTTGTAGGCTGCAGAAAAACTCAGGGCCGCGCTCGGTTTTGGGTGGCGCAGCGCTTCAGCGCTGCGATAACTACCATGTCTTGAATGCGGCTTCAGCCGCTGAGGGAAACTTCTATGGCAATTACCGTACAAATTCCGACTGCCTTGCGGCGGCACACTGGAGGCGTGAGTTCAATCGCGTGCGCCGTCACCAGCTTGGGAGAGCTGTTCTCCGTCCTCGACGAGAAGTTTCCCGACCTGAAGCCCCATGTGCGTGACGAGGCGGGACAGATTCGCCGCTTCCTCAATATTTACGTAAATGAGGAAGACATCCGCTTTCTCGGCGGTCCTGGGTATGCGTTCCAGGATGGAGATGAAGTTCTGCTGGTGCCCTCCATCGCGGGCGGTGCCAGCTAGGATTCCCTGCTCTAGGTCGCTGAAACCTCCGATTAATCCTTGGCCATCCTCTCCGATGCGACTGTATAATCTAACTAACTGGTTACTTAATGCGTCGTCTATTACAGCACCGTCCCGTCCTTCATGGCCGCATGGGCTCGCGCGGGCAGCCCGAAGAGAGCCGCGCCGCAATTTTGCAGGCGGCGGCGAAGGAGTTTGGCGAGCATGGCATCGCCGGGGCCCGCACCGACGCCATTGCGCGCGCAGCGCGGGTCAACAAGGCCTTGCTCTATTACTACTTCAAGGACAAGGAAACGCTTTACGGCGCCGTGCTCGACGATGCATTTTCCGGAATGAAAGCGAAGGTCTTCCGCGTCCTCGACAGTGAATTGCCGCCTCGCGAAAAGATCATGGCGTACGCGGGCGCGTACTTTGACTTCATTGCTTCGAACCAGATCTATCCCAAGCTGATGCAGCGCGAAATGATGCGGGCGCGCGAAGGCAATTCAGTGCACATCGACAGGCTGGTCAAGACCTACTTTCAGCCGATCTACCAGCGGGTGGGCGAGCTGTTGCAGAAGGGAATTGCAGAAGGCGAATTTCGGAAAGTTGACCCGGCGCACTTCGTTCCTTCGATGGTGGCGATGATCGTTTTCTATTTCAGCAGCGCTCCGGTCATGCGGCGGATTGTGCACTTCAATCCTCTGGCGCCGGAGCGGATCGCCGAGCGGCGGGCCGCGGTTCTGGATTTCATTTCCGCCGCGTTGTTTCGGCCCCGCTCGAATGCGGCGTCAGGAGTGCGCAAATGAGTGCTCGTAACCGTTTCTTCATTCTTCTCGGCATCATCTTCGTGATTGCTGCGATCTATTATTTTTTTTCCACCGATCATTCGAAGGATCTGGTGCTGATCGGCACTGTAGATTCGAATCAGGTGATCGTCAGCGCGCAGGTGGAAGGCCGCATCCAGAAGCTGCTGGTGGATGAAGGCACACCGGTGAAGGCCGGCGATCTGATTGCAGTGCTCGATCCCTCCGAATTACAGACGCAGGAAGCGGCCGCTGCGGCAAACATTGCCAGCCTGCAACACAAAGTAGCGGAGATGGAGCACACCGAGCAATCTACGTCAGGATCGACTTCGAGCGACGTGGCGAACGCGCGCGCCAAGCTTTCTTCCGCCAAGGCGCAACTTCTGCAGGCGAAGGCTGCGCTGGATCGCACCGAAAGCGATAGTCGGCGCATGATCGAATTAGCCAAGGCTGGTGTTCAGTCTGACCAAGACCGCGTGCAGGCGGAAACCAACTTGCAAGCCGCGCAAGCGACGGTACAAGCGCAGCAAGAACTCGTGAGAGCCGCGGAAGCCGACTTGAACTCCGCCATTGCCCGCACCCAGCAAGCTAACGCTGCCAAGAGCACGGTGCAATCGACTGAGGCCGATCTCAAGAATGCCATCGCTCAGAAAAATCAGGCTGCCGTGCGGCTCGGATATACGAATGTTTATGCGCCGGTGACCGGCACCGTGTCTGTGCGCGCAGCGCGGCAGGGAGAAGTGGTCAACATCGGTGCTCCGATTGTCACGATCGTCGATCTGACTGATACCTGGGCGCGGGCGGCGATTCCGGAAACGTATGCCGACCACATTGGGTATGGCGACGTGCTGCGGATCCGCATGCCCGGTGGAACGATCACCAGCGGCAAAGTATTTTTCAAAGGAGTGGAAGGCGACTTCGCCACGCAGCGCGACGTGAGCCGGCGCAAGCGCGATATCAAGACCATCGTGCTGAAAATCCGGCTGGATAATCCCAAGGGTGCTTATGTGCCGGGAATGACGGCGGAGGTGCTGGTTTCGCCGGTGCAGATGAAGGGCGAGAACAATCCGCAAAGCGCAGCGGCAGCGGGGCAGCAATGACGCCGGAGGTCAATGCCAAGGCGAATCACGGTAGCGCTTCCGCCACCGTGGACGAGAGGTCTTCTGCCATCGAAGTGGAGCACATCGTCAAGAAGTACGGGGACTTCACCGCGGTCGACGATGTGTCGTTCGATGTGAAAGACGGGGAGATTTTCGGTTTGCTGGGACCAAACGGAGCTGGTAAATCGACGCTGATCCGCATGATGACGACGCTGATTCCGATTACGGCAGGGGTGGCGCGAATTGCCGGCCACGATGTCGCAAAAGAGCCCGATGCCGCGCGACGCCTGATCGGGGTGATTCCGCAGGCACTGACCAGCGATCTCGACCTGACGGTAGAAGAAAATCTCAATATTTACGCCAAACTCTACGATGTACCCGCGAAAGAAAGGAAGCGCTCCATCGACGAACTGCTCGGGCTGGTGGACTTGACCAAGTGGCGCGACGCGCAGACCAAGACGCTCTCCGGAGGTATGCGGCGGCGCCTGGAGATTGCTCGCGGCCTGGTGCACCATCCGAAAATCTTTTTTCTCGACGAACCTACCACTGGATTGGACCCAGTCTCGCGCGTCGCCGTGTGGGAGATGCTCGGCAACATTAAGAGCCAGCGCCAGCTCACCATCCTGATTACCACTCATTATATGGACGAAGCCGACCGTCTCTGCGAGCGCATCGCTATCGTCGACCACGGCAAACTGGTTGCACTGGACACGCCGATGGCACTGAAGGCGAGCGTGCCGGGATCGAATGTGATCGAAGCCCAGTTCGAGAATCCTCCGGCTAATTGGGAGCAGCGCCTGCACACGCTCGACGATGTCACTTCCGTGCAGCACGAGGGAGCGGGAATGTATCGCGTGCTCACAGGCAACGGCTCGCGCACTACCACTGAACTGGTCGAGATGTCCGTGGAAGCCGGAGTTGCGGTGAAATCCCTATCGGTGCAGAACACAACGCTGGACGATGTATTCGTGCACTACACTGGCCGGCAGTTGCGCGATGAACTGCAGAAGGCTTATGCCTTCACGATGCCGCAGAGCCCGGGGTTGCGGCCATGAACCACATCATGGCCATCGTCGAGCGCGAAATGCGCAAGTTCTTTCGCTCGCCTGCGCTCATGCTGGCATCGATGATTTTTCCTCTGGTGCAACTCATCATCCTGGGCAACGCATTCGGCGGAAAGATTCGCGATGCACGCCTCGCCATCGTGGATCAGGACGGAGGCACGCAGGCGCTGAAGATTCGCGAGGCCTTTGATTCTGTACGCTCGAATATTCGCACCTTCGTCCCGATTTACTACGACAACGAAAAGAAAGCAGTGGAGGACGTGCGCAACGGGAAACTCGAAGGCGCGGTCATTATCCCGCCACAGTTTTCGCGGCGGGTATATGAGGATAATCATCCGCAGGTCGCGTTAGTCGTTGATAACAGCGACAATTTCATGAGCTCCGCGTTGGAGTCGGAACTCACCGACCTGACGAGCGCACTGAACCAGCCAACGGTTGAGCCGCGCATCCTGCAGCAGACTGCGCTTTCGATTGTCGAACTCTATCCTTACATCGAGTACATGAAATATCTGCTGCCCGGCTCGCTGACTCTGGCGATGTTTGTGTCGGTGATGATCGGTGGCGGAATGCTTTACATCGACGATAAGGCCCGCGGCGTGCATGAAGGCTATCTGGTCACGCCCATCACCAAGCTCGAACTGGTTCTGGGACTCAACCTGGCTGGCGCAATTAAAGCGGTAATGACCGGCGTGATTATTTGCGTGATCGGCGCGCTGATTTCCGGGGTTAGCACGATTTTCAATCCGGTCACGATGCTCGGGCTGCTGGTGATGATCGTACTGACCTCGCTCGCTTTCAACACCATGATGTTTCTGCTCATGGTACGCATCGAAGATCCGCTGGTGCCCCGGGCCATGTTCGGCATTCTGAATACACTGCTGTTTTTTCCCAGCGGATCGATCTATCCCATCCAGGCATTTCCACCGTGGTTGCGCGCGATCGCGAAGGTCGACCCCTTTACCTACGCGGTCGATGGCTTTAAATGTCTGCTGCTGAAAGAGACGACCCTGAGCGCAGTCTGGGGCGACATGCTATTCCTCTCGATCTTTGCCGCTGTCACGCTGGGGATCGCGATACCGCTGTTCAAACGCACGCTGTAGAAAAGCATTTACCGCCGAGATCGCAGAGGCCGCCGAGAAAATTTGGGCCAATCGAATCTCGCGTTGGCTGAATTCTCAGCGCTTTCGGCGTACTCGGAGGTCAATGGGTTGTGAGTCGGTGTTTGGGAACTTTTGACTTACCCGCCGCGTCCGTTATTCTAGAGACTCATGACCTTACTGGACGCGAAAGAGTACCATCCTGAAAAAGAGCGGAGGAAAAAAGCCCGGATCATTTCGGCGATCGTTCTTATTCTGGTCCTGGCTTTGATTGGATGGTGGAACCGTTTCTTGCCGGAAAAGCGCGTCGCTGACAAATTCTTTTCTGCTTTGCAAAAGCAAGACTACGAAGCCGCGTACGGCATTTATTACGCCGACCCCGGCTGGCAGCAGCATCCGCAGAATCACTCACAGTATCCCTTTAACGAATTCAAACAAGATTGGGGACCGGGGGGCCAGTGGGGCCTGGTAAAGAGCTATAAGATTTATGGCGAGAGCAACTGCCCCGGCGGCGGAACTGGCGTGGTCGTCGACCTGATCGTGAACGATCGCGCGCAACACGCTCAGCTATACGTAGACAAGTCGGATAAGACGATCAGTACTCCGCCTTGCGATCTGGAATTTCGCTAGCGGGATTGGCGCGTCACCGTAACGATTCACGCAATTCTCAGCTGTGCACACTGCATCCGTGATTCGCAAACTGCGCTACCACTTTGCTCAAGGATGCCTCGTCTCCGACATGCAGGCAGGTCTTCGACCGGTCGATCTGCCGCATGAGTCCACACAGTACCTTTCCTGGACCGATCTCGACAAATGTCTGCACGCCTTCCGCAATCAGCAGGCGAATGCACTGCTCCCACTTCACTGGGCTCGTCACCTGGGCCACCAACGTTTCGCGTGCCCTTAGATCATCGCTGACCAACGACGCTTCCACATTGCACGCAACGGGGTAGACCGGCTTGTGCATCTTGAGCGCATTCAGGTCCACTTCCAGGCGATCTTGTGCGGGCTTCATTAGCGAACAGTGGAAGGGCGCGCTTACCGGTAGCACCTTTGCGAGCTTTGCTCCACGCGCGTCGGCTAGCTTCGCTCCACGCTTTACCGCGTCAGTATTGCCGGAGATAACAATCTGCTGCGGCGAGTTGATGTTCGCTGGGGCGCAGACCTCGCCCTGCTCGGCGTCTTTACAAATTCCAGCCACCTTCTCCAAATCCATGCCGAGGATTGCCGCCATAGCTCCCACGCCCACCGGAACGGCCTCCTGCATATACTTGCCCCGGTTCCGTACCACGCACACTGCGTCTGCAAAGCTGATTGTCCGGGAGGCCACATGCCCTGAGTACTCACCCAGGCTATGCCCTGCCACAAAGTCCGGCCTAGGAATTTGTGTCTGTAGAACTCTAAGCGCGGCGATTGACGTGGTCAGAATCGCGGGCTGCGTGATTTCGGTCAGGCGCAGCTGAGATTCGGGGCCGCAGAAGCATATTTGCGACAATTTGTAGCCCAGCGCTTCGTCAGCTTCTTCAAACGTCCGGCGCGCGATGGGATGCTTCTCCGCTAGATCTTTACCCATGCCCACGGTCTGTGATCCCTGGCCTGGGAAAAGGAATGCGATCTTTGATGAGACTGACTTTGTCTGGTGAACGTGGGCGACGTCTGTGAATTGGTCCATGATTTTGATTTCGAGCTCTACTGAACCGGCGCAGCTTCCACCTCAGCGGGCGCGGGACGAAGCGCGGCTAGTCCCTGCTCGATCGACGCGTTGATGTGCCGCTCAGAAAACTCGGCTGCCACGCGCACTGCATTCTTGATGGCATTCGCATTCGAGGAGCCGTGCGTGATAATGCAGACACCCTTGACTCCTAAGAGTGGTGCCCCGCCATATTCGGTGTGGTCGATGCGCTTTTTAAAGTCGCCGAATGCGCTGCGGGAAAGCATCGCTCCGACCTGACTGGTAATCGTTGCCTTGAGCGATTCCTTCAACACCGTGCGCACGAGGTTGGCCACGCCCTCGGAAATCTTGAGTGCCACATTGCCCACGAATCCGTCGGCGACGATCACGTCGACGTGGCCATTGAACAGGTCGCGGCCCTCCACATTGCCGACAAAATTCAAGGGAAGCCGCTTCAAAAGCTGGAACGATTCGCGGGTCAACTCGTTGCCTTTGGTTTCTTCCTCGCCAATCGAGAGCAATCCTACCCGGGGACGCCGCCCCGAACCAAACGCGGAACGCCCGAATGCTCTATGGTCGGACGCGCTTCCGACCAAATTGCCAATCCGATTGCCATATGTGCTAGCGAACATGGACCGGAAATAAATCTCGCCCATCACCGCGAACTGCTCGAGGTTATGGGGCTTGCAATCCACGTTCGCGCCGACATCCAGCAAAATCGCGGCCGTACCCGGAGCCGTTGGAAAAACCGCCGCCAGCGCCGGCCGGTCCACGCCATGCAATGCGCCCAGCACCATCTTGGCTGTAGCCATAGCGGCACCGGTGTTGCCGGCCGTTACAAAACCCGCCGCGCGTCCTTCCCGAACCAACCGCAATCCCACCCGCATAGAGGAGTCGCGCTTGGCGCGCACCGCCTGCACCGCCTTATCTTCCATGGTAATAACTTGGCTGGCATGAGTGATTTCGATGGGCAGCCGCGCGGCTGAAGGGTGACGATCGAGTTCCGCTTTGAGGGTGGCTTCGGGGCCGACAAGCAGTACGCGCACGCCGTAATTGCGAGCAGCATGAATCGCGCCCTCGATTTCAGGCTTGGGCGCCCGGTCCGAACCCATCGCATCCAGCGCGATCACGCTAGGCATGGTGGCAGGGAGCTAGCTGGTTTCCACGACTTCCACAACTTCGCGACCTTTGTAATAGCCGCACTTCACACAAGCGCGATGCGGCATCTTCTTTTCGTGGCAATTCGGACACTCGGAGAGCGAGTGGCTCTTCAGGGCGTCGTGCGCCCGCCGGGTCGAGGTTCGCTTCTGAGAATGTCTTCGTTTTGGATTCGGCATAGTATGATGATTCCTCTCGCCAAGGCGCTCAGGCCTCGTACTATCAATCTCTCAATAATTCGAGCTTTGCTGGAGTATCTCGATCGGCACGTCGCCCGCCGAAAGCATGAATGGTTCTAGTTCCGGCAGTGGCCTCGCCGCAGTGCCAGAGTCCTTTCGGTATGAAATACTCCCCTCCGGCCTGGATTGGAATTCGCCTGCTATCTATGGTCAGGATGTAGCAGCCTTGCACCACGACCATATATTCGTCGAACTCGTGCACATCCGGCTTCGCGCTCGCTGTTTGGTGACACGTCCAGAAGGCCATTTGACTTCCGTCCGCACCGTCAAAAATGTAACCCTCCACGCCGGGGGTGGCCTGACTCGTCGTGGCGATTCTATTTATGGGGCGTTTCATGAAGTCTGGGAAGTCGTCCATCGTATTTCCCTCCACGGCTCGTTAGCTGCTAATGCGCGAGCTTGCCGCGGATTTCCTTCAGCGCCGCCCATCGCGGTTCTTCTACCTGCGCTGCGCAGGCGCACTGTTCCTGATTCAGATTCTTGCCGCAGTGGGGGCACAATCCTTTACAATCTTCGCGGCAAATCACCTTCAACGGCGCCGCCAAAAGCACTTGCTCGCGCACCACATCGTCGAGCAAAAGACCCTCGCCCTCATAATAGCTGATCTCTGCTTCCGCGTCGGTTACCGACATTTCATCCCGCCCCGCGTCCGCGCCCTGGGGACGATATAACAGGTCAAATTCGCGCTTCACATCCTGTGTCACGGGATCGAGGCAACGGGCACAAATCATCTCAAGGCTGGTTGCAAGCCTACCTCGAATGCGTATGTCCTGGATTACTTTATGCTTGCCGTGATGTTCCTCGACCAGATCTGCCCGACCGCTGCTCTCAATGGGAGTAACTTGGCGATAATCTTCTCCCAGGTCGATGACACCCGGCTCAAACTTCTCCGCAAATTCCACCGGATGAAGTTCTAAATCTTTGATCTCGAAGAACATCGGAAACCTCCGCGCCCCGTCCAATTGCCGCTCCAGGCCCGCGGAAGCACGCCAAGAAGGCGCAAGTACCGCAAGGAGCATTTTTAAGGATAAAGGGTGAGAGAAAGCAGTGTCAAGGCGACTCCGTCCAACCCTCGCAATGGTTATTATGGTTGGACCTTATGGTGAGCACACTGGAGAAGGAGGATGATTGGTTTCACCGCCGCGCCGATCTCGTGGCGGGTCTAATCATGTTGCTCGGGTTCCTGGCGCGACTGTGGACGGCTTCGGGAACTTTTCTCAATCCCGACGAGGCGCTGCATTTTAGGCTGGCGAATCAGCCTTCGTTGGCCCTTGCCTACAAAGAAAGCCTTACCGCCTCTCACCCTCCTCTGCTTACGTTTGTGCTCTATTTCTGGCGTGTGCTCGGCACGTCAGAACTTTGGCTACGCTTGCCGTTGGTTCTCGCTGGGGTTGCGTTTTGTTGGATGTTTTATAAATGGCTCGCCAACGCCGCTGGTTATCTTGCCGGCTTCATCGGACTTCTTTTCGTCGCCTTGCTTCCGCCGATGATCGTACTCTCGGCGGAAATCCGGCAATATCCGTTGCTGTTGGCGTTTCTCGCGAGCGCTTTGTATTTCTTGGATGACGCCTTCGCGAAAAACTCCGCGCTCAGAATGGCAGTCTTTTCTCTGTGCCTCTACCTGGCTATGCTTTCCCATTACTCGGCGTTTTTGTTTGCCGTGGCTCTGGGAATCTATACGCTGCTTAGAATTTTCGTGGAACGCCCCCGCGCCAGGTTAGTAACGCTTTGGGTAATCGGACAATTCGGCGCCCTTGCTCTCGCCATATTCCTGTATAAGAGCCACATTTCCAAGTTGGGAGTGGGCGAGTCAAGAACCGCGCTGCAAGGCTGGATGAGCGAGTTTTTTCTGCGCCGCTCGTATTTTGATGCGGCGCGTGATAACCGGCTTACGTTCTTGTTGGGCCACAGTTTTGGCGTCTTTCAATATTTATTTGGCCAACTTGCCGTAGGCGATGTCATGGGAGTTTTTTTCCTGATGGGAGCTGCACTCTTGCTGCGCAGAAAAGGCTTCTTGGACGCTCGCAGCTCGCGGCGCTTAGGAATATTCCTGCTGTTACCGTTTGCGATTGCCGGCGCCGCAAGCCTGGCTCATGTTTATCCCTATGGTGGCACGCGGCACGTAGTATTTCTGGCTATTCCGGGCATCGCCGGTGTCAGTGTGGCAATGGCGTGTTTGGGGGCGGGAAAATGGCCGCGAGGACTTGCGATGGCGGCATTCGTTCTGGTCGCATGCATCGCTTTTGGCAGGGTGCGCCCGCCTAAAATGGAGCGGGCCGATCAGAGCCGTGCCCACATGGCGGCCGCGATCGAGTTCGTACGGCAGAATATTGCTCCGTCCGATATCATCTTCGCCGATTATCAGACTGATTTAATTCTCGGGCACTATCTGTGCCAGCAGCGGCCGATTGTTTTCGACCCGGCCCCCCCCAACTTCGAGCAATTCTCCTGCGCGGGCCACCGCGTTATTTCCTCAGACTATAAAGAATGGATGTTCTGGGCGGATAATTTCCCGCAACAATGGCAGCAACTGCTGCAATCCTACAGACTCAAAGCTGGAGACACTGTGCGGGTTGTTCAGATGGGGTGGGGCGTGGATCTTCCCGAAGCCTTGCGCAGTCACTTCACGGAGTTTCACGACCTTCGCTTCGAGTCGTTCGGCAAAAACATCAAAATCTTCAAAATGACAGTCGGCCAGCCCATGCCCGCATCAGTTCCCCAGTCCAGTCTGAAATCATTCTCACAATTCTGATACTTTGCGACCTTCGCGGATTCTTAGCAGCCTTTGCATTTAAAAGCTCTGCGTTCGGCACACGAAACTCTGGTCAAGAATTCAATATCGGCAGCGCCCAAATTCTCTTCTTGGTCGCTGCGTAAATCGCGTTGCACAGCGCCGGCGCCAGCGGCGGCACGGAGGGCTCTCCAATCCCCGTCGGAGCTTCCGTGCTGGGCACGGAATACACTTCCACCACTGGCGTCTCTTCCATGCGCAGTGGCGCGTAGTCGTCAAAATTTCCCTGGACCACGCGGCCTTTCTCAATGGTAATCTTCGCTCGCAGCGCATTCGTCAGCGCATAAACGATTCCGCCCTGGATCTGCTGCTCCAGAATACTGGGATTCACCACCTGCCCGCAGTCCACCGCCGCGACTACTCGATGTACTCGGGGCGTTTCGTTTTCCATGCTGATCTCGACCACTTCGGCCGTGTAGGACGAAAAACATCCGAAGCAGGCGATTCCGCGAAAGCGGCCCGGCGGCAAAGGATTTTTCCATCCCGCTTTGTCCGCCGCCAGTTGCAGCACGGTGCGCATCCGTGCCGTCTTCCATGTTGTCGTGAAGTACGAAACGTCCTGGTCCCTCGCCAGCATGTGCAGCCTATACTCCAACGGATCTTTTCCTGCCGCCGCAGCGAGTTCATCCACGAAACTCTCACTCGCGAAACCTACCTGCAGAGCATAGACGGAGCGCATCCAACCGAGAGGCACGGCGGTCTCGGCGAGAACATATTCCAGCGAAACGTTCTGCAGTGCGTACACGAATGCAGCCTCATCCGGCAGATCGGGATCGATTCCGTTCGGTCCAGGCTGACCTTTCTGTCCGCTGATTGAGGGCGCGATGATGCGATGCCTGAATGCAACCGGCCA
This sequence comes from Candidatus Sulfotelmatobacter sp., assembly GCA_036844925.1. GTDB lineage: Bacteria > Acidobacteriota > Terriglobia > Terriglobales > Acidobacteriaceae > Sulfotelmatobacter. The sequence continues at coordinate 50,290 of DAIUEW010000007.1, forward strand.
TCCCGATCCATCCACCACTGCGCTCAGTTGGTGCAGACTCGCCGGTCGGTAGGTGGAAAATCGCATGTCGTCCTCGCGAGTCCAAATCACTTTCGCCGGACCACCGAGCTTTTTTTCCTGGAATCCTGCATCATACAGCGCCTTCGATACCAGCGCGGCTTCTACTGCATAGTCGTGCTCCAGGCGCCGCCCGAAACCTCCGCCCATCAGCGTGACATTCACTTTTACCTGATCCGGATCGAGGCCCACCGCTTGTGCCACCGAATCGCGGCAATCCTGCGGCACCTGCGTGGGAGCCCATAACTCGCATGCGTTTCCTGAATAATTTGCCGTGCAATTTCCCGGTTCCATCGGCGCATGCGCCATGAACGGCAGTTGATATTCGGCCGAAATCCGCCGCCCAGCGGTTTTCGAAACATCCCCAGCCGAATACAGACTCGCGCCCTTTTTCGCAGCCGCCTGCTTCAGCGATTCAGTCACCACCGCCGTATTCAAGTCTTTATTGGGACCGTCATCCCAATTCACGTTCAGCACGCGCCGCCCTTCCATCGCGCCCCAAACCCTGTCAGCCACCACCGCTACCGCCGCATCGCCGATCTTGCCCACATAACTCACGCCCGAAATCTTCTTCGACTCTTTATCGTCGAAGCTCGCCACCTTGCCGCCGATCGTAGGACAACGCGACAGCACCGCATACTTCGTCTCAGGCATCTTGAAGTCGATGCCAAACACCGCTTCGCCCTTCACTTTAGATGGCGTGTCGACGCGTGCCAGTCGCTGGCCAACAATCTTGTAATCCTTGCTCTGCTTCAATGGAACATCGGTGGGAATCGGCAAGGTCGCAGCTTTGCTGACTAACTCTCCATAGCTCAAGCGGCGCTTTGACGCCGCATGCACGATGCTTCCACTCTGAGCGTTGCAGCTCGAGCGCGGGACGCCCCAAGCCAGCGCCGCCGCCGAAATCAACATCTCCCGCGCCGCCGCCCCCGCCTTGCGCATGGGATCCCACGTCGTCTTTACACTTGCGCTGCCGCCGGTACTTTGGTCACCGTAGAGCGTGCTCGCTCCTGCCTGCTCGATTTCAATATTTTTCCAGTCCGCTTCCAATTCCTCCGCGAGAATCATGGGCAACGCCGTTCGCACTCCCTGCCCCATTTCCGAGCGCGCTAGAACGATGGTGACCTTGTTATCCTGCGTGATCCGAACATAAGCATTCGGTGAGAAAATTTCTTTGCGGGATTTCTCGCCATGCGGCAAATAGAAACCCACTACCAGTCCAGCTCCCGCAGACACTCCACCCGCAACGAATTCTCTCCGGCTAAGCGGACTCATTGCCCACCTCGCGCTCCAACGGGACTCATCCCGGAAGCCCTGTGAATCGCCTTGCGAATTCGTTCATACGTTCCACAGCGGCACAAGTTGCCGTTCATCGCCTGCGTAATCTGCTCATCGCTCGGATTCGGTGTCTTCGCCAGCAGAGCCGCCGCCGTCATGATCTGTCCGGTTTGGCAGTAGCCGCATTGCGGGACCTCCTCGGCAATCCATGCCTCTTGCAACACGTGCAGCCCGTTGGCTCCGAGGCCTTCAATCGTTGTGACGCTCTTGCCGCTGACCTGGGAAACCGGAGTTGAGCACGATCGTATTGCGGCTCCTTCCACATGCACAGTACAAGCCCCGCACAACCCCGCGCCGCAGCCGAACTTCGTTCCTGTGAGTTCCAGCGTGTCTCGTAACACCCAGAGCAAGGGTGTCTCCGGTGCAACGCTTACCTTTTTCTCGCTTCCGTTTACCCGCAGTGTGAAGTCGGCCATAGATTACCGAGTCGCGTGAAGACTGGACAATCATCCTAACCAATGTGCGCGGAAAGTGAAATGGCCTTCGGGAGACCACGGCTCTTTTCCTAACGTCCGGTCAGCGCTTTGCCGATAAGGAACATATCAGAGAGAGTCAGAACATTGGAAACTCACAATCAAACGACGGCTGCTCTCGCTCGAGAGTCGGTTGAGAAGCGCAGCCAACCCCGCTTCAAACTTGAGGTTGATATCAAGATTACCTCGCGCACCTGCGGTTTGCTGAAGGGCTACACCGTAGACATCAGCGAATCTGGAATCTCAGCCCTGTTGAGAATTGAAGTTCCGTTGGGCGAACTTGTACAGCTGGACTTCACTCTTCCCTTCGGCCCAGTTACGATCTATGCCATGGTTCGCCAAAAGAGTGCTTTTCGCTATGGCTTTCAATTCCTTCAGTCGAACATCATACAAGAGGTGATTCGCCCCACGTGCAATCAGCTTGCCAAAGAACAATCGCGTAGCGAATTTTAAGTAGTTAGTGCCCGACATCCCGGCTCATCGCTGCTGCGACCTGTCCACCAATCTGCTCTGCGAATGCCCGAAATGCTGAAATCTCAAACAGTCGCAGTCCTATCTCTTCCTGCGGCATGGCATCGGCACGCACCGGCCCTGCCACATCCCGCAACGCGGTCCGCAGCTTGGCGGCGGTAGCGGTGTCGAAGCTTTCCGAGACGATGACGGTGTTGTCGTCCCAATGCTCCACGATGACTGGGCCCTCCTCGGTCGTGATCTGCGCCATCGAGATTGGACAATTTGTCCCCGAACAAGCTTGTACCTCTTGTGCGTTTGCGCTGTGATAGCGCTGGGAGACGGCGCCAGCATAGAAGTGCGCAAAACGCTCAGCGGCCTGTGGAGTTTTCCATCGCGAAACGTACAGCAAGGACAGATCTGCTGTGCTGGCCGTCGCGTCTGCCACCACTTTGTCCTTCCGCCGGAAGGTCACAAAGGCCCCGCCTTGCCAAGCGGAAGAAACATCATCTGCAATTTTCCGTTCGCCAAACTGTTTCAACAGGGCACGCACGTCCAGTTCGCCAATTCCGCCCGAATCGTAGACGTCGTACTCGTTGCTCAGCACTTCCCGCATATCCGGGATGCGCACCGGCGGCAGTTTCTCGTGATCGATATAAGCCTCCGGCTGCAACACCTCGTGCGAATTCCGCGGAGGACGCGCGAACGCCCTCGCAAATGCCATCTTCTTCCCGCCCTTGTGCAGTAGCTCGCCTTCGAAAATCAGGCCTTCCTGGTAGGCAAACGTTCCCATCTCGCGCAGGATCATCGGCGCTTCGTGCATGAGCTGGGAATCGATCACGGCCTTCACTGCCGGCTCTTCCATCTGATACACCAAACCGGGAGTGTCCTCGAGACTGCGGCCCAGGGGCTTTAGGAGATAATCCACGTAGACCACCATGGCCTGGCCTTCCACCACGGCTTTGCGCGCCACCGCACTGTCGTCGGTTGTGCCGGTCTCTCCAGCTTTCTTCCCGGCCTTCATCCACTTCGCGAGGTCATAGTTCTGGTCCTGTAGCGCATGGGTTAACTCATGCGCCAGAATAGGTTCCTGGCGGTCGGGAGGCACCCAGTTCAGCATCGAGATTGTCTTGGTCTCGTCGTCGTAATAGGCCGCAATTCCCTGGCCGGTGGACTTCACCAGAAATTCTTTCAAATTGAAATCCCGTGGCAGGAATCCGAGCTTCTTCATGCTCAGCTCCTCTTCCGCGAAACTTTTGGCGAATTCTTCTTTTCCCAATTGTCCGGCGGCGTACTTTTCTACATCAGCCTTGCTCACCAGCCGGCGCTTCACCACGGCGCGCTTCGGCATCTCAGTGTCTTCGGCTGCGAAAGCGAAGATTCTATCCACGGATTCGAAGAGTTTCTTTGTGTCCGCGTCCGTCATTTTGACTTCGTTGGTCGTGTCTTTGCGAAGCTTGCGGGCCATATCGCCGAGGCTCTGCCCGGAGTCTGCCTGCTGGCTAAACGCAGGAACCACGCACAATGTCAGAACGCAGGCTGCCAAAAATCCACACTGCCGAAAACTCCTCATGAGCCCTCACTCGCGGACGAGAATGCACTTCGCTCAATTCTCCTTGAGCCAGGGCTGCAACTCACCGGGAAAGTATTGATTGGGCTTACGAAAGTAAGCGACAGAAAAAGAAGAAATGCAGTGGTCAGTGATCAGTGCCTAGCGATTAGGTCAATGACTACGGAATCAAAGGGGATGGGATTTAGGCATCTGGAAGTCGTCGGCTGGCCACTGAGTACTGATCACTGACCACTGACCACTGATCACTGATCACTGCCTACTGCTCCTACTTCAGTTCAGCCAACTTCTGCGTCGCCATCTGTCCGGCTTCCGTGCTGGGATTGTCTTTCTTGATTTGCTCGTAGAGACGTTTGGCATCGAGCGGCTGGTTGGTGCTCTGGTAAAGTTCCGCCAGCTCCAATTGCGCGGTCACCTTGCTCACTGAAGCCGTAGGATGGTTGATCAGTTCCTGGTAGAGCGCCACGCCATCCTTGGTGCGGTTCGTGTTGCCGAAGAGAGCGGCCAGCGCCAATTTCGCCACCGAAGCCAGTTCTTTGTTGCCGGTCGAAGCTACTGCCTTGAAGTTGTTTTCGGCGCCGGTGTTGTCGCCCATACTCGCCGAGGTCACGCCCAGGAAATAACGCGCCATATCCGCCGTGCGGGTGTGAGGATACTTTTCCACGATCGCCTGGAATTGTTTTCTGGCAGCTTCCGCGCGCTCCCTGGCCGACGTAAAGCTGGGGATATCGGGTTGCGCCGGAACTCCCGCGGGCCGCAACTGCGCCTCCAGAGTTCTGGTCGCCTGCGTCAAGTCAAAGCTGGCTTTCTCGTCCTGCGTGCTTTCGTAATACCATCCGCCTGCTACCACGGCAACGACTACGATGACAGCGACGGCAGCAATGGCCAGGGTGTTCCTGTGTTCCACGCTCCAGTGGGCGGTCTTCTCGGCAGCTCCGATGGTGACCCGGCTGAATGCATCCTGTTTAAGTTGATGGCGGGTTTGTGCGCGCACGACTACCTTCCAATCTCAGTCTTCTCAGTCTATGTCGATGACTCTGTATTGGTGGGACGATGTGTTAGTTTATCAGCCGGAAAATGGCGCCGTCAAAGCCGTCAGACCTTATTGCAGCCATTTTGCGAAATCTCAACCACCAAGGTCACGAAGCTGCACGAAGGAAACTCTTGTGGCTAAATGGCCTCGCGTTACTTAGCGCCCCTCGTGGTCGAAGGGGCTCTTCTACCTTGGCGCTTCTTCCAACAGCCCCTGTTCGAGTTTCTCCTGGCACTCGATGCAGTGGCGCGTCCAGGGCACAGCCTCGAGGCGCTTCGCGTTGATTTCCTTCCCGCAGTGGATGCATTCGCCGAAGTTGCCTTCCCTGATGCGTGCCAGCGCCCTTTCCACCATCTGCAGGAGCTGGCGGTCGTTGTTGCTCTGGCTAAAGAGAAACTCTTTGGTATAGGAACTGGCCGCCCGGTCGGCAATATCCTGGGCCGTATCTTCGTCGGCAGAACGGCCATCTGCTTGGGTACGCGATACGGTGCGGCGCAGATCCTGTTGTCGTGTCTCCAGCCGCTTCTTAAATGTTTCTAACTTCTTCTTATCCATAGGTCACTTCTAATTCCTGCGACGGCTTCCCAGAGCCATCCGCAGAGTTTGGGCCAAACAAAAATAATAAGCGCCTGAAATGAGATGCGTCAACAGGCACAGTGGCTGGTGCACAGTAGCTGGATAAAATGTCTCGCCGCTCTCTCGAAGCCGGTTGTGTCCTGCGGACGATTCACAGGCAACCCTTTTTTCCCGGCACGAGCTCCCACCGTCTCCCTTACCACCATCCGGCAATTCGAGCGACCCTGTGCAGCTCACGCCCTGTGACCGTGAGTGCCGCCGAGGAGTTGAGGCCTTCCAAAGTTGCGGTGGTAAACTTCAGGTTCCCTTGGCAGTTGAGCTGACAATTACGCTGCTGGCGCTTGCGCTAAGCGACAAGCCGCGGACGTTTACCATCACAGTTTGCTTTTGCGTGACGCCTGCGCCGATGGCGGTCAGGGTTATCGGATAGGCCTTGGGAGTCACTTTCGAAGTTGCCGAAAAGGTTATGGTGCTGGCTCGCCCGCCAGGAGCCGCGACCACGCTCGAGGGTAGGATCTGCACAGTCAAGCCCGTGGGCAGTCCCGTGACAGAGAGTGTGATAGCGGCATTGAAAGTCGAGTTCGGCGTGGTCGTAAACGTAAGATTCTTGGACGCTCCTGCTGCCACGTTGATGGAGCTTGCCGAGGACACCAACGTGAACGTGGGAGCGGGAGCTACTGAGACAGCGACCACTGCGGTTTGTTTCGCAGAGCCGCTAGTTGCAGCCACTGTAGCGGAATAAACCCCCGGATTAGCGCTGCTGGCTGCTGTGAGCTTAAGAATGCTGCTGCCTGATCCGGGAGCGGGAAGCGTAGCCGGCACAAATGAGGCCGTAACCCCGGAGGGAAGGCCGCTCACCGAAAATGCGAGCGCTGCGTTGAAGCCCCCGCTGACCGCAATGCTCAGAGTGACGCTGTTACTGGATCCCGCAGTTACTGAGAGAGACTTCGCCGAAGCAGTTAGTGTGAACGCGGGAACAACGGTGGCATCGCTCCAGTGATTCACTAATACCGATGCGTCGACCGAGCCGAGCCCAGTCGCTTGATCATATCCCGGGGTCGCGTTGAAGCCCGTCTGTCCGGGCACGTTGTTGTTGCCCACAGTGATGTCATGAAACACCGTTGCTCCGCCGGCGCGCTGTTTGGTGGCTAATGGGTAGAAGGTGGTATTGGCATCGCCCTGGCGTGCAGCAGTGTGCTGTACCACCAGCGCCATAAGTCCGGCAAACGATGGCGACGCGGCTGAGGTGCCGCCGACCACGTAGAGAGAACCGTTTTGGACTATAAGATAGCCGTCGTGTCCGGCTGCAGTGAGCGAAACGTCAGGAACGTTGCGCTTGCCATCGGCCGGAACTCCCGTACCGGTTTGCCATGATGGCTTGGCATAGATGCTGCTCACGCCGCCACCACTGGCCCATAGCCCACCGCCCCCGCCGCTTTCGTTCCATACGACTTCGGGAATGTAGCTGAGGGCCGAACCCTGAGTGCCCGAGGCGTTTGATGACGACCAGTAGAGCGAAGGATTGGAAACATCGTTAAACTCGGTGCCGCCCACACAAACGCTGTAAGGCGTCGAACACAGGCCGTTCACCGCACGTCCGTGCGTCGCAGTTGAGGCCGACGCGGAGTCGCAGCCCGCGGCGCCATTATCTCCTGAAGAAACCAGGACGCTGATGCCTTGCGCTGCCGCCTGCTGCCACAAACTGTTCAGAAAACTATTTCCGGAAGAGCCGAGCGCGGCCTCGCATAGACCGAAGCTCGTGCTCATCACCGGCGCGACGTTCTGGTTCACAATGTATTGCGCGGAGAGATCGACACCGTCACTGGAATTCGTCGATTTCGAAAGCACAAATTTGATCGTTGCACCTTTGGCCACGGCTCCGGACCACTCGACATCGAGATCGGCTTCAGTCTCCTCTCCCGAGCTGATAATTCCCGGATTGGTTCCGTTGACGATGATCTGAGGATTGTTTGCAGGCAAGCCAAAGAGCCTGCGGAACTGCGCCACGTCTGCAATGTTGATGTTAGTGCGACCGACGATAGCCACGGACTCGCCGCTGCCAGTAATGGATTGCTGGTAAAGCGGGACAAGATCATAGATGGTGGCGAAGTCTGCGGGCGCCAGATAGTGTGAGCCTCCGCTGGTGAATTCAGGGGATGCTTTGTGCACGACACTGTGCATCGGCTCGCTGCGAAAATCGTGTAGCGAAACCACGCCGCCCACCACTTGTAACAGAGCTGCGAGTATTTCGGGATCTTTCGCGTTAGCGTGGTGGATCTCCCTGCCAATCTTGTAAGTACGAATCTGAGTATGGAAGGCCGATTGCACCTGGGCTGCAGTGCCGCTGAAAATAATGGACCGGCGCCCGGCGGTAACTTCTTCCACCTCGAAGCCGTGCCCTTGCAGCCAGCCCGAGATTTGAGACACGTCCGCTTCCGAGACTCCGAAGCGCTCCGCATATTGCTCTGGCGTGAGCCACTGATGATAGTAGGAAGACTCGGGATTGTGCTGAGCCTCGACTAACTGCGTGAGAGCGTCTTGCTGCGCTGCGTCGGGCAACAGCGTGAGGATCATGTGCTGCATGGGGAAATCGGACGCCACTGCGCCACCGTCATATTCCGCGACGGCCAAGGGATGCCGGTTGCCAGGCAATGCGACAGTTTGCTCATCATCGATGAAGCTGGTGATGCGGTCGGCAGGTTGTATATACGAAGGATTCGCCGGATCAGCCGGCTGCGCTCTGGCCTGTAACTCCAAGGTAAGAAGCGATAGGAGAATTGTTAAGCTTAGAAGTGAAATGACGCGGCGCTGTGAGAACAGGCGAGGTGTAGGGGACATTCAGCCTCCAAGGCGAGTGCTTCTTAATCTGTTTATCGGCGGGGCGGAGGCAACACTTTAGGGATCAGCCAGACGGTATTGGGAACCGCAGTCACCACGCTGGCAGCGCTTCGGAGGGACTCTCGTAATGAAGACGAAGGATTGCTAACGACCAACCACGAACGAACGATCGACGACTAATGGCCGTCCTGAGCTTTTGCTTTTGCCTTGAGCTTGACGTGGCCATCGGTGAGTTCGACGGAGAATTCGACGTCCTGGCAACCGAATTGCTTGCGAATTTGCTCCGTTTTCTTCTGCACGAATGTCGAGAAGGAATCGAGGCTGCCCGAAACATTTTCTCCCGCCTTTTTCTTGGCCGCGACCAGGGTGTTGTATAAGCGCTCCACCTGCTCGCGCTCGCCCCGATCCACGTTGTGCAACGTGAAGGGCTGCGAAGTAGTTGCAGCCGCCGCTTCAGTGGTATGGGTCAAACCGTAAACCGGGTTGTGCTGGGGCCTGTGCTCTTCTTCAAGCCGCACGCCTTGCACGGCGAGAAGCGCATCCTGCGGACGGCGGTAGCCTTCCTCACGAATGCGCGACTTCTTGCGCCACAGATCGCTGTAGATGGCGTAGCGCTGGGCCATTTCGTTGTAGCGGAAACGCTGGGAGAAGCTCATGCGGCCGCCGTCGGAAAACTTGCGCAGCAGGGAAAGCACCTTCCACTCAATGTCGGTGGGAGGCCGCTTCGTCGGATTGCTGAAAAAAACCTCGTACTCGATCTTCAGCCGGCGAAGCTGCGTTTCGAGCACGCCCAGTTCTTCATCGATGGTCACGAGAATCTCCGAGTCACCAGTGTAATGAGATCGCTGTACGGCGGCGAGGTACCCGGCGGTCACCGAGGTTCATGGTACGAAGGTAAGGGCGGCGGGGCTGTCAGCTATCAGCTTGAAGCAATGCAACAACCGGGTGCTCTTGGGCTCTGCGTCCGCGGTGACGACAATGACACGATCCCTCGCCGCGCTGGGATGCCACGTTACGGCTGCTTTATCGCTGAGGGCTGAAAGCTGATGGCTGAGAGCCGATATCCTAGTTACTTCGCATTCGCGGCCATCTTCTTCACCATGGCAAGGACGAGCTTGCGATCGCTGTCATTGAGGTTGGCGGAATAGCGCCGCACCTGACTGAGGAACCGAACCTCGTCATCGGAGAGCTGCGGCAATCCCTTGGTGCCATTGTTGTGCCCGGATTCGGAGAAGAACTGCGAAAGTGCAATCTCCATCGCCCCAGCAATTTTCGATAGTGTATCGAGTGATGGGATGGTATGGCCGTTTTCGACGCGCGACAAATAGCATCGCAGCAAGCCGGTGCGTTTTTCAATGTCTCCCTGAGACATCCCTCTCTGCAGCCGGTAGTTTCGAATGGTCTCGCCGATGTTGATCTGGGGGAGCATTGCAGATGCGACATAGTAACCAGATCGGGATTTTCTGGCAAGTGGAATTTAGTGCCATACGAAGATACACGGGAGTGGGGCCTTACCCACTCAGACTGCAACAGATTTTGATGCCGTGCAAGAAACGGTTCACCGCAAAACGGCGCGGCTTCCAGTACCCACAAATTACTTCTTCAGGTTCTCCGCCAGAAAGCTGACAGTACGCTTCCACGCGTCGGCGGTGTCGTCGGCGCGGTAGCCGTCTTTGTTATTTGGATTTTCGAAAGCATGGCCAGCATCGTCATAGATTTTGACGTCGATCCTCTTGCCCGCCTGCTTCATCGCCGCCTCGAATTTATGAACGTCATCGGGAGTAATGCCGCGATCCTGGCCACCGAACAGGCCGAGGATGGGAGCGTTAATTTTCTTGAGCGCCTCGGGGTCGGTGGCAAGATGGCCGTAGTTGATGACATCAGCCGCGAGCGTTGGCTCCTGAAGCGCTGCATCGAGGGAGTAGCCTCCGCCCATGCACCAGCCTATCGCCCCGATGCGATCCTTCTCGACATTTGGCTGCGATTGCAGAAATTCGAAGGCCGCGTGCAGGTCGCGTTTCGCGCGATCTTCCGGCACTCCGCGCATTAATTCATGCGCCATGTCCGCTGTGGTCGCAACTTTGCCGCGATACAAATCAATGGCCAACGCTTCGTAGCCCTGGTCAGCCAGCTTCGAGGCCTCGTCTTTGACCCAATCGTTTAAGCCCCACCACTCATGGATGACGATGATCGCGGGTAATCGTCCCTTGCCAGCAGGAGTGTAGAGCACGCCCTGGACGGTTTCGTCGCCGCTTTTGTAGGAGACCGATTTGCCGTCGGCAGCGAAGCAACCGGAAACAAACAGCGTAATGACCATTAGCAGGCTGATTTTCTTCATGGCTTTCGACCTCTCGGCGAGTTCATCGCAATTCCAACTCCAGGTACATTGCTCCCGCAATCGGGTTCGCACAGTACGGAGCAATCTCCTTGAACCCGAGCTTGCGATACACCGCAACCGCATCTTTCATCACCGGCTCGACCGTGTCAAGGCGCATGCGCTGGTAACCGATCTGGCGCGCCTCCGCGATAATTCGCTCTGCCAGCGCGCGTCCCAGGCCCTTGCCGCGAAACTCCGGGCGCAGGTACAGCCGCTTCATTTCACAAACGCCCGATTCTAATTTGTGCAGCGCGACGCAGCCCGCGACATGACCTTCCCATTCCGCGAGCATCAGCCGACCCTCCGGGGGAGCGTATTCACCGGGCAATCCCGCTAGCTCTTTATCGAAGTTTTGGAAGCAAAGGCTGAAGCCGAGGGACTGAGCGTATTCGATGAACAATTCGCGGGCCTGCACGATCTGTGCGGGCGAATCGGCTTGAAAAATCGACAGACCTTTCACCGCCGAGGACGCAGAGAACGCCGAGGAAATTCCAGGCTTTAGCTCCTTAGCCGAATCAGTTTCCATTTTTCTCTGCGTTCTCGGCGCGCTCGGCGGTGAAAAGCTTCCTATCCCATCAGCATTCCGCCATTAACGTTCAACACGTGACCGGTAATATACGATGCTTCGTCGGAAGCGAGAAATGCAACGGCATTCGCCACATCGGCGGGCGATCCCACGCGGCCAAGCGGAATCTGTTTGGCGGCATTTTGCTTGAACTCCTCGCCGAGCACTTGCGTCATGGCGGTTTCGATGAAACCTGGGGCCACGGCGTTGCAAGTAATGTTGCGTGATCCCAACTCACGCGCGATGGCCATCGTCAATCCGATGAGCCCGGCTTTCGAGGCCGAGTAATTCGCCTGACCGGCCTGCCCCATCTGGCCGAAGACGCTGGTGATATTGATGATGCGTCCCCAGCGCTGCTTGAGCATGGAACTGGTGACTTGCTGAATGCAGAGATAAGCCGCAGTCAGATTGGTTTGCAGCACTGCATCCCAGTCGGAGCGCTTCATGCGCATGACCAGTTGATCGCGCGTGACGCCGGCGTTGTTTACGAGGATGTCGATTTTCCCAAACTGCGCGACGGCTGCCTTAATCGTCGACTTGACTTGCTCTTCATCGGTAACGTCGAGAGTGCATGCCGCGGCCTTGCCGCCCATGGCGGTGATTTCATGAACGAGTTGGTTCAACTTTTCCTCATTGCGCGCGGCGACAGACACCGTCGCGCCCGCGGTGGCGAGCTTCATTGCGCAGGCTCGTCCAATGCCTTGCGACGCGCCCGTAACGAACGCCACTCTTCCCGTTAGGGACATGAGTTCTCCCGAATTTCGTTCGAGCCCTTCATTGGTTCTATGATTAGGAAGTCATTATGCCGGAAGGTGGATTATAGCTCCCGCTCTTCTCCAGGTGCGATCGAGTTGTCATTTGTCTAACGATTGCGCATTACTGTTCCGCCGATTAACATTCGAACACTCCCATGCCACACACTGTGACGAATGAAGTGATCACCATGCCCGAGCCTTCCAACAAAAGTACATCTTCAGACGTGGCCTCGACTGCCTCCGGGCACCGATCCCCGCAGAGGGCTTCCTATGCGGAGGGCCCCTCGGCTGAACAACAACGAGACGACGGACGGGACCGAGCACCCGATCACGCGCCGTCCACCGAGGTCTTCGCCGTGTATGGCATTGAGCCGGAGATTCAGGCGTACGCCATGGCGAAATACTCGCGTTCGTCGTTGTCGATGAAGGAATCGTTGCGCGAGATCAATTCGCAGAAAGCGGAGAAATTTCTCAACACGTTTTATTTTCAGTACGGTCATCGCTCGATTGCCGACCTGGCGCATATCGCGCTGGCTGTCGAGAGGCTTTCGATTCTGGCCGCCATCGAACTGGCCGACGAGCAGCGTTGGGACGGCCAGGAGCGCTCGACTCGATATCAGGACTTCAAGAAGAGCGGCTATTACATCCCCGACTTCGGAGCTGACGTTGAGGCCCGCAAGCTGTATTGCGAAACGCTGAATAATCTTTTTGCAGAATACGAAGCGCTCTCCGCGCACATGACGCAGCACCTGATCAGTATCACTCCCAAGCCTGCCGACATGAAGCAGGAGGCGTACGAGCGCACGCTGAAGGCTCGGGCCTTCGACATCACGCGCTACTTGCTGCCGCTGGCTACGAATACTTCGCTCGGCGAGATTGTCAACGCCCGCACACTGGAAACGCAGGTGGCGCACTTGCTTTCGCACACGCATAAAGAAGTGCGGCAACTCGGGGAGTCGCTAAAGAAGGCGGCGACTTCAGCGGCCTACAACGTGAATGCAGAATCTTTGCGCAACTTGGTGGAAGAGATTCGCGCTGAAAGTCCGGAGTTGGGCGCGCGGGCGGAACAGGAATTGCTGCACGAGGTTCGCGTCGCGCCCACCCTGGTGAGGTATGCGGATCCGAATCCGTATGAGATGGAAACGCGCCGCGAACTGCGGCAGGCAGCGCGCGAACTGATGAAGAGCGAGCAACTTGCGCCCTCGAAGGCAATCGTCGACTTGCTCGACGAAGAGCCGCTGGAAGTTGAGATCGCCACCACTTTGCTCTACGAGCACTGCCATTATTCTTACCGCCAGGTGCGGCAGGCGCTGCAGGTTTCGGGCGAAAGATTTCGGCGCGAAATCATCGATCTCGGCCTGAGACATCGCGGCAAATACGACGAAATGCTGCGCGGCTTCCGCGCCGGGCAGCAATTCCGCTTCGACATCCTCATGGATACGGGCGGCTTCCGCGACATGCATCGTCACCGGCGCTGTATCCAAGTGATGCAGGGATTCACCACGCAGCACGGTTACGAGATGCTGCTCGATCTGGAAGATGCTGGCGTCCGTGGCCGCTTCGACGCCGCCATGCGTCGCACGCAAACCACAGTGGAGAAGCTTGCTGCGCGCAACGCGCCCGAGGCGGAAGAGAATTCGCAGTACGCGATTCCCCTGGCGTATCGCAAGCGCGCGCTGTTCAAGATGGACTTCGCTGAGGCTGTGTACATCTCAGAATTGCGCACTACACCGGCCGGACATATTTCCTACCGCAATGTGGCCTATGCGATGTACGAGGCGGTGGCGCGGAAATACCCGGCCTTGGCCAAGTATTTTCGCGTGCACGATGTGACGGCGCCGGTGGATTTGCTGCAGAGGTAAGGAACTCTGACCGAGGGCCACCCATGCCGCGCACCGTCAAGATCGCTCCGGAAATTGATGCCAAGCTTTATGAGGAACTCGTCTCCCTCGCCAAGCAGAACGGGCAGTCGGAGCGCTTCGTGCTGAGCGAGCGCTCGAGCATTACCTGCACAACGTGGTCGCTTCGCAGCGCCTCGTCCGGCCCGAGGGATCGCCGCTCCAACGAAAAGTATCGTGAGCTGTATACACGGCTCTCCGTTCGCCTCGAAAGCTAATCCCGCATTTTCCTTGTCATCCTGAGGCAGCGGAATCCTCGGCGAAGCCGAGGATTCCCAACGAAGGACCTCTGCACTTGCCGACGCCATCTCGCAGGCCAGCTTTCCGGCGCCGCCAGCAAATGCATAGGTCCTTCGGTCCGCAAAAAGCGCGGCCCTCAGGATGACAGTGGGGAGGGCTGCGCGGTTGCGCCCATTTCGGAACGATATTCACAACAAAATTACAAATTCGCCTTTTCTTCGCTTCGATCTGTATGTATAATCCGGCCAGATTAGTTCTGCACTCTTAAAGGAGCCATACTCCCATGGCGGATGAACGGGGCAAGGCAATCGAGTTGGCGGTTTCGCAGATTGAAAAGCAGTTTGGCAAAGGCTCGATCATGCGGTTGGGGTCGAAAGAGGCGATCGTCCCCATCGCCGTGATTCCGACGGGCTCCATTTCGTTCGACGCGGCGCTTGGCGTGGGCGGCTTTCCGCGCGGACGCGTGGTAGAAGTCTTCGGGCCAGAGTCTTCCGGCAAGACGACCATTACTCTGCAGGTCATTGCCGAAGCCCAGAAGACCGGCGGTATGGCTGCATTCGTGGACGCGGAGCACGCTCTCGATCCCGCCTATGCCAAGAAACTGGGCGTCGATGTCGACAATCTGCTGGTTTCGCAACCGGACTACGGCGAGCAGGCGCTCGAGATTACAGAGGCGCTGGTACGCTCGAACGCCATCGATGTGCTCGTCGTCGACTCGGTGGCGGCGCTCGTGCCAAAGGCCGAACTCGACGGCGAAATGGGCGACAGCCACATGGGTCTGCAGGCGAGGTTGATGTCGCAGGCGCTGCGCAAGCTGACGGGGACGGTTTCCAAGTCGCGCACCTGCCTGATCTTCATCAACCAGATTCGCGAAAAAATTGGCGTGATGTTTGGCAATCCTGAAACGACCACCGGCGGTCGCGCTCTCAAGTTTTATTCCTCGGTGCGCGTGGACATTCGCCGCATCGCGGCCATCAAAGATGGCGACGTAGTCACCGGCTCGCGCACCCGCGTAAAGGTAGTGAAGAACAAGGTGGCGGCGCCGTTCCGCGAGGCCGAGTTTGACATTCTGTATGGCGAAGGCATTTCACGCGAAGGCGACCTGATCGATCTGGCGGTCAACAACAACATTCTGGAAAAGTCCGGATCATGGTTCAGCTACAAAGGCGAGCGCATCGGCCAGGGCCGAGAAAACGCCCGCCAGTTCCTCAAAGACAACAAAGACACCATGGCCAAGCTCGACACGGAAGTGCGCAAAGCGCTGGGACTGATTGCCGTGCCAGCAACCCCGGCGGCCGCGCCGGGGCAGGCTCCGCCGCAGGGTGCACGGGTCACGACAATGCCGAGCGCTGCTCCCGAAGCTGCGAGAGTACCTGTGGCGGCGAAGCGCTAGGTATTTTCCAGGCTTGTCATCCCGAGCAAAGCGAGGGCCTTGGTGTTTGCTTGCAACGGCGTTGACTTGCGCTGCGGGCAAGAACCAGGATCCCTCGCTTTGCTCGGGATGACAATTTGATGAGAGCCGGATGAGTGAAGAGCGGCGCTACTTCGTGTACATCGTTGCCAATGCTTCAAAGAGGCTTTACACCGGCATGACTAACAGCCTTCGTCGGCGAGTGCGGGAACACAAGCTGAAACGGACTCCGGGTTTCGCCGCGAAGTACAACATGACTCGGCTTGTCTACTTCGAGAGCTTCGAAGACGTTCGCAACGCGATCGAGCGAGAGAAGCAGATCAAAGCTTGGACTTGTGCCAAGGCCTTGCGCTAGTCGAATCCACGAATCCTAAATGGGATGATCTGTCGCGAGAGTGGGATCAGCCGCAGACGTTTCGGTTTACGCCGAAAATCACGTAGGGCGCGGCTCGAGGAGGCTCGATCAATCGGGTATGCCGCACGCAAGAACCAAGGTCCCTCGCTTCGCTCGGGATGACAATCCCTTTAACGCCCCGATTCGCCAATTGCCATCCCACCCCAGCCCGCATAGAATCTTCTATTCAGCCCCGGTTCCTGTGAGGATGATTGCATAAGGGCCTAGCTATCTATCCCGGTTCGTTTGATCCGCCTACCAACGGGCATCTCGATCTGATCGAGAGGGGCGCCAAGATTTTTGAGGAACTAGTGGTCGCGATCCTGCGGAACTCGGAGAAAAGTCCGATGTTTAGCGTGGCCGAACGGTTGGAAATGTTGCGGGAGCTCACTGCGAGTCTGTCGAACGTGCGCATCGATACCTTTGACGGACTCATGGTCGAGTATGCGAAATCCATGCAGGCGACTTGCATTCTGCGCGGCATCCGGGCCATCAGCGACTACGAATATGAGCTGCAGATGGCGCTGATGAATCGCAAACTCGAACCCACGCTGGAGACGGTTTTCATGATGCCTGCCGACAAATATTCTTACGTCAGCTCACGCCTGGTGCGCGAAGTCGCACAGGCGGGCGGACCCGTGAAAGGGCTGGTTCCGGAAGTGGTGGAGCAGCGGCTGCACGAAAAACTCGACCCTGCCTATAAGTTGGGCGATGCCCGCATGATTGAGGTTCTCGATCGAAGAGAATTAGCTCGAAAAGAAAAGAAAAGGAAAAAGAAGGCATGACCACGGCGACCACCGAAGCGCTGAAACTCACCGACCGGATCAATCGCATTGAGCCCTCAGCCACCATGGCAGTTGTGGCGGAGGCTGACAAGCTGCGCGCACAGGGCATCGATGTGGTCGACTTCGGTGCCGGCGAACCGCACTTCGCTACGCCCCAGCACATCAAAGATGCAGCTATTGCCGCGATTCAGGGCAACTTCACCAAATATACCGCCGTGCCCGGCACGCCCGAGTTGCGCGACGCGATCGTGCACCGTCATGCAATCGATTTCGATTCCGATTACCGTCGTGAGGAGGCTATCGCCTCGACCGGCGGCAAGAATGCGCTGTTCAACGCGATTCAGGTACTCGTCGATCACGGCGACGAAGTAATTCTGCCGGTACCTTACTGGGTTTCGTTCAAGGACATTGTGCGCTATGCGGGCGGCGAGTGCGTGTTGCTGCAATCCGACGAGTCGCAGGGCTTCCGCGTCACTGCAGAGATGGTCGCGAGGCTGATCACTCCGCGGACCAAAGTCATCATTCTGAATTCTCCTTCCAATCCCTCCGGCGCGGTGATGAGCGCGGAAGACTTAACCGAAGTTGTCCGCCTCGCTCACCAGCGTGGAATCTGGGTACTCTCTGACGAATGTTACGTCTACCTGAACTACACCAGCAGGAATTTTTCCGTGGGATCGCTGCGCGAATTCAAGGAACGCATTGTGGTACTGGGCTCGCTCTCGAAAACTTATGCGATGACGGGCTGGCGCCTGGGCTACGCACTCGGTCCAATCGCGGTGGTAAGCGCGATGTCGAAGTTGCAGAGCCAGTCCACTTCGAATCCGACATCAATCGTGCAGAAGGCCGCTGTGGCGGCGCTTAAAGGGCCGCAAGAGTGTGTCGAACAGATGCGGCGGGAATACATCGGGCTTCGCGACCACGTAGTAAAAGGCCTGCGCTCGATTCCGGGTGTGACTTGCACTTTACCGGAAGGCGCATTCTACGCCTACCCGAACATCTCCGCATTTCTGGGGCGCGGCAACGTGAAATCGGCAGCGGACGTGGCTGGGAGGCTGCTGCGCGAGGCACACGTGGCCACCGTGCCTGGAGAAGGATTCGGCACAGGCGACCATGTCCGCGTTTCGTACGCGACCTCGAAGGCGGAACTGGATCGCGGATTGGAACGCATGCGGAAATTTTTCTCCGCGCTGTAGTCGCGGATTTCAGACTTTATTTGAGGATTTCACTTCGGCCAAGGCCGTCCCTACGCGAACGGCCTTTTTCGTTGATCGCCTTTTATGGGCAATCTATATCCATTCTTGATGCTTCCAGCGTTCGACCCGCGGCCGTGGGGCGCGTTTGATTTATCGCCGATTTATCCCAATCGCAAGTTTGAGGAAAAGATTGGCGAGGCCTGGCTCACCGGCGACGCTTGCCAAATAGCGAATGGCCCGCTTATCGGGCAGACGCTGGCGCAAGTAAGTCAGCGGTATCAGCGCGAGCTTGTAGGCGATGCCGCGCTTGACGCTCATCGTTTTCCCTTACTGCTGAAATTTCTCTTTCCGCATGAGAAGCTCTCGGTGCAGGTTCATCCCGATGACGCGCAAGCGCGCCGCGTAGGCGAGCCTTGGGGCAAAACCGAGTGCTGGTATGTGGCGCACGCAAAGCCAGGAGCGCAAATCGCCTTAGGATTGAAGCCCGGCGTGACCGTTGCGCGGTTGGAGCAAGCGATCCATGGAAAGGGCGCCGAAGACTTGCTGAACTGGCTCAACGTCTATACCGGCGACATGATTTATGTTTGCGGCGGGACTGTGCACACGCTGGGCCCCGGCTCGGTGATTGTCGAAACCCAACAACAGTCCGACACAACCTATCGTTTGTATGATTACGGAAGGCCGCGCGAACTGCACTTGAAAGACGGACTGGCTGCGGTGAAATTAAAAGTCGCATCCGGAAAGGTGGTGAGGCCGGCTCCAACGCAGATTCCTCGCAGTAAGAACCGCGAGGCTTCGCTGGTAGCGGCTCCGTACTTTGTCGTGGATATGTTCGAGATCAAAGACCCGCAGCAACTGAGCACACAAGAAGATTCGGGAAAGAGTTCAGTGCAGATTCTTGTGGCCGTGGAGGGTTGCGGGGTAGTTGAAGCGGCTGGTGCGGAGCCCGTAACGTTGACGAAGGGCGACGCGGTAGTCGTTCCGGCGTCGTTGGAGAAGTTTACGGTGCGCCCGCAGTGGACGCTGGAATTTCTGAAGGCGCGTGTCCCAGGTGCAGCACTGCCCGAACCGGAAACACGAATGTAGCTTGAAATCCGAAACTGCGTGACAAGAATTGCGTAATAGCGACTGGCTATCAACGACTGGCTATCAAGGATTGACTAACAACGATTGACTAACAAATCAAACTTCTATCCTGTAATCCTCGCCGGTGGACGAGGTACGCGCTTCTGGCCGCTGAGCCGCAAGAAACGGGCCAAGCAGTTGCTCGCCCTCGATGGCAAGCAAACCATGATTCAGCAAACGGTGGCGCGGCTGCTGCCGCTGGCCTCGCCGAAGCGGTTCTGGGTCATTACCAACGACGATCTCCGTCCCGCAATTTTGAAGCAGCTTCCCAGATTGCCGAAGCCGCAAGTGCTGGCTGAGCCGATAGGGCGCAACACTGCACCTGCCATTGGGCTGGCTGCGTTTATTCTGCTGCGGAGGGATCCCGATGCGGTTATTGGAATGTTTCCATCAGACCATGTAATCGCCGATGAGAAAACTTATCGTGCGACGATTGCACGCGCAGTCGAGATCGCAGCCGAGGGCGAAAACATCGTAGTCCTCGGCATTCCGCCAACGCGCCCTGAAACCGGATACGGCTACATCGAGGCGGGAGCAACTTTCACTGGAAACGTGCTTCGAGTGCAACGCTTCACTGAGAAGCCGGACGTTGAAACGGCCGCCGCATTCGTGGCTGCAGGGAATTATTTCTGGAACAGCGGGATGTTTTTGTGGAGCGCTCGCACCCTGGCCGATGCCCTGCGCGAGCATCTTCCCAAGACGGCGTCCATTCTGGAAGAGATCGCTGCCTCATATGGCACACAAAAGTTCGCGCCCTCATTCCGCAGGCTGTATCGCAAATGCGAAAACATCAGCATCGATTATGCCGTGCTTGAGCCGCGGTCGGCGAAAGGCGAGCAGGCCGGAAATATTTTTTGCCTCCCTGCCGATTTCGGGTGGAACGATCTGGGCTCATGGACCGCGCTGCACGAGCATCACACGGCCAAAAGCAGTCCCGCTGAAGGCAACGTCGTTTCCGGCGCGGGCGTGTTTCTGTTGAATGCCCGCGGCAACTACGTGCATGCTCCTGGAAAGTTTGTCGCGGCGATCGGCGTGAACGATCTGGTGGTGGTCGAAACCCCGGACGCCTTGCTGATCACCACGCGGCAGCGCGCGCAGGACGTTGGTAAAGTGGTGACGTATTTAGACGGAAAGAAGCTGCATAGACTGGTATAAAAAATGGTCAGTGGCTAGTGATCAGTTCCGGGCCCAGTCCTCGCGCGCACAAGATTTTACTGACCACTAGCCGCTGATCACTGACTCCTGATCCTCCATGTCTCAAGAAATCAAGTTCGGAACCGACGGCTGGCGCGGCATCATCGCCGACGACTTTACCTTCGACAACGTCCGCCGCGTCGCCGGCGCAATCGCTTCTTACGTGTTGCAATACGAAGACGCCCAGCGTGGAGTCTTCATCGGCTATGACACGCGTTTCGCTTCGCAGCCCGCGGCCCAGGCCGCCGCGGAGGTAATTGCCATGGCTGGAATCCCAGCGAAGCTGGCCAACGATTACACTCCCACTCCGGCTGTGTCCTATGCGGTGAAAAGCAATCACGCTGCAGGCGGAGTGATGATCACCTCCAGCCACAATCCCTGGAACTGGAACGGAGTGAAGTTCAAAGCAAGGTTTGGCGGCTCCGCCACTCCGGCGATCATGAAGAGAGTGGAAGAAGAGTTGCGCGCCGGTGCGATGCCACGAGGCGTGAAAGCGACCATCGAGGAGACCGACCTCAAGACGCCTTACACCGCTGCGGTCTGCGGCTTCGCCGATCTGGATCTGATCCGCAAGGCCAAGTTCAAGCTCGCAATCGATTCCATGTACGGCTCCGGTCGTGGAATTCTCGCTGGAATCTTTCACGCTTGCGGAGTAAAGCACGTCGCTATCCGTGAAGAAGTGAATCCGCTCTTCCCCGGTATCAATCCCGAGCCCATCGAGCCGCACATTTCTCTTCTGCAGCAAACGGTGATAAGCGAGAAGTGCGATGCCGGTCTGGCCACAGACGGCGATGCCGACCGCATTGGTGCGGTCGCCGAGGACGGAAGCTTCGTGGATTCGCACAAAATATTCTGCGTCCTGCTGCATTGGCTGCTCGAACGCAAGAAGTGGCCGGGAGACGTGGTGCGTGCCTTCAACACTACGCGCATGCTCGATCGTATTGCCGCGAAGTATGGACGGAAACTTTACGAAACGCAGATTGGATTTAAGTACATCGCGGACCTGATGATGGAGCACGACATTCTGATCGGCGGCGAGGAATCTGGCGGCATCGGCTACTCGCGCTTTCTTCCGGAGCGCGACGGCATTTTGAATTGCCTGCTGCTGGCCAATGTGATGGCGGAAGAGGGTAAACCGCTCGGCCAGTTGGTTGCGGATTTGCAACGCGAGTTCGGTCCGCATTACTACGGCAGGCGCGATCTGCACGTTGCCGAGGAGTTGAAGCAGAACGCCATTCAGCGCGCCCGAGCCGAAGAAACGCAAAGCCTGGGACGCTATCGTGTGCTGAGAAAAGAAAATCTCGATGGCATCAAATTCTTCCTCGATGCACCCACGAACGGCAACGGAGCCGAAGCCTGGATCCTCTTCCGCGCCTCGGGAACAGAGCCGCTGCTGCGCGCGTATGCGGAAGCCTCATCGCCGGAGTTGGTGACGGAAATCCTGACAGCTGCCGAAGCTTTCGTCAGGAGCGGCAGCTAGGGCACGCGAATCGTGCCGGAAGCCCCCCACTCAACGCGGCGGTAATGCGATACTTAATCACTGGCCATGACTTTTGATGGAAGCCCATCCTCGATCGCAGACGACTCGCCCGAGGCCCGCCGCTATAATCGCATCCACCGCTGGCTGGGCCTCGCCGATTTTGTCCTGGGTGCGGCCTTTCTGGTGTTTCTGCTGGTGACCGGTTGGACGGTCTGGTTGCGCGATCTCGCCCTGCGCAGGGGATTCCAAAACTACACGCTGGGCGTATTTCTCTACCTCTTCTTTCTGCTTTTCATCAGCAAGGCTCTGGGCTTTGGACTCGATTACTACGGATTCCGGCTGGAGCAAAAATTCCAGCTCTCCAATCAAAAATTTCGCTCCTGGCTCTGGGACGAAGCCAAGAGTTTTCTTGTAGGACTGGTATTGGCATCGATCGTCGTGGAGTTGCTCTATTCCATGATTCGACAATTCCCGCAGCATTGGTGGATCTTCACCTGGGCGCTGTTCATGGGATTGTTTATCGTACTGGCACAGCTTGCCCCCGTGGCCCTGTTGCCGATCTTTTACAAGTTCGAACCGCTGGAGAATGAAGACCTGCGGCGTCGTCTCGTTCTGCTCAGTGAGCGCGCGGGCACCCGGGTACGTGGTGTTTACCGCTGGAAGCTTTCTGAGAAGAGCAAGAAAGCGAATGCGGCTCTCACCGGACTCGGCAGCACTCGGCGCATCATCCTTGCCGACACACTGCTCGATAACTATGGTCCCGAGGAAATCGAAGCGGTGCTTGCCCATGAACTCGGTCATCACGTCCACCGGCACATCTTGAAAAGTATTGTGGTGCAAGCCGGAATTACCTTGCTTGGTTTCTGGGCGGCGAACTGGGTGCTGCACTATGCCGTCGATCATCACATGTTCGAGGAGCTTTCCGACTTTGCGAACTTGCCCCTGCTGGCCATTACTGCGACCGCGCTATCGCTCCTGCTCATGCCGGCGCTCAATGCGTACTCGCGCTACAACGAGCGGCAGGCCGACCGCTATGCTTTCGAATCCATCGTGAGCGTGGAGCCGTTCATTTCATCGATGAATAAACTCGCGCAGCAGAACCTGGCGGAGCGTACACCTTCAAGGTGGGTCGAAGTATTGTTTCACTCCCATCCCGCGATCTCGAAGCGCGTGGCGGCCGCGGAGGCCTGGAGCCGGGCGCAGAGCGTGAGTCCTCAACTGTAAGATCACCATCGATCGAGCGTTCGAGTGACAATGCGATCAGCGCCGTCGAAGAATCTCTGTTACGCACTGAAGATCTTCTTCCGTATCCACGCCCACCGAATCGTGCGGCGTCTCGCCCACACAAATCGGGATTCCATTCTCGAGAAACCGCAGCTGCTCCAGCCGTTCACTCTTTTCCAACATGGATTCCGCCTGGCTCACAAAGAGATCGAGCGCAGCTTTGCGGTATGCATAGAGGCCCAGATGCTTGAAGTAGCGCGGTCCAGTGGCGTCACGGTCGAAGGGAATCGTAGCGCGTGAAAAGTAGAGGGCGTTTCCGTTTGGCGCAGTCACAACTTTGACAGCATTGGGATTGTTAATTTCTCCGGCCGGACACGGTGTCTTCAACGTACCCACCTGGACGTCTGGATCCTCCATCACTTCAAGCAGGGTCGCGATCTGCTCCAGGCGCACAAGCGGTTCATCGCCTTGCACGTTGAGATAAACATCCGCAGCGATCGAGCTCGCAATTTCGTGCACCCGTTCGGTTCCGCTGCGGTGATCGGTCGAAGTCATCTCAGCTTTCCATCCCTGTTTGCGACAAGCCTCCAGGATCTCTGCGGAATCTGTTGCGATAATCACGTCGGAGAGCAGGGACGACGAACGCACCGCCTCATACACCCAGCCCACTAGCGGTTTCCCGGCGATCTCACGGAGCATTTTACGCGGCAACCGCGTCGATGCCAGTCGAGCAGGTATTACGGCAATGGTTTGCATGCGAGGATTAGTTTCCAGTTTCCTGCAGCAACTGGCAAGTGTCGAATCCTTCCTGCGGTGCCAGGTCCTCATACGTGGCAGAGCTGCTTGCGGGGAGCCAAATCGTTATAAACATTCTGCAATTGAATGGCATCCAAGCAAACCGAGGGGATATTAGAACCGAGGAGATATGAAATGAAAGCGCTTGGCGCAGCCATCCTGTCCGTGATATCGGTCCAAATAGGTCCGAACATGTGCAAGGCGACTGCCGGTAACTAAAAGGCCATACAGAAAATACCGTATCGAAACGCAGCCTCAGCGACTCATAAAATCCGCTAAGCTTAGAATGGGTGGCGCGTGTTGAAATTCCTCTTCTGAGTTTGTTCGTAATTGAAAGGAGCAAATCGTGATTCAACGGATTGGAAAAACAGCAGTGGCAGCCGTAATGGTGGCGGCGCTTTCGTGGTTCGTTGCAGCGCCCCTGGCGCATGCCGACGACCGGTCGCACTGCCAGCACGCGATCGAGAAAGCAGAAGCCAGACTCGACAAAGCCATCCGCGACAACGGCGAGCGCAGCCGCCAGGCTGAAGACCGCCGGCACGACTTAAATGCCGAACGCCAGCGTTGCTGGGAGCAACACCACCAGTGGTGGAACGGCAAAGAACATCGCTGGGAAACCGAGCAGAACTGGGATCATGATGATCATCACTGATCAGCAGTGCTCCGCATCGAGTGGGATAGTGAACTCCCAAGCTTAATTGGGAGTTCCAATCCTCCTTCGCGCTTTTTGCGCTGTGAAGCAATAGAAATTGCGTCCAACGGCTGGAAATCCACACCGACCCAGAATTTGTTCCGTAAGGATCTTTCTCCCGTACATCCCTTGCAAAGATAAAGATAAAGCTCAACAACAAACGACCGGCGACCGTTAGCTGATAGAATTTTCAGTCGCTCCTCTATTCATAATTTGTTAAAGGGATCGCATGTCCACGAGCACCGCCAAGATTCAGCGCGCGATACTCAGCGTCACCGACAAAACCAGCCTGGTAGCCTTCGCGCGCCAACTTTCTGATCTCGGTATAGAACTCATCTCCACCGGAGGGACGGCTAAACTGCTGTGCGACTCGGGCATCGCGGTGAAAGACATCTCCGAACTCACTGGATTTCCTGAAATTCTCGATGGCCGCGTGAAAACATTGCATCCCAGGGTGCATGGCGGCATTCTGTATCGCCGCGAGAATACAGTACACACTGCTACGGTCGCCGAGCACGGCATCCTGCCAATCGACATGGTCGTGGTAAATCTGTACGCCTTCGAAAAAACTGCTTCCAAGGCGGACGTCACTTTCGAAGAGTTGATCGAAAATATCGACATTGGCGGGCCATCCATGATCCGCTCCGCTGCCAAGAATTTCCGCGATGTTGCCGTCGTTACGTCACCGGCTAGTTATGCGGCGATCGTGGAGGAACTCAACCAGTCCGGCGGTAAACTCTCTCTCGAAACGAAATGGAACCTGGCGCAGAAAGCTTTTGCCACCACAGCCGCGTATGACTCCGCCATTGCCTCCACGCTTGAGCGCATTCCCGACGTCCACAATTTTCGACTGCACACTGCCGAAGAACCCTTTCCACAAATCCTGCGCCTGTCCTTCAACAAAATCCACGATCTCCGCTATGGCGAGAATCCTCACCAGAGGGCTGCCATGTACTCAGACGGCTCCGGCGTCGGCGTCGCCAATGCCCGCCAGATACAGGGCAAGGAGCTTTCCTACAACAACATTGTCGACGTGCAGGCTGCCTGGGACCTCGCCCAGGAATTCATCGAACCCGAACTCGATCAACCCTTCTGCGCGATCATCAAACACACCAACCCTTGCGGAGCCGCGACTGGCAAGACTCTAGCCGAAGCCTACAAGCGAGCCCTGGAATGCGATCCCGTGTCGGCATTCGGCGGCGTAATTGGGGTGAATCGGCCAATCGACGGCGAAGCCGCCGAAGAGATGCACAAACTCTTTCTAGAAGTGATCGCTGCCCCTGGATTCGATGACGTTGCCAAAGCCCGGTTTGCAACCAAGAAAAATCTGCGCTTAATCGAAGTCACGGCCGCTCCACCCAAGTGGGTGTTGAAAAACATCTCTGGCGGAATTCTCTTGCAGGATGACGACTCTCGTCCGCTGCGGGACGTTGACCTGAAAGTCGTCACCCAACGTACCCCGACTCCCGAAGAAACCCGCGCGCTTCTGTTCGCCTGGAAGGTCTGCAACTACGTGAAGTCCAATGCCATTGTCTACGCCCGTGAGGGACAGACCGTCGGCATCGGCGCCGGCCAGATGAGCCGCGTCGATGCAGCCAAAATCGGTGCGATGAAAGCGCGACTGCCTCTGCAGGGCACGGTCGCGGCCTCCGACGCATTTTTCCCTTTTCCTGACGGTGTTGAAGAAATCGCCAAGGCGGGCGCAACCGCGATCATTCAACCCGGCGGCTCGCAGCGCGATCCAGAAGTCATCGCGGCCGCCGATCGCCTAGGTGTGGCCATGATATTCACCGGGGTCCGCCATTTCCGTCACTAGGAACCTTTGCTTCCTCTGCGGTAAAATGCTTTTCAGTCGCCCGTTTCCGATCGATTACTCGTTCCTTTACCAAACTTGACAATCGCACACACCAACCCCTCGGTCCCTGTACCTCTGGCCGCGTTTGTGCCCACGGAACGCGCGTGTTTTTCCCCAATAAGGCGCGGGCCGGGTTAGAATTAAGGAACACCAACCCGACTGGTTTTGCATCCAATGATTATGGTTTCGGGTAGGGCGCGCGGCAGTAGCAAGACCAAGTCCGATAAAACAATTCCAGCATAGTCAGGTCGAGCATGAATAGAATTTTTCGCGTTGTTTTGATTTTTTCTTCTTTCGCAGTGGCTGCGGCAGCGCAAACCGGCCCGTCTTCCCAGGCGGACCCAAAGTCGGACCAATCGAAGCCGGCTCAGTCCTCGCCCTCCAAGGCGGATCGCGCTACCGCCTATTACCACTACACGCTCGCGCACATATACGAAGAGCAGGTCACAATTTACGGCCGCAGCGAGTTGGCCAATAAGGCCATGGAAGAATACCGCCTTGCCATCGAGTCTGATCCCTCATCCGAATTCCTTACTTCTGCGCTCGCCGAACTTTACGTCAAAACTGGACGAATCCGCGACGCCGTCCTCGAAGCCCAAGACATTATCAAACGCGATCCCAACAATTTGGAGGCGCACAAATTACTAGGCCGGATTTATCTTCGTTCGCTCGGCGATATGCCTGGCGGCGGCAACGGATCCGACAATGTGCTTAAGCTAGCCATCGAGCAATACGAAATGATCGTGAAGATCGAGCCCAATAATGTTGACGACCATCTTCTGCTCGGCCGCCTCTATCGCCTCAACAATGACTTGCAGAAAGCGGAAAGCGAACTCAAGACCGCGGTCAAGCTCGATCCTGACTCCGAAGAAGCCGTCACCACGCTCGCTTTGCTCTACACGGACGAGGGCGACACCGCTCATGCCCTGCAAGTTCTCAGTGCGGTCCCCGATGCGGGACGCTCGGCCAAGCTGTACGCCGCACTGGGCGCGACTTACGAGCAGCGCAAAGATTACAAGAGTGCGATCGACGCCTACAAACACGCCATCCAGTTGGATCGCGACAATCTCGATGCGATTCGTGGCCTCGCCGAAAACCTCTTGAACGATGGGCAGATCGATGCCGCTCTCGATCAGTACAGAGTAATCGCCGACGCCAATCCCGAAGACGCGCAGACTTATCTCCGCATCTCGGAGATCTACCGCCGCCAGGGTAAGTACGAGGATGCCCTCGATAGCCTGAAGAAGGCGCAAGCGATGGTCCCCGACGCTTTGGAAGTCCCCTACAACATCGCGGTGGTTTACCAGGCGCAGGGACGCTATGACGAAGCCGCCAAGATTTTGCAGGATCTGCTGAAAAAAACGGAGAAGCCAGATAACAGTTACTCGCAGTCGGACCGCAATAATCGCGGAATCTTCATCGAGCGCCTCGGCATGGTCTATCGCGACCAGGAGAACTATCCAGCCGCAGTAGAAGCGTTTCGCAAGATGATCCCGCTCGGCGACGAAAACGCGCGCACCGGGTATCAGGACGTCATCGATACCTACCGCGAGGCCAAGCAGTGGCCAGAAGCTACCGCCGCCGCGAAAGAGGCTCTGCAAAAATTGCCCAATGATCGCGAATTGCGCATGGTGCTGGATGCTCAACTCGCCGACACCGGTGATCCCGAGAAGCCTCTGGCCGATGTACGCTCGCTGCTCAAAGGCACGCCTGAAGATCGTGACGTCTACCTGCGGCTGGCAATCATGAACCAGCGTCTGAAGCGGTGGAGCGATGCGGAAGAGGCTCTGAACAAGGCCGAACAGCTGTCGACCAAGCCCGAAGACAAAGAGTACGTTTATTTTCTCCGCGGTTCTACGTATGAGCGTGAAAAAAACTACGATGAAGCCGAGGTGGAATTCAAGAAAGTGCTCGCCGTCAACCCGCAGAGTGCCGCGACCCTCAACTATCTGGGTTACATGAACGCCGACCGCGGTGTGCAGCTCGAAGAATCGCTCAACTACATTAAGGCAGCTGTCAGCCTCGAGCCCACGAACGGCGCATATCTGGATTCTCTGGGATGGGCCTATTTCAAACTTGGAAAATATGACCTGGCGGAAGAGAGCTTGAACAAAGCGTCTTTGCACATGGGTTCCGATCCCACGGTTCAGGATCACCTGGGCGACCTCTATCAGAAGACCGGCCGCCTGAAGCTGGCCGCGGCGCACTGGGAGCGAGCCGTCGCAGAGTGGAATAAGACCGTATCTTCAGAAGTAGATGGCGAACTTTTTGCGGCCACGCAAAAGAAACTCGATGCCGCCAAGGTCCGCCTGGCTAAAGAAGACACAGATAAGCGATAAGTGATAAGCGATAAGCGATAAGCGGTAGTTGGTACGCAGTCCCTAGCGCTTGGTGTCCTGCGACTCACAACTAGGTACTACGTACTGCCTCTCTGTTAAACTTTGGAGATGCTGGCCGGCTACGCCGTGCATGTGGAAGGTTCCCGCGGCCGCCGCTTCCCTGAGCCGCCGCATCCCTACCGCAACGACTTTCAGCGCGACCGCGATCGCGTCATTCACGCCCGCGCTTTTCGCCGACTCGAAGATAAGACCCAGGTTTTTACTCGCCGTTATTCCGACCACTTCCGCAATCGCCTTACCCATACCATCGAAGTAGCGCAGATTACCCGCACCGTGGCTGCCGCACTCAATCTCAATGTGGATCTTGCCGAAGCGCTTGCGCTCGTGCACGATCTCGGCCATCCTCCGTTCGGCCATGCGGGCGAAAAAGCACTTGACGCGGCCATGCGCGCCCATGGCCTGTTCTTCGATCACAACCTGCACGCCTTGCGTATCGTGGAAGACTTCGAACAGCGCTACGCCGCCTTTCGCGGGCTGAACCTCACGTTCGAGGTTCGCGAAGGCATCATCAAGCACTCGTGTGATTATGACCCTGCGAAGCATCCTGAGCTTGCGGAATATCTTCTCGAGCAGCGGCCTCCGCTCGAAGCCCAACTCATCGACTTGACCGATGAGATCGGGTACAACACGGCCGATTTGGATGACGGCTACGAGGCCCATCTTCTGACGCTGGAACAGATTCGCGCCGGCCTGCCGGTCTTTGAACGCTTCTTTCGTGAAATCGAAGAAACTTATCCCGACGTTCCCGACAAATTGAAATTCAACGAAGCCCTCAAAGGAGTGTTCAACCGACTGGCCGATGATTTGATTACCAACACGCAAGCGCGGCTGCGCCAAACGGGAATTGAAACTCTAACAAACATCCGTCTGTACCCGAAGCGCATCGCCGCATTAAGCCCCGCAGTTGAAGCCGAGCGCAAACAGATCAAGGATTTCCTATACGAAAATCTCTACTACAGCCCGTCGCTGGCCGGAGAAAAAGACGACGCTGAACGCATTGTCACCGAGTTGTTCGACTTCTGGATGAAGAACCCCGCAGCCCTGCCGCACTACTACCACGAGAAAGCCAGCCAGGAATCGCTGCCCCGTGTGGTCTGCGATTACATCGCTGGCATGACTGATCACTTCATCGCCGAACAGTATGAAAAGTATTGCGGAGGGAATTAATGCGAACGAAGTTCACTTGCCTGCCGCCACCGCCGCCACGACGTCAAACAGAATCTTCGGTCCCCGCCGCACTTCTTCCACGCGAATCCGTTCGTCGTTGCCGTGTTCCGTGTTCCCTTCCTCCTCGGTAGCCGTATATGGAGTGAAGCCGTACGCCTCTATGCCCAGCGGCCGGTAGCGCTGATTCTCCGTGTAGCCGCTCGTGATGTGCGGTACCACTGGCGTGCCTGGAAAATATTTTCCCGAGACTTTGCGAATGGCCTCGTACAACTTTGTGTTCGTCGGCGAGTAATTCGCCTGCCGAAACTCCGCATTCAGCGGTTCAACCGTGACGTTGGGATCATCCACCACTCGCCGGATCTGTTCCAGCAGTGCCCTCGGATCTCCACCGGGCAGAATGCGAACGTCTAGGTTCGCCCAAGCCTCTGATGGAATCACATTAGTCTGCTCTGAGCCGCCCATCATGGTGAGCGAGAGGGTGTCGCGTAGCAAGAAGTTCAGCGATTCATCTTTCTCCACGTCCTGCCGAAACTTTTTATCTTCGATCGCGGTGCGAATGTTGCGATAGGCGTGCGCTTCTTCGGGCGGCTCGTATGGAGCCATGTCACGCAGAAATTCCTCCACCACCGGCAGCAAACGCAGCGGTGTGCGATAGGCAAGAATGCGCTCCAGCGCACGCACCAGGCGATTCGGCGCTGAATCCGGAATCGGCCGCGAAGCATGCCCTGGACGCCCGTGCGCTACAACATGCAGCCAAAACGTGGTCTTCTCACCTACGTCAACGCCCACGTATTTCACCTTGCCGTTCTCCAGTAGGTTCTCGCCACCTTCATTGATTAGAAATTCCGCGTTCTCGAGCAGGTCGCGCTGATTAGCAATAAACCAGTCAGTGCCGGTTCCCTCCGCTTCCTCGTCCGCGACGGCCAGGAAAATTACATCGCGGTCAAGTTCGATCTTCTCGCGCTCCAGCATCACCATCACGACCAACTGCGCCAGCCCTTCATCTTTCATATCCTGCGCTCCGCGGCCCCATAGCCAGCCATCTTTGATTTCGCCGCTGAATGGTGGAACCTTCCAGTGCGCCGCATCGCTGGTGACTACATCCATATGGTTCAGCAAGATGATTGGCCGCTGGCCTTGTGCCGTCTCGTGTGGCAGGCGGGCCCACAGATCGCCGCGTCCTGGCGCGTATTCGAAGACACGATTCTCGATGCCTTCCTCATCGAGAATCCTTTTATAAAAAGCCACGGCGCGCATCTCGTGCCCTGGAGGGTTCGTAGTATCGATGCGCAAATACTCTTGCATCCACGCCAAAGCCAGATCGGAATACTTTTGCAAGTGATCCGCTGGTATCTGGGAAGAAGCCAGCGCCGCGGACGGCTCCTCCGCTTCCCTGGCAGGAGAATCTTCGGCGAAAGCCCGGTGCAGCGGACTCAACAAGACAGCGGCCGCCGTCAGCATGAACATTCTCTTTCGAAACATCGCCCTCCAAACTCCCGCCTGAAATCCAGCAGGGAACTGCGCATGTTTCAGACCGTTCTGTCCCAAATCACCCTCCCCTGGCTCAACAACACACGCAGTTTTTATATCAGGTTTGCCAAAATTACCCTCCGGGAGTCGGCTGGGCTATCCCCTGCGCTAGCTTGGGGGTACAATGTCTATGGATATCAAGGCTTTAGCGCTCCAACCTCGTATGCGCGTTTGGCATCCGACCTGTATGAAAGAGTGCAGGCGCCAGCAGGCTCGCGGCGCAGGTTTTTTAGATTCAGAGGTATGTGTTGCGTCAGCGCATGCCGGCAAAGCGATCAGCGCTTGCTTTCGTCGTATGTTTTCTGGGACGCAATTAAATCACGGAACGCGCCCGTTTCGGCGTGCTGGAGTGGAGCCCCCATACGCTCCCCAAAATTGGAGGAAGTTTCTTATGAATACTCGCATTTTGATTTCTCTGCCTTTGGCCGGAGTGCTGGCATTTCCAGCCTTCGCCCAAACTTCGTCTCCCCAGACTCAATCCGGTCAGTCGACCACATCGCAGACGACTCAGTCGACCGATACCGCCACCGGCAAACAGCCCTTACAACCCCCCAGCCGCGAGGGTTTCTGGGGCCGTGTGAATCCATTTGCCCGCAAGAATTATGTGAAGCGGCAAACTGAGCCCATCCGGGACCGCATCAACGAACTCGACGACCTGACCGCTGCCAACAGCAAGTCGATTAAAGATACGGATGCGCGCGCCCAAGCTGGCATAAAGATGGCTTCGGACAAGGCTAACGAAGCCGATCAGCACGCCATCGACGCCGGCAACAAGGCGAGCATGGCGCAGCAGAGCGCACAACAGGCTTCCACCCGTATCCAGACCGTGGAAACCGTGGTCAGCAACATCGATCAATATAAGGCATCGAACCAGACCGAAATTCGCTTCAAGCCCGGCCAAACTGTCCTCAGCAAGAACGCCAAGGACGCACTCGACGAGATGGCGAATACCGTAAAGGGACAGAAGGGTTACATTATCGAAGTGCAGGGCTTCTCTTCTGGCCGAGGCCAAGTCGCAATTTCGAACTCGCAGAAAATGGCTGAGTCCGTAGTCCGCTACATGGTGCTCAATCACGACATTCCGGTTTACCGGATTTACCTCGTGGGTATGGGCAATGCCCCGGTCGCCGGTGAGGACCAGGATGCGAAGACTAAGCGCATCAGCGGCGGTCGCGTGGAAATCAGCCTGTTGAAGAATGACCTGGAACAGCTCTCCAGCAATTCTGGTGCTCCGACGACAACGGGAGACCAGCAACAGCAACCGAAGTAATAATCGAGTCCGATCGCGTTCGGGACCAAGGGCGCCTCGCCCGCAAGTCCCTCCCCCAAAACAAAGCCCCTCGCTTAGGCGAGGGGCTTTGTCGTGTCAGAGTCGGACTGGATCTGTTAGCCGGGATGGTGGTGGAAATGAAGCAGCAACACGTGGGCGACAAAGCCCACAACGAACCACGTTGCCGCCTCCAGTATTCTTTTGAATCTTGGCGTCATGCCCAAAGAACACATTTACTCTCAGCTCCGTGCCAGTCGCACAGCCCTGGAATTCAGCTTCGATAATCTGCCGGCTTAATGCCCAGATTGTCCAGCTTCGACTGGAGCGTTGTGCGTTTCAAACCCAGGCGCGCGGCCGCGCCGTCAGCGCCGCCCAGCTTACCACGGCATTCTCTAAGAGCGCGAACCACCCGTTCGCGCTCATGTTCGCGCAGGCTGTCGTCCATCCTGCCATGGCCGCCATCCACGTTGGTCTGCAATTCGGAGAGCGGCGCCTGCAAAACCGAGCCTGGAGTAAGTATCACGGATCGTTCCACGAAATTTTCTAATTCCCGGATGTTGCCCGGCCACCCCCATCGCACCAAAATTTCCATGGTTTTTGACGGGATGCTGGTAATGGACTTTTGCATCTGCGTGGCAAATTTGCGCACGAAATACTCGATGAGCGGCCGAATGTCCTCGCGCCGCTCCCGCAACGGTGGGATGAGGATGGGAAATACGTTGAGACGGTAATACAAGTCGCTACGAAACTCGCGCGCTTTCACACTCTGCAGCAGGTCCCGGTTGGTCGCCGCAAGAAGGCGAAAATCGACCTTCAACGTCGAGGTGCCTCCGAGGCGTTCAAACTCGTGGTCCTGAAGCACGCGCAGCAGCTTGGGCTGCAGACTCAGAGGAATCTCGCCAATCTCGTCGAGAAAAAGCGTGCCTTGATCGGCCAGTTCCAGGCGACCGATTTTGCGGGCTACGGCGCCGGTGAAGGCACCTTTCTCATGGCCGAACAACTCACTTTCCAGCAAGCCTGAAGGAATGGCCGCGCAGTTCAGCTTGATGAAGCTGCTACTGCGGCGTCCACTCAGACGATGGAGCGCGCGTGCGACCAACTCCTTGCCCGTGCCGGTCTCGCCCAGCAACAGCACCGTGGCGTCGCTGGGCGCGACCTTGGCCACCTTTTCCATCACATCTTTCAAGGCCCGGCTGCTCCCGATGATTTCTCCGAACCCGAGTTCACTGTCGATCGATTGTTCCAAGTAAAGCTTTTCTTCCGACAGTTTCTCTTTGGCCTGGCGAAGTTCTTCTGTGACCTCCTGTAGTTGGGCTACGGTCCGGCGTAAGTCCTCCTCCGCTTTTCGTCGAGACTCCTCCGCCTTCATTTTTTCTGTGACGTCCCGCTGGATGCCCCAAGCGCGCACCAGCATTCCATTTTCGACCGCACCAATCATGCTGTTAAGGAAGACTTTGGGATTGCCATGAATATCGACTTCGTGAGATTCCCGATCAATTATGCGAAACCCCGAGCGAATGAACTCCCGACTGAGCTCAATGTTGCGAGGATCGTCGGGCACTACCATCTCCGTCAAACGCTTGCCCTGCAACTCTCTCCCGGATTTCAATCCGTACATGGCCGCCAAGGCATCGTTGCACTCCACTAGGTAGTGGTCGTAAAGGATGTGATGAATCAGTTCATCTTCGGGAAGGTCGATGGGGACCGGTGCATCCATATCTTGCCGGAAGATGCCCTCTGAACTCTGCGAAACAAATAAGCGATAATTCTCCTCGCTCCGCCGCAGGGCTTCCTCCGCCTGTTGGCGCTCGGTGATGTCGCGGCAAGTACCTACTAGGCGAACCGGCCGTCCTTGTTGTTCATTATGAAAGACCTGCCAGTGCTCCTCCAGGAGTTTGACGCGGCCGTCTGCCATGACAATCCGATATTCGACCGTCGAGGGTGCGCGATTTTCAAGTGAAGCTTCAAACGCCGCATCCACTTTCGCACGATCCTCCGGATGAATAAGTTCCACAAAGTCCGGACGCCTCGGGCGAAAATGGGAGGGGTCAGTCTCAAAAATGCGGTGTATCTGCTCGGACCAAGTTATCTCAAGGTTGGGCAAGTCGATTTCCCAACTGCCCACTTTTGCCACCGCTTGGGCCTCGATTAAGCGGGCGCTCTCTGTCTCCAATTGCTTTGCGATCCGCTGCTGCTGCCGCTCACTGGTTCGGAGTGCTTCCTCCGCCTGTTTGCGCTCAGTAATGTCGCGCAAGACACAGGCGATACGATCCACCCCCTTGGACCCTTCGATAGGAAAGTAGGTCGCGAGCACGTCTTTCTCGCCTAGGGGTGGAAATTTGTACTTGGTTTCGAATTGGACAACCTTGCCTCGAAAGCATTCCTCCATCTTCTGCTTAATCAGCCGTAGCGTCTCATCGCTGGCTCCTTCCGAGGCCAATCGGTCCAGGACAAGGTTCCCAACAATTTGCCCTTCTTGCGCTCCCAGCCAATTTAGGAATGTTCGATTCGCGATTACGTAACGGAGTCCCCGGTCTATCACCACGATCGACTCCTCCAAGCCTTCCACAACCCTTTCGTATTCGCGTAGCCGCTCCTCCGCCCGCTTGCGTTCGGTGATGTCTCGGGCAACGGCCAAAACGTACTCACGATCCAGCCGCACGAGGCTTAGACTGAGTTCCACTGGAAAGGTCGATCCATCTTTTCGCCGATGAAGGCTTTCCATCACCAGCGATCCCGACACCCGCAACCTCTCCTTCACCTTGGCAACCGAAGACTCGGTGACCGCGGGATCGATATCGAAGACTCCCAGAGTCAAAAGTTCTTCCCGGCTGCAGCCCAGATCTGAGCACGCCTTCTCGTTGGCATCTAGAAAGCGAAGTGTTTCCGGATCTACCACTTCAATCGCATCGTTGCTTTGGTCCAACAAGGTTCGGAAAAGCCGTAGTTCACGGATGACACGCTCGTTCTCCTGTACTCGGTGAAGCAGGCCTTCGGTGGCCTCCTGCAGCAATTTTTCTGTCTGTCTTTGTTCGGTGACGTCCCGGGCCATGCCACTTACAATCGGCGTCGCCATGCCTTCGCGTCGCAGCGCATTGGAGAATTCCCAGAGCCTGCGCTCGCCCGATCGCGTTACAACAACCAGGAGACCGCAAGCCTCGCCCTCGCGCTCGATCTCCTTCAGGTAGGCATCGAATTCGTTGCGGAACTCCGGAGCAATGTGTTCGCGCATCGGAATCCGCAGCATTTCCTCAACGCTGTATCCGAGCAGTCGCGCGGGAGCGGGACTAATCGAAAGAAGCCGGCCGTCAAGATCGTGCACGCACAGCAAATCCTGGCTTTGGTCGATGAGGTCTTGATACCAGTCTTCACTTTCGTCGAGAGCACGCCGGATGGGGTCTAGGTTGGCCTGCTGGCTTTCGAAGACTCGGCGATTTTTGGCCCCAGGGTGTAAATCCATGGCTACCCCAAGCGAGTGGCGAAGTTAGTTCATTACCTTCGTGTATCTACTCCAGTGTTGATCTGCCGCTGACCGCACAATCAGTGGAGAAATGCGCCGGGCCCGATTTTGGCGAAGTGTAGCAGAAGTAGGCATCGTACGCCTGTTTGTACCGCAAAACAATACAGCGCACACGGTAAATATCCGCACTCATGCACCTCACTCAAGAGCAGGTACACGCCAGCGCACATTCACCAATCCTCGCAGCAGGGGGTTCCACTGCACTTCTTCGTTTCAAGCTTCCGATCGCGCCCTGTCGTTTGACCGTGTGCTTCGGCTGAACTAGACTCGCTTCCAAGTGGGGTTTACCAATGAAGCGTATCGTCTGGGTTCTTCTGTTCTCTTCCGTTTTCGCTCTTACAAGTGTTGTCGATGGGGTTGCCGATGATGACCAGACCCATCATCACCATGAAGACTTAACCGCGGGCCAACTGGGCACGGTCGTCTTTCCGGTCTCTTGCGCCCCATCGGTACAGAAGCCGTTTGAGCGCGGCGTGGCCCTGCTGCACTCGTTCTGGTACGAAGAGGCGGAGAAGGAATTTCAGCAGATCGCCCAGGACGATCCGCACTGCGCCATGGCGCATTGGGGCGTGGCCATGAGCCTATGGCACCAGCTCTGGAACGAACCGGATGACAAAGTCATCCTGCGCGGCCTCGACGAAGTTCATGAAGCAAAAACCACTGACGGCCCCACCACTCCGCGCGAGAAGGCTTACATCGCTGCCGTCGCGGCCTTTTATAGCGACTCGAAAACGCTCAATCACGAAGCTCGCGCCAAAGCTTATTCGGACGCGATGAAGAGAGTCTATGAGTCCTATCCCGACGATCACGAAGCTGCGGCCTTCTATGCGCTCTCGCTGCTCGCATCCGAGCCGCACCAGGACGCAACCTTCGCCAATCGCAAGGCAGCGGCCGCGATCCTCGAAAAATTATTCATCATCGAGCCCGACCATCCCGGCGTCGCCCACTATCTGATCCACAGCTACGACAAGCCGCAACTGGCACAACTCGGCCTGCCGGCCGCCCGACGTTACGCGCAGATCGCGCCCGCCTCTCCGCACGCCCTGCACATGCCCTCGCACATTTTCGCCCGCGTCGGCCTCTGGCAGGACGACATCGATTCCAACCTCGCTTCCATCGCCGCCACGCGCAAAACCGCCGCCATGCACATGGGTGGCGAAGGCCACCAGTTCCATGCCATGGATTTTCTTTTCTACGCCTACATGCAAAGCGGACGCGATGCCGACGCCAAAGCTCTCATCGAAGAGATCCGTGCCATGCCCAACAAGCGCGACGATATGTACGGCAAGGATTACGATCCACATGCGGCCGCGCTGGCACACCTGACCGCGCTCTATCCGATTGAGATGCATGATTGGACGACTGCCGCTGCGCTCCCTCCGACGGAGGTTAAAGGCACTGTGGAAGAGTCAGTGATTTACTGGGCTCGCGCCATCGGATCGGCGCATCTGCACAAACCGGAAGACGTTCGCAAAGATGTTGTTGCGATCGACAGCATTCATCAAACTCTGGTAAAGAATAAATCCGAATTTGCCGATGCCGTCGAAGATGATCGCAAGGAAGCTCAGGCCTGGCTGGCATTCGCGGAGGGCAAATATGACGATGCCGTCGAGGCGATGCGGCCCATCGCCGACAAGGAAGATTCAACCGGAGAAGAGCCGGAAGGCATTCCGGCGCGGGAGATGATCGCGGATATGCTGATGGAGGCGAAGCGTCCGCAGCAGGCCCTGGCTGAATATCAGACGGATCTAAAGCTGAATCCAAACCGTTTCGACGCCCTCTATGGCGCCGCCCGCGCCGCCGAAGCCGCCGGCAAACAGAACGACGCCACGGAATACTACGCGCTCCTGTTGAAGGTTTGCGACGGATCAAATTCCACGCGTCCTGAGCTGAGCAGGGCCAGAGAACTAGTGGCGCAAAAGTGAGTGAAGTGGAAGGAGTCGGTCCTGAAAACACAGATCCTAGCGGCAATGTTCTTGGTCTTCGGCCTGGCAAGCGCGGTAACAAACTCGACGCCTCGCGCAACCCGAGGTGCCTCTCCCCGACCGCCGAACGCAGCTCCCGTCCTGATCAATACCTGCCTCATCACGAACGACGTCGGTAGGCTCGCTGCCTTCTACGCAAAGGTCTTGCAAATGCAACCGCATCAGGCAGGTGAAAGTTACTTTGAGTTTCGGACGAGCGCAGGAGTACTTGCATTGTTCGCGGCCGACGCTCAAGAGAAATACATCCCTGGCTCCGCGACCCCCGGCCAGAATCACAGCGCGATCCTCGAATTTAGAGTGGACGACGTCGATCAGGAGTATCAACGATTGCGCGAATTTGTGAAACCGTGGGTTAAGGGACCAACCACTCAACCGTGGGGTACCCGTTCGATTTATTTTCGTGATCCTGACGGTAATCTTGTTGACTTCTTCACACCACCGCGGGGCTAGATCTGAACGAGGACCACTTATGGCGGCTATATCTGAATTGCCTGATTCGCTAGATCAGCTACTCATTCGTTGTATTTCCAAGTCGCAGTCCAGAGTGGAATTCTGGGTGGAATTTATCAAGTCGGTTCGCGCGCAACGGATGGCCGAAGTCGGCGTCTACCGGGGGGATTTCGCGGCCTTTGTATTGCAAAGGTGCGAGGCGTTGAGCAGATATTACATGATCGACCCTTGGCGGCACTTAAACGACTGGAACAAGCCGGCGAACCACGATGATTCCGTGTTAGACGGGTTTTTCCAGGAAACAAAAGCGAAGACCGACTTCGCCGCAGCGAAAAGAGTGATCCTGCGCGGAAAGACTACTGAAGTCGTCGACGAGATAGCCGACGGTGAATTAGATCTTGCCTATGTAGACGCCGATCACACCCTGAAGGGAATTGCCATCGATCTGATTCGTCTGTATCCCAAGTTGCGCATCGGCGGCTTTCTGGGTGGAGATGATTTCACTCGATCGGTATGGGAGCACAAGACCAGTTTTGAGCCGACACTGGTGTTCCCGTTCGCCGTATATTTTGCCGAGGCTGTAGGCGCCACGGTCTACGCCCTGCCCCATTCCCAGTTTGTTCTTCAGAAAACACACGGTACACGCTTCGCCTTTGTCGACTTAGCCGGAGAATACGTTGACATCGGGCTCCGGAATCAATTTGCCCCGGAGAAGGTCCTCAGGCTCATAGTAGAGGAACGGTTCCCAACTTTGAAGCGAGTCGGCGCGAAGGCGAGAGACCTACTCTCACATAAAAACAGCAGACGCGTAAGCCCGCGAAATCCGACCTAACCAAGAAACAGCGTCATCTTGACCACCAGCGCTACTATCAGGGCCACCGCCCCCAGAAGCGCGTTGAACTCACGATGCTTCAGATACAAGTCGAAGGAGAATCCCGCCGAAGCTTCGCTGGAAGCGTTTGGCAACCGAGTGAAGAGCGGCAACATCCTCGGCACCCGCCGCGCATATTCGTCAAACTCAGAAAACTTCTGCCGTAGAAAAGCCTCCTCGTCGCGAATCACCGGAAGATAGATGGCAAAGAACATCACAACCAGCGCCGCGCCAACCCACCAAGTGCGTGCCGCCATCGCAAATCCCACCCCGATCAGCAGTGATCCGAGGTAGAGCGGATTGCGCGTGTAAGCATAAGGACCGGAAGTCGCCAGCGACTCATTCTTGCGAACATGTCCAGAAGCCAGCGCTCGAATCAGAAGCCCGGGAGCAATCACAATCGCACCCAAGGCCATCGATCGCCACGTCGGCCGCGCCAGCCAGAAATAAAATACGGCAAAAAGAAATCCCAGCGGCACCCGAATGCGCCGCGCGATTTGTGACCACTCAACCATGTTTTGAAAGGGCGCGGCTTCAGCCGCGCCGCAAATAGCGGGGAAGAAAACGGGCTTCAGCCCCTGAGGTCGCCCTCCAGGAGTTTATTAGCTGCAGCCATCACATCATCGCTCCCGATCGCCAACATCCCTGCATCGGCGGCCGCCCGCCGTGCATGCGACGTCATGCTTTCCGGACTGCGCAGCACGATGCTGTGCGTCCCATAGGGCCCGTTACGAGCCGGATCCGTGGGCCCATAAATCGCCACCACGGGAACTCGCAACGCCGCCGCCAGATGCAGCGGCCCCGTGTCGCCACCGATGAAGAGCCGCGCCCGTCGCGTCAAAGCGATCAATTCTGTCAGCGAGCAACTCATCACCTCAGTTGCGCCTCTGCTTGCAGACTCGGCGGCTCGGGCCAATTCCTCCTCCCCGGGACCATAATTGAGAATCGAGCGCACACCCCAGTCCGCAAGCGCGCGCGCCACTTCGCCGTAGCGCTCCACGGGCCATCGTTTCGCTCCCCACCCCGCACCCGGATTCAGAATGGCGAAGTCCCCAATTCCGTGCCGCTCCAGACGTTGACCCACACTGGCGTCGACCTGAGGGTCGCGAGGAATCTGAAACGAAATATCTTCTGCTACCAACCTCACCTGCCGGAGCGCACGGCTTTGGCTCTCGATCATCGCTTCCGCAATCGAGAGATTTTGCTCCACCACGTGTCGGCCTTGCG
Organism: Candidatus Sulfotelmatobacter sp.; assembly: GCA_036844925.1. Lineage (GTDB taxonomy): Bacteria > Acidobacteriota > Terriglobia > Terriglobales > Acidobacteriaceae > Sulfotelmatobacter. The sequence continues at coordinate 91,026 of DAIUEW010000007.1, forward strand.
CCAGCGCTTTTCGCGTATACCACAGGCTCGCAGGAGACTCTCGGGGCTCTGCGGAGCCATACACCATCCGCGCCCGCGACCATCGCGCCAGCGCAGCCGACCGTATCGCCCCCTGCAGGTCCACGGCAACGTCGTAGCGTACTTCACGTACATCATTCCAAATCTTGGCAATTCGCTGCAGGGTCGAAAGCGAAAACAGAGATTTTCCCCACCCTTTCAGATTCACGATGTGGACTTCGTCCACCAGCGGCCGGAGTGAAGACCTTGGGCCTCGGCGCGCCCCTCCCGGCGCGCAAAGCAGTTCAGCCCAGCGCTCCTCAACCAACCAGCCGATGTGCGAGTGCGGAAAAGCTTTCCGCAAGGCATTCACGGCCGGCAGCGTGTGGATCACGTCCCCCATAGCGCTGAGCCGCACGACCAAGAGCCGTCGAATTGTTGTTGTCGCGGACGCAATATCGATCCTACCCGTCTCGGAACTCGCAGACTCAACCCTCACGAAGACTGCCTCGGTCCGAGCCGTGAGCGAATAAGCTCGCTGGTGGAGTGATCTTTCGGGTCGCCAACAATCGCCACGCGCCCGCCGTACTCAACTACCGCGTCGCGCTCGGGGACCGAGTCGACCGTATAGTCCGTCCCCTTGGCCTGGATATCCGGACGAGTTTCTCGAATGAGCGCACGAACATCGAGCTCGGGAAAAATCACCACTGCGTCCACATCCGCGAGCGCCGCAAGGATTTCGGCGCGCTCCTCCGCTGGCATGATCGGGCGGCCTTCGCCCTTGAGTGCCCGCACCGAATCGTCAGAGTTGATGGCCACCACAAGCCTGCCGCCCAGTTCTTTAGCCCCGCGCAGATAACGCACGTGCCCCACATGCAGCAAATCGAAATTCCCATTGGCCAGCACAATACTCTCTCCTGCGCTCCGCCACCGTTGCACACACTCGCGGAGTTGCTGGCGACTCACAATTTTGCTGATCTTTTCTTTTTCCAAATGGATGCTTTCGCCTAATGAGGCCGGGTCGATGGTGGAGACTGATCCAGCGCGCGCAACAGTTCCTTACGCGAAACCGTAGCGGTGCCGCGCTTCATGACGACAATTCCTCCCGCGTAGTTGGCCAACTGCGCCGCTTCTAGGGTGCTCGCACCGGCGCCCAACGCGGCGCTGAATACCGCAATCACGGTATCGCCCGCGCCGGTCACGTCCGCGACCTGATCGGAACCGAAAATCGGAATATCCACCGGCGCATGCCCCTGATCGAAGGCAACCATGCCATCGCGTCCGCGCGTGATCAGCAGCGACTGCAACTTCATTCGCTCCATAACCTGCTGGCCGGCCTGAACCACTTTCTGCCAGTCCTGCCCAATTCGTACGCCCAGCGCCGCTTCCACTTCCGGCTCGTTCGGAGTGGCCGCCGTGGCGCCAGAATACTCTAGCAGACGATATCTTGAATCGAGGATCAGCGGCACATTCACAATTCTTCTGCGCCCGCCCTGCCGCAGCGTGTTCACGATAGCCGGACTCGCGGATCCATATCCGTAATCGGAAACCAGCAGCGCATCGGAGGCGCGCAGATATTCCCGCGCTGCGAGAAACAACTCGCGAGTTAAATGCCGGTTCGGAGCGTTCTCAGGTTCACGATCCACCCGCACCACCTGCTGGCGGGTATTGTGCACCATGCCCGCCAGAATGCGTGTCTTGGTGACTGTCGTATAAGTCTTGTCCTTTAGCACTCCGCTGACGGGAATGCGCTTGTGCCGAAAGAATTTCAGCAGCAGCCGTCCCGCTTCGTCGTCACCAATCGCGCCCACGGGGAGCACATTCACTCCCAGCTCTGCGAGATTATTGACCGCGTTTGCTCCGCCGCCAGGCACCACGGTACGTTCCCGGTGCTTCAGGATGAGCACCGGCGCCTCTCGCGAGACACGCGAGATTTCTCCATACACGAACTCATCGGACACCAGATCCCCGAGCACCGTAATCGTGACCTTCGGAAAGGCCTCGATAATCTTCCGCAGCCGCTCAACTTCCTTCAAATGTTTTGTCATCCGATTTCCGTTGTCGTCTGTGGCATCTTCTCACGAGCGTCTATGTCGTTCTTCGATCACTCGTAGCATGGCATCCACAGCGCTAGCTGCGTCGGCAAGCTCCATCTTTACCGGAACCACCGCCAGCGGGGCCAGGGCTTCAAAATATCCGCCAAGATTCACCGCATCTTTCTCCGTAGTAACGAATCCTCCTGCCTCACTGCGTTGCTTAAGTTGCAGCAAGTCATGCACGTCTTTCTCGGTATAGGCGTGATGATCGCGGAAGAACGCCTCCGCAACCGGATCAAGGCCAGCCGCGCGCAACTGCAACAGAACGGTTTGCGGCCGCGCAACCCCGCAGAACACCACTGGCCTCGGCGGAATACCCTGCGCAATAATCCCACGCCGCACTCGCCACACCGTCTTGCCCGAGAGCGGGAACGCTTCAGGAGAAGCACCACTGGCCAGCACCACGGCATCCGCCCGTCGCAACGCACGCAAAGGCTCCCGCAGCCTTCCCGCAGGAAGTAAGCGATCGCGCGCGTCCTCCGGCGTCACCAGCACGATATCGAAATCGCGAGCCAGGCCGCGATGCTGAAAACCATCATCTAACAAATGCATCTGCGCACCGAATCGCGACTCAGCGAATCTACCCGCCTCGTAGCGGTCCTCACCAACCACAACTTGCGCCTGCAGCCGTCTTGCGATCAGCAAAGGCTCATCACCGAAATCCTGCGGCAGCCCACCCGGATCTACCAGCAACACCCCGCGCGTCTTCCGTCCATAACCGCGCGACAGCACATCAAATTTTATTCCGCGCGCCCTCAACAACTCCCCCAACAAAATAACAAACGGAGTCTTTCCCGAACCTCCAGCCGAAATATTTCCCACACTGATCACAGGCCCCTGCAGTCGCCGTGCGCGCAATAGCCCACGGTCGTAGAGCGCATTGCGCGCTCCGGCCACACCGCCGTAGATCGCAGCCAAAGGATTCCAATTCATGGCCGCGCCAGCAATTGCTTCAGCTCGCTGGCTGTCCGCGCCGTTGCTCCAACCTGCGATCGCATTGTTTCGGCGGCGCGCTGCCCTAACGCCCGTCGCTCCTTGTCGTTGGCCAGCAACTCCATCAACACCAGCGGCAACTCCGCTGGACCAACCACCCGAACCGCATCCCGGCTTTGGAACAAACCCACAATGTCGCGAAAATTCTCCGTATGATTGCCAACTAAAGTAGCCACACCATGCTGCGCCGGTTCAATGATATTGTGCCCGCCGTGCGGCACCAGGCTTCCTCCTACAAACGCAATGTCAGCCAGCGCGTACAGCGCAGCCAGCTCTCCGATTGTGTCCAGCAGCAATACTCCACCAGCCAACTCCTCGCCTTGCCAGACAGAGCGCCTGAGAAAGCGAATCGACATTTTCTCCAGCAGCGAAGCCACGGCGGCAAAGCGCTCCGGATGCCTCGGCGCGAGAATCATCATCGTCCGCGGATGCTGCACCAGCAGGTTCTCAAACGCCTTCAACAGCAGCGGCTCTTCTCCCTCCACGGTGCTCCCACACACCAGCACAGGCCCGCTGTTGTTAGCGGTGATCGACTTCCGCAAGCTCTCGACGATCGCGGGCGGAGCCTGCGCCGGAATGTCGAACTTCAGATTTCCCGTGACCCGCACATCATCGCCCCTCGCTCCAATATCTTCCAGCCGCTCCGCGTCCTCGCCCGTCTGTGCCAGAAACAGATCTACGCTCGCCAGCACTCTTTTTAGCAATCCGCGAAATCGTCGGTAACGTGGCCAGGAGCGATTCGAGATGCGCGCATTTACTACCGCAATCCGCGCTCCGCTGGCATGCGCCAGCCGCATGAAGTTCGGCCAGAACTCTGTCTCTGCGATAATCACGAGCTGCGGCCGCAGGACACGCAGATAAGGCCGGATCGCAAAGGCAAAGTCCATGGGAAAATAAAACACGTTTGCTTCGCCGAATCGTTTTTGCGCGAGCGTCTGCCCCGTATCGGTCGTGGTAGAAATAAATATCTTATGCGGCCGTAGACTCCCTCCAAGTTCCTCTACCAAGCCCGCCACGGCCAACACCTCGCCCACGGAAACGGCATGAACCCAAATCACCTCATCTGTTGTCGCTGGCAGGCGCAGCCGCGCAGGCACCTTGCCCATCCTTTCGCCGAATCCCTTGCGATATTTTCCGTTACGCGCCATATGGAAGAGCCAGTAGGGCGAGCTCACCAACATTGCGATCCCCAGCCCCACGCTGTAAATGAAGTTGTAGAAAGAAGAGATCAAGTCCAGCCATTCTAAACAAACTCGGCCCAGGAATGGCTCTCGTTTGCCTCTATAATCGGACATACACGCGATTTTGAAACCCGAGGTTCGCTTTGTGCACTGTCGAATGGTCCCAGTGCTGTTCGTAGTTATAGGATTATCGCTCTGCCTTGGGGCGAAGGATTTTGCTAAGCCTCCGGCCCAGCCAGCGAAGTCGTATCCTTCGCATGACGATCACTCCGACGAAAAAGTAGCCATCGCCGCCGATCCCTACGACACTCCGGAAAAGGCAAAGATTTTCTCCGTTAACTTTCACGAGCACGGATTTCTACCCATCTTCTTCGTTGTTACCAACGACGGCTCTCAGCCCATCTCCGTCGCCAATATGCAGGTTACTCTGACCACAGCAAACCGCTCCAAGCTGACCCCGTCCGCCTCCGATGATATCTACCGTCGCCTCTCCAATCCGCGCGCCAACACGAATCAGATCCCGCTTCCCATCCCGCAAAAGAAAGTTAAGGGCACGATTAGTCAGAAAGAAAGAGACGAGATCGAATCCTCGCAATTTGCCGCCAAGGCCGTCGAGCCCCACAGCACGCAGTCAGGATTCCTCTTCTTCGACGTCGGAGATATTTCCGCACCACTCGCTGGCGCCCGCATCTATGTCACGGGCGTGGACGACGCAAAAGGCACCGAACTGATGTACTTTGAACTGCCAATGGATAGCTATCTAAGCTCTCCTCGGAAAACGAACTGATAGCTTCTTGCACGGCAGGCCCACAGCAGAACCGCGTGGACCGCACTGATGGTCTCCGCGGCAGCGGCGGTTTGGGGCAGATAATGGGAGCGTGGGTGTAAAACAAAAATCCCCTGTAAAATTAAATCATCTACTCCGGAGCCACTTCCGCATTGTCTTTTCTCGACCAACTCAATCCGCAGCAACGCGAAGCCGTCGAAACCACCGAGGGGCCGGTGCTCATCCTCGCTGGCGCAGGCAGCGGCAAGACGCGTGTCATCACTTATCGCATCGCCTATTTGATCGAGCACGCGGGGGTGATGCCAGAATCAATCCTGGCGATGACTTTCACAAACAAAGCCGCCGCCGAAATGGCCGAACGCGTCGAAAAACTTGTCGGCGGACTCAGCATCGCCAAGCCGGTCATCTCAACCTTCCACTCGTTCTGCGTGCGCGTTCTTCGCCGCGATATCGAGGCACTGCAGATCCCTTCCGCCACACCCGGCCAGCCGCCCATCGGCCATACGAAGAAGTTCGTAATCTACGACGAGAGCGATCAGCAATCCGTGGTCAAAGGGATCATGAAGCGTCTTGGCCTTGACGACAAACAACTCACGCCGCGCACCGTGCTCTCACGCATTTCCTGGGCGAAGAATCACATGCTCGATCCGCAGGAGCTTTACCTGCAATCGGCCGATCCTAAGACCGAAAAAATCGCCCACCTGTTCGAGGAATACCGGAAAGAACTGCGCAAGGCGAATGCCCTCGACTTCGACGACCTGCTACTCGAGGCCACGCGTCTGCTGAAAACTTCCGCGCCCGTACGCGAGTACTACAACCGTCGGTTCCAATATTTGCTCATCGATGAATACCAGGACACAAATCGACCTCAATACGAACTGATGCGCATGCTCGCAGGTACGCGGCACAATGTCTGCGCCGTCGGTGACGAAGATCAGTCCATTTATTCCTGGCGCGGAGCAGACATCCGCAACATCCTCGAGTTCGAACAGGATTTCCCGGAAGCTAAAATCATCCGCCTCGAACAGAACTACCGCTCCACGCAAAACATTCTGCAGGCCGCGTCATCCGTGGTCGCAAATAACCTCCGCCGCAAAGGCAAAAACCTCTGGACCTCGCGCCAGGGCGGCACGAAAATCGGCTACTACGAGGCCCCCGACGGCGAAAACGAAGCGCTCTTCGCCGCAGACCACATCGCAAAATATTTGCGCGAGGCCGCCCAGCGGGGCGAAACTCCGCGCGCCGCCGTGCTCTACCGCACCAATTCCCAGTCGCGCCTGTTTGAAGAAGCCATGCGCCGCTACGGACTCAAATACAAAGTGGTCGGCGGATTCTCCTTCTACGAGCGCTCCGAGATCAAAGACATGATCTCGTACCTCAAAGTCATCCAAAATCCGGATGACTCGATCTCGCTGTTGCGCGTAATCAACACTCCGACTCGCGGAATCGGCAAAAGCACCATCGACACCATCGAGCGCCTGGCCCTCGAAACCGGCCTCTCGCTCTGGGGAGCATTAGCCGAAGCCATCCGGCGCCAACTCCTCCCACAGCGCGCAATCTCGGCGCTGAAGGGTTTCCAGCAACTCATTCTCGACGCTCAAGCCATGCTGGCAGGAACTTTCGCAGAGAGCCTGCAAGACAGTACCGAATTGCCGGAGCCGCCACAGGCCATGGGGGAAGAGCCGCCCCTTCGCCAAGCTCAGGGCGGGCTCTCGGCTGTCCAGCAGGGCGAAGCCCCGCCTTCTGATGGCGATGCTGACGCCGCAGCCGCCTTTGATCCTGACGAATTCGAAAACACAGCCTTCGATTTTGGCGGGGCCTACGGTGACGCCGATGAGGGGAACTCCACCGACGCAGGCGAAGCCAATAGACCACCGCTTGTTTTTGAGACCGATACCCTTGCCAGGAGCATTCCGGATTCCGACACCGCAAGTTCTTTTCCCGCGCCCACAATCAGCACCGCCGACATCCTGAAATTCCTCATCGACCGCACCGGCTATATCAAGATCCTCGAGGCCGAAGACACGCCCGAAGCCTTCTCCCGCATCGAAAACCTCCGCGAGCTAGTCAACGCCGCTATGGACTCGCGCGATCGCGGCGAAACTCTCGACCAGTTCCTTGACCACGCCGCCCTCATCAGTGATGCCGATGATTACGACGAGCGCTCACAGATCACGCTCATGAGCCTGCACGCCGCCAAAGGTCTTGAATTTCCATTGGTCTTTCTCAGCGGCCTCGAAGAGGGCCTGTTCCCGCACTCTCGCACCATGCTCCAGCCCGATGACGTCGAAGAAGAGCGCCGCCTGTGCTACGTCGGCATGACGCGCGCCATGGACCAGCTCATCCTTACCCGTGCAGTCTACCGCCGTCGCTACGGCACAGATTTACCCGAAGCCAGCGTCCCCTCGCGCTTCCTGGAAGAAGTCCCAATCCAGTTGATCGAAGAGCTCGGCCGCCGCAGCACCATGGCAGGCATGACCACAAAACATGTGGGGACGGCCGCCCTCGGCCGTCCAGCGGAGCGAAGCTCCGAGCCACACGATGCCGACGTTCACTATTCTTATGAAGACGAAGACCAAAGCGCAAGTTCGCAGAGTTCACGTGGGGACAGCCGCCCTCGGCTGTCCGGCGGGGCGAAGACCCGCAGCGCCACCCCTCCGGCCCTGCCCTACAACTCCATCGAGAATATTGCCGAGTTCTTCGCCTCCCGCGGAAAAAAGTTCACCGTCCCGAAAGTTCCACTCGAACAGCCCACCGGCAAACGTGGATTCCGCCCCGGTCAGAAGGTGCGCCACCCAAAATACGGCGAAGGCACGGTCTACCAGCGAGAAGGAGAAGGCGAAGAAGCCAAGATTACGGTACAATTTCCTCGCTTCGGCTTGAAGAAGCTGGTGGAAAAATACGCGCAGTTGGAGCGGGTTTGAATGCAATGAACACTTAAAATTACAGATCCAAGAAAGCAATCATGGCAAACACAGCAACCTTGACCAAAGAAGAACGCAAGAAGTCAAAACGCGGCGCACGCAAGAAACGCAAAGCCGAAAAGCCACTGCAACCCCGCGACTACGCTCGTGGATCGAAGAAACGCAAAGTGAAGAAGCTCGCTCGCGGACAGTCGAAGCGGTAAAGGCAACGGCACTAAGCGCTTGGCATTTAGCCGGAAAGTTTCAGAAATTAACCGGGAACTCAACCGGCTAGATGCTGAGAGCTGACAGCCTGGAGCTGAAAGCTCTTCAGGAGACAACCACCAATTGTCCCAACCAACCACGGAACCCGCGGAAACGATTCGCACCTCCGACAACCAGCTTTTCTGCTGCAAGTCGATCGACAAGCTGATCTACGAATCCGAGGCCCCTGGCCAGCGACTGCAGAAAACCCTGGGACCGTGGTCGCTCACCGCGCTGGGCATAGGCGCAATCATCGGCTCGGGAATTTTCATCCTTACTGGCACTGCGGCCGCCGGAGAATTTTTCCAGGCCCCGTCCCTCCTGCATGCGCAGGCTCTCGACGTAATCGTGAATTTACTGCGCACCGGCAGCACGGCGGGAGCGTTGATGCACGGACGCCCGCCCGCCGGGCCATCGATTGCGATTTCGTTTTTCCTGGTCGCGATCGCCTGCAGTTTTGCCGGACTCTGCTACGCCGAACTGGCCTCGATGATCCCCATCGCCGGCAGCGCCTACACGTACTCGTACGCCACGCTCGGCGAAATTTTTGCCTGGATCATCGGCTGGGACCTCATCCTCGAATACGTAGTCTCGAACGTCGCAGTCGCGGTTGGCTTTGCCGGTTATACAAAAGCGCAACTGGCGGTATTCGGCCTCAACTTGCCGGAAAAATTTGCCAGTCCGGTCTGGGCAGGCGGGCAGTGGACGGGCGCCTATTTCAATCTCCCCGGCTTCCTTATCGTTTTCATTCTTACGCTGCTGCTGGTGCGCGGAGTAAAAGAGTCGGCGGAGACCAATAACATCATGGTGGCGGTCAAAATCGGCGCCATCCTGACCTTCCTGGTAGTCGGTGGAATGCTGGTGAAGCCCGCGAACTGGACGCCCTTTGCGCCTTCCGGCTTCGCCGGAATCGTTACCGGAGGGGCCATCGTTTTCTTTACCTACATCGGATTCGATTCGGTCTCCACCGCTGCCGAGGAATCGCGCAATCCGCAAAAAGATTTGCCCTTCGGCATCATCATGTCGCTGGTGGTCTGCACGCTGCTCTACGTCGGGGTTGCCGTCGTCCTGCTCGGCATGATGAAGTACACCACCTTCGTCTCCGGTCCAGCCGCCGAAGCGCCCGTGGCCTACGCGATGAAATATCTGGGTGTGCACCCGCTCTTCCGCTCGGTCATCGTGATCGGAGCGCTGACGGGCATGATCTCTTCGTTGCTCGTGTTTCAGTACGGGCAGGCACGCATCTGGTATGCCATGTCCCGCGACGGCTTGCTGCCAAAGCTGTTTTCCGCGGTGCATCCAAAATATAAGACGCCGCACTGGTCCACCTGGATCGCCTGTTTCGCCGTAGGAATTCCCGCAGGCCTCGTGGACATTGGAGATGCCGCCGACCTCGCTAACATCGGGACGTTGTTTGCCTTCGTTCTGGTTTCGCTGGGAGTGATCATCCTGCGCCGCAGGCAGCC
>DAIUEW010000008.1:0-9221 GCA_036844925.1 Candidatus Sulfotelmatobacter sp.
TACCAATGTTTTGAGACATGCGCAGGCCCGCACCTGCCGCATGCGCCTCGAGCAGATCCAGCATTTCATTGAAGAGGGAGGCTTGATGGTGACGCTCGGCAGCGGCAGTATGTTGGCGCTCGAAGGCGGACTTGTCCGCTTCGTCCGCCGGTCTTCGGGAGGCGTTCCACGCAGCGTGGCCGGAGGAGGTGGCGCTTCATCTGCCGCCTCACAGCAGGCTGCGACGCGAACACCCGGAGCCCACGTGCGAGTTACATTCGACCGCGCCGACCATCCCATCGCGTACGGCTATCCCGCGCACACTTACGTGTTCAGGCAGAACTTTCCTCTATACAACACGCCACGGCGCTGGCTTCGAATGGCCTACTGCGCCACGTGCCTTGATGGTCCGGAAGACCGCAGCGGCGTCGTGATGGAATGGGGCGACAGTGAAGGCAAAGCGTTCGTGGTGAGCGGACAGGCCTGGGGAGAGGAGAATCTGATCGGCCGGCCGGCGATCTTAGACATGCCCGTGGGCAAAGGACACGTTGTTTGCTTCAACTTCAACCCAATGCATCGCGATCTCAACCGCGGAGATCAGCGGCTGCTTTGGAACGCCATCCTGAACTGGCAGGCAATCATTGCAGCTCATCCGAGATCAGATGAGGGACACCAGCCGGCGCCAGAGCCCGAAGAGTAAAACTAATCCGCGCGCCGAGTGTATCTCCCATTTAAGTGAAGTCAGCGTTTCGGAATGGCGTGTTGTTCCGCGTTCTAGGCTGAAATAATGCCGCGCTGGCAGTAGACGCCGGTCGCGCTGGGAAATTTCCATCGCTCCGCGGATCGACACAGTGGTACGATATCCTGCCTTTGCCGTACATAGGAATCGCAGATGACAAGAGCCGCTCGCACCGTTGCGTCGCCCAAAGTAGTTTGCATCGAGGATTTCCGCCCCATCGCACGGCAGAGAATCCCCAAGCCGGTTTTTGATTACCTCGATGGCGGCGCCGAAGGCGAAGTCACACTCCGAGAGAATTGCAGAATATTTAACGACGTTACCTTTCGGCCGCGCCATGCGATCGCGCTTTCCGAATGCGGTTTGTGCACCACGGTTCTCGGCTTCAATCTTTCTCTTCCGTTCATGCTCGCGCCCGTGGGATACAGCCGGATGATGCATCCGGGCGGGGAAGTGGCGGCCGCGCGAGCCGCCGGCAGGGCGGGGACGGGATACATTCTCTCGACGATTTCAGGACACAGGCTGGAAGATGTGAGGGCCGCTTCGAAGGGGCCGGTATTCTATCAACTCTATCTAATGGGCGGGCGCGGGGCCGCAGAAGCCGTCATTGAAAGGGCGCGCGTCGCGGGATTCAATGCTCTGGTGGTCACCATTGATACTCCGGTGTCGGGAATCCGCGAGCGCGACTATCGCAATGGCTTGAAAGAGTTGATCAGCGGCAGCGTATTCGAGAAAATTCCGTATATTTCGCAGATGCTCGCGCGTCCGGGTTGGCTCATCGACTATCTGCGCGACGGCGGTTTGCCGGGACTTCCAAACGTGGTTGTTCCCGGCAAGGGTCAAATGCCGTTGGTCGATATCAATGCTGCTTTGGCAGCCTCGGCGGTAACCTGGGCAGACTTGCGCTGGATTCGGGAACTGTGGAAGGGGCCGATTGTGGTGAAAGGTGTGTTGACGGCCGACGATGCGCGGCGTTCCATCGATGAAGGAGCAGCAGCGATTTCAGTTTCGAATCATGGCGGGCGACAGCTTGATGGGCTTCCGGCCTCGTTGCGGGCGCTGCCGGAGGTCGTCGAAGCCGTGCAGGGCCGCACCGAGGTGTTGATGGATGGAGGCGTTCGTCGCGGAAGCGACGTGGTAAAGGCGATTTGCATGGGAGCGCGTGCTGTATTGTGCGGGCGCGCTTACGCCTATGGTTTGGCTGCGGCGGGTGAAGCCGGCGTCGATCGAGCGATTGAGATCCTGCGAACGGATTTGGAACGCACGCTCAGGTTGCTGGGTTGCCCGTCGGTCGCGGATCTGGATCGTTCTTACGTGAATGTTCCGAAGAGCTGGGAAGTGAGTTGACAGGGAAGCGAGCCAAACGCGCGATTATTGCGTCGCAAAGAACGCGACACGACGCGCGGCTCGCCCAGATCCCTCGCCGCGCAAAAGACGATTGCTCGGGATGACAAGCTGAGGAGGTTCGGATGCAGTGGACACAGACCTACGATCCACTCGGTCATTGGTGGCTCTCCACGCTGGTTGCGGCTCTTCCTATCATTGGTCTCTTTAGCCTGCTCGCCGGCCTGAAAGTGAAGCCACACTGGTGCGCCATCGCGGGGGCGACTACGGCGGTGTTGGTTGCGATCATCTTTTTCAATATGCCTCCCACGCTGGCGGGGCTCAGCTTTGGGTACGGAGTGGCCTTTGGTGTTTTGAAAATAGCTTGGATCGTTCTCGCCGCCGTGTACCTCTACGATATTTCGGTAGAAACCGGACAATTTGAAATCATGAAGGAGTCGATCGCCGGAATCACCGCCGACCGCCGGCTGCAGGTATTGCTGGTCGCGTTTTGTTTTGGGGCATTCATTGAGGGAGCAGCTGGCTTTGGCGCACCGGTCGCGATTGCCGGCGCATTCATGATCGGTTTGGGATTCAAGCCCTTTCACGCCGCTGCTTTGAATCTGATCGCGAACACCGCGCCGGTGGCCTGGGGAGCGATTGGCACTCCCGTTCACACGCTGGCGGCAGTGAGCGCGTTGCCGGAATCCGATCTCAACGCCATGATTGGCCGCATCCTTCCGTTAACTGCGGTCATTGTTCCTTTCTGGCTGGTAAAAACCATGGTCAGTTGGAAGGAGACCTTCGAGGTGCTTCCTGCCATCGCCGTGGTCGGAGTTTCGTTCGCGTTAACGCAATTCTTCTGGGCAAATTATGTGGACAGCAATCTGGTGGACATCATGGGAGGCGTGGTGTCGCTGGTCGCGGTGCTGGCGTTCCTGCGATTCTGGAAGCCAAAAAAGATTTGGCGATTTGATTACGACGAGAAGCCGGCCGCTCCTCACGCTCCGACTGCGAAAATCAGCGATGACGTGGGCGGTGAATGGGCGGCAGAGAAGTTCGATGGACTTGTCAAAGTACGCACCTACACCACTGGCCAAGTCCTGAAAGCCTGGATGCCGTTCGCGATCCTCTCTCTATTTGTGCTGCTCTGGGGATTGCCAAAGATTAAGTTGGCAATGAACCAGGCCACCACGCCAGCTTTTCGCGTCATGCTTCCGAATGGCAAGGTGCGTCCTGGCCCGCCGGGATGGGATGTGCCTTACCTGCACAACGCGGTCTTTCGTTCCGCGCCCGTGGTTGCGAAGCCGACGCCAGAAGCCGCCCGCTATGACTTCAACTGGCTTTCGGCCACAGGTACCGGATGCTTTTTTGCCGCAATTGTCTCCGGATTATTGCTCGGCCAGGGCCTCGTGCAATTGCTAAAGATTTTTTGGAGAACGCTGGTCCGCATGCGACTGGCGATGATTGCAATCTCATTTATGCTGGGGCTGGGATATGTGACGCGCTACTCCGGTCTGGACGCGGTGTTGGGTCTGGCGTTTACGCGTACAGGCTGGCTCTATCCTTTCTTCGGTACTTTCCTGGGATGGTTGGGAGTTGCGCTGACCGGCAGCGACACCTCTTCGAATGCGCTGTTCGGCAGCCTGCAGAAAATTACTTCTCAGCAACTGGGAATCGACCCGATCCTGATGTGCGCGGCCAACAGCGCAGGTGGAGTGATGGGGAAGATGGTGGACGCGCAGTCGATTACGATTGCCACAGCCGCCACTGAGCAGGTGGGCAACGAAGGAATTATTTTCCGCTATGTGGCGTGGCACTCGGTGGCGCTTGGTTCCATCGTGGGGATTATCGTGCTGCTCTACGCTTATGTTTTCAAGTGGGCCGTGCCACATGGGCTGACGTTCGTGAAGTAGAGAGGCTCTCTGCTGTCAGCTAGCAGCCCCTAATTAACAGCGTTCTTCCCCGATCGTAGGATCAATCCCACCTTTGCGCAAAGAACGCGCAAAGATGGGGCACCCTCCGCACAAATAGCTATCCGTACCGCTCGGCGCCAATGCTATTGGTCTTCTTTCTTTTTCGGTTCTTTCGGCAGTGGCTTCTCGATGGGCTTGCGCGGCAGCATCTGGTCGCGCATAGCGGCATCGTAGACGAAGCCCGCGACAATTACGGCGGCCTGTTTCAGGTCTTCTGGCTGCAGGCGGTCATACACGTCCATGTTCGAGTGGTGCGTGCGGGTTTCGTAATCGAGGGGATCTTGAATGAATTGGAATCCTGGGATGCCGACGGCATCAAACGACAAGTGATCCGTGCCACCGGTGTTGCGCATGGTGAGAGTGGTCATGCCCAGATCTTTGAAGGGCTTCATCCAGGATTCGAAAATGGGAGCGACCGCTTCGTTTTCCTGCAAGTAGACTCCATGAATCTTGCCGCTGCCATTGTCCACGTTGAAATAGGCTGAGACCTTCGCCTGCTCCGGCTTCACCGTAACTTCACCGGCTTCGCGCCGCAGCAACGTCGGCAAGTCTTTCATTGCGGGCTCGTCCATGCGAGGGCGCGAACCGAAATGGTGTTCGACGTAACCCTGCGAGCCGAGTAGGCCTTGTTCTTCGCCGCTCCACAAGCCGATTCGTATGGTGCGGCGCGGCTTGATGTCGAGCGCCTTCAGGATGCGCACTGCTTCCATCATCACGATGGTTCCAGCGCCGTTGTCCGTCGCTCCCGTACCCGCGTGCCAGGAATCAAGGTGTGCGCCCAGCATTACCAATTCATCTTTCTTGTCGGTGCCGGGAATTTCGGCGATGGTGTCGTATTGCATGGGGTCGTCATCATAAAAAGTGTTGGCGACATTCAGTTCAAGCGAAACGTCCTTCTTCTGCTGCAGTAGGCGCGCGATGCGGGTCCAATGTTCGAGCGCCATTGCGAACTGGGGAACTGTTGTTGTTTGACCGGGCCTGTAGGATCCGCCGGACATCACAAAGACGGTGCCGCCGCCCGACGTCTGGCGGCTATGGTCGATGACGGCCAGCACTTTTTCGTCGGCGAAGAATTGGTTCAAATCCTTGATGAACTGCATGCGTTTTATGAAGTCGGCTAAGCTTAAGGGCGGGTGTTCGGTGGCAGTCTGGTACTCAGAGAGTTTCGCCAGGTCGTCGTCGCTATAGCGTTTGTAAGGGGCCTCTGTAATTGGTTTCGCCTCAATGTCGGCGCCGAGGATCACAATCATTCCTGCCAGCTTGCCCTTGTATTTGTCGAAATCTTTCTGGTCCTCGATGGTGGCGCGAATGCATTTACCCTGCACCACGCCATTCGTTCCGGGCGTCCAAGCCTTCGGATAAGCAAGCAGCGTAACCACATCCGGCGAGGTCATGCGAACGTTGACGTATTGGTTAGCCCAACCGCGTCCAAACGGTCCCCAGGGTTCCAGGTGAGCGTTCGAGAGACCCATGGTGGTGAGTTGGTCGCGTGTCCACTCGTTGGCGCGCTTCATGTTGGGCGAGCCAGTAAGCCGCTCGCCGATGGAATCCATTAATCCCGTGGCGAAATCCATTATTTTGGAGTCGTGAAAGCCTTCGTAACGGATGCGACCCATAGTCTCCAGGTCTACTTTTTCCTGGGACCACGAGGAAATAACGGAACATATGACCAAGAAACAAGCCAGCCGCACAACCCTCTTCATGACCGAACTCCTGGACTAAGGGATCAAACGGGGGATTATACAGCCTGGGTTTCGTGAAGGCGGGAGGCAAATTGTAGAGTTATTTCAAGACAGTCGATGGCGTCATTCTTTTTTGTCTGAAGGCTGAGCAGAGGGCGCCGCGGCTTTTTCTTCCGACTTTTTTTCTTCCGCTCCGGCAGACGGTTTCGCGCTTTTGTCTTCCGCGCCATTGTTGACCACTATGTATTGCACGATGAGCGAGATGCGGCGATTGGAAGCATCCAATGGGTCGTCGAGCTTGCGCAGGCGTTGATCCGCAAAGCCGCGAACTTGGGTGACCTGGTCTGGCCCGACTCCATTCGCCTGCATGAGGCGACGCGCTGCGTTGGCACGGTCGGAGGAGAGTTCCCAGTTACTGTAGTTGCCGGAAGCAGCGTAAGGCTTGGAATCAGTATGGCCCTCGATCGAAAGTTTGTTCGGTAGCCTACCCAGTTCCTGCGCCAACGTGATCAGCAAATCGCGTCCGTCGGCGTTCAACTTAGGACTGCCGCTGTCGAAAAAAGTGCCAGAGGCGGACTCCGTGAGTTCGATCCGGAGGCCTTCCGAGGTGACGGTCATCTCGACATGGCTTTTGAGTTTATCGAAGTCGCGCATTTCCTGGATTTTCTGCTCGAGCTGATCTTTTAACTTGGGCATGTCGTCTTTCGTGAGAATGAAGTTCTCGCCGGCGCCGGCGTTGATCGACCCTTTTTTCTCCGCTGTGCCGTTTGGATCGCGGAAATAGCCGCCGACCGCCTCCTGAACCGGCTTGCTGCTGCTGAGCAGCCACAAGACAATGAACAGGGACATCATTGCCGTAACAAAATCCGCGTAGGCCACCTTCCACGCGCCGCCGTGATGGCCGCCGTGTCCGCCTTTTTTCTTCAGGATGATAATGGGACGCGTATTCTTGTCCATCAGGGTTGGGCAGAGAGATGCCTAAGCGGAAGCCGCAGCGGCCGCAGGTGCTTCCTCGCCTCCTCCTTTGTTTCGGCAGGCGGCCTCAACCTCCTTGAACGAAGGCCGCACGTGGCCCGGAATCGCGCGCCGCGCAACCTCCACTGCCATGATGGGTGCGGTACCCTTTAGAAAAGACACGATCAGAACGCGCAGGACGTATAGATAAGCGTGCTCGTCGTCGGCAATTTTGACCATATTGGCCGCGATGGGACCAACCAGCCCATAGCAGAGAAGAATTCCCAGGAACGTGCCCACCAACGCTGCCGCTACCTTTTTCCCGATCTCTTCCGGAGGGCCGCCCAGCGCGCCTATGGTAATGACGATTCCCAGCACGGCAGCCACGATTCCGAGTCCCGGCAGAGAGTCGGCCATACTGCTCAGCGCTGTCGTGGGCAGTGCGGAGCAATGATGATGAACCTCCATGTCGAGGTCCAACATTTGGTCAAGATCGAAGGCATCGACGCCGGTAATCGCCATGCGCAGTGAATCGCAGACAAAATCCCGGACGTGGTGGTTTTTCAATACCGCGGGACCCTTGGAAAAGAGAGGACTTTTCTCTGGCTCTTCCACGTCATTCTCGAGCGCCATCAGGCCGTCTTTGCGGGCTTTATTAAGCAGGTCGTACATTGTCTTCAGAGAATCGATGTAAGCCTGCTTGGTGTACTTGGAGCCGCCGAACACGCCGCCGATCCCGGCGGCAATTTGCTTGAGGATGTGAAGCGGATTGGCGATGAGCACCGTACCGATGGCCGCTCCGCCGATGGTGACAAGTTCCGCCGGCTGGATGAGCACCCTCAAATTGCCGTGCTCCATCAAATAGCCCCCCACCACGCACCCGAAGACCACGACAAGGCCAATAATTGCAAACATAATTAGCTCGTGAGACTTTTTGTGGATAAGGCTGTGCCGGCCGGTGCGGCGGTCTGCGGCGGTGTAACTCGATTTCCACCGATCGTTTGCTGCGCACGCTGCAAAATGGATTCCACACTATCGCCGGGCTGAGCGCCGGTACATCCGATAGAAAGTGCGATCGATAATTCTTCTCCCCACCACTTAATGGTCGCGCTGGCGAGCATCCTGAGCATGCGTGCACTAACGTCTTGCAGGGATTTCTCGCTGCAACCCATCAAAATTACCAGGAATTGATTGTCACTCCAGGTGCCCACCACGTCGGTCGGCCATACCGTATTCCTCAAGGTTCGACCCAGAACTTGGAGAATGGATCTGGCCGCCCCGTGCCCATACTTCGCCCGGAATTGGCTCAGGTCGTCGGTCGCCAGGCACACGATGCCAAACGGGATGTGAAGCTCTTTGAACGTCCCCAGGGTCTCGCGCAGGTGGGATTGCATAATCGCTTGATTGGGCAATCCGGTTACTTCATCCAGGTAGCCGTGTTCCTTCATGCTGCGGTCGTTCGAGTTAGTACCGTGCACGTCGAACTCGCCTTCGAAGGTCTGGATAATACCGATGATCGAGCCGTGCTTATCGCGCAGTGGGATTGCCCAGACGTGCACCTGGATCCGGTATCCCGATTTGTGGTGAATAAAGGTCATTGCCTCCCCCGGTTTGGCATCGTGCAACGCCGTCATCAATGGGCACTTCTCGTTGCACATCTCGCATTTAATTTGGTCGCAGTGAAGAAGAATATTTTCCGTGCAAGAGTGGCCCAGCACATCCATTCGCGAATAACCAGTGATTTGTTCCGCTCCGTCGCTCCAGAAAACAATTTTTTTCTCCAAGTCGAGGACGCTCACTCCAATTTGCAACGTGTCGAGGATATTGCGGTAAATGTCGGGATCCTGAAAGGCTGGCATGGGGCTTTTGCGAGAGCAATGCTGATTTATCCATCGGCAGAGGAGCTAGCAACTTCAGACGACCCGGCGGCGAGCGAGGAATTGGCAATTCCGCTTTCACAAGTCGCGAAAAGCAGCATTTGCAATCACTTAGGGTATATAGCACTTTAGGGCGATGCAGTGGCACGAGAGTGCCATTTGCAAAATCCTGCCGCACATTTAATTTACACGGTGAGCAGTTCTGGGGGAGGGCTGCCCGGGCGCCTCGATCTCAAATGAGATTCGAGGCGCTCGTTATTTTTGGCGGCAGGTTATTCGATCTTGGAGGTCAGGTCTCAGGGCTTTGCCTAAGACCAAAGAACTGAAATCCGAAACTAGTTCGTTGAGATGGTGAAGTTAACCGTGATCTTGGCTTCGGTCTCGACCGCTTCGCTGCCCTCCAGGTGCGGCTTGAAGTGCCATTGCCGCACGGCGTCCTCCGCGGCGGAGGCCAGGATGCGCGGTCCGCTCACCACCCGCAGATTCTGAATGATTCCGTCTCTGCCAATCAGCGCCTTCAGAATCACCGATCCCTGCACTTTCATTTGGCGCGCCAGCAGAGGATAATCGGGCTTCACCGGGCGCGCCACTATCTCCGCCGCAACGGCGGACATCTGCACCCGCTCGGCAGCATCGCTGGTTAAGGTCGCAGCCATTTCCTTTGGCTCGGTGCTGCTGGCTTCATCGATGGGTT
>DAIUEW010000008.1:9321-99634 GCA_036844925.1 Candidatus Sulfotelmatobacter sp.
GCACCGGGATGGGTTGCACCGGGATGGGTTGCACCGGGATGGGTTGCACCGGGATGGGTTGCACCGGGATCGATTCAGGAGGTGTGCCGGGTTGTAAGTCCACGCGCACGGAACTGCTGCCGGGCCGGATCGTGCGATGCGTATCGCCGGCGACCACTTCTACGTCCAGCGGGGGTAAGACCGTGCGGGCGCTAATGGTCACTGGAGGAGGATCTGGAAGATCCTGTGCGGAAGGAGCGATCGCATTGGCTTCAACCGTGACTCGGTGTTTCCGCCTTGGTTGCGGTCTGGCCGCTAACGGCGATTTCGCGACTGGAGCGGGAGGGTGCACTGGAACAGCTTTAGCCACGGGAGAACTCTCGATTGGCTCATCGAATTCCGCTTCCTGCTCATCCGGAAACCAGAAATCACGATTACGCCAAAGGACGATGCCCAGCGCAACCAAAAGCAGACAGAGGGATGCCAACATCAACTTGCGCTGTTTCGGATCCTCGGGCGCAATCCTGAAGGAGTCTGCCAGGAAGGCGCGATCCGTTTTCGGTATGATCGATCGCAGATCGAACATTCAGGAACCTGAGGTTGTCTTGGGCGCGCTACTATCAGTATGCCTCGCAAGAGTGCGAAAGGCCAGCAAAAGGTGCGTGGAGCGGGCTTCTGCTCCCGTTATGATTCTGATTCTGGGCTTATGGAGTCGGAACGTAACTTCCAGAGGGTCTCGTGAATCCTATGACTGGCTGGTTGGGTAAGCCTCACTGTCGAACACTGGTCGACATTAGCTATTTGCAAACGCAGTTTATGAAGGTCCGGGCATGAAAAATCTGGGCACGAAAAACAACGACCACCGAATGGAAGAAAAGAAGTTCCGGGGCGTTACTCGGCGCGAGTTGCTCAAACTGACGCCGGTGGTTGCGCTGGGGGCCTTTGCCATTCCCGGCTTGCAGGAACGTCTGCTCAAAAAGGGGCTTGGTTTTAGCGACTGGGCATCGGCGCGGCTTTTCCGCTCGGGCCATTTTGCTCCGACTTTTGACGACGCTGATGTTGCCCCCTTCGCGAAGTTTCCCATCAACGGGTATGACGTTGACGATCCCGGCGTGGACCTTGAGAACTGGACACTGACGGTTAGCGGGGCGGTGCAGAAGCCTGGGGAGTACAAATTGGCGCAGGTGCAGGCTCTCCCTCGCATTCGGCAGAACACTCGTCACATCTGTGTCGAGGGGTGGGATGTGATTGGACGCTTCGGCGGCGCGCGCTTGTCGGACTTTCTGAATATGGTTGGTGCCGATACTACGGCACGCTTCATTACGGTCAACTGCGCCGACGATTATTACGAATCTCTCGATATGGCTACGGCGCTGCATCCGCAGAGCCTGCTTTGCTACGAAATGTACGAGGAGCCGCTCACTCGCGAACACGGGGCGCCTCTGCGCTTGCAAATTCCTACCAAGGTTGGCTACAAGCAGGCCAAGTATCTAACTGAGTTGAAAGTTACGAATGTGCTCAAGAAGGTCGGCTACTGGGAAGATCAGGGCTATTCATGGTTTTACGGCTTGTAGCGCTGGCGTCTCGCCGGCGATGGCGAGGTTCTGCAGGCTAGGAGTGGAGGTTTGAAAATGAGTGGAGCAGTCTTCGAAATTGAAATTGTTGAGGCGCAAGGCAAAGACACCGACGCCGAACCCATAGTTGTGGCGCGCGCGGTCTACGAGCATCCGTTCGTCGTGCGCCTCTGCCACTGGATCAATACCGTCGCTCTATTCGTGATGGTAGGCAGCGGCCTGCAGATATTCCGCGCCTTCCCCAGCTTCGGCGCCAAGATTCCACAGAAGGATTTATTGCATTGGCCAAAAGCATTCGCCATTGGCGGATGGCTGGGCGGGGCCTTGCAGTGGCACCTCACCTTCATGTGGATCTACATCGGAACCGGCACTCTCTATCTCGGTTACCAGCTTTTCAGCGGCAACTACCGCCAGGTCTTGTTCACGCATCGCGATATCCCGGGCGTATGGCCCATGGTGAAGCATTATTTTTTCTTTGGACCGAAGCCCCCACTTCGCGAAGCCTATAACCCATTGCAGAAACAGGCTTACACCATTGCGATTGGTCTGGGCGTCCTCTCCGTGCTGACCGGCCTCGCCGTGTGGAAGCCGGTTCAATTCTCCTGGCTCGCCTGGTTGATGGGAGGATTTCACTACGCGCGCATCTGGCATTTTGCCGTGATGTGGGCGATTTTATTTTTCGTGCTGGGACATCTCGTGATGGTGATCCTGCACGGCTGGAACAATTTCGTTTCGATGCTGACCGGTTGGAAGAAAGATCCGGAGTACTGACCGCATTGCAGCGCCTGAAGGCGACCTGTTAAAGCGGCGCTTATGGCATGGCGAAAGCCATACCCTGATACGGACCTTGACGGCATGTGGTGCAATTAAGATCCGCATCCGGCGCGTCGTACGCGCCGCAACGCAAGGTAAGAAATGGGCTTTAGCCCTTAAGGGTCCACGCGCGCCACACGAGGATTGCGAACAAGATGTCCGAACCAGACATGGTGTTGATCAATCCCGAGCAGACCCAACCGGCGCGCGAGCAGGATCTGATTTTGAACGTGCAGCGCGGCAAGAATGAGTTGTTCTATGAATTGGTCCGGCCTTATGAACGGCGCGTGTATGCCGCGGCGCTAGCGATTCTGCGTAATGAGCAGGATGCCGAGGACGCCGCGCAGGAAGCGATGTTGAAGGCGTTCGCAAATATCCGGCAATTCCGGGCCGAGGCGCGCTTCAGCACCTGGTTGATCCAGATCACGGTGAACGAGGCCCTGATGCGCCGGCGAAGGGAGCGAACTGTGGTGATGGAAGGCATCGACGATCGTCGCCGCGACGAAGAAGCCGAGTACGCGCCCCGGGACTTCGCGGACTGGCGCGAGATTCCGTCGGAAGCGTTGGAACGCAAGGAAGTTCGCCAACGTCTGGCGGAAGCCCTGGCCACTCTCGATCGAAAGTATCGCGAGGTTTTTGTGATGCGCGATATGGAACATTTGAACATCCAAGAAACGGCGGAGGCCTTGGGGATTTCTGTCGCTTCGGTGAAGACGCGGCTGTTGCGGGCGCGCCTGATGCTGCGCGATCTTCTGGCCGCCGGATGGGAACAGGGCTGGTTCAGCCGGCTTCCATTCGAGAAGGGGAACAAGCCTTGGTAGAGAACAAAGCGAACTGCGAGCAGGTGTGGCGAGAGATTTCGAGTTACGTCGACGGGGAAGTAGATACAGCTTTGCGTCAGACGATGGAGGAACACTTCCAAAGCTGTAAGCGGTGCGCCTCGGTGCTGGCAGGCATGCGGAATGTTGTCCAGCTTTACGGGGATGAGCGGATGCTCGAGGTGCCGGCGGGTTTCAGCCGGAGGTTAGAAAAGCGGCTGGCGAGTGACGTTGCCGCGCAGGGGAAGAGGTGGTCGAGTTGGTCTGCGTGGCTGGTTCCGGTGGCGGCGATGGCTCTGATCGCCGGGAGCGTGGTCCTGATGAACTCGCTCACGTTCAAGAATTTCATCCAATCGCGGCATGCGCAGCCCGGTAATAATATTCCTCCCGACCTGGTTGTCGTGGTTTCAGACGGATCGAAGCTCTTCCATGTGCCGGGTTGTGCGTTCATCCGTGACAAAGCCTCAGAGCGGACGATGACCGCGAAAGAAGCGATGCGGGATGGCTATGTGCCTTGTACGCGCTGTTTGCGCCAATATCTGAAAACGGGGCTGACACCACCGTCAGGGCAGCAGTTTGCCGCTACCGCTTCAGAGGCGGAGGAGGAACGTCAGGAGCAAGAGGTAGATCTTAGTACGGCTCGACATTAGGAAACAGCGCGGACCGATGGCCCGCGCTGGCACGCGGACGACGATTAGTTCGGCTTCATCTGATCGTTTTTCATGCCGTCGTCTTTCTTCGAGTCGTCCTTCTTCATGCTGTCGTCCTTCCTCATCGAGTCTTTCTTCGCCTTGGTTTTCTTGGTCTTTTTGCTGTCGTCCTTCTTCATCTGGTCGGTTTTCATTGAATCGTTCTTCATCGAGTCTTGCTTGGAATCGTCTTGCTTCATCGAATCCTGCTTCATGGAATCCTGGGCGAGGGCGGACATAGAGGACATCAAAATGCAGGCAAGCGCGAAACTGCTGAAAATCTTTTTCATCGTGTTCTCCTTAAGGTGAGTATCGAGTTCGGTCGTCCGGCAGGTTTGCACCTGCGGGCTGAGATGGGATGTGCCACGCGTAAGGAAGTTACAGGAAGGTGCAAAGATGTAGGGAGAGTGAGCCTCAGCGGCTAAAGCCGCAGTTACATTTCTCGCTTTTACGGCGCGGCTGGAAGCCGCGCCCTTTCAAAGCCTTTTCAACGGCTGTCGCAGACTAGTGTTCAGTTCTTTAGCAGGTGAGCTGATCGCGGGAGATCTTCAATCCGCTTAAGTTCCCGAGCGCGGTCACGGCGACGGATTCCGTCTTGAAGAACTCCTGGGCCAGCGTTTGCAGATCTTCGTCCGTCACGGCTTCAATCTTCTCGATGAGTTCGTCGAGATCCTGGAAGTGATCAAAGTACATTTCCTGGCGAGCCAGATTCGACATGCGCGCAGTGCTGGATTCGAGTGACAGCATCAGACTGCCTTTGAGCTGGTCTTTGGAGCGGCGCAGCTCTTCCTCCGGCACCGCCTGAGTTTTCAGGTTGCGGAATTCGTTCACCACCGACCGCACCACTTTCGCTGCCGAAGCCAGAGAAGTGCCGGCGTAAACGGCCATGCATCCGGTATCGCGGTAAGGATTGAGGTCGCTGTAAATAGAATAGGCCAGACCCTGGCGCTCGCGGATATTCTGGAACAACCGCGAACTCATTCCTCCGCCAAGCAGAGTATTCAGAATGTAGCCCGCGTGGCGCTTCTCGTGGGCAATGGGATAGGCCGGAACTCCGATACAGAGCTGCACCTGTTCGAGCGCTTTTTTGTTTCGCAGCACGATGCGGGGAACAATTTTCGGCTCCGCGGAGTGGAAGCCGTTCTGCGCCGGTTTCAGATGCTCGAAGTGCTTCACCACCAGATCGACGAAGTGATCGTGGTCAAGATGTCCGGCGGCAGCCACGATAATGTTGCCGGGCGCGAAGCGGTGAGAGTAGGTGTCGAGCACAGCCTGCCGCTCGAATCGCTTCACCGTTTCCTTCGTTCCAAGGATAGGCTTACCCAGCGGATGGTCTTTCCAGAAATTTTGGGTGAAGATTTCGTGGACGAGGTAATCGGGATTATCCTCGTCCATCTTAATCTCTTCAAGAATTACGCCGCGTTCGCGGGCAATGTCTTCGGCATCGAATGTAGGGTGGAGCACCAGGTCTGTGAGAATCTCGAGGGCGATAGGAACGTTCTCGTCGAGCACCTTGACGTTGAAGCAGATGCACTCCTTCGATGTAAAGGCGTCCATGTTGCCGCCGATGGAATCGACTTGCCGGGCGATTTCCTCAGCCGTGCGGTGTTTGGTTCCTTTGAAAACCATGTGTTCGATGAAGTGGGAGATGCCGTTGGCTTGGGGAGTCTCATCCCGCGAGCCGGTTTCGAGCCAAATGCCAATGGAAGCCGAACGGATGTGTTCCATCTGTTCAGTGATCACGGTGAGGCCGTGGGGCAACACCTGACGGCGAATATTGCGAAGTTCTTTTACCATGATGAATTCTTAGGTTGTAGCTCAACTTCGAATATGAATTGGGACGCGCTAGCGAGAATGCGGAAGCTCCCAGCGCGACACTACTATTCTTACACATCCAGCGCATCTGGGAGCGGCATGCGACAATAACGCCGTAGTTATTTAGAATCATTATCTTGCAATGATTTAGACAAGTTCCACATCGGCACTGGAAAGAGAAGTTGGCTGTCCAATGGGCGAACATTTGACATTGTCCTTGCTCGGCATGGACCGTGGGGAGATCGCCGCTTTAGTGAGCGATGCGGGTGAGCCGGGCTATCGGGCCAAGCAGATCATGGACGCCGTCTACCGCCAACGGGTGGAAACGCTGGAGGAGATTTCGACGCTGTCACGGGCGTTTCGCGAGCAGTTGGCGCAGAGCGGGGTCACAGTTGGGGCGGCGCGGATTGAGAAGAAGTTTGTGTCGGTGGATGGGACGGTGCGGTATTTGATTGGGTTTGGCGATGGGCAGAGTGTTGAGACCGTCTGGATGCCGGAAGGGGATGGCGGAGAAGCCGGGGATGGTTCGGAAGCCGGTGAGGAGGCTGACTCCGGCACCTCAGGGGCTAAAGCCCGTTCTGAGGAGGATGGGACTATCGCAGCGCTGAAGCGCTGCGCCACCCAAAAGCCTGGTCGATCCACCATCTGCATTTCCAGCCAGGTGGGCTGCGCCGTGGATTGTCAGTTCTGTCTGACCGCGCTACTGGGGGTAAAGCGCAATCTGACTCCGGGTGAGATTGTCGGCCAGGTTTGCGCGGTACTCAAGGATCAGAAAGTCTCGCCGCCGGAAGATCGGGTTAACTTGGTTTTCATGGGCATGGGCGAACCGTTCTTGAATTACGACAATTTCATGAAGGCGGCGCGTCTGCTCGTCGAAGCCGTGGGCATTGCGGAGCGACGAATGACAGTCTCGACGGCGGGGATCGTTCCGCGGATCCTTGACTTTGGGGGAGAGACGATCCGCCCGAAGCTCGCAATTTCTTTGAATGCATCGAACGACGCGTTGCGCACGCGGCTGATGCCGCTGAACAAGAAGTGGAATCTGGAAATGTTGATATCGGCGGCGCGGGAGTTTCCTCTTCGCACGCGCGAATACATTACGTTCGAATGCGTGCTGCTTGGAGGCGTGAACGACGAGCCGCAAAACGCAAGGGAAGCCGCGGAGTTGCTACGCGGGCTGCGGTGCAAGGTAAATCTGATCGCGCTGAATCCGGGGCCGGGAATTGACTTTACAACTCCAACGGAAGAACGAGTGCAGGCGTTTCAAAGGATTCTCCGGGGCGCGGGCATTCCTGCTTTTGTGAGGCGTCCCCGAGGCCGGGATATCTACGCGGCCTGCGGCCAGCTCAAGCGAACAATTGATATTTCCACCTCACCCGGGACGCTGCATAACGTCTGATGATTTACCTTCGTGACACTTCGTGCCTTTAGTGGTCCGCGCCTTTTCTATCGACTCGTGAAACTCGCCCCATAACCGAGGTAACTTCAAAGCTCACTCTTACCATGCTAGCCTCGACATATGCATGTGTAATCAGTAACTTCCAATATTTTTTATTTATATTCGGAATGCCTCGACTTCCTATTTTCCGCTTGGGCAAGGAGCCCGAAAAGCTGGCGCCGCCAGAGCTGATCGCGGCGACGCCGTCGATTGCCCTCGAAGGCCTCGCCGTCGGCGTGGACAATCTCCGGCACGACGTCGTTCTCAGCCCGCGCTTTGTAGAGGCAACCCGGGCGCACGTGATGGGGTTGATTGTCCGCCATGGTGAACTGGAGGGACTGTTGGCGGCGGAGGCTCCGCTGCGCAGCCAAGGGCCGTCGTGGATGAGAAAAGCCACCGCACCAATAATCAGCAGCCCAGCGGAAAAAGGTGACTGGAAGGCGCTGCTCGCCGAGTTACATCTGGCGTCCCTGAATCGCGCCAAGAAAGAAGAAAGGATTTCTGTTGATCTGCTGGCGCGGCTCGCCGTGACCAAATTCCTTCGCACCGAGATGCACCAGCAGTTTGCTCAAGTACTGGAGCGCTGCCGCGTTCTGCTCAAAACCTACGAAGGCATACGGCAGGGAAAAGGCGTGGAATATCGCGAGCGCGTAGCGGCTTTCCAGGTGCGCAAGAAGATTATTCTGCGCAAGACCGGACAAGATCTCTTCGAAACCTTGCGCGAAATCGAGAAGGAGACGTTGGCCCGCACACGGCGTTCATTCTTCGGAGAGGCTAAGCTGCGCCAGGCCGCAGCTGGCGAAGTAATCAATGACGAAAGGAATGGAACAGCCAGCAGTGCAGCCCTCGCCAGCTACGGCCTCTTCGTGAATCGCCTCGCGTTTTCCGAAGATGGCCGCGACGATTACTTGTGCGCCGAACACTATGTCATGCTCGGCAACTGGGATCGTGATCCCGACCGCTATCCGCGATTGCAGGATGTGGTGTGGAGCTTCATGCGTTCGCTTTACGGCGAACCAACCACTACCGAAGTTATCGATTCCTGGCTGTGCGCTCCGGAAAATTCGCGTGCGCTAGTGGGCACTGGCACCCCCGATGATTCGACGGCGGAAGGTGTCGCCCAGCAGGAGCGACTGGCGAAGTGGGTACGTCTGCTCGAAGACGAGCAG
This sequence comes from Candidatus Sulfotelmatobacter sp., assembly GCA_036844925.1. Lineage (GTDB taxonomy): Bacteria > Acidobacteriota > Terriglobia > Terriglobales > Acidobacteriaceae > Sulfotelmatobacter. The sequence continues at coordinate 17,617 of DAIUEW010000008.1, forward strand.
GTGATGGAGTGCGTGATTGCCTCGTACTACACCGTGCCCTTGCTCAGTGAGTACGCTCCTCGCATTAATCCGCAGCAACTCAAGAACGCTCTGATCTCACGGCCTGAATGCGACCGTGTGGAGCGCATGATTCAAGAGCACGGCAAGCTCTCCCCTGCCAGCCTGTATGCGGCTGTGGCCAAGGTCGCCGGTTGCAGAGGCGCGGAGCGGGCCAAAGTGGCGGCTCGCTTTTTGCAGGATTTTTCCCAGTATCACCGCGATCTGCGCCGGCTGGAAACGCTGAACGCCGCGCTCGATTCAGTGAACCTGGTGAGCACCGAGAAGCTGCGCGAGCTTTCCCGCATGAACGGCACGCTCTACGAATTCTTCCTGCCGGAGGAGCAACAGCAGCCGGAGGAAGACCGCGTATTGCGGCACGTGGTGCTCAAGGCCGATGTTCGCGACTCTACCCGGCTCACCCGTACATTGATGGAGAAGGGCCTCAATCCTGCCTCTTACTTCAGCCTGAATTTTTACGACCCCGTAAACAAGCTGCTCGGCAAGTATGGGGCGCAAAAAGTTTTTCTCGAGGGCGACGCCATTATTCTGGCAATCCTTGAGCGTTCCGGGGAGCCGGAACTCGCCGTCAGCCGGGCCTGCGTGCTGGCGCGGGAAATGATCGAGATTGTGCGCGGCTACAACGAATTAATGCAGCGCTCCGGAATGCCCGAACTTGAGTTGGGCGTGGGTATTACGCTGCAGGAGTCAGCGCCGCTTTATCTCATGGACGGCGAACATCAGATTATGATTTCCGAAGCGCTGAATGACAGTGACCGTCTTTCCTCCTGCAACAAACGCGCCCGCAAGGTGATGGAATCGCAGGCAGGACCGTTCCACGTGTATGTGTTCCAGGCCGCGGGCGCCGAGGAGTCCGGGAATGCGGAAGACTCCGCCATCAGCTATAACCTGGGCGGCATTCGCATGAACGAAGCTGCATTCCGCAAGTTGGAGCAGGAGATTTCGCTGGTGCCGCTCACGGTGAAGCTGCCGCCCTCGGTCTCGTCAGATAAGGGAGAATACCAGCTATCCTGCGGCACTGTGCCTGTAGACCGCGACATTTTCCGCAAAATTGTTGTGCGCCAGAGCCGCGTGCCGCGAGTCCACGCGGAGGACTTCTCAGTCGTGGGCTGGACTGAACGAAACTATTACGAGATTTGCACCGACCCAGCAATTTACGCGGCGCTGGAAAAGAAGAAAGCGGCGGCCCGGTAAGAATTCATTTGAGCCTTCAATAAGGCCCTATTAAACTTAGAAGTTTGATCCCGTTTTGCCCGGCCGAAACGGAATCCAAAACGTGGCTTCCACCTCTACCGGAGCGCCGTTTTTCGTGGCGGGCTCAAATTGCCACTTGGCGATGGCTTCGCTCGCGAACCGGTCGAGTTGTTCGTCTACGCTGCGCAATATGCGGATGCCGCCCACCGTACCGTCCGTGTGGATCACAGCATAGAGGATGACAGTTCCGCTCACATTCTGCCGCATCAGTTCCAGAGGATAAGCGGGATCGACTTTGCGGGTTGCCGAGGGCGCAGAGAGATCGTCGGGAGGCGCGACGGAGGAAGATGCGCGCTCCGCGGCCTGGCGAGAATAAGACTCTGCGGAGTTGGTATCCCCTTTCAGCGGCGCAAAGTGAATAATCCAACTTCCTCCGGCGGAGTTCAGATTGGGCATGTTAAGGCTGAGGGAATAAAATCTGCGGTTTCCGAAAACCGCGCGCTCCACATCAGAAAGTTTGCCCTCACTCTCGGGTCGCGATGAGTGCGCGGAGACCCGTGGCGGCCGCGCGCTTGCAATCAGGTTCGGGTTAACCGAATTGGGGCTTGAATCCGTGGGGCCGATTTTGCCAGCAACCGGCGAGGTGACCGGATTTGAGCTCTTGCCCACGTACAGTCCCGACGGCGCGGCACTACTTTTGCTGTCAGACCGACTTGCATTTGCTTTTCCGCTTCGGTCCCCGGTCGAAGCTCCGGCCGCGCCAGACGTGCCGCGATGGCCTTCCGGCGTTGCCGCGAAGGTGCCGCGGCGATTGCCCGGAGCCGGCTCGGGGGGCGCGCCCACCGCGGGGCGAAGGCTGAGCGCAATCACGTTTCCGCCTGCGCGGGAGCCGCCGGAGGCGCCCAACGAAGGCGGTGGTGCGATGACTTGACTAGATCGACTGCTCAAGGCTGTAGAACTTCTGGCTGGCAGCGCGCGTTGTTCATTCAGCGAAAGCTGCGGGGCTGGGGCAATCACCGAAGTGTGCCCAATGTTGAGATCGCCCATGCGCCGGTCGGCGGTAGCCTCTACTGCAGGCGGCGGTGCGATCACAGCTGGCTGCGGGCCCATCAGCGTCGGCACGTTGGCCCGCGCGGCGTTCTGTGCATCCCGCACATCCGTTGGCGGCGCAATTACAGACCGTTCCATCCGCGGCGCGAGACGCGATGTCTCAGATGCCAGGACGACTGGTGCTGGGCCGATCGGGATCTGCTGTTCCCCCTGCCAGGCAACAATGTTGGGCATGGGAACATCGTGCTTTAGTTGGACGTGGGGCGGCGTGACGATGGTCTGTGAGCGGTTGTCTGCTTGGGGCGGCACCGAAATGATGGGCTGGGCAGAATACTCCGGATCAGCCTTTTGCGCGTGCGCTGGCGCTGCGGGGAGCGTGTTGATCGGCGGCAGATACTCCGATGGAGTGTAATAAACGACTTCAGAATGGGTGAATATGGGTTGGGGATCGACGTGAGGCAGTAACGCGAGGAATTGCGATCCCTCCCAGATCGCTACGAGCGCGAGAAAGTGATATACGCCAGACTGCAGGAACCGGCGCCACGGCAATCTGCGGTCGACGAAGACGTCTGGCCAGAAAGCAGCCGGCGCGGACGAAAAATCCGGGACGGATTTCTTCAGCTGAAACAATTCGCTTAGATTCTGCAGAAAGTTGCGAGACCAAGGGTCGGGCGTAATCAGCAGACGGATATCCCTTCCCCGTAGTTGGCTCTCTGCTGGTTGGACGCTGCCTGGCGCTGCGCACATCCGTCTATCTTAGATGCTTGGGCGCTTTCATGGGCAGATGTTGCAAAATCGGGAGGGCATGTATTTTGTTATGGGCGCAGTACGATAAATGCCGATACGATAAATGCCGGCAAGGGGAGTTTCCATGAAGATGTTGTCTGCCATTCTCGCCGTCGCTTTTGTCGCGTTTCCGCTCGACTCAGCGCATCCTCAGGATTCCAAGGCCGTGCCTCCGAGCGAGGGAAAAACCTCCGTGGCGCACGTGGCGAAGCCCGGTACGGAGTACTCCGGAATGTACAGCTTTTTGAAAGACGGAGAGTTCGTGCAAATTACTGTGGAGGACGAAGGCAGGGTGACCGGATTCATCTCCCGTTACGGAGAAGGAGGAAGCGATAACGGAACTTTTCTTGATCAGTTTTTCCGCAGCGGCAAGCTGGAAGGCAGCAAGCTCAGCTTTACCACCGCTGCGGTGCACGGGGTCTGGTTCGATTTCAAGGGAACGGTGGAACGCGGCGATGGAAAAAATCCCAGCGACGAATCGTATTACGTGCTGAAGGGAACCCTCGCCGAGAACGTAAACGATGCAGCAAAGAATGTGACGACGCATTCGAGCGACGTGGTATTCAAGAGGTTCCCCCAGGAAGCGCCGCCAGCAAGAAACTAGAAGCCATACAGATTCTAGGTTCTGACTTCGTACACCCCGCTAAATTCTCGACGTTCGTAAGCACCAACAAAATGAACGATCCCAAATATGAGCTGGCGACGTTCAAAGGCTCTCGTCTGGTAACAGCGGTTGAGCCGCGTAAAGCTGGTCACCTAGACGAAGAAGTTCTCAAGCAGGTTACTGGCGGCGATCAGATCATGGCCCGCGACATCTACGAAAAGAACACTGTTTACTAATCCTGAGTTCAAACTGTGGTTGGCGATGAACAACATGCAGGATCCACTGTGCTGGCACTTTCGTCAATTGCTGTTTGAGGATACATTTCTTGGAGTTGCGCAGTGAGGGGATGTCAGGCAGAATAATGCTGCAACTTGAAACTCGCCTGTTTTCGGGACCGACGCTCCGCTCGGGAAGCCGTGCCTTCCACTAAGGAGAAAAACGATGAACAAACTTTTGGCGTTGTTTGTGCTGCCGATTTTGGGTGTGCTTGCTCTCGCAGTAATCCCGCTGATCGTGACGCCTGTGCAAGCTGCCCAAACTTATGCCTGTCCGACAGGATGTCGTGAGGATGTCACTACGAAAGGTTGTTTCGTCTGTCTGACTTCTCCAGCACCTAACTTTTGCTCTTGTTTAACCTCGGGCAAGTGTCCTTAAGTGGTCACCCTCTGTGGTGCCTGTTGTTCCTTTTGCTACAACCAGATTGACGCGTGCAATGCTAAGTGTACGGGCTGCACAGGGGAGGTTGAATGCGGGCCAAATAATGTGAAAGTAGGCAAGCCAAATCAATCCAGACGCTCAGACCCAGTGCCTCCCTCAGAAAGAGCGGTCGCGGTCGCTGCTGCGTTGAAAAGCCAAGCTATGTTCGATGCCGTATCCCAAGCATCACACTTGATGGGTTTAGTGCTGGCCGATTACCGCGAGCGACCCGCCGAGTTCTTTGATTGCGTCAACAAAACCGGAATCGTGATCGATAAGGAAAACTCCGGGATGCAGTCCAAGTTCTTCGTTCAATTCGACGATCACGCCACTTTCATTGTTATCGTGAATCGCTCGACCGACATGGACGAATCACTGTCGTTGCACCCTAAAGAGGGTGTCTGGGGCTTCCACACAAGATTCTCCTGGGCGAGAGACAGCAATGAGGTGCGAGACACGAGCAAGTTTGTGTCCATCGAAGGCAAGCTTTGAGTGCGCGGCAGATGGCCGATTCGAATGCGGATGCCTTAGAGGAGGGCTCGCCGTGAAAAGAACACTGCTGACCGGATTGCTGGTTTCGTTGGGCGCCCTGGCGGAGTTGGTACTGCACGTTCCGCTCGGAACAAGAGCGGCTGCTCCTTCCAATGCTGCCGCAACCTGGACGAAAAGCCAATCGTTGTTGGATGGCATTTCGAACTTCCCTCTAACGATGCAATTAGTCAGGGCCCTGCAGGATGCCGCCGATCCTGAACTCTCGCCCTGCAGCAACGAATCTGCGCTTGTCATGGACCCACAGAATCCGCGACACCTGCAGTCGAAAGCATTCATTTACACGACCGGAGCTGGAGTTACTACCCTCACGGTGATAAACCGCACCACGGAGCAGGATGAGATTTTGGTGGTGCGCCCGTCTGCTGGGACCTGGGCATTTCACACACAACCATCTTATGCGCAGAAAAAGCCAACTCCAGCGAGCAACGTACTCGAGGGGAGTTTATAGCCCAAGTTTCGGGGAAGAGCTTTAAAAACGGGATTTTTCCCGGCGCAAGCGGGAAGGGCAGTTAGCCAGGATCTAAAACGGGAGCAGAGCAAACCCAAACACTAGAAAGACAGGCTCCCAGAAACATAGAAAAAAGCTACTCGGATCATCGCATTTCCTATCGTCATCCTGCTAATGGAACAGGTCCTAGCAGGTTTATCACACTTCTCAGCAGTCACTGACACCACAACCAGATCACAGCGCCGCCTGTCATTCCCATCATCGGCTTGGTTGAGTGACGCTGATGACGATGTGCTCAGTCTATGACTAGCCTAGTCCACGCCTCGATTACGACGCATACCTAGGAAGCGGATATGCCGGGTCGCTGCTGTGTGATGTTAATTGCGAAATTGTCGCCAACGTCGCTGGGTACTCGGTACTGACGACTGGAAACTACTGACCAGCGCGGGCGGGTGAAATGACGAGGTGGCCGGCCGGTTTCTTCTTTGTGTCCGGTTTCTCCTGACCGTAAACTAGGTCCAGTCCGCCTTCAGCCGTCGGAGAAGCATCGGCCAATGCTGCAGCCAACGCCCGAAACGAGCGGCTTACTTCCTGACTCTCTTGTAGCACCACCGGCGAGCCGTGATCGATAGCTGGCGAGATTGCCTGAAACGCATTTGGAATCTTCCACAATACCTTGCAGCGAGTGGAATGTTCAACGTCGTCGTCAGTGAAACCAGGAATCTTTTTGTATCGATTCAAAACCATTCGCAGCCGGTTTCTGCCCGCCCCTTCTTCGAGGTAGGCCTGGATGCGGCCCGCGCTCCACAGCGAAACCACATCCGTTTGCGCAACCATGAGCACCGCGTTCGAAAGATCGGAGAGCAGGCGCGTGGTTGCATCGAGCCGGCTGGAGGCATCGATTACCACATAGCGGTAGTGATTCACGAGCAGGTCAAACAGGCGCGCCAACTCAGCTGGGGTCGGGATCGACTGATAAGGCTGCTGCGGGCCAGCGAGAAGATGCAAGCCGTCTTTGGCAGTGGTCATCAGGCCATCGAGCAGGGAAGCGTCGAGGCGATGCAAATTTTCGAGCGCGTCGGGCACGCCGAAGCTGGGACGCAGGTTCAGATGCAAGTGGGCGTGGCCGACAGGTGCAAAATCCACTAGCACAACGTTGCCATAAGATTGCTGCAAAGCTACAGCGGTATTGACCGCGGCAGTGGTGGCTCCCGCTCCCCCCTTTGCGCTGAGGAAGGTGAATATGCGAGCCTTGCCCGGCCCCCCTCGGCTGCGGGTACGGTTGGAACTGAGACGCGTGAGGGCTTCGAGAAGCGCCTCAGAGCCAGCGTTGTCATCCAGAAATTCCCCGGCTCCGGCGCGCATACTAGCCACGATATTGGTCGGCTGCTGCATGCTTCCGTTGGCAAAAATTGCCAACTGGAGGGTGTTGGCTTGTATGAGTTCAATAGCCTTGATGGCGCGCTGCGGATTCTCCGCAGGGATATCTACGATGACGACCTCGGCACGGACATCCTGAATCTGACGAAGGATGGCATCAGTCGGTCCGACAGGAAAGCCCACGCCGCTGAAAACAACCCGGCCCAGGCGCGTAGCTTCTACGCGGCTCTGCAACTGCGACAAATGATCCCGATCTTCGGAAAGGAGCGCAACGGCGATCCCATGCATCGTTCGGTTCTCGCTGATTTCTCTCGGTGTTTGCATGTTAAATAGGGGGAGTACTCTCGGCCAAGTGACCTACGTAATGAGCTGAGAGCACATGCACACAACTCGCGGCGGAGAATCCAGAAGCGGTCTGCAAGATGAAAAGCCTTGGGGGAAAGGCGCACCGCAGGAACAACTCCCAACCACTCCGCAACAGTGAGAGCATTCTAAGCGAAGCCACGGAGTTTGAAAAGGGGCGACGACAGAAATAAAGTGTACCGGTGGAAGCCCACCCCTGCCGCTAGAAAAGGTCGCTCTGGGAGAACGCAAGCGCGAAGCGTTTTCAGTTCGCGGCGTTGCGCGGACTGGCTGACACTGTGGAAGCCGGACGTTCAGCTTCGCAAGCCCCATGCAGGGCCGAAATGCGGCGATAGTCGGCGGAATCATCCTCAGTTTCGGAAAGATATTCGTAGCCGCTCAAGCAAACTGCCACGCCAATTTTGGTCTCGGCAGACTCTATCCTTGCTAATCCGTTCGCGAGTCCAGCGGGGGTTTCACGCTGCCAGCCGCTATCCGCGGGTTTAACAACCCGCAGAACCCGGCCTCGGCAGCGGACGCGCATGTTCTCGCCCAGGGTGATCTCGGAAGGCATTCTCAGAGTGAGTTCGATCTCCGCTCCCGGATTGATTGCCATGTCGGTGAAGAAGAAAACTCCGCGAGAACTCAGGTCCTGAGTAAAACCTAGTCCTTCGGTTCCGGAGGCAATGTCCCGCAGCGAGACTGGAAGGTTAAAGCCGAAGCGCTGTCCAATACGGCGTTCAACACCAACCGGAGGAGTAGTCATGGTAGTGTCCCTTCCTTAGGGATTCGCCGGGGAGAGAACAACTGCCACTGTAGCGCAGTCCGGCCCGTCTGGGAAGTCAAAAAATTCGCATCCGATCATTGATTTCCAAAACTGTCCCAAACTGAAGATTCTGATATCCCTCTTGGACTCTCGCGACCGCAATTCAAGTCCGCATTCAAGTTATATTGGTCTAAAGGCCGGTGGTTGTCATCCAAAGAAGCGAACGTGTCCGAGACCAGAATCCCAATTCAGGAAAACGCGACAGGGAACGGCGGGAATACCGCGCCAGCGCAGGCGTCGCGCTGGCAAGTGGCATGGCGGGCGCTTCGACACCGCAACTTTCAGCTCTTCTTTAGCGGGCAACTGATCTCACTGATCGGCACATGGATGCAGACTGTAGCGCAATCGTGGCTGGTTTACCGGCTGACTGGTTCGGCGCTGCTGCTGGGATCGGTGGGATTCGCCAGCCAGATCCCGGTATTTCTGTTTGCGCCGCTGGGCGGGATCACAGCCGACCGCATCAACCGCCGCCACATCGTGATCGCCACCCAAACCGCGGCGATGCTTCTTGCATTCATTCTGGCAGCTCTGACGCTGACCGGGAAGGTTCACGTCTGGCACGTTTTCGTGCTGGCCGGTTTGCTGGGAGTGGTGAATGCATTCGACATCCCGGGACGGCAATCTTTTCTGGTGGACATGGTCGGCAAGGACGATCTGATGAATGCGATCGCATTGAACTCTTCCATGTTCAATGGCGCCCGCGTGATCGGTCCAGCGATTGCGGGGATTTTGGTGGCGAAGATTGGCGAAGGCTGGTGCTTCTTTGCCAACGCGGTGAGCTATATCGCCGTGATCATTGGATTGTTATTGATGAAGGTGCACAGTCCGGTGCGTGCCGCCATGGCGTCGCCGTTCGAGCACATGATGGAGGGATTCCGCTTCGTGAACCGAACTGCGCCGATTCGGGCGCTGCTTCTCTTGTTGGGGCTGGTGAGTCTGGTAGGAATGCCTTACGCGGTACTGATGCCGATTTTCGCCGATCAGATTCTGCACGGCGGAGCGCGCGGGTTGGGCGTCCTGATGGGCGCTACCGGCGTGGGCGCTCTTCTGGGCGCGCTGACTTTGGCTTTCCGCGAAGGTGTGAAGGGTCTGGGGCGCTGGGTGGCATGGTGCAGCGCCGGATTTGGAGCCAGCCTGGTGATTTTCTCGGTGTCGCACACATTTTGGATTTCTGTGATTTTGCTGCTGCCCGTTGGCTACACGATCATGCTGCAAATGGCAAGCTCGAATACTCTGATTCAGGTGATGGTGCCCGATGCGCTTCGAGGCAGGGTAATGGCGGTCTATTCGATGATGTTCATGGGGATGGCGCCGATCGGAGCGTTGCTCGGCGGCGCCCTTGCTGAACGATTAGGGGCACCGCTGACCGTTGCGATCGGCGGCATGGCATCACTCGCAGGCGCCTGTTGGTTTGGATTGCACCTCCCGAAGATTCGGGTGGAGGCGCGGCGCTTGATCGTCGCTCAAAACGTTGCCAGCGGCGAGCCTACTGAGATGACGGCGCAGGCCGTCGAAGATTAGATCGCTACGGAAGTTCGAGGTCCAGAGCGTAGATTTCGTCGGTGCTCAGGTCACGGGACATCAGCGGGGAGCCATCAGGGGAAATGCCGCTCCAGCCAAAGGCCGGAGGCCTCGAGTACCGAAGCAATCCCTTCAGATCGACCAGGAGTTCCGAATGAGTTTGGCCGACTTTGATCCGCCGAAAAGTAGGATGGTCGGTGAAAGGGCTGTCGTAGTACAGATAAGTTTCGTCGCGTGACCAGTTTGGAAAGCCAATCAGTTCGCTGGTCCAGGCCGACCACTTTTGCGTTTTGAAATCATAGAGCAGAAGTTTTGTGGACTGTGCGTTCATCGCTGCCAGGTAGCGGCCGTCGGGCGACCAACGCGGGCTGAACAGGCCCTCCGACCCAGGGATGGCAGAGACCTCCCGGGTGGTGAGGTTAACGCTGCGGATTACGGTCGGACCGCCAGAAGGGTCTTGTCCGACAATCAGTTTCTTGCCGTCCGGGGACCAAACGGGATCGGCCTGGTCCCTCGTTTCCGAAAGAACCTCGTGCGGTGACCCGCCCGCCGAGGGAATTACAAAAATCTTCCAGGCCTGGCCGGGCCGAACGTCTAGATATGCAATCTGGGTACTATCGGGGGACCATCGGGGTAGCCCAGCTGCGACTGGCGGGTAGGTGAGTTGGAGGCGGTCGGTGCCGTCGGCCCGGCTGCGCCAAAGCGCGTTGTCTGGGTAGGAAACGTAGGTGATCCACTTGCCGTCGCGCGAGTAGTCCAGTTCGCCCGCCGAGATTCCAGAAAGAAACGGCACGAATTGATGAGACTTGGAGTCGTAAGTCACAAGCTCCGCTCGTCCCTGCGCGGCATCGACAAAGAGCTTCTTGCCGTCGGGGCTGGGAATCAGGAAATCGAAGGAAAGCGGCCCGGCCGTCAACTGGACGGGCCGCGGCGAACGCCAGCGCAACAACCCGCCGGACTCTCGTATAGCCCAAACATTGTGCAGGGAATTGCCGGAACTGATGAAAAAGAAGTAGCGACCATCAGCCGACCAGTGGCCGCAGCAAGAATCATGCAAGCCATTTTCTCCAGGGAACAAAGCACGCAGCCCGGTACCATCTGTCCGCACTTCCCACAAGGAGTTTTCTGCTTTGAAAACAGAGAATCGAAGGCGTGATCCATCCGGAGAGAAGCGAAGGAGCCACGGGGATCCTGAAACGGTGATCAATTTGTGTGGATCGGTGCCATCGGTGTTGGCCAGGTAGAGATCGGAGCCGTGGGCAAACGCCAGATGTTGCCGATCGGGCGACCACGTGCCGCTCGCGTGGTTGGCGACCACCTCGGCCAAACGGCGCGGGGCGCCGGAAGGAAGCGGCAAACTCCACAAGGGCACTTCATCCTCCGTGGCCACCTGATTGGCCATCAGAAGATGGGTGTAATCAGACGAGATATCGATGGCAGACGCATTGGCAAATGGAGTGACAATCGGCGAGATGTCGCCGCCGCTGGTCGATACCTGAACAATACGATTGTTCTCGCCCTGCTCATCGATATACAGTCGGGAGCCATCGGTCGCCGCTGCGACCTTGGGAATGCCATCGCGGGTGATCTGGGTAGTGCTTAGCACGCGCGGTGGCGGAGGAGGCGAAGTCAGCCAGAGGAACGCGGCCGTCACAACGAGAATCAGCGAAGCGATGGCCACGGGCCAGCGCCAGCGAGACTTTCCGGCTGCCGCGTGGGCCGTATCGATTCGCCCTGAAGTCGTATCGCGGCTCAAGCGCTTCAGGTCGGCGCGCAGCTCAGCAGCGCTTTGGAACCGGACTTCCCGCTCCTTTTCGAGCGCTTTGCGAATGATGCGCTCCAGTTCGCCGGGAACTTGCGGGTTGTAGCGCAAGGCTGGCTCAGGGGCCTTGTTCAGGATGGCGTTGAAAACGGCGGCCGACGTATCGCCGCGGAACGGAAGCGTGCGCGTGACCATCTCGTAGAGAACCACACCGAAAGAAAACAAGTCAGTGCGAGCATCGAGCTCTTTGCCCAGCGCCTGCTCCGGCGACATATAGGCCACTGTCCCCAGGGTGCTGCCCGGACTGGTGAGGTGCCCTTCGCTGAGCGTGCGTGATCCGCCTGACGTTGGGACGATGACCGAGCCAACTTTTGCCAGACCGAAATCGAGAATTTTGGCGTGTCCGCGATCAGTGACGAAGAGGTTGGCGGGCTTGATGTCACGATGCACGATGCCTTTGGCGTGGGCGGCGTCGAGAGCGTCGGTAATCTCGATTCCCAGGGACAACACGGTTTCGATTTCGAGAGGCCGGCTACCAATCTGGTGTTTTAGCGTTTGTCCCTCAAGGAACTCCATGACGATAAAGGGCTGGCCGTCGTCATCGCCAATTTCGTAGATGGTGCAGATGTTAGGATGATTCAGCGCAGAAGCGGCTTGCGCTTCCCGCTCGAAACGGGCGAGAGATTGCGCGTCCTTAGCGACCTCATCTGGCAGAAACTTTAGGGCTACAAAGCGGTGCAGTTTCGTATCCTCGGCTTTGTACACCACACCCATGCCCCCGCCACCGAGCTTCTCGACCACACGGTAATGCGAGATGATCCGGCCGATCATAACGAGTACGCCAGCCTCTGGCCAGCCATGTTAGGGCCGGGGATGAGTCTAGTCAACGGACCGCGTCCGCGTTACCTGCCAGAGGGCAACGGGTACTTTGTCCAAGTCCGTGAGGCGTAGGTCTTTTTCAGACTCATTACTTATGACGGCGCGAGGAGAATTGCGATGCATTGTCGCACGCTGAGAATGGCGGCATTGCTGTTTGTGGCGTTCGATGATGTTGATGGGCATGGCGATTGGAGCGTTGCTCGGCGGCGCTCTTGCTGAACGATTAGGGGCACCGCTGACCGTTGCGATCGGCGGCATGGCATCACTCGCAGGCGCCTGCTGGTTTGGATTGCAGCTTCCGAAGATTCGTGTGGAGGCCCGGCGCTTGATCGTAGCTCAAAACGTTGCCGGCGGCGAGCCTGTTGAGATGACGGCGCAGGCCGTCGAAGATTAGATCCATCCACAAATATTCGGGATTGAAAATTCCAATCGAGTGTATGCGTCGCTTGCATAGTAAGCGATCCCTCGCTTATTCCTTGAACATCGATACGGGATCGTGATATATCCCCTTGTTATCTCACCACTTACCTTAAGCCCATCAGTTCGCCGTTCAAGGGGCGAGTGAGCCAAGAACAAATTGTCCACTCGGAGGACAAAATGAAATCACTTTGGAAGATGCTGGTGGCCTCAAGTCTTTTCGTCGCGCTATCTGCTGGAATGACTTTCGCGCAAGGCGGAGCCACGGGGGCTATCGAAGGCGTAGTCCAGGATGCATCTGGAGCCGTTATCGCAAATGCCAAAGTGATCGTCAAGAACGAAGCCACAGGTGAAGTGCTTCGCCAGACGACAACCGACACCTCAGGATTATTCGTGGTCACTCTGCTGCCGGTGGCCACCTACTCGGTCGAGGTGGCGCAGCCGGGTTTTCCGGTCACTACGTTTCCGGGAATAGTGGTGCGCATCACGGAGACCACGCGCATGACCGCCGTGCTCAAGGTGAGTACGGTGACGCAAGTCGTGGAAGTCCAATCCCAGGTGGAGCAGGTAAACACGACGGACGCCACCACGGGCCAGTCTCTAGGGGCGCAGACGATCACAGATTTGCCTTTGGCTACGCGAAACTTTCAGCAGCTGCTGACGCTGTCCGCAGGAGCGTCTTCCGATTTGAATGGTGCCGCGCAGCTTGGCCGTGGCCAGGTTTACATGCACGTAAACGGCGGGCGCGAGGATAACAACAACTATCTGATCGACGGCATCACGGTCGCTGATTATGCTTTCGGCGAGTTGACCTACACGCCCTTGCCGAGTCCGGACGCGATCCAGGAGTTCAAGGTCAGCACCAGCCTCTACGATGCTACACAGGGACGCAACGGCGGCGGCAACATCAATGCCTCCCTGAAAAGCGGGAGCGCAAAATTTCACGGTGATTTGTGGGAGTATTTCCGGAACACCTCGCTCGATGCGAACGACTATTTTCTCGGCAAGGTCGTCATCAAGCAGAACATTTTCGGTGGCGACATCGGCGGGCCCATCGGCCCGGGAGCCAAGCTGGGCTATTTTTACTTCAATCTGCAGGGCACGCGCCAGCGCAGCGGCGATTCGCCGGGAACGTTTATCAATACCAGCATTCCCTATGTCTCCGCCGCCGATCGCGCGTCGCCTGCCGCGTTGGGAACTGCCTGCGGAGCTTCTACGATTGATCCTGTCGCTTTCAATCTGCTGAATGTAAAGAGCAATCAGTTTGGCGCCGGTGCGGGAGGATACTTATTCCCATTGCTCTCCAATGTCCCTTCAACCACGGCGTGTGGCACGATGGAGCCGTTCCTCATTACCGATCCAGGGAGATTTACTGACAATCAGTTCACAGCGAATTGGGACCGCGAGTTTCGCGGAGGGAAGGACCGCGTATCCGAGAGATTCTTCTGGTCGAACTCAACTACCTTTGAGCCCTTCGGCGCAGATTCTTACGGCATTCAAACCGGCGGACAACCGGGTGTGAACAACCTGAACTTCCCCCTGGATATCCCGCTGCACAGCCGTTTCGGCAGCATTACCGAAACGCATGTGTTCAGCAATACTCTGATCAACGAATTCCGCTTTGGCGTAAACATCATCAGCGACAAATTGAACAATGAGCCTCCGGTCACGAACGCGCAGGTCGGAATTAATCTGCCCACCGCAACAGGCGTAAACGGCCAGGCCGGCGATCCTAATATCTACCGGCTTCAATTCGACACGTTTGCATTTGGTGCGTATCCCACCCAACTGCAGTCTGCCCTTTCCAACAATTACAGTTGGGTCGATACCGTAAGTTGGAGTAAGGGAGCGCATCAAATGCGCTTTGGCGGAGAGGCGGATCGCGTTGCCATGCGCCGCAGCTTGCCCATTGCCGACAATGGACTGATTTTCTTTGTTTCCGACGCGAGTGGATTCGGCTCGGATTTTCAAAGCTTTCTTGCCGGCGCTCCGTTGTTAGGCGAAGGCGGCGGCGGCCTGGGCAATCACGACTATCGCATTCCCAGTTACGCCTGGTTTGCGCAGGATGACTACCGGGTCAGCAAGACGCTCTCTCTCAACCTTGGCTTTAGAAACGAGTTTGCGGGCGCGCCTTACGACACGCTTTGCCATACCGGAAACACCGACCCTACTCTGGCAATTACAACCGGCCAGCCTTATGTCTACCCGAAGTGCGTCAACAAGTTTGGACTTTCCGGCATTACCGGAACCCTTAACCCGGCCGGACTTAACAATGAATATGCCACGGTGTGGGAGCCGCGTATCGGTTTCGCTTATGACTTGGCGGGGCGGCACACCACGTCGATTCGCGGCGGCTACGGCATCTACAGCGTGCGCGAGGACCTGGGAGCAGTTGACAACCTTGCCATCGTTCCTCCGACCTACCCGTTTCTTGTGGGCTTCCTTCCTGGAGCGGATAGTCTGGCCAACCTGTTTGCGCACAGCGCCGCATTTCCTAATGGTGTTCCGGCGCTCGGTGCCAATCCCACGCAGACTTACGTACCGACGGCGGCGATCCTGCAGAGCGTAGGAACCCCGTGCAAGCTAAATAATAAGGCCCTCGGGGTGGGCACGGCCTGCGGAGGAACTTTCAGCGGCAACGTGAATGGTTTGATTCAACTCGCCGTGCCGCTGCATTGGGTTGTTGGCACTACGCAGCAGTGGAACTTCACTATTCAACGCGAACTGGGCCGGGACTGGTTCATAGAACTCGGTTACGTGGGCACCAAGGGCACTCGGCTGCGCTCGACTTACGATCCCGATCAAGCCACGCTGGCCACGCCGCAGACTCCAGTCGTCGTGCCGGGACAGGGATGCGCTAATTTACAGGCGCAGGGCCTGTCGTGCACGATCACGGACACGACTACGGAGAATGCCTCTCTTCGTGCGCCTTATATTGGCATTGCGCCGGGAGATTTCGAAGATTTTGCTCCCAATTCCGACTCGCACTACAGCGCACTGCAAGCGACGGTGGCTCATCGTTTCGGAAAGGGATTGTATTATCAGAGCGCCTATACCTGGGCAAAGTCGATTGACGACGTTTCAACCGCTTCGGTGGCGTTTCTTACGCGCGTCAACAATCAAAATGATGCGGCGGCCTCTCGCGGCCTTTCCGATTTCGACCGCCGGCAGCGTTTCGTGACCAGCGCCGTCTACCAACTCCCATTCTTTTCCAACTCCAGCGGTTTCACAAAGGGAGCGCTGGGCGGTTGGGAAGCTAGCGGCGTAATCGTCCTGCAATCGGGTGCGCCGATCACTGTTTACGATCCTGCGGGAGGCACGGCCTATGCTCTGGCGAGCACCCCATCGTCGACCGCAACATTCGGTCCCGGATTTGGTTGTGGCAACGCCCCGAGCCGGGGCAGCCCGGAGTCGCGGCTGAGTAACTGGGTAATTGCCGCGGCTTATACTCCCGATCCGTTGGCCCCGACGCTTTCTAATGGCTCGCCGAGTGATGCAACGGTTTACGGCAACACGCCGCGCAACTGCATCATTGGACCGCCGCAGAAGAATGTCGACTTCACGCTGGATAAGGCATTCAGGCTTGGAGAGAGGGAGAGCCTTCGATTCCGGGCGGATTTTTTCAATCTGTTCAACCATCCATCGTTCCAGATTCCGGCATTGGCAGCGGTCTCGTCCGCTGGCGGCTCGGCGCCGATTACGTCAACGGTGGGCACGCCACGGCTGATTCAATTTTCTCTGAAATTTTCGTTCTAGCGGGCCTCGTATCTCACGTTTTTAGAGGGCGCGGCTCGGTTGCCGCGAGGAATGTCGAAAGCAATTGTGGAAGGGAATATTTTGAAAGGGCACGGCTTCAGCCGTGCCGCCAGGATCCAAAAGGGGCGCGGGCTTTAGCCCCTGAGGGCCTTCGTGCTCCTTTGGGAGTTTTCGTAGGCTTCTGAGAGGCGTGAACTCTAGCGGTACGCTTCCGGCGGCAGCCCGGTGATGCGGATTCCTCCGTGGCCGTTGTGTCGGATATTCAGTCCAACGAGAAGAGCGGTAATCTGTTCCAGCGTGCGGGCGTTTTCTAGTTTGCCGCCGTCGATTGCGCGGACGCCTGGAATTTTCGCGGCGAGAGCGCGCGCGAGTTGAGCGGCGTTGGCGTCGTCGCTGCAGACGATGACGTCGCAGTCGAGCGCTTCGTCTCCATTCAATAACTCAGCTGACAGATTGTGGAACGCCGCAGCTACGCTCACTCCCTTGGGAACGAGTTCGGCTGCTTGTTGCGCGGCCGAGCCTTGCCAGACGCCAAGCGTGCGCGAGGCGCGACCGCCTACGCTGGCGGCTAGAGCGACGGTGGCGTCGATCAGAATGCTTCCGGGGCGGACCGCCGATTTTAGCTGCTTCAGCAGCGTAGCTTGACCCTCGAACGGCACCGTAAGGACCAGAAGATCGGCCGCGGCGCAGGCGGCAGAGTTTTCCAGTCCGGAGACGACGGCTTGGCCTCCGGCTTTCTTCTTGATCTCGGAGGCTGCTTCCTGCGCGCGCTGCGCATCGCGCGATCCGATGATGATAGGCTCACCTGCTCGCGCCCAGCGCAGGGCGAGGCCCATGCCCGCGGGTCCGGTTCCCCCCAGAATTGCGATGGGATGCGCGTCAGGCAAATTGGGGCTCCTGCGTTTCTTCGACAGTGAATGCGTCGAGCCGCAACTTGAGTTGGATGCGCGTATAGGTGGTGTTGCGCTCGGCTGGGACCCGGCCTATTTCGAGGATCAGCGATTGAAAATCTTCCGCGCTGGTGTACTGGCCGGCGGTGGCTCCGGCTTCGCGCGAAATATTTTCTTCCATCAGTGTTCCGCCGTAATCGTTGGCGCCCGCGTGCAGGCAGAGTTGCGAGAGACGGCGATTCAGCTTCACCCACGAAACTTGGATGTTGTTGATCGATCCGGCGAGCAGAAGCCGCGCCAGCGCATGCACTTTGAGGTGTTCAGCCAAAGTAGGCCCGGAACGCGTCAACCCTTGCTGAAACAGCAGCGTGTTTTGATGGACGAAGCCAAGCGGAACGAATTCGGTGAAGCCTCCAGTTTCATCCTGAATCTGGCGCAGCAAGCGGATCTGGCGAACCCAGTGCTCGGGCGTTTCCGTGTGTCCGTACATCATGGTCGAAGTAGAGCGAATGCCGCAGCGGTGGGCGGTGCGAATGACTTCGATCCATTGCGCGGTAGAAAGCTTGTTGCGCGACAGAATGTTGCGGACTCCATCGTCGAGAATTTCAGCTGCCGTTCCCGGCAGGGTGCCGAGGCCATTCTCGCGAAGCATTGAAAGATAGTCGGCGAGCGACATGCCGGTGAGTTCAACGCCATAGACCATTTCCATGGGCGAGAACGCGTGAATGTGCATCCCGGGCACTGCGTTCTTCACTGCGCGCAAGATGTCGCGATAGTAAAACGGAGGCAATCCATGCGGCAGTCCGCCCTGAATGCAGACCTCAGTGGCGCCGAGCTGCCAGGCTTCGATGGCTTTTTTCGCGACTTGGTCGGGCTCTAGAAAGTACGTATCCGACTCGCGCGGACCACGGCTGAAGGCGCAGAACTTGCACCCGACAAAACAAATGTTGGTGAAGTTGATGTTGCGATTCACGACGTAGGTGACGAGGTTGCCGCAGAGTTCGGCGCGAAGCAGATTGGCGGCCGCAAGCAAGCCGAGCAGGTCGTCGCCATCGACGCTTGCGAGCGCATACGCCTCATGCAGGGAAATAGAGTCGCCGTTTTGACTTTCAAGGATTCGCTCCAGCGAAGATCGCACGGCTGGCGAGACGGTCCCCGCAACATCGAACCAGTCGAGAGAGGGAAAACTTTCCAGTTCCATTATCGAGAGTTGGCGGGGCACGGGTTCCCTCCTTACAGGACGCATTCCCACGTTTGTACAGTGTAGCGAAGTTTAGCGGAATAGGTCAGATGCGGCTGGGCGCAGCAGATCGCGCACTCGCCCTGGGGCGGCTTCGTAACGAAATCCGCGAATGATGCAGGCCGGAGTGCGGTTCAACTTGCCGCAGACGAGCCCGGCGGCGCAGGCCAGTTCGTCAGCGATAGCTTCAAGGCTGGCTTGCAACTGATAGCCGTGAGGATCGCGGCGTCCGCGATCGTCGCGCATGGATTTCATGCCCGCGATACCAATGCAGAAATCAACCAGACCTTCGCGCCACGGACGGCCGAACGTGTCAGTGATCAGAACCGGGATGGCGAGCGAGGTGCGCTTCTTGATCTCGCGATGAAGTTTGCGTGCGGAGCGGTCGGGATCCGCGGGCAGAAGCAGTGCGTGGCTGCCCCCGTCAACGTTGGAAACGTCGACGCCGCTGTTTGCGCAGATGAAACCATGCCGCGTCTCGGTAATGAATACGCCATTCTTGCGACGGATGATGCCGCGGCTCTCGCGCCAAGCAAGCTCGACGACGCGAGCGTCCAACTTGTATTTCTTTGCCCAGGCAATGGAGTCGGCGGACGGTTTGATCGTTCTCAGATCGACGATGCGACCCTCAGATTTGGAAACGATCTTGTGCTTGACGACGATAATGTCACCGGGTTCGATTGTGCCGTTATGTTCTCGTAGGGACTGCAAAAGTTTGTCGGCAATCAAATCGCCGGGAATGATTTCATCGGCGAGAGAGATAGGGATGACACGGAGTTCGGTGTGAAACTGGTTCAATTCTGATTTTTTCTGCTGCCCTCGCCGTTTGCTTTTTGGGCGACGTGACCGGCTCACACGCCCTCCGTGCCGGTTGCAAGCGCGCCGCCGTCAAGTCTCCACCGGCGAAGCAGGCTCTGCGTGCGAGTTTCGCCGGGGTGCACGAGAAGCTGCTCTAGGTCCTCAGGATTGTCCACGTCCACTCCGATGCTCGGTAGATGCAGCACGATGCAGGGTTTACCGGTGGCCCGGGCGGCGGCGAGGTGCGGTTTGAAGCTATCGTTGCCGAAACGCAGAGGGAACAGATTCGCGGGCCGGCGGAAGGCGGCATTGGTTCCGCGCCCGTCGGCAGCAGGAACCAGAACCGAGCCTTCGGCAGGAGCGTGCGCCAGAATCTGATCGAGTTCGCCGGCCCGAATCAGTGGGATGTCCGCCGGTATGACCAGCGTGCTGTCGATGCCGCGCGAAACACAGAGACGCGTAGCCATCTCGATGGCGCCAGTTTCACCGGGGTTCGTGGGATCAGGGATGATCTCGAAACAGTACTGTCGCGCCAGTTCGACGGCGAAGGGGTCGCTGGTCACGAGTGCGCAGGCAGGATGGTATGTCCACGCGGCGATCGCGTCCACCACATCGTGCAACATCGCTTGCGCTAATTTCGTGCGTGAAGCCTGATCCAGCACGGCAGCAAGGCGCTGTTTTGCCGCCGACAAATTCTTCACGGGAACGAGAATCACGGCTGATCAGTGGCGGCGCGGGCTGCAGATTTGTCGATGGTAACAGGTCCGTCGGAATGCAAGCCGGGTATTGTGAATGAGAGCACGCTTCGAGCCAGTGCGGCCCGGTCCTCAGCAGATCGCATGATGGTTTGCGCACACTGCACCCGCAAGCCGGTTCGTCGAAGCACTTCGGCCGCCTGCGCGTCCTGCGTATCGCAAACCAGGAGATCAAGAAAATCTTCGTACGCCTTAGCGACACCAGCGATGGAACAAGGTAGCCCCTGCGCGGTCATTAGAATCCCCGCCGGCCCGGCCACGGGGGCGTTCCCGACGATTGGACTCACGGCGGCAACCTTGCCCCGTGCGCTGCGCAAAGCCTCGCGGATTCCCGGCACAGAAAGAATCGGGCCGATGCTTGTAATAGGATTGCTGGGAGCTATGAGCACCGCGTCTGCAGAAACAATGGCGTCGATTACTCCCGGAGCAGCCTCAGCGTCGGTGGCTCCGGCGAAACGGACCGAGTTTACCGGATCCTGATACCAGCGTTGCACGAAATACTCTTCAAAACTCAACTCGCCGGAAGGCGTATCGATCCGCGTTTCCACGCGCGAATCACTCATCGGAAGGATGCGCGCTTTCACACCCAGCTTGTCGCAGATCGTCGCCGTGGCCCCGGATAGCGTCTTGCCCTCCGCCAGCAGGCGCGAGCGCAGCAGATGCACCGCAAGATCGCGATCGCCGGTGTGGAACCACGTCGGCTCGCCCAGTTGTCCCATGGCCTGCAGGCAGAGAAAAGTATCTCCTTTCACGCCCCAACCACGCTCGCGGCTGAGCAGGCCGGAGAGAACGTAGGTGATCGAGTCGATATCCGGGGAGACGTAGAGACCCCACCAGAGCAAGTCGTCGCCAGTGTTGACGACCATCGTGATCTCTTCCGCCGGGATGACCTGGCGCAAACCATCCACAAACTTGGCCCCGCCAGTCCCTCCGGTAAGTACACAGATCATGCCGCCCTCTTTTCCGTACCCTTGGCGAGGCCCTCACTGTCGCGGGCGGCTCGAAGCTTCTCCGTCAACAATTCTGGCCGCGAAGTGTGTTCCAGCTCCGGTAAGAATTCCGGATAAACTGGCAAACGCTGGCGAAGCTGACATCCCTTGCTCTCGGTTCGCAGGCGCAGTTCCTCCAGATGCGGCCAGGGCTTTTCGGGATTGATGTAATCCGGCGTCAGTGGCGAGACCCCCCCCCAATCGTTGATCCCAGCATCCAGCAACTCCTCATAATACGGCGCGTTGAGGTTGGGAGGCGCTTGAATATTGACGTTGGGCATTAATAAACGAGCTACCGCCACTGTGCGAAGCATTTCGCCACGGCCGGGCTCTGGCACGTGCGCCATCGGAATAGTCGGCTTGGAGCGGAAGTTTTGGACAATCACTTCCTGGATGTGACCGTAGCGCTCGTGCAAGTCGCGAATCGCCAGCAGTGTATCAACGCGGTCTTCAGGAGTCTCGCCGATACCGATCAGCAGGCCAGTAGTGAAGGGAACTCGTAATTTTCCAGCCTCCTCAATGGTACGCAGTCTCCTGGCCGGGACTTTGTCGGGAGCGTTGTTGTGGGCGGCGTCCGCAGCGAGCAGCGAGTGGCTGGTGCTTTCCAGCATCAGACCCATACTAGGTGAAACGGCAGCCAGGCGGGAGATCCATTCCGCGCTAAGCAGGCCCGGGTTTGGGTGCGGCAGCAAATTTGTCTCGCGCAGCACAAGCTCGCACATGGCTTCCAGATAGTGCAGCGTAGATTTGTAGCCAAGATGCCGCAACGTTTCGCGCATTTCGGGGAAAATCAGTTCCGGCTTGTCGCCAAGACTGAAGAGGGCCTCTGTGCATCCCATCATTTCTCCGGCGCGGGCCGTGGAAAGGATTTCTTCCGGAGTCATGGTATGCGCGCCCGGCTCTCCGGGATCGCGGCGGAAGATGCAATAACCGCAGTAGTCGCGGCAGAGGTTGGTCAGCGGCAGGAAAACCTTTCGCGAATAGGTGATAACTCCGGGCTTGAAGTTTTCTTTAGCAGCGCGGGCGGCAGCGAGCAGCGCGGAGAGATCGTCGTCACGGCAGAGAATCATTCGCAGTGCGAGATCACGCGAAATGGGCGATCCCGGCA
This sequence comes from Candidatus Sulfotelmatobacter sp., assembly GCA_036844925.1. Lineage (GTDB taxonomy): Bacteria > Acidobacteriota > Terriglobia > Terriglobales > Acidobacteriaceae > Sulfotelmatobacter. The sequence continues at coordinate 39,667 of DAIUEW010000008.1, forward strand.
TCAGATTGACCAGCTCTGAGGCACACTCCGAACGTCGCTCTGGAGCCATCGTTCTGATGACAGTAGAAGTCACGGATTAATTCCCGCTAATGTGCGGATGCATCGAATCATACAACAGCCTGTCGCCTCCTGGCCCGGAAGCTGGACCAGAAGCCGCAGCGTGGTAATGTAGGCAGTCGTGAGCCCGGTAACCCTGAAAACGCTATGAGCGTCAGTCCACTCGAATTCCGAAATGCGATGGGATGCTTCGCTACCGGAGTGACTATCGTGACGGTGGACTTGGACGGCGAGGTTCACGGCATGACCGCTAATGCGTTCGCCTCCGTTTCCATCAATCCGCTGCTTATCCTTGTGTGCGTGGACCATACCGCGCATACCCACGCCCATCTGCACGCCAAGAAGCGTTTCGGCATAAACATTCTGGCGGCCGGCCAGCGTGGGATTTCCGAATACTACGCCCGGGTGGCAAGAACAGAGAAGCGGGCCGAAGCCGAGGCTGGGGCGCGTTTCGACCGCACGGCGCAGGGCACTCCGATATTGCATGGCGCGCTCGCCTATCTGGAATGCAGGCTGAAATCAGCGCAGGACGCCGGCGATCACACAATCTTTATCGCAGAGGTAGAGGAAGTAGTGGTGCGCGAAGGCGAACCGTTGTTGTTTTTCAGAGGCAAGTACCGCAACATTGGAGATAAACGCGCGGACTAAGCAACAAAGAGGCCCGGAGCCTCTTGGGGGGACGCCGGGCCATTGGTACTCGCAGACGTTTCAGCGATACTCGCCTGCGGAGGCTGTGCACCACAAGTCTGGATGTCACAATGTCATTGTGACGGACGTCACAGACAAGGCAGGACAAGATGTGATCGGGAGTGCCGCCACTTAGCAGATTCGCCTCTTTTTCGACAGTAGAGCATCTAACGAAGAGTCCAACTCAACCATCCGATAAAGTGATGAAAAAGCATTTCTAAACTGGGGGGCATGCATGGCAGAAAAATTGGCAAAAAGTGAAACTGAGTGGAAACAGAAGCTGACGCCGGAGCAGTATCACGTAACTCGTGAAGCAGGTACGGAGCCCGCCTTTACCGGGAGATACTGGAAGACGAAGGACGCCGGGACCTACCACTGTGTCTGCTGCGGTGAGCCGTTGTTCGATTCCTCCACGAAATTCGATTCCGGAACGGGCTGGCCAAGTTTCTTTAAGCCCGCGGACGAAGGCAAAGTCGAAGAACACAAGGATTCAAGCTATGGGATGGTCCGCACCGAGGCCCGCTGCGCCAACTGCGGCGCCCATCTGGGGCACGTCTTTGAGGATGGTCCCGCCCCGACAGGGCTTAGGTACTGCATGAATTCCGCGGCTTTGGACTTGAAGCCAAAAGAGAACAAGTAGGTAGGCGAGATCGGTTGTACAGATACAAGTCAAAAAAAGGAGCTCGAAAGAAACAGGGGCACGCGTGAGCGTGCCCTTTTGACTTTGCAATATCGGCCGTGAAGCGATTACGCGCCAGTGGGCGCTGCCATCGCCTTTGCTGCCTCTGCGGCAACGGGCTTCGGGGCTTCCACAGGTTTCGACTGAGTCTGCGCTTTGTTCTGCTTATGCTCGCCGCTGCGTACTTCAATCCCGCCTTTGAGCACGGCACCGTCTTCCACGCTGATGCGTACTGTGGAAACGTCTCCAGTGACCGAGCCTTCGCTGCGGATATCCACACGATCGCTGCACTCGATGTTTCCGCTCACCTTGCCCAGGACTACGACTTCGCGGGCGGTGATGTTGGCTTGCACAATGCCGTTGCGGCCAATGGTGACGCGGTTATCGGGCATGCTGATCTTGCCTTCGATGCGGCCATCAATATAGAGCGCTTCGGAGCCGCTGAGCTCACCCTTGATCACGAGCGTGCGGCCGATTGTCGCCTGCTCGATGGGCGCGGTGACGGTCTTTACCGGATTGAAGGAGTTTGGGTTCGAAGCTGGCGAAGCTGATTTTCCGTTGTATGTGTAGTCTGACGGTTGAAGCATTGCGACCTTCCTCGGTTCCGCGCGCCGCACGTTATTCTAGCCGGCCTGCGCTGGGTCTGGAATTTTGGGCCGCCGGTCAGTTCGTGTCCCATAGGCCAATCTGACTATTTCACACAGGTAAGCAATCCTTCGAGATTACGGAAGAGGCTGTACGGTTGCGCGGCGGGATGGGCCGTTAATCGGCCTCCTGCAGTGACTGCGCGAGGTCTTCCCATTCCTTAACCAGCGCGGCGTGTGCGGATTTACGGTGTTCCAATTCCTGGGCCTGGCGCTGGTTTTCCTCGGCGCTTTTAAAGTCCTGCATGGCCGTTTCACACTGGGCAATGGAGTCCTCCACTCGGCTGATTTCTGTTTCCAGTTCATGGACGCGCTCCTCCATCTTCTTGCGTTTGAGGGGATTCAGGCGCTTCTTATTGGAATCAGGCGCGTCGTTACCGGAAGGCGAGTCGCTTGAGGACAGGTCGCGGGAACGACGATTACCGTTGGAAGGAGTCTGAAGAGCGGGCTCAGTCGCGCTTAGTTGTTGGCGAATCGCCTCATTCTGCCTGGCACTTCCGCCCTGTTTGCGCCAGAGATAGTCCTCGTAGTTGCCGGGATAGACCTCAACTTTCCCGTCGCCGATTTCGAAAACACGCGTGGCCAGCTTATCGATGAAGTAACGGTCATGCGACACAAAGACGACTGTGCCGGTGTATTCCATGAGTGCATCGAGCAACACGTCTTTGGCACGCAGGTCCAGGTGGTTCGTGGGCTCGTCGAGCAGCAGAAAATTTGCCGGATGCAGTAGCAGGCGCAGCAGCGCATAGCGTCCGCGCTCACCGCCGGAAAGCACTCCGATTTTCTTGAATACATCGTCTTCAGAAAACAGAAAACATCCCAGCAGGCTGCGCAGTTCGGTCTGAGTGGAACGTGGCGACTCCGCCCCCAGATCGTCGAGAATACGTGCATCCTGATCGAGCTCCTTGTACTGATCCTGCGCGAAGTAGTCGGCCTGAACGTTGTGGCCGAGGTGAAACTCTCCCTGCGTGGGAAGTTCCGCGCCTGCCAGCAGCTTGATCAACGTGGATTTGCCCGCTCCGTTGATTCCCACCAGCGCGATGCGGTCGCCGCGCTCGATCAGGAAATTCACTTCACGGAAAACTTCTTTCTCCCCACTTGCGCCTGAGCGGCCGTTCTCCGCGCCGCTTTTGGCCGGATAGCTCTTGGCTACGCCCTCGAACTCGGCCACAATCCGTCCGCTCGGCTTGGGCTGCGGGAAGGAAAAGTGAATCGTCTTCTCTTCCGGCGGAACCTCGATGCGCTCGATCTTCTCCAGTTCCTTGATGCGGCTCTGCACCTGCTTCGCTTTCGTCGCCTGGTAGCGGAAACGATTGATGAAAACCTCGAGCTGCTCGATGCGGTCCCGCTGATTTCGATATGCCGCTTGCAACTGCTCGTTGCGCTGCGTCTTCTGCGCCAGAAATTTGTCGTAGTTGCCGGTGTAAAACCAGAAACGCTTGTTCCAGATCTCCGCAATTTTGTTGACGGTTACGTCGAGAAAATAACGGTCGTGCGAGATCAGAACAAAGGCGTGCGGATAATTGTGCAGATATTCTTCCAGCCAGTTCCGTGCTTCCAGGTCGAGATGGTTGGTCGGTTCGTCGAGTAACAGCAGGTTGGGCTTCTGCAGCAGCAGTTTCGCGAGCGCGAGCCGCATCTGCCAGCCGCCGGAGAATTCATCCGTCTGCCGCTCCCAATCTTCCTTTCGAAACCCCAGTCCCATCAATACGCGGCCGACGTCGGCTTCAATCGAGTAACCATCGCGCGTTCGAAATTCATGTTCCAGGCTGTGATAACGGTCTGCAACATCAGCATACTCAAGACTCTCATGGTCGAGTTCGGAGATGCGATGAGTAAGCGTTTCCAACTCGCGCTCCATGGCGTGAAGTTCGGTAAATACCGACATGCATTCCGCGAAGACAGTGCGGCCGGAAAGGGAGAGGCCGTCCTGCGGAAGGTATCCGGCCGTTGTTCCCTTGGCAATGGTGAGCGAGCCGTAGTCGAGCGTGTCCAACCCGGCAAGAATCTTCATCAGCGTGGATTTGCCGGTGCCGTTCGCGCCCACCAGGCCAACGCGATCGCGCGGCGTGATCAGCCAGTCGGTGTTCTCAAAAAGAAGTTTGTGTCCGAAGCGTTTTCCGGCGCCAGAAAGCTGGATCATGGGCTGGATTCATCGTCTCACAAAATTGCAAGCCATTTCGTAAATGGTTTGGGAAGGGCACGGCTTTAGCCGTGCCGTCAAGAGCCAAAGAAGGCGAGGGCTTTAGCCCCTGCGGGCGATTGCGGGTTGGTGGAAATTCAGGGGTGTGCGGCGGCGCGCCCGTTGCGGCTTTCTGGATACTTACCCCACAATTCGCTGTGAACGTGAATGCGCACGAGCGCGCGATCGATCACGGCGTGCAGTTCGTGCGCATACTTCACTTCACGGCCTTTAGCCAGCCGTTGCCGGGCTTCATCCGGGCTGAACCAGGTTGGCCGGCGCATCGGTTCATCGGGCTGGCGCAATTCGTGAATCTCCATCAGAAAAGCTTTTACCACAAACTCCTGCACCCCGCCCGGCTGCCAGAACACGCCTTTGGAGTGAATGTACAGATGAAAGTGGCGCGGCTCGATGGTACCGAGCGCTCCGGCTTCCTCCGCGGCTTCCCGCTCTGCCGCTTGGCTATGAGAGAGGCGGGCCTCCGGTGATCCCTTGGGAAAAGTCCACTTGTTTCCGCCGTTCGTGTTGACCAGCAGAAACTCCACTGCCGCTCCCCGCCTGCGGAAACAGACGGCCGCCACTTGCAGCGGAAGCGATTTCGAACCGCGCAGCGAGCCCATGGCAGCCTCCTGCAAACATGTTACTTGGAAGATATTTCATGAATGTTAACGTGCAGCGAAAATTGTGCAGTAATGGTTACTAAAGGATGCCTCCTGGACCAATACGGGAAGGGACAGAATTGTCTTTTACGCCAGCTTGCGCTGCAGCGCTTGCGGGTCCAGTTCATTCTCCCAGCGCGCCACGACAAGGGTAGCGACTCCGTTTCCGATCATATTCACGAGTCCGCGGAACATGCTCATGAAGCGGTCGATACCGAGGATCAGAGCCATCCCCGCCACCGGAATCGTCGGGATGACCGACAAGGTGGCGACCAGCGCAATGAAAGACGCTCCCTGCACCCCGCTCGCTCCTTTGGACGTTAAGGTGGCGACCGAGAAGATTGTCATTTGTTGCAGCAGCGTCAGGTGGGTATTCGTCGCCTGGGCAACGAACAAAGCCGCCAGAGTCATGTAGAGACTGCTGCCGTCGGTGTTGAAGGTGTAGCCAGTCGGCACCACCAGACCCACCAGAGAGCGCGAGCAGCCCAGTTTTTCAAGCTTTTCCATCAGCGTAGGGATTGCGGTTTCCGACGAACTGGTGGCCAACACCAGCAAGATTTCTTCTTTTATATGGAGCAGGAACTTTACGATATTGAATCCTGCGGCCCAGCAGATCGCGCCGAGCACGATGAGCACAAATAAAATTGACGTCACCCAGAAGGTTGCGATCAGCTTCACCAGCGGCCCCAGGGAAGCTAAGCCGTACTTTCCGATGGTAAAGGCCATGGCTCCGAAGGCGCCGATCGGCGCAAATAGCATCAGGATATTTACCACGCGGAAAACGACGTGGGTCAGCGATTCCAGCAGCCCCACAATTGGCTTGGCCCTTGGCCCCGCCGACGACAAGGCAAAGCCGAACAGGATCGAGACAAACACCACCTGCAGGATGTCGCCCTTGGCGAACGCATCGGTGACCGTGGTCGGAACGATGTGCATCAAAAATTCCGTGACGCTCTGCGCCTTGGCCTGTCCCGCATAATCGGCGACGGCCCGGGCGTCGAGAGAAGCCATGTTCACATTGAAGCCGCTGCCGGGACGAACGACATTGCCCACAATCAGTCCAATCACCAACGCAATCGTGGAAACAATTTCAAAATACAGCAGAGCCTTGCCCCCGACCCGCCCGACTTTTTTCAAATCCTTCATTCCTGCGATTCCGGTGACCACTGTGCAGAAAATGAGGACGGTGATGATCATGGTGATCATCCGAATGAAGGCGTCGCCCAGCGGCTTCATGGCGACCGCGCGCGCCGGACTGAAGTATCCGAGCACGAGCGCAACCGCCATGGCGAACAGCACCTGCGCCCACAGCGAGGCGTAGAACGGCTTCCGGCGCGGACTTACGGCAGTTTCGGAATCGAACTCTGAGGTCGCGCCGGAGGTAGGCATAGTTAGTAAGAGGCAACAATTGTTTAGTTCGCCGGAGCCTGCAGTGTTTTCACCAACCACGGAATAATTACTTGTTTGAAAATCAAGGGATCCGGCCACACTCCCACCTGCCGTCCCAGATGTCCTCCGTGAGGATTGATCCAAGCCTCTTTCGGCACGTCTCCCTTACTCAGCAGCAGATATTCGTCTTCGATGGGAACCTGCGTGTCGAGAACTCCGGCGATGATCAGCATCGGTGCCATGGGCTTGCCCAGCAGGTCCTCGCGTACCAGTGACAGCTTCGGTAGAAACTCGCCCAACTCATCTAACGTGTGCACTCCCTCCAGAATGTTCATGAGCGCGGGCACCTGATCGAACAAATATTCGCGATTGCCCAACAGCTTGTTCATCAAGAAATCTTTCTGAAAGAACCTGTCCACCGGCGGGGATTGCGCGCTGCACCCGCGTAGACGCGCCCGTTCGACGATTGCCATCTTCGTCGCCCAATAAGCGCCCCAGCTCACGCCGTGCAGTGCGATGCGGTTCTTATCAACCTCAGGCCGCGACTGCGCGTAATCAATGACCCGTGAAAGCATGCGGTCCGCGGTCTCGCTGACTTTGATGGGATTCTGCCCTGTCCCCGGACCATCGACCGCAAGATAGCCAATCCCAAACGGAAGAATCGCGCTGAAACTCTCCGTCAGATCCTCCTTGCGGCTATCCAATCCATTCACCGCGATCACCAGCGGAACCGACCCCTTCGCATCTTTCGGCAGCCGCAGGTAGCCGATGATTTCCTTGCCTTCGAAGGGAATGTGTACAACCTCGAGCGGCGGATCGAAGAAGCGCGCGTGATCGAGGAATGCTTCGAGGGCTTTTTCATAGGAGCGTTGCTTGCCTCGCGACGACGGAATCGGCCAGCGCCCGAACGAGTAAAGCCGCCACGCCCGTATGTAATCGGCGTTCGCTTTGGCAGGATCGGACTTCTCCAGCGACTTTGCTTCGTTGAAGTATCGATCCGCAACGCGCATGAAGCCGGCGGCCCACTCGTCTTCGTCGGCGGTGTGGATGCTCTCGAAAGCCGCTTTCACGTCGCCTGGGTCGAGCCCGATCAGCGGGTACTGCCCAACTTCGGCGCGATGAATGGCCTCGGTTTTGATCTCATCGATCGTGCGCTCGCGCCGCTCCTCTTTTTGAGCGGAACCACCTGCAGGAATGAGTGCGAAAAATCCCAACAAAGCTGCAAAATAAAATCGTCCTCTTATTTTCATACCTGGCCCTTTTCTTCTGCCTCGTACGGCGCGAGCTATCGACGAAAAAAAGCCGGACTGAAACTGCGTCCGGCCTTCCTTCACCCCCTCAAATTCCTCGGACAATTAGAAAATGAACTTGAGCCCAAGCTGAATGGAGCGCGGCCCTCCCGAGCCTACAGCGGGGTTCGCTGCCGCTACGTCTGGCGTGGCGCAACCGCAGCCGAACGGGCGCACCGAAGGATCGTTTAGCCCGAACCCGTTTTGCCCGCCATACGGATTGGCAAAGTTTGGATGATTGAAGATGTTGAAGAACTCGACGCGACCCTGTAGCCGCATAGTTTCTCCGAAGTGGAAATTCTTGGCCACGGAGAAATCGAAGTTCCTGAAACCGGTGTCCTCGAACATGTTCCTGCTCATATTGCCGAACTCACCCAAGGGCGGCGGAATCATTACCGAGCTGCCATTCGCATAGCAGCCAAACAGATTCAGAGAAGCTGTAGAACGTCCTGCCGTTCCTCCATCCACAGCCGCCGCTTGCGCTACGCAGGCTGGGTTGGATGCGCCGGAGAAGTACGGGATGCCAACCCCCTTTTGCGACTTGAAGTCCGAAGTCTTGCCGTAGAAACTCCAACGAATCGGAGACTGCGCAGGCGGGCTTACGGGCAAAGGACCAATGCCAGCGGCATCGGTTCCCTCGTCCATCGGTCCCCAGTACTGCGGGCTTTCCAGGGTGATGATCGAGTTGACCTCCCAGCCTTCGCGAAGCTGTCCGAAGCCCTTGCGACCGGGAATCGCATAAGTGAGTGACACGGTCAACCGATGCCGGATGTCGAAGTCGCTGTTGGCATATTCGGCGCCTGGGTTGTGAGCATTCTGTGGTAAGCCCGAACCATATCCAAAGTCCCAGTTCGCGCCCACATCATCGAGCGCGTGCGAGTAGGTGTAGCCCGCGACCATGCTCAGGCCATGGTAGTTGCGCGCATTCAGCGTGACTTGAAGTCCATCGTAGTTTGACCGATACACGTTACTCATCTGAAAGATGTTAGCCAAGTAGGGGAACTTCGCGTTGAACGGTTCCGAGGCGACCTCGTTTCCGGTATCGACAGCACAAGTGGTTGAGTTGTAGTTAGGAGCGCTGGCGAGGCAAGCAGCGAGAGTTCCAGCGCCCACACCAGCGGGCGTCCAGCCCGATCCTACTGGCGGTTGATTAATGTCTCTAATCCCTGTCAGGTTCGATCCGTGATTGCCTACATATGCGGCCTCGATTGAAAGGTTGGGAGTGAAGGAGTGCTGCACGTTCAACGTCCAATTCCACACGTAGGGTGTGGTAAGGCCGCGATCAACGGTCATGATCGGACACGGGCTACCTGGATTGCCACTGGGCAGGACCGGAGAGCAATTGACCGTGCTGCCGCCGTAAAGCGGCCCATTCGCGGCGTCCCACGTGGTGGGGTAACTCAGGAAATTCTTGACGGTGACATTGCTCGTCGTAATCGTGCCACCGGATGTATCTCCCGCGGCGTCGATCGGCGCTCCCGTCGGAACGCTGCCCGGACCGAAGGCATTGTTGAAGGCGACAAACGACTGCCAGTTCACGGTTTCGTAGATCAATCCGCCGCCGCCGCGCAGCACAGTCCGGCCGTTACCGCCGATATCCCACGCAAACCCCGCGCGGGGGCCAAAGTTCGTATGATCGGGGTTCCAGAGGCTGCTGATCTGATGTCCCACCTGTACGAGGCCCACGGTGGGTTCGAAATTGCCCAGCAGATTGTGAGCTTCCTGGGGCACACTGCTGAATTCGTATCGAACGCCGAAGTTAAGCGTCAGATTCCTGGTGGCTCGAAAGTCATCCTGGAAAAACAGGGCATACGCCCAGTTGTGCAGCTGCAAGGTTGGATTCCCCACTTCAACAGTCGACTTGAATGGTGCGCCCGCAAAGAAATCCTCCAGCGGGGCCGAACCGGCGGGACCGGGGTTCGGGCTCACGACGCCACCCAGGAAATTGATGCTGCCGCGGGCGTTGCCGTATGCCGCATTGTTGACTTTGTCGTAGTGAAGTTCACCGCCGAACTTCAAGGCGTGCTTGCCTGCAGTGTAGGAGATGTGATCCACAAACTGCGTGATCGAATCTGGTCCCTGGAACTTGGGCCACTTGAAACCACCGAGCCCTGGGAAAAAGTAGCCGCCGAAACCGATACGTGGCAGACCTCCAGTTTCAGGTCCGCTTACTCCTGTGTCCAAACCGTAAGCGGAGGCGGGTGTGTTGAGGTCGCCCGGCAGGGTCGGCTGGTAGAGGCGGTTGTAGCCAAATCGGGCCTCGTTCACGAGGCGGGAGGTGGGAGTCCAAATCCAATTGCCACCGACTACCTGCGCACGGGTGTGAATATCAGAGAGCCATTTCTGCTGCAGTTCGGGGAAGTCTTCAACGGTGCCGGTGTTGTTTCCAAAAAAATAGGTCCCGCTGATGCTGCTTCTTTCGGTGAACTTGTAATCCACCTTGGCGACAACGTTGTTGACGTGTACGACGTTATTAAATCCGTTGGTGATATTGATGCTCTGTGCCGTGTTGGTGGGAAATCCTGAGCCGTTGCACGCGACCGCGGCACCGGAGAAAGAGCACCCTGAAATAAGTAAGCTCGTGGGGCTCACGATGACGCCAGCCGCCTTGGCAGCCGGCTCAGTGATATCCGCGATTGCATCCGGAATGCTGTCGGCGCAGTCTCCAGCAAAGCCGAAGGAGCACGTTCCATTCGGCGACATGTGCACCATCGACGGGCTGGTTATCCCGCCGAATGAGTTGCCCACGTTATAGCGCTGGCCTTCGTAGGCCGCAAAGAAGAACGCCTTGTCCTTGATGATGGGACCGCCGAGGCTGCCTCCAAACTGCTCCAGAGTTCGCGTCAGTTTCGGATTCGGATCGTCATTGAAATAGTTCCTCCCATCCAGTGCGCCGTCGCGGCCAAAACCAAATGCGGTGCCATGCACGCGATTGGTGCCAGATTTCAGCCCCACGTTTACGACTGCTCCGGGTTTCCATCCGTATTCTGCGGGAGGGTTTTGCTGCAGGTTGAATTCCTGAATTGCGTCGATGGGCAGAATTGTCGCCGAGTCTCCCGCGATTCCCGCGCCATTAATAATCGCTTGTCCGGAATAGGGCTCGCTGTTGAATAAGCCTTCGACGAAGTAGGCGTTGTCTTCAGCGCGCAACCCATCGGCGCTCGTGGTCGAGAATCCGCCTCCCGGATATCTGATTACGCCCGGACGAAGCTGCAACAGGTTTTCGTAGTTGCGGCCGTTGAGTGGCAGGTCGTTGATTTCCTGGTTGCTCAACGTGCCTCCAAGGGTGGCGGAGGTCGTGTTGAGCAGAGGTACGTCTCCACTAACAGTCACAACTTCGGAGACGTTGCCCGGCTGCAGCGCGAAATCCGCGCGAACGTCGGTCGCAACTTCGACCGTAATGCTGGGCCGCTCCTCCGACTTGAAGCCTCTCGCCTCAACCCGAATTTTGTAGATTCCCGGGGTCAGGTCGGGAGCCGCATAGTCGCCAGAGGCGCCGGTCGTCAGGCTCCGCGATGTGCCGCGCTGTGTATCGGTAACAACCACGGTTGCTCCGGCAACGGAGGCGCCGCTCTGGTCCGTGATAGTGCCCAGCACGCGTCCGGCAGTGGACTGTGCCATCGTGCACACACTCATCAGACTCAGGGCGAGAACAAAAAGAGCGTTCCGGGCGATTGCAGTCACGTGACCCGCGGACAGGGCGGTGCTTCGGTATGTCATCGGAACTTCCTCCGTTATTCTGGTCCGACAGCCATACCATTGCTTCCCGAATGAAGTCAAGCAAATTCTCCTGGTTCTTCGAGTTCGTGCCGCGTCATGAGCCTTAAGGGTAAAGCTGAGAAATTAGAAGGTTGCTGCACTTGTGCGGGGAAAATCGATTTTTCGATAGCGCTTGCATCGCACTGGCGCCGGGTGTTATCGTCCTAGCTGTCATACCACCGTACCTAATACCAACTATGCTTAGCTCCTCTCCCAATGCCGTCAAAGACCCAGCGCAAGCGCTGGACCTGCGGTATAGTAGCCAGACCAACGCCGGTTCCCTCAAACCGGCCCGTGCGGGAGAAATTCCAGTGTACAAAGTCGTCCGGACTTCGCGCCTGTACGAACAAATCGTCCAGCAGATCGAGGAGTCCGTCCTGAATGGCTCGCTGAAACCCGGCGACCAACTCCCTGCGGAACGTGAGTTGGCCCAGCGTCTCGGCGTTAGCCGCACCGCCGTGCGCGAGGCAGTCAAGGCGCTCCGCGAAAAGGGTTTGGTCGAGGCCTACTCCGGCCGAGGGACTTTCATTACGGATGGAACTACTCACGCGGCGCGTCAATCCTTCGATTTGATGGTGAAGATCGGCCAGCAGGAGAGCTCCACGCATCTGGCGGAGCTGCGCCTGATTTTGGAGCCCGGAATCGCTGCCTTGGCTGCGGAGCGAATCGAAGAGGAGTATCTGGCCGCGATGCGTGAGGCGGTCGCAGTCATGGACCGCGCCCAGAAAGATCCGGCGGCCTACATCGAAGCCGACCTTGACTTCCACCTCGCCCTTGCGGAGGCGGTTGCCAATCCGCTGATTCTTTCTTTGATCGATTCCATCGTGGGCCTGCTGCGCGAGCAGCGCATAAAGATTTTCAACGTGGAAGGCGGCCCGCAGCGTGGCCAGGTTCATCACAAGCGCATCCTGGAGGCCATGGAGCGACGAGATCCTGAGAAGGCTCGCAGCGCAATGCGCGCCCATCTCGAGCAAGTACGCCAGGATTCGCAGGTTTCCGCCACGGGTAAGCGTCCCGGGAAATCGGTGCCGGCGGCATCAAGACTCACTTCATAAGCTTTCTCAACGTACAGCGTTTCGGTTCGAAAGGGTTGGAGGCAGTGGCGGATGGCGAAACTCGGATTTATTGGTCTGGGAGTGATGGGCAGCCAGATGGTCAATCGTCTGCTCAGCAAGGGACACACCGTGACCGGGTACAACCGCACGCGCGCCAAAGCCCAGTGGCTGGTTGAAAAAGGAATGCAGTGGGCCGATTCGCCACGCGCTGCCGCCACCGTCTCCGATTTCACCTTCGCGATGGTGACCAATGCCGCCGCCACCGCCGCCGTTACCGAAGGTCCCGACGGAATGCTGGCTGGCTTAAGCGCAGGCAAGATTTTCATCGACATGAGCACGATAAGTCCCAACGTGAGCCGTGCGCTCGCTGCGAAAGTTCGCGAGAAGGGCGCGGACATGGTCGACTCGCCGGTCTCCGGCAGCGTGATTACGTTACAGGAAGGTAGGCTTTCTGTAATGGTCGGCGGACGGAAGGAGACCTTCGAGAAGGTAAAGCCACTGCTGCTCGACATAGGGCCCAAAGTGACGCACGTCGGTGACAACGGCCTCGCGCTGTCGATGAAAATCGCAGTGAATCTAAGTCTTGCCGTACAGATGCTGGCATTCTCTGAAGGAGTATTGCTCGCCGAGAAAAGTGGGATCCCGCGAGAGACTGCGGTCGACGTACTGGTTCATAGCGCAATCGCGTCGCCCATGATTCAATATCGCGGCCCATTCGTCCTTCAACAGCCGGAAGAGGCCTGGTTCGATGTGAACATGATGCAGAAGGATATGGTCCTCGCGATGGACCTGGGCCGTCAACTCGATGTGCCGCTCCCCACCACTGCGACCAGCAATGAAATCCTAACCGCGGCCCGCGGCATGGGATGGACGAAATATGATTTCGCCTGCATGTTCGATGTGCTGGCCGCCATGTCTGGAGTGTCGACGCCGGTTACTGCCGGAGGCCCGAAAAAATGACGACAGCGACGTCTAAGCCGGAAGTCGGTCGCGATACCACGGCTGAAAAAGAAAAATGGCTCCACGCCTACCGCCAGATGGTAAGCATCCGGCTCTTCGAAGAGCAGGTGAACGAGGTCTACACCCGCGCCCTCATGCCCGGACTCGCTCATTTATATAGCGGTGAAGAGGCTGTGGCCGTGGGAATCTGCGAAGCCTTGCGCGTCGATGACTACATCACCAGCACGCACCGTGGCCACGGACATTGCCTCGCAAAAGGAGCGTCGCCGGATCGCATGTTCGCCGAATTGCTCGGGAAAGAAGCCGGCTATTGCCGCGGCAAAGGAGGATCGATGCACATTGCGGATCCCGCCACCGGCAACCTCGGCGCCAACGCGATTGTCGGCGGCAGCGTCGGCATCGCCACCGGCGCGGCATTCGCCGCGAAATACCTGGGTACGGATCGCGTGGCAGTCTGCTTTTTCGGAGAAGGTGCACTCGGCCAGGGTTCGCTCTACGAAGTGATGAACCTGGCGCAATTGTGGACTCTGCCCGTGATCTACGTCTGCGAAAACAATCAATACAACGAATATACGCACTTTCAGGAGACTACGGCCGGCACCATTCTTGGACGCGCCACCGCTTTCGGTATTGAGGCCGCGAGCGTCGATGGGCAGGACATTCGCGCGGTGCATGAGATCGCGAGTCGTCTGGTGAAGCGTGCGCGCTCGGGCGGCGGACCCGCATTCCTGCAGTGCGATACTTACCGTTACAGCGGACACCACGTCGGCGACATCAATCGCGAATACTACCGCTCTAAACAGGAAGAGCATCTCTGGAAGACGGACCGCGATCCCATCCAGGTTTTAGCGAAGTGGCTGATCGAGCAGGGCTACGCTGATGCCGCAACGTTCGATCGAATTACGTCCGAAGTTCGCAACATTATGGAGGCGGCTGTGAAGTTCGCGATCTCTGCGCCTTACCCCAGCGTGGACGAAGTGGAGAAGCACGTCTATGCCTGAACGCGAACTTACATTTGCGCAGGCAGTGCGCGAGGCGCTCGCCGAAGAGATGCGCCGCGACTCGCGTGTCTGCATCCTCGGCGAAGATGTTGCGGAAGCGGGTACGCCCTTCAAAGTTCTCTCCGGATTAGTCGAGGAGTTTGGCGCGAAGCGCGTAGTCGATACTCCAATCTCAGAAGCTGGCTTCACCGGAGTTGCGGTGGGAGCAGCAATGACGGGCTTGCGTCCGGTCGTCGATATTATGTTCGGCGACTTCATCACCCTAACCATGGATCAAATGGTTAACCAGGCCGCGAAAGCACACTACATGTCAGGCGGGCACTGGAAAGTTCCCATGGTGATGCGCACGACATTGGGTGCGACGCGCCGCTCCGCCGCCCAGCATTCGCAGTCCCTGCACGCCTGGTTCAGCCACGTGCCGGGATTGAAAGTGGTTTTACCCTCGACTCCTTACGATGCAAAAGGCCTGCTGAAAGCTGCGATCCGCGACGAGAACCCGGTCGTCTTTTTTGAAGACAAGATGATGTACAAGCTGAAAGGCCCAGTTCCGGAAGAGGATTATACGATCCCGTTGGGCGTCGCGGATGTGAAACGCGCCGGCGATGACATTACGCTGGTCGCTACCAGCAGCATGGTTCAAGTCGCGCTCGGGGCTGCGAACATGTTAGAGAAAGAAGGCATCAGCGCGGAAGTCGTCGATCCGCGTACGACCTGGCCGCTGGATGAAAAAACGCTGATCGACTCGGTAAAGAAAACCTCGCGCGTGATCGTGCTCGACGAAGGCTATGGACGTTACGGCGTCACCGCTGAGCTTGCCGCCGTAATCGCCGAGGGGGCATTCTACGATCTCGATGCGCCGGTGAAAAGAATGGGTGCGATGCACGTTCCCATTCCATTCTCACCGCCGCTCGAAGACGCAACCGTACCAACAGAGCAAACGGTATTTGCTGCAGCCCGGAAAATGTGTGGTAAGTCGTAGCGCAGCCGTCTCGGCCGCTATCGCGAGGGCGTCTCGCCTTCGCCTCGAGCTAGAAGCTGGCAGCTAGGAGCTGATTTATGGCACTAAAAACTCATGGAAGTATGGCAGTCGATTGGGAAAATCGAATCGACTTCGATCGCCTCCGTCGCGAGCGTCTGCAAAAAGCGAAAGATCTTCTCGCAAAGTCCGAAATGGGAGCGCTGCTATGTTTCGATATGAACAACGTACGCTACCTGACCTCCACGCACATCGGCACCTGGGCCCAGGACAAGGCCAACCGCTTCACGCTGCTGCCGCAAAATGACGAGCCGATTCTCTGGGATTTCGGATCCGCCGCCAAGCACCATCAACTAAATTGTCCATGGCTCGGCGAGCGCTCGCGGCCGGGAATTTCCATGCTGCGCGGCACCATGTCGCCGGAGCATGGACGCGCCGAAGACGTCGCCAAAAAGATTCGCATTGAGCTCGAAATGCGCGGCTTGCACAAAGAACCGGTCGGCATCGACATCATCGAGCTTCCGGTTCTTTTTGCGCTGCAGCGGGAGGGCATTCAGGTCGTCGATGGCCAGGAACTCATGTCCAACGCCCGCGTGATCAAAACGCAGGACGAGATCTCACTGCTCAACACTTCCGCGATGATGGTCGACGCCGCCTACGATGAGCTTTATCGCGCCATGAAGCCCGGCTTGCGGGAGAACGAAGCCGTGGGCCTGGTCAGCAAAGTGCTCTACGATCTTGGCTCCGAATACGTTGAAGCGGTGAATGCGATTTCTGGGGAGCGCTGCAATCCCCATCCGCACGTATTTTCCGATCGCGTGCTGCGCCCCGGTGATCCCGTCTATTACGACATTTTGCATTCTTACATGGGATATCGCACCTGCTACTACCGCTGCTTCACCGTCGGCTACGCGTCGCATGCCATGGTCGACGCCTACAAGCGCTGCCGCGATTACCTGGATGCCGCCATCGAACTGATTCGTCCCGGGCGCAACACTGCGGAGATCGCGGCCGTCTGGCCCAAGGCGCAGGACTTCGGTTTCCCCAATGAAGAAGCCGCATTCGCGCTGCAATATGGCCACGGCATCGGCCTTGCGATTTGGGAAAAGCCCGTCATCTCGCGTTTGGTTTCGCTCGAACATCCGCAGACCCTCGAACCCGGAATGGTTTTCGCGCTCGAAACCTTCTGGCCTTCGACTGACGGCTGGAGCGCGGCCCGCATCGAAGAAGAAATCGTGGTCACGCCGACCGGACATGAAGTAATCACGCGCTTCCCGGCTGAAGAACTTCTAGTGGCGGGCGCCCACTATTTCACAGTCAATGGACCACTGCCCACCACTCGCGAGACCGAGGCAGCGCCCAGTGCGCGTGTGCTCGATATGATCGAAGCCAGCGCGAAAACTGAGCGGGTAGGAGTTTCGGACTGAAGGGGCGAGTGAGAGCTAGAGTATGTCAATGCCGCTAACCGCATTCACCGCAGCCCTAGGTGGGGGATGGCGATCGGTGGGGGGCAGCCACTCGCTTCAGGCGTGCTCCTCTTAAGCGGTTATCAGGATAAAGGTTTGCGCGCCCGAGTTGGTGCGGCCTTCGGGTTCTTCATGGCTTTGACATTCGGCACGTCTGCCCTGGCAACTGCTGTCTGGACCAAACTTTGGAGTGGTGCCGCGATCTGCGCTGTCGCTCTTTGCTTCGAGACATGGTTGATCCGGCGCTGGTGGAGTCGGAGGCCCTCGCCGTAAAGTCGCGGCTTGCGCGGCGTCTGTCGATATCACAGATTTCTTGCACATAAGCACATCGCTTCCAGCACTGCGAAAATCTATGGCCTTCAGTGTAGTTATGCCCGCTCTCGAAATGGCGCAGGAAACCGGCAAGCTCATTGCCTGGCGAAAGAACGAGGGAGACCGGGTCACCAAAGGCGAGCCCCTTCTCGAGATCGAAACCGATAAAGCGGTGATGGAAGTCGAAGCGCCTGCCGATGGCGTCCTCGCCGGAATTACTGGCAAGGTCGGGAGCGACATTCCCGTGGGGCAGACCATTGCCTGGATTGTCGCGCCCGGTGAAAAGCCTCCAGCGGAAAACAAATCGCCCGTTCTTGCCCCACGAGGTACGGCAGAGTCACATGCCGCGCCGGTTGCGGTGAGTGCTGCAGAGCCCTCCGGCGTTCAAAGCGCAAGCGCAAGGACGATGATTTCCCCGAAGGCCCGTCGCCTGGCTAAAGAATTAGGCGTGGATATCGCGACCGTGCGTGGAACTGGACCCGGCGGTGAGATTCTTGCATCTGACGTACAGGCTGCTCCGGCGGCGCCAGTAGCACCGACACAGACAGAGAAGAAATCAACGAGCCTCGAAGTTCCCAGCACCCTCGGCCGCCTTATGGCCGAACGCACCACGCAGAGTTGGATTACTGTCCCTCACTTCTTTGTTATGCGCGAGATTGAAGCCGTCGCGCTCAACCAGTATCGCGATCAGATGGCCGCGGAGGTCGAGCGCTCGCACAACATCCGCATCACCCACACGGATGTGTTGGTTGCGCTGACCGCGCGCGTGCTGCTGAAACATCCGCGATTGAATTCGAGTTGGACCGCCGACGGAATTCGCCATCACGATTATGTCAACATGGGAGTCGCCGTTGCTGTCAACGACGGTGTGGTCGCAGCAGTCATCCCCAACGCGCACACCGCGAGTCTGCCGGAAATCGCGCAGCAGCGTCGCGAGATTGCCGAGCGGGCACGGGCCGGAAAGTTACGCCCCAGCGATATCGCCGATGCCACCTTCACCATCAGCAACCTCGGCATGTATCACGTAAACCAGTTCAGTGCGATCATCACTCCGCCGCAAGCCGCGATTCTCGCTGTGGGCGCCATCGCCGACCAAGTTGTCGCCGTCGGGGGAAAGCCCACAGTTCGCCCCATGATTACCCTGACTCTATCTTGCGACCACCGCGCCGCCGATGGCGCTCGCGCAGCAATGTTCCTGAACGATCTGGCCGAGGCCATCTGCGAACCCGGCAAGTTCCTCAATTAACCCTTCATTTTGTTGTGGTTTGCTTGCAAAGAGGTTCGCTGTAGCCGCACGATTTTGGCGGTTCGTGACAGGTACTGTCGCGATTTGCATAGAAGCAGAATTGCACGAAATCTTTGCCAAAGCTTTGCACGGTGGCATCCGGCACATCGCGCTCGGTGAGTTCTTCGAACTGAAAACCGATGCTGCCGTCTTTCCTCACGGACCCCAAAAGATAACCATAGGTGTAGGTTTTAGCCAAGACGTTCGGCCGCTTCTCCAATTCCGGCGGAAGCACATAACGTCGGGCACCGGCTGTGCCCACCAGCCAGCCAGGCAAAACCGAGCCGTCGTTGTGCGGATTTTGCCAGTAGCCCGTGTCGAAGATGTTCGCCATGTAAAAGTGGGAGTGGCTCGCAAGGATATAAACAAGCTTTCTCGTTTCCTTCTTCCACTTGTGCAGAGCCTTGTACGCCTCAAGTCCGTTTTGCAAACTTTGTGCATTCAGTTTTTCCCGCTCCTTCTGGACATCAGGAGGGTCGCCAGTTCTTGGGGAGTCGCCGTTCATGCTGTGTCCGCAAGCGAGGCTATTCGGGAGCGCGCGATGCATGCCGACCACCACGCTAAGGATTTGTCCGTCCGTCCGATCGGTCTCCAGAACCTCCCGCAGCCACTGTAATTGTTCGTTGTCGAATCCAGTTTCTCTGGAATTATCGAGATAAACGAAATCCACAGGTGGCTTTTTCCAGTGATAATACGCAACGTTCTCAGCAGCGGGCGCAGTTGCGATTTCCGGGCGATAGAGCCAGTAAGCAAACTCCGCAACGAAGTCGGCATGGCTTTTGTCGCCGTTGGGATCGGAGTCACCGTACTTATACATCTCGTGGTTGCCGATGCCCAGAAATACAGGCAAGGTTCCAAACGGTGCAACCTGGTGCGCGATAAAGTCACCCCAGGCAATCTTTCGGTACTGCTGCGGGCTGAGTTCGCCGACAGCGGGCTTGTCTCCGCATGGCTTATGATTGAATTCCTGGCACATGTCCTCATCCACAATGGCTTTGTAACCTCCCCGCGACTCGCTTCCCATCATGCGGAAATCACCCAGATGCCAGTAGAAATCCGCATGATGATCGAGTGCGCTTTTGGCAATCGCAGGCATCACGATGTCTCCGCAATTTCGCGAATCGCCCGAAACGGCAAAGCGAAAGAGGTCGTCGGAATCCTGTTGAGCGGAAGAGTAAGCAGCCGAAAGCAGAACTAAAGCGAGCAGCGAAATCGAGCGACTCATGGGAGCACTCCGCGAGATTGCAACTCTAAACGCATTTCATATTCGGCTGCAAGGGATGTGGAAACCGTCGCGCCGTCTCCTGCGACTAGTCGCATTTGAGAAAGCGGAACGAGAGGCGATATCCTTTAATGCGGTTGCAGATTGCATCACACTGCCGAGGTCGAAACCTTGAAGGCTGCGATTCTCAAAGGGCCGAAACAGCCTCTTCGTATCGAAGAGGTGGCAAAGCCTTCGCTTGCAGCCGGCCAAGTGCTACTGAAGGTTCGAGCCTGTGGCGTTTGCCGCACCGATCTTCACATCGTCGAGGGCGAATTACCGCCGCGAAAGCAGCCGCTGATTCCCGGCCACCAAATCGTAGGCGAGGTTATCGAGGGCGCTACATCCGCGTTGCCGCTCGGCACCCGCGTGGGTGTTTCCTGGATGGGCGGTATTGACGGAAATTGCCCGTACTGCCGTCGCGGACTCGAAAATCTTTGCGACTCGCCGGTCTTTACGGGATACACCACTGACGGCGGTTACGCAGAGTATGCGGCGGCGCGCAGCGATTTTGTCTATCCACTTCCGCCGGCCCTCGACGATCTGCACGCTGCGCCTCTGCTGTGCGCAGGAATCATAGGCTTCCGAAGTCTGCGAGTGGCCGGCGTGGAACCTCGAGACCGCGTCGGGTTGTTTGGTTTTGGTGCATCCGCACATCTGGCGATCGCCGTTCTGCGCTCATGGAAATGCGAAGTGTTTGTTTCGACTCGCGGCGCTTCGCATCGCCAGTTGGCGGCTTCTTTAGGAGCCGTATGGGTGGGCAGCGAAACTGACAAGCCGCCGGTCGAACTCGATCGCGCAGTAACCTTCGCCCCCAGCGGAGACGTGGTGATCGCCGCACTTTCTAGCCTGCGAAAAGGAGGCGTAGTCGCGATCAACGCTATCCACCTCGATCGGATTCCAGAGTTCGACTATGACCGGCTTCTCTGGGGCGAGCGCCAAATCCGTAGCGTCGCGAACATGACTCGATCGGACGCACACGACTTTCTCAAAATCGCCGCCGAGATTCAGCTGCAGCCCAAGGTGACTACGTTCTCACTGGAGCAGGCCAATGAAGCGCTCTCCGCCGTCAAGAATGATGCGATCGATGGAGCGGCGGTCATTCTTCCCTAATTTCCTGATCAAGGTACAGCATGAACCAGAGATCAGCCATAACTGCACGAATACCTCAAGAATAACGGCGCAATTGTGAGACCTCTTCAAGTGCCTCAATACTCCGGCGAGACTTGGCCTCAAAATTCTGACTTTTGTTTCTTCTGAAGGAGTCGCGAATCAAACAACACAGTTGGGTTTCACGCGATCGAAATCGCACAGAAGCAACCAGGTAGTAGCCGTTGACCTCGGGAGAAGACGGGCAAGAATCGACCATGACTCAGGAAGAAATCCGGCTGGCAGAATCTGGTGCCCGCAAAAGACACTGGAAGCGCTGGGGTCCATACCTCAGCGAACGCGCCTGGGGTACTGTGCGCGAGGACTATAGCGCCGACGGGAACGCCTGGGACTATCTGACCCATGAGCAGGCCCGTTCACACGCCTATCGCTGGAACGAAGACGGACTGGCGGGTATCAGCGACCGCAAGCAGAATATCTGTTTCGCAATTGCCTTGTGGAACGAGCGCGATCCTATGCTGAAAGAGCGGCTCTTCGGTCTCACGGGCAACGAGGGAAATCACGGGGAAGATGTGAAGGAGTATTACTTCTACCTCGACAGCACGCCGACGCACTCCTGCATGAAATATCTCTACAAGTATCCGCAAGCCGAGTTCCCTTACAAGCGCTTGGTTGAAGAAAATCGGCGTCGCGGCAAAGACCAGGGGGAGTTCGAACTGCTGGATATAGGAGTGTTCGACGAAAATCGATACTTTGATGTTTTCGTGGAATACGCAAAGGCCGATACCGAAGACATCCTGATTAAAATCACAGCGACCAACCGCGGTCCTGAGCCGGCTAATCTTCACTTGCTGCCGACAGTATGGTTTCGCAACACTTGGTCCTGGGGCCGGCGTAATCGGAGGCCAGAGTTGCACGAAGCTCGTGGCGAACCGAACCCAGTGATCGAGATCAACATGCCCCACCTTGGCCGTCGCTGGCTTCATTGCGAGGAATCACCGGAATTGCTGTTTACCGAGAATGAGACGAATGTTAAGCGCCTCTTTGGTGCCGAGAATCGTACTCCGTACGTGAAAGACGCGATCAATAATCACGTGGTCAATGGGGACCGCGACGCCGTGAATCCCCAGCGCAAAGGCACGAAAGCAGCTGCGCATTACCAGCTGGTGATTGGCGCGGGAGAAACAACCGTAGTCCGGCTGCGACTGGCAGATTCAGACTTCAAAACGAAGAATGCATTTGCGGGCTTCGACAACATCTTTACCCAGCGCCAACGTGAGGCCGATGAGTTTTACGCCACGGTTATTCCCGCTGATCTTTCAGCGGACGCGAAGAATGTAATGCGACAGGGCTTCGCAGGCATGCTGTGGTCGAAACAGTTCTATCACTATGTCATCAAGGATTGGTTAGACGGCGATCCGGACAACCCTCCTCCACCCCCAGTACGCCGAACGGGTCGCAACAGCGACTGGACCCACCTGTACAACGCTGACGTAATCTCGATGCCGGACAAGTGGGAATACCCGTGGTATGCGGCCTGGGATCTTGCGTTTCACTGCATTCCACTCGCGCTCGTGGATTCGGACTTTGCCAAAGAACAATTGATACTGATGCTGCGAGAGTGGTATCTGCATCCCAACGGACAAATGCCGGCCTATGAGTGGGCGCTTGGCGATGTCAATCCTCCGGTGCATGCCTGGGCGGCGTGGCGGGTCTACAAGATCGAGAAGAAGCGCAAAGGCAGAGGTGACCGAGCTTTCCTGCAGCGTGTTTTTCACAAGCTGATGTTGAACTTTACCTGGTGGGTGAACCGCAAAGATGCCGAAGGCATGAACATTTTTCAAGGCGGTTTCCTCGGCCTGGACAACATCGGTGTCTTCGATCGCAGCGCTCCCCTGCCCACTGGCGGATACATTGAGCAGTCAGACGGCACCAGTTGGATGGCGATGTATACGCTGAATCTACTGGCGGTCGCTCTCGAGCTGGCAAGCGAAGAGCCTTGCTACGAAGACGTGGCCAGCAAATTCTGGGAGCACTTTATTTATATCGCGCACGCCATGAGCCATCGCGGTCACGATGGCGTTGGGCTCTGGAACAAGGAAGACGGATTCTTCTACGACGTTCTGCGGCTGCCCGACGGCTCGCATTTCCCGATCAAGATTCGCTCCATGGTGGGCTTGATCCCGCTGTTTGCAGTGGAGACGCTGGAACCGGAAGTGCTCGACAAGCTGCCAGATTTCAAGAAGCGGCTGGAGTGGTTCATCGACAATCGCGGCGATCTTACAGAAAACGTGGCCTGCATGCGCACCGAGGGTATGGGCGAACGCAGGTTGCTTTCGATTGCGAGCGCCGAGCAACTCCGCGGCATTCTGAGGTTCATGCTGGACGAGAGCGAGTTTCTGTCGCCCTTCGGCATTCGCGCCCTCTCACAGTTTCATCGCGACAACCCGTACAGGCTTCACGTGAACGGTATGGAACATCGTGTGGACTATGAGCCGGGGGAATCTTCGACAGGACTCTTCGGCGGCAACTCCAACTGGCGCGGACCAGTTTGGTTTCCTGTGAACTATCTGTTGGTCGAATCGTTGCAGAAGTTCCACCACTACCTCGGTGAGAATTTTAAGGTGGAGTTCCCAACCGGTTCCGGAACGATGATGACGTTGTGGGAGGTGGCCGGAGAGTTGTCGCGCCGCATGACGAGCATATTCCTGCGGGACGAGCGAGAACGCCGGCCGGTGTTTGGGAATATCAAGAAGTTCCAGACCGATCCACACTGGCGTGACCTGGTGCTTTTTCACGAGTACTTCCACGGCGATTCCGGTGCCGGTATCGGCGCCAGCCATCAGACCGGATGGACGGGCATCGTCACAAAACTAATGCAACAGAGCGGCGCATCTCGCGAAAACAAGAAAGCTGAACCTGCAGTTCTCACTACGGCGCCGGACACCTCTTAGAAATCTTTGATGGTGACGCTCCGCCGCGCTCTCGCGGGTACATGCGCAGAGTTCCACTGAGACCAAATCTAGCTGGTAGTCTCAGAGATCGCTGCCGTAGGCCGGAATCATCGCTCCATTGACATTTTGACCTGCATCACTGGCCTCATCGTCAACGGCAACAACGTGACCGCGTACGGCCTTTTCGTCGAGCATTACCAGCAATACGAAGTAATCTGGAACGGCAATGGTGGCACGGACATCTTCTTCCAAAACGAGATGCCTTACGATCCGCCCAGTCAGGCCGCATGGATGGAGGCTCCCGGTATCGACGGCTGGGCAGCCTTCAAAGTTGCCAATAACGTAACCAGCTTCAAGGGATACGGCATGGGCAGCTACAGCTTCTTCAACCAGGGCGTGAACATCTTCGCGGCAAACGCGTTTGAGGCCCCGAGCACCCTGCCGCCGGAGAGCCTCAACGATCTACTTACAATCTTCCTCTCGACGTCTGGGTCCGGAGGAATCCTGAACGTGGTCAACGGCATAGGCGGGTCGTCGACGATCGCCAACCCGGATACACCAGTCACGGTGGTGAGCTATCCGTGACGGTTTCTCACGGCATTGTGATCGTTTGAGCATGGGCCATCAAGTTCCGTCCTCGTGGTGGAGCTTGATGCGCCCTTCGAGAATTCGAACCCGAGAGCAAATTTCTAGCAGCAGGAAGTTTTGGTCGGGGCGCGCGGATTTGAACCGCGGACCCCCTGCGCCCAAGGCAGGTGCGCTACCAGGCTGCGCTACGCCCCGACATGATCAGCTGAATTGATTCTAAAGTACTTTCCAACTTTGTCGCTACTCCAAAACATGATTTCTGGCCTCGACCGTTTCGAAACCGTGCCGGTACTCTCGACTTTCGAATCAACTCTCAGCTTTCCTCACAAACCCGTCGTCGCTCCACTCTTCCGAGCCCACGCCGTTATGCACGAAAAACAATCCTGTCGGATCATATTTCTTTTTCACCGACGCCAGCCGTGCGTAATTGCTTCCCCAGTACGCTTGGTGCCAGTTCTCCTGAAAAAAATTGCTCTCGGAAACGTACGCTCCGTCATCCGGCACGATCGCGCGCAACTCATTTACGCATTTGTGGATCTCTTGCCGAGATTTTCGTCCGGCCTCGACATCCGGCTCATGGCCGCGCACGCCGGGATATCCGCCGCCTGCGTCGCCTACAATGGCCAGCGCAAACGCATTCAGCACTGCGGGGTTCGTCGCTGTATCGCGTGTCGCCTCCAGTGCCTCGCGCGGCCCTCCCGCCAGGCCTTTGTTGAAATGCAACTCGATCTCTTTGTGGCGCGAACCGGCAAACAGTGCCTGCGCCAGCCGCTCCCGCGAATCATCTTCGAGCAGAGACGCAGGCATCCACAACGATTCGTATCCGTAAAGGAACCACGCCACCTGCCCCGCGTCTCCCGTCCACCACGCGTTGTTTGAACTCGCTCCCGGCCGCTGGTCCAGATTAAAAACTGCTTGATGGTTCTGCTTCCTCCACTCCGCGTCCCACCAATGCCGAGCGGGCATACTGCCCAGAATCGGTTGTCCCTCGATTGTGTAAGCGCCCGGCGAGCGCGACACCCAATCCAGAAAGGGTTGCCATATCTTTTTTACTTCTTCCGTACTCAAATCGTGGCACACCATCAACAAGTCGAGCACACTGTCGTTCGTAATGCTCGCGTGCTCGCCCCAGTGATCGTTGAAAAGATGCTCTCGATAGAAATCGACGAAGTACCGGAGCAAACGCCGAAACGCGTCATCCGACGCAGCCTTCACCGTAAGAATTGCCGCGCCCCAAAACTCCGGCAGTTCCCGCACGCGCAGCGTCACTTTGCTCACTGCGCCGAATGTTCCTCCTCCGCCGCCCTTCAGCGCCCAAAACAAATCTGGATTCGTACATGCATTCGCGACGCGCACTTTGCCATCTGCCGTGACTACTTCCGCCTCCAACAATCCAGCCGCCGCGGTTCCATAATGCTTCGAAAAACTTCCGAAGCCTCCGCTCTGAACCAGGCCCGCCACGCCGACCGTAGTGCAGCCGCCGCCTTGCACATACGCGCCGCCTTTTGTCGTCACCGCGTCGTACGCTTGCATCCAAATCGCACCGGAACCGAGGGTCACCGCGCGTTGTGGGGCATGCCTGCCCTTGCATCCTTGTGGAACAAATGTTTCATGCATGGTGATGTCGTGCATGCGCCGCGTCCACACCAGCAGCGAATCCGCCGCGTTCGAGGTTCCTTGATAACTGTGCCCACCACCCTTCACCACCAGCCGCAAATCATTTTCCCGTGCGAAGTTCACCGCCGCCGCGATGTGAGCTGCATTGCTTGCCGCCACGACGTAAACGCTGGGCTTGCTCACCCACGCGTCCACCCATCCCAACGTCTGCGTCAAGCCAGGCTGGTCTCCGATGTAATAGGGATTGTGAATATTGTTAAGCAGATTCTGGCAGCCCGCGCTTCCCGCTTCCTTGAGGCATGCCTCGATGGGGAATTCCACCGGAATCAAATTTCCGTCGACCTCATCATTCAGCCGCTTCCACGCTGCCTGCGAAGGCCAATTCGCATCCGACGGCCGCCGCCGCCGAAACCCTGCACGAACAGGCGCCACATTCCGCGGGTTGGCTGTTCCCGCATTGCGCGCAAGATTCGTTTCGGCTCTTGTTTCGGCCCCCCATAGCTCGCGCCCACACAGCGGAATCAGCGCCGCCATTCCGGATCGTTTTAAGAATGCTCTTCTGTCCATTGAATTAGGAATTTTGCTACGGTTTCCACTGACTCACCTGCCAGCTAAGGATCATAGTTAAGGTTCGGGCGGAGCCATCGCTCGACCTCTGCCACACTCATTCCCTTGCGCTGGTGGTAATCGGCGACCTGATCGCGTTCAATTTTGCCCAGGCTGAAATAACGCGATTCCGGATGAGCGAAATAAAGCCCACTTACGCTGGACCCCGGCCACATTGCGAACGACTCGGTAATTTGCATTCCAGTATTCGCTCGCACATCGAGCAGACGCCAGAGCGTGCCCTTCTCCGTGTGATCCGGGCATGCCGGGTAACCTGCGGCCGGCCGGATACCGCGATATTTCTCTTTAATAAGATCAGCGTAGCTCAAGCCCTCATTGCAGCCGTAACCCCATTCTTCCCGTACTCGCTTATGCAGACATTCGGCGAAAGCTTCCGCCAGGCGATCGGCAATGGCCTCCGCCATGATCGCATTGTAGTCGTCGTTTTTGGCTTTGAATCGGTCGCACAGTTCCTTCAGGCCAATCCCGCTGGTCACAGCGAAGGCACCGATGTGGTCGCGCAAACCTGTTTCCTTCGGCGCAATGAAGTCGGAGAGCGACAGGCAGGGCTCGCTTCCTTCCCGATTCGCCTGCTGGCGGAGGAAGTGGAATCGCTGCAGCACTTTTGCGCGCGAGCAGTCCGTGTACAATTCCACATCGTCACTCACCGCGTTCGCGGGAAAAAGGCCGTAAACACCGCGCGCCGTGATCAGTTTTTTCTCGATAATCGCATCCAGCAGGGCATTGGCTTCGGCAAAAATCTGACGAGCCTGTGCACCTTGCCGCTCGTCTTCGAGAATTCGAGGGTAGACCCCTTTCAGCTCCCAAGTGTGGAAGAATGGCGTCCAGTCAATGAAATCGCGCAATGTGGCCAGCGGAAAATCGCCCAACACTTTCACACCGGTGAAGGAGGGTGTTGGCAGGTCCTCGGCGCGCCACTGGATCGGAGTGCGCCTCGTGCGAGCCGTCTGCAAGGAGACGCCTTTCTGTCGTGGCGCGGAGTGAGCCTTGCGCACCGCCTCGTAGTCGGCGCGATGCTGCGCGACAAATGCTGCCTTGCCGTCGTCGCTCAGAAGGCTGCTGGTCACGGGTACTGCCCGACTGGCGTCCAGCACGTGGACTACGGGTTCGCTATAGTGCGGCGCGATCTTGACTGCCGTATGTGCCCGGCTTGTGGTCGCTCCGCCGATAAGCAATGGCAACTTGAAGCCTTGACGCTCCATTTCGCGAGCTACATGCACCATTTCGTCGAGAGACGGCGTGATCAGTCCGCTGAGCCCGATCAGGTCCGCCTTCTCCGCCTTGGCGCGTTCGAGAATTTTTTCGCACGCAACCATTACGCCGAGGTCGATGACCTCATAGTTGTTGCAGGCGAGCACGACGCCGACAATATTTTTGCCAATGTCGTGCACGTCACCCTTCACGGTGGCCAGCACAATTTTTCCCTGCGCCTTGACTTCCTGGCCCGATGCAGCCATCTCGGCCTTTTCGGCCTCCATGAACGGCGTCAGGTACGCCACCGCTTTTTTCATCACGCGGGCAGACTTCACCACCTGGGGCAAGAACATCTTGCCCGCCCCGAAAAGATCACCCACCACACTCATGCCGGCCATTAGCGGACCTTCGATAACAAGCAGTGGCCGGCCCAACTTGACGCGAGCTTCTTCTGTATCAGTCTCGATATATGTGTCGATACCTTTGACCAACGCATGCGAAAGACGCTCCTCAACCGTACCGTGGCGCCATTCTTCGGCCTTCTTCTCACTCACGACCGTGCCCGCGTTCTTTAGAGTTTCGCCGAACTCCACCAGACGTTCAGTCGCGTCGGGACGGCGGTTCAGCAGCACGTCTTCGACAAGTGCTCTCAGCTCAGGCTCGATCTCTTCGTACACCTCGAGCATTCCGGCATTCACGATGCCCATGTCCATGCCCGCCGCGATGGCGTGGTATAGAAACGCCGAGTGCATGGCTTCCCGAACTTTATTGTTGCCGCGAAAGCTGAATGAGATGTTCGAAACACCACCGCTGACCTTCGCGTGGGGCAAGTTCGCTTTGATCCAGCGGGTTGCGTTGATGTAGTCGACAGCGTAGTTGTTATGCTCCTCCATGCCCGTGGCCACAGTGAGGATATTCGGATCGAAGATGATGTCTTCAGGCGGGAACCCGACCTCATCGACGAGGATTCGATAGGCGCGTTCGCAGATTCGGATCTTGTCTTCGTAGGTTGCCGCCTGGCCCTGCTCGTCGAAGGCCATCACGACCACAGCGGCGCCATACTTGTGCACGGCGGCGGCGTTCCGGCGAAATTTGTCTTCACCTTCCTTCAGTGAGATCGAGTTGACGATGCCCTTGCCCTGCAGGCATTTGAGCCCGGCCTCGATGACCTCCCACTTCGAGGAGTCGATCATGAAAGGGACTTTTGCTACCTCCGGTTCGCTTGCCAGCAATTGGAGGAAGCGCGTCATGGCCGTGACACCGTCGATCATGCCTTCGTCCATGCAGATGTCGAGGACATTGGCACCGTTCTCGACTTGTTGCCGGGCGACGCTTACCGCCTCTTCGAATTTGCCTTGTTTCACCAGCTTGGCGAACTTGGGCGAACCCGCCACGTTCGTCCGCTCGCCGATCATGATGTAGACGCCCGGCTGCTGCGTGAAGGGCTGGGATCCCGACAGGCGGAGAGGCCTTGTCTCATCAGTGACGCCGGCGCGTCGCTGATCGTCCAATGTCATCAAGCCGCCCTCAGTTCTCGCGGAGGCAGGCCTTCGAGGGTTTTCGCGATCGCCGCGATGTGCTCGGGAGTGTTGCCGCAACAACCGCCGGCAATGTTGAGCAAGCCGCCGCGCGCAAAGTCGCCGAGGTAACGAGCCATGTCCGCCGGTTGGAGGTCAAATCCAGTCGGCGAGAGAGGATTCGGCAAGCCGGCATTGGGATAGCACGAGATCGCAACGTCGGCTTTCTCCGAAAGGTCACTCAGGAACGGATACATCAGATCGGGACCTAGAGAGCAGTTGAGTCCCACGGAGAACGGCTTTACATGAGCCACCGCAATCCAGAATGCCTCAGTGGTCTGAGCGGAGATCATCGTCTCGCCGCCACGGCCGACAGCCGCCGAGATCATTACTGGCAGATCTTTGTCGTCTTGATCAAACACCTCGCGGATCGCGACGAGCGCCGCCTTGGCATTGAGTGAATCGAAGATGGTCTCAACCAGCAGCAGGTCCACGCCACCAGCAATGAGCCCGCGCACTTGCTGCGCATAAGCAGTTTTCACCTGATCGAACGTAACCACGCGAAAGCCCGCATCATCGGCATCCGGCGAGTTCGAGAGGGAGACGGTGAGGGGCCCAATCGATCCCGCTACGAACCGTTGACGCGACGTTGCCGTCCCGACACGATCGGCCCATTCGCGGCACTGCTGCGCGGACTTCTCATTGATCTCCGAAGCCAAGCTGCCGAGGAATGGATCGTCGATGACCTTCTGGTAAAACTCAGGATCTTTCCTTCCGCCACGCTCCCGTGGATCGTCCATGAAAAATTCACTCTGGGTAATGCTGGTCGCGCCAAAGGTATTCGTCTCGATGATATCCGCCCCAGCTTCCAAAAAACGGCGATGGATGTCGCCGATCGTCTTCGGTTGAGTCAGGGAGAAGAGGTCACCATTGTTGAGCAGGTCTTTCTTTGAATCCTTAAACCGCTCTCCCCGGATGTCAGATTCCATCATCCCGTAGGTACGGATAGTCGTGCCCATCGCTCCATCAATGATGGCGATTCGACTCTCGAGGATCTTTTGCAGCGGATGTTGAAGGGCTACAGTCATTTTTTCTCTAACAGTCTTGTACTTACGCCCAGGACGCGGACGGGTCGGAACTAGCCTTCCGAGTCCATCTACGTCTGGGCTAAGGCTCAGAGTATGCCTCCTTTGATTATAGCGAGACCGTAGAATGTAGCCTGCGCGAGGTAGGCTACAATCTGGCCTATGCGAATGCAATTGCGCAGCCTCCGGATCGCGAGGATGTATGCAATATGGCTGCTGATTGCGCATTGTGTGGCCGCACAGACGCGGGCGCCGGGCAATTCGCTCTCGGACAGCGCACAAATACAACTGCACACCTACCTCGAAGATGCATCGGAAGCGATGCACGAAGGGAACAACGCGGCTGCAGAGGAAGATCTTCGGCGTGCATTAAAAATCGATCCGCATTCACCGGCCGCGCTAAATAATCTGGGAATTGTGCTGGCCCGGATGGGCAGACCTGCCGAGGCGATTCCGCTGTACGAAGACGCGCTAAAACTCCACCCTGACGACGCTTCGACAAAGCGCAATCTGGCTATCGCTTACTTTAAAGCTCAACGCTACTTGCCAGCGTGGCGGCTGCTTCGGCCGATGGCGACGACGTATCCAACCGATTTTCAGATTCTCGACCTGGCCGGCCTTTCTCTCTTTGCTCTGGATCGTTATCCCGAGGCCGCCGGATATCTGGAACGCGCGAACCACGTCGAGCCATCCGATCTGGAGACCCTCGATATGCTGGGGAAGGCGTACCTGCGGATGAAGGATTACAAAAAGCTTACGAGCGTATTCGCTCGAATCATGCAGGTAAATCCAAACTCTGCATCCGCACACGTCATGATGGGGATGGCTTATGACCAAATGTCGAATCGGCTGGAAGCAATCAAAGAGTATCAAGCGGCGGTGGAAGCAGACCCGAACTTCATGGGAGTGCATTCCGGACTGGGCTTCGAGTATTGGCGAGAGGGCGAGAACGAACTTGCCGAGAAGGAGTTCCGGATGGAGTTGCAGCGTTTTCCCAGCGACCCGGTCTCGAACTGCATCCTCGGCCAGATCCTTCTGGATAAGTCCCAGCCCGCAGAGGCCGAGCCTCATTTTCGCGCAGCCTTGGGGGTGAATCCTCGTTATGCCGAGGCCCTGTTTGGTCTGGGTAAGACTGAGCTGGCATTGCAGAGTCCACAAGCGGCGGTTGAGCCGCTCCGCAAAGCTATCCAGATTGATCCTGACTACTTCGAGGCACACTTTGTTCTCGGTACCGTGTTGCGCCAGCTAGGAAAGGCCCCCGAGGCAGCGAATGAACAGAAGATTGCGCTCGATATACAGGAGAAACGCAGAGCGGCGGCTATTAAAAGGAACGAGAACCAGTGAGCGTCGGGCAAACCACCTTATTCTCGCGGATTGGTCAGGCAAAGTAAAAGCGCACGCCGAGGCGTGCGCTTGGTAGGGGTTGGAACTGCCGGTTAGAAGTTAACCTTGGCGCCGATCTGCACGTTGCGCGGATCGTGCCATCCGTTGACGGTTCCGAAGCTCGCTCCGTCGTCCACGTTGGTATCAACTGTACTGGGATTGCCATGGTTGAAGGCGTTGAAGGTCTCGAGACGGAGTTGCAACCCGGCTCGTTCGGCGAATTTTATGTTCTTGATGAGCGAGATGTCCCAGACTTGCAATCCTGGTCCATAAATCGCGCCCACTGGCGATGTGCCGAAGTGGCCCACTGCGTCGGTAAAGGCCGCAGTGTTGAAAAAGTGCGCCGCGGTTTTCGGGCCGCTGCCATTGCCGATCTGATCGGCGCGGATTTGAACCGTGCTGCCGGATCGGGTCATGCCCAGACCGCCGGGATAGAGCGGACAGGAAGTTGTCGTCGCTGAGATTGTGCAATTACCCACCGACCTTGGAACCGTCACTGCGGCGAAGGGGTCTGAACCTTGAGTAATCGAAAGTGACTGACCTGTCTGGATGGTTGTGATGCCGGAGATTTCCCACCCACCCAGGACTTTCCCGGCAAAGCCGTTCTGGTTTCGATAGAACGGGAGATCGTATACATAGCTGGCGATAAACATCTGCGGAGTGTTCAGCGTAGATGGCCCGTAGCTCTGCCTTAAATTGTAGGTGTCATAGGTGGCCAAGGAGCGGTCTTGGGGATTTGTCGTGAGTAGCCTGGACCATGTGTAGCCAAGTTCCACCGTTAGGCCTTTGCTGAAGCGGTGGTTCAGCGAAGCCTGCAGGGAATTGTAGTTGCTGGTGAAGATGGGAATACGATCGGTAATTGCGCCGTACCCGGAGTACGGGCGGATGAAGTTTACGTCGTCACCGGGGGTCGCCAAGCGCGAAGCCTCTGTGGGTTGATTGAAATCCACATCGCCCAGCAGATGCGTGCCCTTCGTACCCACATATCCAACTTCGAGTACGGTGCCGGGCAATACTTCGCGCTGCACGGAAATGTTGTAATCCATGTAGCTTGGGACCTTGAAGGTTGGCGTTCCGGTTGCGATCAGACCGTTTGGACCGAGCGGCGGAGCCCCCACCAGCCCACCCAGGGGGTTATCGAACAGATTCAGACTGCTGCTGCTGTTGTTGTTCTCAGTTGCAGTCTGGACTAAGGGAGGATCGGTGAAGGCATTCTGCTCCCAGATGCCATTTAAGGTACGGTCATAGAAGATGCCGAAACCGGCCCGGATAGCCATCTTGCCGTCTCCGCGCGGATCCCAGGCCAAACCCAGCCGCGGTCCCCAATTGTTGTTGGAGTTGGGATTGACCCGGCTGCCGAAGGGTGAGCAAGCTACCTGCGGGGCGATCGCTTCAGCCGCAGTGCAAGCGGTGCCGGTAGGAAAGATGAGCCCATTGGCGTAATGTGCTGCGTCAATTGCGGTACCGCTGGCTGTCTTTCCAGTCATATTTCCAGTGAGGGGGTTGATGACCGCAGCATTGGCCGCAGTGAACAAAAGAGGATCGATGTTATTCAGCGTGTTGTTACTGTCGGTGGGAGATGGGAAGTAGCTCCAGCGCACGCCGGCGTTGATCGTCAGTCGTGGAGTGACCTTCCAGTCATCCTGCACGTAAACTTCGAAGTTCACATAGTTAAGGTGGGGGATCGTGTCCTTGCTCGGCTGCGTGTAGCTATCCGCCTGCCCCAGCAGGAAATTGGCGAACGCCGGGTTGCCGTTCGTAGGGCTGAAAGTGAATGTTGCGAAGCCAGAGGAAGCGTTTTCCGTCTTCTGCATCCACATTGCGGTAAAGCCGGTCCGGATGGTGTGATTCCCATGTTGGATAGAAAGGTTGTCGAATATATTCTTGTCGATGTTGCGCTCAAAGTAGGGAGCGCTTCCGTTGCCCAAGCCGGTAAGGGCTGGCACCGCCTGTGTCCCGCCGGTGAAGCCTACGTTGGGCGCGCGACCGTTGGGATCGGTGTACTTTGTGTTGTTGGTGAGTTTGCTAAGAAAAGCCGGCGAGTTTGCGATTCCGCTTAGCGTGGAATTGATCGCTCCCCAAGCATCCACGTACTCAACCTCATTCACCACTTTGGGTGAGATAGTCGCGCTGGCGTTCACCACCAGGTTGCGGCCGGGCGCGTTCACAGATGTGTTCTCTACGCCAGGGTAGTTTCCACCACCCCACAGGGAGAAGGGCTCATTCTGCGGGACTACGTCTTCCATGTAACGTCCGAAAATGCGCACCCTGTCGCCGATGTTTTGATCGAGGCGGATGATGTCCTGGCGAAAGTTGTTTAGCTGGCTATAGTTGGTGATCAATTGTCCAGTCGAACTATTGGGCGGGTTGGGCGCCATAATGGCCGTCAAGTAAGCGTCCGCATTCTTGCTGTAGCAGGAAGGCTTGATGGTGGATATGCCGCCAGCGGTGGTCACACATCCCGCAGGAGCAACGTTAATTGGGCTGGCGAAGGAACCCGCGAGCTCCGCCGGAGTTGGCACATTGATAATATTCAGGCCGGGCGTGCTGGCTTTGCGCCATTCCTCCGACCAGAAGAAGAAGGTCTTGTCCTTCTGCGGATGGTACAGCTTCGGAATGAATAGTGGCCCACCGAGGGTGAACCCAAAGTCGTTGTAGCGCTCAATCGGAACGGTATCTGCGGACGAAAGCGGTTGCCCGGCTGCAATCGAGGCCCGACCTGCAAACGTATTCGCATTGTAAAAGTTATTGCGATTGAACTCGTAAGCGCTGCCGTGGAATTGGTTCGTCCCTGATTTCGTTGCGACCACGATTTGACCGCCCCCGCTGCGCCCAAAAGCCGCATCGTAGTTGCTGCGCTCCAGCGTGAATTCCCGGATGGCATCGATGCTGGGAGTATTCAGCAAGGTTCCGTTCGAACCGCTGTCGTTGATATCAGCGCCATCGACGGTATAGTTGTTCGCGCCCGTGCGGGCTCCGTTCACCGAAATTGAGGTATTATTCGCTAAACCGAAGCCGACCTTGTCCGGCAATTGATTGGCAACGCCAGGTTGCAAAAGGATCAGTTGCTCGAAGTTGCGGTTGTTCAGCGCCAACTCCCGAACCTGGTCGCCTGTAACCGTTCCGGATTGCTCCGCCGTCGTGGTTTGAATCTCGACATTTTCCGCCGTCACCTCGATGGTCTCGCTGGCCTTCCCCGTAACCAATTTCACATCGAGAGTGTGTTTTTCCGCAACGTTCAAAATTACGTCATTCGCCACGTAGGTTTGAAATCCGCTGATCTTGACCGTGACGGTGTAGCGGCCTGCAGGAAGGTTCGTGATATTGAAACTGCCGGTATCGCTCGTGGTTACGGAGCGGACGTCCAAGCCCGTTTCCTGGCTGTGAACGACAATGTTCGCGCCAGCTACCACGGCTCCGCTGGGATCGGTTACCGTGCCGGTGAGCGTTGCCGCCAACTCCTGTCCCAGGCCTGCGGCTGTCAAGCTCAGGATAACTACACACACTGCGAGGAGCGAAAAGTGGTTCCGTACAACTCCGCGATCGTCCTCGGTTAAGTCTCTACGACTTCCGTACGTCAATTTGGTCATGGCACGCCTCCTCAAGCCGACTTCCCAATTGGGGCTTGCAAACGGGCTTCTAATGTAAACGAACTATGCTATATAGCACGCTATGGCTCATAGTCAAGGAAAAAAGGGAATCCGCAGAAGAAAAATTGTTCGATACGTCCTCGGCGAGCCATCTCCCGCAACGCAGAGAATCGAAACTGAAGGACGTTGCGAGTCAGAATCGGTCCCAAGTCGGGAATAATTGCGTCAAACCACGATTATTCGCTGCTGGTAAAATCGAGCGCACCAACCAGATCTTGATGCCTGCAAACGATGTGGGGCATCTCGCGCCGGATTCTATGGCAATACCGTGTAAAGGACCATCAGCGCCATCCCTTTCAAGGATTGAGCTTTACATCAAACCCTCAATAAGCTATATAGCATAAGGCGCTGCAACTGGCCGCCCAGAACAGAAATCGTGGCCCAAGAGAGCCCGGAAGCAATGAAAACAATCAATGTGTCAGGAAATCATCGCCACAGGACGCCAGCCTATAAAAGAATCCAGAGCGCGATCCGTGACCGCATCGCCTCTGCAAGTCTGAAACCGGGCGATGCGGTTGCGTCTGAGCGCGAACTGGCCAAGACCCACAAGGTAAGCCTCATGACGGCTCGCCATGCCTTGGCCGGCCTGGAACACGAAGGAATCGTGGAGCGCCGCCTTGGGGCCGGGACCTTCGTCGCAGTGCCCAAGATTCACTTTAATAAGTTGATGAGCTATACCGAGCAGATGTCGAGCCGTGGTTTGGCTCCGCGCTCTCGAGTGCTGATGGCAAAGGTGATTGATGGCGATCCGGAAGTGGCTGCCAGGCTCGGGCTGCCTGCAGCCAGCCGATTGCTGAGGATCCAACGTCTCCGACTTACGGGCGAAGAGCCCTTCGCGCTGGAAACCTGCTACTTAGCCGCAGCCGATTTCCCCGATCTGGCGTCGGCCCCTCTCGGAAGAAGTTCCCTATTTGCGATTCTCGAACGTGACTATCTCACGAAATTGGCCTACGCAGATGAAGAAGTTGATGCCACATCGGCGGATGCCAACATCGCTGAGTTGCTGGCCGTACCCCGGGGCGCCTCGGTGCTGCGCATCCGCCAGATCATTTATTCCACCAAGGGCAAGGCCACGATTTACGGAGTCGGTTTCTACCGCTCGGAACGGCACACTCTGTTTATCCGGCGCTTTCGCTAAGGCGGCATAGCCAGAGGCCCGCGAGAAAGAGGCCATCATGCATAGAATAGTCACAAGAATTCTTGCAAGTCTTATAGCATTATCCTGTGCGGCATTATCGTCCGCCGAGGGTCAGGCAACGCCTCTGCCCAGGACAGCTTCCGGATTCGTCAACACTTTGATGCCGCAACCGTCGCATCTTTCTACTCAGGAAGGACGGCTTGCTCTCACCCCCGCCTTTGCTGCCACCACGGAACACTATCGGGACGCTCGCCTCGACGCCGCCATCGCGCGCAGCCTTAATCACCTCAAAACTCGGACTGGCATTTCAATTCCAACATCTCCGCCGGACCCCAACACGTCCCCGGCGCTGGTAATCAGCGTCGATGGAGCCGGGGAAACCATAGAGTCCGTCGACGAAGACGAGTCTTACTCTCTTGAAGTCACCCCCTCGGGTGCGCGCCTGCATGCGGCGACTGTGGTCGGAGCCATGCGCGGACTCGAGACCTTGGAACAGCTCGTGCAGTCTGATGCAACGGGTTATTTTGTTCCCGCAGTCTCAATTCGTGACACTCCACGTTTTCGATGGCGTGGCCTCATGGTCGACTGCGGGCGCCACTTCATGCCGGTGGACGTTATTAAACGCTCTCTCGACGGGATGGCCGCTGTTAAGCTGAACGTTTTCCACTGGCATCTGAGTGAAGACCAGGGCTTCCGCATGGAGAGTCGAGCTTTCCCCAAGCTCGTTGAGCTAGGCTCCGACGGTCTCTTCTATACCCAGGAGCAAGCCCGCGAAATTGTCGCGTACGCGCGCGATCGCGGCATCCGGGTTGTGCCCGAGTTCGATATCCCCGGGCACAGCAGTGCATGGTTCGTCGGATATCCTGATCTTGCCAGCGGCCCCGGCCCGTTCCACATAGAGCGCGAGTTCGGCGTCTTTGATCCGGTGATGGATCCTACGCGAGAAAGCACCTATAAATTCCTCGATACTTTTATCGGAGAGATGGCAGCCATCTTTCCTGACAACTTTATGCACATCGGAGGCGACGAAAATAACGGCGTAGAGTGGAAGGCGAATCCGCGCATCCAGGCCTTCATGCGCGAACATAAACTCCCCGACACAGCCGCGCTGCAAAATTATTTCAACCAGCGTCTACTCAAAATTCTTGAGAAGCATGGCAAACACATGATTGGCTGGGATGAAATTCTCACCCCAGACCTACCCGAGGACATCGTTGTGCAGAGCTGGCGCGGCTTCGACTCGCTCGCCACCGGAGCCAGAAATGGCTACAGCAGCATTCTCTCGGCGGGCTATTACCTGAATCTTATGAGCACCGCCGCAGCACATTACATGGTCGATCCATTGCCCGCATCGAGCGGCCTCAGCCCTGAGCAGCAAGGGCGCATCCTCGGAGGCGAGGCCTGCATGTGGACCGAGCAAACCTCGCCGCAGGACATCGATTCGCGCATCTGGCCCCGTGCCGCAGCCATCGCCGAGCGGTTCTGGTCCCCGCGTGACGTAGACAATGTAGACGACATGTACCGCCGACTCGCCGCCGACTCGCTGAGACTGGAAGCTTTGGGCCTCACGCACATCTCTCAGGAAGCGGTGAGCCTGCGCCAGTTGGCCGGAAATGAACAGATTAGCCCGGTGGAAATCCTAGCGTCCGTTCTGGAGCCGGTCACTTTCGACGAACGCGAACACATGCAGCACCCGAACCAACTCACGCCACTCAATCAACTCGTAGACGCCATTCCGCCCGATCCGCCATCGCGCCACAATTTTGAACTGCTCATGCGCGCCTATCTGCAAGACCCCGCAACACGATTGCAGGAAGAAGCCGAACTTACTACTAATTTCAAAGCCTGGATCGCGGCAGAGCCTGAAATCTTGCACTTGATGGCTGGCTCGCCCAGACTTGCTCAGGCGGAATCACGGGCCGAGCAGCTTGCCGAACTGGGCACAGTGGGTGTCGAAGCGGTTTCTTATCTCGCATCGGGGCTGCCCGCGCCTGCAGGTTGGAAAGCTGCGCGGATGGCAGTCTTGGACGATGCCGAGAAACCGCAGGCGATCGTTCGCTTCACAGTGATCAAGCCCTTGCGCGATCTAGTAGACGCGGTTCCTGAGGCGCCAAAATAACTGCCGTCAATAGAGAAAGGAATTGAAGGCAGGCTGACTTCTCTGGCCAGCCTGCCGCGGTCATCTATTCACCTATCAGCGTTTAGCGACCAAGGGTTTAGCGGCCCAGGCCCGCAGCCATGGTTTTTACCATGGTTCCGTTTGCATCGTCGTCTTTCACGGCCCACACATAAGCACCGCCAAGACCTCCTGGCACCTTAAGGTTTATATAGATCATCTTCAGAAATGCCGTCTCGGGATCGTCGTAGGTGTAGAAGGTCCCGCTGGCCGGATCGAATAGTGATACTGCGACTCTTCGCGGATCGAAGTAATTCTTGTACCCGTTCGAAGTAAGAGTTAAGAGCGTCGAATAGGTCAAGAGTCCGGGAGTCAACAGGGGGTCGCAACCCGGCGTATTTCCGCTCAAGTCCGTGCACAGACCTGTTCCGTTAGCCAGGAAGACTGGAGAAGGGGCAGTTGAGTTCTGGTACAAACCGTGGTTCACGTTGGGGACGCCAGTCCAGCCGGCGCCATATAGAGGCAAACCCATGGTGTACTTGGATGGAGGCACGCCGGCCTTGAGGTAGGCGTTAACCGTGTCGTCGATATCGAGGTCCTGGCCAAACAACGGGTCCTGGCGGGAATCGAAGAGCGGCGATGCGTCATTGGTCTGCGTTTCCCACGATCCAGCATAGTTGTAGCCATCGATGGTGATGAAATCAACCTGCTCGGCGGCTTTCCGCAGATCGATGTTGACATAGTTCTGCGAGCCCGCGGGCCCATCGAACGACAGAGTGTAGTGCTTGCCTGTCGTTTTGCTCAAGGCGTTCAGTTGGTTGCGGAACTCTTTCAGCAGGGCTGTGAAATTCCGGGTGTCGGTCGCCGTGGGGAATTCCCAATCAATATTGAAACCGTCAAACAAGCCGGGGGCAGTAACGCCCTCAGCGATGTTGCCGGTGACAAACATATCGATACAAGAAGTGGCCAGGGCTTGGCGTCCGGCGGCAGTACTGGCGGCGGTGACGAAAGCTGCAGTGTTGGCAGCAGACGCCCCTCCCAAAGACATTAGCACTTTCAAGTTAGGATGGAGTCCCTTGAGTTGTTGGATCGCCGCAAAATTTCCATAGAGCGGCCCAGTGTACGGGGTACCGTTCACGCTGGGCAGAAATGTGGATTGATAGTCGGCATAGGTATCGGCAATAGCGCATGCTGGCGAGGGACTCGTCGTCACATTGCCAAAGGCGTAGATGAGGTGCGTCAGTTTATCGGCCACACCATTCTGTTGCAGGTTTGCAATGTTGTAGCCAGCGTAGTAGATACTCCACTCTTCGAAGTATCCTCCGAGAATCTTGCCTTGATCGTGGTTTTGTGCGAATGAGGGGGAGATGCATGCAACGAGGGACAGCAGAGTCAGCAAAGCCACTCGGAGCAGGCGAGGGAGGAAATGATCTGACATGGCAAACGCCTCCAAAAATTCATAAAGTACGAACCGCCGGAGTATAGAGCTATATAGCGGAACTTGCAACCCATATTTATTTTTGGAGCACCATCATCTTTGGCGATCACAAGGAAATGAAAAAATCCTGCCGGGCTGGCACGAGGTTGCGCATGCGGCGTAACGGGTATGACCGCTAAGCGCCGTCCACCAATATCAAACTCAGGGCAAAAGTAAAGGCAGGCTAACTTGTTAAGTCAGCCTGCCCTTGTATCATTCTTGACGCGAGGTCTACTACGGATTGAGATCTGCAGCCAAGGCTTTGGTTAGGTCTCCATTCGGGTCATCGTCTTTCACCGCCCAAACGTAACCCCCGCCCAAACCATACTGTTTGATGTAGTTTACTTTGCACTGCACCGATTCAGCATTGTCGTAGCTGAAGGCAGTATTGGTGGTTGCGTTGAACATCCGGACCGCGCAGCGGGTGGAGTCGTAGCTGGAGGTGAACCCGTTGTTCAGCAGATTCACAATTGTCCCGTAGGTCGCCAGTCCGTCGACCAACAGGAAGTCGCATCCTGCCGCCGGGCTACCCTGATTCTGACCCGTCGGGCACAGTCCCACTCCGTTTGAATTGGGCACCGGGGAAGTTCCGTTCGGGGTTTGAGTTCCCGACCCATCCAGAACTCCCGTCGCGTTCTGGTACATGCCGCCGTTCGCCGAGGTCAGACCTCCGGCCCAACCCGCACCATAGAGCGGGAAGCCCATGGTGTACTTAGCCGGCGATGCGCCGTGCGCCAGATAATACTGTACGGTTGCGTCAATCGTGTCCCCTTTTCCGTACAGCGGACTGGCAGTTTCGTCGTACAGCGGAGACGCGTCGTTGGTTGCGTTGGACCAGTCTCCGGCGTAGTTGTAGCCATCCACATTCATGTAGTCCAACACCGCGTTCAGACCCGCGATGTTGATCGTGTCATAACCACCGTCGTTGCCCGAGTCCGCGGCCGCGCCCGGGGTGGACGGACCGGCAGCCAAATCGGCCAATACTTGATACGTCCTGCCGGTTGTTCCCGACAACGTGGTTAGCTCGTTGCGGAACTCGGTCATCAACGCTGTGAAATTAGCCGTATCGTTTGCGTTGGGGAACTCCCAGTCGATGTCGAAGCCATCGAAGAGAGTGCCGGTGGAGACACCCGAGGCGATATTGCCCTGGATGAACATGTTGACGCACGAACCAACGAACGCCTGGCGTTGAGCCTGGGTGCTGGCTGCGAGATCGAACAGCTGGTTGTAGGTTGGAGGATTCCATCCGCCGATGGAGATCAACACTTTCAGGTTGGGATGGAGCTGCTTGAGTTGCACGAGCGCACCAAAGTTGCCCTGCAACGGGGCTGCGGCCGGAGTAGCGCCAGGCACTTGTGGGACGACCTTCTGATAGTCGGCATAGGTGTCGGCGAGCGCGCAATTCACGTTGCTGCCGTTCGCGACTGGCTTGGCAAAGGCATAAATGAGATGCGTGAGGACGCCGGCTACGCCATTGTTCTGCAGGTCCGCAACAGCCGCGTTGGAGTAGTAAGTTTCCCACTCTTCGAGCCATCCAGCCATCATCAGGTTAGTGAGTTTGGAAGTCGTGACGCTCACTACCGAACTGGCGCCCGACGTCCCGGCAAAGTCTGTCGCTTCAACCGTAAAGCTATAGGTAGTCGAAGGCGAAAGGTTGTTGGGTGTAAAGGATGTAGTGGTTGTAGTCCCGATCGAAACTCCACCCTGCAGCACGGTGTAGTTGGTGATCGTGCAGCCGGTAGGAGGGCTGACCGCATTCCAGCTAAGGTCTGTGCTGGAATCAGTGGTGCCGGAGGCCGCCAATCCCGTTGGAGTGCTCGGCTTGGTGGTGCACGAGCTCGCGAGAGTAGTTACATTCACCGCCGAACTCGCGGCTGAGGTGCCGACCGCATCTGTCGCTTCCACCGTAAAGCTATAAGTGGTCGAAGGCGTAAGGCCAGTCACAGCGTCGGAGGTTGTGGTTGGGGACGCAATCAAGGCTCCGTTCTGCAGTACCTTGTAGCTGACACTGCATCCTGCAGGTGGAGTAACTGCCGTCCAACTCAGGTTCGTGCTCGAGCTGGTTGTCCCGGATGCCGCCAATCCAGTCGGAATAGCGGGCGCGGACGAGCAAGTGGAACAGGGGCCCGTTGCAGTCCAAGGTTCGCCACTTCCAGCCCCACCGCTGTTGGTCGCCGGACTCTGATTCTGCGTCCAGAAATTGGCAACGTAGTTCTCTCCACTCAGGCTCGCCGTCATGCCTGCGGTGTAGACGGCAGTTGCGCTCCATGCCGTGGCGCATGAGCCACCGCCGCCGGCTAGCGTGGTCACACTGAGGGTTGAACTTGCGCCCGAGGTTCCAGCGCCATCCGTGGCCTCGACTGTGAAGCTATAAGCGGTCGAAGCGGAAAGACCGCTCACGGCGAAGGATGTGCCGGTTGCGGTTCCGATCGAGGTTCCGTTCTGCAAGACGGTATAGCTGCTGATGGTGCAGTTCGTCGGAGCAGTGTCGGCAGTCCAACTGAGGTTTGTGCCGGAGCTGGTCGTGCCAGACGCCGCTAGTCCTGTGGGTGCACTCGGCTTGGTCGTGCAACTGTTCGCCAGCGTCGTCACATTCAGCGCGGAACTTGGGCCCGACGTGCCGTTACCGTCTGTCGCCTCAACTGTGAAGCTGTAAGCGGTGGAAGCGGAAAGGCCGGTCACTGCAAACGATGTGCCGGTTGCGGTTCCAATCGAGGTTCCGTTCTTCAATACGGTGTAGCTGCTGATGGTGCAGTTCGCCGGTGGAGTGACCGCAGTCCAACTCAGGTTGGTGCCGGAGCTGGTCGTGCCAGACGCCGCTAATCCCGTTGGAGCGCTGGGCGTGGTCGTACAACTCCCACCGCTTCCGCCGGTTCCGCTGAGGGAAGCGGTTTGCGGGCTATTCGTGGCGCTGTCGGTCACTGTCAGGGTGCCGCTGGCGGCACCTGCCGCAGATGGGTAGAAATACACATAGATGGGACACGAACTGTTGGCGGCCACCGAGGATGTGCAATTACTGGATACGACGAATGGGCCGCTGACGGTGACATTGCTGATGCTCACCGCTGAGCTGCCGCTGTTGGAGAGAGTAAAGGTAAACCACGCGGTGCCGGTGCCGACCGGGGTGCTCCCAAAGTTGTTGCTCGACGGGCTGAGAGTGACGGACGCTTGCGCCAACAGCGAAACCGAGATAAGGACGCTGAGCAGGGAAGAGAAAAGTAAAGCACGCTTCATTGTGGCTCCTTGATTCGGGGGACGTGCCGGAGCGATCCGCCCGCAGTTGGGTGATTGAGAAAAGAGTCCGGCTGCGGTTGCATCGGACTCCGCGTGTTGAGAGTCAGCTGTATTCAGTCCTCATGGAAGATTCAAAACGTCCAAACTGCTCTATAGCACTAATGTCGAAGGAGCCTACTCCGACTTTAAGCAGCTGAGTCAAGAAACTTTTTTCTTGTTGCGCAATCCGAACTACGATTTAGGCCGCGACCCGCTAAGCACTAGAAATTGTGGGGCGTCCCAGGCAGACGGCAGCTTTGCTTCAGACTGTGGAAAAACCCGATACAGACGCAATTTTGTTACGAAAACCGAACTTGATGCGGAGGGTAGTGGGTGGACCCCGGGAGTGGGAATCTTTTTTCATGTATCTGTAGCCGGGACCGCGCAGCGGCGCACGAGAGTGACAACGAGAGCTAACGCCTGCTTACGTCCAAAACGGTTCGTGGGTCGTTGAACAGGCGTACAATCACCTAGAAGACTGCGGCCCGCAACGCTCGAATTGCGAGAATAGATACAGAGGTTCGGAGTGGAGGAGAGAATGAAGTCGTGCGCACTCCCTCTGATCGTAACGACATCCCTTTTCTTCGTGGCATGCGGAAGCGGGAACACGAGGTCTGCACCTCAGATCAGCTACGCCATCGGCGGCATGGTCACGGGGCTGTCGGGTACAGGGCTGGTGCTGCAAGACAATGGCGGCGCCAATCTGCCGGTGAGCGCAGACGGGCCCTTTACCTTCACCACAGACGTCACCAGCGGCGGCGCATACAAAGTCACGGTGCTTACGCAGCCATCCAGCCCGGCGCAAACCTGTGCGGTGACCGGCGGGAGCGGGACCGCCAGCGCGAATGTAACGAGCGTTCAAGTCGCCTGCACCGCCAGCAACGAGTTCGGCGTCAGCAGTCTGAAAGGCACATATGTATTTTCGTTGACAGGGATAGACCAAGCGGCGTCGAATGTCCCGACAATGCTGGGCAGTCTTACGGCCAACGGCGCGGGAGGCGTTACAGGCGGCACGGTTGACCTCATTACTGGGGTAAACGGCGTAGCGTCGCCGGCAGTCGAGCCGATTACTGGGGGCTCCTATAGCGTCGGTACGGATGGCCGCGGACAGATTAAGTTTGATACCACCACCAGTGCCGGAGCCGTCACTTTTACGCTGGATTTCGTTCTGACCTCCAGCTCGCACGGGCTGGTGATGGAAGATGATAGCTACGAGACCGGCAGCGGCACCATTGACCTGCAGAGCGCGATCACGCAGAGTCAGCTTGCGGGCTCCTATACGTTTGCTTTCTCGGGTACTACAGCAATTGGGGCCTCGCCAATCGCGACGGTGGGTGCCTTCACTCTGGATTCCACTGGAGCGGTATCAACCGGGCAAGAAGATGTGAACAACGCTGGCGCCTACTCGGGTGCGCCAAGTCAGATCCTAACCTCG
This sequence comes from Candidatus Sulfotelmatobacter sp., assembly GCA_036844925.1. Lineage (GTDB taxonomy): Bacteria > Acidobacteriota > Terriglobia > Terriglobales > Acidobacteriaceae > Sulfotelmatobacter. Next base: position 84,492 of record DAIUEW010000008.1, read on the forward strand.
TCCGCCGTGACCCTGGGAACCACACCCGCAAAGGCTACAATTTCCAGCAGCGCGGGTACGACGTACACCTTCGATGTTTACCCGATCGATAGTAGCCACCTGAAGTTCTTTGAAAATGATTCCCAACTGTTCGTTTCAGGCGATGCCTATACACAGGGAAGCTCCATACCTCCCGGACAACTGGTGTTCACCCTAACGGGAGAGGATACGATAAAGGTTACGGGTCTGATGCCTATCACGCTGCCTATCGATTCCGGCGGCTGGCTGACCTACGACCCTCCCATTATTGACGCCGGACTTGAGGACTTTAATAACCCCGCAGGCTCAGTAGACCAAGCCGACGCTGTGAGCGGCAGCTTTTCTGCCGTCTCTGGCGGACGTTCTGTTCTTAGCCTCGGAAACTTCTTGAACAGCCTTGCCAACACTCTGGGGAACTACAGCTTCGCGGCATATCCCTTTACCTTTAGCGGCGGCGGCGGCACCGGCATTCAGTTACTGGAAATTGATGGCCTCGGAATCACCTCGGGCGTAGCCTACGCCCAGACCAGCACAACTCTGGCTGCATCCCAGGGGTACGGATTGAATGTTAGCGCCCTCACCTTAAACGAGTTAAACAAAACTATCGGCACCATCGAAGAAGACGCCATTGCCGAATTCACCACCACCACGAGTGGTTTGAGCGGTTTCGTTGACTTCAACAGTCCCGGCATGCTTGCCTTCGACCAGACCCTAACCGGCAGCTTCCCTGCCACCGTGGATAACAAGGGTCGGGGTACAGCCACGACCAAGTATTTCGGCTTCAACTATTATGTCGTAAACGGCTCAACGTTCCTTCTTCTTGTAAATGACTTGAATCTGTTCGGGACCGAGATATTCGAGCTTCAGAATGCTGCCGGCTCTCCGGGGGCAGAGTCGGGCGTCGCCCCGCTTCACCCGGCATTCCACGCTCACGCGGCGCGGCAGCAGAAGAAATAGCCTGTTCGATCCAAAGGGAAAGATCCGGGCGCGGTGCAATGGCGGCACTGATTGGCGTTACATCTCTATTTCACTCACCGCCCCGCCAGCAGGGTTGATTGCTATCCGGTAGCAACAATCATGGAACTTGTTCTTGATTCAGCGTACACGAAGTCAGCAGGACAATCCTCGACACGGTGGGCGCCGAAATCTCGATTTACTTCAGGCCGGCCGCGATCGCTTTCGTCAGAGATGCGTTGGCATCATCGTCGTTCAGCGCCCACACGTAGCCGCCGCCGAGTTTGTGTTTCTTGATGTAGGCGGTCTTGGCTGCCACCGCGGCGGGATTATCGTAGGTGTAGAAAGTTCCGGTGGACGGATTGTAGAGCGTGGCTCCGACTCTTGTTGAATCGTACCAGGCGGTATAGCCGTACTTATTGGTGAGGTTCTCAATCGTCGAGTAGGTGGCAAATCCCGCCGTCAACACCGTGTCACAACCCGGAGACGCAGTGGCTTTGTCCGGGTTCGGGCACGGACCCGATCCGTCGGCCTGCAGAACTGGAGAAACTCCGGTTGCGTTCTGGTACAAACCATGGTTCACGTTCGGGACGCCGCTCCAGCCGACTGCGTACAACGGCAGGCCCATGGTGTACTTCCCTGCAGGCACGCCTGCCTTCAGATAAGCTTTCACGGTCGCATCGATGTAGCGGTCTTCGGCAAATACAGGGTCCGCGGCCGTATCGTACAGTGAAGACGACTCATTGGTCTGCTTGTCCCACGTTCCGGCATAGTCGTAACCGTCGATGGTGATGAAGTCTACTTGTGCAGCCGCGGCCCTAAGATCGATGTTGACATATTTCTTCGGGTTCGCCGGCGAATCAAAGGTCAAAAGATATTTCTTTCCGGTGGTTTTCGCCAAGGCGTTGAGTTGTGTGCGGAACTCCTTCAGCAAAGCAGTGAAGTTCTGTTTGTCCGCCGCGCCGGGGAACTCCCAATCGATGTTGAAACCATCAAACAAGCCGGGAGCGGTGACGCCCGCAGCGATGTTGCCCTTAATAAACATGCCGATGCAGGAGGAGGCCAGCGTAGTGCGACCGGCCGCCGTGGCCGCGGCGGTCACGAAGCCCGTAACGTCGCCCGCTTGTCCCCCCAACGAGATCAACACTTTCAGACGGGGATGAAGCTCCTTGAGTTGTTGGATCGCGCCAAAATTTCCATAAAGTGGCGCAGCGTAGGGCTTGCCGCTCACGCTAGGAAGTCGCGAATTCTGGTACGCGGCCACGGGATCGGCAATGGCGCACGCCGGCGGAGAAGTCGGTGTCACATTGCCGAAGGCGTAGATCAAGTGTGTCAGTTCATCGGCCACCCCATTCTTTTGCAAATCCGCAATGTTGTAACCGGCGTAATTAATGCCCCATTCTTCGAAGTAGCCGCCGAAAATCTTCTCATGATGGCGTGCCTGCGCAAAGGATTGAGAGAAACATTCAACCAGGACCAGGAGACTCGTCAAACCCACTCGGAACTGGCGCGGTCGGAAATGTCCTAACATAGGAAACGCCTCCAGATTTAGTGACCCCAGGTTTAGTGACTCCAGGGTTAGTGAAATGATTCGTAAAAGTACTAACCGGCGGAGTACAGAACTATACAGCAGAGCCTAGCTGCCACACCCAAACGTTACCGGGCTGCCTGATAAAAGAGAACGTTTTCATCCTCGTTCCCGGGTCTGACGCTGGCAAAGGGCTTTGGCCTGCCTGACAATCGAGTGCTCGGCGAAAGCGGCAGAGTTGAGCTTCGAATTGACGCCTACAACGTGTTTAACAATTTGAACTTCAATCCCAATGAAATTTCGAACAACATCGGCAACTCGAACTTCGGCACGATAACGGGCGCGCTTTCTGGCCGGGTCGTTACGCTGGGCGCTCGGTTCAGCATCTAGACTGGAGGACGCTGAAACTCGGTGGACGTCTGGCGCCCGGCGCCCACTGCCCTGCCTGCGGTGCGCTACGCCCGACATTGTCAACGACTCTACGGAATCCACCGATAAAAAACGACGGAACGCGCTATAATTTTTCACTGGATATGCCGAGCCAGCGGTATGCGTTAGTCGCCTACGTCAAAAGTCCAGTGGGAGAGTTCGTCGAAAACCTCCGGCGGGAGCTGCATCCCAACTTGCCTCATCTCGCGTCCCATCTTACCTTTTTACCGCCGCGGCCCCTGCACGGAACCGAAGCCGAGGCGTTGCAGGTGATGGCACGGATCTGCGGCCATGTCGAACCTTTTGAAGTGACGCTGGGCGACATGGAATCGTTTGTCCCAACCACGTACACGGTCTACATCCGCGTAGCTCACGGGGCCTCGCGTCTGGAAGAGTTGCACGATCAGCTCAATACGCAGGCGCTCGCGTACACAGAAGAGTGGCCGTATGTGCCCCATCTAACGGTAGGGACGATGGCTACAAAACAAGCGGCGGAACAGGCTCTCGCGACAGCCCGCCAGCACTGGCGGCAGTACTCAGAAAGCCGGCGAATCTTGCTCGACCGGCTCACTTTTGTGCGGGAAGAGGCGCCAGGCTGCTGGATTGACCTCGCCCCGGTTCCCCTGGGCGGGACCCTGGTATCACGATAAGAACCGCCTGCACAACAACTTCAGTCCTGATTACCTGCCGGTTACGTTACCCTGCTGTGGGGTCATGGCTTCTGGTACATTTCCCTCCCGTGCATTGCCGCACCTCTGGCGCCGCTGTAAACAGAGAAGAGAGGGAATGGCCCGAATCCCGCGCCGAACGCCGCTTCGGACGTAAGGTTCCGCCAGGCCGGAGGGACGCATGCAGATTGGGGTCTATGGTTCGGGATATCTTGGAACAGTGATCTCGGCTTGTCTGGCAGATTTTGGCACACCGGTTTCTTGCTGTCATCCTGACCGAACGCGCATGGTCGAAATGGCCCAGGGCAACATTCCGTTCTTCGAGAAGAACCTCAAAGAAATCATCCGGCGAAACGTACGGGCGGGGCGCCTGGCGTATTCCACCGACATCGAATCCTTTGCGCGCAAGATTCAGGTTATTTTCCTGGCCGAAGATGGAGCGGAGAATCTGTCCGACGTTGCCCTCCGCATCGCCCGTCTGGCGGCCAAGCCTCCAATTCTGATCATCGTGACTCCGGTGGCAGTCGGCACAGCCGCGGCGCTGGAGAAATCCTTGAAGGATGCGGGACTGCAGGGAACGATCGTCTCGCAGCCTATGTTTTTTACCGATGGTTGCGCCGTGGAAGACTTCAACTGGCCCGACCGGTTGATTCTAGGGTCGAACTCGAGCGAAGCTGTGCAGGTTCTCAAACAGATTTTCCATCCGCTGGTGATGCGCGGTGTGCCAGTGATTGTCACCAACCAGGCGACGGCAGAACTGGTGCGCGAATCGGCGACCGCCTTCGTCGCGACGAAGATTTCCTTCATCAACGAGGTCGCTGCCTTGTGCGAACGCGTGGGCGCGGACGCAGTAAACCTGGCGCTGGCTCTGGGCCTGGACAAGAAAATCGCTCCGCGTTGTCTGCAGCCGGGGGCGGGCATGGGCGGAGTCTTTGCCGAGTCAGACCTGGATTCGCTGGCGGAGTTGGCGAAGGCCAACGGCGTTCCGCTCAAGGTCCTGGGCGCAGCCCGCGACGTCAACCATACGCTCGCGGAACGGCTGGTAGAGAAGATTGCATTGGCTTTGAATTCGGTCGAGAACAAGGAGGTTGGAATTCTCGGTCTGGCCTTTAAGCCGAATACGAACTCAGTGGCGGGATCGTCCGCGATACGGTTGGCCGAAACGCTGGTGGCCCAGGGTGCACGAGTACGCGCTTATGACCCGGTCGCGCTCTCCGAGGCCAAAACGCGGCTGAATGGTTCGGTGCGCTATTGCGAGTCGGCTTACGTCGCGGCGGAAGGCGTGGATGCGCTGGTCGTGGGGACGGGCTGGCCGGAATTCCGCGCACTCGATTTCGAACGCATCAAGCATCTCCTCAAAAAGCCCATCATCGTGGATACCAAGAATCTGCTGGATTCCGTGCGGCTGCGGGCGATGGGATTTGAATACGTCGGTGTGGGCCGCGGGTAAGCGCCGCGGACGCAGCCTTGAGAGACGAATCTCCCGACCAGGACCAACGCGAGCGCGCGTTTCGGTTCGCTCTCGATGCTCTTCTTCTCTCTGGGATACTCGATAGCATCGATCGAAGCGCTCGGGCACCCGCCCTTGCAAACTGCGCAAGGACGAGGCACCAACTTTCGTGGTGGTAACGGCAAAAATCAAAAGCCGGCCACCCGTCCACTCACTTCGCTCAGGATGACAAAAAAGGCGACGGACAAGATCGGAGAATGGGGTTCCATCATCCCGAAGCGGCGGTTGTATAATCACCATGGCGGTGGGAATAGCTCAACTGGCAGAGCACCGGACTGTGGCTCCGACGGTTGCGGGTTCGATTCCCGTTTCCCACCCCAGATTTTCCTCCCGAATCCTTCTACTACTTATTTTCATTTTGTTGATTTGCGGAAATGAGGGCAGGGAATTGTCGCGCAGTCCGATGCCGATTCTCAACCAATCAGCTCGCCGTCATCAGGCGCCCGCTGAGGCGGCCGCGGTTCGCAGGACCGGTAACTCTGTATCGATTTGCGCATCTCGTTCAATTCTGAACTGCGCCATCAGTCCACTCAGTTGCGACGCGATGGCAGCGAGTTCCTGAGCCGCTCTTTGTGATTCTTGCGCACGCTTCGACGTGATATCGGCAGCCTGTGCAACTCCCCCAATGTTGGCCGAGATGTCGCCGGCTCCGTTGGCCGCTTCGTTGGCGTTGCGGGTCATCTCGTTGGTGGTCGCGCTCTGCTCCTCGACTGCGGCGGCAATGGTCGCGGAGAAGTCGTTGATCTGGTTAATGACGCCGCTCACGCTCCCGATCGCCTTAACCGCTCCCTGAGTGTCACTCTGAATGGCAGTGATTTTGTGACTGATTTCCCCAGTGGCTTTGGCAGTCTGCTTGGCGAGTTCTTTTACTTCATTGGCAACGACAGCAAAGCCCTTGCCAGCTTCTCCGGCGCGGGCGGCTTCGATGGTTGCATTCAAGGCCAGTAGGTTGGTCTGCTGCGCGATTGACGTGATGACTTTGATGACCATGCCGATCTCAGCGCCGGACTGGCCGAGTTTGGCAACAGTAGCGTTGGCGGCCTGCGCGGTTTCGACGGCCCCGGAGGCCACTTTCGCAGCCTGATTAGCGTTACCCGCGATGCTTTGGATCGTTGATGTCATCTCCCCGGCTCCCGTGGAAAGGCTCTGCAGATTCTGGCTCACCTGTTCCGTGACGCGGGAAACGGAGTTGGCCTGAGCGGCGGTTTGCCCGGAATTGGTCGTAATCTGCTGGCTGGCTTCGAGCAGTGTTTGACTGGCCGCCGCCAGTTTACGCGTATGGGCCGCGACTCCCCGCAGGAGTTCCTGCAGCTTGTCCATAAATAGATTGAAGAGGCGGCCGACTTCGCTCAGTTCGTCGTTGCTCGAATTGGCGGCGATCTCCAGGCGCTTGGTGACATCACCGTCGCCCTCAGCGATATCCTGAATCATCCCGTTTAGCCGGCGCAGTGACTGCGAGATGGTTCGCACCAGAGCCAGGCTGCCGAGACACATCAACAACATGCTCATGGCCACCAGAAGATAAACCACAAATTGAATGTGGCGGGTGCGCGCGTTGGCTCGCGCGGCTTGATCGTCCAGCGCTCGCCCTAATTTGTCCTGATTCTCGGAAATCGCACGCAGAAATTCTTCAAACGCGGGATTTGCCTTTTCAATGATTGCCTGATGCGCTTCAGCATTGTGCGCGTGCATGAGGAGGTCGGTGACTTCGGCATCGGCCCGCGTGAGTTTTTCGAAAGCTGCAGCAATGCTGGGGTTGCCTTCCGCAGTCTGTTGGATTTTAACCTGGGCTTGCTTGACCAGAGCCTCATTCTGATTCAGGAGGGCTTCGATGGCATCAGGATCTCTCTCCTGTACCATCCTTTGCGTGCCGCCCTGGAGTTTGACAGCGAAGTCCAAAAGCTCGAATGAACCCTGACTTTGGGAGCGCGCGGTCGCTGCGACATTGCTCGACAACAACACAGAGACTCGCAGTAAATACGATAATCCCACGACGGCGCCAGCGGTGATTACCAGCGAAGCGGCCAGTGCGAGACTCATTCGGCGCGCAATGCTTAGGTTCATGGGTTTCACTCTCTCCAAGGATGAACGCTAGCGAAGTTTTTCGGCCCGGAGTCCGAAGACAATCGACCCAATCGGCTTCCCGCCGTCGAGGACCGGCAGGCCAACTTGAATGAGTTGCAACCCGGTAGAATCGTCAAGCTTTACCGAACCGATCCAGGTCTTTCCGCTCATCGGCACATCGTGTTTGGGCATACCTTTATGCGTCCAGTGCTCGGTTTTGGCGTCGAATCCCACTTTGCCTCCGTCGGCTCCCGATACGAAGATTTTGGCGATCACATCGTCGCGCTTTGTCTTCAGATACTCGGAGAGAGAATCCTTGCCAATCGCCCGGACGAAGGGATCAAAGAGCGTAAGGCTGTGCCACTTGTCATTCGTCATGCCCTTTGCCTCGGCAGTCGCCGGAGTCGAGTTATAGGTCTTCACTGCGCCGACCACCTGGGGATCTTTGCTCAGAGTTTCCAACGCCTTAATCTCGGCACTCAACTTCGCCTGCAGCTCCGGAGGTGCTTGACCGGCGCTTGTGGCTGAAAGGATAAAGAGCAAAATTGTGGTTTTCACTATCGGTTTGAGCATCATAGAAGGGTCCTTCCTTCATAGTCCTGATCTGACGGACCACAGTGGGCTCTGCGTGTCTCTATCGGCATCTGGTAACCGGACATTACTGCCCAAGACCGGTGAAGCCTCCAGGTTTTCAGCCTTTCTCTTCGTGTTTCGCGGAGTTGAAAGTCTTCGGAGTTCCAAATAACCCTTCCCGTATTGGGAAAAGAGAACGTCGCTGTGACCTTTCTAGGACTCGTATTCATTGACCGGGAGATTACGTCGGGCTAAGATCGCTCAAATTCTCCCCTGCTCGTCCCGACCCGCGCGGTTTGAGGGCACGACGGGCGGCGGCAGGTTTATCGGTCTTTGGCTTCTTAGAAGTTCTAGAGAAATTCCGCTTTCAGCAGGTGCTCCATGAAGGGTCGTCCCCGCAAACAGATCCAATCAACTCGTGGCGCGTCAACGGTGATCGAGGTTAAGGGGACTCGGGGACTGTTTCCGATCGTCGGCATTGGAGCCTCCGCCGGTGGCCTGGAGGCATTTTCTGAACTCCTGCGTTATCTACCGGAAGAGAGCGGCATGGCCTTTGTGCTAGTACAGCATCTCGACCCCAAGCATGGCAGCGCTCTGCAGGAAATCCTGGCGAGGACGACGAAGATCCCGGTCACCGAAGTGACCCAAGGTGTGGTCGTGCACCCGAATCACGCCTATGTGATCCCAGCCAACACGAACCTCACCATCAAAAATGGAGTGCTGCAACTTGGCTCGCGAGCCGTCCGCGGGGCACACATGCCAATTGATGTATTTTTTCGCTCCCTGGCAGAAAGCTCGGGAGCACAGGCTATTGGAGTGATTCTGTCGGGCACGGCTTCCGATGGTACCGAGGGTTGCCGTGCCATCAAGGCGGCGGGAGGCATTACATTCGCGCAGGATGAAGCGTCAGCGAAATACGAAGCCATGCCGCGCAACGCTGTCAATGCGGGATGCATCGACTTTATTCTCTCCCCGAAAGATATCGCCCGCGAGTTGGCCGCGTTCGGCCGATACCCTTATGTGGCACGACTATTGCCGGCTGAGGACGTGGGCTCTCAGGGAATGGTAGGGAGCGATGCGAACGCCCTCTTCGGGCTTCTGCGGGAATCGACCGGAGTGGATTTTTCCAATTATAAGCACTCCACCTTGCAGCGCCGCATCCGGCGGCGCATGGTGGTTCTCAAGCTTGAAACGTTGAAGCACTACCTGCACTTCATTGGCAAGAAGCCCGAAGAGTTGGGCGAGTTATACCGCGACTTGCTGATCAATGTGACTGGGTTTTTCCGCGAACCGGAGACGTTTCTAGGGCTGCGCAAACATGTTTATCCCAAGCTGTTTGAGGGACGCAAGCCGGATGACCCGATTCGCGTGTGGGTGGCGGGTTGTTCCACCGGCGAGGAGGTATACTCCATCGCAATCACACTCCTCGAATACATGTGGACGCACAGCCGCAATCTCTCCCAGGCAGCTACGGCAGTCCAGATTTTCGCCACCGACATCAGCGACACTGCGTTGGAGCGCGCCCGCATCGGCCTGTACGCGCAGGCGGCGGTTTCGGAAATCTCCGAGGAGCGATTGAAGCGATTCTTCGTCCGGCTGGATGGCGGATTTCAGATCAATAAGTCAGTTCGTGATATGTGCGTTTTTGCCAAACAAAATCTGGTCAAAGACCCGCCCTTCTCCAATCTCGACCTGGTGAGCTGCCGCAATCTCTTGATTTACTTGGGACCAATTTTGCAGCGGAGGGTGATCCCCGCTTTGCACTACGCGCTGAAACCCGGCGGCTTCCTGATGCTGGGAACGGCGGAAAACCTGGGAGGATTTGCAGATCATTTCGGCTTGGTCGACAAGAAGGACAAGATTTACCGCAAGCGGAAAACCACGGCGCGACTGACCACCTATTTTGGAAAGGAGGATCACATCCCGGGCTGGCGTTCGGAGGCAAAACTGGTGCGTGATTTGCCCTCTCCGTTTACCGTGGAGCGTGAGGTGGAGCGTCTGCTGCTGGAGCGGTTTATTCCCGCCAGCATCGTCGTGAACGAGCAATTGGAGATCGTGCAATTCCATGGCAAGACTGGCGCTTATCTGGAGCCTCCGGCCGGTTCGCCCAGCTTCAGCCTGGCAAAAATGGCGCGCGAGGGTTTGTTGGTCGATTTGCGCGCCGCCCTCGACACCGCAAAGAAGACCAACAGCGTGATGCGGAAGGAAGGGTTGCAGATCAAATCCGAGGGGGGCATGAGAGAGATAGACATTGAAGTGCTGCCGTTGCGCGGACCTTCGGCGCTGGAGCGCTTTTTCGTGGTCGTTTTTCAAGAGCCAACGCGTAAGCCATCAGCTCCAGAGGCCAGGGGCAAAGGCGGCAGAGCAGCGAAACAGGCCCGCTCCACGGCGCAGGAGACCGGACTGCTGATGCGCGAGACCGAGCAGTTGCGTCGGCAGTTGCGAACTCTCATTTGCGAGCACGAAACCACGGTGGAGGAATTCAAAGCGGCCCATGAAGAGGTCTTGTCGGCAAATGAAGAATTGCAGAGCACGAATGAAGAACTCGAAACCGCCAAAGAAGAGCTGCAATCCACCAACGAGGAACTTACCACTCTCAACGAGGAGATGCAGAACCGCAACGCAGAACTGGGCTCGGCGAATAACGATCTTTTGAATCTGCTGGGCCACGTCGATATGCCGGTGGTAATGGTCAGCAACGATTTGCGCATACGGCGCTTTACTCCCCCCGCGCAAAAGCTTTTCAACTTATTGCCAGCCGATGTGGGCCGGCGCCTGGGCGACATTCGACCCAACCTTGACATAGACGATTTGGAGGAAATGGCGCACGACGCCATCAGCCGCGCCGCCTCGCAAGAGCGCGAAGTCCGCACCAACGAGGGAGAATGGCAAGTGTTACACGTGCGCCCCTACAAGACCTGGGACAATCGCATTGAAGGTGCGGTGATCAGCTTGCAGAACGTCAACATTCTCAAACGTAAGCTGGATCAGACGCGGGAATATGCAGACACGATTGTCGAGAGTGCTCGGGAACCAATCGTAGTATTGGATTCCAGGCTGCAGGTTACCGCTGCGAATCCGGCGTTCTACCGCACTTTTAATACGTCCGAGGAAGAGACCGAAAACCGTCCAATCTACGAATTGGGAAACGGGCAATGGAATATTCCAAAGTTGCGGGAATTGCTGGAGGAAATTATTCCGCGCAATTCCCGCGTGGACAATTTCGCGATGACTCACGATTTTCCGCGCATCGGAGCCCGTGATATGCTGCTCAACGCCCGCAGTGTTGAACTGCAGGCCGGTCATCCCTTCATCCTGCTCGCGATCGAAGATGTCACGGAAAAGAATCATCAGGGAGTTGCGCGAAGGCCGGCGCTTGTCGATTCACGGTAGAATGTGAGATCCGGTGGGAAGGCGAATGAAACGGATTTTTCCTCCATTTCGAAACTCATCGCGGCAGTTGGGACCGCTGGAGGCCCGCATGCTCGAGGGGCTGTGGGCGCTCGGCAGCGCGACCGTCCGTGAGCTGGTTGAACGTGATTACCAGGACCTGGCATACACTACGTTGATGACTACGCTTGACCGACTGTTCAAGAAGGGTCTGCTGACGCGATCGGAGGAGGGCAGGGCGTTCCGCTACGCTCCGCGATTCAGCCGTGAGGAGTTGCATCGCGAGGCTGCGGGTAATGCCCTTCGCCAATTACTGGACGCGAGTCCGGCCTCATCGTTGCCGCTTTCATTTCTGGTGGAAATCCTGGGCGAGCACGACAAGCGATTGCTCGACGATCTGGGAAAACTAGTGGAACGCAAGCGCCGCGAACTGAGCCAACAGAATATGGGGCGACAGGATAAGGTCCAGCGGAATTCGAAGGAGACCGAGTGATGTTCGCCGTACGCGGGATCGCCGTTTCTTTTTCGATCTTCTTCCTGCTTTACAGCGCGCTCTCGATAGCAGTTTGCGGCGTTTGGCGGAACGTTCGGCGTAGCGGACGTCGCTATTCGGCTACATGCAGCGCAGATTTGCTGTTTGCCTTGCGGATGGCTCCATTCGTGGTTGCAACTGCGGCAACGTTCGTCTTTGCTGTTCCCTCGTTCCTTCTGCTCGAGCCTCGCGCTGCAAACGAATCCATCGGCAGTTTGCCGGCGGTGATGGGTGTCTGTGGGATTGCAGTGGTTCTGGCGGGAATGTGGAATGCGGTACTGGCACTGGTGAGGGCTTCGCGAATGGTTGCGCGGTGGTCAATCGAAGCAAGCGTAATCGGTTCGACTGCGGGCGGTTCCCAGACACTTGCTCAGAAGATCCTTGAGTCGAAGATCCCCGAGTCGAAGGTTTCGGTTTCCGTCATGCGCATTGCGGCGGTCGCGCCCCCGTTGACGGCTGTGGGTATCTTCCGTCCCACCGTCTGGCTGTCGGCTGCAGCGGAGTTTGTGCTGAACGATCGGGAATTGCAGACCGCGCTGCGGCATGAAGCGGTGCACCTACGCCGCCGCGATAACCTGCGAAAGCTGATGCTGCGTTTCGTTGCATTCCCGGGAATGGTGGAACTCGAGAATGCGTGGCGCGAAGCCACTGAGATGGCCGCCGACGATGCCGCGGTCTCGAGCGCTTCCGAAGCTCTCGATCTGGCTGCCGCTGTTATCAAATTATCGCGGATGGTACCGCTCGAGCCTCCGGCAGAGCTGACCACGGCTTTAGTCCATAGCCCGGCGGAGTCCGTGAACGCCCGCGTGGAGCGGTTGATCGCATGGACAGAGCCCAGCCAGATTCCTGCAGACGGATATTCGTCTCTTCATCTATGCGCGCTGTGTGCAGCAGCAACTGTCCTCGCCACATTGACCATAACTTATAGCCAACTGCTGCTTTTGGTACACACGGCCACCGAGTGGTTGGTGCGCTAGCGCCGATTCAATCAGAAAATCACACGCACTCCCAGCTGCGCTGCGAACGGAATTCCGACGGTGGTGCCGGGGCCGAAGAAATCTCCCAAAGCGCCTTCGGGTATTTCAAGTTGCTTCAGGCTGGTGATGGGTGTGGTTTGGGTGCAACTTGCATTAGTGCAGAGGCTGGTCACATTGGTGATACCAGTCACCGGATTGGGTGCCATCTGCGCAGCTGGTACCGGGAGCTGGGCGACATTGACCGCATAGTTCGCGCCGGGATTATTACGGTTAAAGATGTTGAAGAACTCTACGAACGGGTTGATCTGCCAGCGCTCGCCGATCGTGAAGGGTCGCGTGATGCGCAGGTCGGATTGAATGTAGGGGGTGCCGCGGAATTCGTCGAGGCTTGTATAGGCTCCGTTCACATAAATGCGACCGGTGTTGTCCTGGTTGGTGATAGTGATGGGGCGTGCGCTCTCCACCTGGTTGATGGTGCTCAATTCAAAACCGCCGGGGATGTGCACCGTACCGGCGAGCACAAAGCGATGGCGAACGTCTTCTCCAGAGGGACCGTAGTCACCGGGGCCGAAGGCATCCAGCAATCCGGTGTTCGGATTTCTGCAGACGCCATCCACATAGTCAAAGAGTTCGCCGAGCAGGCAACCCCAAGTCTGTGCCTTGGAGAGTTGGTAGTTCGCGACTAGATTGAAGCGGCGAGTATTGGCCTGCAGATGCAGCATCAGCGCGTTGTAGCTGGAACGGTTGTCAGACTGGAACACATTGACGTTCGGCACCACGGCTGCCTGATCTGTTGTGTCAGAGGCGGGAATTAGTGGTGTGAAGAGGTCGGTGCCGCCGGTATAGGGGAATGCGCGGTAGCCATGATTCCCCTGCTCATGCGTATAGTCGGCGCTAACCAGCCAATGTTCGCTGAAAGCGTGCTGCACTCCGCCTGTAATGTGAATCGCGTAGGGGGTTTTGTAGTCGGAGCCGAGGAGGTTGCCCGTGCTTGCGGAGCCTCCCGTGAGACATCCGGTTCCGGTGAGCGCATAAGTTCCCGGACTGCCCGTAAGGCTGCACGTACCTGTAGTTGCGTTCGTGTTGTTGATACCTTGAAAGGCAGTCGCCCAGCCATTCTGCGCAAGATCGTCGTAGAACATGCCGAATCCCGCGCGAAAGACCGTTTTCTCGCTGCCGGCAGGCGAGTAAGCGATTCCAAGGCGTGGCGCGATTTGTTTGCGGTAATCGTGCGGCATACTGGGCACAACCGGAATGTGCAGCGCTTGCAGAGTTATGTATGCGCTATTCTCAAGCTGGCTTCGCCCCTCTCCCTCGAAGAGTCCGAAGGTTGTCTGGTAACGCAGACCGTAATTGACCGTGAGGTGGTGCGAAGCGCGCCACGAATCCTCGCCGTAGAATGCGAGCCGCTGAACGTTTTGCGAGAAGCTGCCATCGCCGGCGGAAGCGAAGCTGCAAGTGGATCCATCCGAAGCAGTGAAGTCGACACACTGTGGGCTGAAGGTTCCGAATACGCCCGGGTTCTGGACATAGTAGACCGGGTTATTGACGTACTGAGCAAATGTCTCCGCGGTCGATGCAAACGCGCCGCTCAGCACGGGTTCGTGAATGAAGTCAATTCCGAACTTGAGCGCATGATCTCCAACAACATGGCTTAGGTCGTAACGAAACTGGTATTTGTCCTGATTACGCAAGTCCGGGAAAAGAGTGATGGGAGTGGCGAACTGGTTGTCCCCGAAGGTTTCGAATCCGGAGATCGTCAGTGCCGTGGAGCTGAATGGGAAAGCCAGCGCGAATCCCAGATCCGAGTTACGAGTCTGGGTCAGGTGTAACAGGCTGGCGCCAAGAACCAAACTTCCCAGCCAGGTCGGACTGAAAGTATAAGTATTGCTGATCACCGCGTTCCAGTAGTTGTTGTGCGTGGTCAATCCGGTGGAGGGCAGCGTGCCCTGCTCCACCAGCGCGTTATGCGTGAGGTAGCTGTCTTGCGAGGTACGCAGAAACCATTGCGACTTCGAAGACTCCGCCCAATCAAACCGCACCGAACTAATGGAATCGCGAAATGGAATGGGAACAGTTGCGGGAACGGCGATGGAAGGAACATTGGAAATTAGGCCATCCGCGGCCAACTGAGCCAGTGCGTCGAACTGCGTGACGCTGGCGGGGCTGTAGGCGATGCTGGCATTCTCATGTACGTTCTCAAATGAGGTGAAGAACCAAACCTTGTCTTTTGCGATTGGCCCGCCAAGCGTACCAACGTAATTTTGCCGTGAGAATGGCTGCTTGGGGTTGTGCAAGCAAACTCCGTCGGTGCACGTTTCTGCCGGATTCTCGATCGGGAAGCGGGCATTGAGCGCGCCCGCGCGCTCGTAGAAAGCACCGTCGCCGTGCCATTCGTTGGTGCCGTGCTTGGTGGTGATCACGACGGACCCGGCCGTGGTCCAACCGGTGTCGGCGTCTTCATTCGAGGTGCGCACGGCGAATTCCTGAATGCCGTCGG
>DAIUEW010000009.1:0-98282 GCA_036844925.1 Candidatus Sulfotelmatobacter sp.
GACAACTACGGCGAGAGCAACAGCGATTGCAGCGGCTTTCCCGCCAACGGAGCCAATCGCTTCGGAAGGTTTTGGCCGGTCCTTTCCGGCGAGCGCGGCGAGTACGAGCTCGCGAATGGCCACCAGGCTGGCGTCTACCTCCAGTCCATGGCTGACGCGGCCAACGACGGATACTTCGTGCCAGAACAGATCTGGGACCGCTCGGACGTTTCCTGCTTCGCGCTTGGACGGCCGACGGGCAGCGCCTCCCCGCTCAACTGGGCCGAGGGGCAATACCTGCGCCTCGCCCAGTCGATCGACGCCGGTTATAACCTCGACACGCCGTCTGTGGTCAAGGCGAAGTACCGTGGCGCCGGACCGATCCGCGGCAACGGTGGTAAGTGTATCGACGACGCCGGTGCAAGCACGAACAGCGGTACCGCGATCCAGCTCTGGGACTGTAACGGCACGGGCGCGCAGAGCTGGGCATGGAACAGTGCTGACGGGACCCTGCAGGCTCTCGGCAAGTGCATGGACGTCACCGGCGGCGGCACTGCTAACGGGACACAGGTCCAGCTCTGGGACTGCAACAACACCGGTGCCCAGCAATGGCGCTGGCGAAATCAGAACCACCTGGTAAACCCGCAGTCCGGTCGCTGTCTCGACGTCACCGGCGGCAGCGCTGCCGATGGTACACGGCTTGTGGTCTGGGACTGCAACGGCCTCGCAACCCAATCCTGGTACATGCCGTAGCCTCGCATGTTCGGAGGGCTCATCATCATTCGCTCGATTGCAGTGCATGCAGCGGCGGGCGGCTCCGCGCGACCGATGGCGCAACATCACCCTTCAGCATCAGCCACAGAATCCGGTTGTAGAGCTGATCGTCCACGCGATCGGGTGCGCTCAAATCCAGACTCTCGGACAGGCGTGCGGCTGCAGTATTCTGCGGATTCTTTTCATTTAAGTCTTGCGTCGGGATGACGGGGTCGTAAGGCGTCAAGTCGGCCGTCGGTGCGAAGATGTCCGCCAGAGGGCGGCTGAAGTAATCGAACTTCGAGAGCCGCCCCATGCCGAGAATGTCCTCGATCGCCGCGACCACGTCCGTCGTATTGATGAAGCGATGCACGGTGCCCGGCCGATTGTAGGCCGAGATGGCGTAGAACGGCGCGCGGTGCGAATCGGTGTGGTCGGGGCCGGCCTGCGCGTCATCCTCAACGACGAGGATCACCGTGTCCTTCCAATACGGGCTGTGCGAGAGCGCCTGCACGATCCGCCCGAGTGCGAGGTCGTTGTCGGCCATGCACGCGCGCGGGGTGCACTTCCCCGGTCGCCCAGCCACCAAATGGTCCATCGGCAAGTGCATGACTTCGAGTTGCGGCATGTCGCCGTCGCGCACGTAACGTCCGAGTTCGGCGATCCACACGTCCGCGCGCTTCTGGTCCTGCGTGATCAGATCGAAAGGTATGTAATCGGGATTCACATCGGCGGCCAAGTCGCGCTGCGTCACCGGCCAGCCGGGATTCCCCTTAACCATTTCGCCATAGTCGCGGAAGGTGATGCCTTCGCGGATCGCGAGCGTCCACAAAAAGCCGCGCTCCGGCTCATCGCTCTCTTCGCCGTCCATGTCGGCCCGTTTGCCGGCGTAACCGGAGGGCACAACTTTCTCACCGTAGTTCGTGACGTAGGCGGCGGTGGACCAGATGTGCCCTTGCGAACTGACCTCGGCATTCACGAAGAAGCGATCGAACAGGCCGAAACGCCGCGCCAGCGCATGATGGTTCGGAGTGATGGTGATGTCGGGGAAATAGACGAGGCTCGCATCTCCGTCACCTTCCTTCATATCCCCGAGCACCTGATCATAAGTGCGGTTCTCTTTGATGATGTAGACGACATGGCGGAACGGCGGATAGCGGCGCGCCGCGAGTTTGTGCTGCCAGTTGTTTGCGGCGACTACACGCTTGGTGAAGCGAGCAAGTTGCGGCGGCGGCAGTGATGCGGAGAGCACGCGCAGGCTGCCATTCAACTGTCCCAGCGCGTACGCTGTCGGTTTCTCATCCGGCCAATTCGTGAGCGGAACCGGGCCGTCGGGGTTGGCATGGGTGCCGTGTCCTTTGCCCGAGACGATCAGCAGTTCGCTATTTGTTTCGGCAATCGCGGTGGGATACCAGTCGGTCGGAATGCGCCCGAGCAAGTTGCCGGTGGCCACGTCGAAGACGGCGACGGCATTGTTGTCGGCCTCTGCGACGAACAGGCGCTTGCCGTCGGAACTGAACGCGACTGCGTTAGGCGTGCTGCCCTCGGGCGGCGCGCCGGGCGCGGCATCGTGCAGATAGCGCGCAACCTTTCGCAGCTTCGTGTCGACAACGGCAACGCGATCGCTACCTGCGAGCGTGACGTACAGCCTCGTTCCCCTGACCGCTAGCGCCGACGGATGCCGGCCGACCTCGATCCGGCCTAGATACGCGAGTGTTCCGTCTATCAAAACGCGGAACTGCGATACCGTGCTGCCGCCCCAAGCGGAGACGAACACTTGACCGTCCGGCGTGAGCGCGACGCCATAGGGGTAATGATCGGTCGAAAACCGTTGCGTGATCTCGCCGTTCGCGGCGTTCACCACCGCGAGCCGATCGCCGACCTCCTCGGCGACATAAAGGAATTTTCCGTTGGGCGAGAACGCGAGTCCCGCCGGATAGCTTGTGCCCGTGCCGTCCGCCGTTTTTGCCTTCGCCAGTTCGAACTTGTTCTCGAGGGTAGCAGCGCCGTTTTTCCATGCGTAGACGAAGACCATGTCAGTGTTGCCGCCAGAGACGGCGAGGCGCTGGCCGTCAGGGGAGAAGGCGGCGCCATAGAAAGCCCCATCCTGGAGCAGCGTCTGCGTGACCTTCCTCGTCTTCAGATCGATGACCTGAACGCCTTGCTCGCGCCAGCCGCTGAGCACGACCACGGCTCTGTCCCTTTCGGGCGTGAGTACGAGATTGATCGGCAAGCTGCCGAGGTCAACCGCTTCGCCCGCGGGATCAAGTCGCACTCCGGTCGGCAGCGGTGAAGTGAATGGTTGCTGGTTTTGTGCGGACACCCACGTGCACAGCAGTGCAGAAAACGTGAGAGCGAGTCGACAGATACGGAGCGAAAACATAACACGCGTTCCTCACAGAGTTGGCACAACCAATGCAATATTGCGGATGTTCCAGCGTGCCCACCAGGCTGGATCTTACATATCGTACCGAATCGGCCCATTGCGCGATGCCATTGTTTCTCTCATCGGTAAAAAACCAGATGAAGATGGCTGCCCAGCCAATGATGGGCACAGAACGGGAGAAGCGATGCGGCGTCTACTCTTGATCGGTGCTTGTGACCATAGATTTGGCGGGCGTTCTCAGGATCTCGCCGATAAGAAAAAGATCGGTCAGCAGCGCGCGGAGATGGCTGGAGGCGTTCAGGTTGTCGACTAATTGTGAACTGATGGAAGCTTGCGCTAGGACTACGTGAATGACGGCGAGCGAGTCCCGCACGTCGCGCTCCAGCATGGAACAGAAGTCTTCGTACTGCTCTGATGGTTCCAGGTCGGACTTTCGTATAGCTTGTCTACAACTTTCCGCCAAGCCGGTTAACGCTTCCGCCGCACGCTGCAGGAAGTTGCGGACTTGCCCGCCTTCATCGCTGGGCAGGCCCTGTCCCGCGTAGGCAAGCAGAAACTCGTAACTCTCCTCGATGACCTCGCAGCGTTCCAGGAACTCAGTCGCCATCGGCTAGACCCCGGCCTCCATCGGATAAGCTCTCTACCACCCACCGTTTCGGGTCATGCTCCTTGAGATAGAATTCCCGGCTCATGGACCCGACGATCATCGATGCGGTAATGGGCAGCTTCTCGGGCCGGATGGCAAAGTACACGTGCACGATGACCAGCGTGATGAGTCCCACCCCAGCCAATCCGTGCAGGAAGTACATGAGGCCCCAGGTCATATCACTGAACAGATAGGGATTGCGTGGAAAAAAGATCGTCCGCACGCGCCACATCATACATACGCCAGTTGCGATCACCGCCAGACCGGTCAGCATCACGACGCCATGATAGAGCTTGTTCTCCAGCGGGTACTTGGCGTACTTTCGCGGCGGGGCCGCGGGCTTTCCCATGAAACGCTGGAACCGCTTCCATGCATCTTCCAGGTCGGCGCGGTCCGGCCAAATCGACCAGAAGTCCATGTAGAAGGTCGCGTGGATGATGTGAAAAAGAATCGAGACGGTGAGCACCGAGCCGGCGATCCAGTGATAAGTCACCCAGTCAAACTGGAAGCCGACCCTGGGCAGGAATGCGGTAAACAGCAGCACGAACATGGCGGATGCCATGATCCAGTGAAACAATCTCGCGGCCAGCGAATGCCGCGGAATGCGCGCTGGTAGTTTCACACTCTCCGCCGAAGGATCGGAGACGAATCTTTTTTCTTTGGCGAAGTAGCGAACGTAGATCGCGTGCACCACAAGAAACACCAGACCCACGATCAGCGCGACCCAGATCAGGAACCAGGCAATGTGAATCGGAACCCTTTGCCCCAACGGACTTGTAGCCCACTCTATGACGCCCATGCCGCCTCCTGCACTCCGCTAATCGAGCGCTTCACCAGGTTTCGCATGAGCGGGATCTTGTAGGCATTGAACTGCAGCGGAACAGCACCCTGTACGGCGAGCTTCCCCGCCGCTTCGCCGGTTGTGGCATCGCGGGGCTTGCCCCGCACAGAATCTTCCACCGTCTTTAACCGCAGGGGCCGGGCGGCGACGGCGTTCACCGCAATCCGAATGTCTTGAATGGTTCCGCCGGACAATTTCACCGCCGAAGCCACGTTCATCAGAGGAAAATCCCACACGTTACGGTCGCGCACTTTTTCGAAGTAGAACTGTGCGTTGGCCCAGGTTGAAGGAATGCGAATCGCTGTCAGGAGATAACCGGGACGAAGAATATTCATGCGCGTGATGTCGACCTCGGGGCCGATAAAGTATTTCTCGGCGTCCATCACCTGCTGGCCTTTGGGAGTCAGAACCACGAACTGGGCATCGAGCGCGATGAAGGCCGGGGCCGTGTCCGAAGGATTCACGGCTACGCATCGGTCCGCATGGAGAATCGCATGCTCCCGATTTCTGCCCACGGGCGTGTCGGCGTAGCAGATATTTCCTCCGGCCCGATAGCAGGGCCAGCCCGCGCGATAGTACCAGCAGCGAGCGTCCTGAGAGACGTTGCCGCCGATCGTGCCCTGGTTGCGGATCTGCGGAGAAGCCACCAGTTCCGCCGCTTGCGCTAACACTCCATATTTCTGTCGAATGACGGGATGCTGCACGACATCGGTGAGCGTAGACATGGCTCCGATTTCGACTCCGTCGCCCGTCGCGCGAATCCCCTTGAGTTCCTCGATTCCACTCAGCTCGATGACAACCTTCGGCTTTTTGATTCGGTCCTTCAGCCAATCGAAGCTGTCCATCCCGCCCGCCAGCACCCAGGCTTCCTCTCCATGCTGTTGGAGAAGCTTCTCCGCATCGACAACTGACTTCGGCTGATACAACTGAAATGCCGGCATCACATCTCGGATTACTGCCATAAATGCTCCGTTATTCGAATCTGCTAAATGTGCGCGGTCAGTGGATCCTGCATCGGCCGCCCAGCTTCGAGCGCCGTCAGAATCGTGTCCAGGTTGACAGGTGCGCGACGGAAAATCTCGTCGCCCAAGGCATCGGAGAGCGCATTTAGAATCGCGCCGCAGCCACCGCCTACCGGCGGCTCACCAATACCGCGCGCGCCAACCGGCGTCTCCGGATCAGGAATGTCGAGCGCCGCCCACTGCATGTTGACCGGGACATCCAGGATCGTTGGCGGCTTGGTGTGGTAGAAGCGCAGCGAGACGGCGTTTCCGTAATGAGGATCGTATACCCACTTCTGGCCGATCGCGTGGCCAATCCCCAGGATCGACCTGCCGAGGATTTGCCCGGAGACCGCCTTGGGATGGATCACGGTGCCAACGTCCGCCACAGCCAGAAAATCCGTGATGTCGTACTTGCCAGTTTCAACATCGACTTCGATCTCCGCGAAACTGGCGACATAAGAGAAGGTCTGTCCATCGCGCGGGTACTGATCCTTGGCGGCTGCGACCAGACCTTGTCCCGCCAACGCCGCAATGGACGCTTTGGTGTACTTGTTCACATCCGCGGGAGCCTCGTGGCCGTCGTAGATGCCGCCCAGTTCAATGGCGCGCTGGGCCGCCTGCGCCAAGGTCATGCCCCTGCCGCCGCCCATACGAAAAACGCGCTCATTCGCAACCTCATACTGCTCCGGCTTCCCACCGAGGGTCTTGGCGGCAATCTCCTGGAGCTTCTTTTTTCCGTCCATCGCTGCCGCGTGTGCCGCGCGGGTCATGGCATGTGTTGTCTGGCTTCCTCCGGAGACGCAGGTCCACGGGAGATTCTTGGACGTATTGCCCCACGTCACATCACACTTTTCCCAAGGCACACCCAGAATTTCGGCTACGACGCGGTGAACGTCGGTGATCGACTCGGTTCCCAGGTTGCCGATTCCGGATTGAATCGCGATCCGGCCATCCGGTTGGATCACAAACAGCCCGTCGTATCCGACGGAGCCTCCGACGAAACAACTCGAAGACACGCCCACTCCGCGCACTTTCGTCCCGCTTCGTTTCGGCCGAGAAATGCGCTCCTTCCATTGGAACTCCTCGGCGCCGCGATCAAACGCCTCTTTCAGGAACGCGCTGGTGCAATGTGCCCGCGTTCCATTCCTCACCGGCCCAACCGGCGATTTGCCTTCCGGGCAGTTGATTCGGCGAATGGCAACTTGGTCCAGCGAAAGCTTGCGCGCGGCCTTGGAAACAATCGTTTCCATGATCACGATTCCCTGCATGCCGCCGGGTGAACTCTGCGCGCCGCGCGGCGGAGTGTTGGTGAGAACGGTTGTTCCGCGCCAACGCATTGCGAGAGGCTGATACAGCAGCGACACAATGTTCCCCGACGTGCCCGCATCACCAACCGCGTCATAGGGGCCGGTATTGCAGATGACGAACATGTCCAGCGCCGTGATCCGCCCGTCTCCCGCGAAGGCGACTTTCATCCGGCCCTGGAAGCCCGGACGCGCACGCCCGATGAAATGCTCTTCCTCGCGGCTAATGCGCATCATCACGGGAGCATTCGCCTTCTTCGACAACAGCGCCGGGATAATCGCGAAGATATAACCGGTGGCCTTGCTGCCGAATCCGCCTCCGGTGTACTCGCTGATCAGCACGATCTGGCTGGGATCCATGTTCAGCCAGCGTGCCAGGCTAGCCAGCGTTTGCACTGTGCTCTGGGTTCCCATGTGAACGAAGACCTTGCCGTTCTGCCAGTACGCCAATGTGGAACGAGGCTCGAGCGTTTCGTGACTGGTGTCGGGAGTGACAAATGTTTCGTCGAGAACCAGAGCGGCATTCTTAAAACCAGCATCCAGATCGCCGAAACTCCACTCGTCCTGCGCTTTCCCCATGGGCAAACGGCCGTGTTTGGCTTCTGCGAAATCGGCGTGAGTCCACTTGAGTTCTCCGACGTGGGGTGGTGGCGGGCTCGGCGGTTTCTCTCCGGGCTTCGGCTGCGCCATCTGCGGCTTCACCCAGATATTGCCGTCCACGCGCGGGTTGGGTCCGCCCGGACGCAGCGTATCCAGCGGATCGATGGCAAACGGAAGGTGTTCAAACTCGATGTCGATCGCTTCGATCGCTTCCGCGGCAGTGTATTCATCCACGGCCGCGACCGCCAGGACCGGTTCGCCCTGATAGAGCGGCTCCATGGTGAGCGCTTTTTCGCCTTGCTTATTGGCCTTGATTACAACGCCCAGATCGGTCACGCTGTCAGCCGGCGCGGGAAGATCGTCCTGGGTAAGAATCGCCTTCACTCCCGGCATCGCCAGCGCCTTGCTGACGTCCAGATGCTTCACGCGTCCGTGCGGCACGGGGCTCAGCAGCAACTTGCAGAACAACATGCCATCGACGCGAAAATCCTCGGAATATTTCGCTTTGCCGGTCACCTTCGCGTACAGATCTGGAGTCGGATAGTTCTTGCCGATCAGTTTGTATTGCGATCCAAATTTCTGCTGGTTGGGCCTCCACTCTGACTTAGACATGTTGGACCTTCCTCATGTTTTCTGCGCCGCGCATCATCGCGGTGAGAATTTTGTCGTAATCCTGGCAGCGGCATAGATTGCCGGAGAGTCCTTGCGCCATCTCCGACCGAGTCGGATTGGGATTCGTTTTGAGAAAGCCGACCGCCGACATAATGAACCCGGACATGCAAAATGCGCACTGGAAGCCCTGCTCATCGATTACGCCCTGTTGTACGGGATGAAGCGTTCCGTCAGAACTCGCCAGCCCTTCGATGGTTACAACTTTCCTTTCTCGCACCGTGTGCGTCAGGACGGAACAGGAGTAGTAAGGCACGTCATCGATCAGCACCGTGCACGCGCCGCACTCGGCGCGGTCACAGCCCAGCTTGGTGCCGGTGAGTCCGAGTTTGTAGCGCAGGGTCCAGGCCAACGTCTCCTGCTTCATGACATCCACTCGGCGCGGTTGGCCGTTGACGTTCAGGGTAATAAGCCTGTCTCCAAGACCAGGCGGCTGTTGACCCAAAAGCGTGGAAGCCCGAAACAGATAACTCGCGGAGGAGGCGGCAACGCCGCCGGCGATCACTCCTTTAATAAAGTTGCGCCGCGAGGCGCTCTTTAATATCTCGTCCGATGTAGTGCCGATTTTCTCAGGCATGCTGAATCACCTCACGGTTAAGTCCGGCATCACCATGTGGCAGGTGAGAAAACTTGTGGAACCAATTTGAAGACTCGTGACTACTTAGGCAGATTTTACTCCGGGAGTGACCCAAAAATCTCCCGTGTCACGTCATGATCACGTCTAAGAAGATGGCAAAGGCGCATGGCGGCCGTCGGGGACCACTGAGGCGAGCAGTCGGGCAGACCCCGGCTGCCGCAGTAAAGGTGCGACGGCTCGCCGTGTTTCAGGGGGCGATGGCAATGACCCTCAAAGGACTGCCGGAGCCGCCGACGATTTTCAGTGGGGCGGCAACCACGATGGCGCCGGTCGGCGGAAGCTGATCGAGGTTGGACAAGCCCGCCAGTCCAAACTTGCCGCTGCCGTGCATAAGGTAGTGGTTCGGGAAGGGCGGGTCAAAGGTGGCGGCCTGACCGGCATCGGTGCCGACCGTCTCCACCCCGAGGCCTAGCACATCTCGATCCTGAGCGAGGAGGGCGGAACTCTCCTTCGCCAATCCGGGAGTGTGTGGGCCATTGTCTTTTAGGTTGATGTAGTCCTTGGGGTCGTTACGCTTCGACCAACCTGTACGCAAGAGAACCCATGCCCCTGCCGGGATACGGCCGTACTGTTCTTCCCACCGTCGGATGCGCTCTGGGGTCAGCAGATAGTCAGGGTTTTTTGCCACCTCCGCGCTGATGTCGATCACACAGGCGGGTCCGACAAATTTCTTCGGCGGGATGCGGTCCACAGTATTGTCTGGAAGGTCTTTCCCAGAGACCCAATGCACTGGAGCATCAAAATGGGTGCCAGTGTGCTCGCCGGTTTCGAACCCATTCCAGTACCAGGCGGGGCCGCGCTCATCGTAGTGCGACAACTCCCAGATCTTGAACGCGGGCGTGTTGTTGAACTGCGGCGGCAGGGGCAGCAAAGGCGTTTGCGGACTCAAGGACTGAGTCAGATCCACGACCCGCAGTCTGCCCGCGGCCAATTCTTGGAGCAGTTCAGCCAGGACACTAGGCATTGGCGCACCTCATAAGCTTTGCGTTCGGCATTCTCGTCCTCCGCTCGATCCTTAGTGCCCCTTGAGGGACTGAATATGACGACGGAATTGAAAACGATTCTCAAGCAACGACAGGTCGGTGACATAGGCCGCGGGACCTTTGGCTTCGACCTTGGCAATGATGGTCGTTAGTTCAGTGCCCTGCATCGCGCCGGTCACGGCGGCTTTGAAATCGTCCACACTCCGTACTGTCGCCACACGCGGAATGCCGGCGGCGCGGGCGATCCCTTCCAGGTCTGTGCCTGTGCTGGTCGCCGTTGGGAAACCGCCGACCGAGAGCAGGGTTTCGTTGTCGAAGACGACGTGGACCAGCTTTTTGGGGCGGTAACGCGCCATTGTGCTAAGACTGCCAAGATTCATCAAAAGCGAGCCGTCGCCATCGAAGACGATCACTCTTTGTTCCGGCAGGCACAAAGCCAGGCCCAACCCTGTCGAAGAAGCCAGTCCCATCGCGTGTTGCAGGTAGAAGAAATTGGGCCGGTGACCCAGCGACTGCAGCTCAGCCGCAACTGCCCCCATGATCGTGACGACCAGACAGTTTTCCAGCTCGGAATAAATCGACCGGAGACAATCAATGCGCAGCATCATTCCTCCCACATCAGGTCGCGCGTCAACAGAAGGGCGACTGGCTGCAAGCTGCTTTCGGAAAGGGCTTGCGCCTGCTGCATGCGCTTCTTGATGGTCTCCACCGAATCAAGGAAAGAGTATGGGATGCCCAACGCCCGCAAGAGCGGCTCGGTGACGTTGCCGCCTTGCGTTTGCCACGGGTCGCGCTCGCCAAACGAGCCGCGGTAGCTGATTAGCATCAAGAGAGGAATCTTGTATAGATATGCGAAAGAGACGATGCCGTTAATGGATGCCAGAAAGCCATGGTTCTGCATCAGCATAGCCGACTTGACTCCGGCAAGGTGTGCTCCAGCCGAGATGCCGACCGCTTCCTCCTCCTTTGCCAGTCGAACGAGAGTCACCTCTGGGTCCTCGTCCGCCAACCGGATGAGATGTACCAACCAGGTTTCCGGCAGAGCTGAGACGAGGCGGATGTCGCATGCCTTCAAAGCGTCGTAGATCCGCTTCGAGCTGGTCATAGAAACCGGCATAGGTTGGCTTTCAATAAACGAAGCGAACATATTCTATCTTCTATGCTGCAAAGGTGGAAAATGCGGCCCTTGACGAGCGTTTGCAGCGGGGTATAGGTTTGGCGCTTGTTCCGCGAGACCTCGGCGCTCACGTTCCGATATACCGATATACCCAGGAGCAAAAGCTTGCTGTCCAAATCCCAAGGTGTTCTCAACCCCAAGATCTCGTTCGCGTCGAATGCAAACTTTCCCGTAGAAAACGTTCGCGCGGCTTTCCCTGCGCTGACCCGCCCCCCAGGCTTCATCTTTTTCGACAACGCGGCGGGAGCGCAGGCTCCGGAGATTGTGCTGGAGGCGGTGACTCATCACCTCCTCGAGTGCAACGTGCAGCGAGGTGGACACTACGCAAAAAGCCGGGAAGTCGACGCAATGATTTTCCGTGCGCGGCAGAGTGTCGCCGATCTTGTGAACGCACGGGATGCGAGCGAAATCGCGTTTGGCATGAACGCCACCTCCTTCATTCGTTTAGTGAGTTTGGCGATCGGACAAACGCTCGGCCACCGAAAGGAGATTGTCGTAACCGACATGGACCACGAAGCCAATGTCGCCACCTGGCTGGCGTTGGAACGGAACGGAGCAAACATCCTTTGGTGGAAGATGAGGGACGATGGAAATCTGCACGTCGACGACCTCATCCCGCTCGTGTCTTCGACGACGCGCCTTGTGGCGTGCACGCTTACTTCGAATGCCATCGGCTCGATCGTGGATGTCGCAGCCGCAGCAAAAGTCGTGCACGCCGCCGGGGCAGAAATCTTTCTCGATGCCGTGCATTACGGCCCTCACGGCCTGATTGATGTACAGGCCTTCGATTGCGACTATCTGGTTTGTTCGGGATACAAAATCTTCGCTCCGCACATGGGATTTCTTTGGGGACGCCGTGAACTGCTTCAAAGGCTCCCGACCTTCCGCGAAGATTTCATCCCCGACGAGCCGCCCGGAAAAATCGAAGCGGGCACTTTTGTTTACGAGAATGTGGCCGGGATGGATGCTGCCGTGCTCTACCTGGAAACCCTGGGCAGGAGCATGGCGCGAACCGATGGAGCAGACAAATCGGAATCGAGGCGGGCTGCTTTGCAACGCGCGTTCGAGATAATCCGAGCCTACGAACAATCGCTTTCGCTCGAAATGCTTCGGGTGCTGAACGATTGCGGCGCGGTGGTCTACGGCGTGGCCGACAAGAATCGAATTCATGAACGAGTGCCAACGCTGTGCTTCAATCTGCCGAATCTGTCTCCGGCAAGAGTCACCGAAGAACTCGCGAAACAAAATATCGGCTTGCGCGATGGCCACATGTATTCGCCGCGGCTGATGAAGCGACTGGGCCTTGCTAAGGAGGTTGGCGCAGTCCGAGCGTCGCTCGTACACTACAATACGGTCGAAGAAGTGCACAGGTTCGGAAGTGCGCTGTCTGAGATTGCGAGTGAATGAGTCGACGACGCCGCACGAGAACCTCATGCTGACCGACAAACAAATCCAGGAGATTCGTTCTCGCTTCAGGATCTTCCAACGCAAAACCTACCTCAACACCTGCTCCCAGGGGGCGCTGTCGGACGCCGTGCTGACTGGTCTGGAGGATTACATCGCGAGCTGGCACGCCCAAGGCTCGCCGTGGGAGACCTGGATGGATCGCTACGACGAGGCGCGGGCCGCCTTTGCGCAATTCATCAACGCCAGCCCGGATGAGGTTGCCATCGTGACCAGCGCCTCCGCGGGCATCAACGGCGTTGCCAGCGCGCTGAGTTTTCAGGACCGAAAGAAAGTCGTGATGGGTGAGTTCGAGTTTCCTACCATGGGTCACATCTGGCTCGCGCAGCGAGTTCGAGGCGCTGAAGTGCAATTCGTGAAGGCGGAAGGCAACAGCATTCCGGCTGTCAATTACGAAAAGATGGTGGACCGCAATACGCTCATCGTGCCGCTCACGCGCGTTTGTTTTAAGAACGGATTTCGTTCCGAGGTAAAGGCCATCACACAAATCGCACACCACGCCGGCGCTTTGGTAATGCTCGACGATTACCAGGACTGCGGAACCCGCCCGGTTGACGTGAAAGCTATGGACCTCGACTTCTTTGTTACGGGAACTCTCAAGTATCTGCTCGGTCCTCCCGGCCTTGCTTTCATGTACGTGCGGAAGGAACTCATTTCATCCCTTGTTCCCACAGTTACCGGATGGTTTGCCCAAACCAATCCATTCGCCTTCGATCCCCAGCATATCGATCTATCTCCCACTGCCCGAAGATTCGAGTCCGGTTCTCCTTCCGTGCCCAATGTGTACGCGGCGGTGCCCGGATTCGAAATGCTTCGAAGGTTCGGCATGGAGAATGTGGAAGGCCATATCAGAAGACTCACACAATCGCTGTTGAACTGCGCGCGCGATCTGGGTATCCGCGCCAAAACGCCCGCGGACAGCGTAGGCCCGCTGGTCGTGTTGCAGTGCAAGGATTCAACCTTACTGGTGCAAAAGCTCGCTGAACGCGACATCGTCGCGTCGAACCGTCACGATGGCTTGCGGATATCGTTCCATGTGTACAACACAATGGACGATGTCAAGGAAGTCGCGGAAGTCCTCAGGAAGAATATCGATTTGATGGTTCTTGATCCTGCCGGTGTCGGCAGTTATGACTGATCAACACTGTTCAACTCAACACCGTTCAACTCAACAACGTTCAGCGGTCGAGGCCACGCTCGCCGCTGAGAAACCTCCGATGCCGGTGGAAGGTCTCCACCGCGGCCTGGGGCAACGGCAGCTCACCATGATGGCCATTGGCGGCGCCATCGGTGTAGGTTTGTTTCTGGGAAGCAGCGTAACCATTCGCCTCGCTGGACCCGCCGTCATCCTCTCCTATCTGCTGGGAGCAGGCATTGCTCTGATCATGTCTTATGCGCTGGCGGAGATGGCGGTGGTCCATCCCGTCGCCGGCGCATTCGGAGTCTACGCCGATCATTACCTCAATTCCTGGGCCGGTTTTTCGGTTCGAGCCACCTACGGAGTCGCACAGATCATCGCCATCGGCGCTGAAGTAACAGCCGCCGCCATCTACATCTCTTTCTGGCTTCCGCACGTTCCGCAATGGATTTGGGTGGTGTTGGTTTCAGCCGCTCTGGTGGCGCTCAATTCTATGCAGGTCAACCGCCTGGGAGAGTTTGAATATTGGTTCGCAATGATCAAAGTAGCCGCCATCATCGCGTTCATCATTGTAGGGCTATCTTTGATTTTTGGTGTCGGTCCCCGGAGCGCGATTGGCTTGTCTAATTTAACTCACCACGGAGGATTTTTCCCTGTGGGATGGAAAGGAGTATGGCTTTCTCTCACCATCACTGTGACGAGTTACATGGGTGTGGAAATCATCGCGGTGACGGCGGGAGAGGCCCAGCATCCGGAAACTACCATTCCCCGCGCCATGCGCAGCATTGTTTGGCGGCTCATTTTATTCTATGTGCTGGCGATTGCGATTATGGTGACGATGGTTCCCTGGAACCAGACCAGCAGTTCGTCCGGGCTTTCCGGCAGTCCTTTCGTGACCGCGTTCGCCGCGGCGCACATACCATTCGCCGCCGCGATCATGAATTTCGTCGTGCTCACGGCCGCACTATCGAGCGTGAACACGAACCTTTATCTTTCCACTCGAATGCTTTTCTCTCTGGGCCGGGGAGGTTCTGCTCCCGAATGGATGGGCAAGGTGAGCCGCAACGGCGTGCCGCATCGCGCGCTGCTGGTTTCGACGGCGGGTATTGTCGCGGCCATCCTGCTGGCCATCTTTGCCCCTAAGAATGCCTTCCTTATGCTCTATGGAACCGCAGTCGCCGGAATGCTTTTCGTGTGGCTGATCATTCTCAATACGCACCTTCGCTTTCGCAAAGCGATCACGAGCGAGCGGCTATTGAGTTTGCCCATGCGTCTGCGGGCGCACCCCTTTTTCACGGTCGTCGGTGTTCTTTTACTTCTCGCGATCTCGGTCACAACCTTCTTCGTAGACGGATTGCGATGGTCGGTTCCAGCATTTTCTGTCTTCTTAGGTTTGATCTCGCTTTTGTACCTGCGAGGCCGGCGGCGCAAGGCCTTTTAGCCGAGCGCCTTATTTTGGTATAGAGGAGCATTCTGCAAGGAGAGCACGAGATGGTCGAAGCTTGCGAAGAGGTTTACTCTTCGCTCAGCCGGCGATTCAAAGGTGATTTGCTGCATCCCGGCGAAAGCGGTTACGAAGACGCACGTTCCATTTGGAACGGCATGGTGGCTCGCATACCCGCCCTTATAGCGCGCTGCGCCGATGTAAGCGACGTGCAAAGCGCAGTTCGAGCCGCTTCTGAGGCCGGAGTTACTACAGCCGTCCGTTGTGGAGGGCACAGCCTTGCAGGTTTTAGCACGTGCGACGGCTTCGTGATTGATCTGTCGAGAATGCGCCAGGTCGCTGTCGATCCCGAGTCCCGCCGGGCGCGGATCGCTGGGGGCTGTCTGTTGGGCTCGGTCGATACCGTAACCCAAGAAGCAGGGTTGGTCTTTCCTTCCGGCGTCGTCTCTCATACCGGCGCTGCGGGACTGATCTTGGGCGGAGGAACGGGCTGGCTCACCCGGCGATTCGGATTGTCCTGCGATAACGTCGAGGGATTTACTCTTGTGACTGCGGACAGTTCGGTTGTTCGCGCCAACTCCAGGGAGAACCCGGATTTATATTGGGCCTTGCGTGGCGGCGGCGGCAACTTCGGAGTGGTGACAGAATTCGAAGTGAAACTCCATCCGCTTGCCTCGGTTGTGCTCGCTGAAGGACTATCTCCCGAAGCTGATATTCGCCAGCTCCTCGAATGCTGGCGAGACTTCATGGCCGAAGCGCCACTCGACTTGAAGTGGAACATTGATCTACGGCTTGCCTCGCGTACAAAGAAAGTACCCGCTGAGCTTCGCGGGCGCCCGGTGGCCAGCAGTTCTTTGGTTTGGACTGGCGATCCCGAAGCAGGGCGTCCATATTTGGACCGCGCGCTTTCCCTTTGCCATCCGGATTCTGTGAGCAGAAGGGTTATGTCGTTCATAAATCTGCAAACCATGGCGGATTCCGATTTCCCTCATGGCCGGCGCTACTACACCAAATCGGGTTATTTCGCTGATCTCGACGACAGCGTTGTTGATCGCATGGTGGAGGCAGTCGCGACTATTCCCTCGCCGGAGACCCAGATTGAACTTGCCTACCTGGGTGGCGCGGCGGCGCGGATTGCCGCGAACGAAACCGCATTCGGCGATCGCAGCGCTCCCTTCATCATGAATTTGCTGGCGAACTGGTCGGACGCGTCCGCTGACGCCGGCAATGTTTCCTGGATTCGCGGGCTCTTCGGCAAACTTCGGCCAGCAATGAAACCGGGTGTCTACATAAATTTTATGAGCGGCGACGAGCAGGATCGCGTCCCCGAGGCTTATCAGGAACGATGGGACCGTATCGTCGCAGTTAAGACGCATTACGATCCAAATAACTTCTTCCGGCTGAATCAGAATATTCCGCCACGGAAGCCCTCGCGGCCAAGCGCTCCTAGCTGACCCGCCGCCAAGGGCCGATCGTATTGCGTTCGGCTGGGGCTTCTTTTGAAAGGCCGCAAAAATGGGATCCAGGCACGGACGTAAGCTAACATTCTCACCCCCTCACCCCCACCAAACGCGCTCGACCTCCCGTACAGACCTCTGAAAAGCAGTGGGGATGTGATCGAGTTCTTAAAGGAAACGATGAACCGCATCCGATTTCCTCCCGCAAAATCTCGCTATACCCCAGGACTGCGTTCATGGGTGTACGCAATTCGTGGCTCATTTGCGCGATAAAATCGCTTTTCGCCTGGCCACTCCAGAAGTCTTTGCACGGCCTGGACACCTAGGGACTAGAATAAATACGCAGGAGGAACTCTGTTTGTGGGCAGCAGGAGTCCCGGCTTGTGACCTTGTAAGCCATGCACTTACAAAAGCCGACGCTGAAGGGGATTTTGGGCAACTTTGACCAGGTTGGTTCCAACCGGATCCCCCCGAATCGAGGCTCTCTCGGTTTCTGGTTTGCCGTCATCGCCAGTGGTCAGCCTCTTCCCCGGAACCGGATGATTTTCCGACGATCTGTCGTTTGTCTGTAAGTGTCGAAGCAAACACGTGGTTGACAGATTGAATCCCCAGCCAGCGTGACTTCGCCCTCATCAGTTC
Organism: Candidatus Sulfotelmatobacter sp.; assembly: GCA_036844925.1. Classification (GTDB taxonomy): domain Bacteria; phylum Acidobacteriota; class Terriglobia; order Terriglobales; family Acidobacteriaceae; genus Sulfotelmatobacter. The sequence continues at coordinate 17,122 of DAIUEW010000009.1, forward strand.
ATCAGCAAATTCTCAGGCGGCCAGCCCTTCGTCCCCTCGTTCACGGCGGATTCCTGCCGGTCTGCTCGTGATCCACCCAGAATCCATGGCAAGTGCGAGATCCGTTCCTGCAAGCCGACTTATCAGGAAAAATCCGGCACAGTCTTCCGTTTTGGATTACTTCCTGGCGGCGCGGACAGTGCGGTTATAATCGCCGCGAAAGGAATCAGGAGTGAAGATTCGAAGGCTAAAAAGCGCGGTAGTGGAGGGAAATTTCGATTGGACATTCGTTCGCATTGAAACCGACGATGGCATTTGCGGTCTCGGCGAATGTTTCTTTGCTCCGGGCCTCACCTCGATTTTGCGTTCGCTCGAACCACTGCTGATCGGCGAGGACCCACGAGACATCCATCGCTTGTTTCGTAAGCTGCAGCTGGCCGTCTCCGGGGCCGGCTCGATTGCCGGCATCATTTACAACGCGATCAGCGGCATTGAAGCCGCGCTCTGGGATGTTCTCGGACAATCTCTCGAAGTCCCTATTTACCGCCTGCTGGGCGGAAAGTTTCGGGATCGAGTTCGGGTTTATGCTGATTGTCACGGCGGTGAGGCCCTCGAAAGCCTGGACGAAGTGCTGCGCTCCCGCCCGGTATCATGGGAACCGAAAGATCCCAATTACACCGTGAGAGATTATTTTGGCGAGGCCAGTGACGAAGCTCCGTCTTCTCCCAACGACTATCGCCGCCGCGCCCTCAAGAAAAGAGCAGCAGGATTCACGGCTCTAAAGTTTGATTTGGATGTGCCGGGCACGCATGGCGTAGATGTCTACAATCGCGTGCTAAGCAACCGCGCGATCGACTACATGGTGGCGTCGATCGGTGCGGTTTATCAGGCTGTAGGTGCGGACATCGATATCGCGGTCGATTGTCATTGGCGCTATAACGCAAGCGACGTCGTAAAAGTAGCCCGCGAACTCGAACCCTTCCGCTTGTTGTGGCTGGAAGATCCGGTTCCACCCAACAATACTGCGGCGCTAAAAGAAGTGAGTTCGAAAGTGCGGGTTCCGATTGCAACCGGAGAGAATCTATTTCTCTTCGACGGCTTCCAGGACATCATCGCGTCCCATGCCTTGAGCATTGTTACTCCCGATCTTCAGAAGGTCGGTGGGTTGGCCGTCGCTCAAACGATTGCGCAATTTGCTGACGCGCATACCATGCCGGTGGCGCCGCATAACATCTGTAGTCCGGTTGGCACGCTGGCGGCGGCTCACTTTTGCGCCGCCATCCCAAATTTTCTTGCTCTCGAATTTCATGCCTCGGACGTTCCTTTCTGGAATAATTTGGTTGAAGGATTGCCCAAGCCGATAATACAGAATGGCTACATTCGCGTGCCGGACAAACCTGGGCTGGGGATTACGCTCAATGAAGATGTCGCCCGAAAGTATGCACGCAAGGGCGAACCGTTTTTTGCATGAGCAACTGAACTCTTCGCCGAGTTTTATGCTATGCCAATGTTAATTCGCAATATAGAAGTTGACGCCGAAGTTCGTACTGAAGTTTCCGATAACGAGGCGCGCATCCGATGAGCGCGACAAAATTATGGAAGTCCGACGACGAGCTTTTCGCGATCGTCCGGCGCGAACTGTTCACTTGCGTGGTGGGTGACGTGATGGACAAACTGAGCCTCCAGCACCAGTTTCTCCCGCCACAGATTCAACCTCTTCAGCGGGATATGGTTGTAGTCGGGCGGGCCATGCCCGTGCTCGCGGTGGATGTGTTCGCCGAAAAGATTGGCGGAAGCGCCAACCCACTTATGGACAAGCCGTTTGGCTTGATGCTCGAGGCGCTCGACGATCTCCACCCGAACGAGATTTATGTCAACACTGGATCGTCAGCACGGAACGCGCTATGGGGAGAAATGATGAGCACGCGCGCCCGCAAGCTAGGCAGTCCGGGTGCGGTGCTAAACGGATATGTGAGGGATACCAAGGCTATCCTGGCGATGAATTTCGCGACCTTTGGTTTCGGTTCCTATGGCCAAGATTCCGCTCCGCGTTACAAGGTGGTCGACTTTCGCATTCCGGTTGAAATTGGGGCGGTGCGTGTGCGGCCGGGCGATATTCTGTTCGGTGACATTGACGGAGTATTGCTGGTTCCCGCGGATGCTGAAGACGAGGTATTCGCACGGGCGCTCGAAAAAGCGCGCGGCGAAAAACTGGTCAAAAAAGCAATCGAAGAAGGAATCAGCGCTGTAAAGGCATTCGAGAAATATGGAATCATGTAAAGCGAAAATGCCCCCCTTTCTGACGCATTCCGTCATACCGCGTGTGCGAAGCCGGCCAGGAGGAGGTATCCATGCCAGAAGAGTGGGTAAGCCGTGATCAGCATTGATCTTTCAGGGAAAACAATCTTGATCACGGGCGCCATGGGTGCAATTGCCGAGCACATGGTGCGGCGATTGGCTGAGAGCGGTGCAACCCTCGTCCTCACAGATATCAAGCCCCAGCAGCAAGCTCAGACAACACTGAATGGCTGGAAGATTCCGCCTTCGTCTTATGTTTACATTCCTGCCGATATTACCGATTCGAGCCAGGTTCACGCCGTGGTGCACGCCGCCTTCGAAAGGTTTCCGGGTATGGAGACGGTCATCGGCCACGCCGGCGGCTGCGGGCTGCATCCCTTTGCGACGACCTCGGAAGCCGATTATGAGCGCATCTTCCGCTTCAATTATTTTGCCCAGACTTACCTTGCGCGTTCCGTGCTGGCGCGCTGGACGCAGCAAAAGATCGCCGGCCACCTGATCTTTACGTCCTCTTATGTGGCACGAATGCCGCACACTCTGATTCCGTCGTACTCCTCGGCGAAAGCAGCGTTGGAGAATTTCGCACGCAGCCTGGCGCTGGAATATGCGTTAGCCGGCATTCGTGTCAACGTGGTTTCACCGGGAAATGTTGCCGTAGGGAGTTCGCTGAAAGTTTTCGACGAAGATCCGGCCTATCGGGAATTTGTGCTGCGAGTTTCGCTGGGTAGACGAAATACTCCGGAGTCCATCGCGGACGCTTTTGTCTTTCTGTGTTCGCCGCTGGCCGCCGAGATCAATGGACAAGTTCTTAGCCCCGACTACGGCGCAGGCATTGGGAATCGCCTATGAAGATCGGCCTGGGCCTCTACCGTCACATGCTGACGCGCGAATATTACGACTTTGCGCGGCAGGCAGGGTGCACTCACGTCGTCGTTCATCTGGTCGACTACTTCAATCAGGGTCCCTCCAATCCGCGTAACAATCAACCGACTGGCTCTAAGTATGAAGCATGGGGAATGGCCGGCGATCCAGATCAACTCTGGACAGTGCAAGAGTTAAAGATGCTTCACCGGGAGATTGAAGAGGCTGGACTGATCCTGGCGGCGATCGAGAATCTCGATCCAGCCCACTGGCACGACATTCTTCTCGACGGTCCACAACGCCCGCAACAAATTGAAAAGGTGAAGACAATTATCCACCGTCTTGGAGAAGCCGGCATTCCGGTGCTCGGGTATAACTTCAGCCTGGCCGGTGTATGCGGACGTGTAACCGCTCCTCTGGGACGTGGTCACGCGATCACGGTCGGGATGGACGGCCCGGCCGAGGACGTTCCCATTCCGAATGGAATGATCTGGAACATGGTCTACGACCGCAACGCGCCAGCGGGTACCCTGCCATCGATCTCGCACGAAGAACTCTGGCGGCGCCTGCAAAGATTCCTGGAAGACGTTATTCCCGTTGCCGAGCAATCAGGAGTGCGGCTGGCCGCGCACCCTGACGATCCGCCGATGCCGACCATGCGGCAGCAGCCGCGCCTGGTTTATCAGCCGCACATGTATCAAAGATTGATTGATCTCGCTCCCAGCCGCAGCAATGCACTTGAGCTATGTGTGGGAACGCTCGCCGAAATGACGGAAGGCAATATCTATGAAGCGGTGGATCGATATAGCCGCCAGGGCAAGATTGCTTATATCCACCTCCGGAACGTACTGGGGAAAGTGCCGCACTATCGCGAAACCTTTATCGACGAAGGCGATGTGGATATGATTCGCATTCTCTCGATTCTTCATGGCAACGGATTTGACGGCGTGCTCATTCCCGATCACACGCCCCAGATGTCGTGTTCTGCGCCCTGGCACGCTGGCATGGCGCACACACTCGGTTTCATGTTGGCAGCGAAGGCCATGATCGATTCCCAGCAGCAACACGGTACAGACTTGGCATCCGCTAATGGAGGCAACTAGTCTGGAAAGCTCTTCTGGTCAGGCATATTCCCGCGGCCCGCTCTTGATTGCAGCTACTGTTTCCACTTTGGGCGGCCTGTTGTTTGGCTACGACAACATCGTAATCAGCGGTGCGATTGGGTATTTGAGCCGGTTGTTTCAATTGGACGCTGCCGGCATCGGCTGGGCTGCGGGGTGCGCGCTGATCGGATGTATTGCCGGTTGCGCAGCTGCGGGCGCCGTTGCCGACTATCTTGGCAAGAAGAACGGTCTCGCACTTTGCGCCCTCTGTTTTGCCCTGTCTTCGGCAGGAATGATGTTTGCTTCGAATCTTTATCAGTTTGTTTTCTGGCGACTGATTGGAGGAATTGGCATCGGGGCAGCATCCGTGATTTCGCCGAATTACATTGCGGAGATTGCTCCCACGCGGGTTCGTGGCCGGTGCGTGACTCTTTATCAGCTTGGCATCGTGGTTGGAATTCTTGCCGCGGTCTTCGTCAACATGCTGATTCAGCGCATGGGCGACGAATCCTGGAATATATCCACCGGCTGGCGCTGGATGTTTCTGGCTGGAGTCGTACCGGCAATTCTGTTCGGGTTCATGATCCTGCCGGCCGTCGAAAGTCCACGCTGGTTGATGAAAGTGGGCCGGAAGGATCAGGCTCTGCGAGTACTTACGAAAATTAACGGCCCGGAGACGGCCGCCCGTGAAGCCGCTGAAATCCAAAATTCTTTGGCCAGCGAAGAGGGCCACATCTCCGAACTGTTTACCACCTTTCGGCGTCCCCTCTTGCTAGGCATCTTGCTGGCTGGGCTGCAACAGATCAGCGGCATCACACCACTATTTTCTTTCCTGCCTGAGATCTTTCGCTCCGCCGGCACGGCAACCAGCGATGCATTTTTTCAATCCGTGCTGGTGAGCCTTATCAATCTTCTGTTCACTCTCTTCGCTCTCTGGCTGGTGGATCGTGCCGGACGCAAAACGTTAATCCTCGCCGGCACCGCTTTGCAGTTTGTCTCTTTTGCGTTGGTGGGTTGGTTTTATCATGTTCACGGCAGCGGCCTGGCTGTTCTGATTTTTGTGATGAGCTTTGTTGCCGGCCATGCGTTCGGCAATGGCGTAGCCTGCTGGGTCATCATCTCGGAGATATATCCGACCAAGGTTCGCGGCCGCGGCATGTCGATTGCCACCACCGCGCTGTGGCTGGTCGGGTACCTGGGAAACCAGTTATTTCCCATCATGCAAAAGCATCTTGGATCCGACGGCACGTTTTGGTGCTTCAGTACCGGCGCTCTGTTGACGATCATTCTTGTCGCCTGGTTGGTTCCAGAGACTAAGGGCCGATCCCTGGAAGAGATCACCAAGTTCTGGACGGAGGAGAAATCCGTCGTGATGACATAATTATCTGGGGCAGCAATCAGGAGAATAATGATAGAGAAAAAAAGGCATCGAACGGGAAAAAAAGAGAAGCGCAAAGAAGTTGTGCCTCTCAAGACTCTCGCTCGTCTTTGCTTGTGTCTGCTCCCTCTCTGTGCGTCCGCTGTTCCCCAGGACACCTCAAACTCGGGATTTCGATCCTTAGGTGTAGATGCGGGCAAAGTAATCGGCGAAATTCGATCGTTTCAGGGATTGAACGGTCTGCCGAGTCCGGTGATGGCGGGACTTCCAACGCTGGTCAAACAATACAAGGATCTTCGTGTCAATCAGGTTCGAACCCACGACGCCATGGGTCCGTCGGAGATCGACTCCAAGTTCGTACTTGGCAATGGAGAACTCGCTTGGCTCATTCCCGACAAAGCTCAACGCGCCGGTGTTGTAAAGGCGGGAAATGCTGCCATCATTTTTCCCGATTGGAGCGCTGATCCTGAAAAGCCCGCCAGCTACAATTTCGCTCCCACCGATGAGGTGATCGCTGCCATTCGCGCCAGCGGCGCGGACGTCTATTACCGCATCGGTCGCAGCTGGGGCGCCAATATCAATCCGCCGGATGATTTCGACAAGTTTTCGAGCGTGGTGAAACATATTGCCATGCACTACAACCAGGGCTGGGCCAATGGCTTCCACGATGGCATTCGCTATTGGGAATTTTGGAATGAGCCCGATGGCCTGTTTTGGTCCGGAACACCACAGCAGTTTTACTCTCTGTACGAGAAAACCGCGCTTGCACTGAAATCTGTCGATCCCGCGTTGAAGGTTGGCGGCGACGGCAAAGCTTTCCCTTCGGACGATGGAGGCTACCGCGAAGGATTTCTCGATTATTGTGCTCTGCATCATGTGCCTCTCGATTTTTATTCATGGCATACTTATGCGAACGGCTCCGCGGATCCTTACGACGCGCTTCGGCTCGCTAAAGAAATTCGCGGCATTCTTGACAGCCACGGGTTTTCTCACGCAGAGAGCATTCTCTCCGAATGGAATTTAAGCGCGGACTTTACTGAGGCCGAAAAAGCCGAACTTCAAGGGGTACACAACGCCGCCTACATCGGCGCCGTGCTCAGCTATCTTCAGGACACGAAGGTTGACCACGCCCACTTCTATCGTGGAGACGCGGCATGGATGGGACTCTTCGATCTCCACGGGAAATATTTCAAGACCGCATACGCGTTCAAAGCAATTGGGGATATGCTGGACACCCCACAGCGACTTCCAGTCGACGGCACCGATACTTTCGGCTTCGCTGCGCTTGCCGGTCGCTCTGCGGACGGCAACACCGTCCAGATTCTGATCAGCAACTATGCGATTCCCCCGAATTACAAGCCCGATCTCATGCCGATGCCTCCGGAATTGCAAAAAGCCGCGCCCCCCATGCCAGACATGTCGAAAGTGAAGTTTCTCCCGCTGCGTACTGACATTGTTTATCGCGATAACCGCGGCTACAACCTGACCATTCGCAACTTACCTTGGGGAAGCGCTCCGTTCAGCATCAAGCGTTATCGGGTCAGCAAGAACCAAAACCTTGACTTGGTGGAGGAGAGGTCCGCCAAGGGCGATAGTTTGAACTTGACTAATGCGCTGGCTCCAGATGCTTTGGAACTTATAGTTCTTAGGAGCCAGTAGTTGACATCGTTGGGCTGTGATCGCGCCCGGCGATGGGTCTAATTGCTGCAAACCCTTTCGATAGATCGGGGGACGCGCCGGTCGCTGGCTGCACACGAGAAACGCCCTCCGTCTTGCCGATTTGAAAAGCAGCGCATAACGTTTTTTAATGTTAGCCACCCAGATGCTAACCACCCAGTTGCCCAGGCAGTCCAAGGATTGGGGAGGACGAATGTACGCACTCGCACAGGATGTCCGCTTCGCATTTCGCCGACTGCGAAATGCGCCAGGCTTTGCCCTGACGGTCGTCGTCACCCTGGCCCTCGGCATCGGCGCCACCACCGCCATCTTTTCGCTCGTCGAAGGCATCCTGTTGCGTCCGCTCCCTTTCAACAATCCGGACCGCCTCGTTCTGTTGGGAGATCACATCGGAAGTGGCCCGAACACTCCCGTCACTGCCCGCGAGATCGGCACATACTCGCACGCAACAAGCGCCTTTTTTTCTCTTGGCGGCTACATCGCCACCACTTATGAGCTTGCCGGTGGCGCAACTCCGGAAGAAGTCAACGCCGCCCGGTTCACGGCCGATGTCTTCCCAACCTTGGGCGTTGCTCCAATCCTGGGCCGCGTCTTCACGCAACACGAAGAGGACGCGCATCAGTCACTCGCCGTGATTAGTTACCCCCTGTGGACGAACCGCTACCACCGTGACCCCCACGTCCTCGAAAACTCGATCGTTCTTGATCGCAAGGCGTACACGATCATAGGCGTGATGCCGCACAGCTTCGAGTTTCCCGTGGTGGACGGGCGCCTCGCTCAGGCACAGCTTTGGGTGCCCATGAGCCTGACAGCCGACGAGCTTTCGGACCAGAACGCCGGCTCTTGGGGATACCAAATGGTCGCCCGGCTCAAGGATGGCGTGACCCTCTCGCAAGCGGCGCAGGATACCGATCGGGTCACTAAACAGGTCATGCGCGATTTTCCCGCGGGCATGTCGGCGATCCATATTCACGGCGATGTCAGGCTGCTGCGTGAGTACGCTGTCGCCGACGTACGACCATTGCTGCGCACCCTGTTCATCGCCGTGTCAGTTGTCCTGCTGATAGCGTGCGTTAATGTCGCCGGCCTTCTGCTGGTCCGGGCCATCCGCCGCCGTCATGAGTATGCCGTTCGACTCTCTCTGGGCGCTCGTTCGAGCCTAATCATCCGGGAATCTGTCTTTGAGGGCTTGTTGCTCAGCTTGGCTGGCGGACTGCAGCCGGAGCTGACGAGCCGGCATTTTCTGGCGTGGTGCGTGGAACGGCAGATCGAGTTGGTGCACATTCAGCCGGGCAAGCCCACGCAGAACGCGCACGTCGAGAGTTTCCACGGACGGTTGCGGGAAGAGTGTTTGACCGTAACCTGGTTTCAGAACCTGTTCGATGCGCGGCGGAAGATCGCGGCGTGGAAGATCGAGTATTTAGTTTCCCTGCCGCCTCCACTCTTCACCCCATGGCTGAATCGTTAGCAGAGTTTTTCCTGACGCACTTTCAGGCGCACCGCGACGAGCGTGCCTACGGGCAGCGTCGCGGATACCGCATGGAGTGGTTCACCTACGACCAAATTCTGGAGATGGCGTCCCGATTCTGCCGGGAGCTAGAGGCGCGGAAAATCGGCAAGGGCGAGCGGGTGATGCTGTGGGGTGAGAACTGCGCCGAGTGGGTTGCTGCGTTCTTTGGATGCGCGATGTGCGGCGTGATTGTGGTTCCGATGGATGATGGCGCCTCTGCGGATTTTGCTGAGCGAGTTTCGCAGCAGGTTGAGGCCAAGCTTTGGGTTTGCTCGCGGGGGCATGCGGTCGAACATGCTGACGAGCCTGAGGCATCCGTTCCGCTGCTGGTGCTCGACGATTTGTCGAAGGCGAGTGAAGATTCCTTTCGAGCTGCTCTTCCACCTGTAGCGATCAGCCGCGACGATACCCTGCAGATTGTGTTTACCTCCGGGACGACTGCTGAGCCCAAAGGCGTCGTCATCACGCATGGGAATGTGTTGGCCAACATCGATCCCCTGGAGGGGGAGATGCGGCCTTATTTGAAGTATGAGCGATGGGTGCACCCGGTGCGGTTTCTGAATCTATTGCCGTTGAGCCACGTCTTCGGGCAATTTCTCGGAATATTCTTGCCTCCGCTGCTGGGCGGTACAGTGATTTTTCAGGAAGAGCTGAAGCCGTCGGAAATTATGAGCACGATCCGGCGAGAGCGAGTTTCGGTGCTGGTGAGTGTGCCCAGGGTTTTGCAGTCGCTGAAGCAGAAGATTGAGCGCGATCTCGAAGACCGCGGAAAGCTAGAAGATTTCAGGAGACGATTCCGTACCTCGGAGAAAAAACATTTCCTTCATCGGTGGTGGATTTTTCGTGCGATCCATCGGCATTTCGGCTGGAAGTTCTGGGCGTTTATTTCCGGAGGGGCGGCCCTCGATGCAGAGACCGAAGAATTCTGGGGGCGGCTTGGATACGCCGCAATCCAGGGATACGGGTTGACGGAGACGACGTCCCTGATCAGCGTGAATCATCCCTTCAAGCTGGGGAAAGGATCGATCGGCAAAGTGTTGCCGGGGCGGGAGATGAAGCTTGCCGAAGATGGCGAGATCTTGATTCGTGGAGGAGGAGTGGCTGCAGGGTACTGGGACGGGAGTCGACGGCAGCAAGTGGCCGATAGAGTTGGCGGCGTCGACGGCTGGTATCGAACCGGAGACGTGGGCGCGCTGGATGAGGCCGGAAACCTTTATTTCAAAGGACGCAAGAAAGAAGTGATCGTGACGCCGGCCGGACTAAATATTTATCCAGAGGATTTGGAGGCTGCTTTGCGAAGACAGCCGGAAATTAAAGATTGTGTGGTTGTGGGAATTGAGCGTGAGGGAAACGCAGAGCCGTGCGCGGTGGTGATTTTGCGTGATAGCGGTACGGTGGAATCTGTGGTCGAACGTGCGAACCAGACGCTGGCAGAATTTCAGCGCATGCGGATGTGGGTCGACTGGCCTGAGCAAGACTTTCCGCGCACGAATACGCAGAAACCGAAGCGGAACTTAATTGCTGAATTCGCGAAGCGAGAAATTCTGCAGGACGGGACGAGCGATGTTGCGAGTGCCAATCCGCTGATGGAGCTGATCGGGCGCATCACGCGAAGGAATGTGACGGGGCTGAATGCTGCAGCAGGACTCGACTCTGACCTCGGTCTTAGCTCGCTTGATCGAGTGGAGTTGATTGGGGCGCTGGAAGATCGCTATCAGGTCGATCTTGGTGACGCACGTTTCACCGCGGTGCATACCGTGGCTGATATCGAAAAGATGTTGAAAGGTGAGTCGCGGCAGCGCACCGAGTATCACTATTCTGGCTGGACATTGCGGTGGCCGGTAACCTGGCTTCGATGGCTGGCTCATTATTTGTTGATGAGGCCAGCAATGTTTTTGCTGGGCTGGCCGCGAATTGAGGGACGGGAAAACTTACGCGGCTGGAACGGACCGTTGCTGGTGGTCTGCAATCATGTGGCCGGCGTGGATGTGGGATTCGTCCAGACGGCTTTGCCGGCGCGGATCCGCCATCGAATCGTAACGGCCGCGGGCGGCGAGGCATTGGAGGCACTGCGGACGCCCGCCGCCGGCAGAGGGTTTTTCGGGAGAATCTACGATCGCGCGCAGTGGGTCTTGGGGGTTTCTCTGCTGAACTTGTTTCCGCTGCCGCGCGAGGCCGGATTCCGGCAGAGTTTCAAGTATGCGGGTCAGGCGGTCGATTGCGGATACAGCGTGCTGGTGTTTCCGGAAGGGCGTCACACTGTTGACGGGAAAATAAACCCGTTTCGGGCTGGGATCGGATTGCTGGCGGGTAACCTCGGTATTCCAGTACTGCCGATGCGAATTGTGGGATTGTTTGAAGTGAAGCAGGCGGGCAGAAAGTTTGCGCCTCCGGGGAAGATTGGCGTGCGTATTGGCAAGCCGCTCACCTTTGCGGCCGGCAGCGATGCTGCGCAGATCGCGCAAAAACTGCAGGGCGCGGTAGAAGGTTTGTAGAAATCGCGAGGCAACACCGCGGCGGAAAAGTAAAACGCCAGGTGTAGCCCGCCGAACAAAAGATCCCTCCACTACGCCTCCCTTCCCTTCGGGAATGGAAAGCTCCTGCTACCTTATTCTTCGTCCATCATATTTTCTTCTCGATGCGGATCCGGCTCGATTTTCACCTCCGGCAGGTTCGCTTCACGGAGGGTGCGATTCAGCGCGGCGAGATCTGAAATCTTAAGCTCGTTCCAGCGCTCCATCCCATCAGATACGTCGTGATCGATAGCGGCGACGGCGTCGGACTGCGAGGCGGTCGGTTCCGCGTCGGCTTGCCAAACCTGGCCGTATAAGACGGCAACTTGGCCGTTCGTTCGTGTAAGCGTGACGGCATCGGGAGCGGGGGCTGCGGGAGCAGTTTGCGTTCCAGCGACTTCGGCAAGTTTGTTTTGGAAAGCATTGATGGAATCGCGAGTTTTCCCGCTCGCCTGGTCAACCAGTTTTTGCAATGGCTCGCGAATTGATCCAGCTTGCAATACGGCATTGGAGGTCTGGCTCAGGAGTGATGCAAGATGCATTTCGATCTCGAACTTCTTGCCCAGGCTGGCAGGCGAGATTCGAACGCGCGGGTCCATCTTAATTGTGAAGGGAACGGTATAACTTTTTCCGTTTGCCGTGAGCCGCGCCGTATATGTACCGGGCAAAGCATTGGGGCCCAGCGGGTATCGCGGCGTGTCTCCAGGAATGGCAGCGATGGGATAGTCGTGGCGAACGGAATCGGGCGCGGGATAGTGCAGATCCCAAACCCAGCGGTGCATGCCGGCGTCGGAGGGCAACGACCGAAACGGCCGCAGCCAGTAGAGAGGGATGAGTTGCTTCTTGAGATCAGATTCGGTAACCGGAGGCTTGTCATCGCTCGAAAACTTGCGAACGAGTTGGCTGTGAGCGTCAAGGATTTCGAGCGTTACGGGAGAAGAAGCGGCGTGCGCCAGATAGTAATCGATGATTGCGCCATCCGGCGGATTGGCGGCGGCGGGCTCATCGGGAGGAATCGGCGTGTCGGGGTTGGTATCACGCTGAACTCGATAGACGGGCTCTGGAGTGAAAAGATGATCGGCGGCCGCTAACGAATCCGACGTCTCCCGCAGCGGAGTAATGTCATCCAGGATCCAGAACGAGCGGCCGTGAGTGGCGACGATGAGATCGTTGTCGTGAATCCACAGATCGCGCATGGAAGTGTGCGGCAGATTCAGTTGCAACGATTGCCAGTGATCGCCGTCATCGAATGACACCCACACGGAATTTTCCGTGCCGGCAAACAACAGACCCTTACGCTCAGGATCTTCGCGCACAGTATCCACCGGGCCGATATCAGCGAGGCCGGTTGTGATCAGCTTCCAGGTTTTGCCGCCATCGTGAGTGCGGTAGATATAAGGATGCTCGTCATTAATGCGAAAGCGGCTTACCGATGCGTAAGCAGATTCCTCACTGAAATGCGAAGCGCTGATCTGCGTGACCTTGCTCCAGGGAGTAATTTCTTTTGGAGTGATGTTGCTCCAGTTTTTGCCGCCGTCGCGAGTTATCCAGATCAAGCCGTCGTCGGTTCCGGCCCACAGAGTGTTGATGCTCTTGAATGAAGGTGCGAGGGAATAGATGACTCCACGCTGTTTGTCGGCGCCTTTCGGAATGAGATTGCCGACGCTCGCTGGAATTCCGGGATTCTCGCGCGTAAGGTCGGAGCTGATCGCCTGCCAGGAATTTCCGCCGTCAGTTGTTTTAAAGAGCACATTGCTGGCGAAATAAAGAGTGTGCGGGTCGAGAGGCGAGAACATCAACGGCTCGGTGCGGTCAAAGCGGTATTTGCTGCTGCGAAGCGGAATGGGGGTTATGTTCTGCAGCTCGCCCGTGGACCAATGAAACTTTGAGACCTCGCTCCTGCCGCCGCCATAGATCACATCAGGATCGAGTGGATCGGGCGCGACGTAGCCATACTCGATCACGCCGACCGGATGCCAGTCGCGGAAGGTGATTTCGCCGTCGTTGCCGCGGCTGGAGATACAGACGGAACCGCTCTCCTGCTGGCCTCCGCACACGCGATAGGGAAAAGTGGGAGTCACGGCAACATGATAAATCTGCGCGGTAGGCTGGTTGTACCAGGAGCTCCATGTGGCTCCGCCATTCACAGTTACGAGAGCTCCCTGGTCGCTGACCAGAAGAATAATGTTCGGGTCGTTGGGATTGATCCAGAGATTCTGGTAGTCGTCGCCGCCCGGCGCGCCGCGGAATCCGGACCACGTTTTACCGCCATCGGTCGATCGCATCGTCACCGTGCTAGCGCAATAAACAATGTCTGCGTTCTTCGAATCCACGCGGGGAACCGCAAGATCACCGCCGCCGATGCGGCCTGAGGGGCGCGGATCATCGGTTGCCTTGGTCCAACTTTCTCCGGCATCGTCCGAACGGTAGACGGCGAGCGGGCCCGAAGAAACGGCGAGTGTAGCGTAGAGCCGCCGCGGATTCGAAGGAGCGATGGCGAGGTTGATTTGAGAGAGATCCTTCGGCAGGCCGTTGGTGAGAGGATGCCAAGTGCTTCCGCCGTCGGTGGACTTGAACAAACCACCACCGGTTCCGTTAACAGTGTTGTTGTCCTCCCAAGGACCCTCGCGCGCCTCCCACATCGACGCGTAGATTACATCGGGATTGCTGGGATCGATTTCTACGTCCGAGGCTCCGGTGTTCTCATCTTTATAGATTGCTTTCTGCCAGGTCTGTCCGCCGTCGCTGGATCGAAACAGTCCACGCTCCTCATTGGGGCCGTAAGGATGGCCGAGCACCGCGGCAAAAACTCGATTGGGATCACGAGGATCTATCGCTAGTGCGGGGATTTGAAAACCATCGCGTAGCCCTAGATGAGTCCAGGTTCTCCCCGCGTCGATAGATTTATGAATTCCGTTGCCTACCGAAAGGTCGGGGCGATGCAGGCCCTCACCGCTGCCAACATAAATAACGTCGGGATTTGAAGGAGCCACGGCGATGGCGCCGATCGACTGCGTGGATTCGTGATCAAAAATTGGATTCCAAGTGCGGCCGTAATCGTCTGACTTCCACACTCCGCCATTGACCTGGGCCATGTAGAAAACATTCGGCTGACTCGGTACACCCGTGGCGGCGCGAGTGCGGCCTCCGCGAAACGGGCCGATCATGCGCCAATGAAGGTCCTGGTAGGTATTCTCGAGAATTTGTTGTGCAATGCTTGATGGGATGCAGAGCAACAACGAAATGCAGATACACAGACGAAGAACTGCCTGGGATATGGTCGACATGGGCCCCCGCCGCTAAAAACCAAGACGCTAAAAACCAAACTAATGAGAATAAACTAAAAGTGCACTGACCGGGGCACGCCGCTGACGATACTTCCGCCGCCCTTCTATTCGCAACAGAGTGTCTGCATAACCGGCTAGGCAATCTCAGCCAAGGTTCGCTCCAGGCTGCCCGCTTTCAGGGCCGGTGTTGCGCCGGACTGGCTCGCCACCCAGGCACCAACGCGGTTGGCGGTTTCATTGATTTGCGCCAGGTGACTTCCGCGAAGATATTCGTGCACGAGAGCCGCAGTGAAGGCATCCCCTGCGCCCACCGTATCGGCGACCTTCACTTTGAAGCCGGGGTGCTCACTGCGGTCATCGCGCGATATCAAGATGCTGCCGTCGGTGCCGCGAGTCACGCAAACCAAGTCGAGATCATGCGCAGTCAGCAGGCAGCGGGCAGAATCCGGCTCGGCACAATTCTCCAATTCGAGCATTCGCACTACCCTTGGCAGCTCTTCATGGTTCAGTTTGACGATGTTTGCCAGCTTCATCGACACCGCAAGAACTTCGTGCGAATAGAAATTCTGCCTTAGATTGACGTCGAAAACGCGGACTGTCCCGGGGCGCGTGGCGTGCAGAAATCTGCGAATTGTCGTCCGGCTTTGCGAACCGCGTTGCGCCAACGATCCGAAGCAGACCGCGTCTGTTTCCTCGGCTAAGCGCTGCCATGCCGGCGTCCACTCCAAAAAGTCCCAAGCGACCGGCTCAAGGATATCGAAGCGGGGCTGGCCGTCTTTATCGATTTCAACTTTGACACTTCCCGTTGGATGAATCGGATCGCTCTGAACCGAGGCGGCGCTGAGGCCGAGCTGGTTCAAGCGCTGCAGCGCTTCCTCTCCGAGAGAGTCGCTGCCAATACGGCTGGCCGGGATTCCCATGTCGCCGAGCAAATTCGTGATGTAAGCGAAGTTGGCGGGCGCACCACCGAGCTGCTTGCCCGACGGGAGCAGGTCCCAAAGCAACTCGCCCAATCCTACGATAGTGCGTTTTCCGTCAGTCATGTATTTCGGCGGCAATGGCGGTAGAGCACATCACGGGCGATAGGATAGCCCTCTTCTGCGAAGGCCAACGGATACGCCTTTCGTGCTAAGATTCGCCCCTACTCTTATATTCAGTGACCCCTCACTTTACAAGCTCCGGCGGCAGGCGGATTGATCGGCGAGTTGTGCGTCGGCGAGTTATGGTTCGTCGAGTTGTCGATCGGCGAGCTGCGGTTTCTCTTTTCATCTCTATTGCGGTTCTGATTCCAATCGCACTGGCGCAGCAGGTAGCGCCGAGCCTGGAGTTGTCACGTACCGTGCGCACGTGGGAATTTCTGCCAGTGGTTGGAACCCGCGCAGCGTTGTTTGGCGACGAGAGCGGGCACCTCGAAGCGTGGGTGTATCCCCTGAAAATCTTCCGGGCGTTTCACTTGACGTTTCATATTGGCGGCCGCGCGCTTCCTGCGGAAAGTCTCGCGCGAACGCTGACCGTGCGTCCCGAGTCTGCGACGCTGCTCTACTCGGGTGATTTATTTCGCGTGAAAGAAACATTGTTCGTGCCCGTCAGTGAGCCGGGTGCTGTGATTCGATTAGAGATTGAAAGCGCGCAGCCGCTGGAAGTGGAAGCGGGCTTTGTGGGCGATTTCGCGCTCGAGTGGCCGGCGGCGGTCGGCGGCACCTATCAGGAGTGGGACGCTACCCGGCACGCCGTGGTCTTCGGTGAGGAGTCGAGAACGTTCGCGGCGCTGGTGGGTTCTCCAACCGCGGAGGATGTGCACCTGGCCTATGAAACCAATTATTCGTCGTCGGATGAGACTTCATTTCGCCTGGGCGTGACACAGAAAAGTCGCGAGACAAAAGTGCTCGTGATTGCCGCTTCCGTAGCGGGTCTCGGGGATGCGCAGAAAGATGCGCAGAAAACATACGAGCATCTGGCTGCATCCTACGAGCAACTGGAGCATGATTCGGCCGAGTATTACCGCAACTATCTCGCGCAGACCGTGAGCCTCGAGCTTCCGGACAATGCTTTGCGGCAAGCTTATGACTGGGCGCGAATCAGCATGATCCAGGGATTGGTTGCGAATCCTTATTTGGGCACCGGCTTAGTGGCAGGATATCGTACTGCTGGAGTCGGCCAGCGGCCGGGTTTTGCGTGGTTCTTCGGCCGCGACTCCCTTTGGACGTCGCTCGCGCTGAATGCGGCGGGAGATTACTCGACGACTCGCACCTCGCTAGAGTTCATCAGCAGATATCAGCGTAAGGATGGGAAGGTTCCGCACGAAATTGCGCAGAGCGCTAATTTTGTGCCGTGGTTTCAGGAATATCCGTATCCCTACGCCTCAGCTGATGCGACCCCGCTTTTCATTATCGCGATGGATGATTATGCGACACAGAGCGGCGACATTGACTTCGTACGCTCGCAATGGGACAACATCTGGAGGGCCTATCAATTCCTGCGTTCGACCTATGATGCACAGGGCTTCGCGCAGAATGCAGGCGTCGGACATGGGTGGGTGGAAGGTGGGCCGCTGCTTCCGGTAAAGAATGAGTTTTATCAGAGCGCGTTGGGCGTGGAAGCGCTGCAGTCGCTGTCGAGACTGGCAGGGTTCGTTGGAAAAGACGAGTTGAAAAAGGAATTGGCGGCGGAGTTCGAGCGTCAGAAACCGGCGCTGGACCGGGCGTTTTGGTCGCCCGGGATTAAGTCTTATGCGTACGCACTGAATCAAAACAATCAGCGCGCCGATGAGCCGACTGTCCTGTCGACCGTGCCCATGTGGTTCGGGCTGGCAAACGCGGATCATGCGGAAGAGACAATCGCGCAGTTGGCCGATGCGGATCACGAAACCGATTGGGGGATGCGAATTATCTCTTCGCGCTCCAGCCGCTATGACGGCTCCGGTTATCACTTCGGAGCGGTCTGGCCGCTATTTACGGGATGGGCATCGGTGGGCGAATACCGATATCATCGCGATCTGCCGGCATATTCGAACCTACGCGCGAACGCGCTCTTGGGCTTTGACGGCTCGCTCGGCCACTTCACGGAAGTGCTTTCTGGCGACTACTATCAGGGATTCTCGACCAGTTCACCACATCAGATCTGGTCCGCGGCAATGGTGGTCAGTCCTATCCTGCGCGGACTATTCGGATTGCAAACCGACGCTGAAAATCGACAGATCACGCTGGCGCCGCATGTGCCCGCGGACTGGACGTCGTTTGGAATCCGGAACGTGCACCTGGATAAGAGGCGCGTGGATTTCCAATATCGTAAGACACTAGATGCGATCACCATCGAGGCCACGCGCAGCGACACCGGCGATTGTTGGGTTGAATTCTCGCCTGCTCTCAGTTTGAGGACTCAAGTGGTTTCGGTCGAAATGAATGGAAAGCCGCTACCGTTTAAAATTCAGGCAAACCCCGAAGACCAGCACCTGTCCGTACGCTTCCCCGTGAATGACGGCGTAAACCGCGTGATCATCCGGGTGAAGAATGACTTTGGATTGAACCTGGACAACGAACTTCCGCCGCTGGGCAGCACGAGTCGCGGCCTGCGAGTGATCGCCACGCGATGGAATTCCGATCGGAGTCAGTTAACTGTCGACGTCTCCGGCGTGCCGGGCATGAAATATGAGCTTGGAGTTTGGAATCCAACTCAGATCAGTTCTGTCGAAGACGCGGTTATGACGAGAGAGGGAAAGATTCGTATCGCAATTCCACGAGAGAATGGCGGCGACTATTCGCATCGCACGATTGTCATCCACTTCAACCAGCCTTGAGCAGGTATTGGGACGAGTTTGACTCGCCGCGCAGAAGAGTTCAATCTCAACGCGATGGATTTCGCGGAATTTCGATGGAGGTTGCGACCATGAAAATAATAATGAGGACCGTTTTATGTGTGGCCACGCTTGTGATCTGGGGATGCATTTCAGGCTTAAGTGCTTCCCCTCAAACCTCCTCCCACGCCGTGGATGCAGAGGGCCATCAATGGTGGCAACACGCGGTCTTCTACGAGATTTATCCCCGCAGTTTCGCGGATAGTAATAATGATGGCGTCGGCGACCTGAAGGGAATCACGTCGAAGCTGGATTACTTGAAGGATCTGGGCGTGGATGCGATATGGATCACCCCCTGCTTCCCTTCGCCGCAGGTGGACTTTGGCTATGACGTTTCCGACTACGAGAACATCGATCCTATGTATGGGACGCTCGCGGACTTCGATCAACTGGCCAGCGAAGCCAAGAAACGAGACATCCGAATCATTCTCGATTTTGTCGTGAATCATTCCTCCGATCAGCACCCATGGTTTCTGGACTCGAAGTCTTCGCTCACGTCAGCGCACCGTGATTGGTACATGTGGTACGACGGCAAAGGGTCCGGCCAGCCGCCCAACAACTGGACCTCAGAATTCGGCGGATCGGCCTGGAAGTTCGATCCCTCCACCGGCCGATACTACTATCACTACTTCTACGCCGAGCAGCCCGACTTAAACTGGCATAATCCTGCCGTCAAAAATGCCATGTTTGACGTCACCAGCTGGTGGTATGACCGCGGGGTTTCTGGCTTCCGCCTCGACGCGGTCGACACCCTCTTTGAGGACCCCAAGCTGCGGGACAATCCCGTCCTGCCCGGCAAGAATGCCTACGGCGACCCAATTCAAAACCGGATCTATAACACCAAGCTCCCGGAGGTCCACGACGTGTTGCGCGGGCTGCGGCAGGTGGCCGACAAAAGCGGTGCGGTTTTGATCGGTGAAACCTGGACCAAGGATGTCTCAGAACTTCGCCAATACTACGGCGATCACAGCGATGAATTGCAGATGCCGATGGATCTGATGTTCACGAAGCTGACCTTTTCGGCGCCGGTTTTTCGCGAGCACATTGCCGCCGTCGACGGTGCCGGGGGATGGCCCGTGTATGTCATCAGCAATCATGACATCGTGCGCTCTTCCGATCGTTATGGAGATGGCGAGCACAACGATCAGATCGCCAAGGTGATGGCCGGACTTTACCTGACGCTGCGCGGGACACCGATTATGTATTACGGAGAAGAGATTGGGATGAAGACCACGCCGCCCGCGCGCAAAGAAGACGTGAAAGATCCTATCGGACGTACAGGATGGCCAAAAGAGAAAGGCCGCGACGGCGAACGGACTCCCATGCAATGGGACAACAGCGAAAATGCTGGCTTCACGAGGGGAACGCCGTGGCTTCCGGTCCCTTCGACATACAAAACGCACAATGTGGCCGATGAGTTAAAAGATCCGAATTCGGTGCTTGCGTTCTACACCAAGGTGCTGAAGCTGCGCCACACCAACCGGGCGCTCATGGACGGAGATTACCGGGCGATTAACGAGAACGACGCGAACGTGCTCTCCTATTTGCGCGCATACAAGGACGAGGTCGTGGTGGTGGCGCTGAATATGTCGAAGTCCCCTCAGAAAGTACCGCTCGCGTTGAAGGCCAACGGCTTCGTCTCAGCTAAGAGCCTTGTGGCGACCGGCCATTCCGGCGTTCAAGGAAGCGAGGTCTCGCTGGAGCCTTACGGCGTATTTATCGGCGAACTCACTAAGTAAACCGGGGTTCGGTACGCTACCGCTCAGAAGTGGCTCTGGGGGCCGGTTATTGGGGTTTGTTCGGTTTTCGTAACAAGATTCACTTTCTGGCGTCGCGAACGCGAATTGGTGAAAGACTCCTTGACAACCGAGGGGGAGGAGTGGATCCGAACAACTGCCCGCGCTGCGGCGGAACCGGATACATTGCCCAGTCCGTGGACGTCAGCGGTAAGTCCGAGGGCATTGCATTTATCCGCGTGAAGTGCCCGGCCTGCGCCGGCAGCGGTCGGAACGATTCAATTCCCCCTACTACCGCGGGCTGACCGCACGGCCTGTGGTGCTTGCGAAAACGTACGGGCCCGGACGTCAACCAGTGTGACCATCCGGGCCTGACGTTCCTTTCCAGATCCTTACTACAAGCCATCTCATAAATGGGGTCGGGAAGGCACGACAATGGGGTCGGGAAGGGCACGACCTTCAGTGGTTACGCAAAGACTCAGGTTTTGGGTGGCGCAGCGCTTTAGCGCTGCGATAAGTCGTTTCTTTTCTGTCCGGGGCTTTAGCCCCTCAGGGACCTCGACTTGCTGCTCCGGACTATTTATTGATGGCTTCTACTCAAAACGGGTGGGTGAGCCTGGATCCTTTCACACCTTCCGTAAAACTCCTGGGACGGCTTCCCTTCACGCGCTGGTGACGGTTTTGGTTCGAGCGCGGCGGCCCACCGCAAAGGCAGTTTCGATGCGGTTGCGTCCTGCGGCTTTCGCGCGGTAGAGGGCTTTATCGGCTGCCTTAACCACTTCTTCCGCCGATGTTGTTTCCTCCCTTGAAGTTGCTACTCCGATGCTGGCAGTAACTGAGAGTTCAGTCGGCGCTTGCGCCTCTGACAGCCGCCGGATTGCTCGACCAGTTTGGATACGGCCAGTTTGGATACGGCCGGTCTGGGCGCGTCCCCGCGCACGTGGGTTGCGGCGATCGGGTCCACGCACCTGCTGACGGCGATCGGGGCCGCGCAAGTGCAGCGTACTGGCAGCGATCGCGGCTCGCAGGTCTTCAAGAGGATCCAGAACTTCGAAGGTAGTTTTACCGGGAAAGAGTATGGCGAATTCCTCTCCGCCGCAGCGATAGGCCTGTCCTCCTCCCGACACTCGCGCCAGCCTTGAGGCGACCATCCGCAACACCTGATCTCCCGTGTCGTGGCCGTGCGTGTCGTTGCAACGTTTGAAGTGATCGATGTCGACCATGGCTATGGAATACGGCGGCGCGAGGCGAAGCAGAGCCTCGTTGAAAGCCCGCCGCGAAGGCAGAGTGGTCAATTCATCGTGATAGGCGAGCAGGTAGGACGTCTCCACGACCGCCGTAGCCAGGATAAATGCGGCCGCCGCGAAATATGCGTTAGGAATTCTTCCCACCCCTCCGAAGCGAAGCGCCAGAAAGCATGCTGCCAGGGCCCACAACAGGCCGCTCTCGGCGGGCTTGTGGAATAGCAGGTAGCGGATCAGCAAGACAATTCCTGCAGCTGCGAAGCAGAGTTGTGTGGAGAATGCCAAAGGCGCCGGCACAAGAGGATGAAGCAAAGCGCGGTGCGCGGCCGGGGATTCTGGCCGGCAAAGCACGGCCACAAATACGGACTGAACGAACAAAAAAACTCCTGCCGGGGCGAGGCTGGAGAAGGTGAATCCCTTTTCTTGCCGGAGCGAGAGTACAACGAAGTCGAGAGGAAGAAGTATGCCCACCGCAGCCAGAGCGGTCGCTCCGGGCCCGCTTGCAGAGAGATGTCCCGAAGAAAAATACGAGACGGCTTGCCGAGCGAGGACTAGGACCACCAGAGCGGAGAAGATTCGGCTCGAGTGAAACCGTGAGGACAGCAGAAGGCCAGCGATGCAGGCGCCGAAAAAGGAATAGGTAACGAGCGCAGGACTAGGCGCGAGCAGGCCGGTATGCAGCAGCACCGCCAGCAGTACCAGAGCAATCCCCGGTATGAGCAGGGACTTCATCGGAGTTTGATTCCGGAATTAATGGGTAAGTCCTCAGGCTCGCAGAATCGTCTGCAGATTGTCGTCTTCCGATTATCTTCTTTAGATTATCGGTGAGTGTGGGCCGAGAGTAATTGACCGATTGGGTTCAGCGCAGCGCGTGAGTTTCTGTATGAAACAATTCTGATTGCGGTTCGCCCGGCAAGATAGTGCCATCTAGGCGGCCGTGATCCGACCAATTTGCCGGGTGCCCCATTTCTCGCGTTCTTTGCGAGAAGTGGGGCTTTTCGCCGAGACCCTACCAACCCTCAACCAGCGTTCCGCCGAATTTTCTCCTCCCACCAAGTCCAGTCGTTGATCCGAACCAATCCCGCCTCTCCGTACGCGTAGGATCGGTAGCTACTCCACCGCCAATCCTCCGGACTCGCCACCAGTCCGCGCACCACCGGATTGCGATGCATGTACTTCAGCTTCTCAACCTCTTTCTGCTGGCCCCACAGATTGAAATCGTAGAAACGACTCTGCCAGAACCTACCGGAGAATTCGCCCCCAATTACCAGCCGCCTGGAGACGCTCAGCTTCACGGCCTGAATTATCTTCGAGGGATCGCCAATCAAAGGTTCGGAAATCAGTAGATGTACGTGTTCGGGCATGACCACGTATCCGATCACGGCAAAACGATAGCGAACGCGCATCAACTCGAGGACAGCAAGTACCAGGTCGCGGCGCGCGGGATTGCCAAGCAGCGGTTTGCGTCGATAACAGCTCCAGGTGATGAAATGGAGGCTTCCCGCGCCGTAATAACGCTTCAACCCCCAGGGCATGAAGAGAACCTACACACAAATGCGGGTCGTGTCTGTGACGGGAGAACAGTGGCACGAGCCTGGGAGTTATCCTGAGGCGGGTGGCCACGTGCCGGGTGCCCCATTTCTCGCGCTCTCTGCGAGAAGTGGGGCCTTTCGCCGCCACACTACTAGCTCTCAGCCAGCCCTCCGCCGCTGCGGCTTGCGTCGATAGCAGCTCCATGTGATGAAATGGACACTTCCCGTGCCGTAAAAACGTTTTAAGCCACATGACATGGGAAACCCTACGCACAATTGCAGGTCGTGTCTTTGACGGACGAACATTGGCCCGAGATTGGACTTATCGTGAGCTCAAGCCAAAAGCCCCACTTCTCGGGAACAACGTCTTGAAAGATCACAAGCAACCCCGAAAGCCATAGCCGTAAGAGCGGACGATAGGCACTGAGACGAAACGGCGTCACAATGATGTAAATCGTCGGCTTGTGGCAAAAAAACCGGCCTTCCGTGCTTACGTGTGCTTACGGATTTCGAGCTATTTGTTTTGCCGAGAAAGATGTAAAA
Source organism: Candidatus Sulfotelmatobacter sp. (assembly GCA_036844925.1). Classification (GTDB taxonomy): domain Bacteria; phylum Acidobacteriota; class Terriglobia; order Terriglobales; family Acidobacteriaceae; genus Sulfotelmatobacter. Next base: position 40,636 of record DAIUEW010000009.1, read on the forward strand.
TTGGCTTGCTGAGGTTGTGGAAGTGCCTTGATGTCAGTGAGTTATCACGTACCATAATTCACAGCGTTGTTGGAAGAAATAAGGCGTCTTGAATCAGGCGGCTCAGAATCCCTCCCTCTGCGCCAGAACTTAGCAATCCAACCACTTAGGTCGCATATCGTTCCTATTGAATGTGCTGCGGTGCCAGTGTCCCGTAGGTGTCCCGAACGGCTGGCGCCCGCGCAGCGCGCGGGAGGCCAGTTCACCTTCGAGCATCCGATTAACAATCGCCTGACCGTCGCTGCCGAGTGGTATACCGGCAATCACGCATCTTCGAAGTCTGGCTGATCCAGCACGGGAAACGGCTCGCACCGGAACCTCCGTCGCTAAGGCTTCATCCCGAGCTGGGATCGTAGAGCTGAAAAGACTCACGGTACGCCTCCAGTAGGTAGCCTTCTGCTTTCCAAGCTGCCAATCCGCCCCTGGAAAACTTGATTCGGCAAAATTGCAGCGCCAAAGCTCGCTGCAAAATCACCCGGCTGGTTTTGTCACCGGGACAGGTACAGTAGACGACGGCTTCTTCCTCTTTGGGAATCAGCGACGGCCTCTCAAGCACTTCCTTTGGTGAAATCCTCTGTGCGCCCGGGATGATTTCGGGGTAGGCCAACAAGTCGAGTGGCTGGCGAACGTCAAAAAGAAGTACGTCCTGATGCGAAGACAACAATGAGTGGAGTTCCTCGGGTGTAATGTTGTGCTGCTCCAGTTGATATTGATCACATCTTCGACTTGCTTGGAAGGACAGAAGCAATCGTCGAACTTTCAAGTTCTTGAACGGTGTAGCGATGCGGATACAATACGACATTTTTGAGTTCCCATGGGCCTGGGGCCCACCCATTGAGATGAAAATACGTTGGTTGGATGCTGGTCGGCTCTAATCCTTCCCCGTCTCTTGGCTGTGGCGCAGCAGACATCGGAGGAAGATGAAAAAAGCCACATTCTCTCCGCTCAGAAATGACAGATGGAGAGGAATTGGAAATTCAGTTGTTTTCGTTGCTGGCGCGCTTCCAGGAGATCAATTCACCGATCGTGGAACTGGTGCTCGAGACCGGCTGTTTGTAAGCCTCGACCTCGGAGCGGGAAGCCTCTTCGCCGACGGCGCGAATGCTCAGTCCAACCTTCTTTTCTTCCGCGCTCATCTTGATGATCTTGAAATCGTGCTCGAAGCCAGGTTCGAGGTGCAACGGCTGCCCGTTATTGTCGACCGCTTCTGACTTGTGACACAGACCCTCAACCCCTTCAGCGATTTCCACGAAGGCGCCAAAGGCAGCCACGCGCAGCACTTTGCCGTGAATCACATCGCCGACGTGATGCTTTTCGAAGAAAGTTTCCCAAACATCGGGCTGAAGCTGCTTCACGCCGAGCGAAAGACGCCGCTTGTCCGGTTCAATAGCCAGGACGATGGCCTTTACGCGATCTCCCTTCTTAAGCACTTCTGAGGGATGCTTCACCCGCTTAGTCCAGCTTAGGTTGCTGACGTGCACCAGGCCATCGATGCCATCCTCGATTTCGATAAAGGCGCCGAAATCTGTCAAGTTGCGTACCCGGCCTTCCACCGTCATCCCCACGGGATATTTATCGTGCAGCGCGTCCCAGGGATTCTCTGCCAGCTGCCGCATGCCCAGAGAAATGCGACGCTCGCTGGGGTTCACATTCAACACCACACACTCGACCTGGTCCCCAACGTTCACCAGCTTCGAGGGATGCTTCATGCGCTTCGACCATGTCATTTCGCTGACGTGAACCAAGCCTTCGATGCCCTGCTCGAGTTCAACAAAAGCGCCGTAGTCTGTGACGCTGATCACGCGACCGGAAACATGCGCGCCGACCGGATAGCGGTGCTCAGCATCGAGCCAAGGATCGGGGGTCAGCTGTTTGAAGCCCAACGAAACCCTTTGCTTTTCGTTGTCGTACTTCAGCACCTTCACCTGAATCTGATCGCCGACGTTGACTAGATCACGCGGGTGGGTGAGCCGTCCCCAGGACATATCGGTGATGTGTAACAAACCGTCGAGCCCGCCCAGATCGACGAAAGCTCCGTATTCAGTGAGGTTCTTCACGACTCCGGTAAGAATCGAACCTTCTTCCAGATGTTCAAGCGTCTTGCTGCGTTTTTCGTTCTGCTCGCCTTCGAGCAATTCCTTGCGCGATACCACAATGTTGCCGCGCTTCTTGTTGACCTTGATCACCGTGACTTCAAGGGTCTGGCCCTTCATGCCATCCAAATTGCGGATGGGCCGCAGATCCACCTGTGATCCCGGTAAAAACGCCCGCGCACCCAGGATGTCGACCGTCAGGCCCCCTTTTGTGCGCTCAATCACGACCGCCTTAATTGGCTTCTTCGAGTGATGAGCTTTCTCCACCTCGTCCCAGGCGTGGAGTCGCGCCGCCTTCTGATGCGAGAGGTTGACGTAACCTTCCTCAGTCTGTCCTTTCTCCCGCATCACGTCGATTTCGTCGCCCGGCTTCACCTTCGGCTTGCCCTCGTGATCCAGCACCTCCGAGAGCGGCAACATGCCTTCCGACTTGGTCCCGATGTCGACCACTACGTGAGTAGAAGTGAGCTTTAGAACCGTGCCTTTGATGACGCGGTCTTCTCCCACCGCCTCTTCGGTCTCGGTAGTAAAGTTCTCCAGGGCCGAAGCAAAGTCCTCGCTGGCATGTTTGTCGTCCGCCGTTGATGCTGGATGGGACGGTTCTTCGGTTGAAGATTCTGACGAAGCGGCGGTTACGACCGAAGCCTGCTGCTCGGTCGACATGGGTTCAGCCGCCGTCGGTTCTGTTTCGGTTGCGACGGCGCTAGTGGAATCGGAGTTATGGTTGGTGGTGTCGTCGAACAAAGTCACGCCTCTCTGATACCTCGCACTCGGTGCGGGGGGTACGGGATCTGCCTGGCGGACTGCTGGAGTGAGTCGTTTGGTTGTGGTGGGCTCACCCTGGCGAGTGAGCTTGGACAATCCCAGCTGCCGGACGTTTTAACAGAAACCCGCGTCCAAAGGGAACTCTTCGACTATAGCAACGCCCCACAAACAGTGTCAAACCTAATTCTTTCATGTTACGAAAGTGTTTCAAGCGACGTGTAGGGAATAGCCGCGCTCGGCGATCCAGTGAGCGAAGCAAGTGATTCCGGCGCAGCGATCACAGCTCTACAATGCAAAGTTTTTCAATACGCACTCCATCTGCTACGCTGCTTTTGCGATGGATTACCTCTGGACCCCATGGCGTTACGCTTACGTGTCGACTGCGGAAAAAGCGGTTGGCTGCGTCTTTTGCGAAGCCGCCGCTGCGAGCGACGACCAAAAAGTGCGCATTGTGTACCGCGGCCGGCTCTGCTTTGTTATTTTGAATACTTATCCCTACACGCCGGGACATGTGATGATCGTCCCTTACACTCACCTCGACGAACTGCGCAAGCTGCCGCCTGGGACCGCTCACGAAATGATGGACCTATCACAACGGATGGAGACCGTGCTCCGCAACCTTTATTATCCTGACGGAGTAAACCTCGGCATGAACATCGGCAAAGCCGCCGGCGCGGGCATTGCGGGGCACATCCATATGCACGTCCTGCCACGATGGGTGGCTGATGCCAACTTTATGTCGGTCGTGGGTGAAACACGGATTCTACCGGAGACGCTCGATCAGACGTGGGAGAGGATGACGAAGGCATTGTAGAACGAAGATTTTCAGCTATACGGTTTCGAAAATTTTCTCGAGGGAACAGTACGACTTTTAGTTGTGCCGTTTAGAGCTATTAATGAAGCGGGGTTAAGCCCCCGACGTTTGTATTACCAGCATGAATATCCTGCACATGAAGCGGGACATTCACGGTACGTTCCCTACCCCACTTCATTCTCCACCTCAACCGCAGAGGCAGGGTCCTCCGGAGCCGCGCTGACCTTAGGCTTAAGAAACTTTGCACTGTCGAGCAGCGGCCGCCCGAGTGACGCGTTGTAGCTCGTCCAAGGACTCTCCATGTCTGCCTCGCGCTCAAAGTGGGCGCGCATGGCCTCCATCTTGGAGTCGAGATCGTCCATGTAGTGGAGAAGCAGCGCTTCGGGAAACATGGGTAACTTGGGCGAACCGAATTCATACTCTCCATGGTGGCTGATAATGAGGTGCTCAAGGAGCGTCTTGAGTTCGGCGGGAAAATCTGGCACCAGCGCCAATTTCGCCTGCAACATCTCAAGCTCGATGATCATGTGCCCGAGAAGCTGGCCGCGCGTAGTGTAGGAAAACGAGCGGTTGTACGTAAGTTCGTAAATCTTGCCGATGTCGTGAAGGAATGCGCCGGTCAGCAGCAGATCGCGATTGATCTGAGGATAATTCCTGGAGATCAGATCGCACGATCTAAAAAGCGAGACCACATGATCAAGCAGGCCGCCGATGTAGGCGTGATGCAGGGTCTTGGCAGCGGGAGCACTGCGGTAAGCGGCCGCGATCTCCGGGTCTGACATGAAGGCCTGCACCAGCGACTTGAGATGAGGATTCTGAAACGAAGTGACGAACTCGGTCAGCGCCTGCCAGAGTTCGTCAACATTCTTTGTGGTCTTGGGAAGATAGTCGGAGAATTCGATTTCCGATTCGCCCAGCTTGCGCAATTTGTGGATGGTGAGTTGGAAACGGTTTTTGTATTTGTTGATAAGGCCTTTGATCTTGAGAAAATCGTCCTGCTCGAAAACGTTGAGGACCTCATCCACGTTGTCCCACATCTTGGCTTCGAGCTGCCCGCTGCGGTCGCCGAGAGTGAGCGCGAGATAAGGCTCTCCGGTCTTCTTAGGCTTGATTTGCTTAGTCACCACCACGAAATTAGAGGTGACGATCTTGTTTTCGTGGCGGGTGCAATCGCAGATGTAAAACTCTTTCATGCTGCCCATCAGTCTAAATCAGAAACACGAACGCGGTGCGTGGGCGAGATGAAACCCAACCAAAACCACCGGCTGCGCTGGATAGGTCTGCCTTTTAGAGAAAGCCCAGCTTCTTTTTCTTCTTGAGCTTCTTGGCTTCGGTGGCCTTCGCGGTAGCCACCTCGACGGGCTTGGTCTCATTGGGACTCTCTCCGGAATCGACGTAGCCCTGCTTAATATCGATGTAGGCTTCTTCGCGCAGTTTGGTCAGATACGCGCGCAGCGCAGGCTGCAGCTGCTGATAGTACAGGGCGTCCTGGATCTTGGGCTCGACATCTTTCAAGGGCGGAATACCTGCCATCTGGTGGCTGGCAACTTTCAGAATGACATATCCCTGCTTTGTGCGGATCACATCAGTGACATCGCCAGTCTTCATGGCAAAGGTTTTATCTTCCAACTCTTTGGCCAGAGAGCCGCGTTTGAAGACTCCAAGGTCGCCGCCCTGCGCAGCTGAGGGACCGTCCGACGACTTCTTCGCAACATCCTCAAAGCTCGTTCCCGCGCGAATCTGTTTCAGAAGATCGTTGGCCTTGGCTTCGGACGCCGTCAATGCCGCCGCCTCCTCGGCCTGTTTGCGAGTGGGGTCGTTAGTAGCATCTTGAACCTTCGAATCATCGGGAACCTTGTGAGGAGCTACCAGGATCTCGCTCAATCTTATCGACTCCGGCTGCTCCAGCTCATTCTTATGCGCGTCGTAAAACTTCTGCTCTTCGTCTTTGTTGATGCTCAGGTGCGAGCCGACCTCTTCGCCGATCACCTTTTGGGTGATGATCTGGTTGCGCATGTTCTGCTTGAAGTCCTCGTAAGAAATACCCTGCGAGGTGGCGGCCTTCTCAAGCTCCTCCATCGTTTCCAGCTTCATGTCCTTGCGCATCTGGTCGAGGCGCTTGATCAGATCGGTATCGCCTGTGATGCCAAGGTCCTTGCCCTTCTCGAGCAGGAGTTGCTGGTCAATGAGGTCGCGCAGAACATCCTTCTCGCGTTCGGCGTAGAGCTTGTCGGCGTTGGCCGCGTCCTGCTGCTTGACATCATCCTTAAGCTGATCTTTGCTGCGGAGGAACTCCGAGCGTGTGATGATCTGGCTATTCACGCGCGCGATTATTTCTTCAACCACCTGCGCACCCGCGAACGCGGGTAGACACGCCATAGCGATAATCAAAGACAATTTCTTCATAAGAAATTCCGATGCGCCCCACACTGCCTGGATGGGCAGGGCGAAAGCCATCCGAATATTTTACTACTTCGGACTGCATCGGCTCTGGGATTTAATCAACTTTTCGTAACAGAAATCCCGGAGACAACTTCGATGCCAATCAATGGACGCCGAGACTCCCCGCAGACTAGCCCGTCCGCATTAGCGCTAGAGCGGTCATGTCGTCCGGAACCACTGGTGCGCAGGTGAACTCCCCAACGCCATTCAAAATAGATTCGCAGAGCGCCTGGGCATGAAGCGACGAGTCGTTACGCAGTCGCTCTTTGACTCGCTCCAGGCCGAATTCGAGATCTTCGTCCTGGTCATCTTTGCACTTGCCTTCAACCACTCCCCGCGAGACGAGTAGAAAAATCGCGCCTTTCTCCAGCCCAACGGTTGGAGCCTCGCAGGTGGCGTGAGAGAAAAGGCCAAGCGGCAACCCTGTGGACGCGAGTTCGACGATGCTGGTGCTGTCGCGCAAGAGTCCCGGCGTATGCCCAGAATTGGTATAGCAGAGCGTGCCGAATTTTTCGTGATAACAGCCGATAAATGCGGGACAAGAGTGAACTCCTCCGGCTGCTTCCATGATGCCGCGGTTAAGCTGCAGGCAAAGCGTGACCATTGCCTCGGACTCGTTGATGTCGGAGCCTGAAAAAAGCTCGCTCCCAAGCGTGCGGAAAATTTTCTGCGCAGCGGCCAGAATCACTTCATTATTCTCGCGACGGCCAGCCACATCAAGGAGCCCAAACAAGATCCGCTCCGGGCTCAACCGCAAGGAGTCATAGAAATCTCCAGCCACTCGTTTCCCGTAGGTGCTAGCCGCAATCTCCGCGCCCGCAATCTTCGGAAACTGGCTAGGGACCGGCTCGACGGCTGGGAGGGGTTCAGGAACGCGGGACTGAAACAGGGCGCACATTCGACGCAGAGACTAAGAGCCGAAACTAGCACAAGCGATGGAGATCGGCAAATGATGTGGTACTCGGTAGTGGCGCGGTTTGGTTGTCATTCCGAACCAGCGCTCTTTGCTCTTGCGTCGTGAGAGCCTGCCCTGAGCGAAGTCGAAGGGAATCTGCGCGCGCCGCGCGAAGCGTCGCGTTTCTTGCGACGCAAAAAAATCGCACGGCTCTGGCTCACTTCCTTATCAAACTGCCACCACTACCGGTGCTCCCCTCTACTCGCCATACTTGTCGCTGAGATATTTGCCGATCTCAGACTCGAGTTGGCCGTAGTCGGAGTGTATCGTCGCACGCAGGGCGGCTTCGGTGGAATTGCCTTCGCTCAGGCGTTGCAGAATTCGCTGGATGTCCCCCATGCCGTAAGCGTCGTTGATATAGGAAACTGCGGCCAACGACTCCGCATACGCCACGTAGGCTTCCCCACCCGGGAAGCGCATAAAGCTGCCTTCCAGCGCATTCAGCGGGATGTTGCGCTGCGTCTTGAACAGTTGCCCCAACTGGCGTCCGTCGCTGCCCAGGGATTTCGGCTCCTCAAGTTGCGCAATTCCTTCGTGCAGCCAGGGCGGACAGCGGCCGGCAGAAAGCTGATTGATGAATGAGTGGGCCAGTTCATGCTTCAGAACCCGCGCCAACTCAGAGGTCATCGAGCTGAGGCCACTGATAGGAATGCGCAGTTTGCCGTCATTCAACGCTCCGGTCCACGAGGGGGCACGCGTCACATCAAAGAAAGCTTGTTCCGTGTAGAGGGTTACTAGAATGTTGTCGCGCGGTGGCGTGCCCAGATCACGAACCAGATCGTCATAGTCCGATTCGAGCGCCATCAGGATTTGCCCGCGGAATACTTCTGAGGTCTGTTTCCCCTCATAGTGCAAAACGAAGTGGCTGCTTTCGCGCTGGGCAAAATCAGTCTCGACGTTTTGTTCGCGCTGCGCTTTTGCCAGATACTGCTGCACGGTTGGATCAGGACGCAGATCAAGCGAATGCTTCCATGAGGCGACTGCATCCTTGGTGCGGTCGCAAGCCTGCTGAGCATAACCCAGGACGGTGTAGGCGTCGGGCGAATCGGGTGCCGCGCGCACCGCCCGCTGCGCGTAGGTGAGCGCCTGCGTAGCGTTTCCAGTTCGCACCAGCAGCGCCGCGTAATAAATCAGGACAGTAGAGTTCTCCGGCTGGAAACGCAATGCGCTCTCGAAGTAGCGCCGCGATTGATCAACGTTTCCGTGCTCAAACTCAAATTTGCCGGCGATGAAGTCAGCGGTCGCGCTCAGCTCAGCGTTTCCTTTACTTTCAAGTTTCGCAACGGCGTCGGGATCGACTTTCCCATCCTTAACAATCGTCTTGGGAAGGTCGCCCTCATTTGCGAGACTCTCAGCCGGAACGAAAACAGGAAGATCACCGCTCTTGCCCGCACTGGATGCTGCAAGGGCAGGCATTCCACCCGCCTCGACCCGATCAACGGAACTCTTGGGAATCGCATAACTGTCGTCGCCGATATCGTACTCGTAGCGATTGCCGTTCTCCCGGACATGATCGGCGAGAATGGTACGGCCATTCTTCAAATGGATCGTGTCAGCCCATACCGCTGAGGCGAGCATCATCCCCATCATCGCTAAACTAGTGACACGAAGCCGCATTGAAGCGCATTCTAGCAACAGTGAGGCGGCGCACCACGTGACTAAAGTACCGCAAACAATGGGCATGATACTGGCCGTGTGCCTGGCGATTTCGCCACTCCCGCCGTTATTACGTGCACAGGCAACGCCTGTCCAAAAGCACTCCGGACCAGCAGAATCCCTCTATCTCCAGCTGGCCAGCGTTGGACTCGATCCTTCACGAGTTTTCAAAGTACGGAGCGCTTCACTGGATCGCTCCTCGATTCACATCACACTCGAAGACGGCACCATCGCCTTCACCAAAGATGTGATGGGAAGAGTTACTGGTGCTTTTTTCGCCGGCGACGGCGAACTGCTGCTGAGCCCGCCCACCGATGTGGAACGAAGAGCGATGAGCCTGTTCACAGGCATGGCAATCCTGGAAGAACGCTTCTCCACAGCCTATTTCCGCTTCAACGATGAGAGTGCCTCCGAGTTGCAGCCAGGCTTAAGGGCGCCTGAAGAGGCCGAGGAGTTTGCCAACCGGTGGGACGCCACGGCGCGCAATCTGGCACACGACGACGCGATGAGGTTGCTGGCAACTTTCAGCGACTTGCTGCCGACAACAGGCGAGACCTCCAAGGACTCGACGGCCGGAAACTCCTCGGACCCCGACGATCACATGATGCACGTTCGGCTGCAGGGAACGAAACTTGGCATCTTCGACGTCTTTTACGACTCGACGGCGGAGGAGCAAATCGAGGCCGGACAAATCAGGACGTCGGACAACGGAAATGTTTATTACGACGTTTGGACTTCATTCTCGATCAACCAGGCTGCTCCAACTCCAACTCTTCAGCAAGAGCTCCCCCAGAAGCTGCCCAAAGAATACGAGCCTCGCGGGGATCGGCTTCGAGTATCCAGTTATGTAATTGATGCGCAGGTGAAACCACCCAAAGAGCTGGATGCAGAAGTTAAGCTGCAACTCGATGCGGTGCGTGGCGGATCGCGGTTCCTGGTTTTCGAATTATCTCGTTATCTCCACATTAGAACCGTCGAGGTCGATGGGCGGGTAGTGGAATTCATCCAGAACCCAGCGGTGGAGGGTTCTCGACTGGCACGCGCCGGGAACGATCTGGTAGCGGTGATTCTTACGAAACCGGCGCCGAAAGGACAAAAGCTCAGCCTGCGCTTTGTGTACAGCGGAGAGGTGCTGGCCGAGGCTGGCAAGGGCCTGCTCTATGTAGGTGCTCGTGGCGAATGGTATCCCAATCGGGGATTAGACATGGCCGATTATGATCTTACGTTTCACTATCCAGTCGGTTGGACCCTGCTGGCGACGGGAAAACCGGTGCCAGTTTCCTTCCCGCCGAGTGCTGAGCAGACTCAGCCGCAGAATGTCGGCGACGGGCAAGTGGCGCGTTGGGTTTCCGAACGGCCCATCCCCATTGCCGGCTTCAACCTCGGCAAGTATGTTCGAGCCGACGCGAAAGCCGGCAATGTTTCTGTTCAAACCTACGCAACCGCGGGCGTGGAACGAGATTTCCCCGCGCCTCGGCCGCAATCAATTGAACCCGACGCAAACCCGCACTCCCGAATCATCCCCGAAGCGCCGCTGATTCCCCCCTCACCCTCGCCTGCACACAACGCGATGGCGGTGGCCGAGGCTACGGCTCAGGCCATTCGTTTCTATGCCGATCGATTCGGTCCGTTCCCGTATAGTCAATTGGCCTTAACTCAAATGCCCGGACGTGAGAGCCAAGGCTGGCCCGGCCTGGTCTTTCTTTCCTCCTACGCTTTCCTGAATCGCGAGGACCGTGAAAATCTTCACATAAACGCCACGGGAGCGTTGATTGAGCAGCAGGTGCCCGCTCACGAAACCGCCCATCAATGGTGGGGGGACTTGGTCACTTGGCGAACCTACCACGACCAGTGGTTTTCCGAGGGATTGGCGAACTATTGCTCTTTGATGATGCTGCAGGAAAAAAATCCCGCGGACTTTCGGCTGGTAATGGAGAAATATCGGCAGGATTTGGCTGATAAGAACCAGGATGCCGGACCTGTTACGTTGGGAGGGCGCCTGCTTTCCTCTCGCTTTCCACAAGGATACGAAGCCATCAGCTACGGACGGGCAACGTGGTTGTTCCATATGCTGCGCTCGATGTTGCAAGATCCCGCTGCGGATGGGGAAGAAAAGGAATCGAACCACCGTGATCTAGGGGAGCCTTTCGTGCGCTCTTTGCGCAAGATCCGGGAGCGCTACGAAGGAAAATCTATCACCAGTCGTGAATTGCTCGACGCTTTTGCGGAGGACTTGCCCTCGTCGTTGCAATACGAGGGCAAACCTTCGCTAGACTGGTTCGTGAACGGTTGGATCAACGGAACCTCTCTGCCCCGGCTCGAACTGGAGAGCGTTAAATTCATAGCAAAGCCGAACGCAACCTTAGTGACCGGAGTGATACGGCAGAAAGACGCGCCGGAGGATCTAGTCACCTCAGTTCCAATTTACGCCGTGGTTTCCGGCAAACCGCCTGTTTTCTTGCGACGCGTGTTTGCCGACGGAGCCGAGACATCGTTCCACCTGACGGCGCCTGCGGGAACACATAAGCTCTTGCTGGATCCAAACGGAACTATCCTCACGGCTCCCAAAAAAGGTTAAGACCCCCGGGCAAGACCTGAGAAGAAGCTAGCCGATCTTTCCAAGCCGATCTTTCCCAATGGAGAACAAGTCCGCGCACGATCGTGCCGGAACGGGCCGCAACACAGTCAGAAGCTCAGTTCACACCAGGCCCCGTGCGAGCTATCTAACTGATTTTTCTCACCTGCGCAGTATTACGCCGACAAAGCAGGATGGCCCCCGACTTGCTGCATCGCTTGTGGTCCAGACCTTATGGATTTCAGTTCTTGTGACCCGTTCGACAGGGCAGACAGAGAGAGCGAAATGCAAACTGCTTTAGAAGTTGCATCTGTAACCACGACGCAAGCCACGATCGGAGGCGCGTTCGGCGAAACCAGCCCGCGACGCAAAACGATTTTGCTGGTTGAACCCGAAGCATTTGTGCGGAAGGCAACTGTCGAAGTCTTGCAGTCGGCAGGATACGGTGTCGTGGTTGCGAGAAGTGCAATCGAAGCATTAGCGGCTGGTGGCAGATATTCGCAGGTCGATCTACTTCTGCTGTCTGACGTCAAAATGTCCGGGATCAACGGCCGCGAGTTGGCAGAGCAGTTCAATATTCTACGTCCGCAGGCTCAGGTTCTGCTGATGAGGGACTCGGAAGATGAACTCGCCGCGGGTCAGTTATCTCCTTATTGCAGGACTTATCTGGGAAAGCCGTTCTCCGCGCCTGTGCTTCTGAGAAAGGTGAGTGAAGCTTTGGACGGGACTTTACCCCTACGGAATCTCTGATTAATCCACTGCTCTCCTTCGCGTCCTCCGCGGCGTTTCTTAGCGAACTTCACTGTTCAGGCTCTTGAACGCACCGACATGATCGCCACCTGTGCAGATATTCCCTAAGGGTGAGACACGGCCGGCCGCTCAGAATGGTTTTCTTCAGGTGGCGGATTTGCCGTGCCCTCATGCGCGGACAAGATGACAATATCAACGCGCCGGTTTTGAGCCCGTCCCTGCGCAGTAAGATTGCTGGCGATCGGATGATACTCTGCGTAGCCTGCGGCCGAAAGCCGCTCCGGAGCAAAGCGGTGATCGAGGATCAGCAGCCGAACCAGTTCTGTAGCCCGGCCGGTTGAGAGTTCTCAATTGGACGCTATCTGGGCCGTGTGAATCGGAATGTTGTCAGTGTGCCCTTCGATGCGCAGCTTATAGGTTCGGATGGCCAAGATCGACGCTATGCGCTCGATGGCCGACAAAGACTCCGGTTTGATCGCTGCCGATCCGCTATCGAAGAACCCGAACTCTCGCAGGCTTACCACCAAGCCGTCGGTTTCGCGATGCAGCGCAACCTCGTGGAGTGCGATCTCATTGCGCAGAGCATCTCGCAACTCATTTTGTAAGGTGGAAATATCCGTGTCTTCGGACGCGGCTGCCAGAGAACTTTCTGGAGCGGAGGCGACGCGTCCAAGCTCAGTATTGCGCTTGACATTCTGAATGGTCTGCACCGTGCTGAACGGCATTGGGTCATGGAGATCAAGCGGAATTTGCGTGGTTGAGGCAGGAAAAACTCCCAGCTCCTGAAAGGCAATCTGGATTGCAAGCGCGAGCTTGCCGACTTTTTTTTGATCGACCTGCGAGGAAGCATAGTTTATGTAAACGTCCACAACATTCGTGGTTGTGTCGAAGGTGAGGTTCCACACATGTTCGATGATCATCGCGCGCGAGACCTGGCGTCCGGCGTTGCGCATTAAGTACTCCAAGAGAGAAAACTCTTTCGAGGTAAGCTCGATGCGGCGGCCGGCGCGCTCGGCCCGGTGCTCGACGCGATCGAGCTTAAGATCTTCCACCACCAGCACGGACTCCGACGGCAGATGGCTACGCCGCAGCAATGCCCAGATGCGCGCCGACAGTTCCGTGAAGGAGAATGGCTTGGGAAGATAATCGTCTGCCCCGGTGTCGAGGCATTGCACGCGGTCTTCGACCTTGCTTCTCTGCGTGAGCACCAGCACCGGCAGACTCGGCCGCTTCAGCCGCAGATGACGCAATACACTTACGCCGTCCAGTTTCGGCAAATTCAAATCCAGGATCACCAGGTCATAGTCGAACTCGCTCCCCATGGCGCGCGCCTGCTCCCCATCCTCCACCAAGTCCACCGCATAATGCTCTGCTTGTAGCCCCTGGCGCACAAAACTGGCCAGAGCCGCATCATCTTCCGCAATCAGGATTCTCATAAGTGAGCCTTAACCACAGAAAGATTCTAGTTAGAGAAAGCTCAGTTGAAACGGAAACCACCCCGCACGAAAGGGAGTGTTTGCAGAAACGGAGTGCGGTTTCAAAAAGGCTTCCCGGTAACCTTCATACAGGAAGCAATCTCGCATGGGCTCCTGCACGGGACAAAGCATCAGGGTTGAGCTCATGGTTTGCAGAACCACCGGGGCTGGGATGATGTACCAGATATCTTTCGGAACTATGAGAGCCGCAAAGAAGTCGACTCTCCGCGTAGTGTACCGGCTCTTGCTCATCTGGTTGGGTTTGAATCCGCAGAGGTAGCCGTTGCCGAGTCTGTAGCTCGTCGATTTCACCTGCACTCTAAGAAACTGCTCTCTGTGTTCAACACCCACGTCGTAAGGCGACGAATCTCCCCAAGGCTTCGATACCCTGAATCCCTTGCGGAGGGCGCGCGCCATAAACTGCAACTCCACCCACTCGCCCCGCTCCTTGAAGGTTCTGAAACCTTTGCACTTGGCCATATCGTGCCCGCCTCATTTCGCCAAAAGAAAAGGCGCAGCCCATGGGCCGCGCCTTAGTTTGCTTCAAGCTTTATCTTATAATTCTATTATATCACAACAGGAGGGTAAATGGGACATTTTCCCAAGTATATTTTCCCAACGCTGTGAGCGAGTTAGGCTTGATCGTGTAGTTTTTGCCTATTGACAAGTTTTCGAGGGGCGAGCGTTCCTCATCCTTTGCAAGGAGACACAAAGGGTGGGCTGCCCCTGCTGCTGACGCAGCGCAGGCATCGCCCGAAGGAGCGCACGTTTATGCTTTGCGACGAAACAGAAAATCTCGGGCGGATGGAGGCGCTCCTCATGGCGACGACTCTGCTGCGGTCCGGGGGCGTTACCGTCTGGTCGGTCTGGCAAAACGCTGCGCAGCTGCAGATTTATGGATCGCAGGCGAATAGATTCCCGATCCCCATCTCGAATTCCGGCATCCAAGAACCTGCACAGGAATTCGAGGGGGACCACATGGACTTTCTAACCGCCATCTGGGATTTCGTGTCCCAACACTTCGGTCTGATTTTCTCGATTTTGCTGATCGTCGGCCTCGCAATCAAACTGATTGGCGGTGACCACAGCGACCCTTCTGCACGCGCAGACGGCTACGGTCCTGTCAAGGACAAGGCAGAACTCGCGCGAACGGACGCTATAAACGATGTCAGGAATCGTTATTCGAAGCACTTTCCAGGGAGGAAGCCATGATTGCTCACGCGCCTGTTTTGTGGGTCTGCGCCTTGAACCTCTGTTTCTCAGTGTCATTGGTTTTGGTAGCACTGCATTACAGAGGCAAGGCGAATGTCTCAGCCGCCAAGCTGCAGGTCGCGAATCAGGACAATGGCCAGTTTTCAGAGGACCTCGCGGCGGAGAAACTTGCCCACGCGGCCGAATGCGCGGCTCATGCCGAGACCAAGAAAAAGCTGAATGGGGTGACCGAGGCCTTCGCCGTTGCCTCCGCTGGGGCCGCGGAACTCGATGCCGTCGGCCGAGAAATGCTGCAGGAGCTTGAAGGAAAATTTGGGGACGCGGCTTATTTCAGTGTGATCGTACCGTTCCTGAAAAGGGAACTGTCGTATTACATGGACCGCGCGGCTTCACTTAGCGCCCGCAGTCGGTGCAGGAGAAACGAGAACTTGGATCCCGCATCCTGGAGCTGCTCATTGCTTTTTTCTTCCCCGGAAAAGTACGGCCCGCGACCTTAAGGCCGGATCCGTTGATGACAAGCCATATCAGCCGATGAATTGCGAGCTGATGGCACTGAGGCTATGGGGCCAAAGTGAACGTGGAACACTCCAACAATGAATTCGTCTGGACTCTGCGGCTCAGATCGAAGCCTTTATAGAACCAGATATAAAGCGGGTCTACTTCCGGGGGCAATGCGTTTTACTAATGCCCTATCAGTCTCAGCACAATCACACGCACCTTATATTGTTCATATTAATGCAATGATCCGATGCCTGTATGTACTTCGCTGTTCCTACCCCAACAACAACGACTTGTACCAGCGCTTCCCAATCGGGAATCGTAATCTGTTTGCCCCGGTATGGAAGCAAGGCTTGTTTGATTGGTTCATGCGAGGCAGTCACGAAAGCCCAGTCGCTCTTCATTGGGGGTCCTCCTCCATTTAGAGTGTAATTTCTTTCCGTGCGAATCGCCAGAGCCAACGGGGGATCCTTACCTATTGTGGAAACGTGCACGTACTCGTTTGTGTCGGCGGGCTGTTTGAAGTTTATTGCTCTTGGTTGATTTCAAAGCGGTGCTTGCAACTCCGGCATTCGTAAGTGTGCGTGTCTTGTGAACACTGTGCCGTCCTTCCGCTTGTACCCCTTTGAGCGCATCTCGTCTCGGGCAACGTTGCGCAGATCACTCTTGCAACGAGGGCAGAACAGCACGTCGGGCTGAGGACCGGAAAGATTAGTCTCCATCTCATCTTCCCTTAAAAACAACCGCATGGGCAGAAGCAGAGGTACTTGGAGCGGCTTGCCCAGTATCTGGCGGATGTTCAGAATCTCCTCAATATGCCGCTCGCTGTGATCAGCATACAGTTCCAGAAGGTTTCGTAGCGTCAACAGACCGAATTGGGGGTGTTTGCCGCCGCACCGCTCCCAGTCTGCCTCTTGGGCCCGGACAAAGAACGGTTCAGTGGCCCGACGCAGAAGCGCAAAGAGAGTGAGACTCACAGCGCGGGCGTTCACATCTGCTAGCTGATGGGCAAGCTCGCGAGTCCAGATATCCCGGCTGTAGCTGGAAATGGAAAACATCGTGCCCGGTTCCGCCCATGCTTGGCGTACTCGAAATGCCCCTAGAATCTCCGAATCGGATACGTGAAACACAATCTCCTGAATAGACCATTTTTCTGGACCACGTGCCCGCGCCCGAAGATCTTCATCGGTGAGTCCACAGAGGGCCTCGGCCAGGCGCATAGGACCGGTAGAGTATGCCTTCAGCAACTCAGCGGTGGAGTAGAAGTCATATTTGGGAAAAGCGACCGTAGTACCGTGCATCAGCGCTCCTCGCAGTCTTCCCCAAGACGGAGCAACCTTTGTGATCCACACGATGGATGGGGCTTCTAGCAGCGGCTCAAATGACTGAAGCGTATCACCTTCAGGAGGTGTGCCTTTTGACGTGGGACGCGCACACAGTAATTCGGGATAAACGCCAGAGCGACTGCTCGCAATTTGATTCAAGATGTATCGAACTGATCTGGCTCTCGACAAACAGTTCCCCATCCGTGAGAAATACATCCTCGAGTTTCGCGCCGAAGCCTTCAACGCCTTCAATCATCCCAGCTTCGCTCTGCCGGGTGCTGGCGTCGCGGATATCAGCACCCCCCGGCAGTTCGGGGTCACTTCCGCAGCCACAGCCGAGCCCGGAAACAACACCGGGGCCCGGATCATGCGTTTTGCCTTGCGGCTTGATTTCTAGAAGCGCTCCACTCTACTTCCGGTGGGTAGTCCGCCGTGACGGCAAACTACTGCGTTTCGCCCCACCCGCAAAGGCTGTCCTGAGTATCCCAGCGTAAGCAGAGGACCAACCCATTTACGAAGCGAGTTTTTTGTTGACCCCATGCCGTTAGAGCCACGACCCAACCGAGAAATGTGCGCGGGTTTCGTGGCGCTTGATTGTGTACTGGTCCCGCGCGAAGTGGTGTCAATCCCGGCACCTCCCTCAGTGGACAACAAAAGTGTTATTGCAACTCAATGGAGCGCGAACAAGCCTCGGACAAGGCAATACTGGGCACACCGGACGGAGACAACTGCCACGTGCTAGACGTGATACGGCAGGCGGGGCGGGAGTTGCGCCAATTGATCGAGGAGCGAGCAAAGGTCACGAAGCGCATTGGTATCTTGAAGCAAACCATCGTCGGGCTAGCGGATCTCTTTGGCGATGGCATTTTGGATCCTGCTCTGTTGGACCTTCTCGATCGCAAAAGCAGTTCCCGCCAGCCCGGAATCACCCCAGCATGCCGCGCAGTACTCATGGAAGCCGGGCGGCCGATGAGCGCCCGCGATGTTTGCGATGAGATTCAACGGACCGTGCCCGCGTTGCTGGCCCACCACAAAGACCCGATGGCAACGATCAACACGATTTTAGGCCGACTTGTATATTACGGCGAAGCGACTGGGTTGCCAGGAAATCGCGGTCAACGCGCCTGGCTGTGGGCGGCAGAGCGCAAAAACAGATCTATCGCCCCAGACACAGGAGGCTCACGCCCGGCTACTTAGTGGGTTGTCTCGTGCGTTCCGTGGGCCCGAAACGCCGTACGCTGCCGAAATCGCCCATGCACGCCCTGCACGCGTCCGCTCCCAGCTCTCGCCGGAGTTTTCAAGGTCTTTAATCGCGGCAGATCGGCGCGCTGATATATAACCCCGGCCCTTCGAGGAGACTGCGTGCATCGAGTACACCCACTGCGGGGCAGCGGGTATTGCTCGACCTTGCTAGCCAAGATGAGGAAAAGAAGAACCAACACGGCTGCCCAAATAGTCACTTACCGCGGTGCAACATATCCCTGGCAGTGCGATCACGTCGGGCATATGAATATCATATGAAACTCCTGAGTAAAAACAAACAAGCATGCCTTGCACTTGTTCTCTTGTCGGGTGCCTTGCTGGGCACGCCGTCACAAGCTGAATCCAAGTTCTCGATTGCCGATGGTAAGACAACGACAAAGGTGCCTTTCGAGTTGATCGACAACCGGGTCTTTGTCGAGGTCCAGCTCAATGGTCGAGGACCATTTCACTTTATTCTAGACACGGGTGCGGGTGATTTCGCGATCGTCGATGATGTCGCCCAAAGACTAGGCTTACAAGTCGAAGACGCTGGCCAGGAGAACGGCGTAGGAGAAAAGAAGGTGCGTATCGGCCGGACGCAGATCGCTAAAGTCCAACTCGGCGATCTTCGGTTCGAGGATCTTAAAGCCACGGTACTTCCAAATGGTGATTCAGGCAACGTCTTTGGCAAGAAGCCCGTTGATGGCATCGTCGGGTTGGACCTTTTTCAGCAAGTCGTTGTAAGCCACGATTACATCCACATGGTCTTGACATTCACTCTACCCGATAAGTTCAACTACCGGGGACCCGGCGTGATTGTGCACTTCGATCGCCCCCGGCAGATTCCAGTTGTTGATGCTGAGCTCGATGGAGTGCGGGGAAAGTTTGGTATTGACACCGGAGCTCGATCTTCGCTACTCGCCTACGGACCCTTTGTCGATCAAAACAAGCTCAAAGAGAAATATGACGCAAAGTTAGAGGGTGTCACCGGCTGGGGCATCGGCGGCCCAGTGCGCTCCCTGCTGGCGAGGGCCAAGGAACTAAGAATCGGTGAGGTTGTAGTGCGTGATCTCGTCATAAGGCTCTCGATACAGAAGGCGGGTTTGACCACATCCTCAGCGATGGCAGGGCTAATCGGCCCGGACGTTCTGTCACAATTCGATCTGACGGTGGATTATTCGCATGATCGACTCATTTTCGAAAAGAACAAGCACTACGGTCGACGGGACAGTTATGATCGCGCCGGAATGTGGATGGGAGAGGATGGAGAACACTTCGCGGTCGTGGATGTCATCGCTGGTGGCCCCGCTGACGAGGCGGGCATTAAGCAAGGTGAATCCATCCTGGCAATTGACGGAGTTTCCATAGACAAACTGGTCTTGCCCGAGGTCCGTGATAAGATCCGGCACGGCCCTATAGGAAAGCGAATTACACTCTTGCTAGAGTCCAACGGAAAGCGGCGAACCGCAGTAGTTACTTTGCGCGATATCGTCTAGGCCGCTCGTGCCGGTTTGTTGCATCCCCGACCATTGCAACGGCACCCTGTATCGCCCGAACAAAAAAGAGGCGCGCGTTGTGGCGATCCGCTTCAACGACATCCCCATAACTCCCGATACTTAGCCCAACGCAGTCAGCGATTGGGGGTCAGATCCCCGGTCGGTCAAGTCTGCCCTTTTTCTCTTGGCTATTGGAGTTGGGATTTCGGAGGCTGTCCCTACAGGTTCTTGTAGAAAAGGCCAGAATTCGCGATCAAAGCGCGGCCGAGCAGCAGCAGCGAAAAAGGGGAAGCGGCCCTAGCCATTGGACCATTGGTCACGGAAACAAGATTACTTGTCCCAGGCCAAGTGCTTCATCCGTAAAGTGGCATCTCGGATGTTGCTCACCCATCGGCTGTTTCTTGACGGCTCGTAACTCATGTTCCAACCGCTCGCGTTCTCGATGTCAAAAGGAATCCGTGTCCATCCAGGTTAGGAGGAAACGATGTATACACATAGCGTGAAATTGGCCCTGTTTCTCCTAGTGGTGGTTTGTCTGGCTAGCACTTTGCCCGCTTGGGCACAATCGACGTCGTCCGGAACCGTTGCGGGTACAGTGAATGACCCGTCGGGTGCGGTGGTGACAGGTGCCACTGTTACGCTGACCGATTCGGCTACCAACATTGCGCGAACGGCTACCACCAACGCGACCGGCCGCTACTTTTTTGCAGATGTAACGCCTGCCATTTACAGTATCTCCGTCTCCAAGGCCGGATTCTCGACCACCAAGACCGAGCACCAGGAGGTGCAAGTCGGAGTTGCTCTGACGGTCAATCTGGCTTTGGAGATAGGGAGCGCGAATGTGGTTGTGGAAGTGTCGGCTGTCGGCACTGAGCTGCAGACCATGAACGCCACTGTGGGAAACACGGTTACGTCGATAGCGATCGACAATCTGCCGAGCATCGGCCGCGATGTCAACACCTTCATCGAGTTGCAACCGGGCGTAAGCGCCGGTGGCGACGTTGCGGGCGCGGTGAACGACCAAAGCTATTTCTCGCTGGATGGCGGCAACAACACCAACGATATGGATGGCAGCGGCGGCGTGTACACCGGTACGCAGCAAGGTCTGGTTATTGGCGACCCAACCGGTGGCATGTCGACCCAGAGTTTTACTTATTCCGCTCCATCGGGCGTAATGCCTACTCCAGCTGACAGCGTCGAGGAGTTCAAGGTGAACACCGCCGGGCAGACCGCCGATTTCAACAGTTCCGCTGGCGCCGAAATCAAAGTTGTTACGAAACGCGGTACCAGCAGTTTCCACGGCACCGCCTATGAGTATTACAAAGACAATAATTGGTCATCGAATGCCTGGGCGAATAACCAAAACAACTTTGAACCGGGTGGACACATCGGGCTTCCGGCCTACCATTACAGCCGGTTTGGCGGCGCCATCGGAGGACCAATCACTTCGAAACAGATCGCTGGCGGCAAGACCTTCTTCTTCTTCAACTATGAGGGCTTCCGGTATCCAAGCTCCGAGACCATCACCAGAAACGTCCCTTCGCCAGCACTCCGGTTGGGGCTGTTAACAGACTCCTCCACCGGCGCGATCGCTTACAACCTGAACAACGCTCCGGTTGCGTTCAAGGGCATCACTTACCCGGCGAATTTCGGCTGCGCCGCAGCCCCCGCAGCAGGACCTGGCTTACCTGCGGGACGTTGTGACCCGCTTGGCCTGGGTCTCAACCCTTTGGTTTCGCAGATATGGAACAAGTACGAGCCCCAGTCGAACGCCAATTGCAGCCAGAGCCTGTGCGACGGAGCTAATATCTTGGGATTTGCGGGCAATCTGACTTTGCCC
This sequence comes from Candidatus Sulfotelmatobacter sp., assembly GCA_036844925.1. Lineage (GTDB taxonomy): Bacteria > Acidobacteriota > Terriglobia > Terriglobales > Acidobacteriaceae > Sulfotelmatobacter. Next base: position 61,813 of record DAIUEW010000009.1, read on the forward strand.
GTCACCAGCAACTTCGCTGTGGGGCGTATCGACCACGATTTCGGTTCCAAGAACCATTTCATGGCCAGCTATCGTTATTACAAAATCACCCTTGCTTCAGATTCCGAGGTTGATATTGGCGGCTTCTTCCCCGGAGATACGCTGGGCACGCCGGGGTCTCAATCGAGCGATCCGGTTCAAGACTGGTACTTTGTGGCGGGCTTGACCACTAACATCACCACCAACACCACCAACGACATTCATTACAGCTTTTTGCGGAACTGGTGGGCATGGACGCGCGCCGGAGCTCCGCCGCAGGTCCCTGGCCTCGGCGGCGCACTCGAGTTGGAAAGCGGCCAGCAGACCTGCGGCCCATTCTGTCAGGAACTCGACCCTTTCAACGTGGACAATCAGCAAATCCGCCGCCGTTTCTGGGATGGACATGACAACATGTTTCGCGACGACCTCTCCATGCTGAAAGGCAACCATCTATTCCAGTTTGGGGGTGCCTATCAGCGGAACTGGGATTACCATCAGCGCAACGACAGCGGCGGCACCATCAACGCCTTTCCCGTATATTCTGAGGGCAACAACACCCTTGGATCAGGGCTGAGCGCCTCCAGCGATTATCCATGCTCCACGACCGCTACTCTTTCTACGAAATTTGGGAACTGTGATTCCATTGTCGCGGCGGCCCTGGGGGTTACCTCAATCGCGTCGCAAATGTTCGCCCGTGCCGGCACGAGTCTGACTTTGCAGCCTCCGCTTACCAATGCCTTCGACCAGAGCACGATTCCCTATTACAACGTCTACTTTAGCGACACCTGGCACATGAAGCCGACTTTCACCTTCACCTACGGGTTGGGCTGGGCGCTGGAGATGCCGCCGGTCGAGGCAGATGGAAAGCAGACGGTGGTGGTAGACGCGGCAAATGAGCCGGTTACGACTGAGGGCTACCTGGCCAACGTCAAGAAAGCCGCGCTGGCAGGCCAGGTATACAATCCCGAACTCGGGTTTGCCCTGGTCGGCAATACCGCAAACGGGTTGAAGTATCCTTATAACCCGTACTACGGCGAGTTCAGCCCGCGCGCAGCTGTCGCGTGGAATCCGCAGTTCGATATTGATACCCTGGGTGGCAAGATTTTCGGGCACGATAGCACGGTGGTTCGCGGCGGTTATGGCCGCCAATACGGCCGCACCAACGGCGTCGTGCAGGTGCTGGTGCCGCTGCTGGGACTCGGCCTCGAACAGCCCGTAGCGTGCAACTCGAACCTCGCCAGTGTCGGCTCCCCGGGGAATTGGAAATGCGGAGGCTCGGGTGCGGGCACTTACTCCAACGCGTTTCGCGTCGGGTCAGCGGTGTCGGCTACCGGCGGTCCGACGGTTCCCCTGGTCTCGAATGTAAGTACGACGCTGCCGCAGCCGGCCTATCCTGGGTTCAACAACACCTTCTCCTCGGACCCCGAGGGTTTGGATCCGAACTTCCGGGCTAACGCGATTGACTCGTTCGATGTCACAGTCCAGCGCCAGTTAAGCCGCAGGATCACTTTGGAACTCGGCTATATCGGGCGCAGAATCACCCACGAGTACCAGCCCATCGAACTTAACCCAGTTCCCTACATGATGACGCTGGGCGGGCAGCAGTTTAAGCAAGCCTACGCCAATGTGGTACTGCAATACTGTGGCGGCCTTAGTGGACTTGCTGGCGGAGGTTGCGGAGGCAAGGCCGGACCCAGCCCAGGCGCCGTCACCCCGCAGCCCTTCTTTGAAACGGCACTTAAGGGCACTGGCTATTGCGCCGGCTTCTCGAGCTGCACAGCGGCTGTAGTAGCGAATGAAGGCGCCAAGGGTACCGGTAACCTTATCAATGCTCAAGTCTGGGGCCTCTGGAGTGATTTGGACTCAGGGGCGGTGGGCTGCCCGACAGGCGGGTGTAAGGTAGTCGACGGCAATGTTGGCGCCTTCAACTTCCCACGCAGCTTGCAGAGCTCCCCAATTCCCGCGACCTGCAACGCGACAACCACGATCGGCTGCTCCGGCTCATACACCGATGGGGCCTATCTGGGCGCCAGCATTGGCCACGGCAACTACAACGCCGGCTTCGTTTCCCTCAAGATGGCCGATTGGAAGGGATTGACGATGCAGAACAACTTCACCTGGTCGAAGGCTCTGGGTTTGGGAGCGCAGGCGCAATCTTCGAGCATACTCACTGCTCTCGATCCCTTCAATCTCGACGAACAATATGGGAGACAGGCCTGGGACCGCAAATTTATCTACAACGTGTTCCTCGTCTATCAGCCTCCTTTCTACAAGGGACAGTCTGGATTCATGGGACGAGTGTTGGGCGGCTGGACGTTCGCAACAATATTCGCTGCCGGGTCCGGCGTTCCGACGCAGGTCGGTACGACCTTTTCTAACTACCAGTCCTTCGGTGCCTGCGATGGCGTCGGCTGCAACGACTACGACATGGAGAATGCTGTGCCCATTGGCCACGTTCCCGACCGTCATGCCTACTACTGCCCCGGCAACGGCTACAACGGTTACTGCTCAACTCAAACCAACGGGTTCCCCGTGAATTATTTTCCGGACGGGGTGAATCAAGCCCAGAACTGGCGCAACCCAATTCTGGGGATCGATACCCGGGATGGCGGCGCTGGAATTCTCGGTGGACTGTCGTACTGGAATATGGACTTCAGCATCAAGAAGAGCATCCGCGTGGTGGAGAGCGTCAACCTGGAATTCCAGGGCGTCTTCGCTAACGTTTTGAATCACAATCAGTTCACCGATAACTACCTTAGTCTGTCCAACGATGCGGGCTTTGGTGCTCTCGGATTCAATGCAGGACCACCAGGAGTCAATGGCGAGGCGGAGCCGCGAAACATCGAATTGGGCCTTCGCCTTCGCTTCTAGCTCTACACTCAGATTGTAAAGTTTTCACTTTAGGCCGCACCGCTTCGGTGCGGCCTTCTTGTTCTCTGTGAGCACTGGTCGGGGTCGACCACGCACCTCCAGATAACACTGTTCCCGTTCAGAATGATTAGTGACACTCGAATAGAGTGTCGCCATGCAAGTTCGAGATGGAGAACTTCCCCGTGCGCGCCAGCTGGCGCGCACGGAGAAAGAGCTGAGCCGAGAGGGTCGCGTCCGCTTGGAGTGGATGGATTATTATCGCCGCTGTCAGAACGCGGCCCGCACCTGCCGCCACTTCGGGATCTCTCGCCAAACCTTCTACCGCTGGCAACGCCGCTATGATCCGCAAAACTTGTCGACCCTGGAGGGCCGCTCGCACCGCCCCCATCGCCGCCGCCAGCCGACCTGGTCGGCCCGCCTAGCGGATCGTGTTCTGGCCCAGGCCTGCGCTACTGGAATATGGACATGAGCGTGGCGAAGAATATCAGTGTGGCAGAGAACGTCAGCCTGACACTCCAAGGCGTCTTCCAGAACGTTTTCAACCATAATCAGTTCCTCGATCCGATTTTTTCGGGACTCGACAGTCCTACCAATTTCGGCGCTTTGTACAACTTCACGCCCGTTGACACATTCAACACGCCGCGCAATATCCAACTGGGTCTTCGCGTTCGTTTCTAACTCGGGTCGTTTCGAGGCGCCACGGTGTGGCGCCTCGCTGCTCGACCGAATCGAAGCATGACCGAGGAACCGTGTAGACGCCCTGGGCTAATTCCGGATTAAAGTGAAGACGGTAATCTTCGTGCATTATGACTCGGCTGTCCCTTTTGATGGAGATTCTGGGGTTAAGTCAAAGCTGTTGTGTGCTCCCATTCCCGTGTGAAGAGGGATACTCACCCGAGCAACCGCTCCACCCTCCGGCAAGGTCAGCAGCTCCACACTCTGGTGCTGGCCATATATCGTCTCAAGCCGCTCACGTGTGATTCTCAGTCCGACGCCGTTAGACGGGAAGGGGGCCACCTCGCGAACTCCGGGCCCGTTATCTCGCACCTCCAGATGGAGATCAGCATCGTCTGCCGTAGCTGAGATGCGAATTTCGCCTCCAGCCACCAGCCTTGAAATTCCGTGCTTGATCGCATTGTCCACTAAAGGCTGCAACAGCAAGTGCGGAACACTTGCGTCGAGAGTCTCCGGAGCGACGTCGATACTCACCTTGAGCCTTTCTTCGAACCGAACCTTCTCGATCTCGACATAACAATTTACGAACTCAAGTTCGCGGCTCAATGTTGTCATTTGGGTCCCGGCGGTTTCAAGACTAATTCTGAGCAGGTCGCCAAGGCGTGTGATCATTCGATCGGCAGCTTCGACGTCCGTTAACATCAGCGCGGAAATTGAGTTCAGCGTGTTAAAGAGAAAATGTGGTTGTAACTGGCTCTTTAACGCTTGCAAGCGTGCTTTCACTAGTTGTGCCTGTAGTTGCGAGGTGCGCAACTCCCGCTCCCGGAACCGCTGGTAGTAAGATACGACGTGTGCGATCAATACTATCGGCAAGTAGGTGGTGACCACGTCGTCGACGACGCTTGAGAGAAACAGCGTTCGATAAACATACCAATGGATTCGGAATGTATGGGCTTGAGAATCCCAAACGGCCGAGACCCAGTCCTTGACTCGAGGATCCCAAAACGCATATGGGGTCAGACCCCTGAGGGCCACCTGCGCCACGGTAAAGACCAACCCGCCCGCAAGCAGCACTAGCGTTCGCTCTGCCCAGTTGCTGCGTTGCACTTGGTAACGATTCGCGAGCGCGAAAACGAAGGGCGTAAGCGGGATGTAAGTGAGGACCTGGCTGGATTGTAGGCCTAGAACGCTTAGAAAGCTCATGGACCCACCGGTCGAACGATATAATTGGTAGATCGTAATGGCGTAGGCCAGAGCAACAAACGTCCACAAGCCAAAGCTGAAAGCCCATACTATGGCAGGGCGCAAGGTCCCGGGGACCCCGGCATTTGTTTTCTCCTCCGCCTTCACCGGCGCAGACCGCCGCGGACGGCGAACTAACTCTCCTCCACAGTGCGAGCAAATGTACTGCATGTTCGAGGAACAAATCGGACAGAAGGTACATTCGTAAGAGCACACATATGCCATGCCGTCAACCGGCAGATCTCGCCCGCACTCTTCACAACCGTCCTTCATTTCCGGAGCACCTTCGACGACTACATTTTGCCATTATCGGAAACCGACTCGCCAACTTTATTGGTCCGCGTAATGCCTAACATCGCTCACATCATGGACGAATTGTGCAGCTAGAAACAATCATAGATCGCAGCGGCTGACTGCAGAAGTCTCATGTTCCGAAAAAACATGCAACTCGTCCAATTCTGAGCGATCGGGATCAGCTTTCCAACCAAGCCGGCCTAGAATGGGACCAGAGCACTCAATATGGGGACAAGACGATGTGCTACATAGGGCCACATGCTGTAGCTTAGGGATAAATAGCGAGTCCAGTGTTCATGTCCTAGACAACCATTTTCAGGCTGTTTCGTCTATCCAACTGTTAGACCCCGTGTGAGGCGGGCCAATGATCACGGATTTTGTTGGTTTGCCAGCGCAAGAACAATCGGTGGTGCGGACCGTGGTTGCCGACGACGAGCGGCTGGCGCGCCAGAAGCTGCTGATCCTGCTGAAGTCGGAACCGCAGGTACAAGTGGTCGCTGAGTGCCAGGATGGCAAGCAAACCGTGTCCGCAATCCTTAATTTCCGGCCAGACCTGCTGCTGCTAGACATTCAAATGCCGGAGTTGGATGGTTTCGAGGTATTGGACAGAATCCCTCCGGAGGAAATGCCGGTGGTCGTCTTTACATCGGCGTACGATCAGTACGCGATTCGCGCCTTTGAGGCAAATGCTCTTGACTACCTTCTAAAACCGTTCGACCAGGAACGGCTGCACCATGCGGTTGAAAGGGCCCGATCAGAATTATGCAAGTCGCGCGACAGTCAGATCACGCACCGCATTCTGAGTCTGTTATCGCAGGTCAGGTCGGTGGCGCTTCCCACATCGGAGCGAGACAACCGTTTGGTGATTAAGGTCAACGGACGGGTCGTGTTCCTGGACTTGGACAGCATTGATTGGGTGGAAGCTGCAGCCAACTACGTGCGCTTAAACGTCGGGAAGGAGTCTTACCTTCTGCGTGAAACGATCGGCGGGATTTGCGAACGCCTGGACGCGAAGCACTTCGTCCGCATCCATCGTTCGAAGATCGTAAACGTCCGCAAGATCAAGGAGTTGATACCTGTTAACAGCGGAGAGTATGTAGTGGTCCTGAAGAACGGGAAAGAGCTGTCCTGCAGCCGAGGCTACCGGGCAGGGCTGCGAGGGATTGTTGAGCAGAGTTGTTGATGTTTGTGAGTACCTGGTTCTAGCCGGAATTGTTGCCTCGGTCCGGCTTGTGACGGGGACGTCAGTTTCAGAGCAGCAGTTTGCGAGGACGTGGGTCTCGGGTCCTAACCTTTTTGCCGAGATTCCGTCACACTAACTGCTGGGCAAATCCAATGTCTGCCTTCACACTGAGCGTAAACGGGAAGCGTCATCTGGTGGACGCCGATTCCGATATGCCCCTGCTCTGGGCCTTGCGCGACTTCCTCCGTCTCACCGGCACTAAATATGGTTGCGGAATGGGGGTGTGCGGCGCCTGCACTGTTCATGAAGATGGTGAGCCCGTGCGCTCCTGCCAGATTCCGCTCTCTGCCACGGCGGGGAAGGAGTACGTGACAATCGAAGGACTCTCTGCTCAGGGCGATCATCCTTGCCAGACGGCCTGGCTCGTGGAAGACGTCTCGCAATGTGGTTATTGCCAGGCTGGCATGATTATGCAAGCGGCAGCGCTGATACTCCGAAAACCCAGTCCGACCGACGCAGATATTGACGCCGATCTATCCGATCATATTTGCCGTTGCGGCACCTATCAGCGCATGCGCAGAGCGATCCGTCGCGCCGCCAGCACGGTGAGGAAAACATGAGAGCGACGAGGCGGTCTTTCCTTAAGACGGCCGCGTTCGCGGGTACTGGTTTGCTTCTCTGCCTTGAACTTCCCCGATCGATGGCGGACGAGCCTGGGGTGTTCGAGCCAAACGCCTATATCAGCATCACGCGGGATAACGTCATTCGTCTCTGGATCACTCGCTCGGAGATGGGGCAGGGCGTTCACACTACTCTTGCCATGATGCTGGCTGAAGAGTTGGAAGTCGATTGGTCGCAAATCCAATACGAGCAGGCCATGCCCGGCGGGCGCTTCAAAGGCATTCGTCTGCGCACCAGCGGAAGCGGCAGCACGGTCGGCACCTATAATGCGTTGCGCAAGGCGGGCGCCACTGCCAGAGAGATGCTCATTGCCGCTGCCGCGGAAAAATGGAATGTCGATGCTGGCTCATGCCGAGCACAGCAAGGAACGGTGGTTCACCTGGCCACGGGTCGCAAGTTGACCTTTGGAGAACTCGTTGCTGGTGCCGCGCGACAGAAGGTGCCGGACAATCCGACCTTGAAAACTCCAAAGGATTTCCGCGTCATCGGCAAGCCCCTGGAAAGAATCGATGGCCGCGCTATCGTGACTGGTCAAGCTGTCTACGGAATTGATGTTCACGCTCCCGGCATGCTGTATGCCGTCATGGCGAGGTGTCCCTTCATCGGCGGGAAGGTTGCAGCCTTCGATGCGACCAAAGCGCTGGCGGTCCCCGGAGTTCGTCACATCTTGCCGGTCAACAGCGGCCTCGCCACCGGAGTAGCGGTTGTTGCCGATTACACCTGGGCTGCTTTGAAGGGTCGGGACACCCTCAAAGTTCAGTGGACCCCTGGTCCCAACGCTGGCTTTGACTCAGACCACTTCCTGAGCCAGATGGGAGACCAACTTGCGCAGCGACAGGACGGATACTTCGTTCGCGACGATGGAGACGCGAGAACCGCGTTAGACACTGCTGCAAAGAAACTCGAGGCAACCTATGAGTTCCCTTTCCAGGCGCACGCTCCGGTCGAGACCATGAATTGCGTCGCCGATGTCCGCAAGGGCTCCTGCGAGATCTGGGCGCCGACGCAGTGTCCTGAGGTTGTTCAATCGGAAACGGCCAAGATGCTTGGCCTGCCGGAGGATTCGGTCAAGGTTCACATCACATTGGTGGGAGGCGGTTTCGGCCGCCGACTTTTTGCCGACTACGTTCCCGAAGCCGTGGAAGTGTCGCGTGCCATCGGCAAGCCGGTGCAGATGCTTTGGACGCGCAGTGACGATATGCGCTGCGGATTTTTCCACCCATCCGATGTCGAGCACATCGTGGGCGGATTAGACACGGACGGGCGGCCCATTGTCTGGGTACAGAGATCCATCGGTTCTAACCTTTCCATGTTCGGCTTCCCCACCGAGAAGCAGCAGAAGAATCTGCGGCTTTACTTCAACGATGGCAGCCCCTGGGGTTCGTTTGACAATCCCTACAATTTCCCCAATTTGAAAGCTGACTTCATTCCACTGAACTCACCAGTGCCGACCGGGCCCTGGCGCGCGGTGGAATACCCGCCCACGGTGTTTGCTCGGGAATCGTTCTTGGATGAAATGGCGCACGCCGCTGGGAAGGATCCGCTCGAGTTCCGGCTGCATCTGCTCGAGCCGGGAGATGTGCTCAAAGTTGGGGATGCAAAGATTGACCGCAGCCGGTTGATTCGCGTTTTACAAGTGGCAGCGGAGAAGTCGGCGTGGAAACACCCGCTCGCGCACACTGAGGACCGTCTGTGGGGACGAGGGGTCGCTTGCAATGTCTACGATGAGGACTGTTTCATCGCTCAGGTTGCCGAGGTTTCCGTCGGCCGGCAATCCCACGACATTCGCGTTCATCGCATTGTATGTGTGTCGGATTGCGGGATCGTGGTCAACCCGTTGGGCCTCGAAGGCCAGGCGGAGAGCGGTATAACTTGGGGTCTCTCGGCAACATTGCACGGAAAGATCGATTTCAAAGGTGGGGCCGCTGTGCAGGAGAATTTTCAGGATTTCGAGGTACTCCGAATAGACGAGGCCCCCGCGGTCGAGACTCACATTGTCGTAACCGACCATCCACCTGGTGGGTTTGGAGAGACCGGTGTGCCCCCCGTAGCTCCATCTGTGGCCAACGCCATCTTCGCTGCGACAGGGAAGCGGATCAGAAGCCTCCCCATTACTCCGGGAAAGCTTAAGGCGGTCGGATAGCAGCTCACTGGGCAGAACAGTCTGCGGTTATGTATAGCGTTTGAGCTTTCTGAGTTCTGCAGGTCGGAACCATTCTTGAAGGAAATCATCGGAGGCTGGGACCAATGCTGGTTGACGCCTTAAACCCCTTCCATTTGAGGGGAGTAAATGTATCTCGAAGCACCTTCTCCAACAGGTCGCTGTAGATATCCTCGCCGTTTGAGCTGTTGGTCATGATGAGCATGCCAGTTTTGGGTCTGTCGAAACACGCGACATAGTGACGCCAGCCCTCATCATGCCCCTCTTTGAAGAAGGCTTTGCCGTACGGCGTCCAATAGAGTCCCCACCCAAGTCCGTAGCTGAGATGAATCGAACGGTTCCCCGTTGCCGTCTCTGTGGAAAGTGACGGAAATTCGTGCTTTGACGTAATCCGAATTTAAGGGCTCAGCATCTGGTTTCGAGATTTCCTGTCAGGAATTGCTCCGCTTAACACGCCTTGCACGAACCGCGCATAATCGCGCAGCGTCGTCTGCATGGAACCGGCAGCATTGCTTTTTTCCCGGCGTTCCAGACCCAGCGATTTCCCTTGCTCGTCGTATCCGATCGCCTGATCGTCCTCAAATCGCTCTTCCGTGACCATGCTGGTGCGAGTCATGCCCAGAGGTTGAAAGACACGATCGTTCATCAGTTCGTTGACCGACTTCCCGGTGGCGTCTCCACAACCATCTGCGCGAGAGCAAATTCCCTCGCCGGAATAGGCGAATCTCGATCCAGGCGAGAAGTTGATCCTGAGCTTCTTGTCATCCGTGAACCGCCGCCAGTTTGGAAACCCGCTGGTGTGATCCAGCAGCATTCGCATGGTGATTTGCTTGTATCGCTGGTCGTCGGCCAAATCTTCGTATGCGGGATACTCCGGCAAAGGCTTCGGCAGATATTCATACACCGGTCTATCAAGTTCGATGATGCGCTCATGAACTAGTTGCATGACCATGGTGGCAAAGGCAGGTTTCGTCAATGATGCGGCGGTCATTATGGAATCGGGAGTCAGAGGCAGATGCCTCTCCTTGTCCCTGAGCCCATACGCTTTAAGGTACACAACTTTATCGTGGTTGAAGATTGCGATGCCCACACCCGTCACATTGGCCTCATCCATCAGTCGATGCACCGCTGTGTCGATCTCCGAAGGCGAGATTTTGCTGGAGTCCAAGCGTACGACCCGATAACTGCTGAACGAACAAAGAGAGGGAACCGATCACGATTGCCAAAGTGGTAGAGAGACTGGCGCAAGACTTGAACAAGCGTTATCCACTCGATACGCAGATGCAGGCTCTCTGGCTGCCTGCCATTCAGGCACAACTGGGGCTCGACCGCAAGGATGCGAAGGCTGCGATCAAAAGCTTACAACCTGCGTTGCCTCCTATCGAGTACGGGCAAATTGCGTGGGTCATCAATCTCTCCTGCCTCTGCCCGACATACATTCGCAGCGAGGCGTATCTTGCAACCGGACAGGGCAGGCTGCCGCAGGTGAGTTTCAGAAGATTCTCGACCACAGCGGTATCGTTTGGAACTGCTGGACAGGAGCGTTGGCGCATCTCTGCGTGGCGTGTGCGAATGCGCTGCAAGCGAGAAGCTCGCAGGGAGCGGATGCCGATGCTGCCCGCGTCCGGGCACTCGCCGCCTACAAGGATTTCCTCACGCTCTGGAAGGACGCCGATCCTGACATCCCCATCCTGAAGCAAGCGAAGACGGAGTACGCGAAACTGCAATAGCCTGCCTTGAAAAGGTTCCTGTTCTTGCCGATAATCGCATTCGCCCATGCCAAAGAGCACAATTGACTTCGACGCTGTACGCAAGATCGGCTTGGCGTTGCCCGGCGTGGTGGAGAGCACGGCCTACGGGTCACCCGCGCTCAAGGTTCGCGGAAAACTTTTGGCATGCGTGCCTGCTCATCGTTCCGCTGAGCCGGGTTCGCTTGCGGTTCGGGTTGACTTCGACGACCGCGCCGAACTGCTCGCAGCGGCTCCCGATGTTTACTACGTGACCGACCACTATCTCAACTACAACGCCGTGTTGGTTCGCCTTTCCCGCGTCACACCTGATGTCCTGCGGGACTTGCTCGGCATGGCTCATAAGTTTGTGACCGGGAGGAGGGGACGATGAAGCGAGAACGGGCACTGAAGGTTATGTTGGTCGTGGTGGGATTGGTCTTTGTGGCTGGCGTTTATCCCCTGATCGGCTCTTTATTGCATCCGGCTGGCTCGGATATGGGCGACACCATGATGCTCAGCATCTATGTCGCGCTCGGTATTTTCCTGCTCATCGCAGTGCGAAATCCTTCGGCGCATCGCAGCCTGATCGCCTTCGCAGCATGGTCAAGCTTCGCCCATGCCGTGGCAATGTCGATACTGGGACTCGAAATTCCTAGCCAACGCACAGGATTTCTGATCGGATCGTCTGTGCTTGTCGTCATCGGCATAGCCTTGATCGCACTGGCTCCGGCGAAGCCATCAGTCGAGCGGGTGTCGGCAGCCGTTGTGTAGGAATTGTATATATGCCGATCACCGCGTGGGTCATCTTGCTTCTCGTGCTCGTGCTCGCTCCCATCCTGCTGATCCGCTTCCGCAAAAGGTGGGTAGCAGCCTTCAACTTGGCGGTTACGAACCGAATCACTAGCCTCTTCGCAGGCTGGCTTCCCGGCTTCGGCATCCTGACCCACGTCGGACGAAAGTCTGGCAGGGTCTACCGGACGCCAGTGAATGTTTTTCGCGCGTCGAACACCTTCATCATCGCGCTCACGTAGCCTGTTCCGTCAAAGCGTTCGTGATGGCAATAAACAATTTCGTCAGCTACGGCGAGGAACGGGATTTTCTTGACCATCCGATAGCCGAGATAGGAATCTGCCTTGCACTCGTGCGCCCGAGCGTTTGGTCCTAAACGTAGAACGGTAGCACTGAATTTAGGCGTACACCGCCAACGCCGACTGGTTAGCAAAGTTTTGTTCTTGTTCACCCTCAGCCTCCCGCCCTCGCAAGTACGCAAGCGTCACATCCAGAGAGCAGTGACCCAATCGCTTCATGATCGTCGGCACAGGCAAGCCCTCATCGGCGAGAGTATCAGCGTAGGATTTGCGGAATCGGTGAAGTTCCGGTTCCGTCACCCCCGCACGCTCAGCGATGCTTTGGAGCTTGCGGAGGAAATGTCCCTCCACCCCTCCGATAGTGTTGGGGAAGATCAGATCGCCGGGCTTGGCATCTTTCGCAATCATCCGGTTCCGCAACTTGTCCATCAGCGCTGTGGGGACGGGCAACTTGCGTCCTTTGTTCTGCCACCGCTTGCCCTTGAGTTTGAAGCCACGGTGCGGCTTGGAGCGCACCCACACCACGTTGGCATCATCGAGCAGATCGCAATACTCCGCATTCGCCACTTCCTGCTCACGGCAGCCGGTGTTCAGGAAATAGCTCATCCATAATTTTTCTTCGTCGTCCGCCGCCTGAAACAGTGCTTTCAGTTCGTGCGGCTTGTATGGCTTGACTTCCTTTTCCTCGTAGTCCAACTGCCCAAGGATTTCTCCAGCAAAAAGGATGCCGTTGGCACGCAGGCATGTATTGCAAGTTTGGAAGATGTTGTAGACGTAACGGGGTTCAAACAAAGTGTCCCTGGTGGTTTTGCGCTGCCGGAGGAAGGACACATAAGGCAACAAGTCGTCGCCCACAGTGAGTTGATCGAGATGCTTGATGCCGCTACGCTCGCACCAATCCAGAAAATAGCCCAACCGCTCGGTGTACGTCTTCACGGTCTTGGGATCTTTAAGAAGAGATTTTTTGGCAAGGAACTTCTTGACCTCATCCACGAACCGTTTGCGATTGGGATCGCCATCGGGCTTGACTGCTACGCCCCTGCCCACAGCGTCAAGCGTAGCCTGCCTGCACTGCATGGCTTCGACCGCTGTCTTGAAATCCAGTCCCACGGATTCGTATTTCACCCCATACCGCAGGTAGAACGGACCCGTGACCTCTTCCTTGGAGCGCCGCCCCCGCCGTTCCAAGTCAATCGGAATGTAGCGCCGATCCCTGCCCTTGCCAACCACCCTGTACAACTTCACCGACAACGCCATATTTCCTCCGCAGAACCTAATACCGAGGTTCGGAGGAAATACCTTGAAATCCGTAAGCAGAGCCTTTTAGCTCGGAATTACGCTGCAAGTGGTTGGAAATAAAAGCGTAGAAAATCTGGCGGAGAGGGAGGGATTCGAACCCTCGGTACAGGTGTTAGCCCGTACAACGGTTTAGCAAACTAACCTCACTCCGTTCGCACTCAGCAACTTACCTCATCCTCCTGCACATTGACTGCACGGAGGAGCATGAGATTCCAGACAGGTCACATTTACGAAGCCAGTGGTTCGTTCTTCGTCCGGTTCCGGGTCGTCGAGATAGTTGACGGACAACCCAAAAGAGTCCAACGTTCGCATCGCCTGTGCTTCAAGGACGAGAGGCATTCGAGCACGACAAGCAAGGCAGTCAGACTACTTGCCGCAGAACACATGGCTTCGGTCAACGCCCAGACCACGCCGACCAATCCAGCGAATGACCACACTGTCTGCGAGTTCTGGGACAAGACCTACCTTCCCTTCATCGAGGCAAATCTCCGGCACTCGACCGTCCACGGATACAAACAGATTTGGGAGCAACATCTCAAGGGTCACTTCGGCACCACACTGTTCAAAGATTACAGGACGGCGTCCGCCAGCCTATTCCTCACTTCGTTGGCGAAGACTCTAGGCAGGCACACCGTCCAACATATCCGCAGTCTTGCCAGCGGGATTTTCAGCCACGCTGTCAACGTCGGAGTGATAGAGAACAATCCATTTCACGACTGCAAGATTCTAGGGAAGACGATTGAGCCGCAGGAGACTGAGCACTACACGTTGGAGGAAGCGGAGAACATAGTGACTGCTCTCGTCGATCACGTCGAATGTCAGTTGATCGTCTCACTCTCGTTCTTCGTTGGCCTGCGCCCCGGCGAGATTCAAGGATTGCGATGGGAGGATTTCGACACTGTGCCCGATGCGAGTGGGATTCGCTGGGTACACATTCGGCGGGCGGTCGTTCGCAGCCGTGTTGGTGAAACAAAGACCAAGGGTTCTGTCGCATCGCTCCCGCTCGTTGCCCCGGTGCTCATCCCGTTGACCCTCTGGCATCAGAAAAAAGACAGACCGACGGAAGGCTGGGTATTTCCGAACAGCAAAGGCAAGCCTGTTGATTTGCGGAGTGTCATCGGTCGGACGATTGTTCCCACCCTGAAGGCTAACAACATCGACTGGAAGACGCTTTACGCAGGCCGTCGTGGGGCAGCGACTATCCTGACCCAATTGACTGGTGACGCTTTGGCTGCGAAGGAATTGCTACGCCACAAGACGATTGCAGTCACTCAGGCGAAGTACGTCAAGGCGATCCCAGAGGCTCTGTTGAGGGGAATCAAGTTGCTCGAAGCGGAAGTAAAGGGAGGGGAGTAATGTTCGTTCACAAGGTGGAAGAACGGTTGGCGAAAGACATCTCAATACTTCAGGCCGAATACGACGTGCTTGGACCGACGGGGCGAAATCAATACAACGAGTCCCGTGAAGCCATCGCCGCAGAACTCGATCTGCTCAAACGATTGGCGGTGATGATCGAGCAATTCAACCAGAGACGGATGCGGCAGGTCACCGACCGCATGTGGAGGAATAATGACTAGAGCAGAAGCCGACTTCGAGATGAACAAGCGAATAGATCGCATTCTCGACTTGCTTGCCGACCCGACTCCAGAGTTGAAGATCGCCATCGAGAAAGCAAATCGAAAGACGCCGGATTACGATGCCGTCTGTCAACGAGTGTTGAAGTCGCTGACATGTCAGGAGGGCTTATGAAATGTGCGAAGCACAAAGGCGACCCGACGTTGGCGGCAATACGGCGTGCGGGCATCACTCCGACCCTCGAAAAGTGGCTGGAGTGG
The DNA here is from genome assembly GCA_036844925.1 of Candidatus Sulfotelmatobacter sp. Classification (GTDB taxonomy): domain Bacteria; phylum Acidobacteriota; class Terriglobia; order Terriglobales; family Acidobacteriaceae; genus Sulfotelmatobacter. The sequence continues at coordinate 76,890 of DAIUEW010000009.1, forward strand.
AACTGGGTCACCGATGTCTACGACGCCGAACTCCTCGAAGTCCTGCCAGTAGAGTTTAGAGAGGAGTACGAAGATTGGCTCCGGCTGAACTCTGAGTATGAGAGAAAGTTCGCTGAACTGAACGTGTGATCTATACTAGCCACTCAGGAGAAGGAATATGCGGTGCAATCGCTGCGGCAAAGAGACCAACGTCCACATCATGAGTATGTTCAACACTGAAGAAATCTGTATGGACTGCAAGGCATTGGAAGAAAGTCGCCCCGATTACAAGGATGCCGTCGAAACCGACCAGCAGGCCATTCGTAGAGGCGATCTTAACTTTCCCGGCATTGGGTTGCGTAAGAATGAAGCCTAGTGCACGAGGGATTACGATGCCCACCTACGAGCACGGTGATTACGTCAAGGTCGAGTTCGCAGGCGAGGCGGGGATGCCCAGCGAGTGGATGTGGGTCAAGGTCACTGGCTGTGACGAGGATAAGAAACTCGTCTTCGGCACTCTCGACAATGAGCCTGTGAACGACTACGACGGCAAGATCGAATTGGGATCAGAACTCGCTGTCGCCTACTCGCAGATTCGAGACCACAAGAAGCCGACTGAGTTCACAAAGCAATGACCATGCTGAAACTCACCAATTTTGTAGTCCGAGATGTTCGTGACCGTGACGGCTACAAACTCGGAAGGATACTTGAACCGCACGATGGCACCGAGGCTGGCGTAATTGCAGCGGCACAGATAACGACGGATCGGATGTATGCCGAATACTCGGACGCTTCAAACGTCGAAAGCCGAATCTGTGCGACTGATGCCAGTGGGAAACCGAAGTGGGCAGTGTCACCGAACTTCCTTCATCTAGCCGAGATTGGCACGGACGAAGCGTCTTACATCTGGGGTGCCCTTGACGCTCACAATAGCCGGGGATTGACTCGGTGATTCGCCCCCATCATGTGTTGAACGTCGGCCACCAGAGCGGCCAGATCACGCATCAGAGGATTGCCGTTGATGTTGGTGAAGGCCATGACGTTCGCCGGGAGTGCCTGAATGAGTGCTGTGGGTGCGTAGATCGCTGCGAATCCCCGATAGGCGTATGAGACCAAACGGTCGTAACTGAACTCGGCAGGCTGGTTGAACAGACCCCATCCCACAGTCGGAGACAACAGATTCCCTGATCCACTCGCCAGAAGGCGCTCTCGTGCGGCGAAACTCTTGACACTGACAATGATGTTGAACGGCGCTCCAAGAAGATAAAAGTCGCCGACCCACTTCCAATAGTCGGGCATCTGCTCGAATGCCCCACTATTCGGCCCAGTGATACCCGCCTGTAAACCATAACGGCACAATCGCTCTGAGATGTTTCCAGTAGTAGCAGCAGGAATTGGATGTTCAGCGTTGACTGCCTGAAGGTGAGCAACGATAGCGTCTATCTGAGCGTAGATTGCGGCGGGAGGTTGTCCTTCAAGATGAAGGGCTGCGAGTGCGGCGTTGACGTGTCCTGCTGCTGCCATCAAGAAGAGTATGCCGCTCTTGGTCTGTGCTGGACAGTAATGGAACTCGATAGGTAAACAGTCAGTTCGGAAAACGTAACAGCAATCTTCTCCTCAGCGTTTCAGGGTTCTTGGTCTCGCATTCCCACAAGGTGACCACTTGCCAGCCGAGTTTCCGCAGTTGTCGGACATTTCGTCTATCCCGTGCTGCATTCCCCGACCGCTTTGTCTGCCAGAACTCCGGGTTCGTCGCAGGCACGACCCGACCATAGCGGCACTTGTGCATGTGGAAGAAACAACCGTGGACGAAGATCGCTACCTTTCGCCCCGGCATCACAATGTCCGGCTTTCCCGGCAAATCGGTGCGATGCAGCCTGTAGCGTAGCCCTATCTCGCACAGCAACCGGCGAACCACGATTTCTGGCTTCGTATCCTTGTGGCGGATCGCCGCCATGTTGCGGCTACGCTGCTCCGGCGTGTGGACATCAACCATGTCGCATACTCAAGGGGTAGCGGGGGCTTACAGTGCACCGAGCGTTTGTGCATTCAACGGCTGAAACTCGATTCTAGGCACCCGAACTACTGAACTTTGACCGCCGCCCATTGCAGGGCCGCCCGCTTGGGGTATCCACGAGGCAAATTGAGCAAGTTGATCGAACGTTATAAACCACCACTGAACCAGATTCCTATCGTTCGCATTGTCGATCTCTCGCACAACATAGAGCGAATGCAGGTTCCCTCTCTTCGCCGCATAAAAGGCCAGTTTGACAAAAGGGCCGACATCAAGCCCGAAGAATAGCCCCATGTCCCTCGATGGTGCTGGAGTCTTTTCTTTGATCTCGATTGGATAGGTGTTCCATCTGCCCCAGAAGATACCATCGATGTCGGAAAGTTCTGCCATGTATGCCGTACTGAAAGAAACCCGAAGGTGCTCTTTCGAGAACTCTTCGGGCACGGCACCGTCTGGTATAAGCGAAGTGTCAGTATGATATCTGAGATGGTTGTACCGTCTTTCCCGGTTCGCAAATTGTAACGGCGTGAGGGCTTGAGCCAGCGACTGATATTGCCCCTGCATCGGAACACCGAGTTCGATGGCCTGCCACGTCATGCCGACAAAAGGATCATCACCTGCGGTGATCGTCGCTGCGGAGTAGAAACTGGCGATGCCGCTCTGATGCAAAGTGGCACAGATGGTGTGCAGTCCCTGAGACGGATTCGGCAATATCCTGTTTGGTCCGTAGTCCTGTGCAGGGTCCACGATTTCCGGGAAGATTGCAACCGTCGAATGGGCGAATACATTCTCGCCCTTCCGCCGTGCAATCCAGCCACCGGGAGAAACTCGCCCTGCGAAACCTATAGAACTCAGGTGGTCTCTGAAGTCCACTTCGGCAAGAGTTCCCCTCAATTTGTTCAAATTCAGGCTCGCAATGCTGCGTGACAGGTACTGCCGCATTTGCGGGAGGGCAATGGAAGGCATGAGATCGTCTTGCTATGAGACAGCGGCTAAGGAAAGTTGAATTGGTTTGAACGTTGGGATCAGCATTTCCTCATCCACGCCTCGGTTCAAGGCTTCTACTACCTGTCGAGCCACAGCCGACACAACAGGAACAACGACTGAGTTTCCAAACTGCTTGTATGCCTGCGTGTCAGAAACAGGAATCTGGAACCACTCCGGGAAGCCCATTAACCTTGCACACTCTCTAGGCGTCAACCGTCGTGGAATCTTGCGTCCACGGGGAATCAGAATCTCGGAGCCATCTTTATAGTATCGAGCACTCAGTGTTCGTGAAATTCCGTCGAGATCAACTAATCCATAGCCGAAGCCGTTCCCTGCTGCTTGATGCTTCTTCGCATAATCTTGCAGGTACTGCCACAAGTGCTTAGTCAATGTGTACTTCTCGGCTGGGTCGGCTTCCAGAATATCTCGGAACCTCGGCTTCTTATCTTTCAGCACTGGTGGCGAGAATTTCCGTGGTTCACGAAATCCGATGATAAAGACTCTCTCTCTGTGTTGCGGCACGACATGGCGTGCATCGACAACTATCGGAGGATAGACGTGATATTGAAGATCGTCCCGCAAAGACTCGTAGATGACCTCGATTGTCTTTCCTTTGTCGTGCCGGAGAAGGTGCTTGACGTTCTCTAGCATGAAGGCCTGCGGACGCTTCTCAGCGATTATTCGCTTGATTTCGAAGAACAGCGTTCCTTGCGTCTTGTCCTCAAACCCGTGGGGCCGATTCAGGCTGTTCTTCTTCGAGACCCCAGAGATTGAAAACGGCTGACACGGAAAACCACCAACGAGAATGTCGTGGTCAGGTATCTCGGATGCAGAAATGCTGTGAATGTCACCCTTGGGAAGGTCTCCGAAGTTCTTTTGATACGTGATCTGGGCGTACTTGTCCCAATCCGATGAGAACACGCATTCGCAGCCAGCGGCTTCGAACGCCAGTCTCATGCCCCCGATGCCGCAGAATAAGTCGATGAACTTTCGTTTTTTCAATTCAGGCGAAGATAACATGGCAACCAGTGGGGAAGGTCAGTGACTACCTGTGAGCCACTGTGGAAAACGCCGCCTTCACCCAGCGAAGGGAATGGTAGCATAATGGCGAAAGAAAGACGAAAGGCTTTTGGACATGGACGAAGGCCGCAAACGGGTAATCGGGATTATGGCGGCGATTCTGACGAGCCTGCACATGCGGACTGCTGATGATCTGTTCGGCGGGCCGCAAGGAAGCCCACGGACTGACAAACTCATCGCCGCAAGCATTCAATGGGCTGAGAAGATCATGGAGAAGATCGACGAGCATTGGCCGACCCAGAAGTCGGCGTGAGAAATCAGGCTGCTGGAATCATCGTTAGCCCGACGCCGTCTGGTCCAATCTTCACGATCTTCGTCCCCGCCCAAAGGTCACCTGCCTCCATCTCGACGATGCAGCGGACTGCTGCACGGTCGAGTGGGTTGGTACCAGCGGAGACCATTCGCCGCTCGACCCAATCCAGAACTTGAGTCGCCAGTTCCCGCTGTGCCCTTGTCGCCTCTGGGTTCTTCAAGATGGCGACACATGCGTCGGTCGTTGGTGTCGCCACTTCAATCGGATCACCGTGTATCGTCTTACAGTCAAATCGTATGCTCATGCTCTTATCCCTTTCTGTTCTTGTGCGAACGTCTGCAACAATCGAGCGGTCTTTTGTTCCAACGTTTCGTTCGGGTCAATCGGTGCTCGTCGCTGACTTTCGATCAGGGCCAATGCCTCAGCGAGTTCACTTTTGAGTCGGTCGTTCTCGATGCTGAGACGGTCAACCTCTGTTCGTGCCTTTGCGAGGTTGGCGTTTTCCTCCCGGCGCAACCGCTGATTCAACACCACCAGTCGAGTACGGTGGAGGTTCAATTCGCTGGGGTCTGCGTGGCGTTGAATAGCCTCCTGACTCAACCTCAACGCCTCTTCAAGGGCTAGATCAGACCGTTTTTTACGGTAGAGACGCTTCTTGGGCTTGGCCGCAGGCGTGGGTTTTGTCGCTGTCACTGCTACTGTCTGTTCGTCCATTATTCCTCCTATTCTCGATGTCACAGATAATTTGGGCCAACCCAGAGGCAAAACTGGTCAGGCGTGCCCTTGTCACACTTCCTAGCCAGCGGAAACAGCGCCCTGACGGGCGTTTTGAGGGCTATCTGGGTGTTGGCTGGGCGATGTCATCGGCTTCAAATCCCGGCTGGCCCGTTTCCGGCAACCGGGGGAGCAGAATCGGGCGTCCGACCGTTTGGCCGGGAACGGCTGGCCGCACTGCTGGCAGAACCGCTGTCCCGGCATTGGCTCCGGGGCTGGCCGGGACACCGTCATAGCGACTGGCTCCGGCGGCTCCAATATCTGGACAGGTTCCATGAGTTGGGGCCGACGAATGACCGCAGGCTCAGGTTCCGGCTCGTCAATCGAGTGACGACCGCTATCGAAGACGGCTTTTGCCAACAGTGATGAGTAAAGTCGTTCACGTGACGATGCAGTCGTCATCGGGATGCCTTCGGAGTCCGTTGCATAACTCGAAATGCGTAGGCCGTCCGTCCTGATCTGCGTTTCACCCTTTGCGGGTGCGACCCTGTCGAACAGTTCAAACTCGCTCATGCGAACGCTCCCACATCAGTTCGATGGGCTGACCACAACCCGTCAGCGTGCTTCTCATCGAGGCGAAATATCCGCTGTTCGCCCGGCCGCATCCTCAAGGTGACTGAATCTCCGGGCTTCGCCGCCTTCGCTGTTTTGATGAAGTACCCTTTGTCAGTATTTGCCCACTTCCCCGTCCACTGGTTTGGCACGAGGGCTTTTCGCTGGCGTTCGATGAACTCCCCGTACTCAGCGAGATGCTGGCGGGCAATTCGGGCTTTTGCTGACTTCGGTTTGACAGACGCAAGCACGGCTTCGGCTTCCTCACGGACTGCTTCCCAATAGACGGGATCGTTTTGGAGGTCTGCTTCAATCTCAGTGATCTGTTTGTCGGTGAGTGTCATGCGGCTCCCCTCACCGTCGAGGCGATCCAAAGTTTGGTGTACTTCTCAGCGTGCTTGACGATTGCATCGAAAGCCTCCGAACAGTAGTCCTTGTCTACTTTGATCTTTAGATTCTTTTCATCTCGACCATCAACAACAATGCCCTCCACATAGATGCAAATGTTGTTTCGGAGTGCCTTCCTTACGGCATCATCCAGAGTCTTGAAAAATTCAGGACACGGGTAGATTTTGTTGGGATCAGGGCGCTCGATTTTGATGACAAAATTTTGTGGCCCTACTTGTTCAATCGTTGGTTCCGTCTTCATTGTGCCGCTCCTTCCGTCACTGCTGTTTCGACCCGCACTTCCACCACTTGGCGCTCTGCCTGAATCAAGCGTTCCTTTGCCGCTCTGCGTCGGCATTCTTCCAACCACGCTTTCTTGTTGCGAAGGAAGTCGGTCACCTTCTGGTGAACTTCCCCCGGCGACAACGAAGACAGGTAATTCTTTTGCTTTATAATCGCCAGTTCGATGTCTCTGTCTTCGTAGTTGGCAACCCAACTGACGACAGTCTCCCGTGGTGGAAGCGGAATCGTCGGCAACACCAGTCGCCACATTCGGTTCGTGGCTTTGAATCTAGTCACAAAATTCAACATGACTCCTCCTCTGTCGGTACGCTCCAGATGACCGGAGGTGTCTCCGTCTTTACCAAGTCGCCGTCATCAACGGCACGCTGGAGCATTTTCTTCACAGCATCCAAGGTCATGCCTTGGTACGGTTCACCTTCGGCGACCTGTTTGGTGGTCGCACCTTCGGGATATTCCTGCTTGAAGAATGCGACGAGATTCTTGCGCTGAACGCTTTTCACCTTCGGCTGTCCGAAGACCGGGGTCAGCGTTCCATCTTTGAATGCAAGATCGAACGTGACCTTCTCGCCCCATCGTGGTTCAACAGTGACCCTGACGATGTCGCCACTGTTGGGCCGATGCAACTTGATGAGGGTGTCTCGCCAACCCTTCATGCCGCTGTGTCCACGCCCGCCCTTGGATTCATCATTCCCCATGTGCTGGATGAGGAACGCAGTGCATTTGAACGTCTCGATTAGCAGCGTGATGAACGCTCGTGCGAGACTCGTGTCCTTCTGGGCGTTCTCGTCATATCCACGAATCAACTCCTGCCACGGATCGAGAATGACTACATCCGGCTTGTAATGCTGCATCGTCTCCAGAATGAACTGCTGGCCCTCCTCATCAATCAGGTGAGTTCGGATGTCACGGACATTGACGAAGCGGCCCTCAGTGTCGATATTGACGACACTGGCGGTGATGCGCTGTTGCACTTCCGCCGGATTCAATTCGGCGTGAAAATAGACGACACGGCACGCACGCCGCACCGGGAGTTGCTCGAAGACTGTCTTGCCTGCTGCAAGCCCAGCGACCAACCGCATGAGGAAGGTGGTCTTGAAAGACTTGTCTGGTGCGATCAACAGATTCTTTGTTAGTGGTCTGATGATTGCGTTTGTTTCCGTGCCGACGAGGGATTCGGATTCTTCTGCTGAGAAGTCATGTGCCATCCACTCCTCTGCGGTCATTGAGTAGCCCTTCGGAGTTGTAGTCAGTTTGCCGACAGTGACGATTCCGGTCGGCCCGCCGTCGCACTTATCGCTTGCTGCCCAGACTGCGAGTTCACGAACCTTCTCATCGGGGTATGTCTCGCCCTTCTCGCAGTGATGAACGGCGAAGTCTTTGAGTGCGGCGTAAATGCCGTCTTCGCTAAGTCCGACGTTGCGGAGTTGGCCTGCGGTTCGTTGCAAGTGCACCCAGCGGGAACCTTCAGGGATCACTGTGTCTGGTTGAACGGCTTCAATCTTCCGCTTGCGGGCGGACTTGATTCGTTCGGGCAACGGAACGATGGGCTTGTCGAGGAAGATTGTGTACGGCTTGCCCGACGGATGAATAGAGCCGGGGCCAACGACAAGACTTCCAACACCTTTCAGTTCACCTGTGACACCGTCGAGTTCAAATGAACCTGTCGGCTCTGCACCTGAGTAGTAGAGATGGAAGCCCGCTTCGCCATCACGACCAGAGCGAACGATCAATGTCTGCGGGATATCGTGCTTGAGCATCCAATCGAGCAGCGCAGATTCGTCAGCGAGACCGTGGTCGCAATCGACGACGGTGAGATTGGTCTTTTCGCATCCGATGCCGTAGTTGGCTTCTTCATTGTCTGTGTAGGGACGGAGAGCAACTTCGGGGTGGGATGTCGCACTGTCACATCCGTGCGGAGAATACTTCCCCCACGGTTTCTTGGCTCGTGGCTCACACGTCATGATGGCGAAGCCACGCCTGAGGGCGTCTTCGGCAGAGACACGAAGGGCTGTGACTGAGTTGGGTTGGATTGTTTGGGTAGAACTACTGGAGGATGCTTCCGAAGAAGCGGGATTCGAGCATGACACTGTACCTCATTTCCCCAGCGCATCCCACACGGGAGGGCTGGCGGATTACAGCAAGGCTATCGCTGTCCTTGGACTTGGGAGTCTTGCGGAACCATCAGCGGGCGACCGGGGTGGTCACCGGGGAATCTTCTTCGTCTTTTCCCCTGAAAGACAGTCTATCAGATCGGGCACCCGCTGTCAAGGTGTTTGGTAGACGGATTGCCTAGCGAACAGGCGGCGTATATAAGGTAAACAAGGCGGAAACCCCGACCTTGCGGCGATTTCCCACTTTGGCATCAAGGTGGCCTGTATTTCCCACTTCTAATAAAAAGGCGGGACATTTTCAGGTTGTCCACCCCTAGCGGGACATTTCGAGCGATGTCCACCCATTGTCCCACCCTGTCCACCCCAATTTAAACATTTGATAAATAGGCTGTTAGATGCGATTTCGCAATTGTCCCGCCTGTATTCTTGAGTGGTAGGACGACAACCCCACCCCCCCTATAGGGGGTGGTTGGTGTCCACTGCCAATGTTGTTCCACTCCACTTGATATACACCAGTCCACAGAACCCATATTTCCCCCCTGAAGCCGCCGGAATCCTGCCGGATGGGACCCAGCAGCCTGTCACCTGCCTATTGGAACCCCGGGAAATGGGACCCACGATCTGCTGTCGAGACTTTCGTCGGAGACACACGTTGGCGTAGCAAAACCGTCGAGCGAGGAAACGGGTCCGCTGGGTGCTCCACCCCCGGTGGCTTGCCCGAAAAAGGGGACCCGTGAATCCTGTCCGCCGTACCCTTCCCAGCGTGAACCCCTATCCTGAACCCCTTCTTGGATTTCCGGTGACGAGAGCGACCAAAATCGACCGTTTACGGGCCTGAGAGTGACCAAAATGTAGTCCCAGAAACGCAGTCGAATCGTGCAGTAGTGTGTGCAGTAGCAGATCGCTCCACTTCCAAGTCATTCTGCATCAATCACTTGCAGACGGGTGATCTTGTCACATGGTTACAGCAACCGCCGCATCGGGTGAAATCCACTTTATGATGCAAAGTGCCTTCTCGTCGAAGACACCGCATAGGGGTAGCCGATTCGATTTAAAGGGTATGCCTATGTTACTATATACTTGACATATAGGCATGGAAGGTGTACCCTGTTTTTGTAAAGGGGTGATGTATGACAAGCATTCAGCCGACGCCTTCTCTGACGAGGCTTTCGCCGGAGGCAGTCCCATTGAAGCCGACGAAAAGCCCAAGAGTCTCCAACGACGCACTGTTGACCGCTGGCCTCGAATTGATGCGCCAGAACGGAAAGGGACTGACCAAGGTCGATAGTCCCGGTCGCTCCATGATGTACCAACTCGCTGACGGCAAGAGCGTCAGAGTCAGAACGTGCAACGACCACGTCTTGATTGCAATTGCCGACAAGGTTTCGGCGGATGCTAATTTGAACATCGAAGGCACCGACCTCCTCCTCATCGTGATGCCTGAGATTGAAAGGACGCCGGGGAAGGTCAAAGCCTACTTGATCCCAACCTCCGTTGCTGCTGAAGCCGTCCGACGTGCTCATAACGAGTGGTTACCCACGGCAAACACGAAAGGTGAGAACAAGACTTGGTGCCTCTGGTTTCGCAAGGACGCCCCAGTGAACAGGCACAACGACTACGAAACGAAGTGGGCCGAGTATCGATTGAAGGGCGAAGCGTCAACGCACGCTCTGACTGGAGGCAACACCGTCGATGCGGTCGCTGTCAACGTCGTCGGAGACGGAAGCGTCAAGGCCGAAGTTGAGATGGCTCGTCAGAGGATTTCGAAGGCTGCTGGTGTCGCACCTGATGCAGTCCGAATCACGATTCAGTTCGGCCTGTGATGTGAGGCAGCGAGGCTGGCGAGAGGCCAGATCGGGCCATTGAAATGACTGCACAGATTACTGCACAATCACTGCACAATCGACTGCACGATTCGTCGCTTGTGGAACTTAAATCAAGGTTAGCAGGGCAGAGCGATGAGGCAAGTCACTGAGTTTAAACTGGCGGAGAGGGAGGGATTCGAACCCTCGGTACAGGTGTTAGCCCGTACAACGGTTTAGCAAACCGCCGCATTCGGCCACTCTGCCACCTCTCCGGCGTTTATTTACAACCAGTTACCAAGGTTATCTATCCCACTGTATCCCACATTTGGTAGGATGTTGGTTAGAGGGCCAACATGGGACGCTACCAAGAAGGATACTTGCGGAAAAGATTTGGTGCCTGGCATGTCTCGTACTATATCACCGAGAACGGGCAACGCAAACTGAAGTCTCACCGGCTCTGCGACGATCAGCAGAAAAAATCTCACGTCAAACAACTCCGCGATGAGTACATGCATGACCACGTTAACATTGGAGCCGAAAACACAGGGCCAATGGGTGTGGTTGATTTCTGGGATGCCCTGTACTTGCCCTTCATCGAATCAGCAGACAACCTCAAGCCCGCCACAATCCACGGCTATAAACAGGTGTGGAACCAACACCTGAAATCACACTTCGGCACAGTGAACCTTTCCGATTACAAGACCCACATGATGTCGATCTTCCTCACCGGCCTGGCAAAGACGCTCAGGCCGCGCACCTTGAACAGCATCAAATGGCTTGCCTCTGCGATCTTCGCTCACGCTGTTGCCTCCGGCCATTGCGAAACAAACCCCATCAGAGATGCCAAGGTGCTTGGCAAGACGTTGGGCCACGGAGACACCAAATCGTACACGCTTGAGGAGATGGAGAACGTCATCACCGCGTTGGTTGACAACGTTGCAGCGCAGTTGGTGATGGCTCTTTCCTTCTTTGCCGGTATGCGTAAGGGTGAGATTTGGGGCCTTCAGTGGTCAGATGTTGATAGTGAGTTTATTCACGTTCGCCGCGCCTTCAGCCGGGGCGTTGTGGGCGCACCAAAGAGCAAGAAGTCTGTCCGGTCCATCCCCATCATTCAACCCGTGCGCGGCCTGCTGATGTTATGGCGTGCCAAGAATCCCGATGGGGTTTGGTTGTTTCAGAACACCGAAGGTGGAGCGTTGAACCTTGATCAGTTCGCAAGAGAAGTCATCCGGCCTGCGCTGCGCAAAGCAAAGATTGAATGGAAGGGATTCCATGCCGGTCGCAGGGGCCTTGGTTCGGAGTTGCGCAGTCTCACCGGCAACAGCACCGCCGCAAGAGATGTGTTGGGCCACACTACAACCCGCGTCACAGAGCAACATTACGAACACACGTTGCCTGAAGATGCTTTGCGGGGCATGAAACGGTTGGAAGCAAAGGCGCTCGGCAAGTAGGTTCGAGATTCGAGGTCCGAAAGGTCTGAGATTGTATTCATGCTGCTCATCATCTTCGGCGCGGGCGCATCTTATGACTCTGTCCTTCACCTCCCACCCGATCCGCGTGCCACTCGCATCGGCAAGTCGGTTGGTCACGAACATTATCGCCCGCCCCTGGCCAATCAACTGTTCGACGATCGCGAACTGTTTGTGGAAACGATGGGGACCTGTCCTGCGTGCAACCCGCTCGTGAACCTGCTCAGAGGCGATGTCCAGGTTGAAAAACGGTTGGCCGAGTTTGAGGAACAAGCTAAGACTTTTCCAACGCGATATAAACAACTGGCAGCGATCAGATACTATCTTCACCGCATGCTTTGGCGCTGCCAGCTTTCCTGGGCAAACGAACACCGCGGTATCACCAACTATCTGACTTTCTTAGATGCAATCGACAGGTGGAGATATGAGAATGGAGAGCAAGTATGCTTCGTGACCTTCAACTACGACACGATGCTTGAAGAAGCTATGATACAGCTTTCGGGTTGGCGCTTCACCAACCTCAACGTTTACACGTCACAGCCCGACTACAAATTGATCAAGCTGCACGGTTCTATCGATTGGGGGTTAGAGATGCTCTCGGTTCCTGGTAGTGGACAGCCGATAGATGTCATCGAACGGATGAGTTACATATAGCTTGCTGTTAGGCATCAATGTCGTTCGTCGAAAGTGAATGCGCGAGCTTTCGCGGGCTGAGGACGCGAGTACGGGCTTGCTCGCTATGATGGAGCCTCACCCAGACCACCCAGTCTCGGGAGAGGATCGCTATCCGTCGCCATCTTTGGTAATCTTTGTCGTTGCACGCTTCCCCAAGCTAATTTACGTGCTCAACCTAGATCATTAGGCTCGGGTTCGCCTTTATGAGTAAACGTGCGCCTCTCGTCTGCCAGCATCTGGAAAACATAAGCCGCAACGGCTTGGAGAAGTACCAAGACGTGATCCGTGCGTATGTCCGGCACCGCCACGGTGTTTATGCTCTGTACAAGCGGAGCAAACTGTACTACGTCGGTCTGGCAAAGGATCTGCGCTGGCGACTGAAGGCACACCTCAACGATCGCCACGGACAGTCGTGGGACCGCTTTAGCGTTTACCTTACGATCGGCGACGAGCATCTGAAAGAGCTTGAATCGCTGATCCTGCGGATCGTCAAGCCCAAAGGCAACAAAGTGAAAGGCAAGTTTGCGAAATCCCAAGACTTGCGACGTAAATTCGCAAGCGCCATCCCCCTGCAGTATCGGCGGGAACTCGCGCAACTTTTAGGCCGCGAGATTCTCGCTGATCGGCAGAACGGTCGGATGAGATCAAAGGCCACCGGGCGCGTTCCAATTCTGTCGGAGTACCTGACCATTCCGACCCGCTCCGTGCCACCATCGAGGGAAATCATTCAGGGCGCACGTGCGACGGGACGGGAGCATCCGATTTGGAGGGAGGAACTACAACTCTCCATCTGCGGCCGGAACCGCCGTCGTGGGTAGAGCCTGTGATGGTTGGCGCTTCTGGAAATTTGAGCGCGCCCCTGGTGATTGGGTCACGTTAAACGAACTGCGAAAGTAGTCATGAAAGAACTGCCGAGACGGCAGGTGTTCTCAGAATGAAGATCACTCAGCAGCAGCTCGAAGCTCACTTGTGGGGAGCCGCGAATATTCTCCGTGGCAAGACCGCGGGACAAGATTACAAGAACTACATTCTGTCGCTGATGTTTTACAAGCGTCTCTGCGACCAATGGGAGTGCGAGGCGGACGATGCAATCGCCGATTTGGAAAAACAGCAGGGCCGTCCTTTCACTGACAAGCAGAAGGCCATTTTCCGCAAACGTGGCGAGCATCGGTTCAAGATTCCGGACGGTTCACGATGGGGAGATGTTAAAGCGGCTTCTACAAATCTCGGTGAAGTGCTCACGAAGGCGATGCGCGCTGTCGCAGACGCGAATGACGAATTGCGAGGTGTTTTCACTGTTGATTGGAATCAGCCAGCGCCCGATGGCTCAGGCAAGCCGCTCATTCCGAATGAAGTAGTCCACGCGCTCATTCAACACTTCGACGAGCACGATCTCTCGAATAAGAGTGTTCCTTCCGATGTTCTGGGCAGGGCCTACGAATATCTCATTAAGCAGTTTGCTGATGATGCTGGTGCAAAGGCAGGAGAATTCTTTACACCGCCGGAGGTCGTAGACACACTTGTTCGAATCCTTGAGCCGCGCCCTGCTGATACAGTTTACGACCCGACTTCCGGTTCCGGCGGCATGTTGGTGCACACGGCAGATTATCTACGGGAACACGGCCATTACCCTACTAGCGCTAGCTATTTCGCGCAGGAGATGAACTGGGGTAACGCCGCCATCGGTAAGATCAATTCGGTGTTGCACGGGCTTGAGGCCGACATCAAGGCTGGCGCCAGCACGATTACCGACCCTCAGTTCCTCGAAGATGGGCGTGTTAAGAAGTTCTCTCTCGTTCTTGCAAATTTCCCGTTCTCCGACGAGTTCTGGTGGCTAAAACCAGAGCAGCACACGGATGACAAGAAGAGAAAAGACAAGCTGAAGAAGGAAATCTTCGGCAAGGAAGGCTTCAAGGACCGCTTTGGCCGCTTTGGTCGCGGCACGGGTTTCAAGGCGCCGCCCCCAAGCTATGGTGACTACGCTTTCATCCTGCACATCGTCGCATCGTTAGCCGACGACGGCCGCGCCGGTATCGTTTGTCCGCAGGGAGTGCTCTTCCGCGGGCAACCTGAAGTCGAGGAGGAGACCGGTGAGTTCGATGACGACGGCAATCCGAAGATGAAGCGCCGAAAGGCCGATGACGAGCACCTTATCCGGAAGGCACTCCTCGAAGCACGATTAATTGATGCGGTCATCTCGCTCCCCCTCAATGTCTTCTACGGTGCCGGTGTGCCGGCTTGCCTGCTCATCCTGCGAAAACAGCGCCCCGTCGACCGCCGGGACCAGTTGCTGCTCATTTACGCGGCGCGTCACTATCGGGAGCTTTCGGCCCAAAACGAGCTTCGTCCGCAGGACGTGATACGGATGCTTGTTCACTACCACGCTTATGGTGATGCCGCGAGGGTGCCGGGGCTCGTTGCAGAACACAGTGAGCGTATACGCAAGCAGATCGACCTGCGCGAAGAGGACGAAGTCGGTCGTCTGAATGCGGAGTACCAATCCTTCGTGGAAAAGCTCGCCGCGCTTGATGCGGACCTTGCTACCGCTCGTGAGCGGCAAGAGACCGCCGCCACTAAAGGTGAGAAGGAGAAGGCCGGTGCCGCAGTGTCAAGGGCCGAAAAACAGCGCGAGAAACTGACGGCGAAGCTGTCTGAGCGGGACGAACGAATCGCAGAGGCTCGCCGACGAGCTGAAGAAGACCGCACGGACGTCCATGAGGTTGGCGAGGAACTAAAAGTGCTATATGCCGATCCAGGGGAGCTTATCAAGCATGCGCGCGTCGTGCTCCTCGACGAGATCGAAGAGAACGAGTTCAACCTTAACATCCCGCGCTACGTGGACACCTTCGAGCCGGAGCCACGCGTGGAAGTGAAGGACGCTCTGAAGCTGCTCACCGATGCTGAGATATCGACGAACAAAGCCAAGGAAGACCTCTTGCGGTTACTCAAAGGTGGAGGCTATGCAAGCTGATTCGACCGCAAGAATGCTGCGTTGGGCTTTTCTGCCCGAATGTGAAGCGCCAGCCGACGGGTGGGCGGTGGAGGCCTTCACGGCAATTGCCAAGGTCATCGCGGGACAGTCTCCCCCGTCGGCGACATACAACGACAAGGGAGCGGGCTTGCCTTTTCTGCAAGGAAACGGCGACTTCTCCTTTAGGAGTCCTGCGCCGACGCTCTGGTGTAGTGCGCCTGCGAAGACCGCAGAAAAGGGCGACACTCTGATCAGCGTTCGCGCTCCTGTTGGCGAAGTGAACCGATCTGACCGCGAATACGCCATCGGCCGCGGCTTGGCAGCAGTGAGAGCGAATGGCTGCAACGCCGACTATCTTTATCATGCGATGCAGAGATGGCGCTGGAGCCTGCAACGCGTGTCTCAAGGCACGACCTTCGATGCAGTTACGGCTCGACATTTCGCACACCTTCGGGTCGCGATACCGAAAGATCCTACGGAACAAGCTTCTATCGCTCGCATCCTGGATGCCGTGGACATCGCCCTCGAGTACACCCGCGCGGCGGTGGATCGGGCGCGAGAGCTAAAACGGGCAATCCTTCAGGACTTCTATTACGGCGCGCTCGGAGAGACCGCATACGCTGATCGACCCCGAAAGAAGCTCCCTCCGGGCTGGTCGCTTGTTCCGACCAAGAGGCTCCTAGCTGAAGATCCTCAGAACGGCGTGTCTCCCGAGGCGTCAACACAGCCGCCGGGCATTCCAACCTTCAGCATAGCTGCGATCCGCGATGGGCGCGTGGACTTGAACACCGGGGAGCACCTAAAGTACGCGCACGTGCCAGAGAAAGTCGTGCAGCGCTATCGGATTCGCAGAGGCGACGTCCTTATCGTGCGAGGGAATGCGAACTCCGATCTTGTCGGGAAGGCAGCAATGGTGAGCTCGTTTCCTGAAGGGTGCATCTACCCCGACATTGCCAAGCGAGTGGTATTCCGCGCTGAAGGAGACCCCAAAGTCAGCTACGAGTATGCGGTGCTGGCTTGGAATCACCCAGTCGTTCACAACCAGGTCCTCCGTCGGGCAAAAACATCCAATGGCACGCTCAAGATCAACAACCGAGACGTAAGTCAGATCATCCTTCCGGTTCCGCCTGAGACAGAACAAACGCGGCTAGTACAGCTTGCTGCCGTTGTGGACGCTCATGTTGACAGCCTATTCGTAATCGCAGACGCCCAGAGCCAGCTCAAGAAGTCCCTCATGCAAGAGCTCCTCACAGGTCGGGTGCGTGTCAAATACGAGGAACCGGCGGTTGCGTCATGAGCGAGGCAGGTTACGTGGAACTCCCGGTTATTCGATGGCTCTGCGGCAAGGGCAGTTCTGCGCCTGAAGACAAAGGCCTCGGCTGGACCTATCGGGACGAAGCGGCGATGGCGGCGTTCGACCGTCCCCTCGAGGATCCACTTGTTGAGAAGGTGCTTGTCGAGGCCATTATCCGCATCAATGACGACGTTAAGACTGAGGCACAGGCGAAGATAGCAGTTGCAGCCCTCCGCAAGACGATGTCGCATCCGGATAAGCTCACCGCGAATCGGCAGACTCTCGATTTGCTCAGAGACGGTGCAAGAATCGTCCTCTCGCCGGGGGAGGATGCGAAGACGGTGCATTTCATCGGGTTCGAACCCGAGCGGCAGCACCTAAACGACTTCACAGCAACAAACCAGTACCGAGTGCAGGGCGTAAAGCAGTGCCGCGAGGACACCGTTCTACTCGTCAACGGCATTCCATTAGTGATTGCCGAATATAAGAGCTATGTCACCAGTGGCAAAGATTGGCGCGAGGCGGTTCATCAGCTGCACCGTTATCAGCGGCAAGCGCCTTCTATGCTTACGCCTAACGTTTTTTGCGTTGCGGCCGACGAGGACGAATTCCGTTACGGGACTGTATTGTTCCACGACGCAAGTAAAGATGACATTGAGCGGCACCTCGACTGGTGGGGGCGCTGGCTCAGCCTTTATCCAGAGCATCACGGTTGGTGGAACGAACCCGGCGCGGCGGACCCCGCGGACCCGTTGGAAATACCCGTTAAGGGTTTGTTGCGGCTGAAACCAGCTCACCTTTTAGACTTTCTGCAGCATTTCGTCGTTTTTGAGACCAAGAAGGGAAAAACCACGAAGAAGATCGCGCGCTACCAACAGTTTGAAGCTGTCAACGAACTGGTGGAACGCACCGTATCACTGGTGGGTACTCAAGCTACACCGCAAGAGAAGACGGGCCTAATCTGGCACACTCAGGGCTCAGGCAAGTCGCTCACCATGATTTTTGCCGGCCAGAAGCTGCGTCGACACTCAGCGCTGAATAACTCAACTGTATTGATCGTGGTAGATCGACGCGACCTCAAAACCCAGCTCTCAGACGATTTCGACGCCTGCGATTATCCGAACGTGGAAAAGGCGCTTGGGGTGGATGATCTCAAGAAGAAACTTCGGACCGGTTGGCGCGGCACTGCAGTTACAACGGTTCAGGCTTTCCAGCAGATGGGCGATCTCGCGCCGCTGACGCGCGACAACATCATCAGTATGGTGGATGAGTGCCATCGCTCGCAAAAGGGAGAAGGAAAAGAAAGTTATGCGATGACGATGCGCG
The DNA here is from genome assembly GCA_036844925.1 of Candidatus Sulfotelmatobacter sp. GTDB lineage: Bacteria > Acidobacteriota > Terriglobia > Terriglobales > Acidobacteriaceae > Sulfotelmatobacter. The sequence goes on from DAIUEW010000009.1 coordinate 94,870, forward strand.
TAAAGCTTGCGAAGGGGTTTCGCTTCGGTTTTACCGGGACCCCAATCGACAAGACAATGCAGAATACGCATCGCGATTTCGGTCCATCGAAGGACGGAGTACAGGAGCGTTATCTCAGCTATTACGGCATTCGTCGCGCGATTCAGGATGGCGCCACACTGGAGGTTCACTACATTCGGGATCGTGTTCCGTTCAAGGTGGATGAGCAACCGTTAAGTCTTGGCTTCGAGCAGATGTGTGAGGAGATGGAGCTGGAAGACGACGAGGCAAAGGACTTCGTGCAGCGCCAGCGTTCGCAATGGAAAGAGTTGGCCCGCCACCCAGATCGGGTGGACATTGTCTTAGAAAAGATGCTGTCCCACTTCATGGAGCATCCAGACCCGAGCGGCTTCAAGGCCCAGCTGGTCGCGGTAGATCGCAAGGCCTGCGCTGTTTACAAAGATAAGCTCGACATTAAATTGAAGGCTCGCGGCTTACCGCCCGAATGGTCGGACGTAATCATCTCAGAAGCGCAAAATAGCGAGCCCGATGTCGAACGGTTCGAATATCAGAAGTCAAAGCAGGACGAACTGATTGACTACTTCAAGCTCACACCGGCTGAATGGGAGGCGTGGAATCATGAGCGTTACGGGGTCGACAGAAGCAAATGGAGGCCCCCTCTCAAAATCCTGATTGTTTGCGACCGGCTGTTGACGGGCTTTGACGCGCCTGTTGAACAGGTGATGTACCTCGACAAACCTTTGCGCGATCACAACTTACTCCAGGCCATTGCGCGAACAAACCGGCCGCTTCCGTCGATGAATAAGCGCACAGGGGTCGTGGTCGATTATTTTGGTGTTTTCGCCAATCTAGAAAAAGCGCTGAATTTCGACGAGAGCATCCGCGAGGAATCGCTAATCGACTGGGATGCTCTGCGAGCGACCGTGCCCGGTGAGGTTTCGAGGTCCATGGAATTGTTTGAGGGCATCACAATCGCCGACACGCGAGATTGCTTGCTCGCGGCCCTGCAGCGCCTACGCGACCCCGAAGCTGCCAAGAACTTTGAGCACAACTTCAAGAGTCTCGAGCGTCTATGGGAAGCGGTAGCACCCGATCCGTGCCTTTACCCCCACCGGCACCATTACAACTGGCTCTGCGGCATCTATGTTGCGCATCGCCGCCGACAGCGCGGAAGCAAGGACACCTACGGCGAGCTGTCTGCAAAGACGCGCCAGCTGATCCAAGAAAACACAAGCTTCGTTAACATTGCCGAGTCGCTGCCGATTTTCAAGATCGACAAGGATTATGTTGCAAAGCTTGACGAGTTGCCGACGCCAGCCGACAAAGCGGCAGCTCTTGAAGCAGCTCTCACGATCGTGTGCTTCGAAGGTGAATTAGGCTTTACATATCGGCTACTTGGAGAGCGATTAGAACGGCTGAAGGAACGAAAGGATACTGGCGACGAGGCAACTGCTGAGCGCCTTCGAGAACTTCAGGCTATTGCACAGGAAGCCGCTAGGACGAAACAAGAGCCCGAGCGACTCCGCTTGACGCAACCAGGCGAGCATGGGCTATTTACAGTCCTTCGTGCGTACGCACTCGCCCCTGCCGAGACGTATGTTGCGGATTGTGCGCGTCGTATGGTCGCACATCTCAATACAAATAAGCTTCTCCCCACCGGTTGGAGCAACTCGATCGGTGGCCGTATGCGAGTTGAGCAATCACTGCTGGCCGAATCGTGGAACCCAAGCTACTCCGCTCTAGGTTTCGACCCTGATGACGTCAACCCACCGTTCCTTAAGCCCGCTGTTGAAGAACTCTCAAAGGCAGACGCATAGAATGGTCAGCAGAAGAACGACAGAAGCTTGCCTGCATTCAAACGGACGGACGATTCGCTATCGCGTTGTCCAGTCTAGAAACGCACGTAAGCTTTGTCTCCGTGTTGGACCTAGCGGAGTCGAGGTTATCGCTCCCAGGACGCGGCCGAGTGACGAGATCGAATCATTCGTCAGACTCCATGAAAACTGGGTTTCAAGCCAGCTCGGCCGTATCGAGCGCCTTCGCGGAATCAGGCGGCCGCAGCATCACGCAGTTGGCGATATCTTGCTTCGAGGTGAGCCCACAGCTGTGCGCATCGAAATAAACGCGCCCGGCAGAGGTCGGAACGCGGTGACCTATGATGACGCCTGCTTGACGATCCACAAGGGGGTAAAGTCTCAGACACCGGCAGCGCGAACGCTGGAGAACTGGCTGCGTAAGCAAGCGCGTCGAGAGATCGAAATGCATCTTGCTATCGTCACGAGTCGGCTGAACCGGTTTCCTCGCAAGGTATACATAATGGGACAGCGTACGAAGTGGGGGAATTGTTCGCGTCTGCAGAACTTGTCCTTCAACTGGAGATTGGTGATGGCTCCGGAATATGTCTTGCGCTACCTCGTCATACACGAAGCCGTTCACTTGGCGATACCCGATCACTCTCGCAAATTCTGGCTTACAGTCCAAAGCCTCTGTCCCGAAGCAGAGCGAGCGAAACAGTGGCTCTGCTCAACGGGTCAACGAATTCAGCTTGATCTAGACTCGGTTGTTCAGAACGTCTGTAAGGAGCGGGTTTCCTGAGCGAGCGACCTATGTCTTTCCTCAAGTGCATTAGTTAAGGCCCCCGCAGACGATGGAGGTGCCCCTCTCGGCATCAGATCGGCGCATTGTTTGCCATCCTGCGACGGTCTTATTTTGATCCCCGGCGACTGCTTCGAGCGCTTTTTGCGCAGAGACAGACTCGGCTCTCTTCAATCCAGAGCAACCGCGTTGTATCATTCGGGAGATACGGCCTGTAAAGTCTCCGAGGGCATATGATCTTAAGCCCGATGACCACTGTGGGTTTTCTCGCTGGCGCAGCGGCCGTGGTTGGCTTTTTTTACAAACTGTGGCTCGGCAACAAGACCATACCGGAGGCGCTCGAAGAATGGCGGAAACGGGCGCGAAAGACCGCTCGCAATGGAAAGGCGCCCATTGGTTCTGAGAGTCTGAGAGTCCAACTCGAAAGGCTAAGAATCAACGCCGCGCCGGGCCTTAAGCACCTTGATCAAGAGCAAAACGCGAGGCTCGACAACCCAAAGATCATTATTGGAAATGTTCTGCTCGACGGGGAATTCCTTGGCTTTGGAGGCGTCAACCGCGACGCATTGCACGTCGAGTGGAATCCGCATTCGACCCCGAGGCTGCCCGATTACATTCTTGAAGCCCGGGATGAGATTGAGCAAAAATCGACAAGAGAGGAAAGGGACCGAAATAGCTCCAAGGTGTTTTTGGACAATTGGAAGCCCCCCATCATTGACGACGGAAACCAGGTAGATTTGATCACAAGCAGATCCGACTGGTGGATGCGAAAGGCGCTGAGAGCTAATGTAGACCGGCTGCAAGCCGACATCCTCGAC
>DAIUEW010000010.1:0-97957 GCA_036844925.1 Candidatus Sulfotelmatobacter sp.
GCATTGCCACGGTGGGCGATCTGCTCAATTATCTGCCTTTTCGCTACGAAGACCGGCTGAATCCGCGTGGGATTGCGGAATTGCGTCCCGGCGAAATGGCCACCGTGATCGCCGAAGTCCGCAACTCGGGCCTGTTTCGCACTCGCAGGATGCCTATCTTTCAGCTGACTGTGGGGCAAGGGCGATCCAAGTTGCGCTGCCTGTGGTTTCATGGGGCTTACCTGCAGGACAAGTTCAAACCCGGCCAGTTGCTCGCGCTCTACGGCAAGGTGGAGCAAGACCGGCGGAGCGGAGAGCTGCAGATTATCCAGCCGCAGTTTGAGATGCTGGGCGATGCCGGCGGAAACGGCACGGACGACAAGGCTGCGGCATCGCTCGAAGTGGGGCGCATCGTGCCCATCTACGAGTCGGCCGGACAAGGACGCGTGACCGCGCGCTGGTTTCGCCGAGTCATCCGCACCGCGTTGGACGATCTGACTCCCGAACTCGCAGAAACCATTCCGGCAACCGTGCGCGAGCGTCTGGCGCTGGTTTCGCCGCGCGAGGCTCTGTGGAAAGTGCATTGGCCCGAGGCTGGAGAGAGCTTCGAAGATTTGCAGTCGGCGCGCACGCCTGCGCACATCCGGCTAATCTTTGAGGAATTATTCTTCATCGAGCTGGGACTGGAGCTCAAGCGGCGTCAGCTCAAGGCTCAGACGGGTATCGCTTTTCAGCTGGACGACCGGGTGCGACAGGCCATCAAGAAAATTCTGCCCTTCCATCCCACAGCCGCGCAGAAGCGAGTCTTGAAAGAAATCGCTCATGACATGCAGAAGGCGCATCCCATGCGGCGTTTGCTGCAGGGAGATGTGGGATCGGGAAAAACCATCATCGGCTTTCAGGCAGCCATCATAGCGATCGAAAATGGTTACCAGGTCGCGCTGATGGCTCCGACGGAAATTCTAGCGCAACAGCATTATTTTTCCGCCCGGAGAATTCTGGAAAATGCGGGATACCGCATCGTCCTGCTGACCGGATCGCTGGAGAGCGACCGCAAGCGCGAAATCCGCCGGCACATCGCGCAGGGGAATGCGCAGCTCATCGTCGGCACGCATGCCCTGTTGGAAGAAAAAGTTGAGTTCGCGAGGCCGGGATTAGTGATCGTCGATGAGCAGCACCGGTTCGGCGTTTTACAGCGGCTGAAGTTGATGAAGAAATCGGGTGATGGCGGTGAAGATGCTTATGCGGGGACGGGCTCCCCTTTGATACCGGGCCGTCCGGCCGAGCCTGACGTTTTAGTCATGACCGCTACTCCGATCCCCAGAACTCTGGCGCTCACTCTTTATGGCGATCTCGACCTCAGCGTGCTGGACGAACTTCCTCCGGGCCGTACTCCGATCGTTACAAGAAGAATCACCGACGACCGCTCGCCTGAAGTTTGGGAGTTTGTGCGCAAGCAAGTGGCGAAGGGACATCAGGTCTATGTGGTCTACCCCGTCATCGCGGAAAATGAGGAGAGCGAACTCAAAGCCGCGATCAAGATGTACCGCGAATTGAGCGGAAAGGTGTTCGCTGATCTTAAGCTTGGACTCCTGCACGGTCGCCTGGACACCGATTTGAAGGATCAGGTTATGCGGATGTTTCAGACGGGCGAATTGCAGATTCTGGTCGCCACCACCGTGATTGAAGTTGGAGTGGATGTGCCGAACGCTACGGTGATGGTGATAGAGCATGCGGAGCGCTTTGGTCTGGCGCAGCTTCACCAGTTGCGCGGACGGATCGGGCGGGGCGCAGCGAAGTCTTATTGCATCTTGATGACTGGTGGCAAAGTAACCGAAGAGGGCGAGCGCCGCCTCGATGCCATGGTGCGCACAAACGACGGTTTTCAAATCGCCGAACTCGATCTCGAACTGCGAGGGCCCGGGGAGTTCTTCGGCACTCGGCAGGCCGGCATGCCGAGCTTCCGTGTAGCCAACCTGATTCGTGACCGCCAGTTATTGGAATTGGCCAAACGCGAGGCTGCGGCGGTGATGGCTGGGCCCAATTCCGAAGTCACGGAGGTCGAGATCAGCCGCGCCCTGGTCGCCATGCGCACGCGTTGGCAGCATACCTACGGACTGGTCGAGGTGGGCTGATAAACTCGGAACCCATGCCGCGGTTTAGTTAATCCCAGATGCAAGGATATCCTGCGTCTGAGGGCCCTTAGACATGAAAAGAGTTTCCAAGCCTGCCAAGGAACGCGATTTAGAGCTTGGCGATCCCTTACAGGAGAAGCCGCAGGTTCAACTGGCAAGATCAGCCCTACTACTGATCACAGATTACAGATCATTTTTTCGGGCGGTCCTTGATGGTAAGTATCCGTACCGAATTAGGCCCTTACCTTTCTACTCAATTTGCTTTGGGGTGATGGCGCTAACTTTTCCGCTGACTCCATGGCAAAGGACGGAGGTGGGATGGTTCGAGGTTTGGGCGAGCCTTGATTCCGCTTCCCAGAGTGCGTTTATGGCTGACATGGACTTGAAGGATGCGGACGCTGACAAGTACAGCACTGAGGAAGCCTTTGTACCAGGGTCAAGCATATTGTCGGACCACATCAAGAGCAAGGTTGGGTCCGTCGGGGCTAACGATGTGGCGTTCTACCTGGTGGGACGCGACCCCGGGATCGCAAGATCGTTCCGGAGGATTGCACTCGAATGTGAGCACAGGAGTAGATACCACGAGATCGTCAAAAAGTTCTTCTGGCCGGTGACGGTCGTTTTCTTCAATTCGTTAGCGCTTTACCTGCTCTCCCGTCCTCGGCGGACTCTTCGTCAAACACTGGCATGCAATCTCTACTTACAGGGTTTCTGGCTGCTCCCAGGGGCGGCCTATTTTGCCTTGGACCACTTTGCTCAGCGCGTCGAGCCACTAGCTGTCGCGTCCGATGTCGTTGAGGTCGCGTTGCTTGCGACGTATCTAGCTCATGCCTGTCGCGTCTTCAAGTTCACACACAATATGGGTCTTGGGCGGCAAGTCCTCGCGTGGCTGGGTGGGACTATCGCACAGCTCGTTCTGACCGTGCTAGTCGTTGGTCCCGCGGTAGATTGGGTGTCACGGTACTTGCCGTAGAGTCTGCGACTGGGCCACCTGAGTACCCCAAGGCACGCTCTGGCTCTCAAGCCGAAAAAGACGAACTGATAGAATCAAACTGATGGCCGGGACTTCTCAACTGATTCAGATCGACCTCGCGCCTCCACTTCGGATACCCAAGCCTGAGTGGCTGCGGGCCAAAGCGCCTGTCGGGGATAACTTTCATAGCTTGAAAAAGTTGGCGCGTGGGCTCGGACTGCATACGGTTTGCGAGTCGGCCCAGTGCCCGAATATTGGCGAGTGCTGGAATCACAAGACTGCGACGTTCATGCTGCTGGGCGATATCTGCACGCGCCGCTGCGGATTTTGTGCCGTGCCAAAGGGGCGTCCGGAGCCAATCGACTGGGACGAGCCCCGCCGCGTCGCTGAGGCAGTTGCGACTTTGGGACTGAAGCATGCCGTCGTGACCAGCGTGAATCGTGACGATGACAACGTTGGCGGAGCAAAAATTTTCGCTGAGACCATCCGCGAGATCCGCGAACTTATTTCAGATTGCCGCATCGAAGTTCTGATCCCCGATTTTCAAGGCCTGGAAGAACCTCTGAGGATTGTGCTCAACGCACAACCGGACGTGCTCAATCACAACACCGAAACCGTGCCGCGCCTTTATCGCGCAGTGCGCTCCGGTGCGCGCTACGAGCGCACTCTCAATTTGCTGGAGAACGCCAAGAGGTTTTCTCCCGGGATGGTGACCAAGAGCGGCGTGATGGTCGGACTCGGCGAAACCACGGACGAACTCGTCGAGGTCTTCCGCGACTTGGGTACGCGCGACGTCGACATTCTCACTGTGGGGCAGTACCTGCGTCCGTCGCGCGACCACCTGCCCATCGCCCGCTTCTACACACCAGAAGAATTCCGCGAATTGCGCAATGAAGCCCTACGCTTTGGCTTCCGCCATGTTGAATCCGGCCCCATGGTGCGCTCCAGCTATCACGCGCACGAGCAGGCTGAGTCCACATCCACTCCGAGAGCGGTGTCCTAAACGCGACGATGATGGGCGTGCTCCTGGTGGTGCCAGGATTCTTCGCCGGCGCTTGCTGGGAGCGCTGACCGGTATCGGAGAACACTGAACGCATGCGAGTGCCGATATTCCAGATTGATGCCTTCACCACCCAGCGCTTCTCAGGCAATCCAGCGGCTGTGATGTTGATGGATAGTTTTCCGGCTGACCCTACATTGCAAGCGATTGCGGCCGAGAACAATCTAGCGGAGACGGCTTTTCTGGTCGTTGAGGGCGGCGACTATCGCTTGCGCTGGTTTACGCCCGTGACCGAGGTGCCGCTTTGCGGCCACGCAACTCTGGCCAGCGCAGCCGTGGTCATGGAGCGACTGGAGCCCGGACGCAGCCGCGTGACATTCCACTCGGCGAGCGGCCCCTTAACGGTGAATCGTGCAGACGCCGGTTACATTATGAACTTCCCCGCCCGGCCCTCCGAGCCGATTCCCGCACCGCCGGGACTGACCGAAGCGCTGGGCGTCGTTCCGATTGAGGTTTTCATCAACGCCTTCAACTACATGGCCCTGCTGGAGAGCGCACGGGTCTTGCGCAAGCTGGCCCCTGATATGGCGGCGCTCGCCCGCCTGAACCGGCCCGGCGTGATCGCGACCGCGGCAGGGGATGGGTCCTACGACTTCATCAGCCGCTACTTCGCTCCGGTCAAGGGTATCCCGGAAGATCCCGTGACCGGCGCGGCGCATTGCATGCTGGCGCCCTATTGGGCCAAACGATTGGGAAAGACGGTGTTTCGCGCCTTCCAGGCCTCGTTGCGCGGCGGAGAAATCACTTGCCGACTCGCCGGTGATCGCGTCGAATTGGAGGGCAGTTGCGTCTTCTATATGGAAGGCGAAGTGGAGATCTGATCTCCTGCTGCATTCGTTCTTAGAAAATGTGCAACTTGATGCTTAGATACTTCTTGGGATTCTCTCGAATCGCTTTCACCAGGCCTTGGGTTTCTTCCAGCACATGATTGACATTGTTGTAGAGGGTATCGTCCTTGAGCAGCTTTCCCGCAGTCCCTTGGCCTGCCTCCAGTGCGGAGGTCAGGGCGGCAAGTTTGGTCATCGTGGTTTTGATCTTCTCAGCCAGTTCCTCGTCCTTGGTCAGTTTGCCCAGAGTACCCTTGCCGGCGTTGATGTCTTCACTCACCTGCTTAAAGTTCGCGATAGTGTCATTAGCATTATTGTAAAGAGACGGATCCTTCAGGAATTTCCCCGCAGTTCCTTTGCCAGCTTGCAGGTCATCCACCACGAGGTTGATCTTGTCGAGGGTGGCCACGAATTTGTTGTAGGCATCGTTGCTGTTGATCAGTTGGCCGAGGCTGCCCTGTCCCTTGGCGATTTCGTCGACAACTTGCTTGAACTCCGTGACCGTCTGCGAAAGCTGGTCGTACAACCTGGGATCGTAGATCAGCTTGCCCAGGGAGCCTTTGCCGCTCTCTGCGAAAGCCAGAATGCGATCGGCGCGCTTGAGCAGAGCATCCATGTTCTGCAGCGTGCTCTGGCTGGATCGCACCACCTCGTTGAAATCGGGATGCAGGTGGGTAGGAAGCGTATCGCCATCCTGCGCGGGGGGACCAATCGCCTGCGAGCTGTTAATGTCCATGTAAGTCTCGCCTAGCACTCCAGCCGTATCCAGAGAGGTTTCCGAATCGCGGCGCAGATCGAAGGCGTACTTCGTGCCGACCTTCATGACCACTTCGACCGGAGTAATCTGCTTGTCCTTATCACGGACAATAAGAATTTTCGAAACATTGCCGATATCGACGCCACTCAGCCGGACGGGGGCTCCCACGCGCAGCCCGCTCGCATTGTCGAAATACGAGACAAGCGTTATTCGTTTGCTGAAGAAGCCGGTGGTTCCGGACATCAGGAATAGAAGCACCGCCAGCGTTATGCTGGCGAAAATCACAGTGAGGCCGACCCAGAGTTGCGACCATTTGAGCTGTTTCTGGCTCGGCAAATCGTTCCCTCAGAACGTCGTTAGTGATTTTCGGTGACACACGGAACAGCTCCCACCTTCGCCGCCCCTCGCAGCATCATAGCAAACCACGAGTCCATTCCTAAGCGCGTTGCGAGCCAAGGGCTGGAAGAAGCAATAAGGCCAGCAGGTAAGCCAAAGCTCCGCACGCCAGGGTGATGGTTAAGCCAAACTCGATAGCGATCACCATGGCGACCACCGAACCCAATACACTGGCAGCGGCATTCATCGCCCATGCCCATTCCACCGCGTTGTCATCGTGGCCTGCCCCGCCCGGGTTGGTGACCGTAGAGCTCGCCGCCAGAGCACGCAAGCCCGTTGGAAACGGCATTCCCATCAGGAAGCCGAGCGGAACCAGCAGCATGCCGCTCATGGCCATACGGTAAACGAATTTCAGTCCTATGCAGGCGGCAAGCAGGCGCGGAAAAAGCACAAGGTCGGCTGACAACGCGACTATCACAAGCACGAGCGGCGCCCAAGACAGTTTGGTGCCGACAAGCCAGCGGCGCGACATCAAACTCCCGGCGCCACTGGAGAGCATCAATAGAAAAATAACCACAGTGAGGGCGTAGGTTGGGTGTCCCAGGAACAGAGACAGGCGCTGGATCAACGCAATTTCCACCAGGATGTAACCCAGACCTACTGCGACGAAGTACAAAACTGGAAGCGGCGACTGACGGCCTTTCTGAAGCGCAAGCGGCAAAATCAGGAAGCCCAACACGGCAAGCACTGAAATCACCAGCACAAAAAGCAGAACCAGTACGCCCAGGTTCACCTTCCAGTCGATGCCGTGGTGCAGTCCCCGTTGGCCGAGGATTTGCCCGGCTTTGAGCGTGAAAAAGAAAAACGGTGCATTATCGGTAACCGGCGCTACGTTGTAGGCATAACTCTGCGCGAAGCGGTAAGGATCGTTACTGACTATCAAATCGGCAAACGGATTCTGTCCTGCTTGCACTGGGAGCGGAAACGATGCGAGGTACAGCGGATTCAACTGCTTGTATTTCTCGAAATGAGCCTGGATCGTCGACTGCTCCCCAGTAGTGAACGCAGTTTTTTTGGCGAGCACGACTACCGGAATTCCATCTTCATTAAGCTGTCCCTGCGAGGCAACGATGAAATTGCGCGCCGGGTTGGCGATACCCACATCGTGCAAGGCCTGCATTGCCACCGCGACGACGCGTAGCGCCTCCCGGGGTTGGCGAAACTCCCAGCGAGTGATCGCGATCATGCCATCCGGCTTGAGATGCTCGAAATATTCCCGGAAGGCTTCCACGGTGTAGAGATTGTTTTCGCTCAGCGCAAACGCTCCGGCCGCAGTTGAAGCCCAGGTGTCGACAAGCGTCATTTGCACGACATCGAACTGCTGCGGCGAGGAGCGCAGGTACGAGCGGCCATCGGTCACATGGATGTGTACTTCGGGACGTTCGTAGAGATGCTGGGCATAATCGGCGTAACGGCCACGCATGATTGTATTGGCGATGAGGGGATTGATTTCGATTCCAGTCACGTTCGGACTGCCATTCGCCACTGCGCGCAGCACATCGACCCCTCCACCTGGCCCGATGATCGCGAACTCGCCGTGTGGCCGCAGAACGTTGGCCAATGCCGGCGGAGCTGACATGAGATCTCGTTCCCATTTGCTGTTGTCCCAGTGCGCCAAATCGCAATTCATAATGTAGGTGGAAGCGTCGGCATCGATAACGATGGTCTTGGCCTGCCTCTGGCGATCTACCTCCACGCGCGAAAGCGCATTCCAGCGGGCGAATTCCACCCAAGCCGGATTGCGAAACACGCCCTTGGCATAGACAACATCAATCAGCCGACCGGAGTGGTTCGCTGCGATTACGCTTACAAATACAACCACCAGGGCGCTTGCTCCCATGCGCGCGCGCGACGATTCTGCCCAAACGAGCGCGGCAGCGGCCATCACCACGCCGGCAGCCAGAATGGAATTCGGTCCGCCGATCCAATTGAGCAGTGGAACCACGGCCAGGCAGGCCAGTGCGCCCCCACATAAATCCGCTCCGTAGAGGCGCTGCACGCGCCATGTCTCGCGCGCAAAGACAACCGAAAAGAGCAATCCCGTCAAAAAGAAAGGCAATGCCGAAACCACGTAAAGAGCGGTTAGGTGCAGAAAGTTGCTTCCGGTGGCCATAAGCGCGACAGGCACATGCAGGACAACTTCAAGCACAATGAACACCAGAATCGAGCTGTCGATACATAGACGCGCGGCCAGCGCGCGTGTGCCAGTTCTAGTCAATCGCTTCTTAAACAGGTAGGCGAACACTCCGCCAGCGCCCAGTCCAAGCAGGGCAATCGAAATTGCCAGAAACGCGAAGTGATAGAAGAGCACTACGGAAAACAATCGGGTGAGTCCCAACTCGAGGAGCAACGCGGCAAAACTGGTCATCCCCAAACCAATGAGCAGAGTAGGTTCGGGAATCTCACTGGGGGAGAAGACCGGCCTAACAACCTGTAGAGTGGCAACCATGACGAAGTGGAATGCGCCAGTCTAGCAGATGGCCGTGGCGTGCGGTATCGCGCCTTTAGTTTTCCAGAATCACTTGCGCGATAGCCTGTTCCGCGGTGTGCGAGAGCGACAACGCGGAGTTTTTTACTCCCAGCTTGGCGGCAAATTCGCCGGCTTTTCCGTGAAACGCAATAGTCGGTCGGCCCCCGGGCAGGCGCGTCACTTCGCAATCCCGCCAGCGGACGCCGCGGCTCCAGCCCGTGCCCAGGGCCTTCATAGCCGCTTCTTTGGCGGCGAAGCGCGCGGCATAACGCTCGACACGGTTTGCCTTCGAGTCGCAGTAGCGGATCTCACCTTCCGTATAAACGCGCTGCAGAAAGCGATCGCCAAAGCGTTCAATCGAGTGGCGGATGCGCGGAACCTCCGCGATGTCAATGCCCGTGCCGACGATCATATTTTCGTGCCGAATAATATATTTCGAGACTCTACAGCAATCGGTCGCCGCGATAAATGAGTTTACCGTCAATCATGCGAGCCTCCGCAGTCACACGATTTGAATCGTGCACAGTGCGATGGCCACGACCACTCCATCCGCGATCAGGGTAACCGATTGATCAGCGAGGCCACGTATCCCGCCCCGAATCCATTATCAATGTTAACCACACTCACGTTCGACGCGCAGGAATTCAGCATGCCGAGCAGCGCGGTTAGTCCCTTGAACGACGCACCGTAGCCGACGCTGGTAGGCACGGCAATCACAGGAACGCCGACAAGGCCGCCGACCACGCTGGGCAGCGCGCCTTCCATGCCGGCGCATACAACTACCACTCGGGCCTTCGCCAGAGCCTCACGATTCGCCAGCAGCCGGTGAATTCCAGCAACGCCCACATCGTAGAAATGTTCCACGGGATTGCCCATCATTTCAGCGGTGACCACTGCTTCTTCAGCCACCGGGATATCGCTGGTTCCCGCCGAAACCACGGCGATGGTTCCTTTGCCGTAGGTGGTTGGGTCGCGCTGCAGCACGATGGCTCGCGCTATTTCCCGATATTCCGCGGCGCGTACTTTCTTTTTTACCGCGGCAAACTGTTTCTTATCGGCATGAGTAGCCAGGACATTGCCGCCATGCTTCGCGAGGCGGGCGAAGATCTCGGCCGTCTGCGCTGGAGTTTTCCGCTCTCCGAAAATAACTTCTGGCATACCCGCACGCAAAGAACGGTGATGGTCAACTTTGGCAAAACCAAGATCTTCGAAAGGTAGATGACGAAGCCGGTCAACGGCATCGTCGGCCGTGAGTGTGCCCCGGCGCACCTGCTCGAAGAGCTTGCGGATGGACTGGGCGTTCATTGTCGCCAACGTTGTACAGTCAAGCGACTTCTAGATTAGCATTCGCGATGCGTACTATGTAGCGCCGCCCGAGCCTACCGAAGGGACGCCCTGCGGCGCTACAGGGATCGAAGTCTGGCGATCACGGCAGTGCAGACTTTGCGGGCGATGCTGGGCTCGTCAATACGAGCGAGAAACAATCGGCGCAAGGCGCTCGGCTTTACTTTTCCTGCAAGATATTTGTCATAAATCAAATTTCCCAACCGGTATCCCCACTGCCGCGCAATTGCGTCAAATTTGTCCGCGTCCGCGCGAACGGCTGCCTGTCCCGTTTTTTCGCAGGCAGCGCGTGATAGCACAAAGGAATCCTCCATCTCAGGCGCAGGCCTTGAAGGATAAAGCACCCGCGATCCGAAATAGGCAACAGCGTCCTCCAGTACCCTCGTATAAAAGTAGTCGACGCTCAAAGCAACGCATTCGTTTTCCTGAAGGCCATTTCCGCCGTCATGTCCATTGAGCCGTTGGGGCAAGCTGCGGCAGGCGTGATGCAGAAACCTCGTCGCATCTTCGGCCGCATGCACCATCTGAAAGTCGCGGACATAAAATGCATTCACCTGCGGAAGATAAGCGCTGCCACGCTCCTCCACCGTCGCTAGCATGCTTTCCAACTGCCGCTCGGTGATGCCCTTACGAGAGAGCATGCGATGGATCAACGCATCCGATGAGTTGCCGTGGACCTCAGGCAGCATATCGACCAGAAACTTCGGCTGCGTGCCGTTATGCGGCGAATAACGGTTGATCTGGAGAAAAGCGGCCAGGCTGTCGATCAAATTGTAAATTGTCGGCGCGAAGTCGGGTCCGGTATCGCAGCGGCTCCATTGGTCGAGAAACAGCCGGTAGCTTTCGTATTTTTCGAGCGGCGTCGCGTTGAATACACACAGGACATCGTCAACGATGCTTACTGCCTCGACCTTGTCGGCGCGCTCGCCCGCGGCACGCCAGTAGAGTGCGTCGATATTCTGCAACACGGTCAGAACTTTCGCGTCGGGCATTTCCTTCTGTACCGCACGCGGCAGGTGTCCCGGAGCAAGGTGCGACTCGCCGAATAAGACGAAGATCACCGCATCGGGATGACGACGGCGGATCTCGGCAATCTTCGCCGCGGCGTGGCGATCGCGAGCTCCAATTTTCCGCAGGTTCTCCCGCGGCATGCAGTCGAGGCCGTAGACAGCCTCTCCGTGATCGCGCGCGGTGACCAGCAGTTCGTAAAACGGAGTCCAATCGTAGCCCCAGTCGAGATCGAAACGGATGCGCTGGCGCAATTCCTCTTCGCTAATTTCTCGGCGCCACCATTCTTCGAGGATGTGCTGATCGCGCGCGAAGATAGTCTCGACGCCGAGTACGACTCGACGATCCCCAGCCAGGGCACGCTGCTCGAGCAAGGATGCAGCGTAGCGCTGGGCGGCGGCCAGGGCGTGGTAGTCGCCAATCAGGACCATGTCGGCGCCGTGTACAGCGCTCCAAATCTGTTGAGCATCGAGAACGGAATTGTAGCTGCGGAACGCTTGGTTGAACTCACGCAGATATTTACGGCGGCTGTGCGAATCCTGGGCGCGGATTTGCCGCTCGACTCCCGCCAGCGCGTGGAGCTGCGCGGCGCTACGGCGGGATCGCAAATTGGCAGTGGATGCCATAAAAAGCAGCTTCTAGCCTTTCGCTTCTGGCTATCTTCCTCTGGTGTTCTTCTTGACTCCCGTTCGGCAACTCCCTATGCTCCAAACTTCGGGGCGGACGCTTTGCGTCGCCCGCGGGAGGCGCGTTGCCGAATCATCCGCCACAGAATCTGACCGTCGCGACTACTGGCGCCAGCGGGTCGGTCTTCCTGCGGCAATTTCTGCTGGCAGTTGAACGCGACGCTCGTATCCAGACCGTGAACTTCATCGCGTCGGACTCCGGCTTGCGTGTGCTCGCGGAAGAACTCGGCATCCGCGGCCGTGTGAATCTTCTCGGCCAGATTCTTTCCCCGGAAAGATCAGCACCAAAACGTCTGGAGAAAAGCCGCTCTCGCGGCCCGGTGAACTTCGCCTCCAAAACCTCGAAAATTAAAATCAAAGAGCAATCCAACGCTGATATCGGGGCGAACATAGCCAGCGGCTCCTACCCCGCCGACGCAATGGTCGTGATCCCCTGCAGCGTGGGCACTTTGGCCCGGATCGCCAACGGCGTCGCCTCCCACCTGATCGAGCGCGCGGCTGACGTCTGCCTGAAAGAGCAACGTCCGCTGGTTCTCTGCGTGCGCGAAACGCCACTCAACAAAATCCATATTCGCAACATGTACCGGGCCGCCGACGCCGGAGCGACCATCTTTCCGCTCATCCCGGCCTTCTATTACCAGCCTGCTTCTTTAGATGACCTGGCTCGCGAGTTCGCCTATCGTGTGCTCGCCCATCTTGGCCTTCCTCAGTCCAACGCCTTCCGCTGGAAGGGCTGAGACATCAGCGACTTACGCGCCTACATTTAAAAAGTCTTCGATCTAAAGGGAAGATCGGCTGAAATCAGGGGAGTCTCAAGTGTAGCGAGGCATCCGTGTGGGTCCCAGATACCCGGCGGCCATGTACGATGGGAATGCCTTAGCCTGCTTTGTGATTCCGAAAACTTCCCCGTCGCCACCTGCACCAAACGTCAAGCCTAAATGGCATTGTGTTTCCTGGCGCTCTGGAGGTTATCCATGAGCGAAACTATCGAGACTCAGCGGCGTAAGCCTCGAGCCCTCCCAATATTCACAGCGCCAATCCAGCGGCGCCGATGATACCATCCGTTAACTTTCGGGTTTAGTGGTCGTCTCCTGCATTGTTTTAATTTTGGAGGAGCATCCGTGAGAAATACCTTCTTGCGTCGTTTTGTATCCTCACTTCTGTTGTCGTGTGCCATGGCAGCGTCATCCGCCGCTGCCGATGATCGCAATCCCTTCGCAGGTGACGCCAGAGCGGCCAAGGCGGGCGAGTATGAATTCCGCATCAACTGCGCGCTTTGCCATGGGCTGGGCGCGCGCGGCGGCGGTCGCGGTCCCGACCTGACGCGAGTACAGAAGAAGCACGTTCACTCCGACGCGGAGATGTTTCAGGTGATCAGCAACGGCATTCCGGGCACCGTCATGCCAGCCAACGGAACCAATGGCCAGGGCGTTGGCATGACGGACGAAGAAATCTGGCAGATCATCACCTACATTCGCAGCGTGGAGGTGAAGGCGCCGGCCAAGCCCATCGGCAACGCTGCGCATGGCAAAGAACTTTTCTATGGCGACGCGAATTGCTCGCTCTGTCACATGGTGGAAGGCAAGGGCGGGCGGGTAGGTCCGGAACTCAGCGCTGTGGGAGGCTCACGCACCAGAGAAGCAATCATCGATTCTGTGCGCAATCCAAGTCGACGACTGGCCTGGGGATTGACCGAGTCCACGAAGGAATTTCCCCAGGAATACGAAACCATCACCGTGGTGACCGCCGATGGAAAGGAAATCAAGGGGGTGGCTCTGAACGAGGACAGCTTTAGCGTGCAGGTGATGGATTCGAGCGAACAAATTTATCTGCTGGATAAAGACAAGCTTCGCTCCTTCAAAAAGAGCCGGGAGTCAATGATGCCCCAGTACAAGCCTGACACTTTGAGCGACAAAGATCTTGAGGACATCGTGGCTTACCTGATCAGCGTGGGGGCGAAATGAGGCGTTGTAGCTTTGACGATGGCGGGCTACGAAGTCGCGTGGGATCTGCTGCGGCATTTGAACAACCGTGGAAGAGCGGCGCTTCAGCGCCGCGTAAGGATGTATTCAGAGCTTCGGGCTTTAGCCCCCGTAGTCGGCAGCGCCTGAAGGCCGCCTATTCACGGCTCCGCGCCGCGGCCCTGAAAGGGCCGCTCTTCTACGGTCGTGCCCGGGTCCCGGTAAGGATCCTGAACGCCTTGCTGCTTGCAGCTTTCTTCGCGACCGCGGCGCACGCTCAGGTCACATTCGATCGGATCGTGAATTCCTCAAAAGAGCCGCAGAATTGGCTGACTTATTCCGGTGACTACGCCGGACGACGCTTCTCCGCACTCGATCAGGTCAACAAGAAAACGGTTCGGTCCCTTGTCGCGAAATGGGTATACCAGACGGCAGCAACGGGCAAACTCGAAACCACGCCGCTTGTAGCGGACGGCATTCTCTACGCTACGGCGCAAGATGACCGGGCGTTGGCGCTGGATGCGCGCACCGGTCGGCCGACCTGGATGTATCAGCATCCACTGCCCGCGGACATTCGCCCTTGCTGTGGACACGTAAATCGCGGGCTCGCCATCCTGGGAGATAAGGTTTTCCTGGGAACGCTCGACGCCCACGTGATCGCCCTCGACACGAAAACCGGCAACGTAATCTGGGATGTCGTCGCAGCCGATTATCGCAACGGCTACAGCTTCACAGTCGCGCCTCTGGCGGTGAAGAATCTTGTCGTGATTGGCGTGTCTGGTGGCGAGTACGGTGTCCGTGGCTTTATCGACGCCTACGACGCCGCGACGGGCGAACGAAAATGGCGCTTCTACACCGTGCCCGGCCCCGGCGAACCCGGTCACGAAACATGGGAGGGCGATTCGTGGAAAGTGGGTGGCGCTCCAGCGTGGAATACTGGAACCTATGACGCGGCAACGAACCAGATTTTCTGGCCCACCGGAAATCCGGCGCCCTCGAATCGCGGCGAAGGCCGTGCCGGTGACAATCTCTACAGCAATTCGCTTTTGGCGCTGAACGCTGATACCGGCAAGTTGAATTGGTATTTCCAGTTCACCAAACACGACGAACATGACTGGGACGCGACGCAGGTGCCGGTCATGATCGACGTCGAAAAGCCCAATTCCGCCGGCAAGCATCTGATCGCGCAAGCCAACCGCAACGGATTTTTCTACGTAATAGACCGGACAAGCGGCAGGCTCATTTCCGCGAACGCCTACGGCAAGACCACGTGGAGCGACACCAAAGACGCAGAGGGGCGTCCGGTGGCGAAGAAGGAAGCTTCACCTACCCTTGAGGGTCATACCGTATGTCCTGGCGCACTGGGGACGACGAATTTCATGGCTCCGGCGTTCGATCCACAAACCGAGCTGTTCTACGTAACGGCGCGAGATCAATGCGATATATTCAGCACTGCTCCGCAGCCCTACGAAGCTGGACACGCGTTTTATGGCAGCGCGTACTTTCCTTCGGAAGAGGCCGAACCGTATCGCGGATTTCTGAAAGCAATCGATCCCGCGACGGGCGAGATCAAGTGGACGTTCGAGCACACGTCGCCGACATGGTCGGGCGTGCTCTCCACTGCCGGTGGCTTGGTCTTTACCGGCGATGCGGAAGGAAACTTCATCGCACTGGATGCGGCAGCGGGCAAGCCTCTCTGGCACTTTCAAATGGGCGGCGCAGTCTATGCTGCACCCATTGCCTTCGCAGTGGATGGCAAAGAATACCTCGCCATTGCTGCCGGTAGCGCCTTGTATGCTTTTGGGCTGCCGTAGACAACCCGTCATCTGAAGTTAATCACGATCCCGGCCGAGAATCGCAGGTTTCTTTCGCGCGTGGCCAGGCCCTGGAACACGGTGGTATTAAAGGCGGTTCCATAAAAAGAGTTCAGATTGACGCTAGTGTGGTACCAATCCAACTGTGCCAGCCGCAGAGCAAAACGTCGAAACACTCTGTAGTCCACTCCCCCGCCCAGCGCGAGTGTGAAGTCGTCATAATGTGTGGAGACGGACGCCAAAGGAGTCGATGTGCCTGTAAAGCTGCTGGCACTCAGGCTGGTTCGGTTCCATCCGAACAGCGCATGGGCGAAGGGCGTTATTTTTTTTGGGGCTCTGTAAGAAATCACCGGCCCCACGAGGATCGAATACGAGTTGCCGTCAGGGAGTCCAGAAACTGTGCTGGGGCTCCGCACTGTGAGCGGCGAGCCGAGGTAACCGCTAAAGTCGGCGGCGACTCCCACCCAGGAGCCGAAGTTGTACTGCGCCTCGGCATTCCAGCCATTGAAGTTTGATCGCACGTCAAACGTGTTGGGAAACTGCCGCAAATTAAAGTCCAGGATGCTGCCATTCAGTCCACCCGAATCTGCGTGGAGGAGCGAATAGCCGCCAAATACCTGCACCTTGGGCGTCGCATCTTGGGCATGAGCAAACGAAGTAGTTAAGAAGGCCAGAGTAATTGCTGCGCAAGCAAATCGAATCATTCCACGTTCTCCCTTTTGAGATTACGCATACCAGGCCTTTTCCTGCAAATCTCGCCTGCTGTCCGCGACAATTTCTCGATGTGGTGAACTAAACGGTTGAGAATCGAAATGCACGCGGGTGGGTTGCCCTCAAAGGCAAGGCCCATTCAAGGAAGGCACGGATTTCCTCCCTTCAACCTGCGACGGCACACAGCTCGCGCTGAGCGAACTTTTTACAATTCACGGACACTCCAATGACAAGCACCAATGCCAGCGCACATATTCTGCCTTCACGTTGATTCGAAGTCCTGCTTCGATTTCCAACTTATTCCACGAAACTTGGAGCGCAGATCTATGAGTACCGAAAAGACCTCCTCTACGGTTCTGACGTCGGAAACGGCTCAGCCCTCAACCTCAACCGAATCGAAATCGCCCACGCGTAGAACCTCCAATCGCCGCTCGTTTCTAAAGGGAATGGGAGTTGCCGGCGCAGCCATCTCGGCCAGCGCGTTCCTGGGAGCGAAAGCCACAGCCAGCACTGAAACAGGACCCACCATCAGCCAAGGGGATGCCGCTATCCTGCGCTTCCTTGCCGCAGCCGAAATCATCGAAAGCGATCTATGGTTGCAATACCAAGAGTTTTTGGGAGTTCAGGACAACGAAGTGGCAACTATTGCAAGCAGGCAGATTCCGGGTTATCCCGCGCAGCCCACGGGCGGGAACTCTGCCTTCATCAACGACATTTTGGTGCTTGACACCGACATGCCGCAGTACATTCACGACAATACCGAAGATGAATTCAGCCACGAAGAGTTCATCAACGCCTACTTGATTTCGAAGGGCTTCGATCCTGTCAGCTTGGACCCTTTCCGCACCCTGCCGAGCAGCAAGGCGACAGGTGCAAACCAGGTCGGGCGCATCACGAATTTAATGCAACTTACCGTAGACACAAGCTGGTGGACGCGTTACCGCAGCGGCACTGCGAACCCGGACCTGGGCGGCAAATTTGCGCAGGCGATTCCAACTTTAGCAGTCGGACAGCACCCCGCAATTCCTCGCACAGACGACGACGTGAACGATACGAACTTCCTGCAGGCGATCGCGAACACTGCGGGCTTCCACTTCGCTTTTATCGAGCAAGGCGGCAGCAGTCTCTATCCTTCGCTGGCGCAACGCGTCAGGAACGTCGAAGTTTTGCGAATCCTGCTCAGCATTGGGCCAGTTGAGACGTCCCACTTTCAGACCTGGCACGATAAGGCAGGCAATGCGACTCCTTTGACCGCTGTCGACCCGGTGAGTGGCGTGTCGGTTACCTTTCCAAATCTGGCAACGCCGGCGGTTGGTCCGAACCTGCAGGCTAACCTCATCATGCCCGAACCAACAGTTTTCTTAAGCCCTAAATTCCCCCCGGTCTCGATCATTCGTCCGACCGAGACCAAAGGCGTGGCCATGGGCGCGCTTCAGGGCCTTATCAAGGATGGACTCTTCCTCGGCCAGTCGAATGAGTTCTTCACCTTCCTGCAACAGCTGGCCACAGAAGCGGACGCAGCCGAGCGCGGCTTCTAACCGCCCAACCGTTGCGCCTCGCTTCGTCTTTTTGGCGCGCTGTGCCTGGAAAAATTCAGTCACAGCGCGCCCTTTACGATCCTTAACCAGAGTTTCGACTATCGCTGCTGCGCGACACAAGGAGCATCTGATGTTAGAAGGCTTGTTTCAACCCACCCACTTATTGATCATCGCCGGAATCGCCCTACTGATTTTTGGTCCCAGGAAACTCCCTGAACTCGGCAAGGGTCTGGGCGAAGGCATCCGTGGCTTCAAAGCCGCGATGCAGGCAAAGGAGGAAGCGCCGGTGTTGAAGGCGCGGGCTTCTAATACTCCGGAGCAAAAGGCATGAGCCTTTCGGAAATGCTGTTCCCTACCGCCGTTCCGGGTCGATGGTCTGATCGAGATAGATCCAGAGCACGCGCGCAAATAGCGTAACAGTGGGCGCGAGCGGCAGGAACAAGACGACTGCCCAGATGGAGTCTTTCGTGATCCACCACCCTGTTATGGACCATAGCAGAGCCGCAATAATCGCAATGATCGCCAGCCCCAACGCGTAACTGATATACATCGCGCCCAGGAAGTACCCCGGCTCCCGCTCAAACCGGAGATCGCAGACGGGGCAGCGCTCGTGCATCTTGGGAAACCCGCGGAAGATGGAATAGCGAAAAATATTTCCCATGCGGCACCGGGGACAGCGCTGTCGAAGAATGCTTCCCACCGTTGATGGCCTTGTAACCTCTCCCAATGCTCTTCCCTCGACCGAGATTTCCAAGCTAACAGATGGGCAGTGCCCGTCTCGGCACCCACTTTCGTGCCGGTTGACGCCGCCGCGCGTTTCGTACTAATCTGCGATTACACCGGAAAGGAGGTGGTCGAATGACAAGTTCTGATTGTAGTGGTTTGTGTGGGAGTCTAAGACCAGGTGAGGTGGCTGAGACTTAGAGCTGGTTGCTCTAAGCGGGGCTTCGGCGACGTTGCGTTCGCTACGCGCCGCGAGCTACAGCCCGCACACTAGCCGGTGAGTACGGATGGATGGCATCGCGTCGGTCGCGCGAAGGCTGCCATCCTGGGACTTTAGTCCCAGACCCGGGAGTTGCCGTGAGAGGCCACGTAGAGTGACCACCTCTTGGTCAATCCCAAACAGTCCACCGGACGGCCCGCAGGTTCAACCCCGCGGGCCGTTTGTATTTTTTGGCCTGTCATGAGGATTGTCGTTCCGACCGAAGTCTCCCTCTCTGGTTACGAATGGGAGGCCCGTGGAGGGACCTGCCTCTCCCCTACGTGCGACGCTGGCCCGGCGTGATCTGCGTCACAGCCTCCCTCTTCCGTTTTCGCTACAGTGAAAGTCAGCATGGGCGGATTTTCCATCCTCACCAACCGCAAACGCGCCATCGTCGCGCTGGCGCACTCCGTCGTGTTTCTTTTGATTGCGGTGCGGCAAATGGTTGCGGCCACTCCCGCTGCCGGAGTATGGCTGCCTGCCGGCGTGCCTCCCGGCACGTGGGCTCTCTGCGGAGTCTTTGCGATCGTCTCCGCCATCCTCTTGTGGCTTCTGGTCATCTCCGACGGATGGATGGAAAAATTCTATTTCGGATTCTGCACTCTGAGCGCCACCTCCGGCCTTTTGCGAACCGCTGCCGGCGACCAGGCTTTTCACGCCGGCGTATACATCCGCGTCGCCATGCTCGTTAGCGCGGTACTGGTTGGGCTGCTAATCGTCCGTACGCACTCGCGCCCGGTATATACCGAAACAACACAGACCTTCAATCCTGGTTAAATCGTCCCGAGGTCCAATCGTCCCGAGACGCAGCCATATCAGAAATGGAACCCGGTCTGCTGCCTCTCCCCGAAGATTGCGCGTCTTTACATTGATTTACAAAGCCTAAACCAAGCCTGGCTTATTCGTCGAAGGTCACACAGATATAATTCGGGTGATGGTTTCTGTCCTCCATGCTCCTGTGCGAGACGCGATCCGGCGCGTCCAACGCATCCAAACCATCACCATCGTCTGGATGAGCGTCGAGGCGGGAGTGTCACTATCGGCGGCGTGGAAGGCTCACAGCCCTGCGCTTGTAGCTTTCGGTGGCGACAGCGCCATCGAGCTTCTATCCGCCGCGGTCGTGTTGCGGCGTTTCGGCTCTCGCGACGCGCAGGAGCATGCCGAGAAGAGTGCGTCCCATGTTGCTGGAGCATTGTTGTTTGTACTGGCCACTTTTGTTGTCGCGGCGTCGGCCTTGACCATGCTGGGATACAGCGAGCCCGAACCGAGCTACATGGGCATCGCGGTTCTGATTGCCGCGATGGCAATCATGCCGTGGCTTGCTTGGGAGAAGCGAAGGCTATCGGCAATCACAGGCAGCGCGGCCCTCAAGGCCGATGCAGCGGAATCAGCACTATGTGCGTATCTCTCGCTGGTTACTCTGGTGGGGATGGCGGTGAATGCGATTTGGCATCTTGCCTGGGCTGATCCGGTTGCGGGTCTCGCCGTTACTCCCCTTATTGTGATCGAAGGCCGCAGAGCGATTCGCGGGAATGCTTGCGGCTGTTGCTGAGTAGGTTCCAGCCCACCGAATTCGTGGGCAGGGATTTCCACCCTCCAATGAAGTAATTCAGGAGGCGGCGGAAACAACTGCCGCCTCCCTTACCTGCTAGAAATGAAAACCGATCTCAGCCGTCAGCGAACGTGGTGTGACATAGTGCGTGCCGCTAAAGGTTGAAAGGAAGTTGTACAGCGCAAAATGGTTCGCCAAGTTGATGACGGTCAATCGCGCACTCACTTTGTATTTGTCGCCACGGAAAACGTTGTCATGGCCGACCGACATGTCGAAAAGGCTCCGCGACGTAATGCGCGGCGGCTTGTGGTCGTCGTTTTCGGTGTTTGGGGCAGGTACTTGTATCAGCGCGGAGCCAAACGCCGATGCGGGGCAATTGAAAGGCAGGGGCGTGGTTGGGGTTGCGCGGACGCCGTTGCAAGTGAAGCCGGCCTCGGACTCCTGGTCGGCAGAAAGCGGAATCTCGCCAACGTTTGCGGCGCCCATGCTGATGTTATTCACACCACCGAGGACGAGCGATCCCGGGCAATCGTTCGACGCGAGCTGCCCGAAGCACGGTGTTGCCCCGGCGACCAGTCCGCTGTCATACCGCCAGTTGAAACCGAGCCAGGGTCCGCGCTTCCACGGCTGATACTGCAAGTGAGTGGTCTGGTTGAACCTCTCGTCGTGGTCGATGCGGAACGGAAGCCCGGCAGCGGTCGATACTGTCGCACCCGCTCCACCGATCTGCGGCTGGAAAAAGCGCGCCGCCACGCTGGAGAAGACCACGAGCGCCGAAAAGCCGTGGATATCGGGCACGCTCACGCGTCCCGCATATCCGGGAATCTTGGAGTTGTGCCACTCAATGGGGAACGTGATCGGAGTGTTGCCGAGCACGCTGAAATCGTAGCCGTTGTGTGTGTACTTCGTGATCCACTCGCCAGAAAAGACCAAGTACTTTCCGAATGCCTGCTCGATCCCGGCGTGGAATTCATTGCGAAAGCCGGGAGTCAACGCCCCGCTCGAAGAGCCGCAGAGAAGCAGTGGGTTCAAAACGGGATTTAAGCATCCGATGCTGGAAAGTATCAAGTTTTCGTTGAAGGGCGATTCCAGTGTGCGCGCGTAGGAAACGCGGAGAATGGTATTGGTTTTCTTGACGTTGTACGCGACTCCAAGACGAGGCTCAGCCTGCCTTGCTGTTGAGAGCCCATTGTAGAAATCGCCGCGCAGGCCAAGGTTCAAAGACCAGTTTCCTTTTGTGATGTTGTCGCGCACGTACAAAGCAAGTTCCTTCACGTCGGTGTGGCCATTGAAGGTGAACGGGCTTCCGCCACGAGTCAAATCGAACGGAGCCAGGATCGGATTGTAATTAGGGTAAAAAGGGATGTTAGGTGCGTTCAGGTTGGATGCGATATTTGGCTGGAAGGCGCCAGTGCACTGCGAGGGATCAGTGATCCCTGGCGCGGGCGCCGCAACAAATGGGAACGGATTGACTGAAGTCACAGGTGCAGCGGTTATACAGGGCGCGTTGTACGTTGGATCGACGATCCCGATGGTGTCGTTTTCATTGAGGAATGTTTGTTGGTAGACGACTCCCGCCTTGATTTGGTTAATGCCTTTGACATAGGAAAGATCGGATCGCAGTCCCGCGTTGGTGAGCGTGCGGTTCTGGCCGACGGATTGTCTCTGCAGGCTCGGTGGCCCGAGGTCCGCGAACGCGTCGCCGCTGGGGTAGTAGTTGTAATCGTCGCGGCGCACGAACGCGCCCAAAGTAAATACGGCGTTCGTATTCAGCACATGCGTCCAGGAAGGGGCAATGTTGAACGACCCAATCTTGGAGCGCTGGTCCGTCGGTCCGACGATATTTCCATTCGGATCTCTGCCGGCAAAGGCCGCCATTTGTGGTTCAACCCCAAACAACCCGCTCCAGGGCGTCGCATTTTCGGAATCGAGGTTATTCGGCGTTTGGAACCAGCTCCGGTTGTAGCCGAAGTTCAAATGAATCGAGTCGGCAGTGGAGAGTTGATAGTCCACGCGGTCGAAAAGATTCTCTTCGTTTCCCTTATCGTGGAGCACCGTGAATTCCGGCGGATCTAAAAACCGTCCAGTATTCAAGCCGCTTGCGGAGATGAAATTTCCCCAGTTTTTGCCTCCATACGCCAACTCGGCTGACAGATTTGACGTTCCAAACGACCCGTAGGAAGTGGTAACACTGCCGTGGGGAGTGGTTACACCCTGACCTGAGCGGGTAGTCGCTACAATCACAACGCTGGTCTTGCCGCCGTATTCCGCGGGCGGCGCGCCCGAGATCACTTCCATGGATTCGATCGACTCGACAGGAAGCTGGTTGGAGAAGACTTTGCTCTGCTGGTCGGTAATGGGCTGTCCGTCGATGGAAAACGAATTCTCCGCGTGGTCGCCCAGCCCGTGGAAGAGGCCGTTGGAATCGGCAGCGATTCCCGGCGTTGAAAGAGTAACCAGCGAACTCAGTCCCGATGTCGTGCTCTCCAAGGGAAGCCTGTCGAAGTAGCTTTTGTCGATGTCGGAGTGAAAAGTCGGATCATTCTCCAGCAAATCGGCCGCCCCAGCCTCGACCGTCACGCTCTCGGACCCACCTCCCACCTTGAGGGTGATGTTGAGGTTCACGGGAACAACAGACCGAACATCAATGTCCTGTGAATAAGGAGCAAACCCGTGTCCCAGAACAGCGACGTGATACGGATTGAAGGGCACATTCGCGATGGTAAATTTACCCGAACTGTCGGTAGCCGTGGTTCGATCAAAATGGCTGACTGGGTTGTGAATTTCCACGCCTGCAAAGGCGACCACTGCACCAGTAGGGTCCAGCACAGTGCCGCTGATGGATCCAGAACTCCCGCCCGACTGCGCGTGAGCATGAAGGCCGAGGACCAAAAAGAAAAATACTATAAAAGCCGCATGAAGCGACCTCTTGTAAGAAGCCAGCATGAATTCCTCCAGAGAATGAGTCCGTATAAAGATCAGAGAGACGGTTCACGACACGAACCGAGCTTATTTGGAGTCAGGATCTGATTTTTAAACGGCAGGAGGTGGGCGGACACTCAAAGCAAAGGCAATAAGGCGTTGCTTGGTCGCGGTCGGGCGCAACCGCAACGCAAAGATTGTGTGGAATACAGGCTTCGGAGCCGAGGAGATGCTGGTTGACGCCGCTGAATGTGCCGCAACACAAACCTGGCAAACAGAAGATTCAGTCCGATCCGAATGGTGATGCGTAATCAGGGCTATTACTGACCAGAACGTCAGCAATAAACACAGACGCGCCGTGTTTTTCGAGATCGACCGCATGCCCAAATCACCCCGCGAACCTGTTATACGAATCTAATCGAAAGGAGAAACGAATGCAATTGAAAGTGGCAATTCAGCCCTCTCCAGGACATGGCGTCAATGGCACCATTGGGTGACAGGTCTTTTTTGGAAAACACGCCGCGGAGAGCCGAAGTATACTTAAGATAGACGTGCGAGCGCCTTCTTCGTTTCCTCCAATGCAATTTTCGTCGACTGGTGGTGAAGTGAGCGATTCAAAGCTGAAAATAGCGAGCCCGCTGGCAACACTGCTGTCGGTTATTCTGGCAACGACGTCGATCTCTGCCTCAGCGTGTGATCTGTCCTGCTGGTTGCATCTTGCAGATTCGGAGTGTCACATCGCCGGCTCCTATACATCATTGAAAAGCCGCACAGTCGAATCGAAGCCTTCTGTCCCAGAGATGAAGTCTCACCATTGCGGACGCTCGATTGGACCTCACGCTGCTAGAACTTACGCCGGAGACGCTGCGCGTAGTCATTTCGCTTCTTCAGCAACGGGGATGCATGGAGAGGGCTCTGAGGGTTCTCGAACTGTCTCATCGTGCACGCAGGAAGAATGCCGCAAACCTTCCGCCTCCACCTCGCCACCCCAGAGAAATTCTTCTCAAACTGATTCGTCACCTGCGGAAGAGATCGGGATTCTGAATCTCTTCAGTTTTACAGTCAACTCTGAACAAACAAGATTAGAAAGACCCCCTTCAGGAATCTCGGCACCTGATCGTCTCACAACCTCCCTCAGGATCTAAACCCCTCTCCCGTAGTGACGCATTTCTGACGGCGCGTCAGCCCCGTCCGTTTTTGTTCGAACGGCGCATGCGCCCTGCCGCTATTCACATTGCAGAAATCTGATTGGGGGAGAGTATCGTGCGGTTATTTCTTATCGTGGTGCTGTCGCTTCTGTTCATCCCCGCGCTTGCCGCTTCTCAAGACAACGACAACGGCAACGGCCAGTTGTTGAAAACGCAGGCGGACTCCGAGCCTCCAGATCGGCCGTCACCGCCAGAACGCGGCGTCGAGATGCAACCGATGTCCGGCATGGACCCTGACCAGATGCAACAAATGCGGACCGACAACGACAGGCAGATGAGCATGAAGCGGCCGAAGACTCTCATCGAGGAAATTGAGAATCATGAGACTTCCGGAACGAGCGCCGAGCCAAATTCCACCCCAACCCCGATGTGGACGATCATGAAAGGCGACTGGATGGTCATGTTCCACGCCAATGCCTTCATCACGGATGAACAGCAATCAACCGCACGCGGCGGAGATAGATTCTTCTCTACGAACTGGTTCATGCCTATGGCTCAACGAGCCCTCGGCCCCGGCACCCTCACCGTTCGCACCATGCTGAGCCTTGAACCAGCAACGGTGACTGATCGACGCTATCCGCTGCTGTTCCAGGAAGGTGAGACTGCCTATGGCGTACCAATCGCAGACGGCCAGCATCCCCATAATTTCTTCATCGAAGTCGCGGCCTTATTCGATTTGAAATTGGGGAAAAGATCCCTTCTGTCGTTCTACGTCGCCCCCGTGGGCGATCCAGCACTCGGACCAACAGCCTACCCACATCGCGCGTCTGCTTTGGAAAATCCCGTAGGAACGCTTGGCCACCATCAGGAAGACTCCACGCACATCGCATATGATGTGGTGACTGCCGGCTTAGCCTATCGCTCCCTGCGGATTGAAACCTCGGGCTTCCACGGACGCGAGCCGGACGAGAATCGCTGGACCATCAGCCGGGGGGCCATCGATTCGTGGTCCACTCGTTTGACGTTCCAACCCGGACAGAACTGGAGCGCGCAATACTCCTACGGACGGCTTCGCAGCCCGGAAGCGATCTTCCCCACCGACAACCAGGAGCGCATGACTGCGTCCGTCATGTACAACCGCCCCCTTCAGAATGGGAATTGGGCAAGCACACTCCTTTGGGGACGTACGCGCTCTCTGCAGGACAACTCGATTTTCAATAGCTACCTGTTCGAATCTACTCTGCAATTTCTTAGGAGAAATTATGCGTGGACTCGCATTGAAGATGCAGAGCGCTCAAATGAATTGATCATAGGCGAGAATCCCTTGCCGCCTGGCTTCAGAGAAGAGCCCATCGGGCAGGTTCAAGCGTATACCTTCGGTTACGACCATGACTTTACGCTGATTCCGCGTGTTGCTTCAGCGTTCGGAGGGCAGTTCACCACCTACAGCGCACCCGATGCATTGAAGCCGATCTACGGTTCGCATCCTGTCGGCGTTGCAGTTTTTCTACGTTTGCGTCCCGTCCCGCGCGGGAACAATTAGGGATGAAACTCAATGATCGTGGCTCTACTCTGACCAGCGCCGGAAAAGCAGTGCGCCATTTGTCCCCCCGAAGCCGAAGGAGTTCGACATGGCGTAATCGAGCTTCGCTTTGCGCGCATGATTGGGAACGAAATCCATGGCGTGGGTCTCGGGGTCCTGACTCATGAGGTTGATGGTAGGAGGCAAGATCTGATCGCGGAGTGCGAGCACTGTGATGCCCGCTTCCAGGCCGCCCGCGCCGCCGAGCAGATGTCCGGTCATCGACTTGGTAGAGCTCACTGGAATCTTTCGCTCGCCAAAAAAATTGCGAATGGCGTGCGCCTCAAGCGTATCGCCGATCGGCGTAGAAGTGCCGTGGGCGTTGACGTAATCCACCTTGTCGGGGCTCACCCCGGCATCGCGCACTGCATTGCGCATCACGCGGAAGCCGCCTTCGTGCTCGGGAGCCGGCTGCGTCATGTGATAGGCATCGCCGGACATGCCATAACCGGCAACCTCGGCGAGAATTGGTGCGCCGCGCTTCTTGGCATATTCGAGCTCTTCCAGTATCAGTATCCCGGCGCCTTCGCCAATCACAAAGCCATCGCGATCTTTGTCCCAGGGACGGCTGGCCTTCTCCGGCTCGTCATTGCGGGTGGAAAGCGCGCGCATGGCGGCAAATCCGCCGACGCCCATCTGTGTGATCGCCGCCTCCGAGCCTCCCGCGATCATCACGTCAGCGTCGTTGTGCTGGATGATGCGGAAGGAATCTCCGATGGAGTGGGCGCTGGTGGTGCAGGCGGTAGCCGTGGCTTCGTTTGGACCCTTGGCGCCGAAGCGCATCGAGACATGGCCCGCGGCAAGGTTAATAATGGCCGCCGGAATAAAAAACGGAGAGATCTTGCGCGGGCCGCCTTCGAGCAGCGCCGCGTGTTCACGTTCGATGATGTCGAAGCCGCCGATGCCGGAGCCAATGTGCACTCCCACGCGCTCGTCGTTTTCCGGCGTGATCTTCAGGCCGGACATCTTGAACGCTTCATCCGCCGCGGCAATTGCCAGGTGGATAAAGCGCCCCATCTTCTTCACTTCCTTTTTTTCGATGAAGTTGAGGGGATCGAAATTCTTGACCTCGGCCGCGATCTGGCAGGCGAATTTGCTGGAGTCGAACTGAGTGATGCGGGCCACGCCGCTCTTGCCGGCAAGCAACCCCTGCCACACTTCTCCAGTGGTGTTTCCCACGCCGCAGATCAGGCCGATGCCGGTGACTACAACCCTGCGTCCCAAACCTACTTGCCGCCTTTCGAGTGCTTGGAGATGTAATCGATGGCGTCCTGCACGGTGCGAATCTTCTCCGCGTCCTCGTCGGGAATCTCGATGTCGAAGGCTTCTTCGAAAGCCATTACCAGTTCGACCGTGTCCAGTGAATCCGCGCCCAAATCGTCCACGAACGAAGCACTGGAGGTGACCTCGCCCTCGTCCACGCCCAACTGCTCAACGATAATCTGTTTTACTTTGTCGTCAACGGCTGCCATGTTTCGCCTCGCTTAACTTCGATTTGATTTTGAAATTCGATGTACGGATGCAACGCCACGGATGCAACGCCGGATTAGATCGCCCAATGCAAAAATTGCCAACTCTCGTCGCTTTGAGATGCCAATGCTACGAAAAAAGGCGAACGTGTAGTGTAACGTCCGCCTAGGTGGCTGTAAAGGAAGCACCGCACTTGGTAGTGGGTCTTTATCTTTAAAGACCCACTACCCCGCACTTTGTTGGGACGGCGCTGTGATATACCTTCAGCATCCTAAACGTGGCCGCTTGTAGCGGTCAAACCACATGCGTGCTGTCGTCCATCGGGTAAGCCGCGCTCAAGTCACGGTGAACGGCGAAATCACAGGACAGATCGGCCTGGGACTGCTGGTTTTGCTCGGCGTTGGCCGCGACGATACCGAGGCCGATGCGATTTATCTGGCGGAGAAGATCGCTGGCCTGCGCGTGTTCGAAGACAATCAGGGGAAAATGAACCGCAGCGTTCAGGATGTCGAGGGCAGCGTCTTGGCGGTTTCGCAGTTCACCCTATACGGAGACGTGAGGCGCGGCAAGCGGCCTTCGTTCGACGCTGCGGCCCCGCCGGAGAAAGCGCGCCAGTTGTACGATTTCTTTGTCGAGCAGATTCGCGCTGCAGGTCTGCGCTGCGAGACCGGCCGCTTTCAGGAAATGATGAAAGTCGAGTTATTGAACGAGGGGCCGGTGACGATTCTATTGGACTCAGGGAAGGGGTTCTAGAACCGTCAAACGCGGAAGCGGTCGCCCGCCAGATGGGGAAAATGTGTGTTAACAACAGCTACAATGTTAAGCGTTGGTAGCGAACTGATGCACTCTCCTCAGTCCCGCCAAAAGCCATGGTCAGTCGCGGTAAGTGGACCATCGACATCCGTACTACGGCACCGGTCGCCGTCACATGGGCGGTCGTGGTCTTGCTCCTTGCATTTTTGCACCGACGGCCGCGAGAGGTGAATTGGCTGCCAACACAGGGGACTGTTCAGGACAGCAGGATCATTACTGACCACGCACTAGAAACGAAATGGGGCGGGCAGTTAACGTGGAAGGCAGAATACAAGGTCGCCTATTCCGTCGCAGGCCGTGAGTATGTTGTGTGGACAGACTCCGGCATCCGCGGCGAGGACGAGTCTGGAGTTCGGTTGGCCTTGCCGCAATCGCGCCCGTCGTGTCGAGTGCAATACAATTCCCAAAGACCTGAAGCATCCGTCGCGGATTGTCGATAAAAGCCGGGTGGGACACAGCTTGTCAAGCACCGCTATCGCACCCGGTCGACGTCTGAGAGAGAAACGCGACGTTAGGTTAATTCTGACATTTGTTTGTTACGCGCGTCTAACTTCCGTATCATCTTCTTTTCTTTTTCTTTTCTTTCCCGCCATGAAAATCCCTACTGCACTTGTTCTGGCCCTATGCCTCTCCGCGTTGGCGGCGGAAAAACCCAAATCCGCACCAGCTCCGGCCATGCCCACTGTCGAAACGCTCGACCTCGATGCCATCGCACGCATCCGCGACGAGGGCTTTAATCGCTCGCACATCATGGAGTACGCTACCGGTCTCTTCGATGGCGTCGGCCCACGCCTCACCGGATCGCCGGACTTCGCGAAGGCTGCACAGTGGTCGCTCGACCAACTACGCCGCATGGGAGCGTCCAATGCCCACCTCGAATCCTGGGGCGACTTCGGGATGGGATGGCAGCAAATCGGAACCTCGGTGCAGATGACGGCGCCCTCCACCGCCACAATACTCGCGCAGGCGACACCCTGGTCGCCCGCGACTGCCGGCGAGATCACCGCAGAAGTCATCACCGTTCCTACGCTCAAGGAAGAAAAAGATTTCGACAAATGGAAAGGCAAGCTCGCTGGCAAGATTATCCTTTATGGCGACGCGCCGAAGATCAATCCCGATCTTTCCCGCCCCATCGAGCACTACGATCAAGCCAAGCTCGATCATTTCCGTTCCTACCCGCTCGACGGCGATCAAAACGAGAGCCACGTTCTGCCGAACGATCCGGCCCTTTGGGGAAAAGTCTTTAAGGAAATGGCTTTCCTCGAAAAGGTCGGCCACTTCTTCGCCGACGAGCATGCCATCGCCGTCCTTCGACCCACCGGTTCGGGCGGTATCATCCACGACGACACCGGTTCCTCGCTCGGCTGGTTTGTCTACCGCCCCGACCACAAGCAGGCTCTTCCTTCGGCGGTGATCGCGAATGAAGCCTTCGGGCGTATGCACCGGCTGGTCTCGCACGATGTTCGCGTCTCGCTGCGCCTCAACATCGCCACGCAATTCTTTGGCGATCATGAGCCTGGCAATGATATCATCGCCGAAATTCCCGGTGCTGACACGGTTTTAAAGGATCAGGTGGTCATGCTTGGCGGCCATCTTGATAGCTGGATCGCCGGCACCGGCGCAACCGATGACGGCGCGGGCGCCATCATCGCGCTTGAGGCCATGCGCATTCTGCGCGCACTCAACCTGCAGCCGCGGCGAACCATTCGCATCGGTCTGTGGGGCGGTGAAGAACAGGGCCTGTTCGGCTCGGCGGGCTATGTGAGCAATCACTTCGCCACGCTCTCTTATTCCACCAAGCCCGAAGAGCAGGTTGTCCCTGAGTTCCTTCGACAGCAGACGAGAGCTATCGCAATAAAGCCCGAGCATTCCAAGTTTGACGCCTACTTCAACACGGATAATGGCGGCGGCAAGTTCCTGGGAATTTTCACCGAAGGCAATTCGGCTGTCGCAAATATCTTTCAGCAGTGGATCGCTCCCATCAGCGACCTCGGCTTCACGACCATAACGCTCCGCAACACCGGTTCCACGGATCATGTTTCATTCGATCAGGTCGGTCTCCCGGGCTTTCAGTTCATCCAGGATCCCCGCGACTATGAAACTCGCAGCGCCCACACCAACCAGGACACTTATGAACGTCTCTCTGAGCCCGATCTGAAGCAAGCTGCCGTCATCATGGCGATCTTCGTTTACAACACCGCCGAGCGCGATGCCATGCTCCCGCGTAAACCTATGCCACATCCGGAACTGGAGGAGCAGCTAGCTAAACCGCTCGAGGGGATCTATCCAAGCGCAGCGAAGCAGTAACGAGAGCATGCTTCGAGAATCGTTGTCAGCGACTAGCCAGAATCGTGTCCGTCACTCGCGCGGCTTCTACGGCCGCTTTCACATCGTGCGTTCGCAAAATATGCGCCCCCTTGAGAATCAAGGCGGTGTGGATGGCGAGATTTCCGTACAAGCGATCTTCGACAGGTGCATCTTTTCCATTTTTTGCGAGCATCCGGCCGAGAAACGACTTGCGCGACGTCCCTGCCAACAACGGGAATCCTAGAGATTGTAACTCCTGGAAGCGACTCAACAGCGGATAGTTTTGCTCAAAGTTTTTTCCAAAGCCGAATCCCGGGTCCAGGACGATTCTTTCTCGCCGCACACCGGCCAACACCGCGGCTTCCACCCATTCCCGGAGTTCGCGTTTGACCATCAAAACAATATCGCCCGGCGGCGGCAAGGTGCGCCACTCTTCGGGGCGGCCACGCATGTGCATCAGGACGGCCCCGCACTTTATTTCGGCAATCGTCCTGGCCATTTGCGGATCCCAGCGCAGCCCGCTGACATCGTTGACGATCTCAGCCCCGGCGGCGGCCGCGGCGCGCGCGACACTAGCTTTATACGTGTCAACAGAGATCATCGCGTCCGGACGAAGCTTCTTGAGTTCCGTGATTACGGGCAGCACTCGCCGCAACTCTTCCTCGGCGTCCACAGCAATCTTTCTTTGAGCTGCGTTCGCTTGCGCTTTTTCCTTCGCCTCCGGCTGCGCAGTAGAGTTGACCACGCTGGCCCCGGGCCGCGTGGACTCTCCGCCGACGTCAATGATGTCCGCGCCCTCGTCGAGCAACTCTAGTCCGTGTTCGACGGCTTTGCCGGAATCGAGATAGAGACCGCCATCGGAAAAAGAATCAGGGGTCGCGTTCACGATGCCCATGATGAGCGTGCGCTTACCCAGTTCCAGCGCGCGCGCGCCCAGGCTCCACTGAAAGACAGCTCTCATGCGGCAGATTCTAAATGAAACAGAAAAGCGGGAAGGCGGATTCCATAGGGCAGTTCGCTGCGCCTAGCAATTCGCTGCATCAGGAGACATTTACTTCCGCCGCCGCACCGCGGCATTCCGCGTTCGCATCGACTGAACCGCAGCCGGACCCGTGCCAGTTGGCGGTTTGCGCATACCGTCGAGCAGCTCCTTCAGCACGGTCGCGTTGTTGTTGGTCTCGTTCTTCGAGGCGTACAAAAGCGTGAGCTTACCTTTTTTGTGAGCTAGATAGTAGAGCGTTTTCAAATCCTTTTCGGCTTCTGGCGCAGCCAATTCCTTCAGGTAACGCTTGCGAAAAAGCACCCATCGTTCCGGACGCGCGTGAAACCACTTCCGCAATTCGTTGGACGGAGCGAGATCGCGGAGCCACTCTTTCGCAGCGACTTCGGACTTTCGAAGGCCGCGTGGCCACAACCGGTCCACCAGCACTCGCGATCCGTCGGAGGGTGATGCCGATTCGTAAACTCGCTTGACCGTAATTGGCATGGCTTTGCTCTATCATTGTAAATCTGTGCGGTAGGAGCAGCTGTGGAAACCAGGTTCGAATGGAGCCGCTCGAGAGGTGAGGGATGAGTTTCGAGGTCATAATAACCAGATGCATGTGATCGAAGGGACAGAGCGTCGGACTGACCTGACGCCAACCATGAACCGCTGGCTTAGGATTGGAGCGGCTCTGGCCGCGTGCCTCGGTTTCGCCGCGCTTACGGCCTGTGACGTCGAGCGTCGCAAATCAGACGCCGAACTCGGCCTAAACGCCCAGCAGTCCGTCGGACGTAAGATTTACGATAACCACTGCGATCGCTGTCACCGGCCCTATTCCACGAAAGGAAAGAAGGGGCCGGGGCTGAAAGCCGTTTTTCAGCACCAATATCTTCCGAAGACGGGCCTGCCCGCGAATGATGATCGCGTGACCGATATTATTCGCAACGGACGCCCCGATATGCCCGGCTATAGCCAGGTGCTCAGCGCGCAAGATATTCAGGATCTGCTGGCCTACATGCACACGCTCTGACGTGGAGAAATGTGACGTTGCGAATAAAAGCCGCCGCTGGACTGTTAGCAAAAGCGCCTGGTTTTCCATGTGATAATTCCCGGATGAGGAGTACGACCAACTCGCAACTGTTTCGCAAGCTTCCGTCGGTCGATGAAGTGATGCACGACCCTGCGATTAGTTCACTTGCTGAGAGCTGCGGCCACGAATTCGTGGTGGATGCCGCGCGCATTGCGCTGGGCCGTCTACGACAGGAAATCGCATCGGGCTTGCTTGATGAAAATGGACTGGAACTTGCGCTGGCGGGCCTAGCCGTCGCCGTGGAAAATCAGCTTCGCCAGTCGCTCCGATATTCTCTGCGTCCGGTAATCAACGCTACCGGCGTGATCCTGCACACCAATCTTGGCCGTGCTCCGCTTGCCGGAGCCGCGATCGAGCATATTCGCGAAACGGCCGCCAGTTACACCAATTTGGAGTTTGATCTCGCCGCGGGCCTTCGCGGCAAGCGCGACGTGCATCTGAACCGCCTCTTTCAGGAATTGCTGCACGAAGAAGTAAGAAGCGCTGAGCATTCGCCTGTCTCCACCATCGTGGTCAACAACAATGCGGCGGCCGTATTGCTCGCGCTGAACACAGTGGCCGAGGGCGGAGAAGTCGTTGTCTCGCGCGGCGAACTGGTGGAGATCGGCGGATCGTTTCGCATTCCGGATGTGATGGCCAAGTCGGGCGCCATCTTGCGTGAGGTTGGCACCACGAATCGCACACGCATCGGGGACTACGAGCGCGCCATCACCGATCGCGCCCGATTGCTGCTGCGCGTACACCGGTCGAATTTCGAGATCACCGGTTTCACCGAGCAGCCCTCGACTGAGGAACTGGTGGCTTTGGCGCGCAAGCGGGGCATTCCGCTGATGGAAGATTTGGGGAGCGGCGCGCTTTTCGATCTGCGCTCGATTGGAATCACCGGTGAGCCGGGCGTGCTCGATAGTTTGCGCAGCGGAGTCGATATCGTTACTTACAGCGGCGATAAACTGCTCGGCGGACCGCAGGCTGGGCTGATCAGTGGCGCTTCGAAGTTGGTCACGCGCATGCGATCGAATTCACTCTTCCGTGCACTTCGCGTGGACAAACTTATCTACACGGCGCTGGAGGCAACGCTTCTCGCCTATGTGCAACGAAATCACGATGCGATTCCCACCCTGCGAATGATGCGGCTTACGAAAACAGAAATTGGCTACCGCGCGCAAGCTTTAGCAGCGCGCCTTGCGGCGCCAAGGTTGAAGGTCGAAATCGTGGACGGCGAATCCCTGCTGGGCGGTGGTGCCGCACCCTCTTCTGTTCTGCCCACGCGAGTGCTGGCTGTGACGTGCGACGGTCTGAGCGCTGACGAACTGGCCGCGCGTTTGCGCCGCTCGGATCCTCCGATCATCGTCCGAGTGGAAGATGGTCGCGTATTGCTCGATCTGCGAACAGTGTTTCCAGAACAGGACGCTGCGGTCGCTGACGCTCTCACTCGCATCTCTGTCTGACATTCTTGCATCGAAGCCGCCGAAGTGAAAAGGGCGCGGGTTGCGCCGCGCCCATCACCACCAACCCGCGTTACGTCCCCGACTGGCCTGAATCCTTCTCCACCGTCAGCTTGTTCTCCACACTGAAGGCGCCGAAGAGTTGGTTGGCTCTGATGCCGGCGACCTGCTTATCCATGGCGTTCTGCACGGACCCGTAGAGCGTGACGTGGCCGTTCTCCACGATGATGCGAATCGGCTTCGCGGGATCGATGGCGTACTTGCTCAACACAGGATCGCGGTAGATGGCCCGAGCCGCGCGCAGGCGCAAGCCGTCGTCCATCGGCGAAACCGGCTCAAGCGAAATATTCTCGATCACGTCTTTCACGCCGGGCTGGTTATAGATGTCGGCGAGAGCTTCGTCGCGGCCAACCCCAGTTCGGTCCTGCCCCTCGACGGTAACCACGCCGTCTTTTACACCCAACGCGAAATAGTCAAACGTGTTGTCGTAGCCGACACGCACATACGCGAGCTTCCGACCCAGTTTCTGCTCGATTTGCTCGTCGGCAACGTTCGGCCCCGCTACAGTGACAAGGTTTCGTACGCCTTGCACGCTCGCAGTTTTTCGAGCAAGCTTGGCCGCGTCCAGCTTCCGCTGATAGAGATCGACCGTACCCGTGAGGGTTACAATGCCGTCTTCCACCTTCGATTGCACATCCTGAAACTGCTTTTTCGCCGCCAGTTTGGCGGCGACTGTGGTTTGAATTTGATTGTCGTAACGAGCTGCGGCCCCAGTCTGGGCGACAAGCGTCGCGCTCAGCACTCCCACGGCCAGCAGAGTGCCCATCCTTCTCCATGTCTTCTTTGTCACAGTCACAGGTCACCTCCGACCCAATTGACAAAACTTTACGATTTAACCATCCGGTTAGTTCGTTACTTGATTGAACCCGCCAGCCTGAAAAAGTTGCGGCGTTGCTTCTCGCCTGTTTGAAGAGTATCTAAGTGCTCATCTACCTATGTGCTCACCTACGGCGGCGGGGAGTGCTCGGAGACTTCGCGCGGGAGGTTGGTTTGGCGCCGATCTCGTTGTGGTGTCCGAAGACGCGGGCGAAGATTTTGTCTACGCTCCTCAGCTGGCGTTGCAGGTCGAAGGCGTATTCGATCTGTTTTCGCGGAACTTTCTTCGTGATTTCTTTGTCGGCCAGCACCAACTGATGGAAGTCCAGCCCCTCTTTCCATGCCCGCATGGCGTGCGCTTGCACGATGCGGTAGGCATCTTCGCGCGAGACGCCGCGCTCGACAAGATCGAGTAGCAACTGCCCGCTAAAGATCAATCCGTGCGTGCTTTCGAGATTTGCCCGCATGCGTTCGGGATATACGAACATGGTCTCGATCAAGTTGCGCGTCTTGTGGAGCAGGTAATCGATCAGAGTGGTCGAGTCGGGCAGGATCACGCGCTCAGCAGAAGAATGCGAGATGTCGCGCTCGTGCCACAGGGCAACATTTTCGAACCCCGCCTGTGCGTTGCCGCGGACTACGCGCGCTAAACCGCTGATCTGCTCGCTGGTTACCGGATTCCGCTTGTGCGGCATGGCGGAGGAGCCTTTTTGCTTTTCGCTGAAAAACTCCTCGGCCTCACGCACTTCGGTTCGCTGCAGGTGGCGGACCTCGGTTGCTATCTTGTCGAGAGTAGAAGCGATAACGGCAAGCGTCGCCAGATATTGTGCGTGGCGGTCGCGCTGGATCACTTGCGACGAAACCGCGGCTGCTTTCAGGCCAAGCCGGGCGCAAATCTTCTCTTCGATCTCCGGAGTGAGATGGGCGAAGATTCCGACCGCGCCGGAAAATTTCCCTACCCGCAGGTCTTCGGCCGCGGCCGCGAAGCGCGTGATGTTGCGTTGCGTCTCGGAATACCAGTTCGCCAGCTTAAAGCCAAAAGTGATGGGCTCGGCGTGGATACCGTGCGTGCGACCCACCATGGGCGTGTCTTTAAATTCCCAGGCGCGGCGCTCAAGTACTTCGGCCAGTCGCGCGAGATCGTTCGCAATCAGCGCCGACGCCTGCTTGATGAGCAAAGCCTGCGCCGTGTCGACCACGTCGTTCGAGGTGAGGCCGTAGTGAAACCAGCGGGCATGCGGGCCGACGATTTCGGCGACCGCCGTGGTAAAGGCGATGACGTCGTGGCGCACCTCGGCCTCGATCTCCTGGATGCGCTCCACGCTAAAGTCGGCGCGCTCGCGGATGGCCCGCGCCGCCTCTTTCGGCACCATGCCGGCCTCGGCCAGTGTCTCGGTGGCGGCGACTTCCACGGCCAGCCATGTGCGAAAGCGGTTCTCGTCGCTCCAGATGCGGCCCATTTCCGGGCGGGTATAACGCGGAATCAAGGCGGCTGCGCCTCCTGTCGTTACTGGCAAAATATGCGGGTGAACGTGGGACAAAGGATTCTAAATGGAGCGGGGGAAAGAGGAAAGCCGGGAAGGTGGCCGCTGGAGCTGAGCCCAACAGACTTCCAGTTTGCACGGCGCTGAAGCGCCGCTCTTCCACGGTTATGTCGGAGTTTGTGAGTTGTTTTCCCAACATATTCCCTACCGCCAATGGCTGTTGCCATGGAGCTGCAGGTATGCCTCGCGCTGGCACCATCCCACCCAAACGGCATACAATACTTGATTGACGAGATTTGTTATGTCGCCCACGCCGGAAGACTTGACCACCCTTAAAGATGACATGATCGCCTTCATCGAAGGCCATGGCATGCGCCGCTTCCACGGCTACGTGGATTACGAAGAGGTGCAGTGCGTGATGTGGGAGACGGGAACCAATCCCGATGGCTGGAAGGATTTTGTCGAGCTGGCCAAGAGCGCGGGGGCTCCGTTTCTTACCATGCACTCCTGGAAGATGGAGCGCGAGGAGCTGGACGAGTTGGTGCAAAGGCTCGCGCACTCAGAGTTCTCCGATGGCGACGATGTCGAAGATGCACGCTGGCTGCGTGCTCACGTAGGCAAAGTGGGATTCCTGCAACTCGGCTGGGCTTACCAGGGATCGATGTTCCTCTGCGAAGTAAGTACCGAGTGGTACGAGCGCTACCAGCGCCTGCTGGAAATGTCAGACGATTTTGGCGGCATCCCCATCGACGAATCAGACCAGGACGACGAGAGCTAGACGTGCGCTGGCAGCTGGCTGCGGACGATCCGGTTCAAGTGCAGAGCCTGGCTGCTGCGCTGAGCGAGTTGCCCGAGCTTCATTTCGCGGGTCCTCCTTCCGTTTCTCATTCGGCAGTTGATCCTACAAAGCGCGGCGGCCCGCTGCACACGCTGGCGCAGCTTCTCATTCGGCGTGGCCTGACTGAGGCCGACGCTGCGGTCCGATTTCTTTTTCCCTGCATCGATCACTTGCACGCTCCTGAACAAATGACAGGTGTGAGCGCGGCCGTCGATCGGCTGGATGCCGCCATCGAGCGCAAAGAGCCGATGCTCATCTACGGCGACTACGACGTGGATGGCACGATGGCGGTGATTATTCTAAAGACTGCGATCGAGCTCTGCGGAGGTGCGGCCGACTTTCACGTACCTCACCGAATTCGGGAGGGATACGATCTGCGTGACGATGTCATCGAGCGTGCCGCCGCTGCGGGCATTCGCCTGATCATTAGTGTGGACATGGGCATTCGCGCTTTCGCTCCGGCGGAAACCGCGCAGCGCCTGGGTGTGGATTTGATTGTTACCGACCATCATTTACCCGGACCCGACGGCGTGCCCAAGGCATTAACGGTGGTGAATCCGAATCAACCTGGGTGCGGGTATCCCTACAAGCAGCTTTGCGGCGCGGGGGTTGCTTTCAAGGTTGCGCAAGGATTGATGCAGCGTCGGCTCGATGAAAAAGATCTTGTCCGCATGCTGCGATCGTTCATGAAGGTTGTGGCGATTGCGACCATTGCCGACGCTGTTCCTTTGACCGGCGAGAATCGAGTGTTTGCCAAGCTGGGGCTCGAGGAATTGCGCAAGGCGGTGAATCCCGGGTTGAAGGCGCTGCTCGAAGTGGCGCAGATTTCTGCGAAGCGTCCGCCGAACTCGACTGAAGTTGCCTTTCGCATTGCGCCGCGCATCAACGCTGCGGGGCGCATGGATGTTGCCCGCGATGTGATCGAACTCTTCAGCGTGAAAGATGCGGATCGAGCCCGCCTTCTGGCCGGCAAGCTGGATCGGCTGAATGCCGAGCGCCAGGAGGAAGAGCGGCGGATTCTGCGCTTGATCGAGGAGCGGATTGCGGGCGATCCCGCGCTATGCGAGGCCTACTGCATCGTAGTGGATGGCGAGGGTTGGCATCGCGGCGTGATCGGCATTGCCGCGACGCGAGTGGTCGAGCGCTATCACCGGCCTGCCATGGTGATCTCGCGCGAGGGCGAAGAAGCCTTTG
The DNA here is from genome assembly GCA_036844925.1 of Candidatus Sulfotelmatobacter sp. GTDB lineage: Bacteria > Acidobacteriota > Terriglobia > Terriglobales > Acidobacteriaceae > Sulfotelmatobacter. The sequence goes on from DAIUEW010000010.1 coordinate 38,345, forward strand.
GGTCGGGGAGATCCATTCGCCCCTTTCACCTGCTCGAGGCCGTCGAGGCGTCGCACGAGCTTTTCACTCGCTTCGGCGGTCACTCTCACGCCTGCGGATTTTCCATGCCGGCTGCGAACGTGGCTCAACTGCGAGCAGAGCTGGATGCATTCGCGCGCACGCGTCTGACCGCGGCGGATTTCGATCCCGTGCTGGATGTTGAGGCGGAGCTTGAGCTTGACGAAGTCACTCCCGCGCGATACAGGGTATTGCGTTTGCTTGAACCTTACGGAACGGGCAATCATGAGCCGGCGTTTACCGCCCGCGGCGTGAGGTTGATCGCACCGCCGAAAATCCTCAAAGACAAACACATCAAGCTGAAGCTGAAGGCGGCCGAACGCCCGCAGCAACCTGTACAGGAAGAACTCTCCGCGGTAGCAGTTCTAGTTACACCGAGCTGTCATCCCGATGGCGCGGCCATCCGTCGCAGCCAGAGAGCCGAAGCCGATGGATGTCCCTCGAGTGCCGAGAAACAGACAACTGGGAAACGAAAACTGAGTCCCGTCTTCGACGCCCTGGGCTGGCACATGGCCGAGCGCTTGCAGCAATCACCGCTTCTGGCCGGAGATGCCATCGACATCGGCTTCACCATCGGCGCGAATGATCATTCCGACTTCGGCGGATTGGAATTGTGCCTGCGGGATTTCAAACGTTCTAGCGACACCGATGCATCACTTGGAGCGAACCGTCCTTAGAATTTTGGGTCTCCGTCAGGCCTATTTGACAGGCATAACTCCAATACCCACAGACAGGCTAAAGATCGTGCCGACGCCGTTGACCCCCCCGACGCTGGTCGTCCCGTAGAAAGATCCGTTGCGTGCTTGATATAGGGCGCCGATGGGATAGTTTCCGTCCTTGCCGTTGAAGCTGTGCAGCGTAGTCAGTACACCGGCTGGGGTGATCTGGAATACGGTGCCTTGGTTGTACGCTCCACCGAAGTATGTTGTGCCATAGAGGTTCCTGTCACTGCCCAGTGTGAGCCACACGCGCGGAGTAGAGCCGTCCGTACACCGAGTTTGGGAGCAAAAGTTGTGAATCGTGGTCAGTTCGCCTTTCGGAGTGATCCTGAAGACTGTTCCTTGGCCGCCTCGTCCGCCTTGCCCGCCGAGAGTTACGCCGTAAAAGTTTCCTTCTGTCCCGAGCACGAGGCCGACAGGATTGCCATTGCAGAAGGGATAGAACTGCAGGCCAAAGGTGTAAATCGTAGTCAGTTCGCCTTTGGGTGTGACATTGAACACGGTGCCGCAGTTAGCGGTCCCTCCGCCAAATGTTGCACCGTAGTAATTCCCGCCCGGGCCTAGCGCCAAGTATTCGTAGAGAATCGCGCCGTCAGCGCACGCAAGTTCACTGCAAAAAGCGTGAAGCGTGGTTAGCGTCCCACTGGGAGTCATTTCGAAGATAGTCCCGCAGCCATTGCTGAGACACTCGAAGAAATTGGCGCCGTAGGCTGTCGTCCCGTAAAACTTACCGTCGCTCGCCTGCACAAGATAACCGCCGCCGGACCCATCTGTCCCGTCGAAGTTGTGCAATGTAATCGGGCTGGCTGCGCCGGTGAACTTGAAGACTGTGCCGTAGCCGAAGGTCCCGCCGCCGCCCGTTAATCCGTAAATGTTTCCGTCCCTACCCAGCGTAAGCCCACCCGGGCCGCTCCCGTCGGTACACCCTGCTTCTGCGCAAAAGCTGTACAGCGTGGTTAAAGTTCCGCCAGGGGTCATCTTAAATAGCACTCCGGCATTATTTGCTCCGCCGTCCGGAGTCGTCCCATAAAGATATCCGTCTCTTCCCTCAACAAAACTCGCCTGGCTGTTGGCGCCATTCGTTCCATTGAAATTCACCAGCGTCGTAAAGGGGATGGTAAGAGACGCAATTGAAGGGGCTGAGCCGGCCTGGGCAGAGGCCAGCAATGCGCTGGCAAGAATCGATACCGCGATCAGGGATCCTATAGCTAGACTTCTGGCTGGAAATCTTCTTTGACCTTTCATGGAGGCACTCCTTAGTTCAGAATTGAGCCGAACGCTTTAGGAAAATGCAGGTATATAAATATCGAGATCTAGTTCCGGCAAACAACAGGGGGAAGAGAGGGTATAAAGCAGCCCAGAGCATGCTCTGCAACAGCGGGGTTGTCAATCTAATAGTCTGCCGCCGTAAAACCGGCTGGTGGATTCCATTTACCATTCGGCCAGTACACCCTTCATATGTCTCCAGTCTCGCCCAGGTCTGGCAAGATTGCAGGCAGGGCTGGCCCTACCTTCTGGCTTGCCCGAATATAGTTCTTCCATATGGATAGTGTTGGTGGGGGGCGAATCGTTTCATCACGACGCGCCCCGCTCCGAGGATTGGCAGGCATTACATCCAAGAAGTTCCGGAGCCCTTGCCGTAAACTAATGGCAGGATGCCCCTCCCAATCTACCGGCTCCGACGGTTGCTCATGGTAATCGCGGTTCTGTTCACCGCGGTGATCGCGGGAATGTATTTCTATGCGCGTCTGCGCCAGCGCAATATCCTGAAAGAGATTCCCAACAAGCTTGGGATTGACATCAGGCAGACCGCCTCCGGCTTTCAGTTTTCCAAGTCCGACGGTGGACGAACTTTGTTCACGATCCAGGCGAGCGACCTGAGACAGTTCAAGCTCAACGGCAGCGCCGAGTTGCACAACGTCAGCATTGTTCTTTACGGCCGAGACTCCTCGCGCTTCGACCAGATTTATGGCGACGACTTCGGCTATGACAAACAAACTGGCAACGTTACCGCTCGCGGTGAGGTGCAGATCGATCTCGAAGCCAATCCCGGCGGCCTGACCGGACCCGATCAGGGTGCGCCTAAGGAACTCAAGAACCCCATCCACCTGAAGACCAGAGACCTGGTTTTCAACCAGGGCAGCGGCGACGCCTCCACCGATGAGCGAGTGGACTTCCGCACGCCACAGGCCAGCGGCTGGGCCGTCGGTATCGAGTATGCGGCCAAGACCAACACGCTGACGCTGCTGTCGCAGATTCACGTGACCTTGACCGGGCAGGATGCCGCAAGCATTTTCGCTACTCACGGCCGAATCACGCGCGATCCCCGGGTAATCGAACTCGATGATGCCAGCCTGCAGCGCGAGAGCGGAACGGTGGAGGCGGAGCAGGCCACGTTTTTCCTGGGACCAGACAATAATGTGGAGCGCGTGCTGGCTACGGGAAATGTGACCGCACAATCCACGGGACGAAATTCTGAGGGACAAGATGCCGACCAGATGCGCGCTCGCGCCGATCAAGGCGAAATGCTTCTTACCGGCAAGCAAAACCTGCTGCGTACAGCTACTTTGACGGGCCATGTCCACGCTGAGCGTATTGGCTCCCAACCAATGGTGGGCGATGCCGGGCGAGTGATTCTGGATTTCGCGGGACAGAATCAGTTGCAGAAAGTACACGCTGCGGAGGGAGTCCATCTGGCTCAGCACGCGGCCAGCAACGAAAAGGCAACGGGAAGTGCATCGACGCCGCAGGATTTAGACATCGCCGCGCCCATCATCGACTTCTTCGTCGCGGAGGGGCGCCGCCTGGATCACGCCGCAACAACCGGCAACGCAAAGATCACGATTTCCCCGGCGCAGAACTCTACTCAGCAAAGTTCGAATGCGGCCGGTGCGCAAGCCTCGACTCAACGAACGGTCGTCACCGCTGGCCGGTTCGAGGCGAAATTCGCCGCGACCTCCACGGGCGCCAGCAGATTAGCTTCAGTCCATGGTGCTCCCAATGCCAAAATCGTGAACTCGGCTCCGGGCCTGCCCGACCGCGTAAGTACGAGTGAGACGCTCGACGTTGCGTTCCTTCCAGAGAGCAGCGAAGCGTCCGGCATTTCGTCAATCACCCAGCAGGGAAAAGTTGCCTATACTGATGGCCAGCCGCCTGAAAAGCGGACCCAAGCGTGGGCGGATAAAGCCCTCTACACTCCCGCTGATCGTATTCTTGTGCTCAGCGGGAGCCCGCGCATTTCTGACGGCGGTATGGTCACAACTGCGAAGAGCATCCGCATCGATCGCGCCACCGATGAGGCGTTCGCCGACGGCGACGTGAAAAGCACTTACAGCGAACTAAAAGAGCAACCAGACGGCGCGTTGCTGGCGTCCGCTTCCCCGATTCATGTGACGGCAGCCAGCATGACGGCGCATAACTCGACCGCGACTGCGCTGTACCAGGGCAAAGCGCGCCTATGGCAGGACGCGAACGTGATCGAAGCTCCCTCGATCCAGTTTGACCGGAATCGTCGCGCCCTAATGGCCCAAGGGACCGCCGCGCAGCCGGTTTCCACGGTACTGGTTCAAACAAAGCTGATTCAGACGGATCAAGGTCGGCCCGATTTCTTTCCAGCAGAAAGACCGCTATCCGGAAAATCTCGTGGAAAAGCTGAGGAAAAACCCAGCGAGGCCAGCCCGGTGACCATAAGTGCGGCCCGACTCACCTACGTAGATGCCGAACGCCGAGCTCACTATGAAGGAGGCGTGACCGCCAAAGGTACAAGCTTCACCGCTACCTCGAACACTGCTGACGCATATCTTCTTCCTCGAAGCCAAACTACCAATAATCAACAAGTTACCGGACCCGGTCGCGTCGATCGCATAGTCGCGCAGGGCAACGTGGTCATCCAACAACCGGCTCGACGAGCCGAGGGTCAGAGGCTGGTCTATACCGCCTCCGATGACAAATTTGTCCTCACCGGCGGGCCGCCCAGCATTTTTGATGCCGAACGTGGCAAGATTACCGGCGTTTCGTTGACTTTCTTCAGAGGCGATGATAGGGTGCTCGTAGAAGGCGAAGCAAGTACTCCTGTGGTAACACAAACACGAGTGGCACGATAAATGCGTGCGCAGTAAACACGGTCAAGATAATGCGTACTCTGGCCACGGATGAAATTGGCAAGTCTTACCGCGGCCGTCGCGTTGTAAATGGTGTCAGCCTGCGCGTCGAGCAGGGCGAAGTGGTTGGTTTACTTGGTCCTAACGGCGCGGGCAAGACGACTACGTTTTACGCCATCGTTGGCCTGATCCCCCCTGATACTGGCCGCGTGCTGTATGACGGTCAGGACATCACTGACGTTCCCATGTATCTGCGGGCCCGCCAGTTTGGCATCAGTTATCTCCCGCAAGAAGCGTCGGTTTTTCGCAAACTAACAGTTGAAGAGAACATCCTCGCGGTGTTAGAGGCGCAACCTATGTCCTGGCACGAGCGCCGCGAGAAGATGGAGAAGTTTATCGATGAGCTGGGATTGGAGCACATTCGACAGAACCGGGGTTATGCCCTTTCCGGGGGCGAGCGCCGGCGCGTGGAAATTGCCCGCTGCCTGTGCATCAATCCAACTTTCATATTGCTCGACGAACCGTTCTCCGGGATCGATCCCATTGCCGTTCTCGACTTGCAAAAAATTATCAGCGGTTTGCGGGCCAGCGGCATCGGAGTATTGATCACCGATCACAACGTGCGTGAGACGTTATCTGTGACGGATCGCGCTTACATCATCGACGACGGCAGAATCTTCCGCCAGGGCCAGCCCGAGCAGCTCGCCAGCGATCCGGAAGTTCGCCGCGTGTATCTGGGAGAAAGCTTCTCGCTGGTGTGAAAAGGCAGTGGCCAGTGGCCAGGGATCAGTGCTCAGTACTGACCACTAGCTACTGACCACCAACCACTGACTTTTATGGTCCTACTTCAGCACAAACTGAGCGTCAAGCTGTCGCAGCGCCAGATCCTTACTCCGGGCTTGGTGCAGATGGTTTCTGTCCTCGCGCTCAACAAGCTTGAGCTCAAGGACATGATCAACTCCGAGATGGTTGAGAATCCGGTTCTCGAAGAGCTCGAAGAATCTGTTCCGTTGATCGATGAGGTTGGCCGCAAAGAAGAAGACCGCGATCGCCCCACTAAGACTTCCACAGAAGAAACTCCGATCACCGCCGAGAAGAAAGATCCATTCGAAGAAATCGACTTCGGATCCTTTTTCCAGGATTATCTCGATCCCGGATACCGCACTCGCGGCGAGATGGAAGAGATCGAGCGCCCGTCCTTTGAAAACTTCCTCTCCAAGCCAACCACGCTGACCGATCACTTAGCCTGGCAGTTGGGAGCCTTGAGCCTGCGGCCAGAAGTCCGCGACGCCGCCGAGCAGATCATCGGCAATCTCAACGAAGATGGCTACTTGATCGCCAGCGATGACGAGATGTTAGGAGTAGCAGCACCCGCGCCTCCCGAAGCCGACGCGGCCGCTGCAAGAAATATTGTTAGTGAGGCTGTTGCCTTGGGGTGGAGCGCAGAGCAGCCCGCGAGCGATACGGTCGCCGCAGACGTTGCGCCCAGCCGTTCGGATGAGCTGATCGGTGAGGAATTGAATCCCTCGCAGCTTTCCGATTCTCACGGCGTAGCGGAAGATTCTTCCCGGGGCTTGGATAGTCTGCCTGAAGCTTCGCTCGCAGAAGCAAGTGTCGCCTCACGCAACGGAGATTCCGCGCCGGCAATCCCGCCCGCGTCCGAGGCCGCGTCCGCCACTCAGCGCGTTGTCTACCAAGCCAGCTTCACCCTTGCGGATCTTCACGAAGCGCTCGAGGTGGTTCGCCAACTCGACCCTCCCGGTGTAGGCTGCCGCGAACTGCGCGAATGCCTCCTCCGCCAATTGCGCCATCACCAGCAACAGCTCGCCCAGCACAAGAACGGCGAGAAAAACGGGAACGGCACTGCGCAGGTCCTGCAGGATGCCATCGCCATCGTCGACCAACACCTGCGCGCGGTCCAAAGTAAACAGCACAAGGAAATTGCCAAAGCCATCGGGCGCCCCGCCGATGCCGTGCAGCAGGCAATCGACTACATCCGGACCCTCGATCCGCGTCCCGGCCTGCAGTACAACAAGGTTCAGGCGCGTCTGATCGAACCCGACGTGGCTTTCATCAAGCACGGCGACGAATGGCTGGTTCTGATGAATGACGACGACCTGCCGCAGCTTCGCCTCAATCCGGCTTACAAGCGCCTGCTTACTCGCGAAACCAACGACAAGAATACCCGTGACTACGTGAAAGAGCGCTACAAGAGCGCCATCCAGCTCATCAAGAATATCGAGCAGCGCAAGCAAACCATCACTAAGGTCTGTTACTGCATCGTGGCGAGGCAGTATGACTTTCTGGAAAAAGGCATCGACTACCTGAAGCCCATGATGATCAAGGAGGTCGCCGAAGAAATCGGCGTGCATCCTTCCACCGTGAGCCGCGCCGTGGCCAGCAAATATGCTCACACGCCGCAGGGCGTATTCGAGTTGCGATATTTCTTCAGCGAGAGTGTGCAAGGCCCCGAAGGCGGCAACACGTCACTGCTGATCCTGAAACGCCGCGTCAAGAAATTGATCGAAGAAGAAGACCCCAACCGTCCCTTGACCGACGAGCAGTTAACCCGCATCCTGCAATCACAAGGGATTCAGGTCACGCGCCGAACTGTGGCCAAGTACCGTGAAGACATGCGAATCCCAAGCACCCATCAGCGCAGAGTGAAGGAATAGCCCATGAATAGTGGAAAAAGCTGTCATCCTGAGACCGCTGCCGTCGCGGCCGAAGGATCTGAGCGAGCCGCGCGGTGCGTCGCGTTCATTGCGACGCAATAATCGCGCGTTTGGCTCGCATCCTTAATGCAGTGCCCAATTTATCTCGAGCAAGAATCTAAGGAGGGGCGCTCATGAACGTGGAATATACCGGGAGGCACTACGAAGTAACTCCCGCCATCTGTAAAGAAGTAGAAACTGGCCTCACAAAAATCCGCAAAATCCTGGGCGACAGATTTGAAACCAAAGTGATCCTCACCGTCGAGAAACATCGTCATAAAGCTGAAATCACCATCAGTCCGCGCAACGGCCCGCTAGTCGGCTTGGCGCAAGCCAAAGACATGACTATCGCCATCAACCAGGCTATCGATCACCTCGAAAAGCAGGCAGTGAAATACAAAACCAAATGGCAGTCGAAGAAACGCTCGGCGCGCAAAAGCGAAGAAGTGAAGAAGTGGAATGGCCACTCCCAGCAGCCGCTGCCCGAAGACGTCCAGACAAAAGTTGGATTGACCGAAAAAACAGCCGTGCCCGTCGCCGTGCACCGCTATCCCGCCGTAGCCAGGACTACCGAAGTGCACTTGGTTCGATCGAGTGAAGCGGTCTCGATGCGCCCCATGACGCTCGAAGAGGCCATCAAAGAAGCCCACTTCCGCGACCGCGACGTCTTCGTCTTCCGCGATCCCAAAGGCAAAGTGATGATCCTGCACCGCACCCGTGACGGCAAGATGGAGCTGATCGAAGCCCCGTAGGCGTAGCGTCGCCGTCGCTGTCCGGGCCGCGCCCTCGCCCGCCGCGCTTGCGGATATTGCGTGTATCGGGCGTGGCCCCTCAGCTTTGGACCGGTTCAGTCCCTTCAAAAACTAAGGAAATCGCTGGGAAGAAGCTCTATGGGCTGGCCGTATTCGTCGATTTGCTCGCGCCGCGTACGTCCGCTATAGTTTTCCTAGCCATGTTTGAGGATTTCACCGCCATCGACCGCTGGACCAAAAAACCAGTTCACTGCGTCTATCAAGCGCTGATCGTCGCGATTGCCACGCGGCACGCCGATGCTGTCGACATCAAGTTTCTGGTGGATGGACGAACGGTCTGGGTAGCCCTGCCGCATCCGGCGTGGGTGGAGTACAAGAAACGCACCGGCAAACTCATCACGGATTCGCTAGCGGTTGAGATTGCCGGCCACTATTTGAAATCCGCAATGGAGTCTGGCGAGGGATTGGGCCGCGAAATGTACTCTCTCACAGTCGCGGAAACGCTGGCCCATCTGGAAGCCGTCGTCTCCGAGCTGCAGGCAACGGCCCTGGCCTAGAGTCGGTCCACTGAGGTTTTCCATCTCGGCCTTGCCTTATCGCGTGCCCGCGCTGAACTCATACACGGTCACACTGTAGAACTTCTCGCCTGGTTTCAGCTCAGTCGAGGGAAAGCTGGGATGGTTCGGCGAATCAGGAAAGTGTTGCGTCTCCAGGCAAAGAGCGTATCGTCGCTTGTAAACGCGTCCGTCTTTTCCCGTGATCGAGCCGTCGAGGAAGTTTCCCGTATAGAACTGAACCCCGGGCTCGGTGGTCGTCACGCGCAGAATTCGCCCTGTAGTCGGCTCGTACACTTCAGCCGCCTCCGCCAACTGCCCAGGCGCATGATCCAGCACAAAGTTGTGGTCGTAGCCGCGGCCGAGTCGCAATTGAGGATCGTCTGCTTCGATCCGCTCCCCGATCGCATGAGGCGTGCGAAAGTCGAACGGCGTGCCTTCGACCGGCTTCAGCTCTCCAGTAGGAATTAGATTCGCATCCACCGGTGTGATGCGCGCAGCATCGATCTTCAGTACATGCCGCAGAATGTCACCGTTCCCTTGGCCAGCCAGGTTGAAATAAGAATGGTTGGTGAGGTTGAGAACCGTATCCTTATCGGTGGTCGCCGAATACTCGATTCGCAAAGCGCCTCCGCTCAGGGTGTACCGCACGACTGTTGTGAGTGTGCCGGGAAAACCCTGATCGCCATCTTTGCTCACATATGTGAGCTCCACCCCATCCTGAATCGGTTTGGCCGCCCAAACCACTTTGTCGAACCCTCGCGTTCCGCCGTGAAGAGCATTGTCGCCATCGTTCTTGGGGATGGAATACGTGTGACCATCGAGTTGAAAGGTGCCATGCGCAATGCGATTTGCGTAGCGGCCAACAATCCCCCCAAAGTGTGCCGTCTGCGCGATGTATTTCTCGACCGAGTCGCAACCCAGCACCACGTCGTCAAGTTTGCCATTGCGATCCGGTGTGCGAAGGGAGACGACAATCCCTCCGTAAGTAATAATGCCGGCCTCGACCTTTCCATCCTTCAGCGAATAAAGATCTACCGCCGTCCCTTCCGGGGTGCTCCCAAATGATTGCCTGGAAACGCGAGTCTTCGCAAACATGGTTGTTGTGAGCATAATCATAGCTACGAACACTCCAAACCAGCGGCGGACGTTGGTTGAAAGCATGGCTCCTCTTCTTGCCCGGCAGGGGTTGCATGGCAGTGGCAAAGTATAAAGGTTGTCGATTGCCGTTTCCAGCGTATCAGCCGCTGCGGTACTCAACAACTCCGTTTGGGCAGACGGATCGACGATGAAAAAGGTAAGACAGCAGAAGGAGTCTCACGCCCGGCGGTTGAATTTATTCCGAAATGGCGGGGGTAATTTTTCCCGGCGGGACAGGCTGTGAACTAGACGCCTACAATGCACAAGCCAGAGGTCCGAATCGGAATTCTGGTTCAACAGCTACAGAATTTGGTTGGTATTTCAGATCGAGCCGAAGAAGGAGCGGTCATGCGACCGACAAAGACTATTTCATGCATCCTCAGCATAGTTGGTGTCTGCGCCCTGGCGCCTCGAATTCCTGCACAGACGTTTGCCTCGCCGCACCCAACAGTAATTGCCGCGAGCGTGGTGATGGATGGCAAGGGTCACATACTCCATGACGTTCGGATCGTGATCGAGGGCTCAAAGATTGTTGCGATAGGTCCCAAGGTCGAGGGGCCGTTGGACTATGACCTGCGCGGGTTGACGGTGTTGCCCGGCTGGATTGACGCGCACGTGCACATTACATGGATCTTCGGCAAGGACGGGGCAAACGCAGGCACGGAAGGCACAACCCAAGAGGATGCCTATCAAGCGGCGTCGAATGCGTGGGTGACGCTGATGGCAGGCTTCACGACCGTGCAAAGTGTGGGTGCGCCCAACGACATTCCCCTGCGCGATGCTATCGCGAAAGGAATACTCCCCGGCCCGCGTATCCTGACGGCCAACCAACCGCTCGAAGGGCGAGGGGAGGCGACCGGCACGCCCGATGAAATCCGCGCTTACGTGAGGAAACAAAAGCAAGCCGGCGCGGACCTGATCAAAATCTTCGCGTCGAAGTCCATTCGCCAGGGCGGAGGAATGACTCTTTCGCAGGAGCAATTGAACGCGGCTTGTGATGAAGCAAAGAAGCAGGGACTGCGCACCCTCGTGCACGCCTACAAAGAAGCAGTCCGCGCCGCGACTCTCGCCGGCTGCACTGAGGTTGAGCACGGTACGCTGGCTCCGGACGACGACTTGAAATTGATGGCAGAGAGGGGCACCTATTTCGATCCGCAATGCGGGCTGGTCATTGAGAACTACTTGCAGAACAGGGAAAGGTATCTCGGCACACAAGGCTACACTGCCGAGGGATTTGCTGCGATGGAGAAGATCCTGCCGATGGACCACGAGATCGTGAAACACGCAGCAAAAACTCCGGGGCTGAAAATCGTCTTTGGCACTGACGCCGTGGCGGGCGCTCACGGGCGCAATGCCGAGGAGTTCATCGATCGCGTGCGGGACTGCGGTTTGGACCCGATGGCAACGATGATCTCTGCCAACTCGCTGGGCGCTGAAGCGCTAGGCTTGGGCGATCAAATTGGCTCCATCGCCCCCGGCTTTCAAGCGGACATCATTGCGCTCGACGGAGACCCGTTGAAAGACATCACCGCCGTTCGGCGCGTTGTGTTTGTAATGAAGGACGGCGTGGTTGACAAGAACGCCGCCCGCGGAGCGATTCCTCTTTATGCAGGCGTTGAGCCTTGATTCGACCTTTGAAAGCCGGCTTTGGCTTGGCTAGGGACCAATAATTAGGATTGATAATTATCATCTCGCTCTGCTTTATGCCAAAGCGTAGAGATACTCGACGAAGGAGCGCACAGCCCCATCCATCCCCGCAACCTTTGGGTTGGTGGAATCGATCAGATAGTACTCATTCGGAGCATGTGCCCCAGTCCCGTGCCCCACTCCAAAATGTCCGGCGGGAAGATTGAGAGGTTCGGAAGTGAAGATGTATCCCGGCCAGGACCCGGCGGATCGAGGCCACGGCACGGGATCCAAGCCCAGCTTACGGTAAGTCGCAATTTGCGCCTGGATGAGCTTCGAATCCTGCGAGGTCTGTGTCGGATCGTAACCACCACTCATATTGACCTCGATATCGCCGAAGCCGTGTTTGGCAAGATGATCCTTCAGAAGCGCCAGTGTACCGGCGGCCGTCATGTCCGGTACCAGTCGCATGTCAATCTTCGCGACGGCGCGATGCGGCAGGATGGTCTTGCCACCGGGCCCCGTGTATCCACCGACCAGGCCCTCGATGTTGATTGTGGGCTTGGATTCGAGCAGCACGAGCGAATCAAGCCAGTTTGTGTCATGCACCCAATGCTCAACGCCTAGCTGCTTCTTAGCAGTGGCCTCACTACGGTGAGCGGCGGCATCCTGAATCATCTTTATTTGTGCAGGACTGAGCGGCTTGGCCTTGTCAAAAAAGCCCGCCACAGCAGGCGTGTGCCCATCGGACTCGATGAGCGTGTTGAGCGCTTGCACCAGGTGCCACGCGGGGCTGTCCACCTGTGCCTCAAGGCTGGAGTGAACGTCGTGTTTGGGCCCTCGTCCCCATCGCTCTCCACTGGAAACCAGTTCGAGCTCAACTACCCCCTTGGCGCCTAGTGATATCTGTATGCCTCCATCCACGTCCTGGCCCGCTTCTGGGATGAACACACCCATGCACTTCTTCAATGTGGCGGTGACCTTGGGTTGGTGCACAACCTCCGGAAAGTGGGTCGAACCAATCTCTTCTTCACCTTCACAGACGAGCACGAGATTTACAGGCAGCTTTGTTCCCGCAGCCTTGAAGGCATGAAGGGCGCCGAGGAACGCCGTTTCTGGACCTTTCTGGTTCACAGCGCCCCGGCCGACGCAGATCCTGCCCAACCCTTCCTTGTCCACGATCCGGCCTTCGAGCGGTGGCGAAGACCACTCCGACGGGTCGAACTGTTTCACGTCGTACATAAAATAGATGCCGACGGTGGTTGCCGCACCAGCATCGAGAGTGCCGAAGACCCCAGGCTTACCCGATGTTGGCACAATTTCAACGTTCGCAAATCCTGCCTCGCGAGCGAGTTGTGCCATATAGTCAGGGCCCTGCGGATAGTTGCGGTTCTCGGCCGCGATCGACGGCAAAGCGATCCAGTCCTGCAGCCGCTTCACATTCTCATCATGCATCTTCGGTATTTGGCTCAGCACCGGCTGGAGGCCGGGGTCATCTGAAGAGAAAGCAAAGATTGGCAATGCGGCGAAGGCAGCTCCAGCAAGCGCGCTGTGGATGAACTCACGACGATTGAAAGCGTTATGGCTCGAGTCAGTCAATACGTCCCCCATTGGCGGAATAAAGATGACTATCCTTGGTCGACCTCAGATTCAATTCCAGAAAAAGAACATCTGGCTTTTACCGAAGGTCATCATACCAGTTGGTTCCCCACAGAGAGGACGCAACTGGGACACAAAACTCAGTGTTTGGAATCAGAGACTTGCGGAAACCGCGAGAATTGAGTCAACCGAATCAACTAGAAATGGTCGGGGAGAGAGGATTTGAACCTCCGACCCCCTGGTCCCGAACCAGATTCAGATGCTTGTTGAAATCTCCTGAATTTTGGAGGTTCCAAGTGATTTGTTTTGTTCCCGTTACAGCCTCGTTTTGAACGCCGTTGAATCAAGTTGAACGAAAGTGCTTCGACCGCTACAAAATCGTCCACACTCGCGTGAATTGAAACGAGCCAAATGCCGCCGCGCGCCTTCATGTGTAAGGAACTCGTTTCTGTAGCGGTCAAACCTAGAAATGGAGATGGGAACTTTCTTGAATTTGGAGGCTCTTGTAATGTCAGAAAGGTGTAAGAATTCCGTTCTGGAGGCAGTCTCAAATGGCGCTACGGGAAAAAGGCAAGACTCTTCTGTTAAGAACTTATCAGCTTTGGTCCCGTCTTCTGCCGCCGGTATACCTGCCTTACAAATTCGAGGGAGGATGGATCTATCTCAACCTGAGAGAGTCAAGCATGATGCTGCAACGCGCTCTCGGTCGCTACGAACCGGAGAAGCACCAGGCGTTGCGCCATTTCCTCCGCCCCGGAGCAACCTTCGTCGATGTGGGCTGCAACAAGGGCGATTTCGCTCTGGCTGCAGCCCGGCTGGTGGGGTCTGGGGGCCGGGTTCTCGCCTTTGAGCCACACCCGGAGAATTGCCGCTGGACGCGCAAGAGCATCGCAAAAAACGGTTATCGCAACATCGACCTCCAGCAACTCGCGCTGAGCGACACCAACGGGACGGCGACTCTTCACTTGGGAGAAAAGAGCGGATTCCACTCGCTGATCGGAGGGCTGGCACAGCGGAATGAGGGCACGATCGCAGTCAAGACGCGGCGACTGGACGATCTCTTGCTGGGGATGGGTTGGATCGATGCCATCAAGATCGACGTGGAAGGGGCAGAGATGCAGGTGTTGCGCGGCGCACAGGAAACCCTCGCTGCCCAGCGCAGCCTTGCGGTCTTGCTCGATGTTCATTCACATCTGGGAGTGAATGCAGAGGAAGTGTGTGCGTTTCTCCGGGGACTTGGCTTTACGTTGTATGCCGAGCAGCGGCCCTTCAACGTTCCTCTGGAGGTTCGTCCCTCGGTGACATCGTTAGTAGCGGTACGAAACTGTTAGAGCGTCTCGACCTGGCGCGGTTCTATGGCCCTGAACAAGCAAATGCGCACAGTGTTGAAGCTCGATGGCAATGGAACAACTGGGGGTGATCGGCGTAGGGATGGGTGGCCCTGAACCGGGAATCCCACTCGAGCTATTTCGAAAGGCCTATTCCATGGCTCGGAAACTTGGTTTTCACACGACTGCACACGCGGGAGAATTGGCCGGGCAGCAACCCGACTAGGATAATGTTTTTGAGGATGCCGCGCACCAATAGAAGGGCCCCGGACAATTCTTGCGGTAGGATCGGATTGTAATTCTCGATGGAAACCCAGCGGGAAATCCAGGAAAGCACGACCGTCTACAATTTCGACACCATCGATGTAGACGGAAAACCAGAAGTGCGGTTTAAGTGTTTGAAAAGATGGTCGGGGAGAGAGGATTTGAACCTCCGACCCCCTGGTCCCGAACCAGGTGCTCTACCAGGCTGAGCCACTCCCCGACGATGCTGCGGGTGCCTACAGAGAACACGTTCACCCGCGCAGTTTTTCAACAGGCACAACGATTATAACATCGCGAGCTTCGTGGCTCTCGCTAGGTTTTGACTTCAAGGCGCACCGGCTTTTCCGATTCCAGCTAAGTTCTTTCATGACGTCGACGGCGAGTTCCACTGTTTGTATCTCTCTGCTGAATCAGTTTCCGCTACACTGAAGAGGCCTATTTCAACGCGACTCGATCCATCGCAAATATGATCGTCCTCTGCGCTAATCGCCTGTATACGCCACAGGAAGTAATAGAGGACCCGCTTCTATTTATCGAAGATCGAGTAATCACCGCGGTTTCCTCGCGGGCGGAGCAAGAGATTCCTCGAAATGCGACGGTCCTTAATTTTGCGGACGATCTCGGCGATGCCATTCTGGCTCCAGGATTTGTCGACATTCACATGCATGGCGGCGCCGGCCTCGATGTAATGCGGGCTGCGATTACAGACTTACCGCACCTCAACAACTTCCTGACGAAGCATGGCGTCACCGGCTATTTCCCCACCACTGTCGCGGCGCCGCTCGACCAGACCTGTGTAGCCTTGGAACGCATGGCCGATGCCATCGAGGCGTCTCAGGATTCATATGCAAGCAATGGTGGAGGCGTGCAAGCCCGGCCGCTCGGCATCCATCTGGAAGGTCCGTTTCTCAGTCACAAACGTCGTGGAGTCCATCCCCCAGAATTCCTGGTCGAGCCCACGCTGGAAATTTTTGAACGCCTCTGGCAGGCGGCGCGCGGCCACGTGCGCATGATGACCATCGCCCCCGAACTGCCTGGAGCACTAGAAGTGATTGCCGAGGCGGCGCGGCGCAATGTCTGCGTCAGCATCGGACACTCGGACGCTACGCTGGATGCCGCCCGCGCAGGAGTGCGGGCTGGCGCACGCCATGCCACTCACACCTTCAACGCGATGCGGCCGTTGGATCATCGCGACCCTGGCATCCTGGGCGAAGTGCTTGTCGACCGGCAGCTCACCGCCGATATTATTGCCGACGGAATTCATCTCGCCCCTGAAGTCGTGCAGCTTTTCTTGCAGGCCAAAGGACTCGAACGCTCCGTGCTCATCACCGACGCCACAGCCGCAGCTGGCATGCCGGATGGCACCTATCAGCTCGGCCCCATACAGGTCGAGGTCAAAGACGGGAAGTGCACGATGGATGGAAAGCTCGCCGGCAGTGTTCTGACCATGGACCGCGCGGTCCGCAACGTGACTGAATTCGCCGGTTGGAGCCTGCAGGATGCGGTTCGCGCCGCCACGCTGAACCCCACGCGCGCGGTTGGCCTCGCGCAACACGGTCAGCTGGTAGAAGGCGCGGAGGCCAACATCATTGTGCTGAGCGCAAATGGAGAGGTGAGGAAAACAGTGGTTCGCGGTGATGGCTTCTAGCGCGGTTTGTGGCGGCGTCAAGAACAACGTAGCAAAGCTACGTCTCTACGCTGTTAACGTAATAGTTATAGGATTGACCTAATTCGGCTTGCGTTCCTTGGCCTCGGCCAGGTAGCGCAGCAGCATGGCCTCATCGGAGCGACTCAGTTGATCGAGGAAAGACGTGTCTACTTTGCCATCTTGTACCGTCTTTGACGCATTCGATTGACGCAGTTTGTCGCCCAGTTCGGGCTCGTTGCTCATCACCTGGGTGTAGAACCACAGAAAGTGGCGCATCTGGTCGAGCGACTTGCACAGAGTCTGGATGGCTTCCGTCTCGGGCAGGGCGCTCAAGGCCTCCATTAATTCCGGATCACTGGGCGCTTGCATGGCGGCGCAGTTAAGCTCCCGCTGGATTACCCGCAGATCTTCGGTGACGCGCATCATTCGTGTGTGCAGGTCGTCCATCTCTGATTCGATCCCCATGGATTAGCGACTGTCTGCGTGCCGTTTGAACATCTCATCGGCAGTAGGAAGCGGATAGATGTCCCACGATCATGCGCTTTGGTAATTCAAGCGATTACCTTGGTCTGAAAAAGTAACCTAAACAATCGATGGCGCCGAAACCCGCTATGGGCAAGGGTTTTCACGCTATCGCCGAACGGATCTCCGGCACGCTCACGACCCGAATCCCGTGCGCCGGATTCTCCACTGCAGCCATCAGTGCAGTTACCATTTGTTCCAAGGTCACCAGTCCCAAGCGCAGCGCGCCCTCGCGGGTTGGTGGCAGCATTTCGGCAACTTTGTAGATTGGGGCAAGAAGATAAGGCCACTGGTGTCCCGGGCCCAGCACATACCAGGGCCGCAGGATGGTGGCATTCAGGCCCGTTGCCTCGATGGCCGCTTCGCATTCGGCGCGCACCGCGATGTAAGCCTGCATCATGGGTGCGGGATGGGCGACGCTCAGGTAGACGAAGTGACGAATGCCTGCAGCCTTCGCCGCCGTCACGGCTCCCAACCCGGAAACCAGATCCACTTTGCGGAATTCCTCCGCCTTCGCGGGACTCGGATGCGCGACTCCAACCAGTTGCACGAACGTCTCCGCCGAAGATATTTTGTCGGAATAACTGTTCCAGTCCAGCGCGTTTCCCAGAACCGCTACCGAGCCAGGCGGTAACTTCTTCTCCGAGCCCGGACGCACCAGCGCCCGCACCTCGTGCCCGCGCTCCAGCAGCCGCGGAATCAACCTCAAACCCATATACCCGGTTCCCCCGGTGATGAAAACGGGTCGACGCTGTGTGCTCATCGAATCTCTCCCTCGGAAATACAAAGAAGGTCGCCTTCGGATTTCCGGCGTATTGTAGACGAGCCCAGGCCGTGTAGCGACAGCAAACCCCGGCTGTCCAAGCCAGTGACCATGTGGAGACGGCCGCCTCGGCCGTCCAAGCCTGCGCGAAGCGCGGCGCCCAGGCAAGACTGCTTCCCGCATCGTCCGGTTGTGATACAAACGCACGGATGGAATCCGCTGCCCCAACCCCACCCACGCACCAACTACTCCGCGCCATCGGCCGCTGGAGCCTGGTCGCGCTAGTAGTGAACTCCATCATTGGCAGTGGCGTGTTTGGCTTGCCCTCGACGGTGGCGGCTCTCATCGGTCGTTATAGCCCCTACGCCGTGCTGGCAGCTGGCGCTGGAATGAGCGTGATCATCGGCTGCTTCGCAGAGGTTGCGTCGCGCTTTCAGGAAGCTGGCGGACCCTACCTCTACGCTCGCGTCGCGTTCGGGCGTATGATGGGAATTCAAACCGCATGGATGCTCTGGCTTGGACAAGTGGCCGCGCCGGCCGCCAATGCGAACTTGTTTGTGATCTATCTGGGCGAATTTTTTCCGCACGCCAAAGATCCGCTGCCACGCGCCCTTATCCTCACCCTGCTAATCGGGGTCCTGGCGTTCATCAACGTTCGGGGAGTGCGGGCTGGAGCGCAGGTGAGCAACCTGTTCACAGCCGCCAAACTTGTGCCACTCTTTGCCGTGATCGTCCTCGGTCTGTTTGTGCTTCACAGGAATCATTGGGAGGCTGCGACTGCTTCCGTTGTTGTACCTGGAACTAACCAATGGATGAAAGCTTTGCTGCTTCTGGTTTTCGCCTATGGCGGATTTGAGACAGCGCTCGCTCCAATGAGCGAAGCGAAAAATCCCCGTCGCGACGCACCATTTGCGCTGTTGGCGGCTCTCCTGCTCTGCACGTTGATCTATGCTCTAATTCAGTGGGTGGTTATCGGAGTCCTGCCCGACGCCATGCACAGCGAGCGCCCGCTGGCCGACGTTGCGCGGCTAGCGGTTGGTCCCATGGGCGGCGCGCTGGTTGCCGTCGGCGCGCTGATCTCCTTCTATGGATATCTCAGTGCGAAAATTCTTGCCATGCCGCGCGTCCCCTTCGCCCTCGCCGAGCAAGGAGACTTTCCTAAAGGCTTCGCCGCCGTCCATCGCCGCTTTCACACGCCGTATGTCTCGATCCTAGTCTTCGCGGCCATGGTCTGGGGATTAGCGCTGGTCGGCGACTTCAAATGGAACGTAACGCTCTCGGCAGTAGCCCGGCTTCTCTACTACAGTGTCGGCTGCGCAGCCCTGCCCATCCTCCGGCGGAAGCAGCCTGAAGGCGTGATGTTCCGGCTGCCTGCCGGAAATTTCTTCGCCGTGCTGGGTGTGCTGATTTGCGTGGTTCTGGTGACGCGAGTGGATTTTGGACAATCCCTAATTTTGGTGGCAACGATTGCCCTGGCGTTCGTGAATTGGGCCGTGGTAGCCCGCAGAACGTTCGCTACGAGCGGGGTGCGCGGGCAGCGGTCTTAGACCCCCCGCTGCTCCAACTCGAGTAGCGTCTTCTTGCGCTCCACGCCCCAGCGATAGCCGCTGATGCTGCCATCTTCGCGGACCACGCGATGGCATGGAATCGCAACCGCCACCGGGTTCGTAGCACATGCGCGGGCGACCGCGCGGCTCGCGGTGGGCTGGCCAATCGCTTTCGCCACCTGGCCGTAAGACCGCGTCGCGCCGAAGGGAATCGACTGCAGATAAGTCCATACGCGCCGCTGAAATGCAGTGGCGCGGATATCCAAAGGCAGAGCGGCGTTCAGATCGTCGCCCGTCATCCTGGAGAGCAAGGTTTCCACCCAGGCTTGTAATGCGCCCTCATCGGGTTTGCGCACGGCAAATGGAAACTCTCGCTTCAAGCCTTCGAGCAGCTCGCCATCGGAGGTGGCGAACTGAATCGAGCAGATTCCCCTGTCGGTGGCCGCGATCAGCATGCGTCCGAGCGGCGAATCAGAGACGGCGTAGCGAATAGTGGCGGCAATGGCCCCCCGGCGATATTTGT
The DNA here is from genome assembly GCA_036844925.1 of Candidatus Sulfotelmatobacter sp. Classification (GTDB taxonomy): domain Bacteria; phylum Acidobacteriota; class Terriglobia; order Terriglobales; family Acidobacteriaceae; genus Sulfotelmatobacter. Next base: position 58,201 of record DAIUEW010000010.1, read on the forward strand.
CTGGCGTCATGCCCAGTTGCGACGATGTCTTTTCGTAAAGGCGGCTGCTGGACCCGTAACCAGCGTCATACATGGCGCGCGTCACGTTGTCTCCGGCCTGCAGATTGCGTTTGAGCTGGCGCAGGCGGCAGGAGTCAGCGTATTCGCGCGGAGTGATACCGAGCGCGGCCTTGAAGCGGCGCTGCAGGTGAAACGGGCTTTGCCGAAATGTCTTGCTCAGTCGCCCCAGCGTGATTGGCTCGTCGAGGTGTTGCTCAATGTAGCGGCAAATCTCTTTCGCAAAGTCGGATTGCGGATTGCCGCTGATCAACCTCGGCCGGCAACGCAGGCAGGCGCGAAAGCCAGCTTGCTCGGCCTGTTCGGGACGCGAGAAGAACTTCACATTCTCGCGCCGCGGACGGCGGGCTGGGCACGAGGGCCGGCAATACACGCCGGTGGTGGATACGGCGAAGACGAACTTTCCGTCGTGGGCGGTATCGCGCGCGACGACGGAGTCCCAGCGCCGGTTGTCGTTGGGCTGATCCGCGCCTTGATGATCCGCGACCATCTGATCCTTCGCTGGCTTCGAGTTGGACTGCGCGGCCAGCATATCGCTGGGGATTTCATCTGCGAGTATGGCACTCGCGGCCGTCATTGGGAAAGTCATGTTTGTCGTAGTCATGATAGCTAGAGATTACGGCGGAGCAGACGAGCGGACTATCCGAATCTTGCGGGCAAATTGAATTAGTCGGATCTCAATTTTTACTACTCGTCTTACTACTCGTTTGCACCCGTTGGCCGAAAAGACTAGATTTCCTATGTGTTTCCTTAATACATAATGCCGAGGATATGCCATTGAATAAGATGCGGTTAGGAACATTTGCGACTCTTCTGGTCATGCTGTTAACCTCCGCGTTGGCGGAAAAAGCTTCGCAGCACCTGCTGGCCGCCGACGAGCTTAAGAATGTAGTGCCCGCCGAGTTCTTCTTTCGTGGACAGAAGGCTCCCACCCAATTGCGAAACGCGGCGGGATTTCAAATGAGCGACGGCAAGATCACGTTAGCCGCTCTGGTAGATGCCTCGGGATACTCCACGGCGATTCAGCAGAAATATCAGGGCATGCTCGTCACCGAGTCTAAGCTGACGATCGCGGGCGCGGAGTTGCTCCCGGGAGAATACGGCTTCGGCTTTACGGCTGACAAATTCCTCATTATGGATGTGGCCAACGAAGACAAACTGAGCGTACCGTTCGCAACCGATGCAGAGTTGAAGCGGGCCGTCCCGCTCAAGATAGTTGAGGACGGCGGCGCCTACCGGTTATACGCCGGAAAGAAATGGGTATCGCTGAAGCCGGAGTAAAAAAGAGAACGCGGTCGAGCTTCGCTCCGGTGGCGGCGGCTGTCCCCACAAGAGCATCCCAGCTTTTGCACAAACTCAGTTTCCCAGCGGATGGAACGGACCAAGCAGGCTGGACGCTCCTGAACGCTTGCGCAATTCGGTAAGCAGCGCACTGGCCGCATTGGTGTAGGTCTTGGTTGGGTCGGAGGGATCGGCCCAGACGGCGTCGTAGATAATTTGCGCCGCTTCCTTAAGATCGATGTGCAAGGCGGCTTCAAACACATCCACGCGCTCCTGCAGCCGGTCGTAACACGGCCTGCAGATCGAGGCCGCTTCGGCTGTTTCGCCCTGATGCTCTCCCAGTGTGCAGCCCGCTGGTGCATCGGAAGCTTCCCCATCCGCCGAGAAAAGCTGGGACTTGAACTCCTTCAGAAACGCCTCTCTCTGTTGCTCGAGCATGGCAGCATCGGCTTCAGGGTCAGTCGCTGGTTGCGGTATTGGAATCGCCCGCGTTACAACTGGCGAAACCCTCTGTTTGCTATTGCAGGCTGGGCAGGTGTCGAGGTTGGCGGGGTAGTAGAGACGGCAATTGGCGCAGGGCAGACCGAAGCCTGAGGACTTGTGCGACGCGTCGGCTCCGCTGCGGACGGCGTTTCGAAGATCACTGCGCACTTTTTGGAGATTATCTTGAACATCGCTCTGAGCATCGCCCCGAATCTTGATCTCGGGCTGAAGCAAGGAAGAAGTAACTTTGGCGGCTCGTGACGGTGTTGCCTGAGTCAATTCCATAATCAAATTCCCTTCATGTGTGGCGCGGAACGGGTGCGTCGCTGGCACGGGCAGGCCCTGCTTTTCAGTGTAAGTAGGCTCACTTTCCGGTCGAAAATAACCGGAGTACAGTGGCCTGTACTGTCCCAGCGGACGGTTACCAAGAATTCGGTTCTTTCACATTTCATTGCCATTTTCTTAATCTTTCATTTCTTGCATCAATTTCAGGAGTTCATCGCGGCGGGCGCGGTAAAGCTGGCGCTCGGGATCGAGGCGCGTGGCGGTCTCCAACTCCGATAAGGCTTCCTCGTAGCGGTCCATCGTCATCAGGCACGCCGCAAGAGAATAGTGGTTGTCGGGAGAACCATTCAAGCGAAGCGCCTCGCGAAATTCTTTTTCTGCCGCTGGCAGCTGTTGCTGCTGGAACAGCGCTGCGCCCAGGGCTTGGTGGGCGGTGTCAGAGTCGGGATTGAGCACAACCGCAAGGCGCAACTCGCGCACGCCATCTTCCAGTTTCTCATCCATCAACAACGCTTCGCCGAGGATGCGGTGCTCGGCGGAGCTGGTGGGGTTCTGGAGCACGGATAGTTGCAGCTCGTTGACCGCGCTGCCGTAGTCCTTCTTTGACATGTAAGCGCGGGCGAGGCAGGTGTGTCCCTGCTGCCATTCGGGATGCTGTCGATAGAGTTCTCGCAGTTCGAGCATGGCTGACTCGAAGTCGCCCTTATCGCAGTAAGTGTTGCCCAGGTTGTTGCGTACGGCGGCATCCTGAGGCGCGAGGCGCTTGGCTTCCCGATATTCGCCGATGGCCTCGTCAAGTTTGTTTTGTTCGTGCAAAACCATCCCCAGATTGGAGTGAGCTTGCCAGAACACGGGATTAAGATGCATCGCCTGGCGATAGGCGTCAATGGCGCCGGTCAGGTTGCCGGCTGCGTGCAGGGTGATGCCGAGGTCGTAATAGCTGTCTGGGTTTTTGTCGTCGCGGGCGAGCGATTCAAGAAAAGCATGTACCGCCGCCTGGTATTGCCCGCTGGAGTAAAGACCAAGCGCAAGAAATTGGTAAGCCTCCGCGTTTTGAGGATCCATGCTAAGGGCGGTGCGCGCCTCGGCGATCGCGTTGGGGCCGTCATCGAGACGGTAGAAGATGTACGCCAGGCTGCTGTGATTCTCGGGAAAATCGGGCATCAGTTCCGTCGAGCGCGTAACTTCGTCGAAGGCATCATCCCAGCGTTCCTGTTGGCGAAGCATTGCGCCCAAGGCGAAGTGCAGCGCGGCATTGTCGGAATCCAAGGTCAAGGCCTGGCGCAAAGCCAACTCGGCTTCGTGGAAGCGGTGAGCGTGGGCATCGGCGAGAGCGCGCAGCAAAGTCTCGGGAACGTCAGACTTCGAAGTCTCGGAGCTTGAGGAACCGGTAGCCCGCGATGGCTTCACGCTCTTCAGCGTGCGGATAAGACTTGGATCGGCGCCAGCCGATTCAAGTTGGCGAATCTGTTCCTTGCCTGGGGTGATGGTGATTCCGCGCTCTTGAATAATGCGGACGAGGCGACTGCTGGGCACGCCCGCCGTGAGCCAGGCCGTCAACTGGATGGCGTTTACCGGCTGGCTTTCGCTGGAATGGGCAGCCAGCGAACCCAATAAGAGAAACAAAAAAACTGACAGGCCCTTGCGCTTCACTCGAATCTCCGGGCAACGGTTCGGCTTGCTGGATACGCCAATGGTCGCGCTGATTGCTGAGCGGTTCGCGGTGGTTCCTACCGCCGATCTCACCTTACCGTGGCACTAGAACCCAAGGTAAGATCACGGAAGTAATAGGCTGGAATGGTTGCGCCGAAAGCGTCCTGCGCCGGCTATCGCGACGGGCTGTGATTTGAATCACAGCGCGGATTCTCCTCAAGTAGCAAACTGGGAGAGTGGGGATGGAGCCCAGCTGTGCCATCCATCTTGCGGGCGAGTAGCCGCGAGGTTTGACTTCCCCCATGTTCGTCCGGTAACGTATTACTAGGTTGTGGTGTCTTTGGAGGTTCCTATGCTTGAGGGTCTATTTCAGCCGACGCACCTGATCATCATCTTTGCGATCGCCTTGCTGGTTTTTGGTCCCAAGAAATTGCCTGAACTCGGCAAGGGCTTGGGTGAGGGAATTCGTGCCCTGAAAGAGGGCATGAAGGATAATGCTGCGGCTCCAACCGAGCAGGCCAAGACTACTGAATCCAAAGAGCCCAAAGCCTGAGCGCTAAACTGGCGGTCTCTAACCTCAAATAAAGATGCAGTTGCCGTCTTGTGACCATTTCCTGTCTTGTTCCGTAGTTCCGGGCTACCTTATTTAGCATTTGAGCTGTGAAAACTTCTCTGGAAGCTGGAGGTAGAAGTGTTGCTTAAAGACAAACTTGTTGTCCTCGGTTTAGTTTTGGCAGTCGCGCAAGCAGTATTTGCCGATCAGGTCGTCTTGAAGAATGGTGACCACCTGAGCGGCAAGATCGTGAAGTCCGATGGCAAGACCCTGGTGCTGCATACGGACTATGCGGGAGACGTCACCCTCGATTTCAAGGCGATCACGAAGATCACCACTGATGAGGAATTACATGTCAGCACATCCGACAAGAAAACCGTGGTCGGGCCGGTGAATGAGAACGACGGAAAAATCGAAGTAGCTACCAAGGCCGGTCCGGTGGAAGTTCCGGCGGGAAATGTTGTATTGATGCGGAATGATGCGGAGCAGGCCGCTTACGACAAGTCGCTGCACCCCGGTTTACTGCACGGGTGGAATGGCGGAGTGAACGTAGGCTTCTCGGTGGCTCGAGGTAACAGTGAAACCACTAACCTGGCGTTGGGCATCAATGCCGTCCATCCCACTTTGAATGACAAGATAACAATCTACTTGACCTCGATCGATACTGAGAATCAGTTAGCTACTCCCAGCACGGTCGCGGATATTATCACATCAGGAATCCGCTACGATTACAATCTGAAACCGCGGTGGTTCGCGTTCGTAGGCGCCGACTTCATGAGCAATGCGCTGCAGGATCTGGATTTGCGCGGCCTGTACGGGGGCGGCCTGGGTTATCATGCGATCAAGTCCGACAAGACTGTCTTTGATCTTCTGGCCGGCCTCAACTATACCCATGAAACGTATTCGGACGGTCCACCAGTGACTCCTGCCACTGTTCCCCCAACTTTTACTTCTTACGGCGTAACCAACAAATTTGCTGCGCTGACATTGGGCGAGGAACTGACGCAAAAGGCTGGGAAGTCCACGGTGGTCACAGAGAAGTTCTATTTCTATCCGAGTTTGTCGGGCTCGTATGGCGGCGACTATCGCGGAGAGTTCGACTTCGGTACGGTGACGAAAATCGCCAAGTGGCTGGGCTGGCAGAACCAGTTCAGCGATATATATGTTTCCAACCCGCCTGCGACCGCAAAGAAAAACGATCTGATCCTGACGACCGGGGTGAACTTTACATTCACTCACTGAGTACATTTTTCCGGACTGAAATTGAAAGCCGCTCGCCAGGAGCGGCTTTTCTTGCACAGAACCAAGTCTCGACGACAGCTTCCAGGGCTTTCTTGCTCAGGTGGTGCAGTTGGGCCTCTTGCCCGGCATCATCCTGAGCGTAGCCGTTTTTCAGGTGTAGCGATGGATCTCCCGCCTGACCGGCTAAGAGCGTCAGCCAAACTGCATCACTACCCTTGCTCACCACGACTTGAAAAATTCGTCTACTACCGGGTAGAGTACTGTTTCCCGTTTCCCGGGTTTCTTTAAGTCCCTCAACAACAGGAGTTTGTCTGATGCGTCGCGCGTTGATTGTGCTGGTTGCTGTCTGCTGCTGCGGTGCGTTCTCCGTCTCGCAAACCGCGGATGAACTGATTGCCAAGAACATCGAAGCCAGGGGCGGGATCGAGAAGATGAAGGCGATCAAGACCCTCCGCATGACCGGTAAATTCGAGGGCGGAGGAGGATTCACGGCTTCCGTCGGACAAGAGAACGAGCGCCCCAACTTGATCCGGCAGACGTTCGTGCTGCAGGGAATGACGGCGGTTCAGGCCTACGACGGCACCACCGGTTGGCAGATTCAGCCCTTCCAAGGAAAGAAAGATCCCGAATTGATGGGAGAAGATGACCGGCGCGATCTGCTCCTGGATGCCGAATTCGACGGACCTCTGGTCGATTACAAAGAAAAAGGCAGCACGGTGGAGTTCCTGGGACACGATGTGGCCGATGGAGACGATGCGCTGCGGTTGAAGGTGACGCTGAAAAATGGCGACATCATTTATGACTACCTCGATCCCGATACTTTTATTGAGTTTCGCAGGGAGATCCAGCAGTTTATCCGTGGCTCGGTGCGCGATCGTGTGGTGGGGCTGGGTTCTTACAAGCCGGTGAACGGCGTGATGTTTCCGTTTTCGCTTTCGAGCGGGCCCAAGAACCATCCCGACGCTCAAACTACCATGGTGCAGAAAATGGAAGCGAATGTGACGATTGATCCTGCGGATTTTGCTCTGCCTGCGTCGTTGAAGACCGAGGAAAAGAAGTCTGGGATAGTCGGGATTAAGTGAATCGGCGCGTGATTGGCAGTTGGAATGAGGAAGCGAGCCAAACGCGCGATTTACGCGCCGCAGAAAGCGCAACCCTTCGGCAGGCTCAGGGCAGGCTCTCGCTCCGCGAAAGACGCTTGCTTGGAATGACAATCAAACGTAAAGGACTCGTAAAAATGAAAGCATCCGCTCGCAGTTTTTGGGCACTGACTGTGCTGTTCGCTGCAACATTGCTGTGCCACGCGCAAGCGCCCTACCGTTACGATGCGGCCACGGTTTCAGGCTTGCCCGCCCGCAATATCGGTTCAGCCACGATGAGCGGTCGCATTGCAGCGGTGGATGCGGTGGAAGAAAACGGTCGCATCACCGTCTTCGTGGGTGCGGCAAGCGGCGGAGTGTGGAAGTCAGTCAACGGCGGCACGACATACAAACCTGTGTTCGACCGCGAGGATGTGCAGTCGATTGGCGCGGTGGCGATCGATCCCTCGAATTCGAAAGTTGTATGGGTAGGGACTGGCGAAGCCTGGGTGCGAAACAGCGTCTCGGTGGGCCACGGTGTCTACAAATCGACCGACGGAGGCGAGAACTGGACCAACGTTGGCTTGAAGGACACCGAGCATATCGCGAAGATCCTGGTGAACCCGGGCGATAGCAATGACGTGCTGGCGTGTGCGACCGGGCATCTGTGGGACGACAACGACGAGCGCGGTGTGTACCGAACAACCGACGGCGGCAAGATCTGGAGTAAAGTTCTCGCCGGAGTGAATGGTTCGAGCGGTTGTGCCATGATTGCACGCAGCAAGCAGGAACCGAAGACTATCTACGCCGCAATGTGGGACTTCCGGCGGCAGGGTTGGACCTTTCGCTCGGGTGGTCCGGGCAGCGGGATTTTCAAATCAACCGATGGCGGCGCTCACTGGACTGAAATCACTGACGGCAGCATCGCGAAAGGTCTGCCGCCGAAGCCATATGGCCGCATCGCGCTACAGGTAGCTGAGTCAAAGCCGAACGTGATTTACGCAAACATCGAAGCAGAAAAGGGCCGAGGGCTTTACCGCTCTGACGATGCTGGCGCGAACTGGACCAAGCTGGACGCCAGCCAGTTCATGCTGTGGCGTCCATTTTACTTTGGCAACCTGATCGTCGATCCCAAGGATGAGAACAAGATTTTCAAACCCGATGGCCCGCTCCTTCTCAGCACTGATGGCGGCAAGAGCTTCAGCGTTGTTTCCGGGAACGGGCACGGCGACTTCCACGATGTTTGGATCAATCCGAAAAACACAAATATCGTGATTGCCGGCGACGATGGCGGCCTGTGGCGCAGCGAAGACGGCGGCAATCGATGGAAGCACCAGATCAACCTGCCGGTTTCGCAGTTCTACCACGTAAGCACCGACAATGCGGATCCGTATCACGTCTACGGCGGCCTGCAGGACAACAGTTCCTGGGTCGGCGACTCGTCGTATCCGGGCGGCGTCACCAACGCGCGCTGGGAGAATATGTTTGGCGGTGATGGCTTCTGGATGTTCGAGGATACTTCCGACCCAGATTATCTCTACGCTGAAGCGCAAGGGGGCGAAATTGGGCGAGTGAATCGGTACACGCACGAAATGCGCGATATCCATCCCTGGCCGAATTACGGCGAGGGGAAGTTGCGCTTCAACTGGAACACGCCGATTCACATGAGTCCCAACGAGAAGGGAACAATTTACATTGGCGCGCAGTTCCTGTTCCGCTCTCGCGATCATGGCCAGTCCTGGGAGCGCATCTCTCCGGACCTGACCACGAACGATCCCGAAAAACAGAAGCAGGAAGAGTCCGGTGGAGTGACTATCGACAACTCATCCGCGGAGATGCACACGTCGATTTATTCGATTTCAGAATCCCCCAAGAATGGGCAAATCATCTGGGTTGGCACCGATGATGGCAACGTACAGATCACGCGCGATGGCGCAAAGACCTGGACCAATGTGGTTGGAAACGTCGGTGGCCTGGGAAGAAATTCGTGGGTCACCACCATCGAGGCCAGCCGCTTCGACGAAAGCACTGCATATGCCACGTTTGACCGGCACACCTTCGGAGACATGAAGCCGTACGTCTACAAAACTACGGATTACGGGCAGACATGGACGGCGCTTCCGGCACAGGAGAGCGGCGTGCGCGGTTTTGCCCATGTGATTAAAGAGGACACGGTCAATCGCAATGTGCTGTTCCTGGGCACCGAGCTCGGCCTTTGGATTTCAGTGGATGGCGGACAACACTGGGCGCAATACAAAGGGACGGATTTTCCCGCAGTTCCAGTAGACGATATCGCGATACAGGCGCGAGAGTCAGACCTGGTGCTGGCGACGCACGGCCGCGGCATTTGGATTGTGGACGACATTTCCCCGCTACGCACTCTGACGCCGGAAATGATGAGCAAAGATGCGAGCCTGATTCCTGGCCGGCCGGTAGTCCAATACTTTGATACGTCCGGCGGATGGCCGGAAGGCGACGAAGCTTTCCACGGCCGGAGCCGGCCCACAGACGCACAGATCACGTATTACCAGAAAGGACGGCACATCTTCGGCGATCTGAAAATCGAGATTTTCGATCAGGACGGGAAACTGGTTGACACCGTCGCGGGGAGCAAGCATCGCGGATTAAACCGCGCGAGTTGGTCCATGCATCTGAAGCCGCCGGCCGTCGCTCCGGCGGCGTCGGCGCTGTTTGAAGCGGCGCAGGGACCACGCGTATTGCCGGGTACTTACACGGTAAAGCTGACCAAAGGCGATCAAACTTATACCGAACAGTTGAACGTTGCGATCGATCCCCGCGCCAAGTATTCGATGGAGGAACGCAAAGCGCAATTCGAACTCTCGATGAAAGTTTACAAGGAGCTGGAGCACATGACGTTTGCCGTAGAAGCCATCGAGGGCGTTCGCAACTCAGCCAATGCGAGAGTGGCCAAGCTCGCGGAGAAAGATCCTCTCCGCAAGCAACTGCAGCAACTCGCTGCAGATTGCGATGCGCTACGCTCGAAGATCGTGGCCACTAAGGAAGGCGGAATGATTACCGGCGAAGAACGCATTCGCGAACACCTGGGGCAGCTCTACGGTGCGGTCACCGGATACGATGGCAAACCTACCGATTATCAGGTCGCCCGAACCGAATCCCTGGGTCACGAACTGCAGGATGTGATTGACGACTTCCAGAAGAAGACGCAGGCAGAGCTGCCCGGAATCAATACCGGCCTGAAGAAGAAAAGATTGGAATCTATCACCGTGCTCGCTGAGGCAGACTGGCAGAAAAAGAAGGCAGAGTCCTCAGGGGGCACCGGCGCAGGAATGCAGGCTGGCGAGGGTCACGTGCGGGAGATGGATTAGGCGCAACGTGCCGATTATCGCCATTGCTGCGCCACCAGTTCCATGGTAGGATTTTCCTACCTGCAAAAATGGCGACTCGCGACTCAACGCTCGAATATCTCACGACGACCAAAATCGGAGAGAAGGGCCAGCTCACGGTTCCCAAAGGGTTCCGCGAGGATCTCGGCTTGGCGAATGGCGCTCCTTTTGCCGTTCTGCGTTTGGGCGACGGCCTCATTCTGTTACCGCAGCAGCAACGCTTCGAGCGTCTCTGCCAAGAGGTCAGTCGCAGCTTGACCGCTGCCGGTTTGGAGCCGGCCAAACTTCTTGCTACGCTTCCTGAGGCCCGTGATCGTGTTTACGTCACTCGTTACGGCAAGAAACTTATTCGCCAGTCACAGCGGCGTCGAAACTCCCGTCGTGGGAGGTGAGACCTCCACGCAGAATCCGGCTATTCCTCGACTCGAACGTCCTTACCAGTGGAATTGTTTCGCAGTGGGGGCTCGACAAGGCCACGCTGTCGCTGTGCGCTGCGAAGTTGTGCCGGTTGGTTCTGGCCGAGGTGGTTCGTGATGAAGTTGAGGAAAATCTACTGCTCCACGCGGAACGACTGCCTGCGCTCGACGCTGACCGTTTGATCGAGGACTATCGCAGGCTCATCAAACTCACCCATCCTGAACTGGTTCCTTATCCACACGCCGAGCTAGTCCATTCAAGCCGGCATTTAATCCGGCATGTCACGGATGTGCCAGTTTTGCTCTCTGCCGTCGCGAGTAAACCCGATTGGCTGTTGACTCATAACACCAAACATTTCACAGCGGCGGTAGCACAGAGAACATCCTTGCGAATTGCGACTCCCTCACAGTTCTTCCGAGAACTTTCCGTGCTTCTTCGTTGATGCCGTTTTTTCCGCGTCCGCTTTTTCAGTTTAATTCGTAGGCGCCAATGTCGATGGTTGAACAATTCGTCCGAGGATTGCCAAGGAAGTCAGTGCTTCCATAGATGGAATCGGGAACTCGCCATTGCAATACCCCACGCTGCAAGGAAGGCTCGTGCTGCCGGCATTGACGGTTGGCGAACTGGCCGTAATGTCAAGGTTCGGAGGCGTCGCGCCCAAGTCAACGAATAGCGGATTGGCATTCGGTGAGTCTGCATCTTCTCCCGAAGTGCTTTGGTAGGCCGAATAACTCTTATAGCTGCTCACGCCTCCCCAAACGATCGAGGTTCCCTTCACGTATCCCGCCGCAGGATAATACAAATTCCAATTGAGCTTGGCCGGCGGTGCAGGATAGGCTGCCGTGGGCTTCACGAAGCTGTTAACCCAGACATTTTGTTTGCCGGCATAGACGATGTTGTTGTCGAAAATGTTCTTGCACGGAACTTTCATTTCAAGAATGAATCAGAACATTCTGCACGACCCGGCTGATGGCGCCGCGCGGGCTTGGGCAATCCGGTTTCAGGCCACGACTGATGGAGAAAAACAGGCCGAGCAGTTGCCCGAAAATCACATCCAGCGGCGGACGGTAATCGTCACCGATCGCGAGTGACGGAGAGGGTCGCAGCACATGCTCGGCCCCGGCATCAAGTCGCGAGCCATAGGCGGCGCTCACTACCACCCGCGTAGTGACTAATCGCTTCTTTCCTATTTCCTCCAGCAGATCGGTTTCGTATCTCAGAACCTTTTCGTCTCCGGAGAGAAAGGCCACCAACAGGGTTTGTTCATCCAAGGCCGCCATCGGACCGTGGCGCAAGCCCAGCGCGGATTCCGACATGGTTTGGATCTGCCCGCCGGTAAGCTCCAACAACTTCAGCGCGGACTCAGTAGCGACAGCCTTCAACGCACCCGAGCCGATGAAACAAGCCTTCGTAAAGTTTCCACCAGCAAGATTAGCGGCGCTCGCTGCGGCCATGCCAAGGAAGTTTGTTCCCGCTCCCACCAATTGGCGCAGGATGTTCCCATAGGGGTCCAAGGTTTCAACATGGGCCAGGCATTGGCCGAAGACAACCATGTTGGAGAACGAACTCGTCATCGCGAGTCCACGGTCATGCACTTCCTCCGGCAACGCGATCCCTAACACCTGCTTGTGACCGGAGGCCAGTCGAAGCATACTCGCGTGCGCGTTGCAAGTTACAAGCAGGTGATGGATGCTGGGATGGCTCTTCAATGCTCTTTCAACAACCGCAACTCCTTCGGGACTCTCGCCCGAGCGTGAGAAGGAAATCCAAAGATGCGCACGGTTACGTACCAGCCATTCGTCCGCGTGCGTCAGGAGATCCGTGCTGGGAACCGCGAGCACCTCACACTGCCAATGCCGCCGGAGCAACTGCGCCAGCGAGCGTCCAATGTAGTCGGAGGTTCCGGCGCCAACTAGGAACACGGTCGGCCGCCGCATGGGATCCCAGCTGATGCCGGCCGACTGCAGAAATTGACGAATCTCCGCTTGCCGCTCGCGAAAGTGTTCGTAGGTGGCCAGCCAGGTTTCAGGCTGCTGCGCAATCTCTTGCGGCGTGTGTAAGAGTCCTCGCAATTGCTTTTCGTCTTGCGGCAGCGCCAACAGAGCGGAGAGAGGGTTCATAGCAATCGAAAAGAAGTCCGAAACTAAAAATAACAAATACTAACAAATAACAACCAGAAAAGAAAGCATATAAAACTCGCGGATTGCCGAAATTTTCTCAGGGCCGCCGTTCCGTATAACGTTGGTAGAGGTCTGGCCGGAAGCTCGTGTCAACTGTGCCTACAACTGAAACCTGGAAGCTCTTTTCAAACGGCACTCCTTCGATGCCTTCCGCTCTCAGATGAACCGTGAAACCACCAGTGTGGGTATAGGCATGCGTGACGGATGACCCCTCGGCGCTGGTTCCATCTCCGAAGTCCCAATGATAGGAAAGCGCGGGCACACTATCTGTGGTACTTTCCGCGGAAAACGCCGCAGGCTTTCCGGTTGCGATCTTTTCCGCTATGTGCAGGTTTATCGAAGGGGCAGATGCGGGGATCGAGGTATCAACAATCTTCACCATCCGCACTGAATGAGGCGCCACCTTCAATGGAAGCGAAGGTCGATTTTCAGCGATCGAAGCTCCGGAGCCAAAGACGTCCGAAACGCCATTGTGCGCGGCGAGTTGTGGGTCAGAGAAAAGATCGGATAACGAAAATTCATGTTCTCGCTCTTTAGAGGTCCAGTTGAATACTGCCAAGATCGACTGCCGCTTGCTCTCACGCAGCAAGAACACGCTCGGCATCTCATCGTCGGGGGCGTAGCTCATCAAGTCGAGCGGTTTGGCGGCGCGACCAAACAGTGCCATGTTGAGAAGGTCGCGATTCTGCAACAAAGCCATGTGATCTGCGTCCAGAAACAGAGTGGGCAAATCGTCGCCGATTTCGTACATCCCGCCGGAAACTGCCGCAAGCGCAATCGCGACTTGAGCTTCTCCCAGCGTCAGCGGCTTCGGTCCGCCATGGTCCTGTTCTCCGGCGCTTTCTTGCCGCGAAATGGAGAATGCATCAGGATCGCTGACAAAAAAGTTCCGGTTCATGTAGTAACGGGCAGCGATGCCGGGAGCCGCATCGCGGCTGGCCTCAAAGGAATGGCCCGTGTCGCAGGAGATGCGTCCCGTGTCGACAAGCCCTACCGGGTTCAACATCACGCTCCCGTCCTTATCCAGAAGCACTCCGTCTCCTACGGCTTCGCGAATGATCCGCAGACCAATCCGCTGAGCCTGAAGCGCGGTCGTGTGCGGAACGTAGTAATAACCCTCGATGGCAGTGTCGTCCATGAAATCGAGTTTGATGTAGCGGATGTCCCACTCCCTCGCTAGCGTCGTGTAGGTCTCACGCAAGTACTGCTGTGCCCCGGGATTCGTCGTATCGAGCACGTAAAGCTGGTCGAGGTTGGTTGGTGTATCGGGCGGTTCGGTTACCCAACCGGCATGGATGGGTTCTCCCTGCGCGTTGTGCACCAGCCAGTCTTTGTGATTTAAATACACTGACGAACGCTCCGACACCTCGAACGGCGCAGTCCAGATCCCAGGTGTCAGGCCGAGAGCCTGCACCTTCTCTTCAAGTTTTTTTATTCCGTGCGGATATTTGTTTGACACCGGCGTGGTGTAGTCGCCGCGGGCGTATTGATAGCCTTCATCGATGTGGAAGTAGTTGTAGCCGGAATCTTTCAGGTGAGCTGCCAGAAATTCCGCATTCGTCAGCGCCGGGCCCTCGGTCAGGTCGAAGTAATAAGCAGTCCAGCTCCACCATCCAATTGGTGTCGCCGCCGTGACTCTTGGAGCATGCAGCCGGCGGATGGTTTCACCGTAGGCTTCCAACTGTGCATGGTAGTCGGAGGATAGACTCGCCACCAGCTTTTCCGATGCGAGGCTCTGGCCCGGTTCCACGGGCAGGCTGAGCTCGATCTGATCTTGCTGCGGCGAAGTTCGCAATGAGTTCTCCTTAGCAAGTTCCGTGGTGCCGGTGGAATCAACTTCATAGCCGGTGATGCCCGTTTGCTTCTCGTCAACATGCAATCGCAGCACGGTGAGCCATTTCTCGGAGGTGAGCGCCCCCAGAAATAGACTCTGCCTGCTTTGCCGGTTGTAGATCAATTGGCTGCCGACGGCGCGATGCATTCCATCGGTTGGCTGAGATAGATCATGCTGTGCGAGATCATGCTGTACAAGATCGTGGATCACCATGTTCGGCCGGTCTTCGCTGAAACTGTCGGAGAGGACGCGGTCGCCCGACACCGGCCCATCCAGCGCAAGGAATGGGCTTTTGGCGTCGAGCATGCGAATGCTCTGCACTGTAATCTGCGCCCCGGTGGTATTGCGGACCTGAACTTCGATCTCCGCAAACATTGATTCGGCGCGCAACCGGACGCTGCATACGAGTTCGGGTTGGCCGGAGAATCCGCTGTAGGTAATCGTGAGCTGCGAGCCCGTTCCCAAGTCGTCACTGAAAGGCGATTGCTGTATCTCATGTTGCCGATAGTCGGCTGAACGCAGCCACCGATGATTCACCTGTGCCGCTACCGCCCCGGTGAGCCAGTCGCGTGGATTCTCTTTCGATCGAATCGTGTACGTGCCCGCTTTCCCGTCCGCATCGATCGCGAGTTTGGAGTTTTCGATTTTTGCCGTGGACGCGGTAGCCAAGGCGGAGTTCTGCGGTACCGCGGACAGAACGCAAATTACTACGATCAGAGCGAACCATAATCTGAGTGTCGTGTGCATAAGAGCTTTTTCCCCGAGAGTAAGCCTTAAGGCTTTTCCGAATCGTGCTCAAACGAAAGTAAAGGTAACGGTTCGTAATATACCTGGGAACGCGTGAGTGTCAAGAGCAACGCTGAGCGAATGCGCAATATGAACTTGGTTCGGTGAATCTGATTCGGGAAGGGAAATTCTTCTACCAGGCAGGGCGCGTCTCTGATTTCTGCTCCGACCGTGCTTCTTACTGCGCGAGCTCCAATTCAACTTTCTTCGCGGAGGGATCCAGCTTCGTAATCTTAAACTTGCGAATTTGTCCAGGGCGGGCGGCTTCAGGTTTTGAGTCCAATGCGGGCGTGGCGCCCTTCCAGCGCGCCTGCAGCATTGAACCCAGGGAGGATAAATCGGCCTTTGCAGAGGGCGCCGTCTCGGCTTTCTCGGTTGTCGGTGTGGCCGCATTCATGCGGCAGTTGGCCTCGATGCCTTCGCCCAGCTCTACACGCGCCTGTCCATTTGAAATATCGATCAGGCGGCCGGAAACAACGTCGCCTTCTTTATGTTCGGCGATATATTCATCCAGCCCGCTGGGCACCAGTTGCTTTATACCCAGCCGCAACTGCCGCTTCTCGGTATCAACCGCGAGAACCTGTGCCTTAATCAGCTGTCCAACCTTCACCACTTCCTGCGGATGGTTAATACGCTTCTCCGCGCTCATGTCGCTGATGTGGATCATGCCCTCAACGCCTTCGGTAAGCTGAACGAATGCGCCGAACTTCGTGATACTGACGACCGGTCCTTCGATCACGGTGCCTGCGGCGAAGCGTTGTGCCGCGTCGGCCCACGGATCTCCCAGCGCCTGCTTCAGCCCGAGTGAGATGCGACGCTCGCCTGCATTTACTCCCAGGATTACGGTGTCAACAATCTCGCCGGGCTTCACCAACGTGCTGGCGCTTCTCAGTTTTTTCCCCCAAGACATCTCCGAAACATGGATCAGCCCTTCGATTCCCGGTTCGAGTTCCACGAACGCCCCGAACTCGGCGACACGTGTAACCGCGCCCCGCACGCGTTCGCCGACGTTGTACTTCCCGGCCACCCCATCCCAGGGATGAGGCTGCAACTGCTTCATGCCAACTGAAATGCGCCGTTTCCCGGAATCATTCGCGATCTTGAGCACCTTGACTTCGAGCTGCTGCCCCACGGAAAGCACGTCCGCCGCCTTGTTGACACGGCTCCAGGCGATGTCACTCACGTGCAGCAGCGCATCAACGCCGCCGAGGTCGACGAATGCGCCATAGTCGGTGAGGCTGCGAACCGTCCCACTCACCGTATCGCCTTCCTTCATCTCCGAATAGCGGCGCTCCTTCACCGAGCGCTCTTCCTCTTCGAGGACGGCGCGGCGGTCGACGACAACATCTTCGTCGGCCACATCGAGCTTGATGATCCGGCAGAGGATCTCCTGCTCCACCATTTTTTCCATTTCAGCTGCGTCGCGCGCTCCGCTGCGCGAGGCCGGCATAAACGCACGCACGCCCACATCCACGCTGAGCCCGCCTTTAATCACTCCTGTTACTGTGCCCACAATCGTCGCTTTATCCGCGAAGGCCTTTTCCAGCGTCGCCCAGTCATTCGGCCGCTCGACCTTGGCCCGGGTGAGTTGGTAGTAGCCCTCGGGATCGCGCCCTTTCACAGAAACGGAGAGCTTGTCGCCAGGCTTTACTGTTTCCCCAGCAGCCTGCAAGACAGATAGCGGCAGCACGCCTTCACTCTTGAAGCCGATATCAAGAAAAACTGAGTCGCCGGAGACAACAATGACCGTGCCCACGAGTTGCTTGCCGCCGTCTTCAGTTTTGCGCGTGTGGCTTTTCTCGTACTGCGACAGCATCTCGCCAAAAGCCTCGCTGGTTTCAGCGGCCGATTCGGCAGTCACTTGGGAGTCTGAAGTGTCGGGGTTGGACATGATCAAGCCGGGAAGTACCAAAAAAAATGGTAGGCACGAGGAGACTCGAACTCCTGACCTCTACCGTGTCAATTTTAAGGTATCACACCTAAAACCCTTTAGCTCCCTTGCTTTTCCGGTTTTTCGAAGAGGTCGAAATACCCCTAAACGGCCTAGTTTTGGTGACGAATTGGTGACGAGTTTCTGAATGTTTTCCTTACTCCAAAATCTGGACCACCAATGATCTAATTTTGATCCCCGGTCTCAAAACCCTGGCACTTTCGCTTAGCGCTCGCTCTAGGCAGGCCACGTGCTCAAGAACCTCTGACGATACGATGAGGTCGAAGGAATTCTTCCCGAAATTGAGCGCCGTTATGTCCTCGCAAACCGCACCATCCCTTGATATCGTCGGGCAACCTTCCTCATAAAAGGAGCGGGTGTAGCTCTGCGCCCGCGAAAGCACCTTTCTTAAAGGCGAGTGTGGATCCAATTCCAGCACGTCCATCTCTGAAAGCCTGTCTCCGTACCTCTTTCGAATCTCAGCTGCCAACAGTTCGTATCGCTCATTGGCTGAGCAGTGCAAGCACGACCGCAACTCAGCAGAATTATTATGCTGTCCGAGGAAAATCGTAAGCCGTTCGCAGCATTGGCATCGCCCTACCCTCCAGCACTTAATTCCACGTAGATATGCGGGGGCTACCGTCAGTAGCTTCTTGCAGGCACCAAGTGGGCCACGCTGCCGAACCGTTCGCCATATTTTTAGTAAAGCCACTATTTCCTCTCCTTGGCGCGAAGTAGTCCTTTTTCCTGCAGTCCCCTTCTGAGCACGGAATCCTGAACTAGCCGAAGTTGGCTGGCGACATTCATCACAGAATCCTGGGAGTGATCGTGAAAGTCAAGTGCAACGTGCGGCTCATCATCATTGATGTACCGGAGCCGTGAGCTTTGCAATCAGCTCCGTCGTGCTGAAGCCCTTGACGGTAGGCACGATCTTAACTCGGCCGCCCCACGAGCGGACCTCCTTGCCGCCTACTACAGCTTCTTCCCTATAGTCGCCTCCCTTGACGATAACATCCGGGCGGAGCGTCTCGACCAGGCGTAGGGGCGTTGGATCGTCGAATATGACCACTGCATCCACTGCCGCGAGGGCCGCCAGAATCCGGGCACGTTCGCGTTCGCCCACTATGGGTCTGGTTGGTCCCTTCAGCCTGCGCGCCGAAGTATCGCTGTTGACGGCAACAATTAGGCGATCGCCCTCATGACGGGCATCCTCCAGTAAGGCAATGTGCCCCATGTGTAGGAGATCGAAACAGCCGTTGGTAAACACGATGTTCTGACCGGCGGAACGCCATGCAGCTGCACGTACCTTGAGGTGCGCGAGTGATGACACTTTTTCTTCGGACTGCAACTCGATATCGGGCATCAGATGCACCAGCAACTCATCTCTGGTAACCGGAACTGTTCCGATTTTACCGACCACAATCCCTGCAGCCGCATTGCCGAGCTGAACTGCTGTTTCCATTTTCAGCCCGTTTGCCATTGCTAGTGCCAGCGTTGCGATAACCGTATCGCCCGCTCCGGAAATATCAAAAACCTGCCGGGCAACGGCTGGAGCGATGAAACTCCGGTCTCCCCAAAGAACAGCAATGCCTTTCTCACTCATGGTCGCCGTCAGGCAATCCAGGCATAGCTCAGTTGTCAGCCTTCGTCCGGCCGCCAATAGCGCGTCAAGATCACTTACAGCAATCCCCGTCACCGCCGACAACTCCGCCAGATTAGGACAAATTGTTGTGGCGCCACGATACCGCGCAAAGCTGCGCTGTTTGGGATCGACGAGTACCGGAATGCGGCGGCGACGCGCCGCTCCGATCAGGTGCTGGCACACATGCTCTGTCAGAAGGCCCTTGGCATAGTCGGACAGCACTACCGCTTCAGCGGATGCCAATTCTGTATCGACTCTTTCGATCAACGATTGATAGGCTTCGTCCGGATAGCCACCGGTTATTTCGGTATCAACCCTCAGCACCTGCTGTCTTCCGCAGAGCACTCTGAGTTTTGTGGTAGTGGGATGTGCAGAAACACGTATAGCCCGCGACTCGACTCCGCCTTCGTGCAGATGCTTTTCCAGCGACGCGCCATCGGCATCTTCACCAAGGAACCCAAACAGGGTCGCCTTGCCACCTAGGCCGACAACATTCATCGCGACATTGGCGGCGCCACCAGGACGCTCATTGGAATGCATGGCGCGGACGATCGGCACGGGCGCTTCTGGGGAAATCCGTGTGACGTCGCCCCAGATGTAGCGGTCCAGCATAAGATCGCCTATGACGAGTACGTGTGCGTTGCTCCAGGCACTCTCGATGAGCTCTATGACTTGATGGAGGGACTGAATCATCGCGAGAGGACCCCGTTCTTGATAAGAGGAGCTTTGCCGGCGTTCAGTTCGATCCAGTCGCATAATACGTGCCCGCACAAAATATGCGCCTCTTGGATGCGCGCCGTGTCCTTCGACGCTATGCATAATGATTCATCAGCGATCAGGGCCATCGCTCCGCCATCCCCTCCTGTAAGCGCAACCGTGAACGCGCCGAGTTCTTTGGCACACTCCAAGGCAAGGCACACGTTCTTGCTGTTGCCGGATGTGGAAATGCCTACCAAAACGTCTCCCGCCGCGCACAACGCTTCCACCTGTCGGCGAAACACCTCCTCAAAGCCACAGTCGTTGGCAACCGCCGTCAGAATCGAGGTGTCGGTGGTCAACGCGATGGACGGCAGTCCACGCCGCTGCCGGCGAAAACGCCCAACCAGTTCCGCGGCAAGATGCTGCGAATCGGCTGCGCTTCCACCATTTCCACACCACAACACCTTCCTCCCGGCCAATATAGCTCGAGTCATCTCTGCTGCAATCCGCCTCAACACCGGCTGTTGTGCGAGCAGTGCTTGAATCACGGTCAGATGATCTGTGAGGGCCTTCTCGAAGATTTCCGACACATCTGCAGGCGTTGACATTTCGGCTCCGTACCGGGGCTACGGTACTGATTGACCAAACCCAAAATCAAGACTGATTGCTATCATACAATCTACCCTGGATGGCCTTGTTACCGAGAACGACCACATTCCCCGGCGTCAAGTACGTTTTTCTGGATCGCGATGGAGTAATCAATCGCAAACTCCCTGAAGGTCAATTCGTTCGCTCCTGGCGTGAGTTCGAGCTCCTTGAGGGTGTCGAATCCGCTATCGCCGCCCTGAATCGCTCCGGCCGCTCCGTCATCATTATTAGTAACCAGCGCGGAATTGCGCTGGGACTCTCTACCCGCGCCGAAGTCGAGACCCTCCATAGGAAATTGCAAGAGCATTTGGCTACGCATAATGCGCATATCGATGCCTTTTACTACTGCCCGCACGATAAAAACGAATGCGACTGCAGAAAACCGAAAACAGGTTTATTTGAACAGGCTTTCAAGGATTTCCCCGAGGCATCGGCCCCAAACAGTATCGTCGTCGGTGACTCAATCTCTGATATCCAAGCTGCCCGCAATCTCGGCTTATCCGCAATCTTCATACAGGGTGACCCGGAGACTCGGAAACGCGGTATAGAGGAGGCTATTGCCCTTGCCGACGCAGTGGCCAATACTCTGGCCGATGCTGTCGAGAAATACCTCTCGTGAGATGCCTCAAGCCGGAACTTGTTCGATTTGGGAAAACGTCTCTCGAATTCCCTCCTCGAGCGGCGTGAACACTAGATCACACCCGATCTCCCGAAGACCCGTCAAATCCGCCTCTGTGAAGTGCTGGTAGCGCGTCTGCAGGTCTTTGGGAATTGGGATGTATTCGATTTTTGCTTCGCCATGGACTTGCATCAAAGCCCAGGCTACTTCATTGAAGGTTCTCGCCCGGCCAGATCCGGCATTGACCACACCCTGATAAGTCTTCAGCGGCTTGCTGAGTCGCGGAGCATATGGACCCACCTGAGCAAAGAACATGCTCAATCGAGCCAAATCGCGGACGAAGACAAAATCCCGCCGTTGCTCGCCGTCCCCGTAACCGCCCGAGCCCTGAAACAACCGCACGGCTCGGTTCTCTCTGATCTGCCTTGAGAAATGATGGACTACCGAGGCCATACGGCCCTTATGCTCTTCCCGTCGGCCGTAGACGTTGAAGTATCTAAGACCGACCACGGTGATCGGCAGCGACTCCCGGGCGATCCGGTTGCGAACGTGCTGATCGAACGCCAACTTCGAGAACCCATACACATTCAACGGTTTCTCGTTGTCTGGTGTCGGTGTAAAGCGCCCCGGTCCGCTCAGTCCGTATACTGCCGCAGTTGATGCATATATCATTGGGGATCCGTGCTCGGCCGCATATGCCAGTACTTGTTTGGAGCAGGTAAAATTGTTATCCATCATGTAGACGCCGTCATCCACGAGTGTGTCGGTGCACGCCCCCTGATGGAAAATTGCCTGGACCCGTGGGATTTGTAGCGCCTTCTCTTCCAGTGCGGTGCGAAACTCCTGTTTGTCCATGTAATCCACGAACCGCGCACCGTGCAAGTTGAAGAGTTTGCGCACCTTAGCGAAGTGATCGACGACCAGTATGTCGGTGATGCCGTAGGAGTTGAGTTCGCAGATCAGATTGCTGCCGATAAACCCCGCCCCGCCCGTAACTATGTACATGACCCGCCTCTACAAAGATCGCTTCGATACGCCGGCTAAGTATGCCCTTTTATTATGCAGGATTCCCTGAACGCGGAACAACATCCTACAGGTTTCTGAACACGAGGCCGGCTACCTTCTTTCGCCAGCCTTGGGCTCCAGCTGACGACGCAGAGCGTTGGCTACAGTTTCAGCAGTAATCGTATTCATGCAATAGACCTCCGGTTGACTGCACACGGCTCTTCCGCAAGGCTGGCAGGGGAATTTCCGCTCATAAATCGGCATCACGCTCCCCTCGCGGCTGATTATTGTCTGGGGATCCGACTTACCGAAGAGAGCTACGGTGGGTACGTGAAGAACCTGAGCAAAATGCGCAGCTCCGCTATCCATGGCAAGAACAACGCGTGCGCGCGCAATAGCGCTAATCGCCTCTTGCAGCGTGCCTGTTAGAAACTGAATGCCGCGGTCCGGGGGAAGCGCGGTACGCATCAACTCAAGCTCCTGCGGAAGTCCGAGCACCGCGACTCGGTATTTCTCGGGGATCATGCAAACAACAGCCCCGAATCGATCGTACGGCCAGGTCCGGTTGGGCGCGTTCGCCCCTGGATGAATCAGGAGATCGTATTTCGGCTGTTCCTCCCTGCACTTCCCGATCGCCTCGACAAAAGTTACCGCGTGGAACGCTGTGGCACGTCCATTGCCCAGCATGGAAAATGCAACCCACTCCCGCTCCATCATCGGCAAGTTCCGATCGACTCGAACCTGTACGTCGAACAGCACTGAAAGGCGCTCACTTTCAGCGCCTGCCAGTGTTGTCGTCTCTCTCCAAAAGAGTTTCTTGGTAAACCAAAGAAGAAGCGGTATCTTCCAACTGGAAGACGGACCCGGAGCGTGGGGTGAGATCCAAACCAGATCGGGCTGAATGCGTCGCATGCGCGAAAAGAATTTCTGGAAGTCGCTAAAATGGCCTGACACTGGCAGATGCACGACCTCTAAGTTTTCATGGTTTGAACCAAAATCGATCAAATGGGAAAACTCCTCCAAAGCCGGGTTGGGGAAGAGCAGAAGCTTGACCCGGTGTCCGGCATTCAACTGCGAAGCGATTACTGGTGCCGCATTCAGCAAGTCTCCCATTGCTTTGAATGCGCCATAGACGATCGTCTTTTGTTTCTTTTGAGATGACATCTTAGAATCAACACTTCCCGAGACGACAGTGCGCTCTGGTGCCGAGGTCTTGTGTGCCAGCGAAGTCATGCAATTGAAAGTTTATCGTGTTCGCGTATGCCCACGCAAATACAGCGGACGGTGTAAGTAGTTCCTCCATCTCGGCTGGGCTATCACCGAGTGCCATTGTTGCAGCAAATAACAGAAATAGCAGCAAAGACAGGCCCAGACACGCAAATAATGAGGCAAGAAAGTCGAGCGTGCGCTTTCTAACATATACGTGGAAAAGAACCACCAAGAGAACAAGAGAAAGTACCTGTCCCTTGCTGCCATGAAGCGCAAGTATCACCGCTCCTATTAGTATTAAAAGACCCTTAACCCTTCGAGACTGTCCACTAAACTGAATCAGAATGACAGCCAAATACGCTAGCCTGCTTGATATAAAGTAATTCACTCCGAAACCTGTTCGTGTGTGGACATATATCTGTCGCGGATCCAAGAGATACTCCGGGAACTGCAACAAAATGGGCACGTACATCAAGAATGCCAGTCCAATGAATCCGAACGCTACGAAATCGAAGTTGTGATAAGAATAGCCAAAAGGCAATCGGATCAGCAGTCTTGTTGATCGCGTGTACATGTAAGCAAATGCAACATTTTCCACGGCAAGCGTAGTGTACACGTAAGTGTAAGCGTAAACGCTGTTCTCATTTCCAAAGGCGTGGAAGTAACCCCACGGCAGGAGATAATATGCCGGGACGCTGATGATAAATGAAGGTGTGAGCACGTTAAAATAGCTATGCTCACGTTTACTCACATTAACATAAGTCCCAAGAGACACTACGAGCGAGACTAATAGGACTCCATCTGCAAGCAAGAGCGAAATCACGCCAGTTACTCCAACATTGCCGATATCATATTACTTCCAACTTGGTGCCTACAAACGCGCCTACCACTCGTCATCGATACTGTTCCCGAACGTTCTTTGATCTGTTGTTAAACGTCGTGAAGATCTAGTTTGGAATCCTGCCGTTTCCACACTTCAGTCAGGAGACAATACGCCCGGCTGATTTCGCAACACAGAAACGAACGACAAGTACTTCATGATGATCGTGTATCGGTTTGGCCCCACAACCCTCAGGAACGTGTACAGCGCTTTGTTTAACATGCGGACTGGCCTAGTAGCTTTCTTGTAGACCGCATAGTTGTACTTCCCGCTGGTGTCCTTCGAGCTCAGCAGTCCTCGCGACGCTGCCCATCTATAGAAATCACGCGTCGTCAAAAAGGGATCATCACGAAAATGACATTCCGAAATAGCGAAGCGGAAAGAGCGGCAGTCCAAACAAGGCATTCCCGCCGCCACAGAAAGAGACTGAGATTTTATGAGTGTAACGACATACCAAGCACGGTTGCTGTTCGGTCAGTTCGTAATGAACCGTGACGTCAGCGAAGCAGAGAACATTCCCGAAGAGATGCTGAAGAGCATCCGTGACGCCGTGGAGCAGCACGCAGGTTGGCAGATACAGTTCATTGAAGTGACTGGCACCTACGAGAAGTACAAGGTCAGCCAGTTCCCGCACGGCGGGCGAACATCGAATATGCGGACGTAGATCCTTTCTGGCGCAAAGAACAGAAATTCCAGTTTCTGGAAACAAACGACCTCATCAACAAGATTAAATGGCAAACACTACAACCGGACGACAAAGACACGTGGCTTACACGGGGCCTGCACTTGGAATTCGAAAGCTTCCTGCCTACGGGCAATCCGGACAAGTCACTACCCGCGCCGCCGGCGGCGTTCGCCCTCTACAGCCTCGGCGTTAATACCAACCGGGACGCGTGGGCCTACAACTTCAGAAGGGACGATCTCAAACGAAATGTCAGCGCGTCCATGAAGTTCTACAACGAAGAAGTTGGCAGATACATTCATTCCGGCAAGCCGCCTGATCTTGACAATTTCGTCGGATACGATGAGACACGTATTAGCTGGAGCCGAGACCTAAAACAGGATCTAAAGCGTGGACGCAAAGCCGAATTCAGCGAGGGCAAGATACGCAGGTCAATGTACCGCCCGTTCTGTCAACAATATTTCTTCTTCGATCGCCTATTCAACGAGGAAGTCTATCTCTTCCACTGTATATTCCCAACCCAAGAGTCCGAGAACATCGTGATCTGGGAGAAGATTGGCACTGAAGGTCCACACTACGCGCTCGCTGTCAACATGATCCCGAACCTCATGCCTCAGGGCGGCTCCCAGTGCTTCCCCTTCTTCACCTACGCCGAAGACGGCACCCACCGCCGCGAGAACATCACCGACTGGGCCCTCGAACAGTTCCGCACCCACTACCACGACCGATCCATTACCAAGTGGGACATCTTCCACTACATCTACGCCATCCTCCACCACCCCGAATACCGCGCCCGTTACGCCGCCAACCTCCGCCGCGAACTTCCCCGCATCCCGTTCGCCTCTGCATCGCCCGTGCCCTCTGTTGTGAAGGATTTTGAAGTTTTCGCCTTGTTAGCGAAGGCCGGGAAGCGCTTAGCCGAACTCCACGTCCACTACGAACAGCAACCCGAGTACAAGCTGACGAAAACAGAAAAAGCAGGAAAGAAACTCGACTACCGCGTTACCAAGATGAAGCTGAGCAAGGACAAGACAACGCTTACCTACAACCGATTCCTAACCCTGAGCGGCATCCCGAATGAGACCTACGACTACCGCCTCGGCAACCGCTGCGGCCTGGAATGGGTCATCGATCAATATCAAGTCTCAACCGACAAGCGCAGCGGCATAACTAACGACCCTAATCGCGGCGACGACCCGCAGTACATCCTTCGACTCATTGGCCAAGTAATCACGGTCAGCTTGGAAACAGCAAAGATCGTGCGCGCACTCGCTTCACTCGGATTAGCGGATGCCGAAAACATCACGACAGCCTGAGTGTCACGCGAATCTAGAGAGGCACTATATCGACGAGCCCTCAGTGCGGTAATCCATTTTACGTGAAGAAGGCTCTGTCAAATCTGCCGTCGAAAATCAGCGACGCTGAATACCAGCGCTTTGCTGAGCAATTCGTGGATTGCATACTCGATCCCAGACAACCGTGGCTCGTTCAGTACGTATTGACGGGCGGATTTTCGACAATTCCGACAGATGAGGAACTGTCCTCCGGCAAGTTTGCCTTCAAGATGCTGACACTTCTCGAACGGGATTCGGAGTTGTGGGAGGCGTGGCTATACGAAGCCTTCACGAGTGGCGACCGCGCTGCGGTCTTAGCGTGGGTTCACGAGCGTTCGATTGAGTGCAAATTGACGAGAGATCAAATGCGTAGGCTCCTGGCCTGCGGGAATTCCACGGTTTTGAGGAGATCTCTTAAGAAACTCGGCAAGACTTTCACGTTCCATTCCGGTGCTAAGCGAAAGCTGCCAGTAGGGCAACACCTGCGGCTTCTCGAAATCGCTCATCTCCTGGAACCCGCGATCCTAAAGCTCATATCGTTTCCGAAAACAAGCCGCACTCTAGCTGACACTCTGTGCTATCTCGAACAAGATCATCACAAGGCTTGTGAATTCTTGAGCCGTCACACAACGCGACTTCAGCAGGCGCTAGATGATCCGAAGCTTCTTGAGCGAGCCAAAAAAGATCTTCCTGCCAGAGCGCGGGTGCTCGCTGAGGCACTGGCTGGTTCTGATTATGAGTTGACATTCAGCACATCGCGAGAAGACATTCGACAAGCTCGGCGTCTCGCTGTGAAGATATCCCTCTAAAATTTACGCCAATTATTCTCATCCGAATTGTTGTCAGAAAAACCCGCTTTTCCGCCACAGATCGATTGTTATTCCTTCCCACGATGATCGTCATACAAAATCCCAATCGTGGCACGAGATCATCATCAAGTTTCCGAATTGTCTCCGATTTCCCTAGAGCGGCTTCGACAGGACGGCTGGGATGGTTCGGTTATGGGCAAGCGGGGTGCGGTCCGAAACAATTCCGGGGAGCCGGTTGACCACTCCGGTCCGGGTCTGGGACGGCCAACAACTCCACCAACAGCTGGCCGAAAGCCAGAGGCTTGCCCTCCAGTTTTTTCCTCTCACCCTCCCCAGACTAAAAGTGGGCAGGGGTCCGGGGACAGAGTCCCCGGTGGCGGCGAAGCCGCCACGCCTTCTTCTCTTGACCAAATACAGGTTAATCGTAACAAGGAGTTGGGCCGGAACAAGCATTGTGGCAGGTTCACGGTGCGCGGCAAGGCTCCGAACTCTCCGGAAACGCGATTCCTTCGCGTCAACTGCAAATGCTGGAATTGTTCGCGTTGCGCCCCCAACAAAGCGAAGCAGCTCAAGCACGCTATCCGAGAGAAAGCGGAGGCGATGCAACTCCAAAGATTTCTTACGTTAACCCTGGATCCAAAGAAGATTGAGGGCGATCCCGTTCGTTATTTGAGCGCAGCCTTCGCCAAATTGCGAGTTTATTTGCAGCGTGAGTACGGAGTCGCTCCGCAATACATCCGTGTCCTGGAATTTTACAAGAACGGAAATCCCCACCTTCACATCCTGATCGACCGGTACATCCCTCTCGAATGGATACGGAAATCCTGGGTTGCTGTCGGCGGAGGCTTCATGGTCGATATCAAGTTTGTGGACGTACATCGGGTTTCCCACTACATCTCCAAATATCTGACAAAAGAATTGCTGATGTCGGCTCCTTTGCGTTGCAGAAGGGTTACGACTTCGCACGGAATAAAGCTCTTTGAGAAGAGGCCGACTGCGGTCCAGTGGGAGTTCTTACGGGTCTCGATTTACCGATTGAGGGATGTTTACGCCGCAGAGGTGACTGCGGAGAAATTGGATGAAGATCAAATGTTGGAATCATTCACTGTGATTTTGAACGGCTAAATGGCCTTAAAAGCCGGATTACAACGTTAACGTTGAAGGAGACCAGAATGGCATATTTACCCTGCTTCTTGTGCGGAGCAAGTCTCGACAAACGCACCGACAAAAACCGGAAACCGTATTTCGTGTGCAATCCGTGCGGGATACAACTCTTTGTCCGCAGACCTCACGGAATCCAACTCCTTGAAAAGTTGTTGCGCGATGCTGCCAAACACGAGATCCCGTTCAAGGAACGAGCGGAGCAGGTTTATCGGATACAAGCGCTCTTAACCGAAATTAACGGGGTTAAGGAGCAGATCGAACGGCTCCAATCGCAAATAGGTTTCTTAATCCGCGACGAAGACAAGGTACGCGCCTGCAACTTGCTGAAAACAAAGCTGGAGAATTTATTCAAAGAACTCGAACAACTCGCTAAATAAATATGCGCAATTTAAGTCCGTTTAGCAAATTTAACCGGACTTAAGAATTAACGATTTTAAGAGCGTTTATGGCTATACTTCCCATCACGGAAAAGCAAGGCGAGCTAGCCCAGTTAGGAGGCTGGCAAAAAGAAATGGCTCGCCGACGTTATCAGAAGGGAAATATCCGTAAACGCGGAAAACGAAACCCCGTATGGGAGCTGCAGTGGTGGGCAGACTGTATAAACCCGGATGGCAAAATAGGACGGAAACGAGAGTCCGTTATTCTCGCGCCCGTAACGAGCATGACTCGACGGCAAGCGTTAAAAGCCGCCGAAGAGCATCTTCGCCCGTTAAATTTCGGGAAGGTGACACCCTTCTCCGCGATTTCGTTCCGGGAGTTCGCGGACAAGTATTTTGTCCCGAACTTCTTCCCCTCCCTGAAACTCTCTACCCAGCAACGTTATCGCCGCACACTCGAAAAACATCTTTTACCTGCTTTTGGAGATTCTCGTCTTTGCGACATCGGGACGTTAGATCTGCAGCAGTTTGCACTGCAGAAAATGGCCGGTGGCTTGGGTTGGGAATGCGCCGACCACTATCGGAACCTGATGTCGAAGATCTTCATCACAGCCAAGAAATGGGGATTCTTTGCCGGAGACAATCCCGCAATCGGGGTCGATCTTCCGGAAAAGAAAGCTGTCCGGGAAAAACGCGTGCTAATGCCCGAGCAAATACCCCCGCTATTGGCTGCGCTCGAAGAACCGGCCCGCACGATGGTTTTGGTCGGAGTGCTGACCGGGCTGAGAATTGGCGAGATTTTGGCTTTGCGCTGGAGGGACGTCGATTTCCACTCGAGCGAGATTCGCGTCGAGCAGGCCTGTTACCGGGGTCTGGTCGGCACGCCAGAGACCAAGGGCAGCCGCCGTACTCTTCCCATGCCGGAACCTCTCCAGGACGCTCTCAAGCGTCTGAGCGAGAAATCTGCATCGGTAGAGCATCTAGTTTTTCACACCCGCAACGGCACGCCGTTCAGCGACACCAACCTGCTCCATCATCATCTGAAGCCGGTAGGACGGAAGCTCGGGATGCCTTGGCTCAACTGGCACACTCTGCGCCGAACTCACGCGACGCTTTTGCAGCACGCGGGAGCCACGCTCAGAGAGGCGCAAGCGCAGTTGGGTCACTCGAAGATGTCCACGACCCTCGAAATTTACACCATCTCGATTCCCGCAGCGCAGCGCAAGGCAGTCGAAAATCTTTCTGTATTGGTGACCAATGGTGACGAGTTGGCCAAACTCGGAGAGAACCTGCCGCTCGCGACTGAGCGGATTCAATGAGATAAATGGTAGGCACGACTGGACTCGAACCAGCGACCTCTACCGTGTCAAGGTAGCGCTCTAACCAACTGAGCTACGCGCCTACGCTGCACTTATTCTAATGTCGTTGGTCTGTTCCCGCAATGCTTGGCAGGCCACGCCACTGCTTTCCGTAGGCGTAGCGAATTGCGATTGCTGTTGCCAAGTTGCAACCATGGCGGCGACAATCGTGCTATGCCGAAAGCGTCGCACTCTGAAGATGTACGTTCCGCCTCGCCGACCGCGGGGCGTTCTCCTTTCTCCCCGGGGTCCATGGTCGTTGTCACGCTGGGCAATCCCAGGGACAAATTCTGGGGCATGATTCTGGCGCTTGCCGCCGAAGGGTTGAGCATCACTGGCATCGAGCTGGCGTCGTTCGAAGATCTGGTCGTGATGGTGAAAGATGGCGAGCCATTTACGCCGGCAGTTGTGTTTTTCCCCATGCATCGGATTGAGCGAATCGAGCTTGATCTTCCTGATGGCAGTCTGCCATCGCTTTCGCAGCGCTTTTCGGCGAAGACGGGACTGGATCCCGCCGCGGTCCTGGGATCTCGCGGAGTTAGCGGAATCGCTGGCGAGACCGTCGATCCGCGCGCCGCGCATGTTTCCGCAGCGGCGAAGGATCCGGCATGAAGCTTTCGCAAATATTTACCGCGCCGAATCAGCTTACGCTGCTGCGGATGGCTTTTGTTCCGTTTATCGTGATCGAATTGGTAGACGGCCGCTATTTCTGGGCGCTGGTTCTCTTTGTGGTTGCCGGCTTCAGCGATGGCCTGGACGGGCTGTTGGCTCGTAAGCTGCACCAGCAAACATTACTCGGCCAATATCTCGACCCCATTGCCGACAAGCTATTGTTGAGCACCATGTTTCCGGTACTCTCGATTCTTCACAAGATTCCGTGGAAGTTCACGGTGCTGGTTTTCAGCCGCGATATTTCGATCCTCGCCGCAAGCGCGGTGCTATTTGCGATTTCGGGATTGCGCGATTTTCGGCCAAGCATCTTCGGGAAGGCGAACACCTTCTCCCAGATCGCGGCCGTATTCTTCGTGATGCTCTTTTCGATACGGCCGGCACGCTGGATCTGGATTACGCGTACCGTTTTCCTGCGTGCGACGTTCGCCTTCACGATTATCTCTGCACTGCATTATGTTTTTCTAGTGCAACACCGGTTGCGGTCGCACACTCATGTGCTCGCCTCCCACTCTTCGGTAGCCGCACGGTAGGGTCTTAAACACATTACTTAAGACACTGCCCGACGCACGCGCGAGTTGACCCTTTTTCTTGCATCCCCCTAGAATTGAGGGTTCATCTCTGACCGCCGCAATCACCCTATGGCCCTACGCCTTTACAACACTATGTCCTCGCAGATCGAGGAATTCCATCCGCTGCGAGATAACGAAGTGCGCATGTATGCTTGCGGCCCCACGGTCTACGACTATGGGCACATTGGCAACTTCCGCACCTTTATTGCGGTTGACATGCTGCAGCGATTCTTGCGCCAGTCCGGCTATAAAGTGCGTTACGTGATGAACATCACGGACGTGGACGACAAGATCATTCGCAACGCGGCGCGCGACGGACTCAGCGTTCGGCAGTACACCGCGAAGTATGAAAAAGCCTTCCTCGAGGATTCTGCGATGATTGGCATCGAGCAACCCACGCTGGTGCGCGCCACCGATCATATCTCCGAGATGGCGGATTTCGTGGCTAAGCTGGTGGAAAAAAGCGTTGCCTACCGAACCGAGGATGGGTCCTATTACTTTCGCATTGCCGGCTTTCCGCGATATGGAAGACTGTCGAAGAAAGATTTTGGCGGAATGCTCGACGGTGCCCGCGTTGACCTTGACGAATATGACAAAGACAGCGCGCGCGACTTCGCCTTGTGGAAGGCGCCCAAGCCGGGTGAAGCTTCGTGGGACTCGCCGATTGGGCCGGGGCGTCCGGGCTGGCATCTGGAATGTTCGGTGATGTCGATGGAAGAATTGGGTGAGAGCTTCGATCTGCACGCCGGCGGAGAGGATCTCGTCTTCCCGCATCACGAAAACGAGATTGCACAATCGGAATCGATGACGGGTAAAACGTTTGCGCGCTTCTGGTTTCACGTGCGTTTTCTTCTCGTCGAAGGCGAGAAGATGTCGAAGAGCTTGGGAAACTTCTACACGCTTCGTGATCTGGTGTTGAAAGGACACAAACCGTCGTCGATCCGGTATTTGCTGACGTCGGTGCCCTACCGCAACCAGCTCAACTTTACCTTCAATGGCCTCAAACAGGCTGCGGTATCGGTCGAGCGGCTGCGCAATTTTCGCCAGCGGCTGATTACAGGCAATTTCCCTCAAGGGTCAAACTCCGAAATGCAATCGCTCGCCGGGGAGACGGTCAACCGCATGCGGCTTTCGCTCGAAGACGATCTCAATACGGCGCAGGCGCAGGCTGCGATCTTCGAGATGGTACGCAGTGCTAACTCCGCGCTGGATTCAAGCCAAGTCAAGAAAGACGACGCCAAGCCATTACTGGCAGCGCTGGAGAAATTTGATGAGGTTTTTGCGGTCATCGCGGACGATGATACCGCGAAGATGAAGCAAGTTTTCGAGTGGGCACCTACCGAGGGCCGCGAAAAAGACATCACTCCGGAGCTGCGAGAAGCGGTGCAATCCGGCCAACTCTCTGACGCCGATATTCAAAAGAAAATCGACGAAATGGAGGCGGCTCGCAAAGCCCGTGACTTCAAGACTTCTGATGCGCTGCGTGCGGAACTGTCCGCCGCCGGGGTGATTATCGAGAACACAAAGGACGGCGTCCGCTGGAGAAGAAAGTAATTCCTGCGGGTGGTAAGCTGAGACCTGAAGCCCCGCAGGCTTTATGAAATCTCTCGATGAATATCTCCGCGACGCCGACTTAGCTCACGGGCATCTGTGCGCGGGACAGGTCTTGGGCGTTCGCCTGGCGATGCTGGGTCTCGCGAAACTTGGGATCGAAGATCCGCACGGCAAAGAACGCAAACGGCTCGTCACTTTCGTCGAAATCGACCGCTGCGCCACCGATGCCGTTGCCGTGGTCACCGGCTGCCGCCTGGGCAAGCGTGCCTTGAAGTTCCGCGATTGGGGAAAAGTTGCGGCGACGTTCGTGGACGTCAGCACAGGCAGAGCAATTCGCATTGCGGCAAAAGAATCGTCTAAAGCTCTGGCCCGGCAGATGCATCCTGAAATCGCAGACAAGAATCAGCAGCAGATGCGGGCCTACCGCGAAATCAGCGACGATGATCTATTTACTTTCCAGTGGGTGAAGGTCGAGCTGCCGCCCGAAGAATTTCCTGGATACAAAGGCGATCGCGTGGTGTGTGCGGCGTGCGGCGAAGGCATCAACTTCCGCAGGGAAGTACGCAGAGATGAGAAAGTGCTTTGCCGGTCATGCGCCGGAGAGCGCTACTACGAGCCAGCCTGAAGTCCAATCAAGCCGCCTGCTCATAGGCATGAGCAACGCGCAGAATTGTCGACTCCTCAAAATGCTTCCCCAGAATCTGCAGCCCGATCGGCAGCTTTTCGCGCGTCTCGCCGCAAGGGATAGAAATTCCCGGAATGCCCACTAAATCTGCCGTGACCGTGTACACATCGGCCAGATACATCGCTAGTGGATCATTCGACTTTTCACCCAGCCGAAACGCGGCAGTCGGGCTCGTGGGAGTGACAATCGCGTCCACTGTGCGAAAGGCTTCTTCGAAATCTCGCGTCAGTAACGTGCGCACTTTCTGTGCTTTCAGATAATACGCATCGTAATAGCCGGCACTCAGAGCGTAGGTGCCCAGCATAATACGGCGCTTTACCTCGGCGCCGAAGCTATCATCGCGGCTGCTCCGGTACATCTCCGGAAGCGACTTCACTTCGGGCGCGCGATAGCTGTAGCGCACACCATCGTAGCGGGCCAGGTTCGAAGACGCTTCCGCAGTTGCGATCAAGTAATAGGTAGGAATTGCATAGGGCGTGTGCGGCAAGGAAACCGGGACAACCTCGCAGCCCAGGCTCTTCAACGTATCGATCGCGGATTCGACTGCGTGGCGGACTTCGTCGTCGAGTCCCTCGCCGAAATATTCTTTGGCTACGCCCAGTTTCAATCCGCGCACCGGCTTTTGAAGTTCGGCGACGTAGTCGGGAACCGGCACGTCCGACGAGGTTGAATCCATCGGGTCGCGCCCGGCAATGGTTTGCAGCACAATTGCCGCGTCCTTCACCGTTCTCGTCAATGGTCCAATGTGATCGAGCGAAGATGCAAAAGCGATTAGACCATAGCGCGAGACGCGCCCGTAGGTTGGCATCAATCCCACCACACCGCAAAACGATGCCGGCTGCCGGATCGAGCCTCCGGTGTCTGAACCAAGCGCGACCACAGCCATATCAGCGGCCACTGCGGCTGCAGAACCTCCCGAAGAACCACCTGGGACTCGGCTTAAATCGCGGGGATTGCGCACGGGATGGAACGCCGAGTTCTCGTTCGAAGAACCCATGGCAAACTCATCGCAATTCGTTTTGCCGAGGATCACAGCTCCCGCCGCCTCCATGCGCGCTACTGCTGTACAGTCATAGGGCGGAATGTATTTGGCGAGGCTCTTGGATCCCGCAGTGGTTCGCACGCCGCGCGTCGACATTACATCCTTGATCGCGACCGGCACACCGCCAAGAGGCGGCAGCGGCTTGCCCTCCGCGGCGATACGGTCCATGCGGTCGGCCTGATCGAGAGCGCGCTCCTTGCAAAGAGTAAGGAAGGCACCGATTTGTGCATCCTCTTTTTGGATTCGGTCGTAGTGCGCTTCGGCGAGCGCGAGCGCAGTCGTCTTTCGCTCCTTCACCGCGGAGCGTGCGCCGTCGATGGTTAGCTGGGTCGGGGTCATCGGAAAAGGGTCAGTGCTTAGTGGTCGGTTGGAGAATTACAGAATCCGCAAAAGCCCAACATCCTGTGTCTGGACGACAGACCACTGGCCACTGATCACTGGATACCTATCGTTCAATCACTTTCGGCACTCGGAAAAATGTTCCGTCGGCGTCTGGAGCGTTCGCCAGCGCGATTTCCTGGCACAGAGATTTGCGCAGCCCCTCCACAATATCCTCCCGGTTCGCGTACGAAAATCTGTCGCTGCCCGGTTTGGAGTCGTCGATGCCATAACGATCGGAAACCTGTGCCATCGGGGCCACATTCGTAACGTCCAGTTCGTTGAGCCGCTCGACGTAGTCAAGAATGGAGTTCAAATCCCGCAACATGCCAGTGCGCTCTTGCGCGGAAAGATCCAGGTTGGCCAGATCGGCGACGTACGAAACATCCTTCTCCGTAACTTTCATTTTCTGTAATGTTTGTCTTCTGGAATGTTTGTCCGTGGAAAACAGTTTCAAGTCGCCCGGCTTATCCACGGCGAATCAGAAACTCGATCCGTTTAACTTTTTGTCCGGCATAACGATTCAACGCGGCAAGATAACGCGGAGCCAGGTTCTGCATTTCGCGTTTCCATCCGGCATCAGGAACCTCGACGCGCAGCACTGCATCGGCAAAGTCCGTGGCTTGCGTACGCTCGGCCACAACCGAACCGCAAACCAGCGGCCAAGCGAGCAGCGGAGCCTCGGCCTGCGGCACACGCCGCAAAGAGCCCGCCACGATCCGTTCTAATCCCGCGCCTGCTTGTTGCATCGCTGACTCCCGCAAGGAATATTCTCCCGCTTGTACCGCTAACAATCGAAAATCACGAATTCCGATTCTAGCACTCCCGTTATCGTGTGTGCGTTCCCTGAGCGGCCGCGCTCAGAGTGGGAACTCGCGTCTTACGAAATCGAGGGCCGCGTCGTGCGACGCTAGTCTACCTTCGAGTTGCGCATCCTCGACGGTCTCTAAGATTTCGCGAAACCGTGGTCCGGGCGCATAACCGGCCGAGATAAGGTCGTCGCCCGTAATCAATGCAGCCGGGCGGATTTTTTCAGGCGGAATCTCGGCGAGTTTTCCCAGGATGAAATCATAAGTGCTCAGGTTTCCATGGCTGGCCAGGCTGTCGGCACGGTGCAGCGCGAGATGCTCGTCGAAGTTCTGCATGCGAATGAATTTCTTGAGCGTTGACTCCTTCATGCGCGAGACATGACCGAAGCGCATGTGGTTGTCGACCAAGGCTAGAACTTGAGCCGTGTCGTGACTGGAGAACCGTAGGCGCTCGCAGATTTCTTCGGCAATCTTGACGCCGACCTCCACATGGTTGTCGAATCGGATACGGTCGGGAGCTGCACGAAATGTTGTGGGCTTGCCCACGTCGTGCAGCAGCGCGCCCCACGCCAGAGTTGGCGGACACGGGTGCGGCAAATGATCCAGGAGCAGCAGCGTGTGCACAAACACGTCCCCCTCGGGATGAAACTCCGGCGGCTGCTGGACACCCTTCATGATCGAGATTTCGGGGAGCACTTCCTTCAGCAGTCCGCTCTCATCCAGCAGAAGGAATGCCTGTCTAGCGTGGCCCTCGGTGAGCATCTTTGTGAGTTCATCACGAACCCGCTCGCGGGAGACAACTCGAATTTCGTGCACCCGATGTTGAATAGCGGTCATGGTCTCGGCGTCGATTTGATAGCCAAAACGCGCCGCAAAGCGTATTGCGCGCAGCATGCGCAGTTTGTCTTCTGAAAAGCGCCGCTCGGGATCGCCGATTGTACGGATGATTCCGGCTTCGAGATCCTCACGCCCACCAACGTAATCAAGAACTTCATTCGTCAGCGGATCAAGTAACATGCCATTGATGGTGAAATCCCGGCGGGCAACATCCTCACGCGGATCCTGGCTGAATCGCACTTCATCGGGATGGCGTCCGTCCGAGTAGCCAAGGTCGCTGCGGAAAGTTGCCACCTCAGCGGTTTTCCCTGCGACGCTTTCTTCTCCGTCCGTCCGATGCTCGGGCGGCGCCGGCACCAGGACTACGCCGAACTGCGCTCCCACGGCATAAGTATCAGGAAAGATTTCCATCACTTGCTCAGGAGTTGCGCTGGTCGCTATGTCATAGTCTGCCGGCTTTCGATTCAGTAGCAGATCGCGCACGCATCCCCCCACCAGGTAGGCCTGAAAGCCGCGCTGGCGCAGCGTTTGGATGATCGAAGTGGCGAAAACTTTCAGCATCTGGCGGTCATCTCTCGGCACTTACGAAACGATTTGAATTAAGCTGGATATTGGAACCTTTAACGCAGCATCTGATTATGCCAGACGCCTACATCCTCGGCATCGAGAGCTCCTGCGACGAGACCGCGGCAGCGGTGGTGCGCTCCGGAGAGCAGGTCATCTCAAACATCGTCGCTTCGCAGATCGCGACTCATCAGCCCTACGGTGGAGTTGTGCCTGAGCTGGCGTCGCGCGAGCATTTGCGGGCGATCGTTCCGGTCGTGCGCCAAGCATTGGCAGAGGCCAATCAGACTTACAAATCGTTAGATGCGATCGCGGTCACGCAGGGCCCGGGTCTCGCCGGGGCGTTGCTCGTCGGCATCAGCTATGCGAAAGCTCTCGCGTATGCCCTCGACAAGCCGCTGATAGCGGTCAACCATCTCGAAGGCCACATCCATGCCGTCCTGCTGGAAGAGCGTCAGAAAGGCAACGACGAGCTGCAATTTCCCGTGCTCGCTCTGGTGGTTTCGGGAGGACACACCCATCTTTATTTAGCCGCGCAGAAAAATGACGGCTGGACTTACGACAACATCGGTCACACCCGCGACGACGCTGCCGGCGAAGCTTTCGACAAAGTTGCAAAGTTGCTTGGCTTGGGATATCCCGGAGGCCCGATCATCGACCGGCTCGCCCCGCATGGCGATCCTATTGCCGTGAAATTTCCGCCGACGCAGATCAAGCATCGGGATCACCGCGACCGCCGAGGCGGAAAAGAAACTGAGAGCAATCGTCCGCGCTTTGACTTCTCCTATAGCGGCATCAAGACCGCCATGCTGCGCTACGTCGAAGTTCATGATATGCACTCTTCCATCGAGAAGCGCCGCCAGGCATTGGCGAGCGTTTCAAAACCTGAGACCGAGGACTATCTTGCAAATTGCGACAAAAAAACTCTCAATCTGATTGCTTCATTTCAACGTGCGATGGTCGAAGATCTGGTGGGAAAGACCCTGGCGGCGGGCCAATCCTACGACGTGGCTACACTCTTCGTGACGGGGGGAGTGGCGGCGAACAGCGAGTTGCGAACAACATTTGAACGCAGCGGCGCTCAGGATGGCCTGCCGGTATATTTCCCCTCGCGTCCGCTCTCCACAGACAATGCCGCGATGATTGCAGCCGCTGCATATCCCAAGTTTCTGGCAAAGAATTTTGCTCCA
This sequence comes from Candidatus Sulfotelmatobacter sp., assembly GCA_036844925.1. GTDB lineage: Bacteria > Acidobacteriota > Terriglobia > Terriglobales > Acidobacteriaceae > Sulfotelmatobacter. Next base: position 96,072 of record DAIUEW010000010.1, read on the forward strand.
ATGGATTTTTCGGCCGAGGCGAGCCTCCGCCTGCGATAGTTCGCCCTTTCAAAAGCTGGTTTTTTGGCAGAGTGAAGAATTATTGAATGAATAATATAAAAAAGAGGAAGCAAGGGGCCGGTGGCGCTACTTCCCTGCGCCTTTCACCTGAGTTTTCCCCATCACAGCCTCCAGCGCCTTCTCGAGCTGGCCCTCGATGTCGATATCTTTATAAATGGCGAAGTTGGCGCGATTTTCCTTTTCGTCGAAGCCGCTGGCCCGGCCTGCAACGATAATGATGGGTATCCGTTCGGTTTTGGGGTTCTTCTTTAATGCGGTAATCAGTTCGCCGCCCGACATCTTGGGCATCTGCATGTCGGTAACGATCAGGTCGGGTTGGGTGCGCTCAAGAATCTCCAGGGCTTCCGCTCCATTGGTGGCAGACTCCACCGCAAAGCCGCGCCTCTCAAGGAAGCGGCAAACGGTGTAGCGGATCAGCATGGAGTCATCGACGACCAGCGCTACGGCAGGCATGAAATCACACGTGCAGACACGCACGCCCCTGCTAGCAGACTAGCAAAGCGCTTTTGCCGTGAGCAAGCTGCAATGCGCCAGAGCCGATTACTTTGGTGATCAGCCTCGAGCTCGTGTGTTGAATTAATTTCCCGAATTACGATTCCTGGATTTCGCCGTCCGTGCTTTCTTCAATGCTCATGTCCTTGAGTTCGCTCGATTCGAAGATCTCGCGGCACTCGAGGCACTCCACGAACTCGGCATCCTCTTCGCGGCTCACGATTTGCACGCGGGGATGCTTACAAGGCTGGCTGGCGTTTTGAGGGTGTGAAAACGGCTTTGAGCTCATAAATCCGGAGGCTCTGCCTGTAACAACTGCGTGGAAGGCAGATTCGCGGGAATTTCCCGGTATTTTAGCCCTGCTTTTTCACTTGTCAAGTCCTTCGACAGAAAGTCGGCAATTTTATTTTGTCCCATGCCTCCCCTCGGTCGGTATCGCAGCATGCGTCGATAACGCAAATTCCGACCAAAGTCGTCGCCTAAACTTAAACCGTTCAATCCGCGATATTTACCATTCAATTTACGCTTCCGACGGTTGCCTGTAGGGGCTTGCATACTCTCCGCGGATTGGCGTAAACTGAATTACGACGGAAAAGGTCGTAATTAATTACGACTGAATGCGTCGGATTTCGGTGGGCCACAAGCCGGTTCTGAGGCTAGGTTTCGAGAATGCTCAAATTGACCAAAAAGGCGGACTACGCGCTCATGGCCATGAAGCATTTGGCCGACCACGCGCGCGAGGGAAGCGGCAGCGCCAGCGCGAAGGATGTTGCCGATGCCTTCGGTATCCCTCCCGAAGCCCTGGCCAAAATCTTGCAGCGGTTGGCCAAAGCTGGTCTGTTGCTTTCGCATCACGGAACCAATGGCGGATATAGGCTGGCGCGGGCTGCGCATACAATCTCAGCTTTCGAGGTGATTCAAGCCATTGACGGTCCGCTCTTTATTACTTCGTGCGTGACGGTTCGTGGCGAGTGCGGCCAGAGTGATCGTTGTAACATCCGGGAGCCGCTCCGCAAGGTGAATGAGAGCATCGAAGGTGTATTGAAGCGCATCAAAATTTCACACATGCGAGAAGAGCCAGAAGTCGCGGAAGGCGCCGCAGTCAAGGCCGAACTGGTCACAATCGTCTAAGCGGACGTAGAGGAAGATTGATTTCAGATTAAAGAACGAGGTAGGAGAAGCAATTATGAGCACGGATGTAAAGATCCCCCAGCAACTCCCAGTCACGAAGCACTCCGCTCCCCAGGGAGTGAAGCTGCCGATTTATATGGACAACCATGCCACCACGCCCATGGATCCGCGGGTGCTGGAAGAGATGCTGCCCTATTTCATGG
>DAIUEW010000011.1:0-97283 GCA_036844925.1 Candidatus Sulfotelmatobacter sp.
TTGCTCCGGATTACTGGACGCCGTTCTTGTCCCACCTGTGGGCGGATCTATAACGTCCACTTTCAGCCGCCCCGTGTCGATGAACTTTGCGACATTGATGGGTCGAAGCTGGTAATTCGCAATGACGACAGGTTGGAAGTGATTCAGCCGCGCTTGGCGGCGTACCAGCTACAGACTGCTCCCGTTGCGGAATATTATCAGCGCACCGGAAGATTGATTTCGGTCAATGGCGATCTGCCGATGGACGAGGTGACGGCGCAGATTTTCATGGTTCTTGAGGACCACCACGCTTAGCTTTTTCTTGATAGAGCATGGCGATTGTATGCAAGTCGACGGCAGAGATTGAGCGGATGCGGCAGAGTGGCCGCATCGTGCGGCAGGTTCTCGATGAGGTACGCTCGATGGTGGCGCCCGGCGTGACTACGATGGACTTGGAGCGCGCTGCCGAGAAGAAGATCTCGGAGCTTGGAGCGAAGCCGGCGTTCAAGGGATATTACGATTATCCCTGCGTGCTATGCACTTCGGTGAACGAAGAGATTGTGCACGGGATTCCGTCGGAAAAGCGGGAGCTAACGGAAGGCGACATCGTCTCGATTGATTGTGGCGTCGTGCTTGACGGATACTATGGCGACTCCGCGATCACAGTGCCGGTCAGCGACTCAGTGACGCCGGAGTTGCGCAAGCTCCTGACTGTAACCGAGGAATCGCTGTATCGTGGCATCGATCAGGCGCGCATCGGCAATTCGGTGGGCGACGTCGGAGCGGCGGTGCAGGAGCACGTGGAAGCGGCCGGATTTAGTGTGGTTCGCGAATTCGTAGGACATGGCATTGGGACGCGCCTGCACGAAGAGCCGCAGATTCCAAACTTCGGCGCGCGTGGCCACGGTCCGAAGTTGCGCGAAGGTATGGTGCTCGCGATCGAGCCCATGGTGAACTACGGCAAGCCCGGGTCGCGCGTCCTGGAAGATAAGTGGACGGCTGTTACCGTCGATGGGAGTTTCAGCGCGCACTTCGAACATTGCGTTGCTGTAACGAAGGACGGGCCGGTGATTTTGACGAAGTAGAGCTGCTAGCTCCTAGCCTCTAGCTAGGGCGATGCGGGTTGGCTAGAAGCTAGAAGCTTAGGAGCTAATGAGTAAAGAAGACGCGATTGAAGTGATGGCGGTGGTGCTGGAACCGTTGCCCAATGCCATGTTCAAGGTGGAACTGGAGAATAAGCACCAGGTGCTGGCGCATGTTTCCGGTAAGATGCGCAAGAATTTCATCCGCATCCTGCCGGGCGACAAAGTCGCGGTAGAGCTCTCGCCCTACGATCTGAATCGCGGAAGAATTGTTTATCGTTATAAATGACGCCGTTTGGCGGGCGTGTGAGCCCGCCGGCGTCATCCTGAGCGGAGCGAAGGATCTTATGAAAGTACGAGCATCGGTAAAAAAAATCTGTGACAAGTGCAAGGTCATCCACCGCAAGGGTGTGGTGCGGGTGATCTGCGTCAACACGAAACACAAACAGCGCCAAGGGTAAACGCCTTTGGGTGGCGCAGCGCTTCAGCGCTGCGATCGCAAGCGTAATTGAAAGGGCGGCTTCAGCCGCTGAGGTCAAGAATTTATGGCACGTATCGCAGGCGTCGACTTACCACGCCAGAAGCACATCAACATCGCGCTGACCTATATCTACGGGATTGGGCATCCTCGCGCCGGAAGCATTCTGGACGAGGCCAAGGTAGATCCGATGAAGAAGGTCCAGGATCTCAGCGAAGAGGAAGTCAACCGCATCCGCACTGTGATTGAGGCGCAAGGGATGGTGGAGGGCGATCTGCGCAAGGAAGTTTCGATGAACATCAAGCGCCTCATCGAAATCGGCTCCTATCGCGGATTCCGTCACCGCCGCAACCTCCCGGTGCGCGGACAGAGAACGCATACGAACGCGCGCACCCGCAAAGGTCCGCGCAAGGGTACGGTCGCGCAGAAAAAGAAGGCGACGGCAAAAACGTAAAGTCAGGTTTCAAGGTGGCAAAGTTTCAAGGTTGCGAAATGAAGACCTTTGAAACCTTGAAACCTGCGAAACCTTGAAACTTGAGGTTCTATGGCAAAACCAGCAGCAGCGGGCGGCGCGGCCGCACCGGACAAAAAAGGCAAGAAGAAAACGTTCAAGAAGAAGGAACGCAAGCACGTTCCGCACGGCTTGTGTTATGTGCAGGCCTCCTTCAACAATACGATCGTGACAATCACCGACATGAACGGAAACGTGCTGTCTTGGAAGAGCTCAGGATCGCTCGGCTTCCGCGGATCTCGCAAAGGCACGCCATTCGCCGCACAGCAGGCCGCCTCAAATGCGGCCAATATGGCGCGCGATCACGGTGTACGCAGCGTGGACGTGCGCGTGAGCGGGCCCGGCTCCGGCCGCGAGTCGGCCGTGCGAGCCCTTGCCTCGTCCGGCATCGAAGTACGATCCATTCGCGACGTGACGCCCATCCCGCATAACGGATGCCGCCCGCCGAAGAGACGCAGAGTCTAAGAGCAAGTGGTCAGTGGCCAGTGGGTCAGTGACCAGTAAGACAAGGCGGAGGATTTTACTGGTCACTGGTCACCGATCACTGGCCACTGATTTTCGTCCGGGACGAAGGGTGAAGCCAAACCTGTAAACCGGTCATCTAAAAGGAGAACAACTTGGCACGTTATACCGATGCAGTCTGCCGTCTATGCCGCCGCGAGGGCATGAAGCTTTTCCTCAAAGGCGCGAAATGTTTCAGCGACAAGTGTCCCATCGAGAAGCGTAACTTCGCTCCAGGACAACATGGGAAAGACCGTAAAGCCAAAATTGTTGGCTACGGCCTGCAATTGCGCGAGAAGCAGAAAGCCAAGCGTATTTATTTCACACTCGAAGGCCAGTTTCGTAATTACTTTGAGAAGGCGGCGCGTACTCGCGGCGTAACCGGCGAGCTGCTGTTACAACAGCTCGAGCGTCGTCTGGACAATGTGATTTACCGGCTCGGTTTTGCGCAATCGCGGCGCCAGGCGCGGCAGTTGGTGCGCCACGGCCATGTGGCGGTGAACAATCGCAAGGTTAATATTCCCTCTTATGAAGTGAGTGCGGGCGAAGAAATTTCCATTCGCGAGAATAGTAAGAAACTCGTGGTGCTGGAACTGGCAAAAGAATTCGCAAGCCACGGCACGCTACCCAACTGGCTGGAAGTAAATCGCGACAATTACACGGCGCGGGTGCTCTCGTTGCCCAAGCGCGAAGATATTCAGTTGCCGGTGAATGAGCAGCTGATTGTTGAGTTGTACAGTAAGTAAGAGTTTCGTGTGCAGGTTTCAAAGTTTCCAATGTTTCAAGGTTTCAAGGAACCTTGAAACTTTGCAACCTTGAAACTTTGAAACCTCGGTCCATTACATTTCGAGCCAGATCAGCCTTTCCCGGCGTCGACCTGAGTTGGGCTACTCAGCGAGCTGGGACTGAGCCAAACGGCCGAAGGAGAAACAAATGCTTTGGAAAGGTTTTCAGAAACCGAAACGTCTCGCAGTCGATACTTCCACCCTCACCGACAAGTACGGAATTTTCTGGGCGCAGCCCTTTGAACGCGGTTTCGGAACAACCGTCGGCAATGCTCTGCGGCGCGTCCTGCTGAGCTCCATCGAAGGCGCGGCCGTAACCGCGGTGAAGATGGAAGGCGTGCTCCACGAATTCCAGTCGATCCCGGGCGTTGTGGAAGACGCGACCGACATCATTCTCAATCTGAAACAGATTCCGTTCAAGCTGGCCGGCGACGCGCCGAAAGCGATTTACCTGCGTGCCGATCAGCCCGGAGTCGTCACCAGCGGAATGATCGAAGCCGATGGCGACGTGGAAGTGCTCGACAAGGACGTTTACATCGCCACCGTCAGTGAAGGCGGGAAGCTCGACATGGAAATGCGGCTGAAGCGCGGTCGCGGCTACACTTCCGCCGACAAGAATTTCGACGAAGATCTCGGCATCGGATTTATTCCCATCGATTCCGTGCACTCGCCGGTGCGCAAGTGCAATTACACGGTGGAAGCCGCGCGTCTCGGCCAGATTACCGACTACGACAAGCTCACCCTTGAAGTGTGGACGAACGGCTCGATCACTCCTGCCGATGCGATCGGGCTGTCGGCGAAGCTGATGAAGGATCACATGAACATCTTCATCAACTTCGAGGAAGAGATCGAAACCGGCACGTCGTCTGCGGATGATCGCAAGCCTGAAATACACAACGAAAACCTGAACCGCTCTGTCGAAGAACTCGAGCTCTCCGTGCGCAGCTACAACTGCCTGAAGAACGCGAACATTCAATCGATCGGCGAACTGGTGCAAAAGACAGAATCGGAAATGCTCAAGACCAAGAACTTCGGCCGCAAGTCGCTGAACGAGATCAAGGAGATTCTCTCCACGATGGGTCTCAGCCTGGGGATGAAGATAGACGAGCACGGCAATGCAGTCCCTGGGCCGACATCGAATCTGGTGCTGCCAGCGTCGGCTTACGGACCGGACGATCAGCTGTAGGAACAGTGGTCAGTGGCTAGTGGGCAGTGGTCAGAAAGACAAACCGCTAGCCGCTGACTTTGCTATATCAAATTGAAGACTGGCCACTGACCACTGGCCACTGACCACTGAGGTTTCACCCATGCGTCACAAAGTAGCAGGCTATAAACTCGGACGGAACACCGCGCACCGGCGCTCGCTGCTCCGAAACCTCGTCACGTCGGTGATCGTGGAGGAGCGCGTCGAGACGACCGTTCCCAAGGCGAAGGCCGCGAAGCCGATTGTCGAGAAGATGATCACGCTGGGCAAACGCGGCGATCTTGCGGCGCGTCGTCTGGCGTCTTCTTACCTCATGACCGATGAAGCCGTGGTGAAGCTGTTCGACACGGTCGGTCCGCGCTTCGGCGACCGCAACGGCGGATACACGCGCGTCATTCGGACAGGCTGGAACAAGGGCGACGGCGCCGACAAGGCGTTTCTCGAACTGCTCGGTAGCGAGAAGGTGCTGGACGAAAAGCGCGAGAAGCGCTCCGAAGCCCGTGCCAAGAAAGTTGCCGAAGCCAAGAAAGCGATGGAAGAGGCCGAAGCGCAAGCCGCGCACGACGGCGGAGTGGAACCAGTTAAGGAAGAAGATAAGAAAGAATAGCTTTTGGGTGGCGCAGCGCTTCCAGCGCTGCGATACGGATTACACCTTTTGATAACCATCAGGCACGGGGCCATCCGTGCCCCTCTTGCTGTGAAACAAAACTTTGTCATCCCGATCTGGGCGAAAGCCCAGGGAGGAACCTGCTTTTCTGGATAGCGTCTCAAAACGCCCCACCCGTACATGTCCTCCCGCGGCCCCCGCCGGTAATCTTGCCGTAAAAGTTGCCATCCCGATAAACTTACTCTCAGGATGGGCTTTACTCGCACACAGATCGCGATTGCCGCCGCTGCCGGCGCGCTGCTTGTGTTTGGCTTTCTCGGCTACATCTGGTGGCTGAGCAATCAGGGACCGGTGCTGGCGCGCTCCGAAGACCACGATCCGCTCACGGGGCTGCCGGTCAGTATCCGGATGAATCCGCTCCGCGACCGTACGATTGAGCACAGCGCCAATCTTTTTCTTCGTCAGCTGCGCGACGGACACTGCGACGACCTGCTCTCGCAATGGGAGCACGATTACCGCAAGAAATACGCGCACTTCATCTGCGACTCTGAGGCGAAGCATCCGCTTCTTACCTGGGAATTGGCGGAGTGGGAGAGCGCGCCTCCCTTGACGATTCTTCACTACCGGGGCAAGCGCCAGTACGGCGGCGGCCAACACGGGACCTACCAGGAACTCTTCACGGTCACCACCGAAAATAAAAATGGACAGTGGGTGGTCACGAAGTATGACGCGATGTACTAACCCCGTCGTTGGTCGTTAGCCGTGGGTCGTCCACACCGTCTTCTCCCTGCCTCCGTGGTAAAACCTATGAATGCCAGAACGTCCCTTCGAACGTGAGCCGTCTGCTGCCCGTAACATCTACGCCTTCGGCATTACGTCTTTCCTGAATGACACGGCCACCGAAATGGCTTACTGGGTGCTGCCGGCGTTTCTGGCGTCGCTGGGCGCGGGGCCGGCGCAGTTGGGATTGATTGAAGGCGTCGCCGAGAGCGTGGCGTCGTTTGCCAAACTTTTCTCCGGATATCTTACAGACCATATCAAGCGTCGCAAGCCGGTAGTGGTCGCTGGATATTTCGTTGCAAATGCGGTCAAGCCATTCCTTGCGATGGTTACGGCGTGGCCGCAAATTTTACTGATTCGCTTTACTGACCGCCTCGCCAAAGGTGTGCGGGGAGCGCCGCGCGACGTGATGGTCGCGGACTCGGTGCCGAACCAGCGACTGGGCGCAGCCTACGGTCTGATCCAGTCAATGGATTCGGCTGGCGCTATCGCCGGGCCGCTGGCCGCGCTGGTGTTGCTTTCGCGTTTCGGAATTCGCAGCGTATTCTGGGCGGCGGCCGTTCCGGGAGCATTGTGCGTGTTGGTGGCGCTGCTGGGCATTCGCGAGACGCGCCGGGCTGCGCCCGGTGGACAGCCCCTTCGGCTTCGCTCAGGGCAGGCGGGGGCGGCTGTCCCCACACGTAAGGAACTTAAGGTGAGTGCGACGTCGTCTCCAGGAGGGTGGGTCAACTTGCCCGCATCCTTCTACTTCGTTTTGGTTGCGGTAACACTGTTTTCCCTTGGGAACTCGAGCGACATGTTTCTCATTCTGCGCGCGCAAAACGTCGGGATACGCGTGTCGCTCGCGCCTCTGCTTGGCTTGGTCTTCAACATTACGTATACGCTTGCGTCCTGGCCGGCTGGATGGTTCAGCGATCACGTCTCGCGGCGGATGGTGGGTTCTATTGGGTATGCGATTTTTGCTGCCGTCTATTTCATTTTTGCGCGCGCGACATCCACGATAGCCATATGGCTTGCGATGGCAACTTATGGCTTCTATTACGCTCTCACGCAGCCTGTGCTGAAGGCTCTGGTGGTAGAGAGTGTTCCCGAACACGTGCGCGGCCGCGCTCTGGGAATTTATTTCTTCGTGACCAGCGTGGCTACTCTGGCCGCCAGCTTAATCACTGGAGAGTTGTGGAAGCATTACGGCGCGGCGATTCCGTTTTACTTTTCGGCGGCGCTGGCGCTGGTCGCGGCGGGAGTGTTGCAGGGCGGGAGACCCCAGAAGCAAAGTTCTCCTCAGGGGCTAAAGCCCGCATCTTAAATAGCGCCATAGCGGCGCGGCTCAAGCCGCGCCCTTTCAAAGACTCTCACAGCTGGGCTCATGAAGCCGCGCCTTTTCAAAGACTCTTCACACGGTAGAGTTTGGCGTCTAGATCATTCGTATCCTGGGTAGGCTTCGACGGAGACTAGGAACCCGAAGCCGTATTCTTACCAAAACTTTTCCACCACAGCAGAATAAGTATCTGTGCTCCGATTCCGGCGCAAGTATCGAGAACCACATCCTGCCATCTTCCGGTGCGTGATGGGATGAAGCTCTGGTGCCATTCATCGAGGCTGGCTACGATTGCAGTCCCAAGAATTGCGATGGCAGACCAGCGCAGAGTCCAATTTACGTTAGATATGGCAGGCAGAGTGGCGCGCCAGGCGCGGAAAAGTAAGACGCTCAGGATGCCGTAGCCAACGACGTGGCCCCCTTTACGAATGTAAAAGTGCCAGTCTTCAAAGCGCTCCCAGTCCAGGCCGAAGAGGAAATGCAGAAGCGGATAAAGAATGCGACCAGTATTGTGAGAAGAAAGCAGGGCACTGGATTCGATGGCGATCACGATGAGCCAGAGGATCGCGGCGATCCACGCCTTCAAAAGGTTCTGCCGTTCGGATTTCAAGCCGGAGCGCCACCGCCGAGCTGCGCCCGCCTGGACAGCCGGGGGCGGCTGTCCCCACAGAAGCTACTCGACGCCATAGTTGGGAGCCTCGCGGGTAATCATGACGTCATGAACGTGGCTCTCGCGCAGCCCGGCGCCACTGATGCGCACGAAGCGAGTTTTCTGCAGCAGTTCGGCAATGGTAGCGCACCCGCAGTAGCCCATACCTGACCGTAATCCTCCAACCATCTGATGGACGATCATGGCGACCGAACCACGGTAGGGAACGCGGCCTTCGATGCCTTCAGGAACGAGTTTATCCAGGCGATTGGACTCGCCATCTCTGGAAGAGACGGCAGCCGAAGAATCACCTTCCGTGCTCTGAAAATAACGCTCGCTGGAACCTTGTGCCATGGCGCCGATCGAGCCCATGCCTCGATACGATTTGAAAGAGCGGCCTTGATAAAGGATCAATTCACCCGGACTTTCGTCGGTGCCGGCGAACAGTGAGCCGATCATCACCGCGCTTGCGCCAGCGGCTAGAGCCTTCGTGATGTCGCCGGAATACTTAATTCCGCCGTCGGCAACGATGGGGATGCCAGCGTCTTTTGTGGCGCGGAAGGCTTCGGCGATGGCAGTGATCTGGGGTACGCCTGCGCCAGTAACCACACGCGTGGTGCAGATCGAGCCGGGGCCGATGCCCACTTTAATTCCGTCGGCTCCCGCGCGAGCCAACTCACAGGCACCGTCGAAGGTGGCGACGTTGCCCGCCAGCAGTTGCATCTCGGGCAGCTTCGACTTTACGACTTTCACGGCGTCGAGCACTTTTGTGGAGTGTCCATGTGCGCTGTCGATCGCCAACACATCCACTTTAGCTTCCGCCAATTCCTGAGCGCGCTCCAGGAAGTCACCGGTTGCGCCAATCGCCGCGCCTACGCGCAGGCGTCCCTGAGAATCCTTAGCTGCATTGGGATACTTCAACTTCTTCTGGATGTCCTTTACGGTAATCAATCCCTTGAGGTTGTATTTGTCATCGACGACGAGCAGTTTTTCTACCCGGTGCTCGTGGAGAATCTCTTCGGCGTCTTCGAGTGTTGTGCCCACCGGTACAGTGATAAGGTTTTTCTTTGTCATCACCCGATCGATAGGGATATCGAAACGGGTCTCGAAGCGCAGGTCGCGGTTGGTGAGAATGCCGACGAGCCTGCCATGCTGGGTGACGGGCACACCCGAGATTTTGTACTTGCGCATGACTTCCAGCGCGTCGCTAACCTTGTCGGTGGGCGACATCGTGACCGGGTCGACGATCATGCCGCTTTCCGAGCGCTTCACTTTGTCGACCTCATTCGCCTGCTGCTCGATGGTCAGGTTGCGATGAATGATGCCGAGGCCTCCCTGCTGCGCCAGCGCAATCGCCATGTGCGATTCGGTCACGGTGTCCATGGCAGCGCTGACGATAGGAATGTTCAGGCCTATATTGCGGGTGAGTTGAGTGTAAGTAGCGGCGGTCGCGGGAATCACATCGGAGCGCGCTGGTAAAAGGAGAACGTCATCGAAGGTGAGAGCTTCGGGAACGGGAAAATGAATCATAAGATTGCAATTCTCGCGGCCATGCGGAGTGAAACTATTATTCTAGAGAGCGCAGCGCATTGAGGCAAATGAGAGTCATGTCTTCGGACGTTCTTGGGGGAGCGCGCGGACCATAGGAAGGGCGTTTTCGGCGGAGGGATCGGATATCACGGATATCACGGATTTTGGACGGGACTAGTGTTTAGCCCATTCCTGATTACTCCCGGCTTTTCTTCCGAATTGATAGAGAACAGCATGTAATGATCAAAGCTGTGCCGTCGATGATAGCGGTGCCGATTGATCTCGAAAAAAAGATCAGCACTCTGAGGCAGCCACAGATCGATGTCCTTCTTCTGGAAGTGAATGGGGCCATATTCAGCGACCTGATGTTGGACCGAGAGCCGCTGCACGGGGTTCACTAATTCGGACTCGATGCGCACAATCTGAAAGTTGTCGGCATTGATCCAGGCACGGCCCTTCTGGTCAACCCTGTAGGCTTCCGTGCCCACCATATAATTCAAGAGACGATTCGGCTTGTCTTCGCGTTGCTGGAAGCGCATGAGCCAGGCCGCCTGCCCCCGCCATTGGCCCAAGCCTTCACACGTTATTTGGAAGTTATCCCGCATGTCGGGATGAAAAACCAGCGCCAGGGTTACAAAGCCCGTAGTGGCGATATGGTCGGGAAGATCAGGAACTCCATAACGATCGTTGCGATATTCGTCGACCGCTAAAAAGCCGGGACGCTCCTCCGTGATCGATGCGACGTAGTCGAACTTACGAGTTTCCTTGGTGATCGGACTGCCAACAGGATCAAGTTGTTCGTGCACTAGATCTTCAACGGCTGAAAATTGGGCCATGCTATCTACGAACTGCTTGACACGGATACCCGACATATCCAGCACTTGCGCGGCCGGGCAGGTAACGCCTGCTGCAACTGTGGGTTTTACGTCATCTACTCCTGGCGGTCCCCATGCACTCGGGGGCAGCGAGGGTTCCGAAGCGGCGAGAACGAGATCGGCGCCGAGCTGCATCTCCGCATTCCCGGCCGTGCCGGAGTCGCGCTTCTCGATCGTAGCGATCAAGGCCTGCACTTGCGGGACTACTGGATTCTTCGGATTGGTTTGCAGGAAGGTATTCAACGCCAGTAAACCCTCCTGGTCGCGCCCGACATTTGCCAGGGCTTGTCCCAAGGTCAATTGCGCCGCGCTTGCAGCACTCTTGCCCTCATCGATGGCAAGCTGAGCTTGTTCGCGTGCTTTTTGGTATTCCTTCTGCCTCAGACAAGCATCTGCGAGCAGGTTATGTGCGATCCAGTCCTGGGAGTTGGCTCCAACTGCCTGCTCCAATGTCTTACGTGCATCTTCGTAATGTTCGCGTTGCAATTGCACCCGGCCCAGCAAGGTGAGTGTCTGCACTCTACGCGGGTCTAAACTCGCGGCGCGACTCAGGTAAGCTTCAGCCTTATCCAGATTCTTAAGCTGCATGAACAGATATCCGTACAGGAAACTTATCTGTGCGCTGGACGGAGCGACTTTGTAAACCTTGTCAAGCCGACTCTGCGCCTCCTTGTAATTCGCGGACTTTAGCGCGTCAACCGCACGTTTAGCGTCCTTGCGCGCGTTCTTGGGGATTGCATCGTCGGCGGCGCTCAGATTGACAGCTGTCGGATCCTTATGCAGGGTCACTTCTACCTTCACGGTGTCAATTGTTCCGGTGACGTGCAGCTCCTTATGCTCAGTCAGGTAGCCGACCGCGCTGACCTCAAGGTCGTAATCTCCAAAATCCATGATGCAAATCCTCGGCTCGGAGTCTTTCGGCAAAGTCTGCCAAACTGTGGAGTCCCTCTTTTGATCGTGCAGCTTTGCAACCGACTCACGGTCGAGATGAGCTTTACTGTCGTCTAACACGGTGAGCATTAGACTCAGATTCTCGCAGTTGTTCTTGTCTACCTCGATCGTGCGGAGTTCTATATTTCCTGCGCCTATGCCTTGTCCGCCTCCCGGACGCTGCCCACGCGCGACGGGAATCAACACGAAAAACTGGCAAAGCAAGAGGCCCACCAGTATCGACCAGCGGTTGGACAGATGGCGTTCTCTAATGTAGTAGGTCACATGAGTTAGGAGTTTTATTTCTAAAGGAGCTAGAACAACTCCGCCTTTTTTCTTGAATTCCCAGCGATGGCTGCAGAATCCACTTGATCGCAAGAACAACTCAAATACTACGCCCGTCGGGTCGTGCTGGAAACGAAATCGTGCGGATTTTAGACCGTTCGAGCAGGGTCTTCGTCAACAAAATGTAAAAACAATTCGAGATTACTAGGGCGTCCGGGTAGTGGTGCCGTTTGGCATCCACAGGCTCTATGCTTGGCACTCGCCTTGCTATGCGGATTGGCAATTCACTTCTTACCGATTGTCAGTCGGATTGAGGCATCCGGCTTTGCACCTTCCATTCCGAAATATGCTGGCTCTTGCTTAGGCTCTCTCGGTAAAGACGGGATCGGGCCTCTAATGACAAATTCGCAGGGTTTCGCCCGTAGAAGCGATACGAGAGTGGCGGCACGTGCGGATGCGGCCTTATCGTTTGGATTAAACTCCACAGCCATCCCAAGCAGACTTCCTTGGATTGGTTGGAACGGCACAACCTGCCAGCCCTCCAGAGCATTAGCAACCTGCGCGGCGATGAAATCGATTTCTGGATCGTTCGGAAGCAAGAAAAAGTCTATTTTTTGGCCGCCCAGCGGCTTCAGCTTAGCTTCCAGCTCCGCTCGGCACTCCGGCGTTACGGAGCGCCATGCCATTTGCTTCTTGAGTCTGATAATGTCCTGCTCAAAGGAATCTGCTTCCCCTCTCGCGCCACTAGCGATGGTCATAGCCGATGATGATTCAGCAACGGCTTTCCCAGATATGTCCTTCGCTTCCTTTGCCGCGTCCCGTGCCTCTTTCGCAGAATCTTTCGCACTGCCAGCTTCTTCGGTCACCTCTACTAATTTGGCATCGTTGCACCCTTGGATTCTTGCACTGAGATCATCTATTTTCGTTCCTGCGTACCATTCGCCAGCCACGCCAGCAACTATTAAGAACCAGCCGAAAAACGCAGCGAGCTTCGCTTTTTCAAGCCGATCTTCGAGAAGGATAATTTGGTACCTGAGTCGCTCGATTCTGTTTCTGGCAAAGCCTATGGTTTCATACGCCAATTCAGGCAACTCCAGTATCAGGCCGATCACAACGCACTTAGTAGAGCGTGACAGCCAAACGAACCAGCTATCTCTCGCCGCAATGAAGTTCTGTGTGGCGCATTCATGGAGCTTGGCGACGATGTCAGGCGGCAACAACATAGACCCCTATACGGACAGCGATATACGACGTGCGAAGATCATGCATGATCTAGATAGGGATATGGCGATCTTAGTAATACTAGGAGTCGTCGTTTTCGTCGCCTGTCTTGTGGATGGTAGCATAGGCATAAAGAATATCATAAAAAAACTCTTTAGAGTCTAAATACTGCTTGACAATTGCCGTTATAGTGCCGTATATTAGGCATGTCAGGGAACGGCAATGAACCAGCTAAACATAGCCAAGCGGACTCAGATCATAGCGGCCTTGATCGAAGGAAACTCAATCAACGCGACGTGTCGGATGCTCTCTGTGGGCAAACACACTGTCCTTCGTCTGCTCGAAGATGCCGGGTGCGCTTGTGCTGCCTATCACGATGAGAACGTGCGCAATCTTCGCGTGGCAAGGGCGCAATGCGATGAGGTTTGGTCGTTCATCTATGCCAAGCAAAAGAACGTGACGATGGAACAGATGGAACAGGGCGCGGGAGACTGCTGGACGTGGACGGCGATTGACGCCGATTCCAAGCTGATTATCTCTTACATGCTTGGGGATCGTGGAGCAACAACGGCTCACGCATTCATGCAGGACGTTGCTTCGCGGATCGCCAATCGGATTCAGTTAACGACAGACGGCCATCGCGTGTATGCGGACGCGGTAGAGGATGCGTTCGGCTCTGAGATTGACTATGCGATGCTGGTGAAAATCTATGGCGCGTCAAGTGACGGCGAATCGCGCTACAGCCCCGCAACCTGCATCGGATGCCGAACGGGAGTCTTGAGCGGCACGCCCAATTCAAAGCATATCTCCACTAGCTATGTGGAGCGGCAGAACCTTTCGATGAGAATGGGGATGCGGCGTTTTACGAGGCTGACAAACGGATTCAGTAAGAAATTCGAAAATCACGCGCACCAAGTTGCTCTGTACTTCTTTCACTACAACTTCTGCCGCGTGCATACGACGTTGCGCGTGACCCCGGCGATGGAAGCGGGTTTAACCGATCACGTTTGGACACTGGCGGAATTGTGCAGCTTGGTACCTGAGAAGAAACCGAATGCGCGAGTGGACAAGGCGCTGGTCTTGAAAGCACTCAAAGGATAATCCCATGGCAAAAGCAAATCAGGTTTCTATTCCGTATCTTGACCCAAGCGTGCAGCATGTGGGAATCAGCCGCTTACGGGCGTTGAACGTCACTCAGTTACGGGAACTCGATAAGACGCTGGTGATTCAGGACAACGACAAACCGCTGGCTGTGCTCTTGAAGTACGAGCACTTTCTAGCGATGCAAGAGAAGATTTTGAAATACGAGGAACAATGAAGCGGCTACTTGCGCTTAAGGGCGGCCTTGCTGTGCTTTATGGCCTTCGTGGGTGACAGGTTAATCTGGGCGTTCCAGAAGTGACGCAGAATCGCCTCCACTTCGCGCATATCAACCACTTCTTGACCGGGAAGGATTACAAGCGGATACCAAGTGGGGCGCTGTCCATGGGGGAAAATGGGAAGGGTGCCAACCAGAATTTTTACTTCTATGCCGTTCTCTAGGTGTCGGGTCTCGGCTACTTTTACTTTTGCCTGCTTTTGCAGACTAGCCAGTAGCGCGGAGATTTGAATGCTTGGGCTCATTTACCGCGATAACCTTCGTTTCCGTGTCGCCCAAGGTGATGGACTCCATGATGCGGGAGGTCAGTTCGGGCGTAATTTTATCCCAGCATTCCTGCGGGGCATTGAACACGATATGATTTTTCCACCCCTTGCTCAGCCCAAATTCTACATACGTTTTTACGGCAAGACGCAGCTTGCTCCAAGCCACTTCTTCGCTATCGGCGACGGAAACGATGTCGAAGTCGAGCGAATGCACGGCATGATGTCCGTTCTTGCTTTCCAAGAACGTGAGCATCATTGGCAGATGGAATGAGCGCTCTGGTTGCAGCATATTGGAGTCTCCCGGCAGCGTTGCTACTAACTCCATTTGAGCGACGAGTATAGCATGCAACAAGTTACGAAGGTACTGAGGAAATCACAGAGGATAAACTCATGCAACATTCGTTCGATCCCATGATAGCAGATCGGCGAGATTTATTTGTCTTCGGTGGATTCACGGACGATGCGCAGGGCGTTTTGGCTGCTGTCCACCGGTTTGCACTTGTGGGCTTCAAACTGCGTTTGGATGTCGTCAGCGCTTCCGAACGAGAGGCTGGATTTGAATTGAGCATTGCAGCGCTCGCATACTCCGATGACAGGCGGAGGGGATTTCTTGACGATCCTGAGTTTGCGCTTCTGCATGATCGCAGTCTAGCGCATTTGGCAGACGGGCGTTAACGCCTGTGGAAATCAAACGGCACCACTACCGGCGTCCGCAGCGTTTGTCTTTTGTCCCCTTTCGGGCGTATATTAGAGAACTGAGAACTGTTGTGTAGTACCAGCATTTGGCGAGGCACACCAGTGGGCGCAAGCCCACTTTTTAGTTACAGAGGAATACGCTGGCGAGATGGCCGCAAGTTATTGGATGCATGGCACTTGAGCTTGATCGAGTACGAGAGATAGCGGAGCGGGTAGCCGCTTCCAGCGGGCTTGAAGTCGTCGAAGTGGAGTTGCTTGGAAGTGGTCAGGCCCGCATGCTGCGCGTGTTTCTGGACAAACCCGGAGCAGCGAGCGGCGATCCGCTGGCGGGTGTGACACACGGAGACTGCGCCAACTTCAGCCGCGAGTTTGGGACCATTCTCGATGTCGAGGATGCCATACCGGGTCGCTATACCCTGGAGGTTTCGTCGCCAGGGTTGGATCGGAAGCTTACGAGAGCGGCAGACTTTGCGCGCTTTACCGGCAGTCGGATGAAGGTGATGACTCGGCAGCCGGTAAACAACAACCGGTTTTTCGAAGGCCGTCTGGAAAGTTTTAGCGAAGGTCGGCTGACACTCGATCTGAGCGTGTCCAGTAAGAAGTCGCGCAAGAAAATGAGTGCGGCGGCAGATCAAGGGCAGAAGATTGGAATTGAATTCGCCAATGTGGAGAAGGCGAATCTGGTGCCGGAAATTTGAAAATGGTTTCAAGGTTTCATAGTTTCTAAGGTTTCAAAGTTGAAGATCGCGATCGATACGGTTTTGAAGCCTTGCAACGTTGAGACTTTGAAACCTGTAACGCGGCAGGCTTCGTAACGGAATCATTCTTATGGCAAGTGAGCTCTACAACACGATCGATGCGTTAAGCCGCGAAAAAGGGATTGACCCGCAGATTGTGGTGACCGCGGTGGAAGATGCCATCGTGATGGCGACGCGGAAGTACTACAAGACGCAGGAAAATCTGCGCGCCGAATTGGACAAAGAGACAGGCAAGATCAACGCCTACGCAGTGAAGACTGTGGTGGAGACGCCTGAGCAGGTGGAGGATCCCGCGCTGCAGATCACGCTGGAAGATGCGCGCAAATCCAATCCGAACCTGGAAATTGGCGGAGAGTTGCGCATTCCAAAAGTTACCGAAGGCATTCTTGGCCGGATTGCGGCGCAATTGGCGAAGCAGGTCATCTTCCAGAAAGTGCGCGAAGCGGAGCGCGACACGGTCTACAACGAATACATCGGACGCGTCGGCGAAGTGGTGAACGCCACGGTGAAGCGCGTCGAAGGTCCGGATGTGATTTTCGACATCGGTAAGGCGGAAGCACGCATGCCGCGCAAAGAACAATCGCGTCTGGAGTCTTTTGCGATCGGCGAACGGGTGCGGGTGGTGATTGCGCGCGTGGAGAAGGCTTCCAAGGGACCGGGCGTAGTCGTATCTCGAGCCGTCCCAGACCTTGTGCAACATTTATTCCAGACCGATGTGCCGGAGATTTATGACGGCACGGTGGTGATTCGCGCCATTGCCCGCGAGGCTGGTGAACGCACCAAGATTGCGGTGATGTCCAAAGATAAAGACGTAGATGCGGTCGGCGCGTGCGTAGGCATGAAGGGAATGCGCGTGCAGTCGATCATTCGCGAACTGCACGGAGAGAAGATTGACATTATCGAATATCACGAAGACGCAGTGACGTTCGCCGAAAAAGCGCTGCAGCCGGCGAAAGTAAGCAAGGTGACCGTAGTCGATTCCGGAGGCAAGCATCTGGAAGTGGTGGTGGACGACAGTCAGCTTTCCCTTGCCATCGGCAAGAAGGGGCAAAACGTCCGGCTTGCGGCGAAGCTGCTGGGTTGGAAGATCGACATCAAGAGCGAAGAGGAGAAGCGGCAGGAAGTGGAGCAGCAGATGTCGGCGATGGTGCCGCAAACTTCTACGCCGCTCGAGAAGGTGCCTGGCCTCGGCGATGGGTTGGTGGAGAAGTTGAGTGCTGCAGGAGTGACCACCGTGGAAGCCTTGGCCGATATGACGCCGGAACAGCTTGAGGCGATTGAAGGCATTGGGCCGAAGACGGTGGAAAAAATAAGTCTGGCGGTGAATAATTACTTTGCCAGCCTTGATCAGGGTGTGGCTGAAGGCGAAGCGGCCGCTGAAGGCGAGGCGGTGGAATCTTCTGAAGCGGGCGATGTTGTGGCTGATATGGCCGCCAGCGAGGAAGTTGCAAGCGAAGAAAGTGCGATCGCAGAGGAAGGTGGACCGGCAGCGGAAGCCGCAGCGGAGCCACATGCAACTGCGGCAGACCACAACGAAGGTCAGGCGGAACATTTCGATGAGCAGACTGCTCCGGAAGAAAAATCCGCTTCCAAAACCACAGAATAATCATGGCACGCTGGCATGAGTTCGACGGCGTGGGACTAAAGAAATTGACTCCGTGAGGTCGCAATGAAGACCTAACTACAACGCGGAGAAACGAAAGGCCGGATGAGTAAGGTTCGAATCAACGATCTTGCCAGGGAGCTGGAAGTTAAGAGCAAAGCTATCCTCGATACACTTCCGCTGGTAGGAGTGACTGAAAAGAAGACGCACTCCAGTTCTCTGGAAGAGCACGAAGCGGAGAAAGTGCGGGTATACATCCGCTCCTCGGCAGACGGTTCGTCCTCGGCAGGTAAGTCCGGTTCACGCGGGGCTCGCGGCGAAGAAGAAATCAAAACCAAAATCGATCTGTCTCACATTTCCCGGCCCGGAGATGTGTTAAAGGCGATTACGCAACGGAAGGAAGCTGTGGCGCCACCGGCAGCGCCGCGTCCAGCAGCGCCGCCAGTAACGCAGGCTCCGATAGAAAAGCCTGCAACCGCGCCACCCGCAGTTGTAAGTCGACCGAGCACTGTTGCACCTCCGCCGACGAAGCCCGCAGCCCCCGCTTCGGTCAGTGCATCGCCTGCGGCGGTTACTCCCGCACGTGTGGTGGTCGCACCTCCGTCAGCTTCGTCACCAGTTCCGTCGTCGCCAGTTGCATCAGCGCCAGCGTCTGCTCCACCAACGCGTCCAACCGCGCCCCCGACGCCGGTTCCACTTGCGGCAGCACCTCCGGTTGTATCGGCAAGCGCTTCACCGATTGCTCCTCGGTCGTCTGCGCCGCCACCTCCGGTGCCCCGCATGATCGTTCCGCAAACCGGGCCAAGGCCGGTCTATAAGGCTCCTGTGCGACCGGCTCCGCCGCCGGTGCAGCCTGGGGTTCCAATCGGCGGCGCGATGCGTCCTGCTCCTGGGCGTCCCGTGCCTGGCCAGCCCATCTTCCAACGCCGTCCGCCGTCTGCGGGCTCAGCAGCGCCAGGAGCGCGGCCGCCGCTCCGTCCTGGCGAGCGCAGACCGATGCATCCCACTCGGCAGTCGCCCGCTGGGGCGCGTCCGTTGGGCGTCGGTCCGGCGCTTCCCCCTCCAGGAACCACGCGGCCGGGCAGCCGTGCGGGCGCTCCTGCGCGAAGGCCGGGCCAGCGCTATGTTCCGCGCGGTGTAAAAGAAGGCCCGATGAAGGGGTACACACCGCCTCCGCGCCTGGTGGTGTCGAATGAGCCGCAGCCGATCACGCGCAGCATCACGATAACGGAAGGCATCAGCGTGAAAGATCTGGCGGAGAAGCTCGAGATTCGCGCCAAGGATCTGATTTCGCGCCTGCTCTCCAAAGGCGTCTTCGCCACGATTAATCAGACGCTCGACGCGGAACTCGCCAGCGAAATGGCGCGCTTCTTCGGCGCCGATACCAACGTGATCACATTCGAAGAGCAGACAGCGAAAGAAATTGATGCGGCCGCAGCCGGAGAAGAGTCCGCTCCTGAGACTGGCGTGCGTCCGCCCGTGGTCACCATCATGGGCCACGTCGATCACGGCAAGACGACGCTGCTCGACTCCATTCGAACGACCAATGTTGCCGAAGGCGAAGCTGGAGGCATTACGCAGCACATCGGCGCCTATAAAGTCCGAATTACCGACAAGGAATCGCCGGCTTTCGGACGCGAGATCGTTTTCCTCGATACCCCTGGTCACGAAGCCTTCACGCGTATGCGTTCCCGCGGTGCAAAGGCCACCGACATCGTTGTGCTGGTGGTCGCGGCCGACGATGGTGTCATGCCGCAGACGCTCGAAGCCATCGATCACGCGCATGCCGCCGAAGTTCCCATCATCGTCGCGGTAAACAAAATCGATAAGCCGGACGCCTTGCCCGACCGCGTCAAAAAGCAGCTTGCCGATCGTGGATTGGTTCCCGAAGAGTGGGGCGGAAAGACTGTGTTCGTCGACGTCTCCGCGAAGAAGAAAACGAATCTGAATCTGCTGATGGAAATGATCTGCCTCGTCGCAGACCTCGGCGAGCTAAAGGCAACGCCGGAGCGCGCGGCGACTGGCGTAGTGCTGGAAGCGAAACTTGATCGCGGACGGGGTCCCGTGGCCACTGTGTTGGTGCAGAATGGAACGCTGAACGCGGGCGACAATTTTGTAGTCGGCAACGTATACGGCAAAGTGCGTGCGATGTTCGACGATCGTGGCGCGCAGTTGCAGACGGCTCCGCCTTCAACCCCGGTAGAAATTATTGGCATCGAGGCTCTGCCGCAGGCTGGCGATCAATTCGTGGTTGTCGCTGATCGCGACAAAGCTCGCGGCATTTCCGAGTACCGCGAGCAAAAATCGCGCGAAGCCGCACTGGCCAAGAGTTCCCGCGTGTCGCTGGAAGGATTGGCTGAGCAGATTAAGGCTGCTGGTACCAAAGAACTGAATGTGATTCTCAAGGGCGATGTGCAGGGCTCAGTCGAAGTGATTACCGATTTGCTCACCAAGCTGTCAAACGACAGGGTGCGCCTGAAGTTGCTGCGGTCGGGCGTGGGCGCGATTACCGAAACCGATGTGCTGCTGGCATCGGCGTCAAACGCGATCATTATTGGCTTCAACGTGCGTCCAGAGCGTAAGGCGCAGGAAATCGCCGAGCAGGAAAAAGTTGACATCCGCTTGCACTCGATCATTTACGAACTTCAGGATGAGATCAAGCGCGCCATGACCGGCTTGCTCGAGCCCACCATCAAGGAAACTTACCAGGGCCGTGCCGAGGTGCTCAATGTTTTCCGCATTCCGAAGGTTGGGACCGTGGCTGGTTGCCGCGTGAGCGACGGCTTGATCAAGCGCGACTCCGAAGTTCGCCTGCTGCGCGACAATGTGCAAGTCTTCAAGGGCAAGGTGGGATCGCTGCGCCGCTTCAAGGACGATGCCAGCCAGGTCACGAACGGCATGGAATGCGGCATTTCCATATCTAATTATGGAGACATCAAAGTCGGCGACGTGATCGAAGCCTTCGCCACCGAGCGCATCGCCGCCGAAGCAATGGCTTGAAATCAGTGGCCAGTGTTCAGTGGTTAGTGGCCAGTAAAACCAATGTGTGACGCGCTAGCGATTTTACTGGCAACTGACCACTGGCCACTGATTCATGATCGCTTTCCTCACCCTCGAACTTCACATCGAAGCTGCGCAATCGCTGAAGGACAAGCGTCAAGTCGTGCGCAGCTTGAAAGACCGCCTGCGCGCCAGCTTTAATGTCTCCGTCGCTGAGCTCGAAGCCAGCGGCTTGTGGAATCGCGCCACCATTGGCGTCGTCAGCATCTCCGATTCCCGCGACTATCTCGATGGACTAATGAAGAATGTCGAACGGCAGGCCACCCGCATTGCCAACAACCACGGCGCGGAAATCACGGATTCGTTTGTTGAATATATCTAGAGGCGCGGCCGACGGAAGCAGATGAGTCTGCACAAGCAATGAAAAACGGTCCAGCGAAATCCGATTCAAGAACCCTCTTTCACGCCGTGGAGCGCCGTCGCTTCGGACGTTCCACTTGCTTCCTCTGTGGACGGCGACTCACCCTGGAAAATGGGACTGATGAGCACGTATTTCCGAAGTGGCTGCAACATCGATTCTCGCTCTGGAATCAGAGACTCACTCTGCTCAACGGAACCGAGATTGCTTACAGGAGCCTGACGATCCCGTGTTGCCTCGACTGCAATGGAAAACATCTCAGCCTCATCGAGAAAGAAGTAGAGGCTGCAACGCTGAAGGGCTACAAAGCCGTCGCGGCACTCGGCCCGATGACGCTTTTTCTATGGCTCGGGAAAATCTTCTACGGGCTGCTCTACAAAGAATTGTTCTTGGTGAGAGACAGGAAGTCGGGAAGCAAAACGAAGATCACCGACAAAAATCTGCTAAAGACCTTCTCGCTGCACCACCTCTTCTTACAGGCGGCACGACTTCCATTCAGGTTCGAAACGGGTACGCCTGCATCGATTTTCGTGTTCAAAATAAAACCGCCTGATGACAAGAAGCTCCACTGGGATTTTCGGGATTCTCTCCACATGAAGACGCTAGCCGTCAGGATCGGCGAGGTTGGCATTCTTGCTGCACTACAAGACGGAGGAGCACAGCGAGATTCGAAAGATGTCTTCTGGAGACGCTTTCAAAAATACAAACTGCATCCGCTCCAGTTCACAGAACTTAGTGCAGCGTTTTTCTACTCTGCTTCGCTGGTGAATCGAGTGCCGAAGTTCATGCTGTTCGAGTCGCCAGATTACGTTCAAGTTGTGCAGAACCCACTTCAGGGGATGTCGAAGAAGCCGATCTTTGACGACTGGAACCAGCCAGACTTTGCGAAGCTGCTCTCATTGATGACGGGCCTTCCGTTCGATCAGGTCTTTACTCCGCCGAAGAGCGTGATGACTTGGCTGCACGATGCTAAGGGTCACATCCGCCCGGTTGCGATCACGGGAGTCGAGACCGGACGCTTCAGCTAGTCGTTCGCTGAAGCTAGCGATGCCACATCCGCCCCATCCCCTTGTTACCTCTGTACTTACCTCCAACCTGCGTTTGTGCGAGACAATAACACTTTCCGGCCAACACCGGTGGTCGATTTTCTGATATTCTCATGCGTTTTACTTCGAGGTGAACGGTGGAGAAGCGTGGGCTCAAATATCATCGCGGACGGTTGGGCGAAGCCTTGCGCGAGGAAATAGAAACTCTGGTGGAAGGGGAATTGGCCGACCCGCGCATTGGGCTGGTCGGTGTGACTGCGGTGCACGTGGCCGATGACGGTCGCTCGGCGCAGGTACTGGTGGATGTGGACGGCGACGATCAGGAGGCGGACCGAAGCCTCGAAGGCCTGCTCGCCGCCAAGGAATATATAAGGCATGAACTGGTCGAGCGTCTTCGGTTACGGCGCGCGCCGGAATTGTATTTCCGGCTGGATCGCTCTGAGCGGGAAAAAGCGCGCGTGGAGGAGTTGTTGATGCGCGCGAAAAAGAGAATGAAAGCACGCACCGGATCGAACGAGAAGAAGGTGTAGAAGTATGCTGCAAGACGTTCTCCAGCAAATCGAGCAGCGCGACCGGTTCGTGCTTACGTCGCACGCGCGGCCCGATGGCGACGCCATTGGATCGGCGCTGGCGTGCTGTCAGGTTTTGCGCTCGATGGGGAAGCAGGCCGACGTAGTACTGCACGATGGCGTACCGCGCATCTATCGTGCTCTCCCGTTCGCCGATCAGGTGCTACAGGCCGATCGCGTCGCCGGCAATTATGATGCGGCAATCATTCTCGAGTGCGACAGCATTCACCGCACGCGTCTGGAAGGTTTGGAAAACCGCTTCCTGATCAGCATCGATCATCACGTCAGCGGCCGGCCCTTCGCGGACGTCAACTGGATCGATCCGCACGCTGTTGCTACTGGGGAGATGGTTTTTCGGCTGGCGCGTGAGGCGGGAACTCCGTTCTCGCCGGAAATTGCTACCTGTCTTTACACCGCGCTCATGACGGATACAGGCTCGTTCATGTTTCAAGGAACGAACGAGCATACCTTCGCTCTGGCACGGGAGTTAGTTCTCGCCGGCGCAGATCCCTCGCACTGCGCGCGCAGCATTTATTTTGCGCATTCGGTGGCCAAGATGAGGCTGCTGGGCGAAGCTCTCCGCAACCTCAACACCGAGGGCCACGTCGGCTGGACCTGGGTAACTCAGGCGCAAATGGATCGTTGCGAAGCCAAAGAAGAAGACTGCGAAGGTTTAGTGAACTACGTGCTTTCGATCGGAGAAGTTGACGTCGCCGCCTTCTTCCGCGAACTTCCCGAGGGACGCTTTCGAGTGAGCCTGCGCAGCAAGGGCCAGCTCGATGTGGCCCGAGTAGCCGAGCGCTTTGGGGGCGGCGGCCATGAGTGCGCCAGCGGTTGTTCTGTGGATGGGCCGCTGGCCCAGGCTGTCCGTCAGGTTCTGGAAATGCTGCACCGCGGTCCTTCCGTACAATGAATCGACATCGGGTTTCAATGTTTCAAGGTTCCAATGTTTCGAGAGTCAATTCGTCCGACGTGACTTTTGCCGGCGGAAACCTTGAAAGCTTGAAAACATGAAACCTTGAAATCTTGAAACCTCTGAACCTTGAGGCCTTTCCGCCTCCCATGACCAATCGCACCCGCACCGACGTGCTCCTGCTTGCGGGTTTTTGCGTTTTTCTGTTTTTGTACGGGCTCGGGCAGTTCGGATTGATCGGAGCCGATGAGCCCCGTTACGCGCAGGTGGCGCGCGAAATGATTGAACGCCACGATTGGGTTACACCCGTGCTCGGGGGGCAGCCTTGGCTGGAAAAACCGCCGCTTTATTACTGGCAAGCTATGCTCGCGTACAAAATGTTCGGCGTGAGTGACTGGGCCGCGCGCCTACCTTCGGCACTCGACGCGACGTTCTTGGTATTGGCGGTCTATTTCTTTCTACGGCGGTTCGGACCGGGGTCCGAACTTGATGGCGCTCTGATCACGGCCTCTTCGGCTGGAATCGTCGGCTACGCGCGAGCGGCCTCGATGGACACGGCTCTGGCCGCAACTTTCACGTTTGCAATGCTCGGATGGTGGTCCTGGCGCGAAAACGGAAAAAAACTCTATCTTGCGATCTTTTATTGCTCCATTGCTTTAGGAACTCTGGCGAAAGGACCAATTGCGCCGTTTCTCGCCGCACTCGTAATCATTTTCTACGCGGCCGCGGTTCGAGAATTCCGCCTTCTTTTGAAAACGCTCTGGCCGCCGGGACTTCTCATATCCTGTGCGGTCGCGTTGCCGTGGTATTTCGCAGTGCAAATTCGCAACCCAGTTTTCCTTCACGAATTCATCATCGAACACAATCTCGGACGCTTCTCGCACAATCTTTATCACCATACCGAGCCTTTCTGGTATTACCTGCCGGTAATGGCTTTGGGGCTGGTCCCGTGGACAATATTCGTAATCGCGGCCATCGTTCCGGCGGTTCGTGTTTGGTGGACAAGACGAAAAATGCTCAGCGCGGGGCAACCCGATCTGGAATATCAATTCAGTGTTTTTGCATGCTGGTGGCTGATCGTGCCGGTTGTGTTTTTCTCGTTCTCACAATCGAAGCTGCCGGGTTATATTCTTCCCGCAATTCCTGCGGGCGGCCTGCTATTGGTGGATTATTTGCGCCAGCATCTCGCACGAAGCGAAGCCCAGCCCGTTGCTAGAATTCTGATCGTGTTGCATGCCTTGTTGTCGGCAGCTCCGATTGTTCCGGCTTTGTTGATCGCCTACCTGGTAACTCAGCATCGTCTCCCCGGAGGGCAACCGATGGTGGTGGCGCTCGCCGTCGCGTTTGTACTCTGCGCCGGGATCGCTCTCACGCTGGCCCGCAAGGCTGGCCTGCGGATGTTACGTTTCATCACTCTGATCCCAGTCGTACTTACAGTGGGAGCCGTATTGAAGCTGGGCTCCGGGCCGATTGATCAAACGCTATCCGCGCGTCCCCTTGCCCGGGAAATTGCGGCTATCGAGACCCATCCGCTGCCACTAGCCGTTTATCATGTGCGACGCGAACTGGAATACGGTCTTACCTTTTATCGTAATCAGTTAACTTTCAATTACGACTGGGGCAGCGTTCCTGCGGAAGAGCACTTATTGGTGGCGCCTGAAAATTCGCAGGTCGAGATTGCGAAATTGGTGCGTGGCCGCCGCGTTTCTTATCTGGGACACTATGCCGCACAGAACGTGGACTATTACTGGGTTGCCGGAGCGGAAAAAAGTGCCACGCGTTAAGATCGATGTTACTTTCCGGTGTTCAGGGTTTGCCTCTCATCCTTGAAACGCACTAAACTCGAAGATCTGCCGCAAACAAAACCCAGGTTTTTGGCTGAGTTTGCAGGAGCCCAGTGGAGATTCTCGACCTCAGGCATTTTTCCTCCGTGGATTTGCGTCCTCTGCTCGACGATGAGACTCGAGCATGGTCGAGCATGCTCTCATGGGATTACAACGGATCGGCGGAGATGATCCTGCGCTACGTCGACGCGAAAATCCTTCCCGGGTATGCCGCCATCGAACGCGGCCGGATCTTCGGTTACAGCTTCTTCGTATATGAAGGCAGCAAAGGGGTGGTTGGCGATCTTTTCGTTGCGAATGGCGGACGTCTGCCGAACGCGCGAGAAGTTGAAATCAAACTGCTTACGCATGTGATTGAGACTCTGCAGCAGTCGCCGGGCATTCATCGCGTCGAAGCCCAGTTGTTGGCGCACCAAGCCGGCAGCGTTGCCCGGCCCTTTCTCGATCAGGGATTCCAGCGCCACCCCCGTTTGTTCATGGTTCTCTCTCTGAGCAATGCCCTTCCCAAGCCGCTGCCCCTGCATCCAGAAGTAGAAATTCGCCGTTGGACCGAAGCCGATTATCAACCTGCGGCCGCGGTGATTACTGCGGCGTATCGGGGCCACGTCGACGCCCAGATCAACGACCAATATCACACGCTCAGCGGATCGCTGCGTTTTTTGAATAACATCGTTCGCTTTCCGGGATGCGGGCTATTTGATGCGGAATCCTCATATGCCGCAGTGGATCGCAAAGCGAAAAATCTGATCGGATTAATTCTGTGCTCTCGAGTACGCGGCGATGTGGGGCACGTCACTCAGGTATGTGTTCTGCCGGAGTATCGCTCGCGCGGTATCGGCGAATCGTTGCTTGCCGCGACCTCTGCGAACCTCCGCAAGCGCGGATTCTCTATGCTGTCATTAACGGTGACCGAAGCCAACGCTGGAGCCGTCGCTCTTTACCGCCGGCTGAATTTCGATCTGAAGCGCGTGTTTGATGCGTTCGTCTGGGAGGGTTAGAACAGCTTCTAGCTCGTAGCTGCTGGCTACTAGCTAGGCCTTAGATCTTCCAGCTTTGAGGAAAGTGCTGTCCCTCTCATTGCGTTCCACTTGGCACCTTGAGCTAGTAGCTAGAAGCCGGAGTTCAGCGCCGCACCAGCCACATTGCCCAGCCCGCCAGCAGAACTCCGCCAAGGAACATGGCGAAACAATACAAGCCGTAGCGAACCATGTCGCGCGTGGTTTCGCGATGCGTGATGCCGAAGACGATGGAAGCAAAAAGTGCGAAGACAAAAGCCGCGCTGAAATGTGTGAGTTGGATGGTCATAGTTGCACCTTGCGGCGCAAAGTTCTAGCTGCGAACTGAAAGCGGGTGGCGGAAATCGAGTTCATTGCTTCTTCCCAATGGCGATGTGATAAGCGTCAGCCACGGCAATGAAATTCAGCAGCCCGGCGACAATCATGAATTTAGTTCCATAATCTGCGATGGCGAAAGCGATAGCACCCAGACCCCAGTTCATGGCAAGCGCGATGACATACAACGCGCCTGCGCCCAAATCTCCGATGAAGCCGAGAATATCGAGAATGTCGCCACCGTTCGCCTTGTAGATGTGTCCCTGCATCATCAAGCCGAGCACGAACATGGTTCCGATCGAGACCAGCAACAAGATGCCTCGGATCCAGCGCTTCTGGATGATGTGTCCGGCCCCCGGAATCAGCCAACCTGCAACGGGAGCAATTATGGCCATCGCGGAAGGCTGCGCTGATTCCATCTTCGTCTCGGGCTTCGTCTTTGTAGCGGTTGAATTTGCCATCAGATGATTACGATCTCGCGTTGAATGTTGCCTGTGACTTCCGCCAACTTCGGCCGCACCAGCACGTTGACCTCGCTGCGTACGCCGAACTCCGGCAGATAAATGCCGGGCTCGATCGAGAAGCAAGAGTTGGGAAGAATGTGGCGTTCGTCGTGAATTTCCAGATCATCCATGTTGGCGCCATTCGAATGGACGTCCGTACCGATGGAATGTCCCGTGCGATGAATGAAATAATCTCCGAAGCCCTTCTGCTTGATGTAGCCGCGGGTAGCGCGATCCACTTCCCATCCCGCAATCGGGCGCCCGGAGCCGACGGCGTCAATCACAGTCTTCACGCCGACGTCGCGCGCCTCGCGCACAACCTCGAAGACTTCGCGCATGCGGCCGCTGGGCGCCTTACCGACAAATCCAACCCAGGTAATGTCGTAATACACCGCACCTGGAGTATTCTTTTTCCCCCACACATCGAGCAGCACGAAATCGCCCTCGCGAATTGGCACGGGATGATCGGCGCGTGGCTCGTAGTGTGGATTGCCGGCATTCGCGTTGGCCGCAACGATCGGCGGATCATCGGTGAGCAGGCTTTCGCGCTGAAAGGCTTCCATGAACCACTGTTGGATGGCGTGTTCCGTCGTTCCACCGTTGCGGGCACGCTTTCCGATTTCGTTGAAAGCCGCGGCGGTAATTGCATCAATCGCGTCGCGAGCTGCAAAGTGCGTTTTGATCTGCTCGTCACTCCAGGTCGCTTCGAACTGCGCAACCAGGTCGGCGGAACTGACTATGTTTTTTCCCAAGCCCCGCAGCAACTCGATGGTCCCCGCATCGACCAGAGAAATGGTGAAGACGATGTTGTTCGGCGAATACTGCATGGCGATGTCACGGTGATTTGCGAGCATCGATTTCAGGGTGTCGAACAGCTCTTGCCATCCTGAATATTGGACCTTGCTACCCGGAAGCGAGTCGAGGTGCCCTGCTTCGATCTTATGCACCAGCTTCACCGGTTCGCCCTGCGCCGGTATCAAGTAGAACCAGCGACGCGTGACCATAAGCCCGTCAGGCAGCCCCAGAACACGATAGGCAATGGGATCGCGATGATGATGATCGTAAAAAAGCCACGCGTCGATATTGCGCTCGCGCAGCACTGATTGAATCGCGGAGAGATCCATGGGCAAACCTCTATTGTAAACAATGGAGTGGATTTGAGCGAATCGGAGGTTTGCGAAGGCGCTATCCTTTTACAAGCCCCGTGAATCGATTCTGGTGGATCCACCACGGCATGCTGCGGCCATACGATTTCTTGCATGATCGAAGACGTTGCTTGGTGCGCTGTTATGCAACTTCGCCGGTCAGAATTGTTCTCTTAGCTGCCGCAGGCAACGTCTCGCATGCCGTTCGCAATACTAATCGTGGAGCGCGACCGCGAATCTTCATCAGATAGGGAGTTGTCCGCTTGGCATCGAATTTCGCAGTCTCGCGCAGCAGCCAGCCCAGACCTTTCTGTACCATGTCATCTTCATCCGCTAGAAGTGAGTCGGAGAGCTTCTGGATTTCTGGGAAAAACATTCTTGCGCGCGCACCGCGAATCAGCGCCACACAGGCGGCACGGCGACGCCAGCGGTTCGGAGACTTCGCCCAGCGGAAAACTATTTTAACGCGCGCGGGGTTGCTGGCGATCATTGGAGCGATCAGGTCGTGGACAAGCGCATCGTGGTCAGCCCAACTGCTAATGCGGTCGAGCCATGTCGCGAATCGGTCGAACTCGCGGTCGCCAAACTCGGCGTCGAGATTCTCCAGCAAAAACACGGCGGCAATTTTCTCTTCCAGCACGGTGCCATTGAAAAGCTGATCGGCGACGTCAACTAGAAAATCGAGCCCATACTCCTTTCTCACTTCCCGGCGGAAACGGCGAGCAGCGCGGCGCAAGTCCGCCGTATACCAGCCGTGCGATTTTATTTCTTCTTTGAAAAACCACTGCACGCCCGCCGCGTGCTCGACCGAGCCGCCGTCTTTCAGAGCGCGGCGAATCTGAAGGGCAACGATGGCGGGCGGAGTCTTGAGTTGAATCATGGTTACCCGGCTGAGGTTGATGCAAAACAAGGCGGCCAGGCCTGGCCGCCTCTCTTCTTTATTTGCCACAATCGACTTACGCGGCGCGAGCCGTCGCCGGCCGATAGCCGCATTCACCGGCTTTCTTGAAGGCTTGCACAGCTTCCGCGGGGGACATCAGTGGCGTGGTTTGCACAGCCTTGCAGGCGCCACCGCCGGCAAACGCTATGGAAATTGCCGCCGCACTCACGTTGTCAGGCAGTTCAGTAATGACGACTACATCGTATTCTCCAAAGGCGAACCAGGCGGTTTCAAGCTTGCCTCCCAACTTCTCGATCGCGGGCCTTACCGCTTCGATGCGGTTCTGGGGATGCGCCAGAAGCGCTTCCCATCCCTCGCGCGAATACGCGACTTGGTGAAGATAATGTGGCATAGAACCTCCTTCCGATTCATTTACTGGCAGCGAATGATTCCAGAGGTAGGACGCGAAGTCAAGCGCAGGATGGCCGGATCTCAATCCGCAGCAGGCGAAGTTGCCGTCCTAAACATGCGATCATAAATCCAGAGCAGCGCAGTAGTCGCTACGCCGACGGCGGTTACGGTCCACCACATACGATCTGGCCGATGCGTAACTTCTCCGTAGTAATGAATCAACGTACCGCCGAACCATCCGCCAATCAGCGAACCAATTCCGATTGGCAAGAATGCAAAACCCATATAAGTGCCTTGCTGTCCGGCGGGAGCAAGCAATGCAATGTATTCGTAGTAGCGTGGCTGTTGGATGATCTCGCCAAGCGCGAGGACAAACAGCGAGAGGATCGCGCCCCAAGTCGTGGGCCGGAAAACTAAGATCAGCCACGAAACCGAAGTGATCAGCGTACCCAGAATGACCGCTCGGAACGCAGGAATCTTGCGCGTCATAAAATTGACTGCGAGGGTCAGACAAATCACGGTCAACCCGTCAGTGACGAGAATAATTTCGACGTCAGCATGGGGATTAATGTAGCCATGAATGTAACCGGGCAAGCTGATGTACTGTTGCCAGAACACAATCCAGTAACCGGTGAAGAGCACGAGAAACCACATGAAACGGCTAATACCGGCCAGTACGAGCACTAGAAGTCCCAGCCAGATCCACCATGGCGGAGTGAGTTTGGGATAAATCCACACGCCGATACGCAAAAGCAGTGCGACCGCTAACACAGGAAGAACCAATCGGTAGTTGCCCACGACAACACAGAAATTGCGCGCGACCGTTGCGATTGAAGGTGGAGGGGCATCTCCAGGCTTGCGCGGCTCGCGGAAGAAAAATAGAACCACAAAGAACATCGCGAAGACGCTGAGTGCCGAAATGCGGTACACATTCTCGACGCCGAGATGGCGATGAGCCCACGATGCGAAGAGGGGCCCGGCGGCGCCGCCGATGTTCACCATGGTGTAGTAAATGGAATAACCGATCGAGCGGACGTTCTCTTTTGAGGCACGAGCCGTGGTTCCAACCACGCAAGGCTTTACCAGCGAGATGCCGAGGGCGGGCAAGATGAGAATAAATCCGACGAACAAATTGAGCGGAACGGCGTTGCGTACGGGCGCGAGCCAAGGTGCTCCAATCGATCCGATCAGAAAATATGCGGCGGCAAGGATGAGATACGCCATCGAAAGCGCGCGCCGAAAACCGAGGCGGTCAGCCGCAGCCCCACCGAAGATGGCGAGAAACCAAACCATGCCGCCAAAGATTCCGGTCAAGGTTCCGGTTTGCTGAGCGGAGAAATTCAGTTGCTCTTGCAGGTAGAGGGCAAGCGAAGCGAAGGCTCCGTAATAAGAAAGCCGCTCGAAAATTTCGCTAATGTTGGCGACCCAGAACGGTCGCTCGAACCCGGTGCGAATCTCCTGCAAGCGTTCGGAAAAGCTCAAAGTGGCTCCCTGATGACGCGTGTAGCACGGGCACTGCCTTCGAAAGGATCAGGGAGGCTCCGCCCGCGCGTTTTCTCGTCCGTATCGGCCGACGTCTATGTCACGCGCTTAAATTCCAATTCGTTTTCTGACTTCTTCGGCCGAAAGTCCGACTACCCGAATCACTTTTCCACGACTGGTCTGGCCGGAGGCAATGGTAACGGAAGAGTGCGTTACCTTCAAAAGCTTTGCGAATAAATCAATGCAGGCTGAATTAGCTTTACCGTCGGTTGGCGGAGCCTTGAGAGAAACCTTCAGCGCATCGCCGATCTCGCCCGTGATAGCGTTTTTCTTGGCGCGGGGGTGGACCTTCACTGCGAACATCACTCCGTCACTGGACTCCCGAAGCGGGATCAAGATCTCTTTCCCAAAGAAAACGCAGTCTCGGCCAGCAGCAGCGCTCCTACCAGGGGCACCTGCAGGTGCTGCAGGGTGCGTAATTTCCCGATACTTGCGATCAGCGCGATCACGAATACCAGCATCGTCACATTCGCAGTGATGCAAAACAGTCGCAAACTTCGTACCTCGCGGTCGTTGCGATTCCGCAGCAAATTCAGCATGCCGACGAACAGCAGGGCCAGTCCCGTTCCCAGGATCCAGATTCTGCCTGTATAAGTCCTCGGCACGAGCATGCAATCGACGATCGCCAGAACAAAAAGAGCCGCCGCGCAGAACTGGTCGAGAAGTTTCATACTGGTCCCTCTGCTCCTCAGTTTCCCTTGTGGTTAACTCTTGTTCTCTCGCCGAAGATCGCCGTACCGACACGTACGCAAGTCGATCCCTCTTCAATTGCGACTTCGAAATCGTGCGACATGCCCATGGAGAGTTGGTCCATCGCGATGGCCGACAGCTTCCGGGCCGCAATCGTATCCCGCAATTCCCGCAGCTTACGAAAGTAGGGACGCGCGCCCTCTGGATCGTTACTGAACGGCGGCACGGTCATCAGTCCGCGGAATACCAATGCCTCCAGCCGAGGTGCGGCGATCAGCAGTTCTTCGAGTTCCTGGGAATTCGGGGCCGTCCCGCTTTTCGCGGCTTCTCCGCCGACATTAATTTCGATGAGCACATCCAGTTTCTTGCCCATCTTTTCGGCCGCCGCGCTCAACTTCTCCGCTAGTTTCAGCGAATCGACGGAATCCATCGAGCAAAATAACTCAACTGTCTTCGCCGCTTTGTTGGTCTGCAGGTGTCCGATCATGTGCCATTCGGCGTCGTGCAAATCTCGTAGCAGCCCCGCCTTCCCCGCAAATTCCTGGACTCGGTTTTCGCCGAATACTCTGAGACCAACGTCGTAAGCCTCGCGAATGCGCTCCGGTGGCTGAGTCTTGCTAACAGCCATCAGGGTGATTGCTTCCGGAGATCGTCCGGCACGCCGCGCCGCGCTGGCAATCCGCTTGCGCACTGCGGCAACGTTTTCAAAAATCGACATAGAAACACTAAACCGCGAAGGGCATGAAGTTGGACAAAGGAAAATTAGATCTCCCTCGCGCAACATCGTCTCCTTCATGGCTGAACAAGACTACATAATCGCCGTAGGTGGCGCCGGCTCTTCGGGACGTCCGGCATTGGCCAGTGGGACCCGCACCATCACCAGTATCAACACCGCCAGTGCGGCCAGAGCCAGCCAGAACGAAGGCGTCCAATGGACCAAAGTCACATCTTTTCCTGATCCCACCAACCCGGCGATCACAAGCCCGCACAGCGCCTCGCCGGCAATCAAGCCCGAGGCAGTCAGCACCCCGGCATTCTCTACGCGCGCCTTTTGCGCATCGTTGTAGCCGCGGCGATCGCGAAGCTTGTCAGTGACCCAGCGAATCACGCCGCCCAGAAAAATCGCAAACGTTGTACCCAGCGGCAGGTACATTCCCACCGCGAACAACATCACGCTCTTCACTTCGATCATGATCATGGCAATGCCCAGCAGAATCCCAACCACCACCAGCGGCCACGCCATGTCGCCCCCCACAATTCCCTTGGAGAGCATGGCCATTAATCCGGCCTGCGGGGCGGGCAACGCCGAGCTGCCGAAGTGGTAAGCCTTATCGAGCACTGCCAGCGGGAAGAACAACACGAGTGATGCCACCACAATGCCAAACAGGTCCCCGATCTCCATTTTGGACGGCGTGCCTCCCAAAATGTGCCCGACCTTTAAATCTTGCAGCATCTCGCCCGCAACGGCAGACGATACGCAAACCACTGCCGCCACTCCCAGTACAGCGGCCACGCCTCCGGTTCCCGATACTCCCAACGCCACCATGAGCAGTGCGGCAATCACCAGCGTGCACAGCGTCAGCCCCGATACCGGATTATTTGACGAGCCGATCAGCCCTACCAGGTTTCCAGAAACCGCGGCAAAGAAAAAACCCAGAACGACCATTACGAGGGCGGCTACCACCGAAGCTGTGATGACCTGCGAGCTCGACAAATTTCCCGCGCCTCCAATGAAGTAGTAGTAGAGAGCGATCATGGCGAGGAACACGACGCCGACGCCGGCGAAGATCACTTTCGACGGAAGATCGCGATCTGTTCGATTCGTGGCTTGATGGGCCGCTGCGGATTTCTTCAGATCGGACACCGCCCGCGCCATGCCGGCGCCTAATTGCTTCCGCATTTTAAATAATGTGTATGACGCTCCTACCAGCATTCCGCCGACAGCAATCGGACGCACGATTGAGTAGTAGATCGCGCCTGCGAGCAGCGGCCACGCGAGTGCCTTCCCATCAGGCTGCGCCGCCTGAATGTATGGGCCAACGGTGAAAGTTAGAAGCGGAACCAGAAGACCCCAGGCCAGCACACCTCCGGCGAAATTAAGAGCCGCCAGCCGCGGGCCAATAATGTAGCCAACCCCAAGATACGCCGGACTAATGTCGGGAGCAGTCAGCAGGGTTGCGCCTCCAGTGATCGTGGTGGCCACGTTGGGATTTGTACCCGTGCGCAGCAGCAACTTCTTGCCCAGCGCACTAATCGTGACCGGAAACGTATTGTTCGCCGAAAAAACATTGACTGCGCCTAACAAATACATGAACCCGCCAAAGCCCATGTTCGCAAATAGAATCTTTGCGGCCTTGGCGCCTTGCTGTCCTGCCTTGTGAATCTCAGACGCGGCCACAGATTCGGGGTAGGGAAGCTCCTGATCTTCCACCATCACGCGTCGCAGCAGCGTTACAAAAAGAATGCCGAGCGTGCCCCCGATTACCATCAGTGCCACTGATTTCCAATACTTCTCGCGTGTCAACCCCGGCCACAGGCCAGCCATTACGAATGCAGGAATCGTAAACACCGCCCCCGCCGCCACCGATTCGCCAATCGAGCCCACGGTTCGCGCGATATTCTCTTCGAGCAGTGATCCTTTCATCAACCGCAGCAGGGCCATGCCGATTACGGCGGCCGGATACGTCGCAGCAATCGTCATCCCGGCCTTCAACCCGAGATAGGCATTGGCCGAGCCGAGGATCGCCGTCATCACCAATCCGATGAGCAAGGCGCGGAAGGTGAACTCCTTCATTTCCATCGTTTCCGGAACATACGGAGTGTATTTCTTCACAGGAGGTGGAGCGATCGTACTCATGGGCGAATCCTCGAAAATGGAATAAGTCGCGATTCTCTAACTAATAGGCGAAACGTGCTTATACGCGAACCGCGCCTATCGGTGAAAGATGGAACGGCGGCACGTTAGCACGCGGACGCCTTGCTTTACAAGTGCGATGCGGGTTCCAATCTGTGCACTACTTTATAAGGTTGGCATGAGTTTCCCCTGAGGGTAAAATCACTGTAGTTGTTTGTGGCCTCTTTGTTCGACCGGAGGTTGGCGTGACAGAAAATTCTTCCGACCCGCTCTGGTTTCAGAAATATCTTGAATTTCGTTGCAAGGATTGCGGCAGCGGAATCGGCTTCCGCTCGCGGCGCCGCACCTTTTCCGAACGCTACCTTTTGCCTATTTTTTTTCTGCAGCCAGTTCGCTGCGCAGAATGTTTCCGGCGAGACTATCGTTTGGTCTTTATGCCGGTGAAAGATCGATTGCCTGAAGCGGTGAAGAAGGCTCCAACCGCTGCGCCGCGACCCGATCGTAACGTTGCCTAGCGGGGTGGGCCGACGTTATACTGCTAATCAAGCGGGCAATAGCAACTCCGCCCGCCGCAGAGCGATTTCGCGCGGGTAACACGGAGGCCGTCTTCAGCAGTAGTGGGGACAGAATTCGGGCTAGCCAGACCCAAGCTGCAGTGGTAAGCACTCCTATTGCTTCCCGGAGCGAGGACGCTCCGCTGGACCGCAGCGAAATGGGCGCAGGCAGCATTAGCCGGGCTTGGGCCCGCGAGGTTGCTGAAAGTCTCTTCGCCGTATTATTTCCCTCCAACTGCCGCATCTGCGATACACCGCTGGATAGAATTTCGCGACTCCCGGTTTGCCAGGAATGTTTGGATGCCATGCGCCCGATCTCTGGTGGAGTCTGCACCATTTGCGGCGAGCGGATTTTTTCTCCCTATGCGTTGAACAGTTCCGGCGGCGAGCCGCGATGCGGATTGTGCCGCCGCGTTGAGCCGGCGTTCGTGCGGGCGACGGCGTATGGCAGTTATGAAGGCGGACTGCGCGAACTCGTCCATTTGCTGAAGTATGGCGGAGTGCGCCCGGCTGCAAACGTTCTTGGACGGATGCTGGCGGAAGCGATCGCAAAGCTGGAACCTGAACTTCCATCCGACTTCGTGGTGTTAATTCCCGTGCCGCTGCATCGCACCAAGCTTCGCCAGCGCGGCTTCAACCAGGCAGAACTGATCGCTCGCGCGGCGCTGAAAATCAATCCGTCGCGCGATCGCTACCGTTTGTGTGCGGGTGTGCTCGAGAGAAAACGGGATACGACTTCGCAAACTGGACTCACCAGCCACCAGCGCCGAGAGAACTTGCGAGGCGCTTTCGGAGTTGTGCAAGCTGAGGCCGTCAAGGGATACGAAGTGTTGGTGGTGGACGATGTTTATACGACCGGGGCGACCGTTTCGGAATGCGCGCGGGTGTTACGCCGTGCTGGCGCAACCAGAGTGTGGGTCGCGACAGTAGCGCGCACTCTGAAGATTTCGGCGCAACATGCCGAGATTGGTTCGGGGAGTGAAATTGAGATAGAACAGGGAATCGTAGAAGCGGTTCCACTGGCTAGGGCGGTAGGAATCTAAAATATGTCAGGCAGGATGGAATCCGATACAGCGCCAACAAACCGGCACGCCGCCGGCCTGTTTGCGTCGGCGGCGATGCACCGCGACAGCAACGGAAATTCATTGCACGCGCCCGTGCTGGTTCTGAATGCGTCTTATGAACCGATTAACGTGTGCGCCGCGCGCCGCGCTTTGGTTCTTGTGCTCAAGGGCGTGGCCATGACCGAAGAAGAGAATGGGCACTTTCTGCACGCAGCCCGCATCGCGATACGCGTGCCCTCAGTGATCCGCCTGCTGGAATACCGCCGCATCCCGCATCAGAGCCGAGCTTTGTCGCGGAAGAATATCCTGTTGCGCGACCGCAACACCTGCCAGTATTGCGCCACCGTACTCTCGTCGAGTGAGTTGACGCTCGATCACGTGATCCCCCGCTCCCGCGGAGGCTCGTCCACCTGGGAGAACCTTGTAGCTTGCTGCCACACCTGCAATCGCCGCAAGGGCAACCAATTTCCGCTCGAAGCCGGGATGAAGCTGATGCGCGAGCCGCGCGCTTTCAACCTCCACACCAGCCGCCACATCATGCGCCTCATGGGAAGGTCAGACGATAAGTGGCGGAAGTATTTGTTCTACTGAGCACTTAGCTTACAGCTCAGCCCTACTCTCGTCCCGAACTAAGCGAGGGACCTTGGTTTCGCTGACAGCTGAAACTATTTCTGTGGCGTTTGCGGCGCGTCCGGCTTCTTCTGATCCGGCGTCTTCTGATCCTTCTGATCCGCCTTCGGAATTTCCTGACCTTGATACAGAATCTTCACGCTCGATCCAAATCGTTTGTAATCCTGATACTTCACGATCTCGCGAATATGAATGTCGTTCAGGTTGAAGTGCAGCGTGTCATCGGCGCGGGTGTAAACCGGAAACCAGTATTTGCCGTCGATTTGTTGTCTCCACGTCGTGAACTTGGGGTAGAGATGTTCAGTCTTATTGCCCTTCTTCTTCGTATCGCGAATTTCCGGCACGGCTTGCCCGTAAGTCTTTACGATTTGGAAATCGTTATCGTCCACCCAGATTCGTCCTTGGAAATAACGCTTCTTGCCCACGATCTGCTTCGGAGCGATGTCAAAGACATAGCAACGCAACTCGTCTTCCGTTTGCTGTCCCACATAAATAATGTTG
This sequence comes from Candidatus Sulfotelmatobacter sp., assembly GCA_036844925.1. GTDB lineage: Bacteria > Acidobacteriota > Terriglobia > Terriglobales > Acidobacteriaceae > Sulfotelmatobacter. The sequence continues at coordinate 37,332 of DAIUEW010000011.1, forward strand.
TATTCCGGAATTTCGTCGCTGGTAAGCACGAAGGGCAGCTTGTTGCGAAAGTCCTGGACATCACCCTCATCCAGCGAGAGTCCGCCCTGTTCCAAACTCGACTGCGGCGCGAATACGACGTTCTCCAGGCGCCGGCCCTTGTCGTCAAATAGCACATCGAACACTTCGTGATATTCGCCCGTGGTGGTGCTGCCGTCCAGGGTCTTTACCGTGATGTCCTGCCTGTAGGTATATTGATCGCGCGCCGCTTTGAATTCCTTTTCCTTCGCGGCGAAGCGCTGGATGATTTCATCAGACGTGATGCCCTTCGGCGGAGTATTTTCTAGCGCACCCTCTTGGGCCAAGGTGGGCAAGGCTGGGAGCAGAGAACTGACGACGACGGCAAAATGCATGAGAATGCGAAGCGGGCGTTTCATAACCGTATTTTATCGAATAAGTGAGGCTTCGAGTGATAACGGCGAGTGAAAATGGAAGGGATGGCCGATTAATGCCTACGGCAAATACCCGACCGCGGCAACCCTCCCCCGACCCCTCTCCGCTCAGTGAGGCCGGGGGTAGGGCGCTGCAGTTCTGCCGCATAGTAGGATGCCTTTTCAGGGAAGGGGTTGCCGTGGATAAAAGCTGACCTCGGCCGTTTGATGGCAAGCCTATACTTACTAAATCTTGTCATTCCGACCGGAGCGAAGCGAACGGAGGAACCTGCTGTCCTGTGGAATGACGATGCTCACGGAGTCCCCATCGCGCCGCAGGCCAGCAACTCACGCTACGAGCTAGAAGCAAGTAGCCGTCTTTGCTACACTCATCCGTTTGCCGAGGAGATCGATCTCATGCGCCGTTTTTTTCTTGCCGCTCTAGCCTTCCTCATTTTCGTATTACCCGCCGCCGCGCAAGCCAAGCATCCCTTCACATTCGAAGACATGATGAAACTCAAGCGCGTGGGCGAGCCTGAGGTTTCGCCCGACGGCAAGTGGGTGATCTTCAGCGTGGTCGATGTGGATCTGGAAGCCAACACCAAGACACCACACATCTGGATCGTGCCCACGGCGGGTGGTCAGGAGAAAGAGATCATTTCGGATCAGGACGCCGACCGGCCGCGCTGGGCGCCGGATGGGAAGCGGTTTGCGTTTATATCCACTAAAGGAGGTAAGTCGCAGGTTTGGGTTGCCAATTTCGATGGCACCGCTGGTGCCGTGACCGGCGTCTTCGTGATCACTTATATCTCGACCGAGGCCAGCGGCGAGATCTGGTCACCTGATGGAAAGCACATTCTATTTACGTCGGATGTCTACCCCGAGTGCGACGGCACGGTAAGCGAAGCGGCCATATGCAGCACCAACAAAGTCGAGGCAGTCGAGAAGTCCAAGGTAAAAGCGTTGATTTTTGATCATCTGCTCTACCGCCACTGGAACGCGTACAAAGAAGGCAAACGAGCTCACCTCTTCTTGACTGACGTGCCACCGACCAGCGCTGGATATATCTTGACCGCCGCTCCCACCGTCCCTCGCGATCTGACTCCCGGCGACTACGATGCGCCTGTGTTCTCGCTCGGCGGGCAGGACGACTACGCCTTCTCGCCCGACGGGCAAGAGATTTGCTACACCTCGAATCACGACAGGAACCCGGCCGCTTCCACCAACAACGATCTGTGGATCGTCCCGGTCAACGGAGGCCCGGCCAAAAACATCACCGCCGACAATCCTGCCAGCGACTCGACGCCGCTCTATTCTCCCGATGGCCGCTACATTGCCTACCGTGCCCAGCAGCGACCGGGATACGAGAGCGACCGCTTCCGCTTGATGCTGTATGACCGCAAGACGGGCGAGAAGAAAAATCTGACGGAGAAGGTCAGTACCTGGGTAGGGACGTTTGCTTGGTTTCCGGACTCCTCCAGCATTTATTTCAGCTCGCAAGCGCTGGACGTCTCCCTAATATTCGTGGCAAATGTTGATGGGTCTGGAGTGAGGCTTCTCCTGACACACGAAGACGCATCGGGATATAGCGACGATCTTGCCCTTGCGAAAGATGGCAAGACGCTCCTTTTCACAAGGATGACCGTCCAGCGTCCGACGGAGATCGAGAAGGTTGTTATCCCTCCCGGAACGCCGGAGCGCCTAACTCACACAAACGATGCCGTCCTGTCGCAGATTTCGATGTCGCCGCTCACAGGATTCTGGTTCATCGGTGCGAACGGTGATCGAGTCCAAGGCTTTTTAGTAAAGCCGCCGAACTTCGATGCCAGCAAGAAGTATCCTGTGAAGTTCCTCATCCACGGCGGGCCGCAGGGGGCCTGGGGAGATGACTGGAGCTACCGCTGGAATCCCGAACTCTTCGCCGCCAATGGATACGTCGTCATCATGATCAACTTCCACGGCTCGACCGGATACGGACAGAAGTTTATCGACGCCATCAACGGCGACTGGGGCGGCGCTCCGTTTGAAGACCTGATGGAGGGCCTCGACTACGCCGAGAAGACTTATCCGTTCATTGATAAAGACCGGGAATGCGCGCTGGGTGCCAGCTATGGCGGATATGCCATCAACTGGATCCTCGGCCACACCGACCGCTTCAAATGCCTGGTGTCGCATGACGGCATGTTCAACGCTGAATCCGCCTGGGGCACCACCGAAGAACTCTGGTTCAACGACTGGGAGTTCAAAGGCACTCCCTACGACAATCGCGACAGCTACGTGAAATGGTCGCCGCACCAGTACGCCAAGAATTTCAAGACGCCGACGCTGGTCATCCACGGCCAGCGCGACTACCGCCTCGACGTGAGCGAAGGCTTGCAGCTTTTTACTACGCTGCAGATGGAAGGCGTCCCGTCGAAGATGCTGTATTTCCCCGACGAAGGCCATTGGGTTCTGAAGCCGCAGAATTCGCAGCTCTGGTACAAAACAGTGAACGAGTGGGTGGATCAATGGACGAAAAAGTGACGCCTGCGAGACCGGGAAGGGCACAGCTTGAATCGTGCCGTTTAAGGCTCCAAAATGTGTGGGCTCTTAGCCCCTGTGGTTCGCTTTAGGTATCCGAGATTCCCCAGTGGCTAAAGCCTGAGTCATTTTCGCCTTATCGGCACGGCTAAAGCCGTGCCCTTCCCGAACTTTCTGGGAGAGAGAATTCCATGACGAAGCGGCCATCGACAAAACGTAGCGCGAAGCAAGCCTCCGCTGACCTTTCGCAAGCCGAGGCCGCGCAGCAACTCGATTTCTTCCTTGACAAATACGACCCCGACGTCGCCACCTTTGCCCGCCGGGCGCTGACGAAGATGCGGCGCATTGTCCCCGGCGCTATCGAGATGGTCTACGACAACTACAACTGGCTGGTCATCGGTTTCAGTCCAACGGAGCGTCCTTCGGAGGCGATCTTTTCTATTGTGCTCCCTCCTAGTGGTGTGACCCTGTGTTTTCTGCAGGGGGCGGGCTTGCCCGATCCCACGAAGCGCCTGCAGGGCAGCGGCAATGTCGTCCGGAATATCCGGCTGTATGAGGCGAACAAGCCGGATGGCAAAGTCCTCGACGACCCTGAAGTCCTCGCCCTCATGAACGTGGCCCTAAACCGCGCAAAAGTCCCGATGCCGGCGAGAGCGCGCCGCAAGCTCATCATCAAATCGGTGTCGGCCAGGCAGCGGCCACGCCGCTCCGCACCGGGGAAGAACTGACCGGACGGGCGAACGGTTCGACTGTCGCAATCATCTTCCTCTCGGCAATCGTCTTCTCAGCGATCTTTTCGGCGATCATCGGTGCGTAGCCGCCGCAGTGGGCCCCTTGGGCGCGGTAGGAGCTTCGTGTAGGAGCTTCGTGCCACAGACTGCTAGTGGAGGGTGGTGTTCCCGATGCTACTCTCGGGAAAGGTCTCCATCACATCCTGCAGCGCAGTTGTGGTTCCTGCCGAGACTTGAATCTCAATCTCCAGCGGTCCGGTGAACGCGCCTGATGATGGAACAAAACTCGCCAAACCATTGCCGTCGCTCTGCACACTTACTTGGGTTGAACTGAGAATTATCGGCATGCTCGCCTGTGGCGTGGCGGCATCGCGAGTTGCCGGAGTTAAACGGTTTCCAACTGGACGCAGCACGGTCGACTGAAATAACACATTTGCCGCCAGAACAGGATTGGGCACTGGGGAGGAGTCGGTCACGCGGACGGTCAGAGGCTGAAACGCCGACCCCGCAACGATCTGGCCCGCCCCAGCTACCGGCTGTAAGTTAAGCTGCGCCTGCGACACAGCGTACACACTGATATTTTGGCAGGGGTTGTTTGCCTTGCCAACGCAGGCGCTCACCGTGATTCCGGTGGTGAAGTTGGTAAGCGCGAGAGTGACGGTTGCGTAACCATTGCCGCCGGTCACGGCGCTGGCGAAGGGCGAGGATGCCGATCCGAGGAAAAAATTCACGGTTACGCCGGTCAGAGGAGCGCCGCTCTGGTTCACGACTTGCGCGGTGAGCGGCACGGTGAGCGAAGCCCCCTGTGCGATCCATAGATATGTGACTGCGATGTTGGTTGATAAGGGTGGTGAGGTCGTTATCGTGGTAACTACAGTTTGTGCGGGATTGTAAACGGCAGGCGCGACCTCCGCCGCAATGCTGGCATTTCCAGCAACCGTCGGTGTCACCCAAGACGAGGCTAACCCGCTTTCGTCGGTGACTGCCGAACAGGTGGGAGCGCCACCGCAGGCCGAGAGCGCCGCTTTGTTCGTCGCGCTCCATCCGATGGTTGCTCCATTCACTGGAGTCACACCGTCTGAGGCAAGTACCTGCACAATCACTGGATTGACCGCCTCGGTTCCGACCGGCGTAGGAGGATTCGAGGCCTGCAACAGCACAATCTTGTCGGTCGCGGCGGCACCGAAGGTCACCGCATTGGTCATGTTGGAGAATACGCCGCTAACCGGATCGTTGACGGTGATGGTTTGTGCTCCATCACTTTGGGCGGGAACCGCCGCCAGAATCTGTCCGGCATTCGTTGCCACCACCGGCAGGGTGATGTTTCCGACAGATACCATGAGGCCGGGCGCAAAGCCCGTGCCCTGCAAAGTGACTGTGCCGCCCATCACCGAGACGCGCGCTGGCGTCACAGAGTCTCCGTAAAGTACGTGCGCGTGGTAGTGATAATCGGGGCGCCCGTCACCCCTGAGATCCGAGATACCAATGATAAAGCGATTCGAACTGAGGATCTGGGCGCTGAGAAGGCTCATACCAAATGTCTCCGAGTTAAACGGAGCCGTTGTAAAAGACGGCGGAGGCATGCCCTGGGCATCGCCCAGCGTCCATATGCCGACCACGGGAGCAGCCTTCGACTCACTGGGGACGCCGGTCTCATCCAAGGCTGTGACGGCCACCGAAACAGTGCGATTGGCCTGAGCGGTAATGACGAAGTAGCCGACATCGCCATAGCCGCTCAACGAGCCAATCCAATCACCGGGGGAGGGAATCGGTGCGGGAGCGCTCCAGGTCTCGCTAGCAGCCCACGAAGGAACGGCCTGCGCGCTGCCGGACATCACAATGTCCTGCTCAAAGTCGCCGCCCGCACCCACTGTCACCACTATGGGCTCCATAGTTCCGGATGGTGCAACTTGCGATGGATTATAGGGACCCACGCCGGCGGACCACAATGGATCAAGAGCTTCGACTGCGAGCTGGTATTGTGCGGTCCCAGCGCCATTCGGGATCGGCAATCCACCAAGATCGAAGAAGCCTTCCAAAGTTTGATCCGACGAGCCGAACTGGGAATAAGCATTGCCCAAGAGATCGTCCAAGCCGGTGATGGGATTGCCAGCGTTGCCGGTGAACAGGAATCCGGAGACGGACGACGCGGCATACTTATGCGAAGGCAGCCCGGTGGAAGGATCAATCCAACGCGCGAACACGTTCACACCCTGCATAGGTTGGCCTAGTCCGCCGAGATGATCGACGAAGTAAACCGAGCCGTGAATGCGCGCATTGCTTGATGTGCTGGCAGGATATAGCCGCGAGAGCGCCGCCACGTCATCGGAAGAAAGTTGGTACGGGTTAGGGTAGCAGACAGTTATCGGCACGCAACTGGACAAGTCCATGTAATGCATGACGGGAAATCCTGCGAAATCATCCGGAGTCGGCGTCGGATTGCCGGTGATTACATTCAGGTTCAACTGCGACCAGCCCAGACCAAACACGCTGCCCAGCACCCGCACCAGGCGGTATTCGATGTCCGGCAGCTGCGACGACTGTAAAGCGCACTGGCCGTTGATAACTACCAGGGCATGGAGAAAATTTGCTCCTGCACCGAAGTTGTCTACGCCGCCGAAGACGGCATTCGAGAAGCATTGCGACGGATCGCCTGCGCCGGTGCCAAGCAAAGCATCCGTGACCGAGCCGTCGTAGTCGTAAACGATGCCCACTGGGTCTTCGGTGGCAGCAGGTGTGATGTCAGCGGGGGCGGTGACCGTTCCGCTCGAGTCGACGGCAATGTTGCTGCCGTTAACGTCTTCGGCGAGTTGGCCGGCGCTGGTCGCCGTGAGCGCCGCAGTGGAAACGGAGGTCCATAGATTGAAGGCGTTGGCGACGAACGCATTGGCAGCCGAGTTGGGCAGAATGGGGCTGAGATCCCCTTGATCGGTGTAATAATTAACCTGGCCTAGTGACCACGTAATGGGTTGACCCATAGTTCCCGAGTTGAAATAGCTTGAGCCTGCAACAAACCTCGGCTCGCCGGCGCAGGAGACTCCCACGAAAAAAAACAACATCGCCAAGGCTTTCGCCAGCCGGAATAGAGAGAGCGCTCCGCGTACCAGATTGGTTTTCGTGGTCACGTTTCGCTCACTCCTCCCGACTGGATCGCTGCACGGCTAAGGAGAAGTCGGCATACGGGGCAATCGTTTTTCCGCCAAGGATGGGATCTGTTGCCAGCAAGTGAATGTGCAGTGGAGTCAGCAAAATCTCGCCGGCGTCTTTGATTGCGAATCTGCCGATGGGGCCAGCTACAGGACTAGTCAGGCCCAGTCTGCTCGGGGAGTACAAAAACAGGAGCACGCGTTCGCCGACGCGGTAGCGCTCGCCGCGGTTCCAAAGGCCAGCCCACTCGTGAATCGTCAGGTTCTGACCTGCCGAAGTGCCTCGCATGGCGTGCTCCACCTTGAAGGTAACCGCCGTGGATAGAGCGCCTTTGGATGAGAGGTGTCGCCCGACGGAGATTACACGGCCTGAGAAGATAATCCCGGCGGCCTTAACGACTTGCGGAAAAACGATTGGGCGGGGGAACCCTGGATCACGGCCAACTGGATAACGACCGATTGGGTAACGACCAATTGGATCACGATCAACCCGATAAGGGCCAAGTGGATAGGTAATCGGATCACGGCCAACCGGATCGCGCCCTGGCCAAAGAGGCGTGCCGGGCCCGGCGTAGCCCCATGGAGCTACGTTTGGCGTCAGGATAGGAATGCGATCGCCAGCATCCTGCCCGCGCAACAACGCAGCAACGAGAATCAACAAAAAAGCGGCGAGCAGACGCCACCCAGTCCCGGTCATAGCCGTCACCTGGAACGAATGTCTGCTCAGAGGGTTCTGGGAAACCGACGCCATCCTAACTGGGCGAGTGGAGACGCAGCGGTGACGGATGTCACAACCAGCCTGTGGATTATAAGATTCATTCCCAGTTTGACTCTGATCAAGTGGATCCGAGCCCTACGAAAGTAAGCGGAGCGCCCGCTAATCTTCTGGCGCAATGTGCCGATAAGCTGATAAGAACGGAGCCTCGCGTGAAGATTCTCCTAGTTGACGACAGCAAAGCTATCCTGCACGAAAACGCGCGTGTGCTTCAAAAAGCTGTATATAAGGTGGTCTGCGCGGAGGACGGCGAGTCTGCCCTGAGGCTTGCGCGGACGGAGGCGCCCGACTTGATTCTCCTCGATATGATCTTGCCGAAAGTCAGTGGTCCGGAAGTGTTGCATCACTTGAAGATGGATGCTGCCACTGCTGAAATTCCAGTGATCGTCCTTAGCAACCTCACCGAGAAGAACCGGCAAAAACTGATTGAAGCTGGAGCAGAAGATTATGTCGAGAAGAACTCGTTGACGCCGGCCGTGGGCGTGAATATTCTCCCGAAGATATTGGAAGACATTGTCTGCCGCATCAACCGCAAACGCGGCATCGCCTTCAGCAGCATTCCGCTGGATAAGTGAATAAGTAGAGTTGCGTCGGCAGCCTGGTCTTCGAATCCAACATAATAAATTCGAACTAGCGCACGCGCCCCTGATGCTCTTCGGCGCTTAGATGGGCGCCAGCCAGCAGTAGCAGTCCGGTAAGGAAGGCCCAAAACATCATGCTGACTGATAGCGCGAAGGGCCCATAGACCTCGCCGAAATTCAGCCGAGGCAGGGCCAATATGTAGCCATACTTCAGCGCTTCTGAAAGTAGTCCCATGATGATTGCTGTCGGAAGCACGGCGCGGGCGGGAACCTTGCCGTTAGGCAATACCCAATAAATCAGGAAGAAGATGGCGATGCTGGTAGCGACGGCGAAAACTTTCATCACGATAAATCCCGCCACGCGAACGAATCCGGTACCGTGGCCGCGCAGCAGGAATCCCATCAGGGCCACGTTACCCGCGGTCATGGCGATAGATAGCATTGCCAGTGTGCCACAGCCCAACGCCAGTCCGAGCGAGATCAATTGATTTCCCACGTACGAGCGATTGTTGGGAAAACGCCAGATGCGGTTGAGCGCAACCTCGAGCGGCATAAATACGCCGGTCGAGGTCACCAACAAAATAATGAGCGAAACCACCTGGACGCGGCGACGTGTGTCCACCATCGCGTTCAGGTTGCGAATCACGAACTCCTGGCCGGCGGGAAGATAGTCGCGCAACATCTCAACCACCACGTCGTACATGACGCGGGAATGAAAAACGCGCCGTACCAGCGTCATCACCAGCACTACGAAAGGGAAAAACGAGAGAATCGAATTAGCCGCAACGGAGAAGGCAAAGGTATGCACGTCCGTGCGCAGGAGGTACTTCACCGTAGAAATCGCCATGCCGGAGGAGTGCGCTCTCTCTCGCCGGGGTGGAAGTTGCGACGTGCTCTGTGCCGGATCGGATGCGCTATCCGTGACTTGATGGGGCACCATCTTCATCAATCCTATCAAAGGGTTGCAGCTAGCCCCGGGTTTCCTGGCGAACCAAGGTTCTAAGGCTGCAGCGTGCCATTTCTTATACTCTGTTAAAGATTAGAATGTGACCGCCGGTTATTTTGGTGCTCTTCCTACTAATTTTTCTTGCGAAACGATTTAATACTCCTTATTATCTCTGGCTTGTAGCCGACGAAGGTCGGTTCATGGTCTTTTTGTAAGGCAGGTTGATGTCTTGAGCAGGGCAGTAGAAATCAGCGCCGATGGTCAGGCTCCGAAGTTTCGCGCCGCATTTTCTTCATGCGCCGTCGAATCAGGAGTCTTTTTGTTTGGGGCGATTTCTTCTGCACTGAGAGACGCAACCGAGTTCCACTGGATTTCCTGAGGGGGCGCTCCGGTTCGCCCGGAGCAATAAAACAGGAGGGCCAGGGAACTATTCTTAATGATTAAAGGAAAGGAGTTTTTTGTGAGAGAGAAGGGAACAGTAAAGTGGTTCAACGGGGCGAAAGGATATGGCTTTATCCAGCGCTCCACGGGTGAGGACGTTTTCGTACACTTCTCCGCGATTCAGGAGAACGGCTACCGCTCGCTCAACGAGGGTGAGACCGTGGAGTTTGATCTGCTCAAGGGCCCCAAAGGCTTCCAAGCGGGCAACGTCGTCCGCGCCTAACCCGCCGGTTCTAGATTCTCAACCCTCCCGGGCAGCGGGAGGGTTTTTCATTGCGTTCGTGCGTGGCGAGTTATCGTGACTTTCATTACTCTGTCATTCCGACCGGAGCCGGACCCTAGCGAAGTCGAAGGGGACGGCGGAGCGGAGGGACCTGCTGTTATACCGAGCGCGAGGAACGCATTCGCATTATTTCAGCCCGAAGGGCAACGCAATATGAGCAAGACGACTACTTCCAGCAAAACGCTTAGGCCTATGACGCCCGCGGCCGTCGAGGCAGCCGCCCGTGCTGACCGCGACGCGCGACCGTTGACTGCCGAAGATCTTAGGCGGATGAAGCGAACGCCCCAGGCAAAAATCATTCGCCGCGCTCTGGCATTAACGCAGGAGGAATTCGCCGTCCGCTACCATATCCCGCTGGGCACTCTGCGCGACTGGGAGCAAGGGCGCGCGCAACCGGACCGGCCAACCCAGGCGTATTTGAAGATCATTGCGTACGAGCCGGAGAGAGTCGAGCGCCTGTTGAATCCCAGAGATTAGAGCGCGGCATCTGCCTTACGGGAATGTCTGAGATGCCCACCCTTCGCAAAGGCGCAAAGGATAGGCCGCCCGCCCTCACATATTCATATAGTCACCATCGTATTCGGGCTGGAACAATTCGTGGAGGTCGGTGCTTCTGGTTTGGTTGAACGTGGGCTCAAGGCCCCCCAGGTGAATTTCTTCGATGTTCTCCAGCGTCAGTCCGCACGCTGGGCAACTGAACGAGTCGGCTAGAAAGACTTCTTCTATTAGCAGTTCGGCGGTCTCTTCTTCGAACTCCGGCTTCAGGGACTTGATCAGCTCGCCGTGCAGCCTACCAGTGCTGCCACATGCCGGGCATTTCTCCTTTGTGCTGCCCGCGTCGAGCAGGAGCACCCTGAGTTCGGCGTTGCTCCGCAGCTTGTTCTGTTCCGGCTCTGCTTTAGCGGCAAACACCTTGGCGTGCGCAGCGATTTTGCCCTTGACGGCGCTCTCTTTTTCCTTATTCAGCGTAGCAATAATCTTCTCGGCATGTTCGGCTGGCTCTGCCCCCAGCAGGTCCGACAACCTCTTGCCCATCAAGCCGCATAGGATTTTGACTACCTCATAGTATCTTGGTAGCCACTTCGACGCCTTCAGGTCGTCGAACGGCAGTTCCGCTGTGTGTAGCTCCTGATTTCGAAGCAGGCCGACGAAATCGCACAACTCTCTCTGCGGCTTTTCGAAGCCTTTGACGATCTTTTCCAGACGGGCGTAGACCGAGTGCGCAGGCAGCGATCTCGGCTGCCCCGATATTTCGAAGCCGAATCCATAAAGGAGATTAGTATCCTGCTGTGGGTCTGCGTTTAGGGCAGGATGGACGTACGTTAGAGCGGCTCTCGCCAGTAATTCTAGCGCGAGGGACGACCAGAGCACGAAGTCGCTCTTCGAGTGGTCGAAAGTGTTCGCTCTGTCACTGTATGCTTTGGCCTTAAGCCAAAAGCCGTTTGTATCCCATTGTTTCATCTAAGCTGCCTCCGAGATTAGGACTCTGTGTAGCGTGCGATCGGGATCGGGTATTGATGTGGGACCTCGTGCGTGCAACATCCTTTCGTTGTCAATTACGAGCAGATCGTCCGCCGACCAGTGGATCGTTATGGTGTTGCATCGCCCCAACTGCTGGGCAATCAAAGTTTGCGCGAGGTTGGCGTCGTTCGTGAAGGGAGCCATGCACTCGCTGTCGAACCGAACCCGTAGCCGCTTAGCTTTCGTGTTGAAAATGCTCGAGAGAAATGGTTTCCGGGCCTTTATTTTCCATCCCGCGTTCTCCAAGAGCGAGCGCTCCTGGCCTCCAAGTTGCCAGCTGTGGGTGTCCGCTAGGAGGGTCGGCCTTAGGCCTGCTCCAGGGTTCTTGCAGTGTAAGACGAGGAATTTTGCAGGGCTGAACCAGTAGGCTGTCTCCGTGTGAAACGGGAAGGGTCCAGTTCCATATCTAGAGGATAGAGTGTTGATCCTTGCCTCCGCAGGGGTCTGGGGCTGGAGGGCCCGCACTTTCCTGGGGTCGCGGATGTCCCCGCGGGGAACGCCGAGGGCGCAGCAGAGAGGCATGAGTTGGTGGCTGTCAAACGAAGGGATCTTTGCGAATCCACCGTTTTGAAGGCTCGCGAGGATTGCCGCAACTAGGTCCGCTGGCAGATTGGCTGTTGCCGTTGCGTGGCCTAGCCCTGCCGGCGTGGCTGGGAATGGCATTGATCAACTGCTCCCAGAACTCCAAGAAAGCCTGCATCGTATCTCAGAAGCGACCTGCCCGCAAATGAAACAACGCCCGGCAGGAATTTAGTGGTTGGTGTCGTCCCTTGGGGACTCGGTTCCTAATTTATTGGGCTGACCCCGGACTTACGTCCGGGGCTATCATATGCCGCCCCTCCGGGGCTGGTGCCGAGTGGTTCGTTCTGCGTCTGCTTCGCTCAGGGTCCGACTCCGGTCGGAATGACAAAATAGTGAGGTGTCGGGAATAAAGTCGCTTCACCGCACTTCCACCGACAGCAAATCCCCGTCCGACAATCCACCGGGTTTGTAGTTCACCGAGACTGAGCGGTTATTCCAGGCGCACGAGAACGAGTCTGCGCCAATGAGCAGCAGCGACTTGTAATCTGCGGTACGCAGCTTCAAAACGACTCCGCCAGTGGCTATGGTAAGAACGGCGGTTGGCGCCTGCGAGCAGTCCACGCCCACCAGCCGGCCTTGGACAAACTTCGCGGGGCGCTTGTCTGCCGTTGTGGAGTGAGTGGCCTGTTCGGTGGAGCGCTTGGCTGCGTCCTGCTCCAGCACATCGAAAGGAGAACTCTGATTCGACAGCTTCTTGGCCGATGCTGCCTCGGAAATCCCGTACTTTTGCTCGGTGGAAAGCCGTCCCAGCCGCTCGCGGGCTTCGGTGGCGACCTGGGCGTTCTCACTGGTTTCGAGCCGTTCCAGCAGGGCGCGCGCAGCATCCCACTTTTTATCCGACTCATAGATTTCCGCCAAATGATAAACATAGTGCGTGTTGCGCGGGCTGAGCTGCATAGCCGCACGCTCCGCCTGCATCGCCGCCACCGGTCCACCACCTTCCATGCGGGCGAGCGCCAGCAGGTCGTAGGCATCGGCCATTTCGGGATACCATTCGAGCACGGCGCGCAGATCCTGCATCATGTTAGGCAGGCCCTGGATATCGGTTTTCTTCGCCTGCGCCATGCGATACTTCAACACCGAAAGGTAGTAGCGAATCCACATATCGCGCTGGTTGAGGGCGGCAGCGTCACCCAGTTCTTCGAGTGCGGCATCGAATTCTCCGCGCTGAAGATGGTCCCAGCCGAGCGCGCGATGCGCGATCTCGTTTCCCGTCGCAGTAACCAGCGTTTTTTCTCCGGTTTCGCTATCTTTCTCGCTGCCTTTGTTGCCGGATGCTTTCGCCGCGGCCGGACCGGGTCCGGCGGCGAGCGCCTGCAATTCCTGCAGCCCTGCTTCGCGGCGATCAGGAATTCTCACTTTCGCCTCAGCAGCTATGGCGCGAGCGTCCGCCTCCGGGATGGTCTTGGCATTGATCACACTATCGTTCGGTCCCACGAGCTGCGGGAACTGGTAGACCTGCGGCGCATTTCTCTGCGAAGCGGCTTGCCGGGAGGCGTCGAGCGCCGTGAACAGCGGCGTGAGCGAGTGGAAATAATCTCTTACAGCCTGGTCGAATTGAGCTGGCGTCACGCCGTAGGCTTGATGGATGGCGTCGTCCACTGGAACATGACGGTTCTCGACCAGGTCAAAATAGGTTCCCGTCTCAGGCAGCTTTTTCTGGTGGATTAAGTAATGCACCATCATCCACGACTGGGCGTAGTAGAGCGTATGGCGCGTTGCTTCCGTATAGGTTGAAGTGTCATGTTTCATCGTCAGCAGATCGGGAAGCGTGAGCCAGACCTGTCCGCTAAGCAGCTCTGTGAACGACTTTCCCGGATTCCGCGCGTCTTGTTGGTTCTGCAGCAGGTTGTCGCTGAAGGCTGACTGCAGCTCGGGATCGCTGCCGATTTCCACCCGCTTATCGTCGATGCGGATCGAGCTAAAATATTCAGCCAGCCCTTCGTCGAACCATCCCTGCACCGGCGGGTAGTTGTAGTTCAGCAGCATTTGCGCGAAGTCGTGGGCGACGGCGCGCCAGGATTCTTCCTCGAACAGGTTCAGAACAATGAAGTTCTGGTCCTCCCCGGGAACAAAAAAGCCGGGGAGGCTGATGGGCTGGCCCTGCCGCAAGGGCGCGCTCTGGTAGTAGGTTTTGTCGCTCTTAAAGGCCAGTATGGTCAGCGGGAGCGGTTCGTTGAGCCGCTCCTTCATAAGCAACGTGGCAAAGAAAGCCCGCATCTGTTCAAATCGCAGCGCGACTTCGCGGCCTTTCTTATCGCCGGCGTCGGTGATGACCGTGAAATGGGTCGAGTGGATTTCGAGCCACGGAGATGGCTCGGCCCCGTGGGCGGACGCGCTCAGGAGAATGCCCAGAAGGATCGCCGGAAGCCATGAGATCGGGATGGGACGAGTGCGAGCCATGCGCATTCTCCCGGCAGCGCGGGCAGTTGTTGAAATGCTAACACGGAGTTCGCCTGATGGTGCAATGAACCGAGAGGACGTAATTGACGCGGCGAAGCCAAAAGAAGTTAAATGAATGAAGTTCAATTGCTACTGACTGACCCGCTCTTGAATGCACGCACGGCCGACCCCAGGGGAACGATTACGTAGGAGTGATTTCCTTGCGAAGTGCCGACGGTCCTGCGCCCTGCCCGAAGTCTCCGCCGGCCCGCGCTTATGCGACACGCCAACGCCTTAGGATTGCATTGGCGATTCTTCTTGCGGGTACGTGTCTTTGCGGACAGGAGTCCTTTGCTCAGAACCTTTCTGCTCAGAATCTCGAAGCTGAAAATCAGTCGAACGTCGTCCGCGGTACGGTAGTCAACGCTGTCACTCACGAACCCATCGGCCGCGCTTTGGTTTACTCCCCTGACAATCGATACGCGATGTTCACCGATGGCGAGGGACATTTCGAATTCACCTTGCCCAAAGCAGCCGACGAGAGTGGAGGGGTGGGTTTCTCCGGCGGAGTCGTCAGACACTTCACTTCGCTCATTACGCTCATGGCGCGCAAGCCTGGATTCCTGGAGGGGCAAAATGGAGGGAGGGCAGTCGAGGCATCGCCCGGAAGTGAGATTACGATCCCTCTGATTCCGGAGGCGTTGATTAAAGGGCGAGTCAGTCTTCCGGCGGCGGATCCGGTTCGCGGCATAAACGTGCAGCTCTTTTTCAGGCAGGTGCAGGACGGCAGCCTGCGATGGATGTTGAAAAATTCAGTCGTCACCAACTCGAATGGCGACTTCCGCTTTGCCGAACTTGATCCCGGCACTTATAGGGTGTTCACGGGCGAGTTGTTGGACAATGATCCGGAAACCACGATTCAAGGCGGTCAACTCTATGGCTTCCCGCCGGTTTACTATCCCGGCGCCAGCAATTTTGCCGGAGCTTCTCCAATTCAGCTGACGGCCGGTCAAATTTTTCAGGCCGATATATCCCTGGTTCGCCAGCCCTACTATCCCGTAAGGATTCCCGTGGTCAATGCCGAACTAAACGGGGGATTAAATATTACCGTATCGCTGCAAGGACAGCGCGGCCCCGGGTATTCGCTCGGTTACAACTGGGCAAAGGGTGCGATTGAAGGCAGTTTGCCAAACGGAAAGTATCTTGTGGAAGCATCGAGCTTTGGGCAGAACTCGATGAACGGCTCGATGAACTTGACCGTCGCGGGCACCCCGGCGGAAGGCCTCACCATGGTTCTTGCTCGGAACAATTCGATCAGCGTGAATGTTAAAGAAGAATTCATTTCCACAGATTGGCCGGCACACGGGACCATAATGACCGGCGGGCGAACCTTCGCCATGCCAAAGCTGCGGCTCGACTTCGACCTTCGCGTTGAGCCTGTGGAAGAGGACTTCGAGCAGCACCGAAGCGCCGGACAGCTTCGTCCTCCTGCCGGGCCTAACGATGATTCGATGGTCCTCGAAGACCTTGCGCCCGGCCGATATTGGCTACGGCCACAAGCAAACCGCGGCTACGTGGCATCGGCGACGATGGGCGGGACGGATTTACTGCGCGAACCGTTGGTGGTGGTGCCCGGCGCGAATACGCCCATCGACATTACGTTGCGCGACGATACTGCTGAGTTGGAAGGCATGCTGCTTGGTGTTCCCACAACTTCACCCACCCCAGGCCGTTGGTCTCCACCCGGCTTTATCTATATCTATTGCATTCCCTTGCCGGATAGCCCGGGGCGTTTTTTGGAGATTTCGGCGTCTCCCGATGGGAAGTTCGATTATCAAATGGTGACACCGGGGGTTTACCACGTCATAGCCTTTAGCAGTGAGCAGCCAGATCTTCCGTATCGAGATGCGGAGGCGATGAAGGTTTATGAGGCGAAGGGGCAGGTGGTTCGTTTTGCCGCCGGCCAGAAAGTGACATTGCAGTTGCCGATCACCCAGGGCAGCGAGTAAGACCTGGCAGGCTGTCGGAGAACAGGCTCACAATGTACACATCACCGCGAGTGCATAAATCACCGCGAATGCAAATAGCACCGCGAATGCATATGGCACCGCGAATGCATATAACGCCGCGAATGCATATAGCACCGTGGAAGAGCGGCGCTTCAGCGCCGCGTAAGTCGCGTAAAACCAATTGGGCTTTAGCCCCAGTGGTCGTCTTTGCCAGGAGCTTTTTCCGTACCTTGCTAGGGAGAAACATGGCGGTCGGATCCAATTCGCTCCGTCCGTTCTGGTTGACGATGGTCCTCTGCCTGTACATTCTGGGTATGCCCGAAGCCCAATCCTTTGCTGCCTCACAGACCGCAGCCGTCCCCTCGGGCTACAGAATCGCCGGAACCGTAGTCAGTAAAGCGGACGGCCGACCTCTGGCTCGCGCGCGAATTACCGTGCGGGACGCGAACGATCCCAAAAAGTTTCTCTCCATCGTGACGGCTGAGGACGGTAAGTTTGAGTTCACCGGACTGCCTGCTGGAAAGTATTCGCTGACCGGAGCGAGACGGGGATTCATCTCCGCCAGCTACGATCAGCATGATCAATATTCCACCGCAATCGTGACCGGCGCGGAGCTCGACACCGAGACCCTGGTGCTCCGCCTCGCACCGGACGCAGTGATCACAGGTAAAGTACTCGACGAATTCGGCGAACCGGTTCGCCACGCCACGGTGCAACTGTATTTCGACGATCACAGCAGGGGTGTAGATCAGATCCGCCAGTCTCGCGGCGCGCAGACCGATGATCTGGGAGAGTATGAATTTACTCCACTGAGGCCCGGCACCTATTTTCTATCAGTGAGCGGCCAGCCGTGGTATGCCATTCATCCTCCTTCAGGCTTGCCAGGTTCAGAGTCAGGTTCAGAATCCGTAACCGGTCAGCAGACAGAGTCTCCGGCGGCAATCGATCGATCCCTTGATGTCGCCTATCCGATTACTTACTACCCGGATGCAAGAGAAGCCGACGATGCGTTGCCAATACCCATTCGAGGAGGCGAGCGAGTGGAGGCCGACTTCCACCTGAATCCAGTTCCCTCCCTTCGTTTGCGGTTTCGTATGCCGGACGATGGCAAGCACGGATACAGTTTTCCGCAGCTTGAGCAACCCACATTTGACGGCTCGACGACATTTGTCCAGGGCAGCGGCGGAAACGTAGTGGCGCCGGCCGTCATGGAGATCACGGGCATTCCAGCAGGCCGCTACAATGTCCGGCTGCGCGGAGAAACAGTCTCTCAAATGAATGGAGTCGATCTTGAAAAAGACGGAGAAGAAATCGACACCTCCAAGAGCGACGCGGTCAGCAGCGTCAAGTTTGCAGTGCAAATACCCGCCGAGCCCACGCTTCCCCCGCACCTTACGGTAGGATTACGTTCTGGAAATAGAATGGTTGCTGCCTCTCAAGCCGTCGATTCTAAAGGCGAAGCGGAACTCCAGCAGGTCACGGTTGGGAAATATGAAGTCATGGTCTGGGGTGGTGGCAAGCCCTACTCCATCTCCCACATCTCCGCCGAAGGCGCCGAACTCACAGCTCATACTCTTAATCTGGCGGCAGGCTCTGCCGCGTCCGTTTCGCTCACCCTCGTGGGCGGCAGCGTGGAAGTACAAGGAACGGCTAAGAAAGCTGGCAGCGCGGTCGCTGGAGCCATGGTGGTTCTTGTACCGCAAAGTCCGGAGACCGACCACGATCTATTCCGCCGCGACCAAAGCGATCTGGATGGCACTTTCAGTTTGCACAATGTAGTTCCCGGCCGTTATACCCTCCTCGCTATCGAAAACGGATGGGACTTGGACTGGTCACAGCCCGGAGTGATCGGAGCATACCTGAAGCGCGGTCGAAAGATTCAAGTCAACAATCAAGCAGGACGGCCAACGAACATCGTGGAAGCAATCGAAGTTCAATACAAGTAGATGGATTATCACAAACCCGCTAATACGTGAATGGATGAGTAAGTTCTGGATAAGCCGGTTCTAATCGCCACTGGCATGGTTCTGCGTAGGCACCAGAACCAGCCGCGGACGCGTTTCCGCAGGCCGCATCTGTGACGCCCGGCCGCAAGCCTGCAGAATGCCGATCACTGCCGCGTAAGCCGTGAGCACGCCAATTCCAACGGAGAGCGCTACCGTGAGGCAGAGAATCAGAGGCATGAAGTACGAAATCACGATCAAACCACCCTCATTAAATTGCAGTAATCAGATGCCGCAAGTGCAACTTTCGTCTATGCGGTTTCTTCAATTTACCTGCGTTGACGCCCGCCGCTATTGACGATTAAGATACGGAGTAGAGCTGCGCAGTTCTACTGTCGGACAACTCTGTAACCCTGTCGACATTACGGAAGGCCGATCCAGCCCGGGGTTTTCAGGCAATAACTAAATGGCTATTACCAGAATCTCGGTGCGCGGGGCGCGCCAGCACAACCTTAAGAATATTGACGTTGAGATTCCCCGCAACACCCTCACCGTGGTGACCGGCCTGAGCGGCTCGGGCAAGTCCTCTCTCGCCTTCGACACCATCTACGCGGAAGGCCAGCGCCGCTATGTCGAGACCCTCTCGACTTACGCGCGGCAATTTCTCGATCAGATGGAGCGCCCGGACGTAGATTCGATTGATGGCCTGAGCCCGTCGATCTCGATTGAGCAGAAGACCACCAGCCGCAGCCCGCGTTCCACTGTCGGCACGATCACCGAGATCTACGATTATATTCGCCTTTTGTTCGCTTCCATCGGGGTACCGCATTGTCCCAAGTGCGGCCGTCCCATCAGCCGCCAGTCGGCCGAACAGATCGTCCAGCGCGTGATGACGCTCACTCCGGAAGACCGCGTAATGGTTCTCGCGCCGATCGTCCGCGGCCGCAAGGGCGAATTCAAGAAAGAGATGGAGACGCTGCTGAAACATGGCTACACTCGCGCCCGCGTCGACGGCGAAATCGTGAATCTCGACGATGACCTCAACCTCGACAAGCGCAAGAACCACACCATCGAAGTAGTAATCGATCGCCTTTTGGTGAAACCAGGCATCGAGCACCGTCTTGAAATGTCCGTGGGGCTTGCGATGAAGCTTGCCGGAGGCCTCGTACAAGTGGCCGTGGTCGGCGGCGATGAACAACTTTATTCTGAAAAACTCGCCTGCCCCGATTGTGGCATCAGCGTGCCACAACTCGAACCTCGCTCGTTTTCCTTCAACAGCATGTACGGAGCCTGCCCCGAGTGTCACGGCCTCGGCAGCCGGTACGATTTCGATCCCGCAAAAGTCATCACCGATTGGTCAAAGCCTCTGCTCGATGGCGGACTTGGGCCGGGTTCAGCTTCGCAGGCCCTGATCCATGCTTTGCAAGTGACCGCCGCTGCGCATGGCATTGACCTCAACACGCCGTTCGAAAAATTTCCGGAGAAGATTCAGGATCTGTTATTGAACGGCGAATCCGGCCGAGGCAAAACCGGCTTTCGCGGAATCTTCGGATACCTGAAACAGAATCTCGAAGACTCCACTTCAGAAGGCTATCGCGACTGGCTGATGGATCACATGTCCGCGAGCGAATGTCTGGCGTGCCACGGCAAACGTCTGCGGCCGGAAAGCCTCGGCGTCAAAGTAAAGGGCATGTCGATTGCCGACTTCACTGCGCTCCCGATTTCGAAAGCGCTCGAAGTGGCGAGGGGCGTCAAACTCGCGGGCCGCGAAGAACAGATAGCCGGCCGTGTCACGCACGAAATCGTCGAGCGTCTGCAATTTCTCAACGCCGTAGGATTGAATTACATTTCTCTCGACCGGTCGGCCGCTACGCTTTCGGGCGGTGAAGGCCAGCGCATTCGTTTGGCGACACAGATCGGCTCGAAACTCCGCGGCGTCCTCTACGTCCTCGATGAGCCTTCGATCGGCCTGCACCATCGCGACAATGGACGCCTGCTGACTGCGCTCGAAAATCTCCGCGATCTCGGCAATACGGTGCTGGTGGTCGAGCACGACGAAGAGACCATCCGCCGCGCCGATTACGTAATTGACCTCGGCCCCGGTGCCGGACGTCACGGCGGCCGCCTGGTCGCCCATGGCACGCCCGCCGAAATCATGCGCGAGCCCAACTCGCTGACCGGCGCTTACATCTCCGGCAGAGCGCAAATCAACATGCTGGCCCAGCGCCGTCAGGCCAATGGCGCGGCACTCACGATTCTCGGCGCGAAGGAAAATAATCTCAAGAATCTCGACGTAACTTTTCCGCTGGGCGTGATGACCGTCGTGACCGGAGTCTCCGGCTCCGGCAAGTCCACACTGGTGAACGACATTCTTTATCGCGCACTCGCGCGCCAACTCTATCGCTCGCGCGAAAAATCCGGCGAGCACAAAGCCATCGTCGGCGCGGAGAATATCGACAAAGTCATTCGCATCGATCAGTCGCCGATCGGCCGCACCCCGCGCTCGAATCCTGCAACTTATACCGGCGTCTTCACTGCGATCCGCGATATCTATGCCATGCTGCCCGAATCGCGCGAGCGCGGCTATAAAGCCGGACGCTTTTCCTTCAACGTCTCCGGCGGCCGTTGCGAGGCCTGCCAGGGGGAAGGCCAGCGCCGCATCGAGATGAATTTTCTTCCCGATGTCTATGTTCTGTGCGAGGTCTGCGGCGGACGCCGTTACAACCGCGAAACCCTCGCCGTAAAATACAACAGCAACTCCATCGCCGACCTGCTGGAGATGCCGGTTTCCGACGCGCTGCCCATCCTCGAAAACATTCCGCAGGTAAAGCAAAAGCTGCAAACGCTGGTCGATGTCGGCCTCGGCTATATTCATCTTGGTCAATCTGCGGTCACGCTCTCCGGCGGAGAAGCGCAGCGCATCAAGCTGGCCCGCGAGTTGAGCAAGCGCCAGACCGGCAAGACGCTTTATCTTCTCGATGAGCCAACCACCGGCCTGCACTTCGACGATGTAAGAAAGCTTCTAGACGTGCTGCACCGTTTGACCGATCTCGGCAATTCGATCATCATCATCGAACACAATCTGGATGTGATCCGCAACGCGGACTGGATCATCGACCTCGGTCCCGAAGGCGGCGAAGAAGGTGGCCGCATCGTCGCCCAAGGCACCCCGGAGCAGGTGGCGCGAGTGAAGAAGTCGTACACGGGGCAAGCGCTAGCGGTGTATTTTGCAGGGAACGGCAAGCGGAGCGCGTAGGCTGACGCTCGAATTCGATCAGGGAACGGTAGGGCACGGCTTCAGCCGTGCCGCTAAGAGTCGATATGCAAGAATAGGGCTTTAGCCCCGGAGGTCCGCATTTGATTCCTATCAGAAACGAAAACTCGCCGGGTTGGGCGGTACATCCCGGAGAGATTCTTCGGGAGGAGTTTCTAGAGCCAAGGGGCATCTCCGCTTACCGGCTGGCGGTGGAGTTGCATGTTTCTCCTCCTACGGTCAACGACATTGTTCGGGAGAAGCGCGGAATTACTCCCGAGATTGCGGCTCGTTTGGAAGTATTTCGGAACCTCCGAGCAGTTCTGGTTGAATTTGCAAGTCGCCTTCGCGGTTTATCAGGTGAGAAAGAAATATTCCAAAGAACTTAAAGCCATAAGGCCCATCTCTACCGCGGCCGCGCGCTAAGAGAAGTCGGCCGCATCGTCGCCCAGGGCACGCCGGAGCAGGTGGCGCGGATGAAGAAGTCGTATACCGGGCAGGCGTTAACGGGGTATTTTGCAGGGAACGGCAAGCGCAGCGCGTAGAGAAAGGATCATTTGGCTTCATCAGAAAACCCGCAGCTGGACCCACGGGCCCTTAACAGTGAGGAGCAGTTGCCGCTCCCGTTGCCTTCCGATCCACTCCCGCCGCCAGTCTTGCTTCCGCCGCCTCCGTCCACCTCCGGCGAGAACCCCGTTTGGAGCGGCTGGGATGTCCTGCTAATTGCCGGCTTCACGCTGTTAATGTTCGTCATCACCCAACTCATCATTGCGCCGGGCCTGCTCCAGTTCGCCTACCCGCACACACGTTGGCTGGATGTGGCCCAAAAACCGGTGTCTGCTCTGCTCGCGCAGTTGCTGACTTACATCGTCGTTGCGCTGTACATGATCCTGCTAATCGAGGGCAAATATCACACTCGATTCTGGCAATCCATTCGCTGGAATTGGCCCCAGAGCGGCGCCGCGACCTTTGTGGGGTTGGGCGTTCTCATGCTCGGACTCGACTTCCTGGGACGGCTTTTGCCCATGCCGAAGAACACGCCCTTCGATCAATTCTTCGCCCGGCCTTCTGACGCCTATCTCACTGCGGTTTTCGCCGTCACTCTTGGACCGCTGTGGGAAGAACTTCTCTTTCGTGGATTTCTTTATCCCGTGCTGGCGCGGCGCCTCGGCGTCGTGTGGGGAATTGTTCTCACGGCTGTGCCGTTCGGCCTGATGCACTACCTGCAATACCGTTCGTGGGGAGCGGTGCTGATCATTTTCCTGGTCGGAGTGATCCTGACCACCGTGCGGGCGATGACCAAGTCCGTTGCTTCCAGCTTCCTCGCCCACGCGGGCTACAACGCCACGCTCATGGTGCTGGCCGCCGTCGCCACGGACGGCTTTCGCCATATGGATAAAGCCAGCTGTCTATTGTTTTGACCGAGTGGTGAGCACACCCCTCGAACTAGGATACGAGCGTTACCTGACTCCGGAGATGGGCGAGCACTACGAGTAGAAGAAAGGAGGGACGAGCCAGGTGCTGGTATCGTGTCCCGCAAGTTCGGTGCATTTGTTTTGAAAGGGCGCAGCTTAGCTGTGCCGAAAGATGTCATAGATTCGGCGGCTTTTAGCCGCTGAGGCTGAGACGGAGCTGTAGCACGAATTTACGGGACACCACACTAGGTACTCGGCACTTACTTCACCGTCACCGTCAGCAAGTGTGCTCCCGACACGACGTAATCCAGCGGAGCCGTCGCGGTTTCGTCCACATTCGATTCGCCGCTCACTACCATCTCCTGATTGCCGCGCATGCCATCCATCACATTCATGATCGAGATCGGCAGCGTGGGCATCACCTTGTCGGCGACACGCGCTTCGGGATCGGCCTCAAGCAACGACACATAAACGCGGTTATTGGAGTGTTCTTTATTCAGTAATGCGATGGTAGAAGCAAGATCGAGAGTACGGCCGAAGGCCGCGTTGGCGTGACCGATGTGGTCGAGCGTTTCGCCGTCGCTCACCAGGATGCGCAGCGTTCCCTTGCTCGCCGACGTGGGAATCTTCACCGGAATCTGCTGCACGATGCGCTCGCCGCGATAAGGCGCGAGCACCGTCTCAAGCATGATTTCGTCGCCGGGGCGAGCCTCCGTCACATCTGTGCGCGCGCTCTCCAGCCGCGCCCAGCGCCGTTCCCGTACAAGGTCGAAATCCAGCTTCACGCCCGCGATTGCCGGAGCGTTAAAAGGATTGTCATAGATGCGCCCAAAGCGCTCGCCCAACGAAATCGCAGCCTGCATGGCCGCTGGCTGTGCGTTCTCCGAGGGGGCGAACATGTTGCGCATTGTTACTTCCGGAAAGCCTTTCACTCCGATGCTGCCAGCCAGCCGGTAGGTGATCTCTTCCCCAAACTCGTTAACGCCGTGCAGAGCGTTAAATACAGTTACCATAAGAGCCACCGGCGTCAGCTTCGGATTGTTCAGCACCTCGTAGTGAAATTGCTTCACCCCCGCACCGCTGTGAATGCTAAGCGTCACCGGAATCATCTCAGGCTGCCGGTCGAAGACACCGAGAATACCGGTGTGGCGATCCTGTACGAAGGTTCCCACCGGTTCCGTGGTATTCACAATTTTGAAAGCATTCATCGGCGACGGCAGCGTGGCCAAAACTTCGGCCTTATTCATCGGCAGATCGACGGAGCCGAACTGCAGCAGAGGATGTCCGCAGGCCAGCAGCCGCTGCGGATCCACATATGTGACGGTGCAGGTGGCTTCGATGTTCATATCGCCGCGCACCAGGATTGCGCTAATGGCCGAGCCGGCTTCGACTGGCTCCGGCTGTTTCTCATCACTGATCGACCCCGCACCCATGACGGGTACGATTCCCGCGGATGCAAATTGTCCTGCGAAAAGATGGATCGCTTGCTCGGAAAATCCGTTGAATACCAGAGGAGTTTCAATGGGCCTCAGGTAGTTCGAAAAATCCTTACCTGTATCCTCGGTCGATCCTGGCAACGCGGAAATCTCCCCCGGTGACGCACTCTTACCCGCGATCACATTTATAGAGGGCTTAGACGCAGCAGTCTCTTCCGCGGGCGAACGGTCGAGCGCGCTGATTTCGAGCATGTCCGCGATCGGTGTCACTCCAGCGATCGGTTCTTTAGAAAATTCTCCAATGCGAAAAGCGAGCGCCCCCGCGAGCTTGCCCTCGATATAAACCGGACTGCCGCTCATGCCCGCGACCACGCCCGTATACTCCACTTTTTGCCCGTGCAGCCGCACCAGAATGACATTGCCCTTCGGACCATTCGTGTTGTGCAGTACGCCGAGAACTTCCACATCCATGGCCTCGGGTTTCACGCCCTGGAACACCGTGTAGGCGACCCCGCGCATGCCCGGGTGAATTTGGCTAACGGCAATGGTTTGAGGGTTTTGCGGCACTGGCGCCGAAACAGGTTTCTGTGCAAACGTATAAGAGGGAAAGGACAGGGAGACAACGAGTAGCGCGAAAGCGAATTTTTTCATGAACTGCACCCGGATGGACTGGAAAGACCACCTTATGCTGAATTAGACTTCGCTAAATTGTAAGTCGTTGCCTGGAGGGGGAATACTGGGAGCCCGGCAAAACATCCCAATCGCGAATCCCTGCGTCTATACTAGCACAAGGAGTTTTCGCTCCCAACAGTCTTTTGTATCCTAGTTATCAGAGGTTTGCATGTTTGCTCAACGAATGGTCGCCTACCCAAGTTCTCAGCTTGGATCGCAACAGGGCCCGCGCCCGCACCATTTCCCCAAGCTGGTGATGGCGTTAGCGGTCTCGCTGTTTCTGCTTGGCAACATCTCTTCGGCCTCCGCCCAAGACCAGTCGCAGACGCCGCCAGACCAGCCGCAGGATCAAAATAATGGCAAGCCCAAACAAGACGCGCCCACCGATGCCGGTGGTCCGACCGGGGATGTCGGTCCCTACACCATCCCCAGGAAAAATACTGAAGCCCCTCCGCCACCTCCGCCGCCCCCTGCGCCCAAAAAAGTCGAGGGCATGCCCGACTATTCCATCAAGGTAAATGTGCCGCTGGTGAATGTCGACGTGATGGTCACTACCAAGGCTGGGCAGTTCGTTCCGGGATTGAAGAAAGATAATTTCCGGCTATTCGAAGACGGATCGCCGCAGCAGATCACCAACTTCAACGTATCGCAGGCGCCGATCACCGCTGTGCTTCTCATCGAGTACGCGTCCACTAACTACGGTTTCATGATCCAGGCTCTGCAGGCTTCTTACGCCTTCGCCAACACGCTTCGGAAAGATGATTGGATCGCCGTCGCCTACTACGACATGCAGCCGCACATCCTTGTCGATTTCACCCAGGACAAGCGAGCCGTTTACGGAGCGCTCAACCAATTGCGCATTCCCGGATTCGCCGAGACCAACTTATTCGACGCGTTGTACGACACTTTGGACCGGCTCGATCGGGTGGAAGGGAAAAAGTACGTCATCCTCGTCACCACCGGAGTCGATACGTTCAGCAAGCTCACCCTCGATAAGATCACGAAGAAAATTAAGGACACGAAGGACGTAACCATCTTCCCGATCAGCGTGGGATGGATCATCCGCGAGATGTATGAGGCCCAAGGCCGCGCTGCACCCCACGGCATGGGCATCCCAGTGGGCAACATGGATTACCTCCAGGCCGATAATGAAATGCGCACTTTTGCCGCGATGACCGGCGGCCGCGCCTATTTTCCTCGCTTTCAAGCGGAGTACGGGGAAGACTTCCAGGACATCGGAAACGATATCCGCAATCAGTATTCCCTTTCCTACCATCCCACCAATACCAAGCTGGATGGTACCTATCGCAAGTTAAAGGTGCAGGTGGTAGCTCCCGATGGTGGCCCACTCAAAGTGAAGGATCCGAAAGGCAAGGAGCAGAAAATCGATGTTGTCTCCCGCGACGGATATACGGCCAAGAACACGGTGGATTGAACTGAGAACGCCAGGAGTGTGTCTTCTGCTACAGCCTTCGGGTTCAGTTTTTGCTCGATCGATCCCGAAATCGAATATCAATCCAACCAGTACGTTAAAGTATAACTACATTGACTAGAGTACAACTACGACATAGAATGTAAGAATATGGCGATAGAGTATGCAACGGTGAAGGCAAAGGGCCAGGTAGTAATCCCGGTGGACATTCGCCGCAAGTTTCAGATCGGCGAAGGCACTCGCGTGGCATTTCTCGAGGAAGCAGGCCGCCTTTTCCTACAGCCTGTGACCGACGAGTTTATCGATGCCATGAAAGGCATGCTTGCCGGACGCGGCCTTCCTGACCGGGTTGAGCGAGCCCCGGACCGCGATCTGAAATGAAGGTTTATGTACTCGATGCCAACGCTCTCTATCGGTTTCTAACCGGCGGACCCGGCGCCGACACTGTAAATCGCCTCTTCAAGGAGGCGCGCGATGCGGAGCAGCCGGTGCTGATGTCGGTGATCAATTGGGGTGAGGTTTACTACACGATTGCCAAGGCAGAGGGCTTCGTTGAGACCACTCGCATCATGGACCGCGTCGGGCTGCTTCCACTGGCGATTCTCGACGCCGACGAAACCCTGACAGCGCAAGCTGCTCAGCTCAAAGCCGGTTACGGGTTGCCTTATGCGGACTGTTTTGCCGCAGCAACTGCCGCAAGGGATGGCGTGCTGGTCACGTCAGACGCCAAGGACTTCAAAAAGATTCCTGGCCTCCACGTGCTTCCGCTTCCAGAACACAAAAAGAAGAATTGATTTGGCCGCTGTGATCAGCTCCTGTCGTTTTCTCCGAGAACCGAGAACCACGGGCTGAAGCTGAAAGCTGACAAATGGCTTCAATGCACGCGAAATAGTTGTTCCAGCAGGAAAAACACGCCCGCCCCTACAAACACCAAGAGCGCCATCTTCATCGCCGGTTCTTTGTTGACCTCCGGAACTAAATCCGAGGCGGCTACGTAAATTGTCACTCCGGCCGACAGCGGCAGGCCTGCTCCCACGTGATGGCGAAACAGCGCCATCGTCAGAACTCCCGCCAGTGTCGCCCCTCCTAATATCACAGAAGCACCCCAAGCGGCTCCTCGGCTGCGTCCGCTGGCCAGCATCACCGAACTCACAGTGAAGCCCTCCGGAATCTTGTGCAGAAACACTGCAAAAAAGATGAGCCACCCCAGTGCGTTTGAAACCAGAAACCCAGAGGCGATCGCGATGCCATCAAAAAAAGTGTGGATGATCAGACCCAGCAGAACGGAGTATCCCTTGTGCGATTGCATGAACTCGTCTTTGTGCGTCTCCTCGCCGAAATGGAAGTGTGGCGTCACCGTGTGCTCGAAGAAATGAATAATGAGGTAGCCCAGCAGAATAAGGAAGGCCGCGCTCCTGCCCCGCAACTCCAGGCTCTCCGGCACCATCTCGACTAAAGCTGTGGCCAGCATGAACCCCGCGCCCAGAGCGACAAAGTAGCGCAGATACCTCCGCTCCCAATTCCGCTGCACAATGATCGTTCCGCCAAAAACATTAGCGGCCGCTGCGGTCAGGCCCAGCAGAATGCTGATGACGATTGGGTTCATATACGTTTGGCGAGGATCGTATCAGTTTCCTGTCAATGAACTCACCACAGAGGCACGGAGACACAGAGGAGTCCAGTTGGTTGATTTTCTCAGTGACTCTGTGTCTCCGTGGTGGATTTTGGGGGTCATCCCGAGTGCCGGATATGCATTACATCTCCGTCCTGCACAATGTAGTCCTTGCCTTCCAAGCGCAGAGTACCCTTAGCACGGGCGTTCGCCTCAGAGCCGGCTTCGAGCAATTGATCCCAGCGAATGGTTTCCGCGCGGATGAAGTGCTTTTCCAGATCAGAGTGAATCGCCCCCGCTGCATCCTGCGCGCGCGAATGCGCCGGGACCTGCCAGGCACGGCACTCATCTTCTCCAGCAGTAAAGAATGAAATCAGGCCAAGCAATTTATAAGTAGTACGAATCAGTCGCGCCAACCCGCTTTCCGTTAATCCGTAGCTGGAAAGAAACTCGGCTGCATCCGCATCGCTCATCTCTGCAAGTTCCGCCTCGACCTTGCCGCAAATCGCAGTAGCCGCGGCATTCATCCGCGCGGCAATCTCGGTTAGCTTGTAGTTGCTCACAGCCTCTTCCAGCTCTTTCCCTAACTCCGTTGATTCGCCAATGTTGAGAACATAGAAAATCGGCTTCTCGCTGAGGAACATAAAGCCCTTGATGCGCTTCTTGTCCTCGGGAGTCATCTCCATTTCACGCAAAGGCTTGTCGGATTCCACCTGTGCCTTGGCCCGCTTCAGCAATTCGAATTCTTTTTCGAGCTCCGGCGTCTTCATCTTCTTCAGATCTTTTTCCAGCCGCTCCAGGCGCTTTTCGATCTGCCCCAGGTCGCTCACCAGCAAATCGAATTCCACATTCTTAATATCGCGCAGCGGGTCGATCTCCCCAGTGTGCGGAACCGACGGATCATCAAACACGCGCACCACATGCGCCAATGCATCCACATTGCGCAAGTGCGCCGCATAGGCGCTGTCTTTCAACGCCTCCTGCCCAATGGCGCCCACATCGACGTATTCCACCGACGTATGTGTCAACTTCTTCGGGTTGTAAAGCGCGGCCAGCCGATCGAGCCGGTCGTCGGGAACCTTGGCCACGCCGATATGCGCCTCGCGCGGATTGGCTCGCGCCTGGTCCGAAAGATGCGCCTTGGTCAAAATCCGAAACAGCGATGTTTTGCCCACCTGAGGCAGGCCAATAATGCCGGTTTTCATAAGAAGGCTTCTAGCCGGTAGCTCCTAGCCTTTAGCTACAGCGACTCGAGGTGAGCACAAAGAGCACGCGCACTGTCGCTTCAGCGACGACCAGATAACGTTTGAGGATAAATGATGGAGCGAACATTGCCAAAATGCAGAAAAAGAGAGCCGGCAACACTCATGTGGGGACAGCCGCCTCGGCTGTCCAAGCCTCGGCGAAGCTAGGCGCAGACCACCACGGACCTCGCGCAACCTAGCGTATTCCGAGCTGTTGCGCCGTGAGATATACGACTATTAACCCCAGCAGCAGCACCGCACCCTCCACGCGCGTCGACCAAACATGTAACGCATCGAACTGAACCCGCTCAGGATTATCAATGGGTGCGGCGCTAACCTCGCCCAACGACGCCCGCAAAACGTCCATGCGCGGAATGATGCCGAATTGAGAGATCAGCGTGAGCGCTAGCATGAGGCACAAAAGCACATGCCGCGCCGCAAACACATGCGCCGTGCCGTCAGTGAAGCGGCTGTAGAGCAGGGAACTAATCAGGTAGACAATCCCCGAGATCAAGCCGATCCAATGCAACTTCCCCAGAGCGCGGCCAACTACATTGCCGGCGAGATGAGTCGTGGGCAAAACAGAAAACGCCGTAGGCGCGAGCACAAACGCAAAAAAGATGAGCCCACCAATCCAGCAGATCAGCGACAGCAGCATGAGAAACCGCAGGAAGGACATAGCGGAAGGATTATATCGTTACGAGGGCGTCGAATACGCCAACTCGCGATGTACCCGCAGCTTATTTAAGAATTGCGAGGACGGCTGCCCCAGCGATGTACGAGCAGCCCATTCCGAACGCGATCCAACTCGCCGTACGAATTTTCCGTTGTCTTTCTTCCAATGAGAGATGGGCACGGGACACGGGAGGATTGGTGCGAACCTTAAATCTTCGCAACCACGCCATCGCCCAGAACGAGGCCGCCGCACCGAAAATACAAAGAATCACCTGGAATCTCATGGTCTACGCTTGTTCACTTAAGTACAAATCGCTGTCTCTAAGCCTTTCCGCTGAGAACTGACCACTGATCACTGCTCTCACACTGGCACAGCCACATTCTCCACAATCTCTTTCAAAACTTGATCGGCCTGCTCGGATTTCTTCATAGTCGAAGCGTACCCACCGTTGACGACCACGCGGTGCGCGAAGACTGGCACGGCGAGCGGCTTGAAGTCCTCCGGGGTGCAGAAGCTTCGCCCATCAAGAAACGCCATCGCCTGCGCCGCGCGATAAAGAGCCTGTGCCCCGCGCGGCGAAACTCCCAGCGACAAATATTCCGACTCCCGCGTCCGCCGCACGATTTCCAAGGCGTAGCTCACTAACGATTCATCCACGCGTATCTGTTTAACAGCCTCTTGCATCTCGAGCACGTCAGTCCCGCTAAGCACCGGCCGCATACTCTGCAACACTTCCACTCCCGCCTCAGACCGCAGAATCTCCCGTTCCGCCGCTGCCTCCGGATAGCCCATTCTCACGCGCATCAAAAATCGGTCCAACTGCGATTCCGGCAGCGGATACGTTCCATGATGCTCCACCGGATTCTGCGTCGCGATCACCAGAAATGGCTGCGGCAATTCATAAGAATGCGCGTCCACCGTGACCTGGCCTTCGTTCATCGCCTCCAGCAGCGCCGACTGCGTCTTCGGAGTCGTCCGGTTAATCTCATCCGCCAGCAGCACATTGGTGAAAACTGGCCCGCGCTTGAACTCAAACTCCTGCTCCAGCGCCGAATATACCGAGATCCCCAGCACATCGGAAGGCAGCATATCGCTGGTAAACTGCACGCGCTGAAACGTACAATCGATGGCCCGCGCCAACGCCTGCCCCAGCGTGGTTTTGCCTACTCCCGGCACACCCTCAATCAGCAGATGCCCGCGCGCAAAAATACTGACCAGCGCCAGCCGCACCACCTCGTCCTTGCCGCGAATCACGCGGCGAAGCGCCTTTTCCAACTCAGCAGCCTTATGGGATACGGCGATCGCGCTCTCAGGAGACATTGACTGGATTTTACTATCAGGCAAAGAAGCGGCAGAGTTACCGATGTCATGGGGCTTCTAGCTACCAGCTCCTAGCCTCTCGCTCGTGCCCTTGTCATCCCGAGCAAAGCGAGGGATCTTGGTTTCGCATGCGACGCTACAAAGCCAGAACGTGAGCACCCACGGATCTTGCAGTTGTTCAAGCTAGGAGCTTGCAGCCAGAAGCTAGAAGCGGGGTTTCACTGCATAAACTCCGCCGGCCTGCCCGTGAGCCGCTCAATCCGCTTGGCAATCGGAGGATGCGTCGAAAACAGATTCCCAAAATTCATCCCCAGCAGCGGCTGGATAATAAACAGATGCGCCGTCGATGGCGAAGCCGCCATCGGCACCTGCCGTGAGTAAGCGTCCAGCTTCTGCAGCGCGCTCGCCAACGCATACGGATTCCCCGTAAAATGCGCACCGGTCGCGTCCGCTTGATACTCCCGCGAGCGCGATACGGCTAGCTGAATCAAGCTAGCCGCAATCGGAGCCAGAATTAGCATAAACAGGCCCGCCAGCCCGCCGCCTCGCCGGTCGTCGCGGCCTCCGCCGCCGCCAAAAATCATGGCAAAGCGCCCCATGCTGGCCAGCATGGTAATCGCGCCCGCAATGGTCGCCGCCACCGAACTAATAAGGATGTCGCGATTATTCACGTGCCCCAGTTCGTGCGCCAGCACACCTTCCAGCTCTTCATCGTTCAGCAGCCCCAAAATGCCGTGCGTCACCGCCACCGAGGCGTGCTTCGGATTCCGTCCCGTGGCAAACGCATTCGGCGACTCCGTCGGGATCACATAAATCTTCGGCATCGGAATCCCCATCTTCGGCGCCAGCCGCTCCACCGTCGCATAAGCCCGCGGCAGCTCCTCGCGCGTCACCGGCTGCGCCCGGTACATGGCCAGCGCAATCTTGTCCGAAAAGAAATAGCTGACGAAGTTCATCACCGCGGCAAACACCAGCGCCAGCATCATCCCACTTTGCCCGCCAAAGTACCGCCCAATAAACATCAGCAGCAGCGTCAGCGCCGTCAGCAGAAACGCCGTCTTAAATGTGTTTCCCATAATGTTGTCGGTCTCAAGTTAAATGGATCCACCACATTAGATGTTACGCCCGAGCGGGAGATGCAGTGAGCCAATATTGATCGAGAGGATCAAGCTGCGGCCCGCTGGGAGAAGAAGATAGCTCCAGACCTCAAGATAACCGTGGATCAGATGGTGGCTGAGGGCGACTTGGTGACAGTCGTGTGGACAGCGCGCGGAACAAACAGCGCGCCGATCGTGCTGATCTGGTGCGCTCCTTGGGGATCTTTACGCGCTTCGTCTCCGTTCTGCGTGCGCCCGTTCGACGTAGCGACCTGTGCTAACTTCGACGCGCACCACTTCGCCCGGCCCAATGAACAAAGGAACCTGGATGGAGAGACCGTTTTCCAGCGTGGCCTGCTTCCAGGCACTGTCCTGTTGCGAGTGCGCCGGCGGCGCGGTCCGCTTTACGCGGGCTTCGGCTACAGCGGGGCAGACGACACTGATCGGCTCTTCCGCAAAAAACTCTACTGGCACCTCGATGCCGGGTTGAAGAAATTGTGCTGCCGGTCCGAGGATGGTTGTCGGGATCTCGATTTGCTCAAAGGTATCCGGATTCATGAACGTGCAGGTGCCGCCCTCGCTGAACAGGAACTCCATCGTGCGCCGCTCGAGTTCCACGTCTTCGAGGCGTTCTTGTGGGCGGAAGTGCGGCTCCCACATTCGACCACTCCTTACATCGGTGAGCTTGGTCTTGACTACTCCGCCTAATTTCGCAGCCCCCGCCTTCGATTTCACTTCGAGCACTCTGTAAATGCGTCCGTCGATACGGATTACTGTTCCTTCCTTCAACTCGGATGCGATGACCATAATCACTCCTTGTGTTGGAGTTCCTGTCTTCGATTCTTCACTCTCATCGGATGCTCTTCAGTGATAGAGATCACCAGCATGGGACAATACCGTCCCCATCACGTGAATGGGTGACGGGCATCACGGCAAGCCGTGATGCAGGGAAGATAATAGAAGCATCCGAGCGCGGTGGAGGTTCTGAAATGCTCGGCAAGTGCACCAACCCTTCATGTTCCGCCTTGTTTCGCTATCTCGAAGAGGGGCTGCTCTTTCGCCTGGAAAGTGACCCGAATCTCAGAATGTCCAATCCCAAGGCGCCGGAATATTACTGGCTGTGCCGTAGCTGCTCGGCAGAGATGACGCTCCGTATCAGCAATGAAGGACGAGTGATACCTTTTGCGCTACCAGCGCCAGTTCCTCATGGCCCCCAAGGGAGTGAGGTCATCGCGGCAGAGCGGCAGAAAGGGCTATTGCTCAGCGGCGTTAGCTTCTCGACAAACAGACACCGCGGACGCGCGAGATTCGTCGGCTGAACTTCATAGCGGCTTTTGTGTGCCAAGAAATCACCCTTAGATGTGATCAGGAGTACAGCCACCACTACCAACCAGCGAGAAGATATGAAGTAAAACGATCTTCGCTGGAGGTATGCCATGAAGAGAGTTTTGATTCTCGGTGCCGCAGGCAGGGACTTCCATAACTTTAATGTCTTATTCCGTGATAATTCCGACTACCACGTTGTCGCATTCACTGCCGCGCAGATTCCGGATATTGCCGGCCGCCGATATCCTCCGGAACTGGCGGGAGTGCTGTATCCCGAAGGCATTCCTATTCTCGAAGAGAACGATCTGGAAAATCTGGTCGCCGAACACGAGATTGATGCGGTGGTGTTTTCCTACAGTGACATTTCCCACCAGAACTTGATGCATCTCGCCTCGCGTGCCGTGGCAGCAGACGCCGATTTCTGGCTTCTGGGAACCGGGCGGACACAACTCCAGTCTGTGGTGCCCGTAATTTCCGTGTGCGCGGTGCGAACGGGTTGCGGCAAGAGTCCAGTATCGCGCCTGGTCGCTTCGGAGTTGCGCAGACTGGGTCGAAGACCAGTAGTCATTCGACATCCCATGCCTTATGGAGACCTTGCGGCGCAGGCTGTGCAACGCTTCGCCACCATGGAGGATCTCGACCTTCAGCAATGCACGATCGAAGAGCGCGAAGAGTACGAACCGCACATTCGCCAAGGGACCGTAGTGTATGCGGGAGTTGACTACGAAAAGATTCTCGACCGGGCCGAGAAGGAAGCGGATGTCATTTTGTGGGACGGAGGCAATAACGACACTTCTTTCTATGCTTCCGATCTGGAAATCGTGGTCGCGGATCCACACCGTGCCGGGCATGAACTGTCCTACTTCCCGGGTGAAGTTAATCTGCGGCGTGCGGATGTGATCGTAATCAACAAGGTCGACACGGCCTATCAGCGTGACCTTGAGACGGTCCACCACAACATCAAGCTTCACAACCCCAAGGCAGTGGTTCTTGAGATGGCCTGCCAAGTCTCGATTCCAGAGCCGTATGTAGTGAAAGGACAGCGCGTACTCGTGGTGGAGGACGGCCCCACACTCACTCACGGAGAAATGCCCTATGGCGCCGGCGTGGTCGCTGCGCGCCAATGCGGAGCAGCAGAATTGGTGGACCCGCGGCCTTATGCTGTGGGATCGATTCGCGGCACCTTCGATCGCTATCCGCACCTGACGAACCTGTTGCCCGCCATGGGTTACAGCGCGATGCAAAGGCACGAACTGGAGGAAACCATCCGCCGCACACCGTGCGATCTCGTGCTGATCGCCACTCCCATTGATCTTTCACGAGTCATCAAACTTGACCAGCCGAATCTCCGCGTGACCTACGAAGTAGAAGAACTCACCAAACCCGGCCTGGCCGAACTGCTCGCCAAGTTCTGTCACGAGCACGAGCCAGCATTCGCAGGAGGCGGAAGATGAATAGCAAAGATTTCCTCTCGATCCGAGATTTCTCGCCCTCGGAGATCCAGTACCTGCTGATTCTTGGCCGTCAAGTTAAAGCTGACCCGACCGCCTATGGCACGGCTCTCCGGCGTCAGACTCTGGCCATGATCTTCGAGAAACCTTCGTTACGCACCCGTGTAACCTTTGATGTCGGTATCCAGCAACTGGGCGGCTTTTCGCTCTACCTCTCG
Source organism: Candidatus Sulfotelmatobacter sp. (assembly GCA_036844925.1). Lineage (GTDB taxonomy): Bacteria > Acidobacteriota > Terriglobia > Terriglobales > Acidobacteriaceae > Sulfotelmatobacter. Next base: position 72,754 of record DAIUEW010000011.1, read on the forward strand.
CCTGCCGAGATCAATCTCGGCAAACGCGAGTCGGTGTACGACGTGGCCAGGAATCTGGAACGCATGGTGCAGGGCATCATGATCCGCACTTTCTGCCACGAGGTCGTTGTGCAGATGGCCCGGTACGCCAGCATTCCTGTCATCAATGGCCTCACCGACTACAGTCATCCCTGCCAGGCGATAGCGGACTACCTCACCATTTGGGAGGCGAAAGGCGATCTGGAAGGGTTGAAGATTGCGTTTGTAGGCGATGGCAACAACGTTGCTCGCTCGCTCGTGTTTGCCGGAGCCCAGCTAGGCGCGGATGTTTGGCTGGCCACGCCTCCGGGATATGAACTTGACGCGCAATCTGTGCGGTGGGCTCGCGAGCGCGGCGCAGAAACGGGTGGCACTTGCACCGTGACGAATGATCCGGAAGAAGCGGCGGCAAACGCCGATGTCGTCTATACCGATGTGTGGGCGAGCATGGGACAAGAGGCCGAAGTGGAGGCGCGCAAGCATGTCTTCCTTCCTTACCAGGTGGATACGACTCTGTTCCGGCGAGCCAAGCGGGATGCCATCTTCCTGCATTGCCTGCCCGCACACCGCGGCGAAGAAGTCACCAACGACGTCATCGACTCAGCCCGGTCGCTGGTGTATCAGCAGGCCGAGAACCGGCTGCACTCACAAAAGGCCATCATGCTGGAGTTGATGAAAGGCGAGTTCCTGAAATTGCCGGGACTTGTCGAGTTGCAAGAGTTGGTGCACGCGTAGGAAAAGTGCAAGCTGGCAGCTGCAACTTATGAAGACCATGCTCCTTGCCGTTGGCGGAAACTCCCTGATTCGTGCGGGAGAAAAGGGAACGATCGCCGAGCAAAGGGCAAACGCCCAGCGGACAGCGGTGCAGATCGTCGGCTTGATCCGTGCCGGCTACCGGATCGTGCTCACGCATGGGAATGGTCCGCAAGTCGGGGCAGAGCTTTTACGCTCGGAGCGAGGAGCGAGCCAGGTCCCTGGGCATCCGCTGGATGTTTGTGGAGCCTCTACCCAAGGCGAAATCGGCTACATTCTCGAACAAGCATTGCAAACCGAATTGCAGCGGGCTGGTCTGCGCGTGCCGGTGACGACTATCCTCACCCAGAGCATCGTCTCGCCAGACGATCCCTCCATGAAACACCCAAGCAAGCCCATCGGCCCTTTCTATTCGCGCGCCGATGCCGAGGAGCGCACACGGCGCTTTGGATGGGAAATCGTGGAGGATGCGGCCCGTGGCTATCGCCGAGTGGTTCCGTCGCCGCAACCGATTGAAATTGTTGAACTCGAGGTCATTCGAGATCTGGTGAAGCAGGGCGTGCTGGTCATTGCGTGTGGAGGCGGAGGGATTCCTGTGGTCTGGAAAGACGGGAGATTGCAGGGCGCGGAGGCCGTCATCGACAAAGATCGGGCTTCCGCGTTGCTGGCTTCACGCCTCGGCGTTGATCTATTTGTCATTTCAACCGACACCGACTACGTGTACCTGGACTACAAGAAACCCACCCAACGTCCGCTGCAGCGCGTCGGTGCGGCTGAATTGGAAGAGTACTCGAGGGCGGGCCATTTTCCTCCCGGCAACATGGGTCCCAAAATTGAATCGGTGTTGCACTTTCTGCGCAAAGGCGGAAAGGAAGCCATCGTTACTTCTTGCGAGAACCTGTGCCCGGCAGTTGTGGGATGCGCCGGTACTCACATGTTCCCCGATTCCGACCGTGCGGAAGTCGAGCTGAATGCAGAACTCGAACTGCCGGTGGGAGGGCGCTAATGCCACAGCCGACTATCACCCCTCGTAAGCTGGTCCCGTTTTCTGCTTCGGAATCGGCGCTAAGAGACGGCCATACTTTGAAACACGTCGTCGAGTCTCAGCAATTCACCGTTCCCCTGCTCATGGAATTATTCGAGCGGACTCGAGGGATGGAGCACGTGGTGGCGCGCGGAGGGTCTTTGGATTACCAGAACCGCATCATGGCCACGCTATTTTATGCTCCTTCTACCCGCACTCGACTCTCGTTCGAGGCGGCCATGCATCGTCTGGGCGGCAGGGTCTTGTCCACTGAACATGCGGGTGCGTTCTCTTCAGAGGTCGAAGGGGAACAGGTGGAGGATTCCATCCGAATTATCGGCGGTTATTCGGACGTAATCGTTATCCGGCATCCCGAAGATCACGGTGCGCGCCGAGCGGCGGAAGTCTCTCCCGTGCCAGTGATCAATGCAGGGGATGGAAATGGTGGGCAGCATCCAACCCAGGCCTTGCTCGACCTCTACACCATTTACCGGCAGCGGCCGCTGGATGGCCTGAGCGTGGCCATCGTCGGGGAATTGGACAAAGGGCGCACGGCACGATCGCTGTCGTATCTGCTGGCCAAGTTCGATCGGATAAAGATGTTCTTCGTCAGTCCTCCGCAACTCCAGATGAAACCGGACATCCTTTCTTATCTCGATGAACATGGCGTGCGTTACGAACTCGAGTCCGATATTGACCGGGTGATCAGTGAAGTGGATGTGGTTTACCAAACTCGAATCCGGCCCGAGCGAATGCGAGACGTCAACGGGCTCAGACGTTATGCCATCGATTCGAAAGTTGTGCAGCGCATGAAGACTGACGCCCTGATCCTTCATCCGTTGCCACGCACTGTCGAGTTAGACAAGTCAGTCGATGCCGATCCCCGAGCTATGTATTTCCGTCAGGCCAAAAATGGGCTCTATGTGCGGATGGCACTGTTGACCATGCTGCTGGAATAGGAGCGGTCAGTAGGGAATACCTGCGAGAAAGCGGTGGTGGGAGAAATTAAGACAAAGCGCGAAAGGAACTTATGACAACGCAATTCATAGAGCAACCCTTACACACTCAGGACTTCGTCGAACTCGAAAACCGATATGGAGCTCATAACTATCGTCCGCTCGACGTAGTGATCGAGCGTGCGGAAGGCGTGTGGGTGTATGACGTCGAAGGCAAACGTTACCTCGATTGCCTGGCGGCGTATTCCGCGGTGAATCAGGGACACTGTCACCCCAGGATTCTGCGGACTCTTGAGGAGCAAGCCAGGAAAGTTACCCTTACCTCACGCGCTTTCCGCAACGAGCAACTCCCACTGCTATGCAAGGAACTTCATGATCTGACCGGCTTCGACATGGTGCTTCCGATGAACTCAGGTGCGGAGGCCGTCGAAACGGCCATTAAAACAGCTCGCAAGTGGGGCGCCAAGATTAAGGGCATTCCCAAGGACAGAGCCGAGATCATTGTGTGCGCCAATAATTTCCATGGCCGCACCGTCACTGTCATAAGCTTTTCCACCGACGAACAGTATCGCGATGGCTTCGGCCCCTTCACTCCAGGGTTCAAAGTCATTCCATTCGGAGATGCTCATGCCCTCCGTGAAGCCATCAGCCCCAACACTTGCGCTTTTCTGGTAGAGCCCATCCAGGGCGAGGCTGGAATCGTCATTCCGCCCGAGGGATTTCTCCGGGAGGCGGCGAACATCTGCCGCCAGCATAACGTTCTGTTGATGGTGGATGAAATTCAGTCCGGGCTGGGACGAACCGGCAAGCTCTTTGCCTACATGCACGAAGCCGTTACACCCGATGTGTTGATTATTGGCAAGGCGCTCGCCGGCGGGTTTTATCCGGTCTCGGCTGTTTTGGCCTCTCGAGAAATTCTTCGGGTGTATAAACCCGGTGACCACGGCAGCACCTTCGGCGGCAACCCCATGGGCTGCGCTATCGCGCGGACCGCACTGCGCGTCCTGGTCGAAGAAAAGATGGTGGAACGCTCCGCCGAGCTAGGCGCTTATTTCCTGACTCTATTACAGACGCTGCGCAGTTCAGATGTGAAAGATGTTCGCGGCAAAGGCTTGTGGATCGGCATCGAACTCCGCAGCCTAGCGCGCCCCTATTGCGAGGCGCTCAAGGAGGAAGGAATCCTGTGCAAGGAAACGCATGACCGGGTAATTCGCATCGCACCACCGCTGATCATCCGCCGTGAGGAGATTGACTGGGCCTTTGAGCGAATCACGAAAGTGATTCAGCGGCATTGAAGGAGGCTGACAGACAGTGGGGTTGCCTCACTGACCACTGTGACCTTCCGCACAGACCAGAATCAGCCCTGATGCTCTAATTTCGATAGAAATCTTAGCTATCTTTTGCGGGCGCAGGGCTGCACCCGCGAGGAGAATCCCATGACTACGCTTGTTGAGGATAAAAAGGGCGATCTGGCCGGGCCGGGTATCGGAGATTACAGAGAACTGGAAAACATTCTGCCCAAAGATTACCACTCCCTGCTCTCGCCGAAAGAGACGCAGCGAGCCATTTTTCAAGTCAAGCGTTATATCGAGGACAACCTCTGTAAGCAACTCAACCTGATGATGGTTGAGGTGCCTCTCATCGTTGACGTGGAGAGCGGCGTCAATGACATGCTCGACCGCGACGGTTCGCGAACTCCTATCCAGTTCCATATTTCAAATGATCGTGATGCGCATCCGATCGACGCGCAGGTAGTGCAGGCTGCGACCAAATGGAAACGCGTGGCGCTAAAACAATTCGATTGCAAACTCGGCGAGGGCATCTGCACCGATATGCGCGCCGTGCGCAAGGATTATTTTCTCGATCACGATCACTCGGCTTATGTCGATCAGTGGGATTGGGAGCGGGTCATTACCGACGAGCAGCGCAATCTGGATTTTCTCAAGTCGATTGTGAGCAGGATCTGGAAGGCCCTAGTTGATGCCGAGAAGTTTGCGCAGTCGCTGTTTCCGCAGCTCAAAGATCCCCGCTATTCCGATCTGCCCGAAAAGCTCACGTTCCTGCACGCCGAAGAGATTCTCGACATGTATCCGGATCTCCCGCGCAAGCAACGCGAAACTGAGGTACTAAAAAAATACCCCGCCGTTTTCATCATCGGCATCGGCTGGCCGCTCAAGGATGGCTACCCTCACGAAATGCGCGCTGCCGATTACGACGACTGGATTACCGACACCCGCAACCAGACCGGCAAAAACACGCATGGCCTGAATGGCGACATTCTGGTGTGGAATCAGATCACGAAGCGGCGCCACGAGCTGAGTTCGATGGGTATTCGTGTCACTGCGGAAACTTTAAAGCAGCAGTTGAAGATGTCGAACCAGCTCGACTTCCTCAAGCTTCCCTATCATCGCGCGATTTGTGCCGACGAAATTCCTCTCTCGATTGGCGGCGGAATCGGGCAGTCACGGACCCTGATGCTGTTGCTGCGAAAAGCTCATCTGGGCGAAGTCAGCGTGAGCGTGTGGCCGAAGATCCTGAAGGAAATGTGTTCGCGAAAAAACATTTTTGTGTTGGAGTGACCGGCATTTGCCGGATGCTGCTCGACCGGACCTAATGACTCTTTTAGGAGGACGCCATGGCGCTTCTCGACTCCGTAACCGGAAAGATAATCCGCGATTATTCAATTGAGGAGCTGATCGAAGCCGCCAATTTGATGCGCGGTTACGACTTGGTGGCACTGTGCGCGGCAGGGTCAGGTCATGCCGGGGGCACGCTTTCGATCATGGACATTGCCGCGGCTCTTTATCTTAAAGTGGCGAATCACGATCCAGAAAATCCGGATTGGCCCCTAAGGGACCGGATTATTTGGTCGGCGGGACACAAAGCTCCGAGCCTCTACCTCGGCCTCGCCTTCGCTGGATTCTGCAAAGTGGAAGATGTTGCCCTCCTGCGGAAGCTTGGCTCGCCATTTCAAGGGCATCCACACTGGCTCAAGCTCCCCGGGGTGGAAGTATCGACCGGCTCGCTGGGCCAAGGGTTAAGCATCGCCGTAGGGGTGGCGTTGGCCGGAAAGCTTAACCAGAAGAACTACCGCACGTTCTGCATCATGGGCGATGGCGAACAGCAGGAAGGTCAAATTTGGGAAGCGGCAATGGAAGCGGCCCACCACAAGCTAGACAACCTGGTCGCTATCGTAGACTGCAATCGGCTTCAGATTGATGGGCCTGTGGCTGAAGTCATGAACATCGATCCGCTGGATCAGAAATACCAGAGCTTCGGCTGGGATGTCATGCAGATTGATGGGCACGACATGGATCAGGTTACGAAAGCTTTGTCGGCCAGCAACGACGGTACGGGCAGGCCGCTGGTGATACTGGCGAAAACGGTCAAGGGCAAGGGCGTCAGCTTCATGGAGAACGTAGCCGGTTGGCACGGAAAAGCTCCCAACCACGAGGAGATGATCAAGGGCTTGCGGGAACTCGGGCTGGCAGAAAAGATGCCCTATGCGAGCTTGTTAGAGCATGCCGAAAACTATCAGCACCAGGCGACTCATGCGCTTAACGAAAAGCTACCGCACTTCAGCCGCGATTACTGGTGGAACAGCTTGATTGTGATGAACGCACAGATGGAGCCGACGCGGAAGGGGTTCGGCCAGGCGCTTGCGCAACTTGGCGATGACGAACGTGTGGTCTGCCTCGGCCTCGACATTTCAAGTTCGATCACACTCAGCGATTTTTACGCCGGCAAGCCGGAGCGCAAGAGACGCTGGATCAGCATGGGAATCGCCGAGCAATCCGCAACGGCGGCGGCGGCAGGGTTGGCCAAAGAAGGCAAGCTCCCGGTCCTCGGAACGTATGCAACGTTCGCAGCCGCAAGAAACCTGGATCAGATCCGGACCTCGATCTGCTACGGCAATTTCAACGTGCTGATTGCGGGGGCACACGGAGGCGTCTCGGTTGGGCAAGATGGCGCAACGCATCAGGCGCTTGAGGATTTATTCGCAATGTGCGGCTTGCCCAACATGTCAGTGGTCGTGCCGTGTGATGCGATTGAAACGAGAAAGGCTACCGGCTACCTCCTGCTGCAACACTTCGGGCCCAAGTATATCCGCTTTGCGCGGGAAGCTACGCCAATTGTCACTAGGGAAGAAACTCCGTTTGTTTTCGGTAAAGCAAACGTGATTCGGCTGAGGCACATCACCGACAAGTTTGTGGAAGCCTTCGAAAGCTGTCTGGCTGCGGACTACGAGAACGAATCGGAGGATCTGACGATCATCGCTTGCGGGCCAATGGTCCCCGAAGCAATGCGGGCAGCTTACATATTGCAACAGGAATTCGGTTGGGAAACACGCGTCATCAACATGCATACGCTGAAACCAATGGACGAGGACGCTGTGATCCGGGCAGCAAAAGAGACAGGCATGATCATCACGGCTGAAGAACATCAGATAGGCGCGTTAGCATGGCGCGTCAGCGGAATTATCACCGGATCGCAAGAACTCTATCGAGTTCCGGTAATCACTGGAGCCATCGGCGTACACGATCGGTTCGGTGAATCAGGCGCTCCATGGGAACTGATCAAAGCATTCGAGGTCAGCGCCGAACACATCGCACAGGAAGCTGTTAAGTTGGTAAACGTTCGGCAATCTTCCGTTTCAATACCCTCCATTCTGCAGAAGGCGTAGACCGACAGAGTCTGCCTTATCAAATTTGTACTCGTTGGTTGTGCTGGTATTGATTTCGCAGATTTTGGGTATGACAGGGCCAATTACTGAAAGCCGCCCTCGACTCAGGTGTTAATTCCTTGCCCTTCCTCTCAAACGCGCAACGAGCAAGGGCAATGTCTTTGAGGAGACAGCCGTCGGTTCCAGACAGCATTCCGAGGGCAGCGTACGCGCAAGGCTTCAAGAAGGTGGTCTTATGCAAACCTCCCAGCCCTATTCAACAATCGAGGATGGTCCGTGAAAAACCTAGAAGTCACGCCTGCGCGCTTCAATTGTCATCCGGGAAGCATGACTAGCGGAGTTCCGGGGGAACAACGCAGGCTTTTGATTCCCTGGGTTGATTTGGGGGAAACTGGAGTCGAAAGAGATTCGCTTGCGCTGCGAAGAAGTCCTCATCGGGCCGTTCATCAAGCAGGTGGTTGATGACTGCGCCAGCCAGCTCTGCGGCCACGCGGTTCTGTTATCGATAGAAGACGAGGACCTGGAGGTTTCAGGAGACCGGCAGCTACTGGCGATCACAATCACAGAGCTTCTCGTAAACGCGGCCAAAGTATTCGAGTTCCGATTCAGCGATTGAAGTTTCAGCCCGAAACGAGGACGGGCAAGTTCTAATCGCAGTTCATAACTGTGGCCCGGCCATTGATTTTGCAGAGCGGGAGTTGATCTTCGACAGTTTTTATCGTAGCCCAACGACAAAACATCGAGCCTCGGGCAGCGGCATTGGTCTTTCGGTGGTCAAAAGGGCTGCTGAAGCGCATCAAGGAAGAATGTGGGTAAACAGTGCGCCAGAGACAGGTACAACGTTTTTCCTGTCTCTCCCGGCGCTGGCTAGGAGTGAATATGCTGACGTCAGAGAGTAGAGTTTTGGTCGTTGATGACGAGCCTTCCATTCGCAAGGCACTGCACACCACATTGAGCGGGCTGGGATTTGAGATTGAGGAAGCGGTGGGAGGAGAACAGGCTGCGGCGAGCACCAATGCTGTCTGGAGCCCACCAACCAACCCGGCAGTCCGTGTTACCCTTTTTGGCTGCGGTTTAATCCCAGTTGGCCAGGCTCCGATGCGGGGTGTCGGAATCACCTCGCCGTCGAAAGCGTTCCGTCGAAGCGAGGCCAATCTTGGCACACTTTTACTTGATTGACGGTCGAACCTAGGATCGCGCCAGTCTGTGCCTTGAAGTCCAGCAGGTTGGAGTAGAATGCGGGCCGACTGGCTGCGTCCACCGCTGATTCACGGAGGACAAAACATGCGCTCCTTCACCTGCCTACTGGTTGCGCTGTGCATCTCTGCCAGCACCTCTTCGCCACTGACCCAAACGGTCAACTCAGCACTTCAGGAAAGCAACAGGTCAGCAAACAAGGAACGCAAAATCCAGAGGCCGATGCGTTGTATTTGAAGGGACGCTCCTATTCGGATAAACGAACTCTCTCGGACCTTAAAACCGCAGTCTCCTATTTCAATCAAGCCATCGCCAAAGACCCCGGCTACGCGTTGGCGTATTCAGGTCTGGCTCGCGTCTATGCGTTTTTGCCGGACTATGGTGACAGTCCCGTCGAAGACCACCCGAAGGCGATGGCCCTCGCCGCAGCACTTGGGGCTATCGCTTGCGGCTCGGATCGTCATCGGGATTGACATAGTTGATCTGGAACGGAGATGCGCCGTGGATTTGGACCACCACCTCTCCGCTCGCCATCGCGTAGTGATGCATATCCGGATCGAGATAAGCGAAACTGCCGGCTGGGAAATTTCCCATCTTGCTTTCGTCAAAGCGATCTCCCATTCCGACTTTGAAGGTGCCGGTCATGACCGTAACGTTTTCCCGATTCGGATGCCAGTGCGGGGCGATGCGATATCGGTCCGGCATCTTCAAACGCACAGTGTAGTCGCCCGTCATAGCTCCTGGATTACCCTCAAGGACCGCAAGTTGCGCCCCCGCTGGCACAGAAGCTGGTGCGGGACCGTAGGGGACAGCATCAGGCGTGAATGCGTGTTTCGCGGAAGAACCTGTTTGGGCCCGGCTCGTGAAGACCATCCCCGCGCACAACAAAGCGGCCAGAGCCGCAACGTAAATGTTTCGTTTCATAGACTGCCTCCGTGGTTGAATTTCATTGCCATAAGAATTCCTGCATTGTCACATTGGCTCGATTCACATTCGAGTTGGTACCGCACATATTCGCCTGATGATCACGAACTCAACGGTACGCAATCACGAGGCGATTTCTGCCGAGTTCGGCCGAGGAAAGATCAACTCGCACGAACCCTGCAGCTTTCGAGGTGCGTTCTTGTGCCGCCACGATCGTCGTCCTTCCCGCTACTCCAAGCACCCTCTTTGTTCATCACTTTGTCCGTTAGACTCATGTCTAAGAAGGCTATGTGTCCTAGCAACTCAGGGTCTCGTCTCGTAAACCAAGTTGAAAGGGGTTTCAGTTGCGCGGCGGAAGCGAGTGAAACCTGCAGAATTCACGACCTCGCGCACCCGCTTCTCACCGGCCTGAGCCCCAAGACACATGGCCACTTCTTGCGAGCGGGAACACGGTGTACACAACAATGTCGAAAAGGAGTAGTAGACCCGGCCAACCGGATTCAAGTTGTCCTGAAGGTCGTCATTTGCAAACGGCTCAACAATCATCCACGATCCGTCGTTCTTAATCGCACGCCGGACATGAGAGGCAGCGCCCACCGGATCGCCCATGTCATGCAGGCAACCGAAGACAGAAACGAAGTCGTAATCGCTTCCAGTAAATTCCTTCGCGGCGGCAACATCGAAAGTGACCCGATCCGTCACCCCCTCCTGCTTAGCGGAAGCTCGCGCCAGTTCGATGAATTTATCGTGGTAGTCGAAGCCGTGGAACTCTGATTTGGGAAAGGCTTTCGCCATCAGGATTGTGGACGCTCCTTTGCCGCATCCCACGTCGGCAACCCTCGCTCCCCGAGCGAGTTTCTCATTGACGCCGTCGAGAGATGGAATCCACGAGTTGATCAGATTCGCCGCATAGCCCGGGCGGAACAATTTCTCACATCCGTGGAAGACACTTTCTTCATTTTCGAACCATCCCATTCCGGCCCCTGACCGAAAAGCTTCGGTGATCCGTGGGACAGCCGCGAGCGATCCAAGGGCAAGTTCGAATGCGCCTGGCAGGAACGCCGGACCATCCTCCCTCGCCAACGTGAGGATTTGTTCTTCCGTCATGCCGAACCGTTGCGTTGTGGGTTCGTGGGTGAGGTATCCACCGGCGGCTTGCGAAGCGGCCCATTCACGGACGTATCTTTCGTCAGTCTTCGTTTGCTTTGCCAGTTCAGCGGCCGTCATCGGCTTTTGGGCGAGCGCTTTGTAGAGTCCCAGGCGATCCCCGATCACCACCATCCCAGCGTGTACCGAAGCACCCAAGTCATTGATAAAGCGTCCCAGGAATTCATTCAGCTTATTGCTATCTAGAGACATTCATTCCTCCGTTTGGATTCTGAGTTCTTGTGTGCAATTTTCGTGCATGATGAGTGAGACAACGGTCGGTTCGGGCGGACGAAAACGATACGGACCCAGCCGACCCATCAGAATCGCTCCGAGCACCGTCGCAACAAGAAATCCAGCCAATGGCCCGCTGTAAGACCCAGTTCGGTCAAAGCCCGCACCCATAATGAGAGGGCCGAGCGCACCTGCGAGTGCAAAAGCAGCGAATGCGGAGCTGTACACTTTGCCGAAGTCGAGCAACCCAAAATACCGGCTCGTGAGGTACGGGATAAGATCCACTTCTGCGCCCAAGCCCAGACCAACAAGGAATGCACCTGCGAATACGGCAGGGCCACTCCCCAGCAAGAGCAGCGCGATTCCCGAGGCGGCAACAGCAAATAGAATTGAGGCGAGCCGAGGCGCAAAAGTACGGTCCAGAAGGCATCCAGTCCCCACGCGACCGATCATTACCGCCCCACCAATAAGCGAACTGCCTAGAGCTGCCGTCCGCGCGCCCAGGTTCTGATCACTCAGCATGGGTGCCATGTGGACTACACACCCTTGCACACTTGCGCTAACCAAAGTGAAAGCAAGGGCCATGAGCCAAAAAACTCGGCTGCGCCACGCTTCCCGTGCGGTGAGACCGCGTCCCACATCTTTAGTGCTGTCCGTTGATGCAGGTCCTCCATCCGACAAGAGACCGAAGTCCTCTGGCTTCTCCTTCAGAACGTAGGCCACTACCGGCCAGCAAATGAGCAGAACCCCTGCACCAAGAATTGAATATGCTGTCTTCCAGCTGAATCGCGTGATCAGTGTTTGCGCGACTGATGGCATGATTACGGCCCCTACGCCGATTCCGAGCATCGTGAGGCCGAGAGCCAAGCCGCGGCGTCTGTCGAACCAATGCGACACTAAAGATCCGTAGGGTATGGGGCTCACTCCGTGGATGGACAGACCCAAAACCACGTAAAAGCAGTAGAACTGAACGATGCTGCCCGAGAAGAAGCGATTTGCCAACAAGATTGAACCGAAAATCGGCGTACCTAGAAGAATCACCCGGCGTGGGCCATAGCGATCGATTAACCAGCCGGCGGGCGTGGCACAGAGTGCGCCTGCAAGGAGCTTCAGGGTAAAGGCTAGAGATACGGCGGCGCGACCGACGTGGAAATCCTGCATCAGAGGTCTGAAGAACACGCTGAAGGAATAGACGGAAATGGGTATGCCCCAAAGGAGTCCGAATGCGGACGCAAGCACGACCCACCAGCCATAAAAAATCTGGGTAGCATTCCGCTTCGCAGGAAGTGTCCTAAGCGGTTGCCCTCGATCGTGCGTCAAAGTTTCATTGTCAAAGTTCATTTCTACGCGTCACTCCTCGCTGATGGAGAGGCCGTAGAAAAGGAAACCGCCAGCAACGGACAGCGGTTTCCTCTTCTTCCAGCTGTTACTGCCTTCTTGTCCGATGTGGACTCTCTGAAACGCTGTCCGCCCCAACGGCTTGGTCATTACTACAATCGTTGCGCAGTTCGTTAGGAGCGCCTCGTGGGGGCGTGCTCGTTGTGTTGTCGATGCAAGGAATGGCACGGAGATATTCGTAGATGGCTTCGATCTGATGGTCGGTCATGTTGTGAAAAACCGGCCATGGCATTACTTGCAGAAGATTGCCGTCCACAGGAGGCGGAAGGCAGGTCGCTGTATTGGGATCAGCGGGAGGTTCTGTACATGTCAGGTGAATCTGATCGAAGTCGGTGCCATGCCGCAGGATTTCCTTGAATTGTTGAAGCGTACGGCCACCTTCCGGTCGCCCCGTTTTGTCCGGCGTCAGATTGCGAGTGATGATGTCCGGACCAACATATGGGCCTGAGGGCAACCAATAAGCTGGCGGTGGATAGACACCCAGCACCGGCGGGACGGCCGGACCAAAATCCGTTCCGCCTTCCAGGTAAGTGGTCGGGTCGGTTTTCGTCGGCTGGCCGAAGTAGGGGTTGCCTCCTGCGGCGTAATTAAAGTTTGGAGGCCCGCCACCGGTGTGGCAACCGTTGCAGTCGCCTACCGCGTTGACGATAAAACTGCCCAAGCCCACCTTCCAGGGATCTTTTCCATCCAGATTCAGCGGCACGGGCGCTATCTCGAAACCGATACGAACCAGTGAGGCCTCATCGTCATCGTGGTTGCGGTGTTGGTTGTTCTGCGCTTGCACGCTAGGTGGAGTGCTCAACCGTCCTCCCAGAGCAATCATGCCCAGCGTCAAGACAGTCCCTGCTGCTAGTTTGACAAGTTTCTGACTCTTCATTTGTGGCTCTCCTTTTCGAGTTCGTCGAGGATCATTGCGTTTTGGGGCCGGTTAGGTCTCCACCCCGGCAGAACCTTGCTTCGCGATGACAATAATCTGGACGAACGAGTGGAACGGTATGCGCCGTTCAAACAGGCGCTGCTTCAGTTTTTGCTCCAGGCAGTCTGCGAACCCTTGACGCCTGTCGGCATCGCTTATCGCTGAAGCCAGGGAGGGTACGAAGATCGCTCGGAAGAATGCAGCGTGGCGGCCGACAAGAGCTTCCACATTGCCGTCCAGTTGGTAGTCAGCCCAAGCTGCGTCAGGCAAGTCGAAGAGCTCGCAGTGTTCAACTGAGAGCGACTGGAATTGACCATCCGCACTGAACGGCTGCAAGAGCTGGGCTCGTCGTCGCGGGTAGGCGCCCAGGACCATCCGTTTGCGCTCATTGGCACTGACGACTCGCTCATCGACCAGTTGCCCGAGAATCTCATTCGCAGAATTAAAGAGGGGTTCGAATCCTGTGACACCTGCATCATTTAAGCCTGGAAGCACGACGACCAGACGGCCGCCAGCTCTCAATTCCCGCGCACGCAGCGAAAGAAATAATCTCCAATCCTCCGCGGCTTGGCGGTCGAATGCGGCACGCACGTCGCCTGTGCTACCGAGGTACACGAAATGGCCTGGTATTAACGCTGGAATACGGCTGAGCCAGACGGCGGCATAGGAGCACCACCCGAGGTCGACCTGTTCTCCCGGAAAGACGTTCTCATAGAATGATCTTCCAATCGCGAACGGGAAAACGTTCGGGTCATCCACCGAATATCGTTCCGAATCATTGTGGAGTACATCGAAAAGAGTATTGAAGTCATTCGCGTGTTGATCAACGTGAACAACCATTACGGCCCGCTCGTTCCCCACACGGCTGCGCAGGCATCGGATGGCAGTTCGCATCGGAGCCAGAGAGTTTTTTCCTTGTGAGGAACCATAGTCCGCGATGACGATTGGATCGCCTCCTTGCGGCAGTGAGCAGCGTCGAACTGCCTGCTCCAGGTACGGCAATGCCAGACTGCCTCCGCCAGCGGGAATCCTGGCGTGCAAATTGTAGGAGCCGCCGGATTCCATGACGCCGTGAGTTGATATCGTTGCAGCTGACATTTGTTCTCCTTGTCTCTCCTGGTGCTTCTCCGACTTCGAGCGCCACTTCTTCTGCTTCAGCTTGCGGCTGCGAGGCCCTCCGCGGATTTGAACTTTGCTTTCATTCTGCGGGAGGCGCTTTGCCCGGGCTTGTAAGGGCGCCGCAAGTCCACAGTCGGCGCCCTCCGCCCCCAAAGAGTCGCTTGGCCATGCCTCCCCTACTGGACCTTGCGCAACGGGCCGCTAAGCGGTGGAAAGTTTCGTGTGCTCAGGGCCTGTACTCCTGCGTTGTGAGTGCCATTGAACGGGGTCTCAGTGTTCCCGCAACCCGCCGATGCTGCATCGGACGGCTGATTGAACCAAAGTCCCAAATGGTACATCTGTATTGGGTTCGTAGCTGGGTTGGTGGTTGCATCTGGGAAGGCGCCGCCTGGGAAGGTGTCAGGCGCAGAGGTTGCGCCGGGCGCTACCACGAATGTCTCAATGCTGAAGCGCCCAACAAAGTCTCCCACGCCCGTTCCGGTGCCGTCGGTTTGGATGTCTCCTTGATACCAAGCCATGCCGAACGGTTTATCGGGGGCTTGGATCACGAAAAAATCGAAGTCGACATTCGGTGGCAGTCCTGACACTTCGACGTGCAGGTTTTCCACAGGTCCGAGAGGATGGATCGTAACCCGCCCTTTTGCATTGGGAAGACATCCAGCTGTTACTGCTGCGGTGGATGGTACCATGGTGAAGACGAAGTTATTCTGAGCGACTGCTGGGCCCGCCAAGGTAACCAACAGTGCCATTGACATCAGCGCCAAAAATCTGCATTTCATTGGATCATTCTCCTGATTAGATATTTGTGAGTTCACTACGAACGCACGTTACAGTCCCGTTCGTAATGAGAAGTTTTCGATTTGCTCGCATACATCATCGAACGCAGCTCTTTGCCCTCATAGCAGATTTGCCAATTCCCCTCCGCTCTTCCCTGAATTGCCTTACCAACCGACCACATTCAGCAACTGCCCGTAGGATCGCGGGCAAATTTCAGGAACAACTGTCGACGAAGCCAATGCCTATGAGCCGATTTCTGCTACCCACTAAAACTTTGTGGGGAACTCATCGGCTGTCGAGGTTTGCGAACTCTTGAAACTCACTAATGTCAATGGCAGTGTTTCGATGTATTCGTTATTGCTGCTTGATGAGGCACCCCGTTTGAAGATCTCAAAGACAAAATTCACGCCCAAGATCTGAATTGCGGATAGCGTTCGAACTTTGCCTTTGCTCCCAACCACGACTACATCCCGCTTGAAACCTTGGGGGTGGACCACGCTCGTGATTTCTATGAATTGACTTTTCGACTTCAATACGCCGTGACCAACTTTTCCGTCTGAACGCAGCGAGACGGAGTATTTCCCTGGGGCCAACTGCTTCCCGCTGCACTGCACGGCATAGGGCAATGAGAAGTTGCCGTCATATCGCGATGCGCTCACCTGGTTCTGTGGGGTCTTCGGTTGATCGAGAGGCTCCGTATTCGGTGAGTCGAAGTGGTCCGGGTCGATCTCGGCTTGCGCGTATGCGGCTGTGCCTCCGAGCGCCATCAACAACGTCAGGGCGGTAACCTTTGCAAGAATCCACAGGAACTTCATTGGTTCACTTTCTTTTCGAGGGTTCGCCACGTAGCAGGGTCGCCCGCGGCGATTCTTGTTTCTGCCGCAGATAGCGAGAAGGGTCAATGCTCGGGCAACCCTCCTTCGATCCCCTCTCGATCCCCTGATAAGTCGTTTGCTCACAATAGAATGTGGGACGTCGCACTCTGGTTGAGGGCGTGCTAAACTTTCCAACAATGTGAAGCACGCTGATGCCGTCTACCCTCCCACCACTGGTACGTTTCGCGAATTTCGAGGTAAACCTTCGGGCAGGAGAGCTGCGAAGAGAAGGCAGCAAGGTACGGCTGCAGGAACAACCGTTTTCGCTCCTGACTGTGTTATTGGAATCAGCCGGCGAAGTCGTCACTCGTGAAGAACTTCGCAAACGCCTCTGGTCCGAAGATACCTTCGTCGATTTCGACCATCGTCTGGCAGTGGCCGTAAGCAAGCTGAGGGACGCGCTTCGAGACTCTGCCGAACAACCAAAGTTCGTTGAGACCGTAGGACGGCGCGGTTACCGCTTCGTGGGCCAGATTGAATCTACTGGTTCACTCGTGGATTCTGAGCGTGGAGTGGGCGAGACTTCTTTGCCTTCCTCTCGACCACTTGCGAAAGGAGAACACCCCAAGGTAGCGCCTCTGGGATCAACACGACCACGAACCAGCCGGCTCATCTTCCTCTCCTCCGTTGGATTCGCCGTGCTCCTTGGTGTGATCGTTCTGCCGAAGTTTCTTCGCATTCGATCTGCGAAAGAGCAGTCTTTGAGTCCCCGGAGCCTCGCGATCCTGCCTCTGCAAAATCATGGCCAGGATTCGAATAGCGACTTCCTCGGATTATCTCTAGCGGATGTACTTATCACGAAATTGGCGTATGTACACGCCCTGAGCGTTCGTCCTTCCGCGGCGATTGAGAAGTATCGAGGGACGGCCATTGATCTTCAGAAAGTTGCTGCAGATCTCAAAGTGGATACCCTTCTCACGGGGAGTTTCATTCGAGACGGCGACAACTTACGGATTACGTACCAATTGGTTGATGCCAAAACCGAGAAGATTCTAGGTCAAGGAGTGATCGACCTGAAGTATGACAATCTGCTTACCGTCCAGGACAAAGTTACCAGCCAACTGATCTCCGAACTGCAATTGACCTTGTCTCCGACGGAAGCGGAGCGTCTAAAACCGGAAGCCGCGGTTAATCCACTCGCGTACGAATACTTTCTGCAGGGACTCGATTTTCATGGGCAGCACAAATTCCCCCTGGCGATCAAGATGCTTGAAAAGTCCACTGAAATTGATCCCAACTACGCACCAGCCTGGGCCTATTTAGGAGCGTCCTACACTTCAGACGCAGCATTCGAGCTTGGCGGCCGTGAGCAATATCGCCGTGCCCAAGCCGCGTATGAACGGGCTTTGGCGATACGACCGAACTTGCTTGATGCGCAAATGTTCCTCGCCAACCTCTTAATAGACACCGGGAAAGTTGAGCAGGCTGTACCGCTGTTGCGTGACGCCTTGAAGACGAACGGCAACTATGCAGCTGCTCACTGGGAATTGGGATATGCCTACCGATTCGCCGGGATGTTGGACGAATCCGTCGCGGAGTGTGAGCGGGCGCGCCAACTCGCTCCCCTCGTCAAGGGCAACGGCTCGGTGCTAAACACCTACCTTTATTTGGGACAATACCAGAAGTTTCTCGAGAGCTTGCCAGTCGACGATTCCTCGTTCATTCTCTTTTACCGTGGCTTTGGAGAATTTCACGAAAAGGAGTTCGACCAGGCTTCACGAGATTTCGATCATGCATACGAGCTCGATCCCACTTTGTATACGGGGATCGGCAAGGCCCTCAGTGACTCGATTCACCAGCGCAAGGCAGAAGGGTTGGATCTCTTGAACGGATTGGAGAGAAAAATCACAGACCAGGGAGTCGGCGACCCAGAAGGCACATACAAGATCGCGCAAGCGTACGCCGTATTGGGAGATAAAATCTCCGCTATGCGCGCCCTGCGCATGAGCGTTGAATCTGGTTTCTTCAGCTATCCGTACCTTTCCCAGGACCCGCTGTTGAATGATCTGCGCCGCGAACCAGAGTTCGATCAGACCTTAAATGCAGCGCGTCAACGGCACGAGGCATTCAAAAGCGCTTTCTTTAAATAGATGTTTGTGGTTTGCAATTAGCATTATTTGCAAACTCAAAAGCGCTCTGGAGCAGGCATCAGCTTTTCTGCTGGATTCTGGATTGCCGATAACACAGGAATGGTTCTGTCCGCTAGGTGGGAAGGTTCAGTTCGTGTGTCAGGCGCATGAATCTTGCTTGATCGTGGATCGCGTCGTAGGCGGGGAATACCATTGCCGATCCCAAGAACGGATCGTGTTCGGCCAGAGCTGTCTCCAGCCATTCGAGGGCGGAGGCTGTTTCACTCAACCCGAGATAGGTCCATGCAATGGGCAGTGCTGGGCCGTAACCTCTTTCACGACGGGCCTGCAACTCTCCGATCGCGGTGCGGGCTTCGGGTACGTGTCCCAGCACTCCGGCAACATAGCCAAAGTAGCCCTCGCCCAAAGGCAACCCGTCGTTGAGCTTTCTGCCCATGTTCGCCATGCCCCAAGCTTCATCCTTCAGGCCTACTGCCGCCAAAGACATGGCCAAATAGAAACAGGTGTAGGGCGAGTCTGGCGTCAGCTCGATGGCTATGCGACCCGTGCGGACTGCCTCGTCATAAGCCGCGAATAATACGGACACTGACCGGATGTACCACCGCATCGGACCCATCGGCGATCCAGATGCGGCGTCACCCTGCATTTCGCCCGCAGCGCAGATTAATTCGAACTGCGATGGCAACTGGTCAATTCTCGAAAATGGAGAAATCCGGGGCACGTGCCCATAACATGCCATTCGCTTTTCCATTCTCTGGAAAGCCGCAATTGGGGACAGGCAATCGAATGCCGACGATTTAACTCTAGATCGCATTATGGCGATTTTCACGGCCGACCTGCGTCATCGCCGCGTCGATTTCCACATGCCGTCTGATCCGCTGACCAACACTACCTGGATTCTCAGGCTGCAGCGGATTTATGCGCATCCAACCGCAACGCCGGGCGGACGACGGGCAAACCGAAAGTCAGCCATGGAACGATTGTGCTGTTCTCGCGACCAAACGACGCTCTAGGCGGAAAAGTTGGCGGGAGCGACGGGACTCGAACCCGCGGCCTCAAGCCGGGCATCATGGTAAGACAATCGAATCTCCAAACACTGGGAAGCCTTCGTGGGCTTCACATACTTGCTACCCCATCGGCTCTGGTAGCCGAGATTTGGCCTCGTGCCAAAGGGAAAGGCCGAGTGCTCACGGAGCTCCGCAGAAAGACTCGAGCCGCTTTCTTCGATTGCGGCCTTTCTTGCTCCATCCAGCCTCTTTTTGGCGCTTTCCCGCGTTTAGCCACGGATTCCATACCTACCCCGTACCACATGGCAGGGCGGTAGTCGCCCGGTAAGGCTGGTCAGCGACGCCAGGCAAAAGATGGCGTAAGGCAGCTCATCTCTTGCACATGTGTATTAACTATGATTAACTATTCCAAGCAATCTGTAGTTAACGCCATGTGGGGGTCGCGCGTATGAGGTCAGCCGTCCGCTGGAGCATTGTTCTAATTGAAGCGCTCGCTCTTTTCTCGACACAAGCCATGGCGCAAGGAGAGACCACGAGTGCCATTGTGGGGCAGGTATCTGACACCGCCAACGCCGCCTTAACGGGCGCGACTGTCACCATCACGAATCGCGAGACAGGAGCCACCCGCACGGCCAGGACCGACAACGCCGGACGTTTCGACTTTCCCCAGCTCAAGCCAGGCACATACTCGGTCCGAGTCGAAGCGCCGGGTTTCCAACCGCAGGAGAACGACAACGTGTTCTCGGGCCTGGGGCAAAAGCAGGCCCTCGAGATCCGCCTCAAGGTTGCGCAAGCAAGAGAAACTGTCGAGGTAGGTTCAGAACCGCCGCTGATCAATCCGGAAGATGCCAATACTTCCACGAACTTGAACGCACCGGCCTTGGAGAATCTGCCCAATCCCGGCGGCGACCTGACCTATCCTCTGCAATTTGCCCCCGGCGCTCTCATCAACACGGCAGGCAGTGGCAACGATTTCGTCGGTGGCACCAACGGATATGGCAATGTGGAATTCAACGGCCTGCCGGCTCTCTCCAACGGTTACATCGTCGACGGACTCGAAACAAATGATCCCCTGACCAATCTCAATAGCGGCCTTTCCACCAACCTCGTGCTCGGACTGAATTCCATCTCCGAAGTCACCGTCAATACTCTGTCGTACTCCGTCGACCAGGGCCGCTATGGGGCGTCGCAGGTGAACTACGTCACCAAGTCAGGCACCAACCAGTTTCACGGGAATCTCTACGAACTGTGGAATGGCGCGATCCTGAACGCTGCGGACTATTTCACCAACGCGACTCCCGGCAATCACAAGCCCGGAGCGACCGTGAATCACTTCGGAGGCAGTCTGGGCGGCCCGATTCTCCACGACAAACTGTTCTTCTTCTTTGACAGCGAATGGGTCCGGATCGCGTTGCCCATTGTCACCGCGACTACGGTTCCCACCCCGGCATTCCAGCAGTACGTCTTGCAACAGCTTCCGCTTGGCGGCACGGATTCGGTCACCGGTTCGATCTATCCGGCATCTCCGCAGTCGGTACCGTTCTATCAAAAGATGTTCTCGCTCTATGGAAACACCAGCGGATCGCCCCTTGCAGTGCTCGGTTGTCCGTTCGATGTCGGCGGAGGCCCACCCGCGATCGCCAGGGATGGGAACGGCTGTGCCAATCGCCAAAGCGTCTCCCACTCCAGCGACGATCACGAACAAGTGCAGACCGCCCGCATCGACTACAACATCAATGAGAGGAACACGGCATGGCTTCGCTTCCAAGCCGATACCGGTCTGCAGGCGGCCTACACCGACCCGATCAATCCTCTGTTCGATTCCGTGTCTCCACAGCCTCTTTACTCTTTCGCCGCCGGATACACCCACGTCTTCTCTCAGCATCTCGTGAACTACTTCAACCCGGCATTTTCGTGGTATGAAAGCCTCTTCGGTCCAGCCGACTTTCAGAAGACGCTTTCCGTATTCCCGATCGTTCTGCAGGGAAGCGGAGCCAATGCGCCTTTCACGCCCGTCGGAGGACTCGACAATACCTGGGTTCAGGGAAGGCGCGCCTCGCGCTTCTTCATCAATGACAACCTGGCTTGGAGCCACGGCGCGCACGAGCTGCGATTCGGAACCAACACGCGAATCTTCCGCCTCAACGACTACGACTTCGGCGAGGGATCGGTCCCGACTGTTTCGTACACTACGCTGCCGCAATACATTTACGGAGTCGCATCGACCGCCACGAAAACTTTCCCCACATCCGCCAACGAGCCCTTCAACTTCCTCAACCTTGACCTCTACGCACAAGATACTTGGAAGGTGACGCGCAAGCTGACTTGGACCTTCGGCTTGCGCGATACCTTCAACTCCAATCCGCTGAACCCGCATCAGCAAATCGCCCGGCTGCGCAGATCCTTCGCATCGATCGCGCACGACGTGAATCGGCCGTTGAATACCGCGATTCAGACCGGTCTCGCCAATGTTTTCGCCTCCACGCCGCTCGCAATTCTGCAACCGCGTATGGCTATCGCCTGGCAGATCGAACCGAAGACCGTGCTGCGCTCCGGCTTCGGCGTCTTCAGCGACATTCTGCCCGGCAGCGTCGCCGATTTGGTCGGCGTCAATCCGCCCTACGTCCAGACTTTCCAGGGAGGTCTTCTCGGCACAGTCGGTGGCATGGCCATTCCGCCCGGTGTCCCCAACAGCGCCGTCGACGCTACCGTGGCCGCGAATCAAAGGTTCGCTGCAGGGTTTCCCACGGGCCAGCTTTCTTGCGCTTCTCCGCTGGCAAACGCCGGCACGTGTCTTCCTCCAGTTGCGATGACAGCCGTTCCAGACGGTACACTCCACGCCCCCTACTTCATGGAATGGAGCCTGGGCGTCGAGCATCAATTCGGAACCAACGCCAGTTTCCATGCCCAATACGTCGGCACCCGCGCCGTGAACCAGCCCTACCTGACGCAAGTGAACGGATACCAGACGGTGTGTCCCGGCTGTTTTGCGCCATTCCCCTATCTGCATCCAACCGATCCAAGGTTTGGCGCAGTGACTCAACTCTCCACCGGCGAGAACAGTCACTACAACGGTCTTCAGCTCTCCGCGACGAAGCGTCTCAGTCACGGCCTGCAAGGTCAGGTGAACTACACCTGGAGCCGTTGCATGGACACTGTTTCGAACGGAGGATTTCTGCAATTCTCCGCCGGAGGAATTCTCTCGCCTCTGCCCGGAGAATTGGCCCGCGACTATGGTCCTTGCGACTACGACATCCGGCACAACCTAAACGCGCAGTACGTTTACCAATTGCCCATGAGCGTTCAGAACCACAAGTTGGGATACGTACTCAATGGCTGGCAGATCTCAGGCACCATGTTTTGGCACGATGGAATTCCGTTCTCGGTCCTGAGTACACCGTACTCAGCAAACGGAAATGGAATTGTGCAGGGCAGCGGTCCGCAGTTTACGAGTGCCGTTCCCGGCGTGCCTCTCTACCAGCATCACGCTATTCAAGGCATAACCCAGCCGGGCACACTTCAGTGGCTCAATCCTGATGCATTCGTGTCAGCAGTCGATCCCAGCACTGGAGAATGCTATGGCGGTGACATTCCGCAGACCTGCCAGTTCGGCAACCTCGGCCGCAACGCTTTGCGCGGCCCAGATTTCTTTTGGAGCGATTTCTATCTTACGAAATGGTTCCCCTTGACCGAACACCTCAAGTTGCGGCTCGAATCGCAGTTCTTCAACCTCTTCAACCATCCTAACTTCGGTCTGCCGAGCATGGCGTTGGCGGGAATTCCTGGAAAGCCTTCGACCCAAACCGGATTTGGCGCGCTCACTTACACAACCTCTCCTCCGACCGGCCTTCTCGGAGTTGGCCTAGGCGGCGACAGCAGCCCGCGCATGATCGCCTTCCAGGTGCGGTTAGAGTTTTGAATGTGGAAATATCTTCCGGGCAATAAGCAACTTCCACGCGAAAATCTTTGAGGCGTGGGGGCATGCTGCGATTCTCAGCGATCGATTGGCACGCGCACGCCCAGTCTTCCAGCACAGCAGCCGTGATCAAATTCTGAGTTGCCGACCTCCACACGCAGCGTCAGTTATTTTGGGTGGCGGTGAGCACGCCTTGCATCTGCCGCGCAAAAGCTGCCGGCTCCTCATAGAAAGGGAAATGTGCAGACTCTTCGAACCATACGATGTGCTTTTCCGGCGCCTTGATCGTGGAGAAGTACTGTTCCGTAAGCGTAAATGGATCGGTGTAGTCATAGCGGCCTGTGAAGAAATAGACGGGAATCTCCACCTTTGTGATGACATCCATCAGTTCGCCCGAAATCGAGTTGTAAACGAAGTTTCTCGAATATAGCGACACGCCCTTCGGGATATTGCGGGCATCACGAAGGCTATACTCAGGAGCGGCCAACCCGGTCAGTAATAGCGGCATAAACGACTTCGCTTTATGGATTTCACCCCCAAATTTGAAAACTAGAGTCTCTCGGACACTCGCACCGTTCTCTTCCAGCTCCTTGATGGCGTCTTGATCCCCCATGCGTCTTGCAGTCTGGCGAATATATTCATCCTGAATTCCAGCGATGGGGGACGAGCGGGCGAGTTGACCGATCCCGACATAAGCGTGGTAAAACTCTGGATGCCTCGCAATGACGAGCATGCCCAGATAGGTGCCCCAGGAATGTCCCACGAGATAAATCCTGTCCTGGTGAAACCGGGCACGAAGTATATTAGTTAATTCAACCGTGTCTGCGACAAGTTGCTCTGTGGTGAGCGTGGTGCTGATATCTTCGCGATATGACTTGCCAGCAGCACGGCGGTCCCACTGGACTACCACGAATTCTTTTTCAAGTTCACGCTGAAAAGCGTGAGCCAGGTACATGGCGGGCATTCCAGGGCCACCGTGCAGGAAAAGCAAAACCGGGAGCGAAGTGTCGTTTCCACGAATAAGGACGCATTGATCTACACCACCGATGCGGATCCGTTCCAGCGAGGCAATACTGTTAGGCCAGTGGATGGCCGGTGTGCGCCCCGGGGTGAACCATAGATAAGACACCATGGCTAGCCCGGCCACCGCAAGCCAGACGATACCCCACACGGCCTTCTTCATCTATGATCCGTAGCCCCGCATGGAACAACTGTACTACGAGGAGCGATTCGATTGAGAACAACCCTTCGCGGCACTCAGCGAAAACAGTGATCAAGAACGTTTGCTGGGAAATGCTCCTCACTCTTCGCGAACTGCAAAGCTATGTCGTGATTGATCGATTTATCTTCTCACTTGGCGAGTGACGGGCAACCCTTACATAATCGGTAAGGGAAGGGTTGCCGACTAACCGGGAGTTGGGCGAGCCGCCCGGTGAGATCGTGGTCGCTCATCCCTTTGGTTCTTCCCTACATTCGTGCAGATCGAACTTGTCCAG
>DAIUEW010000012.1:0-97229 GCA_036844925.1 Candidatus Sulfotelmatobacter sp.
CAGACACAGCAATTGCAGCAAAAACACCAGCAGCAGACGCAGCAGTTGCAGCAGAGAATGCAGCCAGCGAACCGGGAGCCGTCCAAGAAGTAAGATCGTCCTTGAACGAGGGACGGTTGCAGTAAGGGCAGGTTTCGGACTTGGATATACGTCTATGGGCATCCTGAGTTTTTAGGGTGCCCTTTTCTTTGATTAGTCGTGACGTCTGCACGAGGCAGAAAGAGAAACCATTCTGCGGTGTTTGTTTTTATGGATGTCTGCGCTACGGTGTAAACCCTTGGGACCTTACGCAGGGGTCAGTCGCGGTGGCGCAGTTGCCAATCTCAAAGATACGTCGCAAGTGTCCCGGCTCTCCCAATAGCTGCCCGTGCAGCATAAACATAACAACGAATGACACGAACCTGGAGATAGACGTGCACGTGGAAAGTTGCCAGGAAAGTCCACCGGCAAAGAACTGACTCTAAATTAGGACGAGAAAAATATGTTTCTGATCGCCAAATTGGCTCTGGTTACATGCCTTTTGTACCTTGCGATTGCTCTTCTCATCGAAGGACTGTTCTTTCTTCTTGCGCTCTCGAAGGGGGGCATTCTCTGTACCCTTGACCCCCGTGTGTGGGCCGGTGTTTTCCTGGTCGTTTGGCTCGCCTCTTTTCTAGACGCGTGGCGAATTACGGTGGGCGCATTTATCGCGAAAGTTCCTCGTCCACCGATCGCCTGAGATCGTATAGGGGGGCTGATCCACCTTGCGCCTCCACGACTGAGGCTGCCCCATCCGCCGCGGTTTTCGGCGGAGCCTGCCCTGAGCGCAGCCGAAGGGTGGGCATTCGTGCCGATGGTATCAGGCCCCCGGCAAGAAATAACTACTCCCAACATCTGCGTCTCCCACTGCACGGTTACTAAAGGCATCCAATTAAATGCCGGCAGACGGGAACTTAGGTCGGCTGGGCGGAGTCTATCCGTAACAGGTGGCCCAAGGATGATTTTTCGGTTCAGAATGAGCTGGAAAAACCTATAATGATGCGAATAAGCGCCAGGAACGGATAGTATGGCGGGAGTGACCACCTTGGGAGAATTGGCAAGCGCGATCGGGGTACGAGCCGAAGAGGCGGCGATTGTTGCCGAACTCAAGGCTGGCTCGGAAGACGCCTACGCCTGGTTGATTGGCGAGTTCCAGCGCCCAGTCTACGGCTTGGTCTATCGGATGGTAAGCGATCCGGCCGACGCCGCCGATACCACGCAGGACGTGTTCCTGAAGGTTTTTCGCGGCATGAAGCACTTCCACGGTGAGTCCAGTTTGAAGACTTGGATTTATCGTATCGCACTGCACGAGGCCGCCAACCGTAAGCGCTGGTGGTTCCGGCACAAGGCGCAGGAGACTTCCATTGAGCCGGCGGAATCAGACAGCTTTGCCAGCCGCGATGAAGCGATGCAAAATGCGCTGACCGATCAACACGATTCGCCCTTTGACAATGTGGCGCACCGTGAAGTGCAACAAAGAGTGGATCAAGAACTGCGTCGGCTTCCAGAACCCTATCGCACGACGCTGATCCTGCGCGACCTGGAAGAAATGTCGTACGAAGAGATTGCCGAGGTGCTGCAGATTTCCCTGGGCACGGTGAAATCCAGACTAACGCGTGGACGGCAGGCATTGAAACAACGGCTGGCGCCGTATGTGCGCGAGGTCGGCGGAGAGTTAGGGCTGACCATGCCGGAAGAAAATGTGGGTTCGCAGTCCGATTTGCTGAAAAGCACGATTGCTGGAGGGGGAGAAGGGTTCGAGGTGACGCCATGAAGTATGTGGCCATGAAGTCTGTTTCCACGAAGTTCATAACCACGAAGTTCATAACGATGAAGTGCGCGCAAGCGAAGGGATTGCTGTCTCCATACCTCGACGGCGCAGTCACGGGAGCCGAAATGCAGGCTCTGCAGGCGCATCTGGACCGATGTCCCGCGTGCATGCGGGAGTACAAATTAGTGCGGCAGACCCAGCAATTACTGACGAGTGTGGCGCGCGTAAAACAGCCGGCTGACCTCGGCCTGAAGCTGCGTCTGGCAATTTCGCGCGAGGCCGCGCTGACGCGGCGTCCCCGCTACGAAGCCTTGCGCATGCGAATCGAGAATACTCTGCAGGCCTTCATGGTGCCGGCAACCGCGGGCCTGGTCTGCGCCCTGCTCATCTTTGGTTTGGTGACGGCGATCCTGGCGATTCCCGGACCGTTGCAGGCGAACAATCAGGATGTGCCCCTGGTACTGAATACCGGTCCCGAATTGCAGCAGAGTGTTTTCGGAACCACGCTAAGTTCGATGAACACCGATTCGCTGGTGATCGAAGCCTACGTAGACAAAAACGGCCGGGTCCAGGATTACAAGATTCTTTCCGATCCCGGAGAATCTCAAGCTCTTCTTCCGCAAGTAAAGCGAATGCTGATTTTCACCACCTTCCGCCCCGCAATGAGCATGGGGCGGCCGATTTCGTCGCGCGCGGTACTCTCGTTCTCGCGGATCAGCGTGCAGGGATAGAGCAGGCGTCCGGCTTTATGGCGAAACCCGCTCGTCATTGATAATTCGCAAGCGAAGATCCTCCTTATACCTCCGGAAAATCTTCGTCCGCAACCGCCTCAATCCTCGCAATCAACCCCGGCAACGGTCCGTGCAAAAGATGCCACGCCTCCTGATACTCACTGAATTTGGATTTTTTCAACTCCGGATGCAGTGCCACGCTCCACATCCCCCGCACTTTTTTCTCGGGAAGGATGTACCACAAATCTTCGGGAATCACATACGCCGCCACAAACTCAAACGAATTCTTCGTGTAAGGACCCCGGCCCCGGCTACTCTGCAGCGTGCATGAATATCCCTCGCCCTCTCGAAATGTGGTGGACTTCACCTGGACACGCACAATGCGCGCGTTGTCTTGCTCCACCATGAAATCGTATCCGAACGAATCTCCCCAGGGCTTGGCCAGCGGCAGTCCCTCCCGAATCGTGCGCTCCGCGAATACCGCCTCCGCCCACTCGCCCCGCTTCTTGCGATTCGTGATGTTCATCCCCGCATATCGATTTTTTTTCATACGACTCCTCAAGTTTTCCTCGAAAACACTCTGTCATCCTGAGGCGCGTTTTTGCGCCCAAGGACAAGGACAACGACCTCTGTACTCCCAGCCCTCGCCATTACGGCTTCAGGAAGGTCATGCTGCTACCTTTGCCCAACGTTCAGACCAATAAAAAACGCGGCCACTGGGGCCGCGCGCTTTATTTGGAACCTACTCCACCATGACATGTCCGTGGGACATTTGCATAGTCTACGAAAGTAGACACTTGTCACTTTAATTTGACTTTGCCCTCGCCGCAGCGTAGGGTTGTGCCGCTTTTCGGTTCAATCCCAAAGAACATCGAAGGAGAGCAACATGCGAGTGCGATTAGCGCTTTGTGGTGCGGCGGTGTGCCTCTGTTTCGCGACCATCGTCTCGGCCCAGGACGCGGCCAAGGTCGACGCCAAGCATTACACGGTCATCAGCGAAAACGATCAGGTGCGGATTCTGAAGGTGCACTACGGGCCCGGCGAGAAGTCAGTCATGCACAGCCATCCCAATACGGTGGCGATATCCCTCACCGACGCCAAGGGGGTGTTCACTTTTCCGGACGGGAAAACGCAGGACTTCACCTTCAAGGCTGGCGACGCCGTGTACGCTCCCGCCGGCACCCACCTGCCGCAGAACACCGGCGACGCTGGAATGGACATTATCCTGGTCGAACTGAAAGGCCGCGGCGCCAAATCGGCAATGAAGTCAGAAATGAAATAACTTCGTCCATTGCGGGAAGTGGGATCTCGACGGCTCGTGTGGGATGCTTCGCTCAGGATGACAGCGTGGGTGGAGCCTACCTCAGCGGCTGAAGCCGTTTCCCAATACCTTCGCTTAACGCGGCGCTGAAGCGCCGCTCTTCCACGTATTGCACGGGTCCGTTGGAGCGCTCTGCAAGATCAAGGTCAGAGGCTGCGGACAGGAGTGTCCGCTCCTGCTTTCGCGGAAATGCTCGGACGCAGCTGCGAAACCGGCCCCAAAGACTGTCATGTCGGCAATACAGGTTCTCCTGTATTGTTGCTGCCCGTGAGTTCCGCCTAGGCTACTGGCGATCCATCGGCATCAGCTTTAAGGCGAAATAGTTAAGGAATGCTGA
The DNA here is from genome assembly GCA_036844925.1 of Candidatus Sulfotelmatobacter sp. Classification (GTDB taxonomy): domain Bacteria; phylum Acidobacteriota; class Terriglobia; order Terriglobales; family Acidobacteriaceae; genus Sulfotelmatobacter. Next base: position 4,179 of record DAIUEW010000012.1, read on the forward strand.
TTTCAGTTTACCTAAGCATATGGGATGGAGGAACCCTTATGAAACACACATTCTTCTTGGTTGCAGTTGCAACAATGGCCGGCGTTGTCGCCCTCATTGCCCCTGCGCCAGGACACGCGGATGGGGAATCCGCCCCGTTCGTCACCGAAATCCCTCACGGGTACCGCGACTGGAAGTGGATCTCCTCGGCCCATGAAGCAGGCAACCTCAACAGTTTAGGTGCCGTCCTGGGCAACGACGTAGCGTTCAACGCCTTCCGGGAAGGGAAGCTTCCGTACCCAGACGGCACAATCATTGCTGCTTTGCATTACCGTAACGTGCCATCAGAGGAAAACAACAAAATCTTTGGCCAGGCTCAATCTTTCGTTCCCGGGCCCCCCACGAACATTCAGTTTATGGTCAAGGACTCAACCAAGTACGCCGCAACCGGCGGCTGGGGGTTCGGTCACTTCGCGGACGGCAAACCCGGCGACGCGGCGTTTATGAAAAGCTGCTTCCCCTGCCACGAGAAGACCAAAGCCACCGACCTTGTCTTTACTCACTATGCACCTTGACCTTGAAAACTAAACCGCGTGCCGGGTGCCCCATTTCTCGCGTTCTTTGCGAGAAGTGGGCTTTCGACGGCTCGTGTAGAGCGGACACTCTCCTGTCCGCTGCCCTTGACCTTGATCCTGATTTCGCGCGTTGCACACACGGACCGCTGCGGCACCGTGGAAGAGCGGCGCTTCAGCGCCGCGTAAAGCAGGCGAAGGACCCCCTGCACTCTTGCTCGTGCCTAACTGCGTCATGGATCTTCCGGAATCGCCAACAGTTCGGGAGAATTCCAAGCGGGCCTGCCCGACGTTTTCAGGACGTCTTTCGTGCCGATCTTAGAAACTTGTCAAACCTCTTAGTGAGAATTTGGAATCGTCCCTCGTGGCTTCGGATGTCGTCTGTGCTGCGGTTCAGGCTATCGTACCTCAACAGTTCTTGGTCGACGTCAGCACTGTTCGGGGAGTTCGCCGATAGTTCACGATTCGTGCGCCGATCCTCTTCAAACCGCACCAGGAACTCGCGAATGAACGGGAAGTCATTGCCATTTCGGCTTCTCACGAACCAGTAATAGACCGGGAAGATCCCCGCCGAGCCAAGTAGTTTATCGCGCGGTAGAAAAATCTCGCTCATGCTATCGAGGACGTCGACGACTTTCCGTGCGGCTAGCTCCAGTCCCTTGCGATCTTTTGCTGCTACCGTCACTAGCTGGTCTAGGCTCGATTTCTTGGTCTCTCCTGGAAACCCGGCGAATTCGAAGTACAGTATCTTGGCAGCCGCGTTGAGATCCTGGCCCCTCTTGACGGTGAATGAGACGTTCTCCGTGAAGACTTCGTGCTTAGCTATTTGGCGGAATATTTCGGGTGCTGGGCCTGACATTGCGTTCCGGATTTCCGCTCCGGTCAGGGGTTTGCTCCTGTTAAGGCGAACGAACAGTTCGGTTATCGGGAGTTCGCTCCGCGCCACAACCCGCATTACCAGTGGGTTGTACTCGTCAAATTTCTCAGCAACCTCGGGGTATCGTTTCTTAAGGTCTTGGTACCCGAGACCGCCGAGTGCCAGCGAAGGGTCTTCGAGGTATTCGAAGTCGCTATTAAGTACTATCTTACCTTTGATGAATTCGAAGATGGCTTCCATTCGCTGCTTCCCGTCTATTATGGCGTAAGGGAGCTTCTGCCGATTGAGGGGAGAATCTCCCCAAGTGAAGTCCGCCATGTAGATCTTCGGGACGTCGAAGCCGTTCAGGATCGAGTCAATGAGGTAGGCCTTATCGGTGTCGGACCACAGACGGCCACGTCGCTGGTACGGCGGATCCATGTCGATCTTGTCCTGACGATTCCTCCACCACGTGAGTGTATGGGGTTCCATCTGCTCGACTTTAAAGTCCTTCTTAAGCTTCTCCACCATAGTTAGAACTCGAATTCGAACCCTCGCTTGATTTCCTTTGCAAGCCCGTCTAGATCCGGGAACACCACGGACTCGGTAATTCCGTGGTTGAGAATCGCCGCCCTCATAGCTGGGAGCACGTCCCTTTTTAACACGATTTTCGTGAGGCAGTCTTTTGGGAATTTCTCTTTGACGTAAGCGTTTTCCATGCCCATCAGACTTTGGCCGAAGATGGTGAACGCTCCTCTTTGGGCAACGATTCTTGAGCTGTTGTATGCACCGTATAGCGCTACTGGTTGCACGTTCATATCGGGGAACCGTGTCTTCGGTCTATAGCTCTGGAGTGTCTCATCCGACGGCGTTAAAATGCCTCGGTCAAATCCCTGATGTTTCAGAGCGTGTCGGTTCCATTCAATTGGGTCCAACATCCATACTGCTGCGTCTGTCCTGAAAGAGAGGGCCGGTTGGCCAGCCTTGAATTTCCCGGTGAGCGAACTCGACATTACTGCAAAGTACAAGCCCATGAATGGGTTTTCCGTCCAGTCGAGTAGGCGCGTCGGTACCCCGTAATGCTGCATGAAAAAAAGCATGTCCCAGTCGTCAGCTAGCGACTGCGTTAGGAACGGTATGCTCCGCTGTCGGAAGCGGACCATCAGTTCTCGCTCCAAGTCCCCGAGTGCGGGCGCTGTGCGGTGGCGCTTGTGTCAGTAAAGGGTGGGGAGTAGGGAGTGTGTGGCCTTTCCGGTGCCCCTAAACCAGAGAATACCACCCGGCTTTGGTTGGTGTTCCTCAAGGAGGGCGATGTATTCCCCGAACGATTTTGGGCGTTTTTCCGGAACGTTCATCGCTCAGTCCTGATTCTGTCCCCACTGGTTCGCGGACGCTATCATCTGCGGGCCAAGACACGGACCTGTCTTTCTTTTAGAGATGGAAAAAGGGTCCTACGGCATTGGCCGCGGGACCCCCTCCCTGACGGTGTCCTTTTTACACCTGTTTGGCAGGGAATGCCAATCATTTCGCGGCGGGGTGGGGGCATAGCGTGGGGAAGCGGCTTGGAACAGCAGGTTCCTCCTGTCTCGCTTCGCTCGCGCGTCGGAATGACAAAGGTTTGGGAGGGTTTTGGAAAAACAAGAAACAAAACGGGCAACTCGCGCCCCGCTTGGACAAATGCCAACTGCTAAATGCTGATTGCTGCCCTACGTTCCCTCCTCCCACCCCGCCAAATACTCTTCTTGCTCCGGCTTCAGCCGGCCGATCTTAATCCCATCTCTAAGCCGGCCTCAGTCCGGCTGGCCGCGCAGCCAGCGAATCATGTGGGGGTAGGGGGCAATGGAGGTTGCGGCGGCGCGAGCGGGGTCGAGAGTCAGGCCCATCCATTGCAGCAGGGGGACGCCGGCGTTGCCATTGCGGTAGATCTGGATGAGGTTTTGGGAGGCCCCTTTGTAGCCGGTGGAGTGGAAGACTGTCTCTGGCGGAAGGCTGAGGTGAACGGCGGCCGCATAAGACCAACTCTGGGCCGCGATCTCGCCGCCCATGTCGGAGCCGGCATTCGATCCGGTGCAGGCGCGTTGCGCGGGCAACATGGTGGGAAGATGGCCGGCTTCGTGGAGGAGATCGCCGGCGTAGAGCAGACGTTCGGGGTCGACAGTGAGGCCGCCTGGCTCCAGCGTGACTCCGGGCAGGAAGGTGTCGTCGCCGAGAGGCGCGAGGCGAACGGTAAGGCCAATCTTCCGGAGCCAGTCGAGGATAAGGGTTGCCGTGGGATCCAGCATCGACGTTGAGTTTAGCGCGTGCAGTCGGCCACGCGGAAGCGATCCCGAACAAACTAGAAAAACGGCTCAAACTGTTGAGGCAACGCCGACTGCTTAGGCCGTAGTCGACACGTTTCGATGTTGGCGAGCTAGTGAACAAAAATCAAAGCGGCCCGATACTTCCGGGCCGCCGGACAGCCGAGGGCGGCTGTCCCCACATAGATTTTGCCGAGGTCTGACGTCCGAGGTCCGCCGCCAGCCCTACGTTCCCTCGCTCCACCCCGCCAAATACTCTTCCTGCTCCGGCGTGAGCCGGTCGATCTTAATCCCCATCGACTCCAGCTTCAGCTTGGCGACGCGCTTGTCGAGTTCGTCGGGAACGCGGTAGACCTTTTTCTCCAGCGTCCTGAAATTTTTCACCATGTACTCGACCGACAGCGCCTGGTCGGCGAAGCTCATGTCCATCACCGATGCGGGGTGACCCTCCGCGGCGGCGAGATTGATCAGACGTCCCTCGCCTAGCAGATTGATCTTGCGCCCGTCTTTCAACGAGTATTCGTCGACGAAGGTGCGCGTGGTGCGCTTCGACGAGGACATCTTCTCGAGCGCGGGAATATCGATCTCCACGTTGAAGTGTCCGGAGTTCGAAATGATCGCGCCATCTTTCATCAATTCGAAATGTTCTTTGACCAGCACGTTCTTGTTGCCCGTGACCGTGCAGAAGACGTCGCCGATTTTTGCAGCTTCCTGCATCGACATCACGCGGAAGCCGTCCATCACCGCTTCGAGCGCCTTGGTCGGATCCACCTCGGTGATGATCACTTCCGCGCCGTTACCGCGCGCGCGGCTCGCCAGCCCGCGGCCGCACCAGCCGTAGCCGGCCACCACAAACTTCGACCCGGCCAGCAGGAAATTCGTCGCTCGAATGATGCCGTCGATGGTCGACTGTCCCGTGCCATAGCGATTGTCGAACAGATGCTTGGTGTCGGCGTCGTTCACCGCTACGATGGGAAACTTCAGCACGCCTTCCTTCGCCATAGCGCGCAGCCGGATCACGCCCGTTGTCGTCTCTTCCGTTCCGCCGATCACGCCTTGCAAAGCATCGGTGCGCTTGGTGTGCAGAATCGTCACCAGGTCCGCGCCATCGTCCATCGTGATGTGCGGCTTGTGATCGATCGCAGCCATGATGTGCTGGTAATAGGTGTCGTTGTCCTCACCTTTGATGGCGAAGACCGCAATGCCCTGATCGCGCACCAGGCTGGCCGAGACATCGTCTTGCGTCGAGAGCGGATTCGAAGCGCACAACACCACGTCCGCTCCGCCATCGCGCAGGCAGATCGCGAGGTTCGCAGTCTCGGCAGTGACGTGCAGGCAGGCGGAGATTCGCATCCCCTGCAGCGGCTGATTCTTAATGAACTCCTTGCGAATAATCTGGAGGACCTTCATCGACTGGTTCGCCCACTCGATGCGCTTCTTGCCCAGTTCGGCCAGTTCCAGGTTCTTAATATCGGAATTGATCTGTGCTGCTGTTGACATACGCCTCCTGTGGCGCTTTCCCGCTTGGAAAATTTTGGTTGTTTACGTTAGGAGTAGTCTCTGATTACAAGTGCTCTGTCAGAATACACGATTCCAACGTGCAACCGGCATATTCAAAATACCCTTAGGGGAATGAGACTTTCGGTGCACCAGCAAAGCTGCACTTTCCGGTCTTTGGGTGGCGCAGCGCTTTCAGCGCTGCGATAACCGCCGTCCGCCACAAGCGGGCTTTAGCCCCTGAGGTACGTTTGCTTAGCGGGGCGCAACACTTTTACTTGCGCGCCCCCACCGGTTCACGCACTCCGGCATCGCTCGCCAGCTTCGCCGCCTTGTCCGTAGCTTCCCACGTGAAGTCAGGATCGTTGCGCCCGAAGTGTCCATACGCCGCAGTCTTCTTGTAAATCGGCCGCCGCAAATCCAGCGACTCGATAATTCCTCGCGGCGTCAGTTTGAAATGCGCGCGAATCAGATCTGGAATAGTCGCAGGATCCACTTTCTCCGTGCCAAAAGTATCCACGCGAACGCTCACCGGGTCGGCCACGCCGATGGCATAAGCCAACTGTACTTCGCAACGGTCGGCAAGTTTCGCGGCCACAATATTTTTTGCGATGTGCCGCGCCATGTAAGCCGCCGAGCGATCCACCTTGGTCGGATCTTTGCCGCTGAATGCACCGCCGCCGTGGCGTCCCATTCCGCCATAAGTGTCGACAATGATCTTGCGCCCGGTCAGCCCGGTATCGCCCATCGGCCCGCCAATCACAAAACGTCCCGTGGGATTGATGTGATAGTGCGTGTCTTCATCGAGCAGATGCGCCGGAATCACCGCCTGAATCACGTGCTTCAAAATCCCCGCGCGCAACTCGTCGTTGGCCACGGTCTCAGCATGCTGCGTGGAAATCACCACCGCATCCACTCGCAGCACCTTGCCCTTCGAATCATATTCAACTGTAACCTGGGATTTTCCATCGGGACGAAGGTAGGGAAGGGTTCCATTCTTGCGCACCTGCGAGAGCCGCATCGTCAACTTGTGCGCCAGAGAGATGGGGGTCGGCATCAACTCCTCATTCTCATTTACCGCATACCCAAACATCATTCCCTGGTCGCCGGCGCCACCGGTGTCCACGCCCATGGCGATGTCGCCGGACTGTTTGTTGATGCTCGAGATGACGGCGCAGGTGTTGCAATCGAAGCCATAGACGGCGTTGTCGTAGCCGATGGCGCCGACGGTGCCGCGGACGACGTTCTGAAAATCTACGTAGGCTTTGGTGGTGATTTCTCCGGCGATGACGACCAGGCCGGTGGCGGTGAGGGTTTCGCAGGCCACGCGGCTGGTGGAATCGTCGGCGAGGCAGGCGTCGAGGATGGCGTCGGAAATCTGGTCGGCGATTTTATCGGGATGGCCTTCGGTTACGGATTCGGAGGTAAATAGAATGCGGTTTTTCGATGCTGCCAAGATTGTTTCTCCTTAGAAACTGCGCTGGACTTTCGTCTCTTTTTCTTCTCTGGCCCTGGCGACGGTGGGATGCTGTACGCGGTCGCAATGATCCACACGAACAGCGTGTCTACATCATACTATTCAGGATTGTTGAACACAATCTCCGTCTGGAGAAAGGCTAGCAGAGGGTTCGTGGCGGGGCAATGATTTTCTCCTTAAATGCTTCAGGATGAATTCAATAGCGGAATCGGGTAGTGGATGGAGTGACGCGAGCAGCGTTTTGTGCTGGGGATCGCGGTGCCCACTCGTCGGCTTTGCTCAGGGCAGGCTTCGCCGAAAACCGAGACGAGTGGGGCAGCCGGTGTCGTGGCGGCGCATGAAAAATCGGGTCGGCATTTGTGTGCGCCAGCCCCAAGAACTAGGCGGGCGGTGGCATTGTGGGACTTGGCATCACGACCCAGAACGGAATCGCGTACACGAGCAATGCAACTGCCAACGCAAGGACTCCCAAGTGAGCAAAACTGAAGCCCGCCCCCCAGAACGCCCACACAAACAGAAGCAGACAAACCACCACGTAGGCAAGCACGAGTCGGCCACGGGTTCTGGCTAGCAATCCGACTATTACACGTATGATCGCAAAAAGGACGAGGTTCGCACCAATCGTGAAAGTGAGAGCTTTCGGTGCTCCGACATTAGTCTCGATGACCCCCATCGGCTGAGTAGGCCACAGCAAGAACACCAGGTCGCTAATGAAACCTTCGATGCGAGATGGATGCCGCACCATGTTCCAGACTAGCGGCCCGAGAAGACCGGCTCCGGCAAACACGAGAAGTGATTTCAGAGTTCTGCTCATTCGGCCGATACCTCCTACTTTGGGACGGGTGGCCCAGGCTTGTACTTGTTGTTCTCCCTTCCCATCCCGAAACAGAGGGTGCCCCGTCCTTCGCGCACTTTGCGAAGGGCGGGAGTCGCGAACGCCTGCGCCGAGGCGGTTCTTACGCCGCGCGATCCCGAAACGAAATCTTCGCCCAGCCTTCGTTCACTCGAACCGGTCCGGCTTCGTCCAGAAGATAGAAGCGATAACTGCTCCGGCGCCATTCCTCCGGCACACTCACCAATCCGCGCTTCACCGGATTGCGATGCATATACCGCAACTTTTCCACGCGCTTCTTGGTCGTCCACACGTTGAAATCGTAGAAACGGGCCTGCCAGAATGGCTTGCGCAGAATCGCATCTGCGAATAGGCGGCGCTGGCGCGCGTCGGCTCGCTTCTTCATGGGCAACAAAGCGCGAGCGGTGCGCTGCTTTACCACCTGCATCACCGTCGACGGAGTTCCGATCTCTGGTTCGGTGATGAGCAGGTGAATGTGCTCCGGCATGACGACATAACCCACGACCACGAAGCGATAGCGCTCGCGGGTCTGTTCGAGAATCGAGAGAAGCCTGTCACGACTCCGCGCGGTGCGCAGAAAAGGCAATCGCCGGTAGCACGAGCAAGTGATAAAGTGCAGGTGATGAGCGCCGTAGGTGCGATGCAGACCGCGTGGCATGACAAACCAAATAGTACAGACAGCAACGCCGCCCGCCCTTGCAGAAAGCGCAAGGACGGGGCACCCACGGTTCCGGAACGGGAAGAAGAACTGGAAAAGGTGGGCCACCCGCCCAGGCTGCCGCTGTAGGTTCGCTTGGTGTGGACGTCTACAAAACGGTAAGGGCGATTGGGCAATGCCACTAGCTGATGAAATAAAGGGCGACATAAGGGCAGCGAAGAAAATACGGCTACCCTGGTGGGCCTTGTTGTGTCTGGGTATTGGCTCTTTCCTGGCCGCTTGGCTGTTCGATCATCTTGGAAAATTTAATCTTGTGTTACCAACACTTAACTGCATTTTTGTGCTTGGTTTCACTGTTGCTGTGAAGCGAAAGCTGAAACGGCATGCGTGGTTCTGGGGCACCATGGCGATCCTCGTGGCACTTCATGTCCCGTTGGTTCTGTTCGTTCCCTGGACCACCAAGTGGATTCCCGCACTCCTGATTGCCGCCATTGACTCGGCGGATTTGATCGTGATGCTCGCGATTCTTGCCGTTGTCGAGAGGTTCATGGAGGGGCCGAAAACCACTGCCCCGCCATCCGGTAACTGAGGAGAGTGCCTGCCTTCGCGTTTCTGGGCGGGGGGCTGGCCCACACATCGCTTTGGGGAAAAACCGGGGACAGACGGGACGTTCGCCAATTTCCAGTTAGGCAACAAAGGCGAAGGCGTCTTGGGCGGGTGGCCCGGCCTTTGACCCTGCTGGCGTCACCAGCGCAGTGGGTGCCCCGTCCTTCGCGCACTTTGCGAAGGGCGGGAGTCGCGAACGCCTGCGCCGAGGCGGTTCTTACGCCGCGCGATCCCGAAACGAAATCTTCGCCCAGCCTTCGTTCACTCGAACCGGTCCGGCTTCGTCCAGAAGATAGAAGCGATAACTGCTCCGGCGCCATTCCTCCGGCACACTCACCAATCCGCGCTTCACCGGATTGCGATGCATATACCGCAACTTTTCCACGCGCTTCTTGGTCGTCCACACGTTGAAATCGTAGAAACGGGCCTGCCAGAATGGCTTGCGCAGAATCGCATCTGCGAATAGGCGGCGCTGGCGCGCGTCGGCTCGCTTCTTCATGGGCAACAAAGCGCGAGCGGTGCGCTGCTTTACCACCTGCATCACCGTCGACGGAGTTCCGATCTCTGGTTCGGTGATGAGCAGGTGAATGTGCTCCGGCATGACGACATAACCCACGACCACGAAGCGATAGCGCTCGCGGGTCTGTTCGAGAATCGAGAGAAGCCTGTCACGACTCCGCGCGGTGCGCAGAAAAGGCAATCGCCGGTAGCACGAGCAAGTGATAAAGTGCAGGTGATGAGCGCCGTAGGTGCGATGCAGACCGCGTGGCATGACAAACCAAATAGTACAGACAGCAACGCCGCCCGCCCTTGCAGAAAGCGCAAGGACGGGGCACCCACGGTTCCGGAACGGGAAGAAGAACTGGAAAAGGTGGGCCACCCGCCGCACAGGTGAGCCGGCCATCTCCGTTTTGATCCAATCCCCGTTAAAGGCGGGGGCCAAACTGATATGGCCCGAAGGTAACGTTACTTTCGATTACTTGAGTACATTGAACAGTTGGGCGGAAAGGATTAACTTCCTCTTAATTGCCGTCCTTGCTTAGGCGTACACGTGCGCCGTGGAGCTGGCTCTGGCCGCCAGGGCTACTTCGAGAGCTGACGAGTTACGGGAATTCTTCGGATGACTGAGAAATTCAGGATACTGTACTACCTTCTCTGGTTCGCGCATCCCGCGCTCCAGACGGTCATCGCAATCGTCATGTTCCGGCGTGGGCAGCACCGCATGTTCAAATACTTTTTTGCTTATATCGTCACGCAGATTGTGACTTTCGCAGTGGTCTTTCCGACGTCCCGCTATAGCTACTCGACCTGTTTTTATTTTTCCTGGTTGAGCACGGCGATCAGCGTGGCCCTGGGTTTCCAGGTGATTCACGAGGCCTTTCTGGATGTGTTCCGGCCGTTTCACACTTTGCGGGATCTGGGAACGGTGCTGTTCAAGTGGGCGGGCCTGGTGATGCTGCTGGTGGCCGGCGTGGTATCGGTTTCGACGAACTCCTCGGATACGCCGCCGTGGATTCAGGCGATTGTCACCGCCCAGCGGTGCGTGCGAATCATCCAGGTGGGGATGGTTCTGTTTTTGTTATCGTTTGCGCGCTACCTTGGAGTAAGCCGGCGGCAACACAGCTTCGGGATCGCGCTCGGCTTTGGGAGCTTTTCGTTTGTGGAGTTGGCTCTGGTCGCCTCGTGGGCGGGAAATCATCTGGGTACACAGTGGATGAGCGTCATCAATATGTCGGCTTACAATGCGACGTTGCTGATCTGGTTGGGCTATACACTGGTGAAGAGTCCGGCGCGCGAGGCGGCATCGATCCTGCTGCGGCCGCAGCGGTGGGAGCAGAGTTTGTCGGATATTCATCATCCGCTGCCGGAAGATTCTTTAATCCCGATGTTTGAAGGGATGGTGGATCGTGCGCTTTCGCGGACTCATACGCCGCCGCCGGGCGTGGCGGAAAATACCAATCCTGCCGGGGTTCCCGCGAGCGGCTTGGGGGTTTCCGCGGCAGGGGTTGGCTCCAAGAGGTAGAGATTGAGGTGCGGAAGGCGGCTTAATCCTTCAGCTTTTCTTTTCGTTTCTCTCCTTTTTTCTTTAGCTTCTCTCACCGTCAAATCGCGGAATTCCGGATTTCGTAAATGCGGTTTGACCGGTCTGATCTGTGTCGATCCCAGGCTGGCGGAGATTCGTCGGTCCGGGAGCGGCATCCTTCTAAGTTACAGAATCTGCAATAGTTAGGGCGCATCTGTGAATTTGTTATTCAATCAATTTGCGGGAAGGAAATGCCTGGGGATAAGACTGCAATTTGGGAGGATGTGACGGATGGCCTTGACGCGTATTTTATAATTCTCTGCCGCGTCGAGGTTCCCGATTTGGGAAACCAAACGCGGCAGGAGAAAACCCATGAAGCAAGCAATCAGGATATCAATCCTGATGTTTGGACTAGTGGGCACGTATGTGGCAGCCGCCGTTCCGCAGGTCCCCACCCCGGACGGAGGGCCCATTCTACTGTGCCCACCACAACAACAACTGCAAGTGCATTGTGAAACCGGCTTACCACCGATGATGAAGTAGTTAAGCGGAGGTAAGGGGTGTGTGCAAGGTCACCAAAGTAACCTGTAGTAACTTGGGCCGAACCTAGGGCTCGCAATGTTTGGGCTGACGGACTTCATACATAAACCGTCAGCCCTTTTTTTGTTATCCGGTCGATACCTTAGTTTTGGTATCCGATCCAGGTAATTTAGACGGCTTTCTTGAGGGAGCGTTCGAGCGCGTTACGCAACTCCGAGGCGTCAGTGAACGGGGGTTGGCAGGAAGCGCCGGAACACAAAACCGCAAAGGATTTATCTGAATTCAACTGAGGTAGTTTCGGAATGGTTGCCGCCAACGAGGGAGGAAGATTTTCGGCAACGGCCTGGTTCGCCGTCAGCAGCAAGACGCTTTTGTTGAAGGCGAAGGCCGCGGCTGCGACAGATGTGAAGGCGTGCGTTGTTCCGGTTAATTTTGTTGCCTGCGATTCGGGTTGCTCCGAATCTGTACAAGCGATTACGACCACTTGCACTGGAGCGTAGAGGAAGTGGAGGACCGAGATTCCGTAGGTCGCGACGAAAATTCCAAATTGTTCAGCCACGCCTGCGAAGAGTTCCAGAGTTTGCTCTGCCTTATCTCGATAGGAGTTATCGTCGGTGTAATGATGCAGGCGCAGCAGAGCAATCGCGGCCATGGGATTTCCCGCGGGAGTGGGCGAATCCTGAAGCGGCTTGCGGCGAGTGGAGAGGACGCCGAGACTCTTGCCATCCGCAGTAGGTTCGGCGTCGAAGAAGCCTCCGGAGACCGCGTCGAAAAACTTGGCAATCATGGCATCGCCAACTACGCGCGCGAATTTGAAGTAGCTGAGATCGGCGGTTGACTCGTAGGCATCGAGGCAAGCAAGTGTGGTCGCGGCATAATCCTCGAGCAGGCCCGCAACCTCGCGAGGATGGGCCTGGGGATCCGAATACGCGACGACGTGCAACAGTCGAGATTGCTTCCAGGCTTCCGCAAGAATGCGGTCGAGCGAGCGCAGAGCAAAGCGGCGCGCGGCGTCGAGCCCGAGAACTTTTGCAGCCTCCAGATAAGCCGAGACGCACATACTGTTCCATCCCACGTAAACCGTCTTGTCGATGTAGGGAGTTGGGCGCTGCAATCTCGCGGCATACATTTTTTTCTTCGCGGAATCGAGAAGGCTTTCCACGCGCTCGGCGCTGAGGCTCATGCGGCGGGCAATCTCCTCGATCGGCGCACGCACGTAGAGCACGTTCTTCGCCGGTTTGTGGTGCATCTCGCCGATCTCGTTGATGTCGTAGTGGAGCGCGGCAACCTGCGCTTCTTCTTCGGTAAGGACGGCACGGGCCTCGTCGAGGGTCCAGGTGAAATAGTCGCCGTCGTCGTCCATGGAAATGTCGGCGTCTTGCGAGGCGTAGAAGCCGCCGCGTTCGCGGTCGCTCAGCCACTCATCCATCCAGCGAATGATGTCGCGCGCCACGTTCGCGAAGAATTCCGAGCCGGTGGCCTGATAGGCGTGAACATAATTTTTCAGCAGCTCGGAGTTGTCGTAGCACATTTTCTCAAAGTGCGGGACGACCCAGCGTTCGTCGACGGAGTAGCGATGAAAGCCTCCGGCTAACTGGTCATAGACGCCGCCGTTGGCCATGTGTTCGAGGGTGGTGACGATTAAGTTGCGCAGGTTCTCGTCCGCGCGGCGCGAATATTGCTCGATCAGCAAATCGAGGGCTGAGGGATGGGGAAACTTCGGCGCTTGTCCGAAGCCGCCGTGCTGCGGATCGAACATCTTGAAGGCGGATTGCTCGATCGCAGTGATGATGTTCGCGGAAATTCGGCCGCTGCGGCCGGCGAAAGACTCCGCCTGCGCGATCGCGCTCTCGACCATCTTCGCCTGCTCGACCACGTCGCCGTGCTTTTCTTTGTACGCATTCGCGATACTGATCAGTACGCGTTTGAAGCTGGGACGGCCGTAGCCGTCGGTGGGAGGAAAGTACGTGCCACCGTAAAATGGCTTGCCGTCGGGAGTGAGAAAAGCTGTGAGGGGCCAGCCGCCCTGTCCGCTGACCGCGCTGACGGCGGCCTGGTAACGGCTGTCGATGTCGGGACGCTCATCGCGGTCGACTTTCATGGCGATGAAATGTTCGTTCACAATGGCGGCCACTTCAGGGTCGTCGTAAGACTCCCGATCCATCACATGGCACCAGTGGCACCACACCGCGCCGATGTCGAGCAGCATGGGCTTGTTCGCGCGCTGCGCGGCGGCGAAGGCCTCGTCGCCCCACTCGTGCCACTGAATGGGCTGGTGCATGGCAGAGCGGAGGTAGGCGGAGGAGGCGCGGGAGAGGGAGTTGAGGGCGGTGGTGGTCATGATTTTAGTCTATCGCGAGCGGCGCGCAAGCGTTCGGGACTTGCACAGGATACAGAGGCTGACAGCTTACGTGAAACGCTTCCTTGCACCGTGCCGGATGTGGAGCACGTCAACCTGCGTCCCGACAACGCGATAGATGACGCGGTAGGTATTATGTCCATGACCATAGAGCAGGTGCCTTAGTTTTTCGTTCTCGGGCGTCACGGGGCAACGGTTGGGATGTCTCTCCAGGCCGAGAATCTTTTTCTTGAGGCCCCAATACCATTTGCGCGCGGCAACCGAATGAATGGCGTCGATGTCCTCATACAGTTGCGCTAGATCGCGCTCGGCGCGGACGGTGAGGTTAACGATGTATCTGGTGCCTAGCTTCGAACGCATCGAAGAACTCCCTCGCGGGCCGGATCCTTCCTTTGTTCGAATCCTCGAGGCCCTGGCGGATGCCTTCTTTAGCATCGGCGCGGGCTGCAATATCGAGCAGGCGCTGATAGGCTGACGCATCCTGCACCACGGCCGCGGCTTTTCCCTTTACCGTTAGCACTACGGGACGCTTGCTTCTTTTCAATAGCCGCATGAAGTCGCCGGAGCGGCGACGGAAAGTTGTCAGAGACTGAATGTCCTTGGTGATGTTAAGCATGAGATCCTCTCAGCACCTTTTTAGGTGCTCCTATCATAATCCTTGCCCGCATCCATGGATAGTGAGAGACTTCCGCGGAGGTCTTAATCTATAATTCGAGCCCAAGATTGCAGGCTCTCTTAACCGTTCTTCTGATGATTGCCATAAGAAATATCTATTGGACTCAGCCGGGGGCTCGATTTACTTTCGCGGATTGACTGAATTTGGCGGGGGATTGCGAGCTGGCATACCAGGAAAAGGTGAGGTGGAAGCGGAGTTTTGATTTCGAAGGGCCACAGATGACGAAGGAGCCCGGGAGGCGCGCGTTGCGCCGATCACTGACTTCAGTACTCGCTGCACTGGTTTTTCTGGCGCTAATTCCAGCGGGATCATCCGTTTTCTGTTTTGCTGAAGATGGACCGAAGCCGGATCCCTCCGGCGCGGCGACTGGAGATAAAACTTCAGCGGTTGATGCGGGTGGCAATTCTTTTGTTGTTGCAGAGCCTACCGACAAAGCATCCCCGGACTACGCCAAAAATAAGAAAGACTTTGACGACTATCAGGCCCAGGCGGCAAAAGAGCCGCTCGCGGTAAAGCTAGCCGACAGCGTGGGGCACGTTCGGGTTGCCACGAACTTTGCGTGGACGCTGAACACGGGCTATCTCGTCCTGTTCATGCAGGCTGGTTTCGCACTGCTCACCTGCGGGCTGGTGCGAAAGAAAAATGCCGCTCACTTGATGATGCTGAATTTCGCGGCGTATGTTTTCGCATTCCTCGCCTATTACGCGGTCGGATACGCATTCCAGTTTGGGGCGGTCGCGATTAATGCAGCGCCAACTAACCTGGGCGGCGTTCCTACGCTGAACCATTTTTTGATCGGCAGCGGGCAATGGGGATTTGTCGGCGGCAAGGGATTCTTTTTCCTCGGTCCGGCTTATGACGCGGGGAGCAACTGCCTGGCGCTGTTCGAAGTAGTCTTCATGGAGACGGCGGGATACATCATTGTTGGCGCTATTTGCGAGCGGATTACTTTCTGGGCGTTTCTGCTGTGCGAGCTTTTTATCGGCGCCATTCTCTATCCGATTTCGGGATGCTGGACGTGGGGAGGCGGCTGGCTGTCGCAACTAGGATCGACGATGAATCTTGGCCACGGTTACGTCGATTTCGCGGGATCGACGGTGGTGCATGCGGTGGGCGGCTTCTGCGCGATGGCGCTGGCCATTATTCTCGGACCGCGTTTGGGAAAGTTTGGTCCCGGCGGAAAGATTCGCGCCTTTCCGGCTCACAATATTGTGTACGTGGTGACGGGTACGTTCATTCTGCTGTTTGGGTGGATGGGCTTCAATCCGGGTTCAACGCTGGGTGCAACCGATCTGCGCATTTCTGTGGTCGCGATCAATACGAATTTGGCTGCGGTCGCGGGATCGGCTGCCGCGATGCTCATCTGGTATTTCCTGTTTGGCAAGCCGGACGTGACCATGGCTTGTAACGGAATGCTGGCCGGGCTGGTGGCGATTACGGCGCCGTGCGCATTTGTGTCTCCAACATCGGCGGTGATTATCGGAGTGCTGGCGGGATCGCTGGTTTGCGGCGGAGTGCTGTTCAACGAACGCGTCCTGAAAGTCGACGATCCCTGCGGAGCGGTTTCGGTGCACGGGTACTGCGGCTGGCTGGGAGCCGTGTCGGTGGGAATTTTTGCCGATGGAACTTATGGAAGCGGCTGGAACGGAGTGGGCGCGGCCAGCTATCTGGGACACACGGGCCAGGGAGTGACGGGACTGATCCATGGCGACACGCGGCAGTTCTGGTGCCAGCTCATGGGCGCGACTTTGTATGCAGTCTGGGCATTCGGCGCTACGTTTGTGGTTTTCTCGATTGTAAATAAAGTGAAGAGCATGCGAGTTCCTCCCGAGTCAGAAGAAGAGGGGCTCGATGTTCCCGAGTTTGGAATGCCGGGTTACCCGGAAGACGCTGTGGTTCCCGCACCATACTAGAAGCCAGTACGGAGCAGCAGGTCGAGGTCCCTCAGGGGCTAAAGCCCGGACAGAAAAGAAACGACTTATCGCAGCGCTAAAGCGCTGCGCCACCCAAAACCTGAGTTTTTCCGCAACGACTGAAGGTCGTGCCCTTCCCGAAACCATTTATGAGATGGCTATGGCTTCTAGTAGTGACCCCTGTCCTGAAACTCAGCGAGATTTGTAGATTGAGTATTGATGTGTCCCGCCAATCCTACAGAGCATAGGGCTCTGGCTCAAAACGCTTTCGAGAAGCGGATTGTGGTAGAGCAAGTACAGGGGCCGCGGATGAGTTCGCAGGCTCTGCTCTAGAGTTGCGATCACACGTCTTAATCCCTGCTCTGGAAATGGATTGAAGAGATAGAGTACCGTTGGCTCGGCTGGAAAAACGAAGTTACTTGCGTCCCCGCAGATCGATTCCAGTGCGAAACATTTCTGGGATTCACTTTTGTAGTTGCCCAGATTTTCCTGGGCGGTCTGGTGCAACGCGGGTAAGAGGTCTACGCCCAAGATACGGCGAAAGGGATAGTCAGAGGCCATCAGCAGTGCGCGTCCCTTGCCCGATCCGAGATCGATGAACATGAAATCGTGGAAGTCGGCCTGAGTTTGCTCGCGCAACGCCTCGAGCATTTCGTGGAACAGAGCCGGTTCCGTCGGCTGATACGGCGAGTGGAAAACCCCGAACAGACGATTGCGCCAACTGAGAGCGGCGCTGGTAGTGTTAACGCGGTGGTGCCAATCAAATTCGGCGTCCCCGAAGCGTTGCCGACGGCGCTCTGGCGTGGAGTCGCGGGCGAATTCCCAGAGCGCGGTTAAGAGCTGGCGCGTGGCCGCGAGACGGCCCTCGCGGTCGGAGATGGCTTTCCACCATTGCCATGCGGAGCGTGACAGGCTAATTCGAGAGGGCGCGGAATCGAGGTCGTGCATTCTTCGTCATCATAAACGCTGACAGGGATTTGGAGAGCGCGGGTAGTGGCTGGGTAGGACTACAGATCCTGGTATTTAGGCTTGTATCCGGGCGGCAGCCCTTTGGTGGCGAAGGGGAAATCGTCCGGCACGCGAACTTCGATGCGGCCCTCGGGAGCCATTTTGTAAGGGTGTCCATCAGGATCGGTGGGAGTTGCCGCTATGCCCTCCGCGGCCAGGAGTTCCGACATGCTTGAGGGCAGGCGGCCGGTGCGCTCTCCGAAACGGGTGACACCTTCCTGCAGACGCTGGACGTCTTCGTCGACGCGAAGGGCGCGAAGATGCCGGAGCGCGTTCCTTTTTATGTACTCGTCTTGCGTGGTCTGGTAGGTCGCCGACCACAGCATACGCGCGGTCTGATACTCGCCTGCATGCTGTGCCATTTGGGCCGCCAAAATCTTCAGGAAGGGGTGGGCATTGTGAACGTGCGAACCGCGCTCGAAGGTTTCGGCAGCATTCCTATAGTCCTTAAGCTCCATGTAGTAGACGAAGCCGAGGTCGTAATAGAGCCTCCAGTTGTCCGGGTTGTTCAGGATGCCGTACTGCATCAACGCGATCGCACGTTCGGGCTGGCCAGCTCCGAAGGGCGGCTTGGGCGCGAGGAAGCTGGTGCCAAATTCGTAGGCGACGAGAAGATGAGGATCCAGGTGGGTCGTGATTTCGAGAAGCGGCGCCAGCAGGTTGTAACTGGAAGCGGAGTAATGATGGCGGGAGCCGAAGTACTGCACAGCGCGGGTCCAGTAAATGCAGGCCATGAGCCCGTCGTAGCCGAGGCTGGCACGCTTAATTACCGTCGGCGAGCTGATGAACAGAACTTCATCAAGCGTGGCTTGCGGACGAAGGTGATCGATGTGATGCAGCACAAGCGAACTGGCAGTCAGCGACAGGAGCAGACAAACGCCGGCGACCCACGTGATTTTACGGCGATATTTCATTGCAAGGCTTTTTCGTTTTCAAATTCATTTTCACTTCAAATCATTTTCGTTTCAAATCATTTCATTTCAAATCGCGGTGCTCGAAGATCAAAACCGCTCCGCTGAGAGCCATGGTGGCGTAGAACAGTGCGTAAAGAGTGTTCTGCAGAATCAGTTGCCGGGCAACCGGTTGTTCGTGCGCGATGGAAGTGATCACGTTGAACGCGGAAAAATTTGGCACCAGGTAGGCTGCTGCCGTGGCGAACCATCGCGAGACTCCGTGCGCCATGCCGGCGAAGTTGCGCAGGTCTTCGGCAAAACTTCCGATCACGAATAGCGAGAAGGCGAAGACAGCGGAAAGCAAGGGCGAAGAGAACGACGAGAACAACAGCGCTAGCGAGCAGATGATCAAGAATTCGAGAACGATGAAGTATAAAGCGACGAAAATCAGCGCATCGGCGCGCGCGAATGTTCGGGAAACGTAGAACAAAGCGGCGAATACACCGATCGCCATAAAAAAGGTATTGACCACCAGCGTGCCAGCCAGTCCGAAGAACTTGCCGACAATGAATTCCCAGCGGCGGACGGGGCGGGAGAGCACGGTGTAGAGAGTTCGCTTTTCGATTTCTTTGGAGACCAGGCCAATGCCGATAAAAATCGCAATCACCACGCCAAACAAAGAAACCGCGGTGAGCCCAAGATTGATGACGACCAGCTTTTCGATCTCAATCGAAATCTGGCCGACAAGGACAGCGGCTCCCGAAAGCAACAGAGCGAACGCAATCAGGTTATAGAGCACGCGGTCGCGCACGGCTTCGCGGAAGGTGTTGGAGGCAATGTGGGCGATACGAGCTTTCATATGGCCCTCCCAGCCACGGTCTCGGCGCGCTGAAGCTTCTCGACAAAATAAGCTTCGAGTGAAGTGCGTACCGGAGTGACCGCGATCAAGCGATAGCGATCGCGGCGTAGGGAATCGATGACTGCATCCTGTTGGTTCTCGGTGATAATGGCGCGGACTCGGTCTCCGGAGACGTGGCATTCGGCGCCCAGTGCCTTAATCGCGGCCGGTATCTGCGTGCCCTGCCAGATGACTTCCACTTTGCCCTGAACGCTCGAGGTCAGATCTTCGACTGCTCCTACGCCGCGCAGCTCTCCCTTGTGAATGATGGCAACGCGGTCGCAAAGCGCTTCGGCGTCGGAGAGAATGTGGGTCGAGAAGAATACGGTCTTGCCTTCGTGCTTGAGCTGCTCCATGAGGTCGCGTACTTCGCGGCGGCCCATGGGGTCGAGGCCGGACATGGGTTCGTCGAAGAAGACGAGCTTGGGATCGTGAAGGATGGCCTGACCGATTCCGACCCGTTGCAGCATGCCTTTGGAAAACTTTCGCAACTGCACGCCTTGCACGTCACGCAGACCGACTTGGTGCAGCACTTGCTCGACCCGCTGCTTGCGCTGTTTGGCGGGAACGCCGGAAAGCTGTCCGTAGTATTCCAGCAGCTCGTGCGCGGTGAGGTAGTCGTAGAAATATGGCTGCTCGGGCAGGAATCCGATCTGTGCTTTAACGGAGGCGTCCGTCCAATCGCGTCCCAAGATGCGCGCCGATCCGGCGGTGGGGAACACAAGTCCCATGAGCAGCTTTAGTGTCGTAGTTTTTCCGGCGCCGTTGGGGCCGAGAAAACCGAAAATCTCTCCATCTTCGACGTTGAGCGTAAGCGGGTGCAGGGCGCGCTTGGGGCGCTTGCGCCAGAAGCCCACGCTGTAAGTCTTTTCCAATCCAAGAATTTCTATGGCAGGCATGGAAGGGACCAAGTCCAAGGCATCTTTTGCTTGCAAGAAAATTATATGCAAAAGTGGCCGACAGTAAAGTGGCGGGTGTGCGCCGGACATTACCAAAGGGAGGAGATTGCCTGGGTGCTGGTCTCGTGGAATTGCTGGGTTGAGGCGCTAATTCGACATCGCAGCCAGCGTAAGGCAGGTCGCATAGCTCGGAACCAGGGTGGTGTTGCCCGCGGGCTGAAGGCGAATCGACATGTCCTGAACCGAGCAGTAGGCTCGGGAACCGGTCATATCGTTGATGGGTGTTCCGGTGGCGTAAAACTGATCATTGAAGGGGCTGCCCGGGCTAGCCGAGCCGGTCGCGGCGAAGGTGTAGCCACTTTTGCCTCCGGCCGCTACCAGCGACTGATCGATCAGGCAAGCTTGGGCGGCGCTAGGAGTGCAAGGGTCCGGGCCGCTCAAAGTGGTGAGAGTCAGTGGGAATCCGACGGTGTTGTAAGTAACGAAATACCCTGATTCCGCAACATTGATGGTGTGAATGGAGGCTGCCGCGGAAGAGTCGTTGGCAGCGATGCGAGCCCGCAGTAAATTCGGAATGGCGATCGCAGCGATTACCAGGATAATCGCGACCACAATCATAAGCTCAATAAGTGAGAAACCCTTATGTTCCCTCATGGACCGATCTTCATTTCTGGACACTATTTCTGGACACTTTTGTCCCTTGGCCATGCCGTTGCTTTACTACGCGGACATAAACGTCGTCGCATGCAGGGGGCCAATCCCAAAGGGTTTAACAGGTAGTGAGAACTCTCTTACTTTCAGCCTGATGCGAAGACAGTTCGCAATCATTCCATGGGGACGCTCGTTTCGATGGGCTTGCGCCTTCCCTGCGTTGACAATTTATGTCAATCTGTGCCGGAATGCTGCTCCTTGATCGGAGCGTATAACGTTTGAATCCCAAAGCGACTGAGGCAACGAGTGCGGTGTCCCTTAAATTCGTGCTACAACTCCGTCTCAGCCTCAGCGGCTAAAAGCCGCTGAATCTATGACATCTTTCGGCGCAGCTAAAGCTGCGCCCTTTCAAAACAAATTCAACGAACTTGCGGGACACGATACTTGGAGCGACTAATTCTATTTCCAGCGGTTCATCGGGCACCGCGGAGCAGGCCTGGCAGAATTACCGACACGCTCTCGGCAGCAGCGTCGCTTGAATGGTGCTGCGCCATTCGAATCTCTAGCCAGAATGTGACGGACGTGGTGACCAGCATGAGAGACCAGGGAATTGCCGGAGACTTGAGGGCCCACGACACGCCGAAACGTACCAGCAGCAGCCAGGCCACGGTAAATCCGATCCCCGCAACCATGGCAGCGATGCGCCGAGACGGATTGGGAGGGGAAAAGCACGCCAAGGCCTGCACTGCCAGAGCAAATGGTAAGCTGACCACCAGGTCGACCAAATAGTGCTGTCCGCTTCCCAGGGTCGCCACCACAGTCAGGAGAAGGTAGAGAACCAGCGCTGCACGGAGGGCGCGGGGAAGACCTCTGCTATTCCAGCACAGCAGAATAACCCAGCCCACATGCAACGACGGCATGGCATTGCGTGGGATGCCCAGCGGGATCGACATTTTTTCCAAGGGGAACGTCGATAAATCTTTATAGGGCACGGAGTTCCACGGGAAGTTTGCCGCGAAGGCGTAGAGCGGCCCAGTGGCCGGGATGACGTTATACAAGAGCCAGCCGGCAACCCCAGCGAGCAACAACACGGTTAACACGCGCCATGACACTCTGCGTGCTGAAGAGGGAATGTGCCAGGCGCACACAACTGCCATTGCGAAGGGCAGCGAAAGGTAAGTCAGCAGCGTGATCCGAGTCAACGCCAGGCTTTGGTACATGATCTTTCCCATCCAAAAGCTGGGTTGAAAGCCCAGGCTTCCATCGAAGGCATAGAGCCAGGCATCGTATGTCTTTGGGTTGAAACCGCTGCTCAAGCGCAGCGCGTTGGCGCTGGAAAGTATGAAGAGAACAAGAATCAGGGATGGGACCAGCAGCGCGAGGGCATTTTTGCGGCCTTCCCGCTCTGACCACAAAGCGCGGAGCCCCAGCAGAAGGAGTGCGCCGAAGCCCAGCACCGCAAAAGAGCTGGCCACGCGAAGCACCCAGAATGGGGTCTGCGGCAGGTGGATGACTTTGATGAAGATCGCCGAAATCAACAGCCAGGCATAGATTTCCCAGCGCGAGGGAGCGCCGCGTAAAAAGAAGACAAATCCACCAGCAATCGCGAAGGGAAGGTAGGGCTCATTAAAATCGGTGAGCAGTGCTCCCGCAATCACGAGCGCTAGCCAGACTGCTGAGAGGCTGACTAGAGGAACAATCGAACGCGGTCGCGAAAGAGTGAGTTTCTCCCATGCCATGCGTCTATTTGTGACCTCGTGTCAGGTACCGCTATCGGAATACGAGTTGGTGGTAATTGTACGTCTGGGCGGCAGGAAATTCCGTGTTACCAAGGTTTCGGTAGTGCCTTGCAGAGTCAGATTCAGCAGGAAATAAGAAAGGGCAGCGGATTTGCATCCACTGCCCTTCGTTTTGTGCTCCAAGTACTTGCCGATACAAGCAGTGTTAGTTGCTCATCGGGGTGAAGGTGAGGCAGTTTGCGTAGCTGGTAGCAATGCCGAGGTTGCCACTCGTGTTGGTGCGCACCACGCCGTCATCCGCCGCGCAATACGACTTGGCACCGCTCTGGTTGCTGATGGGTGTAGCCGTTGTGTAGAACGTGTAGGGCAGCGCCGCGTTATTGGCTATGGCAGCAAACATGTAACCGCTCTTGCCAGTGCCGGCCGGATTGCCGTTGCTCGCCAGGGTGTTGTCGATAAAGCAACCGGCAACGGTGCCCGGAACGCAAGGAGTGACGCCGCCGGTTCCCAAATTTGCCAGCGTGCCATAACCTACTGTGGGATAGGAGCCATAATAGCTGACTTCACCCACGATAATGGTGTGTTCGGACGCGGCCGCAGACGAATCGTTGGCAGACATACGGGCGCGCAGCAAGTTTGGAATGGCGATAGCTGCAATGATCAGGATGATGGCCACCACGATCATCAGCTCAATTAGTGAGAAACCCTTCTGTTTCCGCATCTCTATTTTCCCTCTCGTTTCTTCTTTGAATTTCGTGCTGGTCATACAATGACGCAGTCGGGCTAGATATTCGCACTTGCGGGGCCAAACCCGATAGTTACCTTGGTTCCGGTATGCACTTCTGGAGATCCCTTGTTTTCAGTATGAAGCCGAACTTCGGTTCCATTATATCGGTTTTGATAGCCGGGCTGTTGCCAAAATCCGTCATCCGACTGACGGTTCGCGGCATCTGTCTGCGGCGAAACTTATGGCAATAAAGGAGGCGCTGCGCGTAGATCGGCGGTTCCGTTGCCCTCCACTGCGACATGCGCCAACTCCTACACCGCGTGAGTGCACGATTGGAGAACGCGCCCGATTCGGGAACTTGCAACTGCCGCGCCAGCTGGTTACATCACAAAAGTAACAAGGGAGCGCGGTCCGGCGATCTTTCCGGTGCTATCCGTGCATATAATCGTTTGTCTGTTTTCGATCTTTGTAGGTTTTAAAGTCTGTGTTGGTTTTAAGTCTGTTCGTTCTAGATTCTTGTCAGGTCCAGATCTAAGGTGAGGGGTTGAGTTCTTGTCTTCAGGCGCGACAGCGGTTGCGGTAGAGCCGGCCAAAATTTCCCAGCCACCGGTACGCTTATTTATCTCCCGGGAGAAGCGAAGCACAGTTTTGTGCCTGTTGTTGGTGCTTGTAACCCTTGCTCTCTACAATCCCGTCATCCATAACGGCTTTACGAACCTCGACGACGACTTCTACATCGTCCATAACGCCCATGTGATCGAGGGGCTGACCTGGCACACCGTGAAATGGGCGTTCACGAGCTATGACGCCGCCAACTGGCATCCGCTTACGTGGTTATCGCATGCGGTCGACTGCCAGCTCTTTGGGTTGAATCCAGTCGGTCACCACTATGTAACGGTTCTGTTGCATGCAACGAACGCGGTGTTACTGTTTCTGCTGTTGGAGAGCGCCACAGGCCTGACCTGGCCCAGCCTGATGGTAGCGGCATTGTTTGCGCTTCATCCGATCAATGTAGAGTCGGTGGCGTGGGCGACGGAGCGGAAGAATGTTCTGAGTACTTTATTTTTCCTGCTCGCCATGCACGCCTACGGATGGTACGTGCGGCGCGGCGGAGTCAAACGTTATGCAGTTCTAGCAGGTCTCTTCGCCCTGGGATTGATGGCAAAGCCGGAGATCATTACGCTGCCGTTCGTTTTGCTGTTGTGGGATTATTGGCCGTTGGGAAGGGTAGGTCGCAGTTCTCGGTTCTCAGTTCTCGGTAGGAAGGCTCCCGAAAATGATCCCGCCGAGGCGCTGGTTCCGCGATCGTTTTCGTTTCTGGTGCTTGAAAAGGTCCCGTTGTTTTTGCTGGCGGCGGCGAGCGGCGTGATCACGTTGCTCGCGCAGCGGTCTGGGAATGCGGTGCGAACCTTGGGTGGGGAATACTCTGCCCGGGCGCGGTTTGGGAACGTAGTGATCTCTTATGTCCGGTATTTAGGGAAGGCGTTTTGGCCGGTGCGGCTGGCGGCGTTCTATCCGCATCCCGGCAACGCTCTTCCCAGATGGGAAATCCTGGCCTCTGCCGCTTTGTTGCTCATCGTGACCGCCGTTGTTCTTCGATGGGCGAATCATCGTTACCTGCTGGTAGGTTGGTTCTGGCTGCTGGGCACGCTGGTTCCTGTGATCGGGATTGTTCAGGTGGGCGAGCAGGCGATGGCCGATCGCTATGCTTATCTATCCTACATTGGCTTATTTGTGTGCATGGTTTGGGGGGTCGCAGAAGTAGCGCGAGTACGGAGGCTCCCGGTTGCGTGGTTAGCGGTGCCGGCGGCGTTGGTCCTGGTAACTTTGGGAGTGCTAAGCCATCGTCAGATCGCGTATTGGCAAAACAGCGAAACTCTCTGGAGACATGCAATCAGCGTCACGAAGGACAACTATCGGGCACATGACGGCCTGGCTCGTGCACTGGCCAAAGAGGGACGGCCGGAAGAGGCGATTGCCGAGTTCAGAGTAGCCCAGAGTTTGCGGGGGTACAATGCGTCAGCGTTGCTGGATCTCGGATTTTACGAGCAACTCCACGGGCACATGGGAGAGGCGATTGAGCAGTTTGAGCGCTCAGTAAACGTCTCTACGGATTCAAAGTCACGGGCGGTTGCGCTAAGCTGCCTCGGATTAGGGTTTCTGCAGATGGGTGATCTCGACCATGCCAGAATGAGCTACGCAGAAGCGCTGCGACAGAATCCCGACAACGGCGCTGCTCTTGTCGGCAGCGGTTTGCTGGCCGAGCGAAGCGGGGATTTCGCCTCTGCGGTGACGCGAATTTCTCATGCGGTTAAGGTCGATCCCAGCGACGTTCACTATGTGCTGCTGGCGCAGGCCTTACGGCGAGTGGGTCGCACGGCAGAAGCCGACGACGCTTCTGCGCATGCTCAAAGGATTTCCCGCGATTTCTCCAAAGCCCAGGAGTCAGCGACGCAGGTGCTGGCGACGGCCGGGATCAGGGCCGACAAGGTCAAACCCTATTCAAATCATGCCGATTGAGATCAGGCCGCTTGCCGCCTGTCGTAGAATGTGTGGTCCGAGTGGGCCAATTTCATGGGCGGTTTCGAAAATCTTCCTGCGATCGATCTTCCTGCGATTGATTCCAAGATAGCGCGGGCGTGGACTCTTCCTGCCAGCCTCTACACCGAACCGGCTGCGTTCGCGGTCGAGAAAGAAAAAATCTTTTCGCGAAGCTGGCAAGTGGTGGGACACCGCGACCAGGTGGCAAATGCGGGCGACTACTTCACGACGGAGCTGATCGGCGAACCACTACTCATCGTGCGCGGCGGCGACGGCAAGCTGCGCGGCTTTTATAACGTGTGCCGGCACCGCGCCGGTCCGCCGGCGGAAGGATGCGGCTCGCGAAAACTCTTCCGCTGCGGCTACCATGGGTGGACCTATGGCCTGGATGGTGCGCTGGTCAGCGCCACCG
Source organism: Candidatus Sulfotelmatobacter sp. (assembly GCA_036844925.1). Lineage (GTDB taxonomy): Bacteria > Acidobacteriota > Terriglobia > Terriglobales > Acidobacteriaceae > Sulfotelmatobacter. The sequence continues at coordinate 30,253 of DAIUEW010000012.1, forward strand.
AGATCGAGGGCGTCGAAGGATTTCGTGCCGAAGATTTTGCTTTGATGCCGGTGCGAACGGAGGAATGGTTCAACCTGGTGTTCGTGAATCTTGATGCGGATGCACGGCCTCTGCGCGAGAGTTTGGGCGAGTTGCCGCACCAGGTGGCGAAGTTTGACTTTGCCGGGATGAAGCTATTCGAACGCCGCACTTATGACATGAAGTGCAACTGGAAGACTTACGTCGACAACTATCTCGAAGGCTACCACCTGCCCAGCGTACATCCGGGACTGAATCGTGAACTGGATTACAACGCTTACGCGGTCGAGCCATACGCGCGGCATGTGCGGCAGTTCAGTCCTATTCGCGGGGCACAGCCTGGGGACGCGACTCCGCGGCGTTACCAGGGAGCAAGTGAAAATCTTACGACGGACTACTTCTGGATTTTTCCGAATTGGATGCTGAACTGTTATCCGGATAACGTTTCCTTAAATATTGTGCTGCCGCTCGAAGCCGAGCGCTCATTGGCTATCTTCGAGTGGTACCTGCCGGAGAAGGAACACAACAGCGCCGCGGCGAGGGACGCGGTGGAATTCAGCGACCAGATTCAGGCCGAGGACATTGGTATCTGCGAGAGAGTGCAGAAAAATCTGCACTCGCGAAGTTATTCGCGGGGCCGGTTCAGCGTGAAGCAGGAGAGAGGTGTGCACGCGTTTCACCGGATGTACGTGGAAGCGATGGCAGGCAAGAGTCGCTAAACGCCAAAATGCAACTCTGGCTAAAGCGCGATTGAATTGGCAGCCAGTGCGTACAGAGAGAGCCTGCGCGGCAACCGCCAAACGGGGAAGGATCATGCAACTTTCAGCAGCATGCAGGTGACGTCATCGTGCTGGGGAGTGCTGCCGACGAATAGATCCAGTTGGGCCATCAGGCGGTCCAGTGATTCCTTGGGAGTGGCGGAGACACTGGCCTCGAGAGCGCTGAGCCACTCGCGGTTCGCCGTACTCATCCTGGCGGGCATTTTCGGCCTCGACCAAACCGTCAGTAAAGATGAGGAGCCAATCGCCGGGCGCAAGGGTGACGCTTGCCGACTCGTACTTCGCCTCGGACTGAATGCCGAGAGGTAATCCGCCGACATCGAGGCGCTCGATCAATCCGTTGCTGCGGCGCAGGATGGGATTGTTGTGACCTGCGTTGATGTAAGTGAAGGCGTGCTGGGCTGTGTCATACTCCGCCAGAAAAGCGGTGGTGAAGCGCAATCCACCCTGGCTGTTCGAGCAGGCGTACTTGTTCATGTTGGCCACGAGTTCGGGCAACGCGACCTGAGCGGTGGAAAGGGTTTTGAGGCTGGCCTGAAAAGTCGCCATCAGCATAGCTGCGGGAATGCTCTTGCCGGCGACGTCGGCTACGACGAACACCACGCGATTTTCTTCGTTCGTTTTACCGGGACGCGGAAACACATCGTAGTAGTCTCCGGCGACCGTGTTTGCGGGACGCGTGGTATAGGCAATCGAGATTCCCGGAATTTGCGGCGGAGCTCCGGGCAGGAGCCAGGTTTGGATCTCGCGCGCAATCTGCAAGTCGCGCTTCATCACGACCCGATCGGCAATCTCGAGCATGAGGAGCAGAAACAGAAGCAAACCACCCCAGAAATGGAGGTCGAGTTCGATGACGTGGAGTTCGTGTCCGGCATCGTGATAGCTGAAGCCGCTGCTCGGAAAAACGAGCATGACCAATGCCGCCAACAGGAGCACGCGGCGCGCGGGCGAAAGTTTTTCGAGAACGGCCCAGAAGAATTCTTTGGCGACGTGCAGATGGCGTCCGCGCCGGGTGAGACCTTCGGGAGTTTTGGCAGCCACGTCACGCGAGTAGAGACGGTAACTGGCGCGCGCTTCGGTTTCGAACTGCGACCAGAGTTGAGTGAGCTCCATGCCTTCGGTAACCCGCCGCCAGAAGCGCTGCAGCTTCACTCGCAAGGTAGGCGGCGGAGCGGCGATGGTTTCGGGCGGTGGGAGAGTGGTCGCCATAGGAAGTGCAGTGATTATAGAAGAAGGCGGTTTCGTTAGCCGTCAATTCGATCGTAAGGGAATTTAGTGGGCGAGTAGTTTGTCCACGAATTGCTGCGTTTGGGTAATGTTCTGGGATAGTTGCTTTGCGGTTTGAGTTGCGGACACAGCTTCCGCGTCGCGACCGCTTCGCTGCAATGCGCTGGCGAGCAGAAGATAGGTGAGATCGGTCGGCTGCAGCGAAACCGCTCGACGGTAGGCCTGGATTGCCGCAGTGTAGTTCCCGGATTTCTGAGTTGTCACGCCGAGGCCAATCCAGGCCCGGACGTTGCGGGGACGAAGGTTTATGGCAGCCTGGAAGTTGTCCCTGGCGGCACTCAAGTTCCCGAGTTCCATCTGCATGTTGCCCATATTGATAAAAGCGATTGCCTTGGAGCGTTCATCTTGAGTGTTGTCGACCACTTTTGTGTAGAGCGCGATTGCGCCGGCCAAATCGCCGTGCTGCATCTTGTAAAAGGCCAGGTTGGAGTTGCTGATGGGATCGGTAGGATGAATGTCAGCGGCGAGCTGGAAGTGCGGCATGGCTTGTTCGAGATCTCCCTGCGCGAGAAGAGAATTGCCGATGCCATCCTCTGCGACAAAGTTGCCGGTGGTGACGGCCGTGGCGTGCGACCAGAGAGACAGATTGCTGCTCCAGTAGCCGATCTGCCGGTGAGACGCCAACGATAACGCCACAAGTACGATTGCAGATGGAGCGACGAGCCATTTGTAAGAAAGGGAGCGATTCTCTGTGAATTCCGATACGCCCCAACAGGCGGCTATGAAGAGTCCGATGAAGGGAAGGTAGGCGTAGCGATCTGCCATGGCTTGTACGCCGACTTGAATCACGCCGATCATCGGAACTAGAGTTCCAAGAAACCAGAGCCAGTCGACAATGAGATAACGTTTCTTCGCGGCTGCCACTCCCGCTGTGATCAAGATCAGCAAGAGGAGCGATAGAAGAATCTGCGATGGCGTGAGAGATGCCGGCTGGTAGGGGTACATAACGGAAAGATGCGAAGGCCATAGCGCTTTTCCAAGATATCGCGTGTAGGCAACGATCGCGTTCTCAAGGCGAATCGAGAGCGGGTATCGGCTAAAAGATGTGACCGCTCCGGCAGCTGTTTGAGCTCTTAGAGTGAGAACGGAACTTGCTACGCACATGGCGAGGAGCGGCAACTTCTCGAGCACAAGCCCAGTCCAGGGCTTAGCTGGGATTGACTGACCCGGGATTGACTGCCTTTCGATTCCTGCATCCTGATTTGCAGGAGCACCGGCGCGCTGCAGGGGCCAATAATCCCAGAGGAGCAAAACGAAGGGCAGAGTAATGACCTGAGGCTTGGCCATTAGTCCTAGCGCAAAAAGCGCAGCGACCACAGCATAGCGGCCTACACGCGGCTTGCTTGCGTACCAATGATAGGTGCCCAGAGCGAGAAGAGAGAAGAACAAGCTTAGCAGATTTTTTCGTTCGGCGACCCAGGCGACCGATTCAACGTTGATGGGATGCAGCGCGAACAGAGCAGCGGCCATGAAGCTCCGCCAAATGAAGCCGGTTGCGGAGTACAGCACCCAGAACAACAGCGCCACATTAAGAGCATGCAGCAGGGCGTTGGTGTAGTGGTGTCCGGCTGGATTCAGATGGAAGAGCTGGCAATCGAGCATGTGGGAGAGCCAGGTGAGCGGATGCCAGTTGCTCTCGTCGTAGCTGGTGAAGGCCCACTTGATCGACTCCCAGCTGAAACCATCCTTCACATGGGCATTGTCGGAGACGTAGCGATCGTCGTCGTAGTTGACAAATGGATGCCGGCTGACCGGATTGTAGAGTGTGAGCGAAGCGATGATGAGAAGAAGTCCGAGGACTAAGGCCTGGCGGTGTGACGATTGAAATGGTGTGCGCTCCGCGATTGGCACGGGTGCGGTTACCTCGTGTTCTGAAACGGTCGAGGCCATGCGTTTGCTGGTAGTCGAATCAATCCGGAGCCAGAGGGAAAAGTTGATTGTCCAACAAGTTTACCCAGCAAGTTTACTTATAAATGATTCGGTTGATTCGGACTTTATTACTATAGTGCGAGCTGAAGGTCAGGGGATTTTCTGGATAGTCTCTTCCGTCGGCCCCTACTGTGGTGTCCCGTAAATTCGTTCTACAACTCCGTCTCAGCCTCAGCGGCTAAAGCCGCTGCATCTATGACATCTTTCGGCGCAGCTAAAGCTGCGCCCTTTCAAAACAAATGCAGCGAACTTGCGGGACACGATACTAGAAGAGCTGTAGCTGCTCGTCGAAGGCTTGGACGGGCCACTTGGTGGCAAAGGCCGATTCTCGACGTGGGTCGTCGCGCCCAATCCCATATTTCTGCCGAAATTTCCTGACCAGTTGCGATATGCGTTTGCTATACGAAGGGGGAAGAAAGGATCGCTCCTGGTAGCGCTGGCGGTAATTTTCTGCCAGGTGCGGGAAGTAGTGCTCGACGAAGGGAAGAAAAACCGCTGCCGAACAGGGCTTGAGAAATAAAGAGTTCGCAAAAATGTGACGTGCTCCGGCCCCGGCCGCTGCGCGCACAACAGCCTCAAGATCGGCAGGCGAATCGGTGATGCCGGGTAAAACGGGCGAGCAACTTACTCCCACTGTGATCCCTGCATTACTGAGTTGGCGAACCGCGTCGATGCGCAAGTCAGGACGAGGGGCGCGCGGCTCCAGAATCCTTGCCAGCTCTACGTCCAACGTGGTGACGGTAATGTGGACCGATAGTTTATTGCTCCGCGAAATTTCGCGGAGTAGATCGATATCCCGGACAATGAGATTCGACTTGGTAACAATCCCCAACTCGAGGCCGCGATGGCGTGCGAATTCTTCAAGAATGCCGCGCGTCACTTCATAGCGGCGCTCGGCAGGTTGGTAAGGGTCAGTCGCCGTACCGAGCGCGATGGACTCACCTGATTTGACCTTCCGCAGGTCGTGCCTCAGCAATTCGGCAGTGTGCTGCTTTACGTAGATTTTCTGCTCGAACTCCATGCTGTTGCGCATTTCCATGAATTCGTGGGTGTAGCGGGCATAACAGTAGCGGCAGCCGAATTCGCATCCGCGATATGGGTTGATGGTCCAAGTGAAGGGCATGTTGCGGTTGCTGGTGCAGCGGTTCAGCAGGGAACGCGCGGGCAGGGTGAAATATTCGACGTTGTGTCCCTCTCGAAGGGATTCGCCCTCGGCCGCCAGGCGGGCAATGCCAACCAAGGCGGGGTTCTGCGACGTTGCGAAAAGAGGGAGTGACGACATAGTATTCGCCTTTTGTTCGCCTATAATAGATGGTCGATCGGCTGCCGTCAAGAAAAAATGTCAACCACGATGTTCATGAAGAAGCGCTGAGGAAATCCCGCGTGCGAGTTACTGAGGCTGATTACCTTGCGTGACTTCAGGAGTATTACGAGAGGCTGGCCGAGAACCTGAGTTCCTTTCCACATGCGCAAAATATTTCATCAACCACACTTCATTAGAACAGAAGTTGAACATTGCATGGTTCGCGGCTTTGGATGTTCCGCTGCACTAATAGAGAGCAGCCCACAATGCCAGGAAATTATGAATCAGCGCAGGTGCTTCGTAAGAAGCCGTTTTTGAGCTTCGATGAAGTTACCTTGCGCTGCAAAAGTAACCCGTTTATGGCGCGTGATGCAACCTGTTCAGCTGGGAGGTTTTAACAATATGCGTGGACTTCGTTTTGCAATACTTTCACTGTTGGTTCTAGCTGTTGTGTGTTTGTGCCCTGCGTCGGCTGCCGCGCATTCAATCGTGAGAATGAAACTCGTAGGCGTGGGCGGCAATAACGCTGACGGCGTATACACCTATCCCTATTATTTCTCGATCAACGGCAAGGCGCCGGTCTCGCTGATCTGCGATACCTATGACAATCCGGTAACGATGGGCGAGACTTGGAAGGCGCACGAGAGCAGCTTACTAAGTGGCAAGGGACTGTTCGGCAGCGAGTTAATGGATTACAAAGCTGCGGGACTTATCTTTAAGAGCATTCTGAACGGCACGCTGAGTGTGAACGCGGGAAACTTTGCCATCTGGGGACTGTTCTCGACGAATGCAAAAAATAGCGCATTCTTCCAGGGCAATGGAACGGCAGCGCTGGATGCGGCGTTTTTAGCGCTGGCGGCAAAGGCTCCTAACAGCGCCTTCCAGGGGCTTGTGCTCTATACACCGATCGCGGGAACGCAAAGCTGGGGCGGCACTCCTCAGGAATATATCGGATACTCCGCGGTTCCTGAGCCAGCCACACTGACTCTATTCGGTACAGGGCTTTTATCTTTGGCGGGAATGTTGCGCCGGAAAACGAAGAAGGTATAAGGATGCACACGATTGGCAATTTAGCCATTGCAGGCGCATTGATCTACCTCGCGGCGGCCCTCTGGTTTTCGTGGCGGCAACGTCAGGGCTGAGCCGGCTTTTCCGCGGGCTTTTCAAATAACTTCGGATCAATTGCGGGATTGAGTTCCAATGCTGTGTATTCCGCCGTGCTCGTTTCCTGGCCATTCTGCTTGTTGTGGCGCAAGAGCGGAAGATTCAAGCCGCTCATCGGCTTCCATTCGTCCATGTCCGTCTCGCCTTGCACGGGTCCACTCGGGCTGAGTGTTTTGTAGGTCTCCTTCAAAATGTAACCGCTCTTGGGATCGACGAACCATCGGATAGCTGCGCCATCAGAATCTACATCAACGATGCGAGCATCCGTCTCTCCGACTTTTTCGGTTCCCCCAGCATGGAAAAACATGTTGGGATCCTTCCAGTGCGCGGCGATGAAGATGGGATCGCGTTTGATCTGCTCGAGCATTTCAGCTTTCCGAGGCTCGGGGAAGGATTGAGTGTCGCCGTTGGGAAGGGCCATGAAAGCTGCCCCCGGCGTGACCACCACATTCACGGTTCCATTCGGAGTTTGCATTTCAGCGTGCAGGTGATCGGGGAAGACGATCGCAGTTTCCATCTGCATGGGGAAATCGCCTTGCGGAGTTTTTTGCGTGAGGGTAATTTTCGTCTTCACTGATTTGATCGCCGCCAGTCTAGCTTCGCCGCCGATCGCGGCTACCACCTTTGCCGCCATTGCCTTGCCTTCTTCGTTCGAGGCTGTGGGTTTCTCGCCTTCCTCTTCCTTTGCGCTCGGCGGAGGAGGAATCGTGATATCGATTTCCTTTACCGGCCCAAGCGAGGACAGGGGTTTATCGAACTCCTTCGTGTTGCCAACCACAAGAACTGCCAACTGGTCGCGGTGTACATACTTAGCTGCAACGCGATTCACATCGGCTGCGGTGACCTTCTGAATTTCTGCGGGAAGCTTGTCAAGCCAATCGGACGGGTATCCGTAGAATTCGTAGGTCATTCTTTCAGCGAGAACTTTGTCGGGTGAATCGAGACGGAAGATGAAAGCGTTCAAAATGGCATCTTTGGCGTGCTTGATTTCATCCTCGTCGATAGGCTTCTTGCTCAGATCGTCGATATCTTCATCGAGTGCCTGGATCGACTCGATTGTGCTCTGACTCTTGGTGCCGGCGACGAATTGTAGAATGCCCGGATGCCCGAAGTTGGTGCCGATGCCGCCGCCGACGTTGTACGCCAGGCCGCGCTTGGTGCGAATGTCGTTGAAGAGCCGCGAAGAAAATCCTCCGGCAAACGCTTCATTAAATACAGCAATCGCGTAGTAATCAGGATTGTTGCGCGTGGTGCCAAGCGTAACCAGGTGGACGCTGCTTTGATTCACATCCTCTTTCGAAATTTGATAGTAGCCCGGTTTGGCGGGCTCATAACGAACTTCATCTTTTGGCAGGTCGCTGCCTTTCGGCCACGAGTCGAATGCGGCGCGCAGTTTGGCTTCCATAGCCGGGGCGTCGAAGTCGCCGCTTATGCCAAGAATGATGTGATTGGGTTGGACGTAAGTTTTGTGCCAATCGAGCAAGTCCTGGCGCGTGATGGCAGCGACAGTGGAATACTCAGGCTCACGGGCGTAGGGATTGTTAGTCCCGTAAGCGAGCTTGGCGGTTTCGCGCGCGGCGATCGCTCCGATCTCGTCGTTGCGCCGCGAGATAGCGTCGTAGATTTGCTTTTGTGCGATGTCGATCTTATCGGCACGAAATTCTGGATTCTGCAGCAGGTCAGCGAAGACTTTGAAAACATCGTCGAAGTCGCCTTTGAGGCAGGATAAGCTGATGGTCGTTGAATCGGGACCGCCTCCGGTTTCAACTTTCGCCGCGCGCACTTCGAGAAAATCGTCAAGTTGGTCGCCGGTTTGTGTTTTGGTGCCACCGGTGCGCCAGACTTCGCTGAAGATATCCACGAGCCCAACTTTGCCGACTGGTTCAATGTGCGAGCCGCCCCGGATACGAGCGGTGCCGTCAATCAGCGGCAACTCGTGATCTTCTTGCAGGAAGATCACCATGCCGTTCGAGAGTTCGATGCGCTTCGGCACCGGCGGATGAAAGGCGGGCAGGGGAGGGGTCGGAATCTGCTTCCAGTTTGTCGTCTGCGATGCCGCTTTGGAAGGCGCGACAAATAAAGTGGAGGCCGCAAGAACTATCGCGAGAACAATCCGGATCGTCTTCATCGCGCACCTCCTTGACCTGATGGAGCACGATCCGGCGGAGTTTGGTCTTCCGAACTCTGTCTCTCTTCATCGCTCTGTGCAGCGCCTTTGACCGTTTCAATAATGCCGACAGTGCGGTTCGTGTCGTTAAAAGTTTCGTTGGCCACGCGGCGAATATCTGCTTTGGTCACTTTGTCGATGCGATCGACGGAGCGGAACAACTCGCGCCAATCGCCGTAACGCGTTTGGTAGGTCGCCAGTTGGGTTGCCAGTCCTTCGTTGTCGGCCAGGCCCCGGATCAGATTGGCTTTGGCGCGGGTCTTGATCATCTTTAATTCATCGTCGCTGATGTCTTCTTTTTTGAGGCGCTCGATTTCCGCGTGTATCGCATCCGCCACTTCCTGCGTGGTGTGGCCGGGGAGCGGGAACGCGTAGAAGGCGAACAGATGTGGATACTTGATGCCGGGCAGGCCAGTGAATCCGGCAGAGAACGATGCGATCCTTTTATCGCGCACCAACGCTCGGTAGAGGCGAGAAGTGCGGCCTTCCGACATGAGATCGGTGATGGCGTCATAGACGGCGTCATCTTTTGACATGTAGTCAGGGCGGTGATAGCCCTCGAGATAGAGCGGCTGCGTTTTTTCCAGCAACTCGACTCGGCGCTCGGAATTCTGCGGAGGCTCGACGGTCGTGACCTCGTCGGGTTTATGGCCGGCGGGCAGACGGCTGAAATATTTTTCGAGAATCGGCAGGGCCTGCGACGCTTTTATATCTCCCGCGACCGCGACTACCATGTTTGCCGGCCGGTAGTATTCGTCAAAAAACTTCTTTGCATCCGTGGCTGAGAAAGAATTCAAGTCGGACATCCACCCTACGGTCGGACGATGGTAAGGATGGGCTTCGAATGCGGCAGCGTTGAATTGTTCCAGCAGCCGCCCAATCGGATTGCTATCGGTCCGAAGGCGGCGCTCTTCGATCACGACGTTGCGCTCTTTATAAAATTCGCGCAGCACGGGATGGAGAAAGCGGTCGGATTCGAGATACGCCCAGAGCTCCAGCCGGTTCACGGGCAGCGAATAGTGATAGGTGGTTTCGTCGTAATCGGTGGAGGCGTTGAGATCCTGACCACCGCTCTGTTCGATGATTTTTCCGAACTGGTTGGGCACCACATACTTGTCGGCTACAGCGATGGCGTCCTTCCAGGCTTTTTCCAGTTGCTTTAGTCTGACTTCGTCCCGGCCTACGCGTTTGTCCCGCTCTGCGATGTAGAACACGTAAGCTTCTTCCACTTTTTGCAATGCGATTTTCTCGGCAGGGTAGTTGGTGGTGCCGATTGTGTCTGTGCCTTTGAATGCCATGTGCTCGAACATATGGGCCAGACCGGTTTTGTCCATGGGATCCTGCACAGAACCCGCATCGACTAAAGTGTAAAAGGAGAAGACCGGGGCTTCCGGGCGCTCGCAGAGGATGATGGTCAGGCCATTCGCCAACTTTTTCACGGTGATGCGCTTTTCGAAGGAAGCGACATCCTGTGCCGCGGCGAGCGAAATGAGAAACATTGCGAGAACGACGGGTCTGAGCAAGCGGCGTTTCATCGGACCTCCGGAAAGTTGGCAGGCATCTAGGAACAGCCCTGTTTAGACGAACAGGAAGGGCAGAAGTTTGAAATTACGTGGCAAGCGGGGAGGTTGTCAAACTGGGCTGAGGTGCAAACGTGGCGAGTAGGTAGAGGCCCCAATTTTGCGTTGCGCGCCGTTTGAGGCAAAATGCCTTCTGGAGCGTGCGCGCCATGGATTCGACGATCGAAATTCAGGGAAGACAACTTAAGCTGTCGAATCTGGAAAAGATTCTTTATCCAGCCGCCGGCTTTACCAAGCAGCAGATCATCGACTACTACGTGCGGATTGCGCCAGCGATGATACCCCATCTGGCGGCGCGTCCGCTTACGCGCAAGCGCTATCCCAATGGCGTGGATGAAGAATTTTTCTACGAGAAAAATGCCCCGCAGCATCGCCCCGACTGGGTGAAGACTGTGCCAATCTGGAGCGAGGGAAACCGGCGCATGGTGCATTACATTCTGGCCGACGATTTGCCGACGCTGGTTTGGCTGGCGAATCTGGCCGCCATCGAATTGCATCCCTCACTCTCTCTGGCGAAGGACATCACTTGTCCCACGATGATGGTTTTCGATCTCGATCCGGGTCCGCCGGCGAATATTGTGCAATGTTGCCAGGTTGCGTTGTGGTTGCGGGAAATCTTTGAACACTTCGGATTGCAGAGTTTTCCAAAGACTTCCGGTTCGAAAGGGCTGCAGATATATGTCCCACTGAATACTCCAACCAGCTACGAATCGGCCAAGCCTTTCGCGCACGCGCTCGCGCAGTTGCTCGAACATGATCATCCGGAGATGGTTGTGTCGGATATGAAGAAGAAGGTTCGCACTGGAAAAGTATTCGTGGATTGGAGCCAGAACGACGAGCACAAGACCACCATAGCGGTTTACTCGCTGCGGGCACGAGAACGGCCCACGGTTTCGACTCCGGTGACGTGGGAAGAAGTCGAACGTGTTTTCAAAAAGAAAGATGCGAGCTTGCTTGTGTTCGAAGCCGGGCAAACGGTAAAACGTGTAGAAAAGATGGGAGATTTGTCCGCGCCGCTGCTGGTGTTGAAGCAGCGGTTGCCGGATCTCAAGAAGCGCGCGGAATCGGCAGGCTCGGAAACGCAGGAGCCGATCTCAATCGCAGCTCAGGCCGAAGAGGAGGCTGAGCCAGTTCGGCTTTTTCGCAGAAATAGTGCGAGAAAGGTGTCTCGAAGCGGCCGCCGGTAACGAAGGCTAGACGCAAGGTATAATCCCGTCCTCGAAGAATTCCGCTTTGCGACTTTAGCCATGGCTCAACTCTTCACTGGTACATCCGGATGGGCGTATCCAAGCTGGAAGCCTGATTTCTATCCAGCCAAACTGGCGCAGAAGAAGTTTCTCAGTCACTACGCCACACGACTCAATACGGTCGAAGTGAATTTTACTTTCCGGCAACTGGTGAAAGAGAGCACAATCCAGAACTGGATTCAGGAAACGCCACAGCATTTTCGTTTTGGCGTCAAAGCGCATCAGGTAATCACGCATATCAAGCGGTTGAAGGGGACCGAAGATTTTGTCCCGCGTTTTTTGGCAACGATTGAGCCACTGGCAAGCGCTGGCAAGCTGGGGCCTGTACTTTTTCAATTGCCGCCGAATCTGAAAATGGATGCCTCTTTACTCAAAGATTTTCTCAGCCTTTTACCTCGCACGTTGCCGGCGGCATTCGAATTCCGTCACGAGTCGTGGTTTGCTGATTCGACTTGGGAGCTGCTGAAGACTCACGGAGCCGCGTTATGCGTGGCGGAAACCGAGGAGCGCGTGACGCCGGATGTGGTGACTGCGCCTTATGTTTATTACAGATTCCGCAAGCCGAATTACACGGGAGACGAGCGACGCAGCATGGTTGCCCGTATCGGAGAACATCTGGCCGCTGGGCGCGATGTGTTCGCTTACTTCAAGCATGAGGAAACGCCGGAGGGCGCGTTGTACGCGGCGGATTTGCTGCGGGACGCGGGACGGGCGTAGCAAGCCACCTCTATCGACCGGCCACATTTGAGCATCCGTTTCATTACTTTCTTCAGCGTCCGATAACGAGCATACTCATTCATTCTTCACTATGACTGCGGGAACCAAATCGCGCGTGCTGTCAGACTTTCTCGACTATTTGCGAATCGAGAAGGGATTAGCGCCGCTCTCTATCAGCGCGTACACAACCGACGTTCTGCAGTTCTCGGAATTTCTTGAGAAGCGAAAACGTCTGCTGCTAACGGCGCAGCGTACCGATGTACGGGATTTTCTACAACAGCTTTTTTCTCATCAAGTGGATGGCCGCAGCGTGGGTCGAAAGCTCTCGGCACTTCGCCATCTCTATCGCTATCTCCTGCTCGACAAGAAAATCGAACACGATCCAACGCTGAATATCGAGTCTCCGAAACAATGGAAGGTTCTTCCGAAGGCGCTGGCTCGCGATGAGATGGAAATGACACTGGCCGCTCCACGGGCTCGTCAGAACGGCAATCCCACGCGTAACAGCGGCGATTTTGCTGCGCTAGCCGGGCGTGATCGCGCCATGCTGGAGGTTTTCTACGCGGGTGCGTTGCGCGTTTCGGAAATCAACAGCACGAAGCTTGAAGATTTGAAGCTTGAAGCCGGATACATGCTGGTGCGGGGCAAAGGTGACAAGGAACGTGTCGTGCCATTGGGAAGATCGGCGCAGGAAGCGCTCAGCGAATATCTGGCGCAATCACGTCCGGCCCTGGTGGCGGGGCGGCGAAGCATATCGGCATCTGTAGCTACCCCTGCGAAAAATTCACCTCTGCTGTTTATTGGGCGCGGCGGACGGAAGTTGACTCGGCAACGAGTATGGCAAATGGTCAGGGCTGCTTCTGCGGCTTGCGGGCGCGCGGCCTCTCCGCACATGCTCCGGCATTCCTGCGCTACTCATATGGTGGAGAACGGGGCTGATTTGCGCACGGTGCAAACTATTCTGGGTCACGCGGACATTTCTACAACGCAGGTTTATACGCATCTGGCACTCGACCGACTGCGAACCGTGTATCAGAAACATCATCCCAGGGCGAAAGCGAAATGACACTTGTCGCGACCAAAGAGGCCCGTACTGTCGTGGGTAAAGCTGTCGCGGACTTCATCCTGCATTTGCGGGAGCGGAATGCCTCGCCGCACACCATCAAGGCTTACCGACGCGATCTCGCGCTGTTTGCGGCTTACTCAGGTTCGCGGGGATGGAAGCAGATCGACCATATCGCAGTGCGTGGATTTCTCTCACAGCTTTACGAGAAGGGATTAAGCAAAACTTCTGTGGCGCGTGCTTTGGCCGCTGTGCGCTCTCTTTATCGCTGGCTGGCGCGGGAGGGAGTGGTGGAACACAATCCGGCAAAACTTGTGGCTACGCCGAAGCTTCCGAAGAAACTTCCGCGGGTTCCCACCATTGAAGAAATGAATGCTGTGATCGATGGGGAGATGCCGGAAGTCACGGCATTTGCGGAGCGCGACCGGCTGATGCTCGAACTGCTCTATGGATGCGGCATCCGGAACTCGGAGCTTACCGGGATCAATCTCGAAGATATTCGGCTAAGTGCCGAGGCCATTCTGATTCGCGGCAAAGGGAAGAAAGAACGTTATGTTCCGTTCGGTGATTCGGTGAAATCGGCGTTGGCAAGTTATCTTCCGGCGCGAGAGAAGCTTGTGGGTACAATCCGGAAGCGCTCGGCGGCCTTGCTCATTAACCGGCGAGGTGGCCGGCTTACCACGCGGAGTGTGGGGCGCATCGTCAAGAAGATCGCAGTTGCGAAAGGGCTATCCCCGGACGTTCATCCGCACACACTGCGGCATGCATTTGGCACGCACATGCTGGAAGAAGGCGCAGACCTGCGTGCGATTCAGGAGTTGCTTGGGCACGAAAGGCTGGCGACGACGCAGCGCTACACGCAGTTGTCAATGAAGCACGTCCTGCAGGTCTATGATCAGACGCATCCGCGCGCGAAGTAAAGCCGGTGTTTTTTGAACCTCTCGCGTGTGCGTTTTGAATACAGGCTCCCGGGGCACGTCGTGCCCCGACACCCGGCGCTACGAAGGTGCTCAACGCCGCAATCCTTCCCACATTTCAACTACTCGCGCTTTCAGATCCGCGGTCAGTTTTTCGTAAGCCTCGTCTGACGCGTCTGTCTCCGGCGGGGGAACGATGGGGTCGCCGAACACCATCTTCAGCGCAGTGAATTGCTGGAACGGTTTGTTCCTGGGCCAAGCTTTGTAGAAGCCATCAATCGCCACGGGCACGATGGGCACCTGCATATGAATGGACAATATGGCGGCACCCTTCTTGAAAATTCTTGGAGTGCCATCGATCGAGCGCTCGCCTTCGGGATAAAGAATCAGCGGGCGTCCCTGGCGCAAGCCGAAAGCGCCGGCACGCATAGCAGGAGTAAGGTTGGCATCCGGATCGAGCACTACGATTCTCAGCGAACGTGCCAGCCGCAGCATGATTCCTTCGCCGAAGATTTCGCTTGTGCCTAAGGCAAAAACTTTGTCGAAAACGGGTGGCGGAAGAACGCTTGCGAGGATGAGCGGATCGAGATAGCTCTGGTGATTGGATGAAATAATATACGCGCCGCTCCTGGGCAGCTTCTCAAGTCCGCATACCTGCAGATGGAAGCGGTCGAGCGCAATCACTTGCGTCAATCGCGAAACCATATACCAGAAGGAGGCGCTAATGGGTTGGGGCCGAACCAGACAAATTATCTGGGCAGGATCGGGCTCCTGGGCCAGAATCGACTTCCAACCGGCGAACGCGGTGCGCGCTTCCCGGCCTCCGGTGCCGTCGGCCGCGCTTTGCAGAACCGCATCGACCAGGTCGCGGACGGTGTAAATCTCGGCGAGTTGCGATTCTGGAACGTTGCCTCCCAATTGTTCCTCGACGTGGCTGAGCAATTCGACGCGTTGCATGGAGTCGAGGCCCAGGTCGAGTTCCAGATTTTGAGTTGGGCGCAGGATTGGTGGCGAAGTACGAGCGACCTCCCGCACAATCGTGAGTGCACGCTGCACCGCTGGCTGAGCCAGCCAGTCTGTTTCTTCTGCCGTTAGTGGGCGCTCGAGGGACAACTCGGAGTCGTCAATGACCTTGTGCGCTTGATTTGCTCTTACGCGTTTTTCAACTTCGAAGCGTTTGATCTTGCGCGTGGTGGTGCGCGGCAAATCTTCCTGCCAGATCTCGTAACTGCCGATGCGTTTGGTGGAGGCAATTTGCTGCGACAGGCTTTCGATATCAAAGCGGATCGCTTCCTTCGCATTCACAATTTTTTTCCGGCGCAGCGCATCGAAGTTGGGCACGACCACCGCGTGCAGCCGGTCGCCCCCTTCGCCAGGAGTGCCTTCGAGTCCCATCACGGCGAGCTCTTTGATATACGGCGACTTGAGGTAATGCGCCTCAACTTCTTCGGGATAAACATTCTTTCCGTTGCTGAGAACGATTAGTTCTTTTTTTCGGCCGGTGAGAAACAAGTTTCCTTCGGCGTCAAAGTAGCCGAGATCGCCGGTGTAAAACCACCCGTCACGCAGGACGGCTGCGGTTGCGTCAGGACGATTCCAGTAGCCTTTCATGACGACCGCACCGCGCAACGCGACTTCACCCGCGGCTGGGGCACCATCGTCCAAGGTTTGCGGATCGATATTATGTTCCTCGACAGCCTTCTCCTCGATCTTCTCCTCGATGATTCTGCCCTCGACACCTTTCATCGCCTTGCCCACGGAACCGATCACGTTATCGGTGGGCGACGTCGCAAATACGGCGGCGGTGGTTTCAGTCAGGCCGTAGGCTTGCAGCACGTCTATGCCGAGCGCGTTGAAATCATGTGCGATGGCGGGATCGAAGCGCGATCCTCCCGTGACCAGGTAGCGCATTTTCTTTCCTAAAGTTTCGTGAACCTTGGGGAATATAACTGGGCCCGCGTTTAGTCCGACTGTTCTTAGCGCGCGATTGGCGCTCATGAGCCCGTGAAAAACTCTTTGAGTGATCGCGGGGCGTTTTGCGACCTCTTGAAAAATCCGCTCATGAATCAGATAGAAAAACTGCGGCACGACGGCAAAGGCGGTGATGTTGCGATCCTGCAGAGCTCGCAGAAGTTCGGTGGTGTTTAGAGTTTCGAGGTAGACGACGCGTGCGCCCTTGACCAGCGGAATCATCAGGTTTGCCATCTGGGCCAGCACGTGAAACATGGGCAGCACGCCGAGAAGGGCATCGCTTGGGCCAATGTCGACCCAGTTGAAAACGGCCTCGACTTCGCCAAGGAGATTGGCATGCGTCAGCATCACGCCTTTGGGATCGGCTGTCGTACCCGAGGTGTAGAGCAGTGAGGCGATGTCATCCAGGGCGGACCGGACAGGGTGAAAGTTTTCCTTTGCATGCTCGAAAATTGCGGGCAGGTTTTCCAGCCAGTCTTCAGGGATGGGCGGCTGGGGCATACGGTCGGGATCCATAAGCACGAGTGGTGTGTTGAGATTTGCGACTGCGTCTCGCGCCACTTGTGCGTGTTTCGCGTCGCAGAACAGGGCGGAGCTACCGCTGTCTTTCAATAACTTTGTCAGTTGCTCGGCGTGCAGCGCAGTGTCGAGCGGGACCACGGTACATCCGGCAGCAATGATGCCCAGATATGCTGCTACCCATCGGGGGTGATTATCCGCGACAAGGGCCAGGCGCGAGCCGCGCGCGAATTCTTTTTTTGTAATCCATTGTGCGATGGATTCAGCCATCCCTCGCAGCTCGGAATAGGTGTAACTCTCGATGTGATCGTGACGCTGGATTTCGAGGGCGACGTTGCTTGGCCAGCGCTCCGCGCACCCGACAAAACGATCATAGAAAGTGGGCATGGGTCGTGGGGGAATATACACGAAAAACCTATTTACCGCCGAGCACGCCGAGATCGCTGAGGACTAAAAGGAACGTTCTCTCGTTCTATCGGCGCTCTTTGCGTTCTCGGCGGTGAATACCTTCCGTCACTTCTTCCTTGCGCCTGTCCGCCGCGTCTAAATATGCTAGGCTAAAAGGGATACACTGGGGACAAAATCCCTCCCTCTGAAGGACTTCAAAGTTTGATTAATACTCTGATTGGCAAGGTCTTTGGGACCAAGAACGAGCGGGTGATCAAGAGCTTGATGCCAATGGTCGAGGCTATCAACGCCCTCGAGCCTGAGATGCAAAAGCGCACCGATGCCGAATTGCGCGCCAAGACGGATGAATTCCGGCAGCGGATTCAGGAGCGGCTGAGCCGGGTTTCGAATAACGCAGTTTCTAATAATGCGGTATCAGACCCCGAAGCCGAAACGGAAGACGATCCCGATCGTGCGAAGCAGTTTGAGAAGGAACAATACGAAGCGCTGCAGGAAGTGCTGGATGAAATTCTGGTAGAGGCCTTTGCCGTGGTGCGCGAGGCGGGACGGCGTGTGCTCAACATGCGCCACTTTGACGTGCAATTGATCGGCGGCATGGTACAGCACAAAGGCATGATTTCAGAGATGAAGACCGGTGAAGGAAAAACGCTGGTCGCCACGCTGCCGGTTTATCTCAATGCCCTAAGCGAACGCGGAGTACACGTAGTTACCGTCAACGACTATCTGGCTAAGCGCGATTCCGAATGGATGGGGAAGCTCTACCGTTTTCTGGGGCTGACGGTGGGCGTGATCGTTCACGACCTCGATGACGAAGAGCGCCGAGCCGCGTACGCCGCCGATGTGACCTACGGTACCAACAATGAGTTCGGCTTCGACTACCTGCGCGACAACATGAAGTTCGATCTGAAAGATTGCGTGCAGCGCGGCCACAATTTCGCGATCGTCGATGAAGTGGATTCGATCCTGATCGACGAAGCGCGAACGCCGCTGATCATTTCCGGGGCGAGCGAGGAATCGACCGACAAGTATTACCGCGTGAACCGGATCATTCCGAAGCTGGAAAAAGGCGAAGAGCTGGAGGTTGCCCCCGGCGAACCATCGCAGCTTACTGGCGATTTTGTGGTCGACGAAAAGCACCGCAATATTACGGTCACAGACGAAGGCTGGACGAAGGTCGAGCAACTGCTCGGCATCGGCAACATAGCCGATCCGGAGAACTGGCCGCTCAAGCATCACGTCGAGACTGCGATCAAGGCGCATGCGCTCTACCGTCGCGACGTTGAGTATGTGATTAAAGACGGCGAAGTAATCATCGTCGACGAATTTACCGGTCGCATGATGCCGGGACGCCGATGGTCTGACGGCCTGCATCAGGCGATTGAAGCCAAGGAAGGCGTGAAGATTGAGCGCGAGAACCAGACGCTGGCCACCATCACCTTCCAGAATTATTTCCGCATGTTTAAGAAGTTGTCGGGCATGACGGGAACGGCGGAAACGGAAGCGGCCGAATTCGACAATATCTACAAGCTGGACGTCATTGTGATTCCGACGAACAAGCAGATGCTGCGGCTGGAGAATCCTGATGTGGTTTACCGTACCGAGAAAGAAAAATATTTCGCGGTTGCGGATGAGATTCAGAAGCTTCACGAGAAAGGGCAGCCGGTGCTGGTGGGCACCACGTCGATTGAAAAGTCCGAGCGGCTCTCTGACTTGCTGAAGAAGAAAGGGCTGAAACAGCACGTCGTTCTGAACGCCAAGTTTCACGAGCGCGAAGCTGAATTTGTGGCGCAGGCCGGGCGCAAGGGCATGGTGACCATCGCCACGAACATGGCGGGCCGCGGCACCGATATTCTGCTGGGCGGCAATCCGGAATTCATGGCCAAGCAGGAGTTGGTGAAGAAGGGAATCGCACAGCAACTGCGCGTGGCTCAAGGCAAGATCGAAGGTCCGCAGGAGGATGGTGCGACTTCCATTTTCTACTACAACGGCAACGAGTATACGGTGCCGACCGACAAGTGGACGGAAGTTTTCAACCGCTACAAGGAACAGACCGACAAAGAGCACGACGAGGTTACGGCCGTCGGTGGCCTGCACATTCTGGGCACTGAGCGGCACGAGTCACGCCGCATCGACAACCAATTGCGCGGACGCGCGGGACGGCAGGGCGATCCCGGGTCCTCGCGCTTCTACCTGGCACTTGAAGATGACCTGATGCGCATCTTCGCGAAGGAGTGGGTCTCGAAGCTGCTCGAGCGCCTGGGAATGGAAGAAGGGGTTCCGATCGAGTCCAAGCTGATCAGCCGCCGCATCGAGACCGCGCAGAAGGCGGTGGAAGGGCAGCACTTCGAATCGCGCAAACACCTGCTCGAATACGACGACGTGATGAACAAGCAGCGCGAGGCTGTCTACGGCCTGCGCCGCCGCTTGCTTGAGGGCATGGATCAGAAAGATCTGATTCTTGAGGATTACGTTTCAGCGATTCTGGGCGACTTGATGGAAGAGTATTGCCCGCCCAAGGGACACGCGGACGACTGGAATATTAAAGGGCTAAAAGATGCGGTGTTCACGCGCTTTGGCGTTGATTTTCTCGCCGAGGGCGTGAAGCCGGAAGCGTTGAACCGGCAGGAGCTCGGCGACGCGATTTTCGAGAAGCTGAAAGAACGCTACGAGGCAAAAGAAAAACTGATTGGCCCCGAGGCCATGCGCCATCACGAGCGCATGATCATGCTTAGTGTTCTCGATTCTCAATGGAAAGACCATCTGCTCAGCATGGACCACCTCAAGGAGGGCATCGGCCTCCGCGGCTATGGCCAGCACGATCCGCTGGTCGAATACAAGAAAGAATCGTTTGAGATGTTTGAGGCCATGCTGCAGCGCTTCCAGGAAGATACGGCCCGCTATCTTTACCTGATGCAGATCCTCGAACGTCCGCCGGATGCGGGCGCAGGCGGGCCGCAGGCGGGTGGACCCGCGGGGCAGGGGCCGGAGCCGGGAGTCTCCGCGCAGTCAGGCAGTGGTGGAAACGGACATCGTCCGCCGCGCCTGGTGGCAACATCCGCTGATGACCTGGAAGAGGCGTTCATGCGGCGCAAGCGTCGCGAACTCGAACAGGCGCGCATGGCTGGAGGCGGCGATGCTGCGCCTGTACAGCAAGTGGTGCGCGCGCAGGAGAAAGTCGGCCGTAACGATCCTTGCCCGTGTGGCTCGGGGAAGAAATTCAAGAAGTGCCACGGGGCGTGATGAACAATTTCGTGCCGCGAAGTTCATTGCGCACGTGCGCGAGTTCCCAATGCCTTGAACGTCATCTCCTTAGCTGCACTCCTCGTCCGAGCCTTCCATTCCAAAAATAATCCAGCGTAATTCTGCATGATGTAATCGGCTGCGTTCACTCGTAACTTCTTCGCCGTAGCGTCGATCCATCTTGGCTCACCTTCGATCTCGCAAAAATTTCCGATGGGAGTTTCGTCGACAACGACCTGCCCTTTTCTATCTGTCCACTCGGCGCGAAACTTTTCATAGCGGAATGACGGCGCATACCCCAGCGCGCGCAAGATTAAGTCCATCCGCTTTCCGTCGGGCACAGACGTCTCCAACTCGTCGCGGCTGCTGTGGCGTCCCGTCTTCTTCCCGGCCTTATGAGTGAGCGTCCACTCCGAGCCATACTTGCGCAGCCGCAATAATTCTTTGCGCTTCCGCAGCACTTCGCCGGGAAGGTCATAGAGCGTGTTCATTTCGCGTGTCTGGGGAGTGACGATGCGAAATCCCGCCTTGCGAAGTTTGCGCGTGAGCGCAGGTATGCTTGCAACGCGAAACTTGATTTCGATCTCCCGGGTGGACGCCATCGGAATCGGACTTGCAGTTCGATGCTATCATTCTGACCGTTGGCGGACGTTTCAGGGGGGAGGCGAGCGTGAAAAGTCTATTCCAGCCGGACGCGGTTAACGAGGTCACGTCCCGCATCGACAAGTTGCAATCCACGACCCAGCATCAATGGGGGAAAATGGATGTCGCACAGATGATGGCACATTGCTCCGCGACACTCGATGTGGCTTCCGGACAGCTCGTTTTACCCAGGATGTTCATCGGCAGAATACTCGGGCCGTTTGTCCGGCCCCTCTTTACCAACGACAAGCCATTTTCCAAGAACGCTCCCACCGATAAGAAATTCGTTATCGCCGATCAGAGAGATTTTGCGCAAGAGCAAGAACAACTCAAAGTTCGAGTTCGGCGGTTTCACCAGGGCGGAGAAGCACTGTGCACAAAGCATCCGCATCCCTTCTTTGGTCCAATCACGCCGCACGAGTGGGCGACCGGAATGTACAAACATCTCGATCATCACCTGCGCCAATTCGGCGTGTGACGGAGCAAGGGTGACGAAGCTGATGTGAGGCGGCGGACTGCGAACGGCTGGCGACCAACAACTAGTTGAATGTCGGCAGTTTCACCAGGTCGTTCTCTGGCACTGCCTCTACGGGTTCCCCGGCCTTACGCCACGCCGTTAGCCCGCCGACAATCACGAACGTCTTGAAGCCTTTTTCCCGCAGTAGGTGCGCCACCCGGGCGCTGGTCGCTTCGCGCGCTCAAGTGCAGTAAAGATAGATGTCCTTGTCTTTGGGAAGGTTCTTGATCTCTTCCTCAAGGTTGTTGGGCTCGATGCGGATCGAATTCTTGATCCGCGCCGTCCCGGAGTCGTAATAGCCATGGCTGCGGACATCGACGATCAGCACGTGGGCAGCATCCTCAGAGGCCAAGCGCCGGGCCAGTTCCTCTACCTGCACCCGCGGCACTATGCGATACATCCTGTTCTTGCGATATTGCACTGTGCGGTAAATCGCATAGACCACGATCGCAGCGACTACAACGCCCTCCATTGCCTGGCCGGCAGCGTGAAATCCACGCAGGACCGCGGCAAGAAAGTCGCGCGAAAGGTATCCGATTGAGAGATAGGTGAGGCCATACACAAGGGCGCCCGCGAAATCGAGGCGCAGGAACTGCCAGAAGCGCATCTTCATGCTGCCAGCCAGGGGCGCGGCCATCGTGTTTACTCCAGGAATGAACTTGGCGACGATCAGAGTAAGCTTGCCGCGCTTGTAGAAGGACTCCGCCGAGCGCAAGATGCAGGTCTCCGGATTGATCGAAACGCGGCACAGAAATCCCAACAGGGCCCAGCCCATGTACCGTCCCAGCCAGAACTCAACAGTATCGCCCAGGAGCAAGGCGGTGACCGCCGTAACCACAACGTACGGCCCCCACAACACGTGAGTCGCCACTGCGGCACCCGCCGCGACGAGCGCGATTGCAGCTGGGAAGGGAATCCCGACCGCTTCAGCCAGCAACAGGCTAAAGGTTAGAGCATAGCCGTGGCGCGCCATAAGCAAAACCAGATCCATAAGCAGTGTTGGATAGGGTAAATCAAGAAAGGGTTCAGTATAAACAAAGCCGGACGTTTGCCCGAGGGGCAGCATCCGGCTCTGTTACGGAGAGTGCTTGGTCAGGAGGACTCTTCCGTGCAGGTTGTGGAAGCAGCGGCTTTCACTCGGAGTTTCTCGGCGCTTTATGCGCCAGCGCGTCGATTAAGACAGAGCGCCTTTTCTTGAAGCTTCGACTGAAGCCGCTGCCCGTTGGCAGTGCGTCCGCCGCGGATCAGGACCCTCAGCGACTGTTCGTTTCACCAGTGCCGGGGGGAGATCCAGTGGATCGCGCTGTGACAATCCACTGCATTTTCGATGCGTCTCGTTAGCCTTCCGCTCTCGCGGGATACTCTGCCAACGCCTAAATTATGGAGCGGCAGTTCAAGAAAGTCAGTGCGCCCCGTCACTGTATCGAGTGACGGAAATCATCAGTCGGTCCGGGCAGCGACCATCGACGGAATTAAAATAGAAAGACCCGGCCAGTGATTAAGATCACTGGACCGGCCACAAGGATTCGCGGATTACTGTGTAGCGCCGAGCTATTTGCTCATGGAATCGCTGCTCATCGAGCCACCCTTAAGCATCTTGACGCTCATTACATGGATGGAGCCCTTGTCGGCATAAACGTGAGCGCTAAGCTGCACGTGATGTCCTTCGTGTCCCTTGAGCTCTTCGGGATTCATCACATCCCAGCTCTTGCCGTCTTTGTCATTGACGAAGCTGTACTTGTCGCCGTCCGCCTTGACCGTGCCTTTTAGCGTCATCAGCGGAGCTTTCGCCCCTGCCTGGTCGGCCTGGGTTTGCGACATACTGTTGTCCTGTTGAGCGAAGGCGGTTAGGCTCATCGCGAAAGTCAGCGCCATCAAACAAACCATCAGCTTTTTCACTTGGAGGTCTCCTTTGTGTTTTCTCGAATTTGCGGCCAGAGTTTTTGCTGCCTCTCTTAGCTTACGTAATTGAGGCGATGAACGGATTGCGGCGCGGTCTGGAGTACTCATTGTTGGTGAGCGAAACAGACAAAGAGGTTGCTGTAAATTGTCGAAAGAATTAGGTTTATCGTTCCGGATCATTGTTCCGGACCATCATTGGGGAAAGCTCGCTCCCTATTTTTCGCGAGCTACCACGAACTCGGGCGCCCACAGCAGCGCCCGCTTGATCTCGGAGTCGGGGAAGGTGCAGATCGCTTTCCCCGCCGACTCCGCATAGCGCGCGGCGCGGGCGGTTGCGGCCTCCAGCGATCCGTAGCGCTGCAGGATCTCCATGATCTGCGCATGTGTTACGCCATTGAAGGCCCGGTCGCGCAGGATGGTTTCGATCTTACCCCGTTCCTCCGCCGTGCACCGCTCGAGCGAGTGAATCACCGCCATGGTAGCTTTGCCCTCGCGCAGATCGCTGGCCACAGGCTTGCCCAGCACATCCTCGGAACCAGTCAGGTCAAGCACGTCGTCCACGATTTGAAATGCCATCCCCAGATCGTGCCCATACTGGCTGAGAGCTTCTTCCTGAGCGGCCGTCGCTCCCCCGAGAATCGCTCCCAGGCGCATGCACACGGAGAACAGGCAAGCCGTTTTGCGGAAAATCAAATCGAAATACTCATCGAGCGAGATGGAGTTACCCAGTTTCTCCATCTGCAGCAGTTCACCCTCAACCATTTGCTGCGTCAACTCAATCAGCGTGTCGAGAATGCGAAAGTTGCGCTCCTGCACTGCAACTTTGAAAGCCTGCATGTACAGCCAGTCGCCGGCCAGCACGCACTTCGAGTTTCCCCATTGAGTGTTGGCTGCGGGACGGCCTCGGCGTGTCTTGGCTTCGTCGATGATGTCGTCGTGCACAAGCGTGGCAGTATGAATGATCTCGACTACCGCGCCCAGCCGCACAGCTCCGCGACCTTCGTACTGGAACAGCTTGGAAGCAAGAAAGAGAAGCGCGGGACGGATGCGCTTGCCTCCCCCGGCTCGCAAATATTCTCCAATTTCCGTGATCGCCAGAACTCCGGAGATCGTATCTTGCCCGAACTCGTCCTCGAGGGCTGCAAGATCGTCATGCAGCAGGTCGAAAACTTCTTTGGCGTTAATGATGGCCGGTGCGCTCAAAATGGGTCTCTCGATCTGTTTCCCAGTCCTCCGCGGCAGGTGTCTGCGTCCCCTGCTTTGAAGGTCGTGCTTAATTCGTTCTGTAATTCGTAAACTGCAAGTCGATTCCGAAATCGTGCTGCCGCAGCATCGCGATTACATCCTGCAGCGTATCCCGGTCTTTGCTGCTAATCCTTACGAGATCGCCCTGGATCGAAGCTTGCGCTTTTTTCTTGGAATCCTTGACCAGCTTCACGATCTCCCGCGCTTTTTCGATGGCAATACCCTGCTGCATCGTGACACGGCGCTTTGCCGTGCCGCCCGCGGCTGGTTCAACGGCGCCATAAGTCAATCCCTTCAACGAGACCCCACGTTTGACCAGTTTCTGCTGCAGGATATCGTTGACAGCCTTCAGCTTGTACTCATCGGCCGAGTGCAGGACGATGGCATCTTTTTCCAGTTCGATATTTGATTTGGAATCTTTGAGGTCGAAACGGGTGTGGATCTCCTTCAGCGCCTGCTGGATGGCGTTTGAGACCTCCTGCAGGTCGATCTTGCTGACGATGTCGAAGGTGTTCTCGGGCATCGGATTTCAATTCTTTCTGAAATGAAGGAATATGACTATTGAGGGTATCAGAAGAAAGGCTCCCGGAGCGGCTTAAAACGCCGAAATTTTGCTTTCAGCGGTTTCAACCAATTTGAAAAAATTGTAGAAATTGCGACTCGTTTGTTGACCGATTTCCTCTGGCGTCATTCTTCGCAACTCGCCCAGCTTCCGCGCCGTTTCCTTCACGAAAGCCGGCTCGTTGCGTTTGCCGCGATGAGGAACCGGGGCCAGGTACGGCGAATCCGTTTCGATCAGCATGCGCTCCAGTGGGACCTGGAGCGCGGCGTCGCGAATTTGCTGCGCTTTCGGGAAGGTCACATTGCCTGCGAATGAAATCATGAAGCCCATGTCGAGGGCGCTCCTGGCCTGCGGCCAGACGCCGGTGAAGCAGTGCAGAATTCCTCCGAGTCCGTTTGGTGCCCAATGATTCCGCATCAGAGAGAGGCAATCGTCCCAGGCGTTGTCGCTGTCCTCCGACGGGCGGCAGTGAATCACGATGGGCAGCTTCGCCGCAGCTGCCAGCTCCACTTGCCTGGTGAAAACTTTTTTCTGCACGTCGCGCGGCGAGTGATCGTAATAATAATCCAAACCAATCTCGCCCCATGCAATCACCTTTGGATGCTTCGCAAGGCGCTCCATGTTTTGATATGCAGCGTCGTCCGCAAGTCTGGCTTCGTGTGGATGAATGCCGAGGGTCGCATAGATGAAGTCGTGGTTTTCCGCCAGACGAATTCCGCAATCTACATGCTCGGGACCGTCGCCGTTTCCGATGGCCACTATGGTCTGCACTCCGGCGGCCCGCGCCCGTGAGATAACCTGTTCGCGGTCGGAATCGAACTGTTGGCCATCGAGATGAGCGTGAGAATCTACGAACATGATTGTCGATTGTTAGTCGTGCCCGCGGAACATCAAAGTCAAAACAAAACCGAGCCGAGCTTTGGCTCGGCGTGGACCCTTCGGCTTCGCTCAGGGCAAGCTCACGAGGGCGCCCGTCCCGACATGAACATTGCTGGACTTCGGCTCTCTTTTACTTCAGCCTCGCCCCCACCGGCACATCCTCTAAAAAGCCCGCCAGCACGGGTTTCCCGCCGTCGAGTGATGCCGCGACGATCATTCCGTTCGATTCCATTCCGCGCAGTTTCCTGGGCGCGAGGTTGGCCACAATCACAACTTTGCGTCCGATCAAAGTTTCCGGCGCGTAGGCCTCGGCGATTCCGGCGAGCACTTGCCGCACCTCCGTTCCTATATCGATTTCGAGGCGCAGGAGTTTGTCAGCCTTGGGCACTCTCTCGGCGACTTTCACAAGCCCAACCCGCAGCTCGATCTTGCTGAAGTCATCGATCGAAATTTTTTGATCCGCTGCCGGAACCGTCGCCGGTGGCGGGACCGTCGGCGACGCGCCCTCCAGTACCCAAGTTCCGGCTGTGGGAGTCTCAGCGACAGCCGCAGCGGGTTTCTGATCCTCTTCCATCTTCTGCATCCTTTCGACGGCGCTCTTATCGGCGCGCGGAAACACTGGCTGCACCTCACCCAGCTTTGTGCCTAGGGGAAGTTGTCCCCAAGCCAGTTCTCCCAAAGCCACCTTCTGAATATTGCCCAATCCTAATTGCGTCCAGATCTTCGCCGTCGCCTCAGGTATCACGGGGTGAGCCAATGCTGTCGCGATCCGCAGCGCTTCCGCCGCGGTGTAAAGCACGGTGGCTAAACGAGAGCGGCTATCTTCATCCTGCTTTTCTCCCAGCGCCCACGGTTCATTCTCAACGATGTACTTGTCGACCGCCGCGATAAGGGTCCACGCGCTTTCCAAAGCCCGCGAAAACTGAAAGTCATTGAACAAAATCCCGAATTCGCGGATAACCAAGCGTGCTGCTTGCGCAATCGAATCATCGGCTGCCGTTCGCGACGCGGTGTGCGATGGATAAGGAACCTCGCCCTTGAAATAACGATTGATCATGGTCAGCGTACGGCTGGCGAGATTTCCCAGCCCATTCGCCAGGTCGGAGTTGTAGCGCTGTACCAGAGCATCGAAGGAGAACGATCCATCCTGCCCAAAGACGACTTCGCGCAGCAGAAAATAGCGCAGCGCGTCCGCGCCCAGCACGTCGAGAATCGTCTCTGTACGCACGATGTTGCCGCGCGACTTCGACATTTTGCTCTCTTCAAACAGCAGCCAGCCATGGGCCACGATCGTCTTCGGTACGGGCAGGCCCGCCGCCATCAGAAACGCTGGCCAGTACACGCAATGGAAGCGGACAATTTCTTTTCCGATCATCTGCACATCGGCGGGCCAGAACTTCTTGAACGCCTCCTGCGCGCCCGCGTGGGAAGATCCGTAACCAATCGCAGTGAGGTAATTCGCCAGAGCGTCGAACCAGACGTAAATCACCTGCTTGGGATCGTCGGGTACGGGAATGCCCCAGGCAAAAGTCGAGCGGCTGATTGACATGTCACGCAATCCCGAGCGCACGAACGAAATCACTTCATTGCGCCGGGCCTCGGGGCGAATGAACTCCGGATTTGCGTAAAGAGCGAGCAGCTTATCCTGAAACATCGAGAGCTTGAAGAAGTAGTTTTCCTCCTTCACCGTTTCAGTGACACGCCCACAGGTTGGGCAGGGATCGCCCGGCTGCGCACCGTCGACGTAGAGTTCGTCCGAGACGCAATACTGTCCGGTGTAAGTGCCCTTATGGATGTATCCGTTGTCGCGAATGCGGCGGAAAAGTTCCTGCACGCGCTTCTGGTGACGGTCTTCCGTGGTGCGGATGAAATCGTCGTTCGAGATCCCCATCCGCTTCCACAATCGGCGAAACTCCGCCGAAATTTCATCGGCGTACTGCTGCGGAGTTTTCCCTGCAGCTTGTGCCGCGCGCTCGATCTTCTGTCCGTGCTCATCGGTTCCCGTGAGAAAAAATGTGTCCGCGCCCAGCAGGCGCTGCCGGCGCGCAATCGTATCGCAGGCAATCGTGGTATAGGCGTGGCCGATGTGGGGCCGCGCGTTGACGTAGTAAATCGGTGTCGTGATGTAAAACTTCTTGTTCATGCGGTTGTAGTTTCCCGGGACGGCTTGCGCGCGAAAATGTAAGCTCGCCGGCTCGGGTATTCGACTTCGGGAGCGTACGGCTCACGCTCAATGACTTCGTCGATCTCGAAACCGGCACGGCGCAGATAACCCTCCACATCTTCTGTGCGAAAGAAATAGAAATCGAGAGACACCGCGCAGCCCCACAGATCCTCCACGTGCAGAATCTCTTCACCGACGTGGAAACTCAGCAAGAGCAGCCCTCCGGGGCGTAGCACCCGTTTCATCTGGCGCAAGGCCTGCATGACGTCGGCAAGCGGAAAGTTGACGATGGCGTAGAACGCGGTGATCCCCGCCCAAACCTCGTCGGGCACATCGAGGGCGGTCATATCACCCGTCCGGAACTCGATGCCGGGATTGAGTTGGCGGGCGCGCTCAACCATCGCCGGTGACAAGTCCACGCCGCAGACCTCAACCCCGCACTCGAGAAGATAGCGGGCCACTTGTCCGGGCCCGCAGCCCAGATCACATGCCAACCCGGTGTCGCGAACGCCGTCCGCAAATCGATCGAGCAGTTGGCGGTCCATCGGTTTGTGCCGCAATTCGTCGTAAACGTGCCGGACGTATTCATCCGCCAGGGTGTCGTAGCTGGCCTGAACGTCGCTGATTTTTTCGCCGATCGTTTTCTGTTCGATCATGTTTGTTCGAGCATTTTTTGTTCGAGCATTGCGCGTTCAATCATCGGATCACGGGAGTCTTGCTGGCGACAGTTACGGTGTAAGCTCGCGTGGCTTCCTGCATCACCTGCTTCAGCGGCACGTGATTCTCCGCTGCGATGCGCCGGCAGTCTTCATATTCCGGCGCGTAGTTGGTGACCGTCCCATTCATGCTGCCGATCTTAATTCTCACCTGACCCCATGGAGTTTCTACGTTTTCCCAGCGTCGCGATAACGCCTGCCGCATTTCTTCACGCCGCCGAACGCCCAGCGTGGTCGTCTCCGTGAAAAGCAGTTGCGCGAACTTGCTCGCGTCCTCCGGTTTGCACAGGATAGTGAGCACCGCCCCCGGACGATTTTTCTTCATCTGTACCGGCATTGCGAAAGCATCGAGAGCGCCCTCTTCCAGCAATCGGTCCATCACATAACCGAAGACCTGTGGATTCAGATCGTCGAGATTCGCTTCCAGCACCGTGATGGTCTCAGACGCGGTTTGGGAGGCGACAGCGATCGAGGTGGTTTCTCCAATCGTTTCTCCGATCATCAGCCGCACAACATTTGGATGCCCCGGAAAATCTCGCGATCCCGCGCCGTAGCCTGACTTCTGAATCGTCATCTCCGGAAATGAAGCGAAACGCGACGCCAGCGTTTTCACAATCGCCGCGCCCGTGGGAGTGACTAACTCGGCCTGTACGCCGGACGAATATACGGGCGCGCCCGAGAGCAGTTCGACTGTCGCCGGGGCCGGTACAGGAAAAGTTCCGTGCGCGCACTTCACCGTGCCTCTGCCGACATTCAGCGACGAACAGATAATCTCATCAACTCCCAGTGCTTCGGCGCCTACGGCAGCGCAAATGATATCGACCATCGCATCGACGGCGCCGACCTCGTGGAAGTGGACATGGTCGACGGAAGTATTGTGAATCTTCGCTTCCGCCCGGCCCAGCGCCTCGAAGATTGCGATCGCAGTCTTCTTCGCGGTGGCCGAGATTGGTGCAGCAGAAATAATCTGACGAATTTCGTTCAGCCCGCGACCATGCTCATGGGAGTGTAAATGCTCGTGCTGGAGCGCGCGACCCGCCGGCGATGCTTCATCGTGATGCGAGTGCTCGGGATGCTGATCTTCGTGCGCATGTTCTTGATGGTGCGGGTGATCATGCTGTTCCCTCCAATGTTCCTCGCGCGGCAAGTCTTTTTTCCCATCGATCCACACATCGACCTTCGTAGCTGAAATCCCACTGCGCATTACACGCAAAATCTCCAGCCGTGCCCCGACGTTCAGGGCCGCCACCGTGTCTTGTAGCGTCTGTGGCGGAACGCCAGCATCCACGAGCGCGCCCATGAACATGTCGCCGCTCATGCCGGAAAAACACTCAAGGTAGGCTATGCGCATGGGAACCGTCGTCGGTCGTTAGTCGTTCGTCCTTGGCGAGGTGAAACACTTTCGGCGTTTGGAGATTACCAACGTCAATCGAATAGCGGCCAATTTTTTATCATAGGGAAGCCATCCTGCTTCGTCAAACCAGCGTCTGCTGCGCGCTCTGCTAGAATCACTATCTTCTTGAACCGTTTCGAGGGAAGCCTTGTACCGTCACGTCGAACAGCGTTTGGCTCAATACATTCGCGAGTTTCTTCAGCGCCGCTATCCGGAAGCCACTCTGCCGAATGTGGTTATCGAACAGCCTCCGAAAGTGGAGCTTGGCGATTTCGCCATTCCGGTTTTTCCTTTCGCTAAGCCCTTGCGTACGGCGCCGCTCAAGATTGCGGAATCCATTCGCGGTGAGATCGGCCCGATCGAGGGCATAGCGGAAATGCAGGTCGCGCCTCCGGGATACCTGAACATCAAAATCGAACGAGGGTGGATTGCGGCGGCCCTTGCGACCGATCAGAAGCCCGCGATTGCAATTTCCGCGGGAAAAGTTTTGGTGGAGCACACCAGCATTAATCCCAATAAAGCTGCGCACATCGGCCATCTGCGGAATGCCATTCTCGGCGATACGTTTGTGCGCCAGCTGCGCTTTGCAGGCCGGGAAGTCGATGTGCAGAACTACATCGACAATACGGGAGTGCAGGTTGCCGACGTGGTTGTGGGCTTCACGCAGATCGAGAAAAAGTCCCGCGCTGAAATCGAAGCCCTCACGCGACAGCCTCGATTCGATTACTACTGCTGGGATCTCTACGCTCGCGTCTCGCAGTGGTACGAGCAGGACAAGCGGAATTTGCAAGTGCGCGCTCAGACGCTGCACGGGATCGAAGACGCCTCCAGCGAAACGGCCGCTATCGCTGAGTTGATCTCTACGGCTGTGCTGCGCAGGCATCTGGAGACCATGGACCGTCTCGATATCGAATATGATTTTCTTCCGCGCGAAAGTGAAATTCTGCACCTGCATTTTTGGGACGCGGCTTTTACCAAGCTCAAAGATTCGGGCGTGCTCACTTACGAGAATGAAGGGAAGAACAAGGGCTGCTGGGTGATGCGGCGCGCCGGTACGGCTCGCGCGGGCGCGGACGACTCGCCCGAGTTAGCCACCCCGAACAAGAAGAAAGCGAACGGTTCGGACGCAATCGGCGACGACGATGATGTCCTCAGCGAGATTCCGCTGAAGCCTGGCGTCGATATTCGTCCGTCGGGGATTTCCGAAGAGGATCAGAAAGTAATCGTTCGCTCCAACGGCACTGTCGGCTACGTGGGCAAAGACATCGCGTACCACATGTGGAAATTCGGTTTGCTGGGACGCGACTTCGGTTACCGGAAATTTTATCGCTATCCCAACCGGCATGAATGCTGGATCTCAGCGACTGAAGGCGAGAAGGATCATCCGCATTTCGGCGACGTTGCCGAAATCTACAACGTGATTGACACCCGCCAGTCGGAAGCGCAGAACACGGTGATCGAGGCGCTGCGCGGGCTTGGTCACAACGAAGCCGCAGACCACTACACTCATTTTTCTTACGAGATGGTTGCACTTACGCCGCGTTGCGCGGCTGAACTGGGTTATGCGCTCAGCGATGAAGATAAGACGCGCTCTTACATCGAGGTCAGCGGCCGCAAGGGTTTCGGGGTGAAAGCCGACGATCTGCTCGATAAGCTGATCGTCTCTGCCAAGAACGAAGTTGACTCGCGGCATCCCCAACTCAGCGATGGTGATCGACTGTCGATCGCCACTCAAATCGCGATCGGTGCGCTGCGCTATTTCATGCTGAAGTTCACCAAGCAATCGGTGATCGCTTTCGACTTCAAAGAAGCGCTTAGTTTCGAAGGCGAGACTGGGCCCTATGCGCAATACGCCGTGGTTCGCGCCACCAGTATCTTCAAGAAAGCTGCGATTGATCCGGATGCATTCGCAAGAGAGCTTCCGAGTACAATCTCGCCCGCCGACCTCGGAGAATTTTTGAGGGGAGAAAGTGCCACGGAGATTTGGGAACTGTGGCTCGCCTCGTCGAAGACTTCCTACGTCGTGAATCAATGCATCCAGACCACGGAGCCCGCGCACCTCGCCAAGCACGCTTTCCAGTTGGCGCAACTATTCAACACTTTTTACCATCGGCATCCCATCCTGAGCGAGGCCGATGAGAGGCGCAAACAATTCCTGCTGGCGACGGTAGCTGTGGTGCGCCGCGAACTGATTCGCACGCTGGCTGTGATGGGAATTACAGTACCGCCAATTATGTAGCTGCTTACGGCTTTGCGGCGCGTGCGCGCTTCTCGATGCAAAGAAAATGTCATCCTCTATTTCCTCAGTGCAAACGCACCACTGGCTTCGTTATATCGCGGCAGGAATTTTCATTTTCTTTCTCGTGCTTGCCATTACTGGAGCGGTCTACCAATCCATCTCCTCCGCCCGCGATAGCCAGGCCCACCCGATGCCCGGCCAACTGGTTGACGTCGGTGGCTATAAAATGCACATCGACTGCGCTGGGCAGGGAACGCCGACAGTCATCCTCGACTCGGGCCTTGGCGATGGCTATATTTCGTGGCGTCAAGTGCAGCCGCTGATTGGGCAGTTTACTCGTGTGTGTTCTTACGACCGTGCCGGCTTGGGTTACAGCGAGGCCAGTCCGCACCCACGCACCAGCAAAGACATCGCAGAGGAACTGCATACGCTTCTCCACAATGCGGGAATCTCTCCGCCTTACGTCCTCGTCGGCCATTCGATGGGCGGATTCGATGTGCGACTCTTCGCGAGCCTTTATCGCAGCGAGGTTGCCGGGATGGTGCTGGTCGACTCGTCGCATCCAGAGCAGCAGAAGCGTTTCCCTGCCGCGCTAAACGATCTAGACGCCACCTGGCTGCGGGAGCAGGAGTTCCTGGAAGTCGCCATGCCCTTCGGGTTGCCTCGCATCCTGGGGTTTTGTGGCGATGATGCGGAGGTTCGCGCAGCCGAGTGCAATTTTCACAGCGTGCACGAAAGCGTGGCAGAACTGAAGGCAATCGCGAAGAGCGCCGCCCAAACCGGGTCCACTGGTTCGCTCGGGGACATGCCGCTGGCCGTGCTCTCGCACGATCCTGACAAGCCCCAGCCGGATTTGCCGGAGGACCTGGTCAAGCCTGCCAATGATGCCTGGAGTCAGATGCAGAAAGAGTTAGCCGGGCTCTCGAGCCTGAGCACGCAAGTGATTGCTAAGGGCAGCGGGCATTACGTCCAGCTCGACCGGCCCGATGTGGTGGTTGAAGCCGTTCGTGGAGTTGTGGCGAAGGTGCGCGAGGCGAAGTGAGTGCCGCAATCCAGCCGCGGGGCAGATCCCGTTGAGTTGTGTAGAGTGTGCACTTGACGGCTTATTTCTTCTACGTGAGAAAATATTTCGAGGCTATTCAACTTGAGAAACTCAGAAAAAATTACTGTCTCACGACACTCTGAGTTCCAGAGTCGAGGTCATCCTGAATGTGCAGAAATATCAAAACCTTATTCAATTTCGATCCTCCGGTAAATGCCGAGGAGGTTCGCGCGGCTTCGCTGCAGTTCGTGAGAAAGATCACTGGCTTTAACAAGCCGTCGAAGGCGAACGAAGGGCCCTTTCTGGCTGCAGTCGATGAAATCGCCGACATTGCGTCCCGGCTTCTGCATTCCCTTGAAACTACGGCTCCTCCGAAGAATCGAGAGGAAGAGGCCGCGAAGGCGAAGGCTCGCGCGGCAGTGAGATTCGGGGATTGAGGCGGTTCTTACCTTGGGCTTATTCAGACGGGCAACGCCAGTGGCGTCGACGCATCTAAGTTATTGAAAAGCCAAAATCCGGCGTAACTCTTACACTCTCGTAACTCTTGCACTCTTATGAAAAACAAAATTATCTCGCGTACTGCCTTCGTCGTGTTTTTGATGGCGGCGACGATGGCCATGGCGACACCGAAAACTCCCCAGGCGCAGCTTACACCGGCATTTCCCGGCACGCTGGTGAATGCTCGTTACGTATATGTGACGAGCTACGATGGCGATCAATTTAATCCTAACCTTCTTCCTGAGGACCGGCAGGCGATCAGTACTGTACAGGACGGGATGCAGAAGTGGGGTAAGTTCATCGTAGTGTATGAGCCCTGGCAGGCCGACATTGTGCTGATGGTGACAAGCCGTCCTTCAGAAGATGTTCTTGCAGTCTATGACGCGCACGGTTGGCCGGGAAATCAGTATCTTTGGCGCATGATGAGGCGCAGCGGACTGCAGCAGGGCGAATCGCCGTTGGTGACGAAACTGGAGACGGCCTTCGACAAGGCGACGGCAAAGTAGACCTCCCTCCGGCGAGGTACCGCAGCTAACTCTTCCCCCCAGCAATCATCAAACCGGCCCCCCACGATCACCAGAACAATGCTCACGATGGGCGGGGCTTTCTGGTCGTCGCGAGTGGTAATACCAACATGCGCGTCGCCGACGCGGACGCCGTGATGTTCGGAGTGTGGGAACGGAACGAAGAATGAGATTATCCCCAGCGCCAGGACCACAAGTCCAACCACGGTCAGAGCTTTCAAGATATGCCTCCTAGCGATTACTGCCGTTCCCAGCGCTTAGGATGCGCTGCGGATGCGAAAGGCTGTCAGAATAAAAAAGGCGACTTCCGGCGTCCGGAAGGCTGCGTCGGAAGCCGAATGCCGAGTTCCTAATTTGCGAAACCCTTTACAAACTCAACCAAGCTGCGCAACGCGATTCCTGATGGCCCTTTCGCGATCCAGGGTTTCTGGTCCTCCATCCATGCTGTGCCTGCGATATCCAGGTGAATCCAGGGAGTGTCTTCGGCGAACTCTTTCAGGAACATTGCTGCATTGATGGCGCCGCCCCAGCGTCCGCCGGAGTTGACGATGTCGGCGATGGTGGACTTGATATTTTCTTTGTATTCGTCATCGAGAGGGAGACGCCACATTTTCTCTCCGGCCTCGGCATTTGCTTTGTGAAAGCGCTCATACATGGCATCGTCGTTGGCAAATACTCCGGCATTCGCATAGCCGAGTGCGACCACGACTGCGCCCGTAAGCGTCGCCGCGTCCACCAGATGAGTGCAGCCGAGTTGGCGTGCGTAGTAGAGGCCGTCGGCGAGCACGAGACGACCCTCGGCGTCAGTGTTGATGATTTCGATGCTTTTGCCCGACATGGCAATTTGTACGTCGCCGGGCTTCTGAGCTTTGCCGGAGGGCATGTTCTCAGTGGCGCACACGATGCCGATAACTTTCACCTTCGGCTTCAGCAGTGCGATGGCGCGCATAGCGCCGATCATAGTTGCGCCGCCGGCCATATCGTATTTCATCTTCTCCATGCCATCGGCGGGCTTGATGGAGATCCCGCCGGTGTCGAAGGTGATTCCCTTTCCGACGAGGCCTAAGACCGGTTTGGCGGGCGCGCCGGCGGGGTCATACCTCATCACGATCAGTGCGGGCGGTTCGTCGGAACCCTGGGCGACGCTCCAGAAGGCGCCCATCTTCAGTTCTTTGATCTTGTCGGCGCCGTAAACCTCACATTGCAATCCGACCTCCTGACACATTTTTTTCGCGCGGTCGGCAAGAATAGTCGGAGTCATGCGATTGGAAGGCTCGTTCACCAGATCGCGCGTGAAGTTCTGCGATTCCCCAATGATTTGCGCCTGGCTCGCAACCTTCTCCAGTGCGGCTTGATCACTGTTGCCGCTGGCGAGGATAGTGAGCGCATCAATCTTCTGATCTTTGCGGTCGCTGCGGTAGTAATCGGGATCGAAGTTGCCGACCAACGCGCCTTCGACAATCGCTCGCACCGCCTCCTCGGCCGGAATGCTTGGCGGAGCGATAAAAGCGAAGCTGCGGATACCGCGCGACTTCAGCGCGCGAACCGCGGCTCCGGCGATGCGCCGCAAATCGTAACTGGTGAATTTTTTTGCCGCGCCGCCGCTGATCAGCAGGAGGCGCTTGGCCTTCAATCCAGCGGGCTTGTGCAGCAGGTTAATTTCGAAGGGCTTACCACTCACTTCGCCGCTGGAAAGTAGATCGGCGGCGACAGGCTGCACAGCGTCATCGCCGGTCGCGAGCTTGAGCTGAGGTTTGGCGTCTTTGTTGTTCTTTTCTTTTTGTTCTTTTTCTGCATGGTCTTTTTCCGAGTGGTCCAGCACAATGGCGACGAGAGATTCGGTTTCGAGTTGAGCGGGCGTAGAAAGAGAGATTGTCGTTTTCATAGTCGTAAAACGGTTTAAGGGACACCCCAGTATCGTCGGCGGGGAGGGAATTGCGCAAGCGGGTGGACCCTACCGAGAGGTTCGACCGCAGTGCCGCGGCATGTTAGGTCCGAGTTCCGCACGCAAGAGGACAATGCAAGAATGAACATAAGTAACCCGGCACTGGCACCGGAGGGCCATTCCTGGAAGCTGCTTGTCTACATAACATCGGGTTATGACTTGGCAAAACATCCACGACGGGCTCCGCGTCACTCTGGTCCTCCGCTACGAAGAGGATCCGCGCCAATTCGTTACCTTGTCGAGGCAAACCCTGGATTCTTCCCTGGCTCGCCTGGCCATTGCGGAATTGAGGAACGAAGGGTTCCTCGACGAAGAGGTTCGAGGGGTCATTCGACTCACCGCTCGTGGCTACAAGCACTGCAAAACCACGCTCGCGTACGCTCGCGCGGGCTGAATTCGCTGAGACCTCCTACTTTTTGGGGTGCGAAACAGTGAAGGCGGATAAAGCAACCAGGTACTTCCCTTCGTCGCTGTTCAGCGGGTCTAGGTCCAGTCCAGTCTTGGTGAGCGCACAGCGCGTGCACTGCATCTCGCCAATTTCCTGAACAACAAAAATCAAGGCTTTGTCGGCATCCGGTCGCGGAACGGGATGCTGATCCATATCTTCTCGGGCGTCGAATTTCACTTCTTTTGGGCCGCACGCGGCTTCGGTGGCGGGGAGGACGGGATTCGACCATGTGGGATATGATCCATCCCATAACGGAGTAGGGGTTCGTTCATGAAACTGCGGTGGGTAATTGTGTTTCTTCCGGTGATTTCAGTGATCGCGATTTCGATCGCCGTGCGCGAACATGCGGCCCGGGCGACCGCGCCGCAGGTAACGGGCAAGACCACATCTTTGATAAAAAATATCAACGACAGGGTGCCCGCTCCCTCGAATGGGGCCGGCGATCTTGCGATTCCCGATACTACTCTGGCCATCAATTCGGCGACACGTATGTCGCAACGTGTCGTTCACTACGAAATAAATGCGAAGTACGACGCATCGACACATGTTGTCGACGCCAGTGAGGTGCTGACCTATCACAACCTGACAGGGCAGGCGCTCGACCATTTCCCGTTTCATCTTTATCAGAATGCCTTTCAGCCGAACTCTACCTTTGTGCGCGAGGCCAAGGTTGCTGATAGCCACGACACTACCTACGAGGAATGGGACGCCGATGACTATGGGTCGGAAGAAATCAAGAGCCTTATAGTTGTAGGTCAGGGCGATTTGACAGCGCAGCTGCAGTACATTCAGCCCGATGACGACAACAAGGACGACAAGACGGTCGCAGATGTGCATCTCCCCAAGCCGATTGCGCCGGGGGAGTTCGTGCAGTTCAGGATCGCATTTCAGACAAAATTTCCCGAGACCCAGGCACGTTCGGGATGGAAGCGGGATTTCGTGCTGGGCGGGCAATGGTTTCCAAAAGTCGGCGTGTGGTGGCATGGCGCCTGGAACTGCCATCAGTATCACGCCACGACGGAGTTCTTCTCCGACTTCGGAGTGTATGACGTCAAGTTGACCTTGCCCCCGTTCGAGGTGGTGGGCGCAAGCGGCATCAAGGTTGGTGAGGTAAGTAACGCGGATAACACGAAGACCCTTACATATCACGGCGACGATATTCACGACTTTGCCTGGACCGCAAGTCCGCGCTACAAAGTGAAAGAGGATGTATTCCAGGGTCAGATGGGCCCGGTGCAGATGCGCATCCTGATGCAGCCCGCGCACTGGGGACAGGCGGAGCGGCATGCAAAAATCCTGCGAGAGTCGCTGGAAAAGTTTGAGAATTGGTACGGACCTTATCCATACAAAACGATCACTCTGGTTGATCCAGAACCAGCTTCGGAAGCTGGCGGGATGGAATACCCCACATTTATCACGGGCGAAACCAGTTGGTGGATGCCGGCGGGGGGCTACGAGCCGGAGGTGGTCGTGGAGCACGAGTTCGGACATCAGTATTGGTACGGAATGGTAGCCACCAATGAATTCGAAGATGCCTGGATGGACGAGGGTATTAACAGCTATACCGAAGTGAAGGTTCTGGATTCGATCCTCGGCAAGAACACATCGATTATGAATCTGGCCGGAGTGACAGAAGGTGAGCGGGAGGAACAACGTCTCGGTTATATTCGCGTGGCGGACGTCGATCCGATCGCAGAAAAGGCGTACGACTATTACAGTTTCAGCTCGTATGGCGGAATTACCTACGGCAAGACGGCGAGTGTGCTGCTCACTCTGGAAGGCATCATCGGAGAACAGACGATGCAGAAGGCAATGCGCGTTTACTTCATGAAGTATCGCTTTACGCATCCCACTAAGGAAGATTTTCTGAGGACAATCGAGGAAGTCTCGGGAAGGGATTTGCGCTGGTACTTCGATCACGCTATCTACGGCTCGCAGGTGATGGATTACAAAGTGTCGAAGGTCGAGTCTTATCCGGTGAACTGGTATGAGCAAAAGAGGAGTGTCTTCCAGAAGGATGATAACGAGACTCTTTATCGCTCGTCTGTCTGGTTGGAGCGCAAAGAAGACTTCGTCATGCCGGTTGAGGTGGAAATCAAATTCGATAATGGCGAAAAAGTTCGCGAACACTGGGATGGCGTGAGCCGCTGGACGAAGTTCGAATACGAAAAGAAGGCGCAAGTGGTTTCGGCGGAGATCGATCCGGAGCATCAGGTTCACATTGATCGCAACGACTTCAACAACAGCTATACGGTCGGAGCCAATGCAAAGCCGGCGCGCAAGCTGGAGAATTATTTTATGTTTGTGAGCCAATGGATCAGCCAGGCGCTGGCGTGGTGGGCAGTTTGAAAAACCGGCCTTCGGCTTTCGGGCTTCAGTTTTCGACTAGAACTTGGGCGTCTGCCGGCGATGTAGGGGATCGATAAATAAGCATGCGTGAACATCAAAATCTTTTGAGCGGCGGCCTGAGCAGGGTGAGGCACAACAAGCGGTACATTTTTTGGTTTTACGTGCTGAATGTGGCTCTGGCATGGTTCGGGGCGGGTGCGTTCAATAATCAGGTCCACCAGATTCTCGATCACAGCTTGCTTGCGGATCGGCTGGTGAACGGATTTGATCTGAGTGTGCTGTATGAGATGTTTGGGCGGCCGGAGTTTGGGCCGACCCTCGCCTCGGCCGCCCCAGCCATGCATTTCGCCTTTCTCTTCCTTCTCCTGACTGCGTTGTTTTTGCCCGGAGTGCTACAAGGCTACGCTTCGACTTATAGGCTGCCACGCGAGGATTTTTTCCGCGCCTGCGGGCGGAATTTGTGGCGGTTTCTTCGGCTGATGATTGTGGCGGGAGTCGTGATGGCCGCTGTGGCGGCAGCGTTGCTCGGCATTCGCAGCGCGCTGTTGAAGGCGGCTGAGGAGAGCACGAATGAATTGCTGCCCTTCTCCGTTTCGATGGCGACTCTGCTCGTAATTTTTCTGATCATGACGGCGCTGCGTATCTGGTTTGATCTGGCGCAGACAGATGTAGTCCTGAGCGACCAACCCGCAGTGGGCAGATCAATTGGCGCGGGCTTCCGGCATACCTGGCGAAGCTTGGGCCGTTTGCTGGGAAGTTATGTTGTGTCCACAATTGTGGCAGCGATTGTGCTGGTAGCAGGCCTTTGGGCGTGGATGAAGTTGGTGCCTCCAGCCAGCGTTTTTGGAGCCGCTGTGGTGAGCCAGTTGACGCTGCTATTGCTGCTGATCCCGCGTTTTTGGCAGCGGGGAGTGGCGGTGACGTATTACCTGCAGAATATGGTAGAGCCGATTGGAGTGCAGTCGTTCACGCCCGTGTCCGTAGTAGCGCCCGCGAAAGAACCACTTACCGCTACGGTGACTGCGCCGCCAGAGACGCAAGCTTCGTAGACTGCCCGCTGCTCTACTCAGGAAAGCTTCTGATTGAGCCGGGCTACGATTTGTTCCAGCAATCTGGCGCCTGCTTCGCCTGCGTCTTGAGTGGAAAACTCGCTGCCCAGTTCGATCACCGGTAGGCTGGCGCACGCGGTCTGGAAGGCCTGCCGCGTCGCCGGGGATGCCGAGACATCGGGGCCCGACAGCAGGAGATCGAAACGCGTAACGCGCATCAGGATCATCGCGTCGCGCAAGTGACTGCTGGTGTGAACGTCATAACCGGCGCGGCGCAGCAGTTCGCGCAGGTACGCGAGAACATCGGCGTTGCAGTCGATGCACAGAACGCTCCGGCCGCTGGAAACAGGCGACTCGGCGCGAACTCGAGGCTGGTAGAAGGCGGCGACGGCGTTCTCCTCCGATTCGTGCGTGTCGAACAGCTTGGTCAGGTGCGACAGTTCCAAGACCTTGCGCACATGTTCCGGCACGTTGCAAAGTTTCAGGTCTCCGTGAGACTGTCGGGTGCTGGTGAGGGTGCGGACAATCGTGCCGAGCCCGCTGCTGTCAATGAATCCGACTTCGCCCAGGTGCAGGACGATGGCGCGGCGGTCGCGCAATAGCCAGGCTACATGCGCGCGCAGAGACTCGCTCTCGCCACCGGCAACAATTCTCCCGCTGCATTGCACGATGGTGACGCGTCCTACATCACGCGTGTCGAG
The DNA here is from genome assembly GCA_036844925.1 of Candidatus Sulfotelmatobacter sp. Taxonomy (GTDB): domain Bacteria; phylum Acidobacteriota; class Terriglobia; order Terriglobales; family Acidobacteriaceae; genus Sulfotelmatobacter. The sequence continues at coordinate 71,377 of DAIUEW010000012.1, forward strand.
CGATAGGCGCAACGGGTTCCCCATAAACGCATCAAGCCTGCAATGTCGCAACATTATATGCCGAAAACTGGGAACTCGGTTTCTAGAGTAAGACGATGGTGATTCCCAGATTGTGGCGTCCGAGGTCGGAGTCGCTCTTGAGTTCGGGATGCGATTGCAGAAGCTTCCACGACACCTCGTCTGATTTAGTCCAGCTCTCGCCGAAGATGCAGCCGCGAATGTGTCCGCTCTGAACCATTTCGAGCAAACGCTTTTGTACAGCGATGCGAATATCGCCGCCCGCGCCGGTCGAGCCGTAGCCATGGATGAGCTTGAGCAGGGGCGCTTTCTCCTGCCGCGCGAGATGGATTTCGCGGTCAAGCCGCTGCAGAGCTTCGTGGACTAGCGGCATGTCGGATTTCAGGTTAACGGTTTTGATGGCGGCCGCCCTCCGGTTTGGTTGACGTTTCCGAGATAGCTCAGAAACGAACGGGTCAGTTCATCCGCCAGATGATTGTCGTCTTTCGGCATGAGTGACGACCAGGTCGACGAGAGTGTGCCCAGAACAACAATTTCGCGCAGGGCGAAGACCGTGAGCATCAGCGCAAAAGGGACGGCTGTTTCGGGGTCGGGATGCACGATCTCGGAACGCTTGGTGAGCAGTGCATCCACGACGCGACGGAAATTGCGGACCTCGAGCTCGTCCATCCGTTTGCGGAACGATGACCGCGGATGTGAACGGGCAAACTGATTCAGGGCGCGCATCAGGCCAGCATGCTTGCGGTAACCCCGCAGCGTGCCCTCCACTACCTTACGAACCAATGCGGGTATCGAGCGCTGGCTGACGAATTCCGGCGTCAGCATCTCCCCGGTGCGCTTGTCGACTTCTTGAAGCATGTCCAGAAGTAAAGTTCGCAGAAGCGCGTCTTTGTCGCGAAAACGGCGGTAGACCGCGCCGGGGGACAACCCGGCCCTGGTAGCGATGCGCGGGATGGTGGCTCCCGTTAAGCCCTTCTCCTCTAAAACCTCCGCGGCAGCCTGGAGCAGACGGCGCAGGGATTCGCGGCTTCGCGCCTGCTGGGGAGCGAGCTTGGCGTTGGCGGTTCTTCGCATAGGGGTAGAGCGAGAGAATACCCTTGACAAGCTTCCAAATGCAAATGTAAATTATCATTTACATTTTGCTGGCGACGCGCAATTGCGGCAAAGAGGAGGTGCCAGATGCTAGTTCCGGCAACAGCGTTTCTCGGGGGAAGTATGTGGGCGCAGGGCGCGCTGGTATTTGTTCTGGCCGCGGTGATACCGCTGTGGGATCGCTACGAGATTCCGCGCCTGAAGGCCAGCAGCAATCCGCGAAAGAGGATCCGTTTCTACGGGAAAGTGATCGCAGTGGAATGGGTCTGCACGGCGGCTGCTTTCCTGACGGTCGGTTGGAGTGCGTTGTTTACGATCCATGCAATGCCGGGCGAGGTTGACTGGCTGTCTGGGTCGAAGGGAAGTTCAATCGTCATGGGGCTGGTGGCGGCGATGGCCGTAGTTCTGGTCCTGCCGGTAATCCTAGCCATTTGGAGCCCGAAGGTCCGAGAGAAAGCAGCCAAAGCGGCAGAGCGCCTGAGTTACCTTCTGCCCTCGAACGTTGAGGAGAGGATGTGGTGGTGGCCGGCGGTGTGCATCACAGCGGGTTTTTGCGAGGAAGTTTTGTATCGCGGATTTCTTCTACGCTATTTTCATACCGCGCCTTTTCATCTCAGCCTGACTTGGGCTCTGGTGGCAGCGGCGGTCATCTTCGGAATCGGGCATCTTTACCAGGGCGTAAAACCCGCTGCCGCGACGGTGGTGCTGGGGTTTGCCTTAAGCTGTGTGTTCGTGGTGACGGGCAGTTTGCTCGTTCCGATCATCGCGCATGCGCTGCTGGACTTGCGGGTTTTGGTATTGCTGCCCGCGGGTTCGGTACCGGTGGAGAAGGCTGCGTGAGACTGGTTGGTAGTGGCTCAGGGTGATTGTCATCCTGAGCAAGCGTTCTTTGCGCCGCGAAGAGCCTGTCCCGAGCTTGTCGAGGGAATCTGGGCGAGCCGCGCGTTGCGTCGCGGTTCTTACGACGCAATAATCGCGCCTTTGGCTCACTTCCTTATCAAACTGAGCCACTACCGACTGGTCGATTCGTTACGTTCTCGACCGTCGCGGTAGTACCGTGAATTTCTCGCGTCCGGGGAGTCGGTGGGTTTCGAAGCCGTCGTGGTCGATGGTGCTGGCCGACTATCATACGCCGCTTTGCTGGTTTCGGATCAACGGCAAATTTCTTGGGCGGGCGATTCGGCGCCGCAGGCAAACAGCAGGTTCCTCGGCGATCAAGCCGCCTCGGAATGACAAAGCGACTTTGACGACGTGATTCGCGACTTGGTCGTCAAACCATCATCATAGCGATTGAGCGGCGAGCCTCGTCCCTGCAAACTGCCGGGCTTTGCCCGGCTGGACAGCCGAGGGCGGCTGTCCCCACATCAACCCTTATTTCTTCCGGCTTCGGATTGCTTCCCGAGCTTCTTTGTCCGCAGTCCGTCTCCGTTCTGTTTCGCGTTTATCCCAGAGCTGTTTGCCTTTGGCCAAGGCCAGTTCAACTTTTACCTTGCCGTTCTTGAAGTACATGCGGACGGGGATCAGGGTCAGTCCCTTTTGCTGGGTCTTGCCAATCAGCTTGCGGATTTCTTCTTTGTGCATGAGCAGCTTACGGGTGCGCAGCGGGGCGTGGTTGTGAATGTTGCCGTGCTCGTAGGGGCCGATGTGGGCGTTGAGCAGCCACAGTTCGCCGTCTTTGACCAGGCCGTAGGAGTCTTTAAGGTTGGCAAGGCCGCCGCGAACCGATTTGGCCTCGGTTCCGGTAAGAACTACTCCACACTCAAATTTTTCCAGCAAGAAGTAGTTATGGGAAGCGATCCTGTTAACGGCAGCATCGCGCTGGCCGGAGGCGGTGGGCTCGCGGCGCGGGGCTTTCTCAGGACTGGGCTTGGTCTGGTGTGTGGACTGGCGAGGCATGGAATGGTTTCGGCTTCATCTTAACAGCGGCTTTCGCGCTTCGGCTATCGGGCTCCGGCTCCCGACGTCGGACTTCCGACCTCGGCCGTCGGCCATCGATCCGACTTGAACCGAGGTCTGAGGGCCGGGGTCCGAGAGCGGTCCCCTTAAGGATTAAGACTAAAGAGTGTAACTGCCGCAACTGCAATCACATGGGGTGCCTGCATACGCGATGCTATAATCGCAGCAAAAGCTCCTAATTTTGCGTCGAGTCGGTCCCCGGTGCGCTGGCCGTAGGGGGGAACGACTGCTTGTCCGGCGAAGATTTATAGACGAGGACTGACGAATGAGACGTCTGAAACCCGCGGCAGTGCTGCTGCTGGTCGTGGTTATTATTCTGCCTGCTATTGCCGATAAGGCCAAAAGTCTCTACGAGAAAGGGCAGGATGCCGAAGCCCGCGAGAAATATGAGGCCGCGTACGACCTCTATAAGCAGGCTTATGATCTGAAACCAAAAGATTTGCGTTATAAATCTTCGTTTGAGCGGATGCGCTTCAAAGCCGCCGCAACCATTGTCCACAAGGGCCAGAAACTGCGCGAGGATGGCAAACTGCAGGAAGCCGTCGTTGAATTTCAAAGGGCGGCGCAGATCGATCCGTCGCTTTTCATCGCGCAGCAGGAGTTGAAGCGCACGCTGCAGATGATCAACGACGCTACTAATCCGCCGCCTCAGGCCGCAGGTCCGCCCAACAGCCTGGAGCGGAAGATTAGAGAAGCCGGAGGTCCGGTAGAACTTGCTCCCATCTCGAACGTCCCGATCACAGTAAAGCTCACCGAAGATTCGAAGGTCATCTATCAGACGATCGGGCAGTTAGCGGGAATCAACGTCCTGTTTGATCCTGACTACACGTCGCGGCGCATCAAAGTCGAGTTGAACGGAGTGACGCTGGAAGAGGCGCTTGAGATTACGGCGCTGACTTCGAAGACCTTCTGGCGCCCGGTGACGAGCAATACGATTTTTGTGGCGCAGGACAATCCCGCCAAGCGCAAGGAATTGGAGCAGAGCGTCCTGAAGACCTTTTACCTGGGGAACTTGTCGCAGCCTACTGAGTTGCAGGATGTAGTGAACGCGATTCGTGCCGTGCTGGACGTGCAGCGCGTGCAGCAACTGCTCTCACAGAATGCACTGGTAGTGCGAGGTACGCCCGACCAGATCGCGCTCGCAGAAAAGCTGGTCGAGGATCTTGATAAGGCGCGCCCGGAAGTGATCGTCGACATCGCGGTATTGCAGGTGAGCAAAGACAAATCGCGCACTCTGGGATTGAGTCCGCCAACCAGTGCAACGGTGACTTTGCAGAGCAACATCAACACTACCACTCCGACAACAACCACGAATGGAACCACTACCACTAGCCCCTCGAACGGCACAGGACTAAGCCTGAACACTCTGGGCAACCTGAATGCGACCGACTTTCAGGTGACGATTCCCTCCGCAAATTTATCCGCGGTGATGGGCGATACCGATACGAAGATGCTGCAGAATCCGCAGGTTCGCGCCCTCGATAATCAGAAGGCGACGTTGAAGATCGGCGAGCGCGTGCCGGTCGCGACCGGATCGTTTCAGCCCGGAATTGGCGGCGTCGGAATCAATCCTCTGGTCAATACGCAGTTTCAATATCTGGACGTCGGCGTGAACATCGACGTCACTCCGCACGTGCACTCCGATCGAGAAATTACTTTGAAGATCACCATGGAAATCTCATCGGTGGTCGGCCAGTCGAGCATCGGCGGAATCAGTCAGCCCATCATCGGGCAGAAAAAAATCGAACACGAAATTCGGCTCAAGGATGGGGAATCGAGCCTGATTGGCGGCATCCTGGATGATTCTCGGACCAGGTCGCTGAGCGGCATCCCGGGCTTGGCGCAGATTCCAATCCTGGGATACCTTTTTGGGCAGCGGACGCAGGATCACTCGCAAGACGAAACGGTCTTCGCCATCACTCCACACATTATTCGCGGCACCATGGTAAGCGAGTTGAACCAGCGGGCGCTCGACATTGGTACGGCGAACGTGGTGGAACTGCATCGTGTGGGCCATCTGGCCACCCCAGCGCAAGCGCCGACCACTCCGGGCGGTCCAGTGCAGCCTCCGGCGAACCAGACGCCGGGTAACCCGGCGCCCGCCACGCAGCCGCCGGGTCAGAGCCCGAACCAGGCCGGAAACGCGGGTGCAAGCTTCCTCTTCGATCCGGGGCAGATCACGGCGGTGAAAGGCAACACCTTCGTTGTGAACCTGTTAATTTCCGGAGCACAAAATGTGTATTCCGTGCCGGTGCAAATGAATTACGATCCGGCCAAGCTACAGTTAGTAAATGTTTCCAATGGAGGATTCCTGTCGCAGGACGGCCAGGCCGTGGCCCTGGTGCACCGCGAAGATGAGACGACCGGAACGTTGCAGATTACCGCCACGCGTCCGCCGGGCGCGGGAGGAGTTTCTGGACAAGGCACAGTGGTCACATTAACTTTTCAAGCGAAGGCCAGCGGTCAGACTCCTCTGACAATCACTCGGGGCGGAGCGCGAGATCCCGGTTTGCAGGCGATTACGGTGAATGGTGCGCAGGCATCGGTTACCGTGCAATAGGATCGTCGCGGGGAGTCCTCGATCCGGGATTTTAAGATGAAGCTTCACAGATTTCAGCGTGGGCAGAGTGCCAGGCCCGAGCGGGGCTTTACGCTCCTCGAGTTGATCATCGCTTCAGCCATCCTGGTAGTTCTCACGACCATGGCGGTGCCGCTGGCACGGCTCACCATCCAGCGGGAGAAAGAGCGCCAGCTACGAATCGATTTGTGGGAGATGCGTGACGCAATCGACCGCTACAAGGATGCCGCCGACCGGGGCGCATTCCGGACCAAGGCGGACAGCCAGAATTATCCCCCTGACCTCGAGACCTTGGTAAAAGGTGAGGATGTGCAGGGAAAGAAGGTTCGCTTCCTGCGTAAGATTCCGACCGATCCCATGACAGGCACTACAGAGTGGGGCTTGCGGTCGATGCAGGACGATCCTGATTCCGATTCTTGGGGTGGACAGAGCGTGTTCGACGTCTATACCAAATCAACGGGCACCGGTTTGGACGGCACGAAGTATAAGGACTGGTAATGGCAAGAAGGTTCAAAGCGAAACGCAGCGCCGGGTTCACGTTGCTCGAAATGATGATTGTGATCGTCATCATGGGCATCCTAATGGCGATTGCGCTGCCGATTTACACCCAGTCGCTAGTGAAATCGCGGGAAGCCGTGATGCGTCAGGATTTGTTCACGCTGCGCTCGTTGATTTCGCAGTACACACTCGATAAGCAAAAAGCGCCGCAGTCGCTCGATGACCTGGTACAGGCCGGCTACATCAAGATCATTCCCAAGGATCCGATGACCAACGAAGCAAACTGGGAAGTGGTACAGGAAGATGTACTTCTGACCGTAGACCAACAGGATCCCGGCATCAGCGACGTGCACTCGGCATCGAGCGCTATGGCCACCGATGGCACGGCATATAGCAGTTGGTAGAAGCCGGTCCTTCGAAGGGTTGTCGTAATCGTCAGCTGTGAGTCTCCGGGTCCTCCCAGCCCGTGTGGTCCCGCCGCGTTATCATGCTTGCCGTGAACCTCCCTTTCGAGTTCGTGGCTTTGTTCAGCACAGCCCTCTTCTCTGGAGCGGCTCTCTACATCAATCTGGCGGAACATCCTGCGCGCATGGAATGCGGCACTGCTTTGGCCGCGACCGAGTTCGGCCCGAGCTACCGCCGGGCCACCCGAATGCAGGCACCGCTGGCGATCGTTGCCAGCCTCAGCGCGTTGAGCAGTTGGTGGATGACTGGGGAGTTGGCTTGGCTGGTCGGTGCGATCCTTATTGGGTCTGTGGTTCCGTTTACCCTGATTGTCATCTTGCCGACGAATAAGAAGCTGCTGGATCCCTCGCTAAATAAAAGCTCGGAGACAGCTCGGCAGCTTCTGGTGCGGTGGGCTAGATTGCATGCAGTGCGCACTGTGTGCAGCCTAATGGCGCTGGTGATCTTTCTTGTGGCTGGCTTGTGGCGGCGGTAGTGCACCCAGGGCGGTGAAAGGCGACGATCGTCGCAGGTGCGCGAGTCACAAGGCAGGCTGCGATCCTCAATTCGAGATCCTGAATTTGAATGCTTTCGCGTCCGCGATTACCATCTATACATGCCCGTCGAAACTGAGATTCAGGCGCGCGCCTCCGTTCGCGCGCCGCGCGGCAACTCCATCACCTGCAAAGGCTGGCAGCAGGAAGCGGCCATGCGCATGCTGATGAATAATCTCGACGCCGAAGTCGCCGAGCGTCCCCAGGACCTTGTTGTATACGGCGGAACTGGGCGCGCGGCGCGGAGTTGGGAGGCATACCACGCCATCGTTGCAACGCTGAAGCATCTCGAGAACGACGAAACTCTGCTCGTGCAGTCGGGCAAGCCCGTGGGAGTGTTCAAGACGCATGATCATGCGCCACGAGTGCTGATCGCGAATTCGAATCTGGTAGGTCACTGGTCGAACTGGGAGAAGTTCAACGAACTCGAACGCGCCGGGCTGATGATGTACGGCCAGATGACTGCGGGTTCGTGGATTTATATCGGTTCGCAGGGAATTGTGCAGGGCACGTTTGAAACGTTTTCGGCGGCGGGCGAGAAACATTTCGGTGGCGATCTCGCGGGCAAGCTAATTGTCTCCGGCGGAATGGGCGGGATGGGCGGAGCTCAGCCTCTCGCGGCAACCATGACGGGCGCGGCTTTCCTGGGGATCGATGTTGACCCGGAGCGCATCAAGAAACGGCTGAAGACTGGTTACTGCGACTTCATGGTGACAACGCTGGACGAAGCGCTGCGCATTTTAAAGAATGCCGTACGAAAAAAAGAAAATGTCTCGGTCGGGCTGGTGGGCAATTGTGCGGACGTGATTCCAGAACTAGCTGCGCGCGGCGTGGTGCCTGACATTCTCACCGATCAGACTTCGGCCCACGATCCACTGAATGGGTATGTGCCGAACGGGATGACTTTCGCGGAGTCAATCGAACTCCGGAGGAGCGACCCCAAGGCGTATCAGGAGAAGTCGCTCGATGCGATGGCGGCGCATGTGGAAGGCATGCTGCGGCTGCAGAAGATGGGCTCCGTCACGTTCGACTACGGAAATAATATCCGCACATTTGCCTTTCAGCGCGGCGTCAAGAACGCTTACGATTTTCCCGGCTTTGTGCCTGAGTATATTCGTCCGCTGTTTTGCGAGGGTCGCGGGCCATTCCGCTGGGTCGCGTTGTCAGGCGAGGCATCGGACATTCACGTGACCGACGATCTGGTCCTAGAGCTGTTTCCCGACAACCGCATCCTGCGCCGTTGGATTGAACTGGCGCGCAAGCGCATCAAGTTTCAGGGATTGCCGGCGCGCATCTGCTGGCTGGGATACGGCGAGCGCGCGCAGTTTGGCCTGGCCATCAACGATCTGGTGAAAAAAGGAAAGATCAAAGCCCCGATCGTAATTGGACGGGACCATCTTGATTGCGGCTCAGTGGCGTCTCCATTTCGCGAGACGGAGAGCATGAAAGACGGCAGCGATGCGGTCGCTGACTGGCCGCTGCTGAATGCGCTTCTGAACACGGCAGCGGGTGCGTCGTGGGTATCAATTCACAACGGCGGAGGCGTCGGCATCGGCTACTCGCTGCACGCCGGCCAGGTTACGGTTGCCGATGGAACTGAGCAGATGGCGAAGCGCATCGAGCGCGTGCTCACGACCGATCCAGGGATGGGCGTGATCCGGCACGTGGATGCTGGGTACGACGAGGCGAAGGAGTTTGCGAAGAAGACGGGCGTGAAGGTGCCGATGGAGTAGTAGACCTACGGTGCGAGCCCTCTCGGCCCGAGGGACGTAACGATTGAGTTTCTCAAGAAAAATGCGCGACTTGTGTTACTTGGTCGGTTCGGCACTCCTCGTTTGCGCAGTTGGCCTGGGGGCGTTTGCTATCGCGGAAATTCGACACATCAGCCCTTTGTGGATATTCCTGAGCCTGGTATCCCTTGGCTTTGTTGCCGGAGCCAGGGAGGACTACAGAAAGGAATTTCGATCCGTCCGGTTTGTGCTGTTCGTCTGTGGTTGGGTTGTGATAAACGTCGTTGTTGTCGTCATGGTTATGGGTTCGTTTGGATGGTTGTTCTTGGTACCCGCTCTGCTGCTAGAGCAGTTTCTCTTCTACATGACAGCTTATTGGCTTTTCGGCGTGCAACCGCCCCAGCGCCGTCTCCCATTTGACTGGCCGTCGAGAAAAAACTGATCCATATTACTGAGGTCGCAGATGTGGAATCGAATCCGGATCGAGGCCCAGTTTCCGCACCTCTTCTCGAGCCTTGCGGTAGTCGGCGTCGTCGACGGCGTTGTTTAGCAGGAATTCCGCCTTGCGCTCGGGAGTGTACCGTTCCATAGAACGATAATACCTGAAGCCGAGTGGTGTCGGCTGTTAAACTGCCTTAACGTGGCTTCCTCGAAAAAACAGGATCAGAAAATCCAACTCGCACTGTTCTTGGTCAACATTGGACAGCTTCTCACGCTTCAGTCTTCTACAAGGGAGCCTGGCCCGCGCCGCGGCGCCGACCTCAAAGAACTCGGCATCATCGAAAACGGCGCTGTCTTGTGCCTTGGTGGCAAAATTGTTTCCGTCGGCACAACCAAAGACGCGCTGCGCGATCCTTGGCTGAAGAAAAACCGCAAGAAAGTCACCGAGATCGACTGCACGGGCAAAGTCGTTCTCCCCGGATTCGTTGACTCGCACACGCACCCAGTCTTCGTCAGTCCGCGGCTGGTGGATTTTGAGAAGCGGATCGAGGGTGCTTCTTACGCAGAGATCGGCGCAGCCGGTGGGGGCATACGATCAAGCCTCGAGGGCGTTCGCAACGCGGGAAAGTGGGCTCTAGCCGAGAAAGTATCGACGGTGTTGCGTGATATGGCGGGCCACGGCACGACGACGGTTGAGGCCAAGTCTGGATACGGACTGACAGTCGAGTCGGAACTGAAATCTCTGGAGGCGATCCGCGAAGCCGCCTCTTGTTGGCCGGGAACGGTGGTCTCTACTCTGCTGGGCGCGCACCTCGTTCCGCAAGAATTTCAGGATCGCCCGCAAGAGTATGTTGAGCTAGTTTGTAAGGAGATGATTCCGCGAGGGGCGAAGCGAAAGCTCGCGCAGTTCGTCGATGTCTTCTGTGACCGAGGTGCATTTACTGCGGAAGAGACAGCGCAGATATTTGCCGCGGCTCAGCAGCATGGTCTCAGGGTGCGGGGGCACATGGGCCAGCTTACGGAAACGCAGTTATCACAGTTTCTGCGCTTCAACCCAGCATCATTCGATCACATGGATTACGTGAGCGACGACGACATCGTGCAGTTGGCCAAACACGATACCGTCGCGACATTTGTCCCAGGGGCGAATTATTTTCTCGGGCTGAAAGAATATCCGGACGCGCGCAAGTTGATCGCCGCGGGCGTGCCGGTGGCGCTGGCCACGGACTACAACCCCGGCACTTCACCAACGCTGAGTATGCCGATGGCGATGTCGCTGGCATCTACGCATATGAAGATGTCGCCAGCGGAGGCGATTGCGGCCTCTACGATCAATGGAGCGTGGGCGCTGCGACTCTCGGACCGTAAGGGTTCGATTGAAGCGGGAAAGGATGCTGATTTAGCGGTGTTCGCGGTTGAGGATTATCGCGAAATCCCTTACTGGTTCGGCGCCAACCGGTGCGCGATGGCGGTGCTGAATGGGATTATCTTTGGAGCGGGCAGTTGACTCGCCTCATCAAGCCCTTTGCGCGTCGCGCCTGAGCGCGCGCTCCAGCGTCTGATCGAGAGCGGACTTTGCTTTCTCATAATCCGCCTGCGAGATTTGTCCTTGCTTGCGCTCTACTTCAAGTTGAAAGAGTTCCTCTTTGATTCCTTCCATCAGCATGGAACTTGGACGCGCTGCTGATCGAACGGATGGCGTCGAGAGAATTTCGGCGGGTGCGTAATCGTCTTCTTCCTGCATGGCAGACGACACAGAAGAATCAGTCTTCTGCCGCGCCAGCGCGCGCGCTGCGGACTGTTGCCGCGAGGCCACGTAAACGCCGCCAACTACCAACAGCGCGGCGAACCCTCCCAGAATCCACCAACGATATTTCTGCAGAGGATCGGGAGCGTCGATGGGTGGTCCGAGTCCTCCGCCAGGCCGATTATTCGCCTGAGCTCCGCCACCGGACGAACTTCCAGCCGATTGGCCGCCTTCGTTCGATCCCTGGCCGCCGCTCTCCTGCGCTTCGAGCGTGCCCTGGCCCGAAACTTTGAAGGCGAGATTCTGGCCCGGTGTGGTATTGGAGGCGACTTGCACGGCCGCATTGGGCTCGTTCGGATAGTTGATCAGCTTGAAGCCCGCAGAAGCCGCGGCCGCCGTGAACTGCATCGCCTTGGGAGTCATGACCACGAAGTGCTCCAAGGGATACAGCGATTTGGGATCAAGGTTGGCGCTCCCGGAATAGGGAAGCTGGTAGGCGACTTCAAAACGCGTGAGACCCGGGCGCAGCGGAAAGATGAAGGAGTACCGATTCTTCTCTCCCTCGGGCACGGGCGCGGATTTTACCGGGTTTCCATTCTCAGTGGTGGCGGTACCGGAATCTGAGATGATCTGCGCTCCATCGGGAATGTAGAACTCAAGGTTGCGCTCATTCATCTGGGTGCGCGGCGGCTTGGAAGTATTCTGCACTCCAAACTCGCGGATCACTTCAATCTGGCCCTGCGCAGCCTGGATGCGCATAATGTCGGCAATAACCATAATGCCGTCTATTTTCTTCCCCACGTCGTAAACTTCGAGTTCCACCGAGGTGGTTCCGGGAGGCGCCATGCGATGGTAAGTGACCTCCTGGTGAATCACGCGCACCAGATGCGGAGCCTGCGCGTCGTCGAGCTTGAAAGTGAATTGGCCTTTGGCGTCGGTCTTGGTGCGACCCGCTTCTTCCATGCCTTGCGCCAGCTTGAGCAGGACTACCTCATCGCCCGCAGCGGGCGTGCCGGTAGTAGAGTTCTTCACAGTGCCGGTGAGGGTCTGAGCGGTGGTGAACGAAGAGAGCGCGATCAGGGCCAGGGCGAGCATTGCTGCCCTGACTAGCGAAAACCCCTTAACCACAGCGGGCACAGGGGAACGCAGGGGACGGACGAAAGTGTGTTTTGATTTCACGATTTTGGTCTCTTGGGGGCGGATGCGACTCCTGATTCCAGGCGGGCGATCTCGGCCAGGAGCGTGGCGGCCTCATCCTGCAAGGAAGATTTCAGTGAAGCGTAGTCGGCGTCGGGCACCTTGCCGGCTTTGTACTCGAAGTTGAGATCGCGGAGATTTTCGTAGACGGCTTCCTTGCGTTCGCGCAGATAGGCGGCGCGGGTCTTCTCCGGACCGAGAAAAAGTTTTCCCGGCAAATAGAAAACGTAGAAGAGAGATGCGACGGCGAGCGTCAGACAGACGAGAAGCCAGGTCATAAGTCGGTCTCCTTGCGAGCCTGGTCGCGGAACTGTTCGAGTTCTGCGCCGCGGACAGAAATAAGACCATCGGCGAGGGCGGGTGCCGGACGATTTTTCCACGAGCGAATGACGAGCACGATCAAGCCAAATCCGAAAATGAGCGCGGCGACGGGCATGATGTAGGCAGCGCGGTCGAAGCCCTTCGTGGTAGGCGCGGCTAGAACGGTCGGTCCGTATTTTTGCACGAAGCTCTGTTCCACCAGGCCGTCGCTGTCTCCGCGATTGAGCGCAGCCGTGAGTTCGTTCCGCATGCCGTCCGAGGCAGGGCAGCCAACGTGATTGCACTCCAGAAGAATCTGGTTGCACCCGCAGATGCACATCATCCGGTGGCCGATTTCGGAGAAGCGCGTGGCGGGGTCGGAGGTGCCGAGCAGAGCGAGCATAGCCGCGCAAAGAAGAAAGGTCTGAGTTGCTTTGCGGCGTGTGTTGGCCTGCTTCGAATTCGAACTATTTGCTGCCATCTTCACCGACTCTGTCATCGAAAGCTACCGGGCTACGCCCGGCGGATAGCCGAGGGCGGCTGTCCCCACATTTTTTTCCCTCGTTAGTCTCCCGTTGCCACCGGTGCGGGATGCGCGCGCTCGAGGCGCGCAGGCGCAGGAACACGCGCGGGCACAGGCGCGTTCGGAACCAGTGCAAGAATTGTGCCGCCGAGCATGATCCACACACCCATCCAGATCCACATCACCAGCGCATTCAGATGTGCTTTCAAAATCGGATGCCCGTTATCCGGATTTATTCCCTCAAACACCAGGTAGAGATCTTCGTTGAGCGTCGAGCGGATGTCGGGCATGGTTGAGGTTTGCTGGCTCGCCTTGTAAAAGCGGCGAACCGGAGTCATCGTGCCGATCTGCTTGCCGCCTTTGTAAACATCGAGGAGCGCCCATTCGCTGGCGTAGTTCGGACCGTCGTCGTCGGTGTAGGAGCGGCAGATCAGAGTGTAGGGACCGAGCGTCATCTTGTCGCCGTATCCCATCTCCTGCTCTTTGTCCTGATTGAAGGCGGCTCCCGCAAAACCGATAATCACTACGACTACGCCGAAATGCACGATGTATCCGCCATAGCGGCGCGTGTTGCGATGGGTCAATTGCACCATCGAAGCGAACATGCCCTGGCCCGTGTGCTTGGCGATAACGCGACCGCCGCGGTAGAACTCGCTGGCCACGGTGAGAGTCACGAGCACCGAAAGCGCAATCGCCATTAGCGAATAGAAGTACGAGATATCTCTCCATGGCTTCAGACCAAACGCTGATCCCCAGCCTTGCGGCGTGACCATCAGGAAGATGGCGACCGCAATTGCGCCGATAGTCGGCCACATGAAGTTGCGCTTAAGGCTCTCAATCGATGTTTTGCGCCAGGCCAACAGAGGTCCAACCGCCGTGAGGATCAGAAGCAGCAAAGCTACAGGGACGGCGACGCGGTTGTAAAACGGCGCTCCCACCGTCACCTTGTTGCCTTGCACGAGTTCGGAAATCTTCGGGAACCAGGTCCCCCACAAGACGGTGAAAGTGAGCAGAACGAAAAGCAGATTGTTGAACAGGAAGCTGGATTCGCGCGAGACGAGTGATTCGAGCTTATGCTCGCTGCGCAAGTGCGATTTGTTCTTGAAAAAGAAAATGAGGAACGTGATCAGCGTGATCGCGAGGAACCACGCGAACCAGTCGCCGATCGACGATTGCGCGAAGGCGTGAACGGAACTGATGATTCCGCTGCGAGTGAGGAATGTTCCCAGGATAGCCAGCCAGAATGTGGCAAAGACCAGCCACATGTTCCACATCTTCAGCATGCCGCGTTTTTCCTGCATCATCACGGAGTGCAGGAATGCAGTGCCGGCGAGCCAGGGCATGAGCGAGGCGTTCTCGACGGGGTCCCAACCCCAGTAGCCACCCCAGCCGAGCACAGAGTAGGCCCAGTGCGCTCCCAGAAAAACTCCGCAAGTGAGGAAGGCCCAGGTGACCATGGTCCAGCGGCGCGTGATTTGGATCCACTTCTCGCCGGGATACTTCATGATCAGCGCACCCAAGGCGAAGGCGAAGGGCACGGTGAATCCAACGTAGCCCAGATACAGCATGGGTGGATGGATCACCATCTCGGGATACTGCAACAGCGGATTCAGCCCGTTCCCATCGGCTGGAATTGTCCCTTGCATGATCGCGAAAGGGTGCGCGGCGAAATTCAGCAGCAGAAGAAAGAAGATCTGCACGCCCGCCAGAATTACCGAAGCGTAGGCGAAGAGCCGCGGATCGGTCTTGTAGCGCAGACGCAGTACGAACCCATAAGCGGCGAGTAGCAGTGACCAAAACAGCAGCGAACCTTCCTGACCGGACCACAGCACGGCGAACTTATAAGGTCCGGGCAGGTCGCGGTTGCTGTGATGGAAGATGTAGGCGATGGAGAAATCGTCGTGAAAAGCGCAGATGACGAGGATGATCGAAGCAAGAAGAACGGCGCCGAAGGTGGCAATTCCGGCGCGGCGAGCGGTTTCGCCAATCCGCTCTGAACCTTGGCGAAGCATTGCGGCCAATGAACTATCGTAGGAAGCTGAAAGGGTGGGGTTGCTAGTTGCGGAGCGGCTAGTTGCCTGTCCCGCCGGCTTCAAGGCTAGCTGAGGGCTCTGAGCCTGAGAGGCGTTAGCTTGAAAGACGAGCGCGATCAGCCCGGCCAGAAACGAGTAAACGCTCAACGCCAAAGCGAGAAGCAGTGCGAAGCTACCTATTTCCGCCATGAGGGGGAACCCCGCCCTATTTTTCCAGAAATACACCCGCGAGGCAACCGCGAATAGCTACCCAAAGGGCGAACTTAGTAGGTAGTTACCAGCTGGACTGATGATAGATGCGCGTACAGACCCGCGCATCGCTGCTAGAGTCGAATGGCGGCAGCCGAGCTGCGGCCGCCGCTCTTTGTATCGCCGCTCTTTATATCGCTGCTCTTTATATCTTGGATCGGTACCGTGGACGCGACTATGCGCTCTGCTGATGGTAACGCTGCCGGATTTCACGCTCCGCGGTCAGCCAGTCCTCGGCCTCGCTTCCAGAGCCAGAGCCGCGCTGCAGGTAGAGCTCGTAGGCGCGACGCCTGATCTCATCTTCCAGATTAATCGGTACCACATTTTTCCGAGACTCGGTCTTCATGACTTCGAACTTCCGGCCTTCTAATGCAGCTTTCGGTTCCGCCGCAACTTTCGCCTCTGTCGGAGTCTTGCCTTCCGGGGCGGGCTTGACTTCCCGAGTTGCTTTTGCTGCTGGTGGGGCTTGTGCCGGTGTTTCCGCGACTGCTTTCACATCCGGAAGATTGGCTGCAATGCCATCACCGGTTTGCTCGATATTGCTGTTTGCACGACTCGTCTTGCTGCCTGAGATAGACTTCGACCTTGCCATAATTTGGATACTCCTTAGATTCTGTAAATTCTAGGAATGTGTTGAATTGTTTGGTCAACCTACACTTTGCCCCACAACGTTAGGAGGACATGGAAATTGCTTGAGTGCTCTCATTGTAACCCTTTGCGGGCTGTGGAAACCTGTTTTTGTGGAAGAAATCGGCGGGTTACAGCTTTGTTATAATCGAAGCTCTCCGGATGGCGCTATCGTCTAGGGGTTAGGACGGAAGATTCTCAATCTTCAAACCCGGGTTCGATTCCCGGTAGCGCTACCAAATCAACTTTTCTGCTATCAATCACTTGCGCCATCCCGTAACACAGTCGCCTAAAACGGTGTGACTAAAAATGTGACTTTCCTACTGCACCAACTGATTCCTTCTCTCAATCGCGTCGCGGATCTGCTTGGTGCCTGGATGGTTATAGAGTCGCGTGGTATCGATTTTCTCGTGCCCCATCGCATCCATGACCGCCATCAGATTGCCCGTGCCCTCCATCGCATCGGTAGAGAAGCGATGACGAGCACAGTACAACACGACTGGTTCAGGCAGACCAGCAATTTGTTTGGCCCGTTCGAATTGCTTCTGCACAGTTTCCAAATGTCCCGACTCGGCACGAGCAGATGGAAATACCCAGCCCTCGTTCGCGTCGGTTTTACGCGCCAGCAATGCCGCCCTGACGCGCTCCGTGATTCCCACGAAGCGCTTCGACTTGCGAGATTTGCTCCGCGGTACGAAAATTAGCTCCCGCTCCCATTTCACATGCTCCCACCGCATACGAAAGACTTCTGCCGGCCGCATTCCGGTATCGAGCATGAGCAAAAGAACGTCGCGAAGCGGCTGCCAACCGTAATTGACCGATTTCGGAGCGTGCTTGCTGGTTGGCGTGCGCGCAATCTCAGTCACGGCTAACAGCTTCGTCTCCATCCATGGCTCGATCAGTTCTTCCCGGCCATGTTCTTCGACAAGCTTCACGACTGGCACCGAGCGGATCAATGTCCACTCGTGCGCTTTCTTCAGCATGCGCCGAAGGGTGCGCAGAGCATTGTTAGTATTGGCCGGAGAACTGCCGACAACGAGCGAAGCGATGTGGTCCTGAGTGATGTGATCCAGTCTCCGGCCCGCCATGTTCGTCTTCTGCAGAAGTTTCCAGCCTGTCCGGTAATACTTTCTGGTTGGCTCCGTCGGCGGCCGGTCCGCAGGCAAGGCAGCCAGCCATGAGAAAAAACGACTTGAGAAATCGGAAAGTGTCGGGATTTTCTTCGAGCCCGGCAAGCGTCCGTCCTCCAGTAGTTGTGCCAGTACCAGTGCTTCGACTCTCTTGGCCTCTTGCTCTTTCGAGGTCTTGCAAGGTCCCCGATAGCGTTGGCCATTCAAGTAGATTGAGTAGTACCAGCGGTTCTTACGTCTAGTGAGCGACACGGTTCTCCTCCGCAATCGCTCGAGCCTTTGACACGCAGGTTTTACGCTGGAGGTACGATTCCAGCTCAGCCTCATGATAGCGCACCAGCTTGCCCATTTTGATGTAATTCGGACCGTCACCACAATGCCGCCAATATCGAAGGGTATTGATGGAGACGTTGAAAATCATAGAGACCTGGGTCTCGGTCAAAAGTTTGGGCAACCGCGATATTGCCGAGTGGCCATGGTTCTTATTCATCGGTCCGCCTCCAACGTTTGTCGTGTACGTCTGCCTGTATCGCCATGTCGCGGTGCTCGATCCGATGTTCGATGTTCAGGGTGAGAACGACGGTCAGAATCTTGCCCGTAAGCTATGTCGTTGAGCGAGAGGCGCTTTTAGGTGTTGACAGACGAATCGGGCAAGGCTGGGTTGACCGTTTGGAGAATCGTAAGTAATTGGAAATATAGGATCGACGCTGGTAACGTTGACCGTTTTTGCCCGTTGTCTATTTACGGGTTGACCGTTTTTTTGCGATCTCGCGCGACAGCGGATATGCCTTCGCGTGTCTGATCCGATCAAGGCAGCGTTTGGCCGCGTCGCCCGGCTCCAGTCCAAAGTCGAGGCGCAGGCGCTTCTTCACGCTTGCTTCTTTCATAATCTCGGCGTTCGTAAGAGTGCGGAAGCGCTCACCGCCGACGACGTTGTGTATCTGCAGGTCTCTATCGGAGAGCGGGTTGCTCCGCTTTGCTGCGCGCGCAGCCTTCTCTCCTCCGCTTGAGGGCGTTGCTGCCCTTATGACCGACTCAACGGCGGCTAGGCGGAGTGCTGCCCTGTCGCAATTCAACTCGTTCTGCGGCTCACGGATTGCCAATCTTAACGTCTGTGCAGCATCTTCCGCCGCTTGATTGTCGCCGCCGCTCTCGATCAGGCCCCTGGCTACGAGTGCCGTTCGAACATCAGCTGCCGCTGCCGACTTTGGGAATGATAGATTCAGCGGGCTACCGAGTTGCTGGTCGGCGGCGGCGAAGAGAGAGCGTTGCCAATCCTCGGTGCGTTCCGTGTCATAGCTATCCTTCAGGAACTTGGAAGCCCACTTCACAACCCGACCCGTGACGTCCTCCTCGGCCACTGCCTTTGTCCCCAGAGCCATGCCAAGAATGCCGACCGCGTCGGAACAAAAAGCCACCGGCAATCCGTCAATGACGACCTCGCGCCCAGCCTGTCTCCTGAGACCTTTCTTGAGTACCTCAATCTGTGCTGCACCAAGAATGCCAGCATCTGCGCCGAAGCCTAGAATCGCCACCGTCTGGAAATCCTGCTGCGCTCCGTCCCTCTTAGCCGCCTCGCTAACCAGCGAAGCAAATTCAGCATCCGTTTCGGGCTCGCGCAGTAACCACGCCGCAAACGCCCGGCTCAATTCCGTCCGGCAAGACTCTGTCAAACGTCTTCGTAGTGCAGCGCGGGCATCCGCTAACAGAAAGTCCGATGTGGTGCTCACAGAAACCATCTCGTCGTTCCGATGCGACCCAACATGACCTCTGGGTTCCACCGATCCATGAGCGAGAGGTGGCCGAGCGCATTCGCAATCAGGTTCGAATACTGAATCGTCACAGGTATCGATGCCGGCAGAAACGTGCGCCATGAGTGACAAGCGAACGTAAAGACTTGCCTGGTGAGGTAGGTCATGTCGGCGAAAGTGGAATCCCGGTGCAAACTCAAGAACAGCGGACGGGGGGTGCCATCCTCTGGACGTTTGACTTCCCTTGGGCCAGTTAACGACAACAATACCTCTCGATTCCCAAGTTCCAGATACCGGCCCCTTTCCGGCGCATATATTCCCTTGGTGCGCTTGGATTCATAGTCAAAAGCACCGCCCTGCTCCTTATCAAAAAGGATGTAGGGATGTTGCTCGCTCAGTTGGACAAACGCATACTCCACGTCGTAGTCTCCGAGTTCACTCAGAAGACCTTTGATCGATTGCACTTCCTCCCGACTGAATCGCTTGAAGGTTGCGTGGAACACGAGCCGAACGTGGTCCTTCGGCTGCCAATTCATATCGGTTCGCACTTTCAGAATCGCGGCCCGGAGTGATCCCAATAATGCGGTCTCGTATTCATCCATTGATACCGCCTTCGATAAGTTCGACAGGTGGTAGTTGCCATCTCCGCTGAACACGGTCGTAATGCCGACGAACCTTTCCTGTTGGCCCAAACGACCTTGGCCAACGTTGGCGCTTCCAAGCCCGATAACCAACTCGTGGGCAATCGTGGGATTCGCCTTCAGAAGCCAGGGAATCCCGTTTAGCTTGGCGTAGGTTGCAAGGCCCATATTGTTGAGCACGTAAATGAGTTCTTTATCGGGTCTGCGCGTTGTCTCAATCTCGAATTCCTGAACTGGGATCTGGTGAGTGTGAAAACTTACTTTGCAGGCAAAATATGGATTGCACCTGGCTGTCAGCCGATGGAACGGCTCTTCTATCTGAACAATCGCCAGATCCCACTTCTGTCCTGCACCAAGCTTTTCCAGCGCTCTTTGACATGCCTTTCTGTACGAATCGACGGAACTTCCCTCCGCGAGAAAGAACTCATAGTGGATATTCTGGAGCGCATATTTCCGGCAGAAGCCTTTTTCGAAGTAGTTCGTTTGCCGGTTGGGCAGCCTCCCCCGATCCCGAGGTGCCGGTGGTGGCGGCAGTTTTATTCCATGAATGAACTTGTGGAGGAACTGTTCTACCTGGCCTTTCGTCGATTGTTGGCACACCACACAGATTCTCGGCTGGTTGGGGGTGAATACTTGAGCCGTGTACGGCCCGTGTTGAGTCAAGCCTCTGTCATGCCAGGTGTCCGTCTTCGAACCGGTCTGGTCAAAAACATAGACTGGCCGCGGTGCAGATTCGAGATACGGAAATGAGGCCTTGGCGCTGTCGAGAAGCGGGCCGAACGTAAACGGTACACCGGGGACCATCTCATGTTGTTTTCTTCCCAGGAAGTCGACAGTCTTCGTAATACGATCGAGGCGCATGGGACCGTGCCTCAAGGCGGCTCGCTCGCGTTCGAGGGCTTCAGCTATTTCCGGTGCATGTCCTCCGAACACATGGGAAAGACACGAAGCAAAAGCGCGTTTCTCCAGCCACGCTTTGCTCGCTTCGACAGTTTCGATGTCTTCTCGACAGTCCGTTAGGTGGAGCCGTGAACCTTGTGTCGATTTGACGCACCCAAGAAGCTCCAAGTGCGGCGCTATTCGAGGGTCACTGCTCGGTACACGCCTGCCCACGTAAAATCCTTCAAGGGAAAAACTGTCCTGCATCAGTTCCCAGGCCGACCGTTCGATGAGCCGGGTTGTACGCACGTCCAAGACGGCGGCGACGAACGGGTCCTGCTTGAAAAAATAAATCGGACGGACTGCTACTTCGTATAGAAGTCGAACAGCGAGCCAGTCGGGAGGCGCGATCCCCTGCGGAGGGTTCATGCGAAGGAGGTCGTGACGAGCAATGAACTTGAGTGGATCGTAGCTCAATACGACTCGCCTCATTCCAGCGAGATACGTGAGCAGCGCGTTTCGAACTAGCGCCGAAGCCAATCCGAGGTGTGCCTTTAGCCGAACTGTCTTGGGTTCCCCGAGAAGGAATGCGTCGGAAGCCACCGGGACTGCCAGAATGCTGTCCGTCCCTTCACGGCGGAAAACGTGGGTAGCGTTGTGTTCTTCCCGAAGTTGCTTTAGAACTTCCTCACCATCGTCGCCGTAGGGCAACTGTCCAACTTCGATCTCGGAGTCATCGAATCGGATGGGCGAAAAGTTCAAAACCAAACTCAAGGAAGCATCCTTTCACAAACACAGTGCTCAGGAGCGAAGAAGACCAGTGCACAACACGCTACTATAATAAGGGTTTTGACGCTGCCTAATAGTCAATTACACGTTGTCCTTGTGTGAGCAGAACTGGAATTAAATCGCCTGCCTGCTTCGCATAGACGTGGACGGCTTCTACTTTGTTTATCGCTTTGACTTCATCGACGCGATGAGCGGCGGCAAGTGCTACCCGATCGGGCTTTATCCAGGGCACAATTGTCGGCCACGGGCTGTAGCTGCCGTCGGTAGGCCGAAAGGATTATCTCTCGAAGCGCGTTCCTTCGGTGCCTGTCAGGGAGAAGCCCTGTCGTAAGCTTCCCGTTACTAATCGCAGTGAGCCGGGCTAGTTTTGTGGCCAGTTCTGTTTCGCCGCGCAGGACAGCGAGAGCCGCCATGCAGAAGTCAGCGGCAGCGTAGCTTCATTTTCTGCGATTTTGAGCAGAATTGAACAGCGATTGACCATCCTCTGTCGGCACAATTCAAGTTTGTGGTGTCCCGCGCACCAGAGGAGCGTGTCGCCAGTTGCCTGATCTCATCGAGTCCACGGAACCTTTCGCCGGTTGCCACGATCAACCACTCTCCTTCTGGTGCGAAGAGATTGACCATGCTCTTTATCATGCTCTTCGTCTCACCCTTGTTTCCATTAGCATCCGTGGCCACTGCCACCGGCCCCAATTCGCGTTGCGATACGAATTCTGATCGTTGGCCATCCGGAAACGGGATTGTGGGAAGTGCGAACGGACGTCGCAATTTCAAGTGCGATCCCGGTGTGTTTCGTTTGCGTGCGAGAGGTGGGCTAACTCTCGGTGGGGCCCTGTTTCCAGAAAGTGCGAATGACATACCACGTCGAGTCTTGGCTTTAGGGGTAGGGGGTCTCATTTGTGAAGGTCGGACGTCTGTGACCGGCAGGCTGCCACTTGCGCACTTTCGCAGCAAAAGATTTTTTTGGTTTTTGGCCAATTTTTTCCGAAAAAGTGGGATCGACGCGAATGCGGAAGGCGTCAGCCAGGCAGACAAGTCACTGCGTGCGTGACGCAAACGTCGGTGCGAAAGTCGCCGATTCTCAAACCTTTCTTACTGGCGGCCGATCACACCTCTTTGCTCCAATCTAGAAGTGCCTCACCGAACGGGCTGGGTTACTGTTCAGAAGGCGTTTCTTTTTCCTAACACGGCCAGATGTCCCAGAAGCCGACTTCGGGCCCGGAATACCCTCCGCATTTATGTTGGTTCGCTCGACTCGGCGCCGCCCAAACTAATTTCCTCGGAACTAAGAGGAAACGTCGTCTTCGCCTCCGACCACTTACTCTATGTCCGCGACCGTAGCCTCATGGCCCAGCCTTTCGATCCGAACCGGCTTGAGATCACGGGGCCTGCCGTGCCTATCGCTGCTGAGGAATTAGAACAACATCCCGGGTTCTCAGAGTCAGGATTCTCCTCCTCGTGGAACGGTGTGCTTGTCTTTCAGTCCGCCACAGACTCGCCTTCCCAGCTTGCTTGGTTCGAACCCACAGGCAAGGAAGTCGCTCAAATTGCCGGCGTAGGCTACCAGAATCCAGCCATATCCCCTGACGGCCAGTCGCTGGCTGTTTCTTCTGACGACGGACACAATGGCAAACACTTCATTCGCGTCTATGACCTGAAGCGTGGCGTCAGCACTCGGCTGACTGACGGCGGCGACGACGAAGTCCCCACTTGGACACGCGACGGGAAACGCATTACTTATGGAGCCCTGCATGGCGTTGGCGTTCCCATGATGGAAATCCCAGCGGACGGCTCGGCCCCTTCAAGGGTTTTGGTGACAGGGAACCGAGTGGTTCCTTGTGACTGGTCACAAGATGGTCACCTGGTATTCATGCAGTTCGACAAGGGATATCCTTCTTTGGCGATTTATTCCGCTAAGGACCGCCAAGTCATCCCATTCGCCACAAGGGGGGCAGAGGCGCAGTTCTCTCCGGACGGAAAGTGGATCGCCTACACTGGGATTTCCGTCCAGCCCTTTCCCGACCCAGGTGCGCGAATCCAGATTTCCGAAGGCGACTCCCAACCTCGCTGGAGCCGTGACGGCAGGCAGATTTTCTATGTTCAGCCCGACCGAAAACTCATGGTCGTGAACTTCGATCCAACAACCGCTACCGTGAGCGCGCCGCGGGAGGTTTTTCAAACTCGTATCGTCGCTCCTAATTTCGATATGTTTCAGTATGACGTTGCCCCTAACGGACGGTTCCTTATCAATTCGCTGCCTGCGGATCACTCGTCGCCACTCACGCTGGTGACAAACTGGACCACCGTGAAGGAATGAGCATTGATATCCGACAGATCCCGGCCGTAGGTAGTCTTCAGTGCAACTCTTTGCGTCGCACGGCTATGTGGTCGAGTTCGAGCACGCGGTGGTGAACGGAAATGCAGGGACGGCCCGGCTCGAATGGTTCGACAAACATTTGAAGTAGCCTTGCTGTCTCGGTGAGCAATGCGTGGTTGCCTCTCACGATTCTCCCCGAATAACGGGCAACCCTTCCATAATCCGGTAAGGTCAGGTTTGCCGACTACTCGCTCAGAAACTTCAGCTTCCCACACGATAGGGCACTGTGAGAACCCGCTGGTGGTATTGGCCGTCACCGCCTGCAGGACAGAGGCGGCGCGAGCTTCCTGGCCTCTGAACAATGTCCCTGGATGAAATTGTCAAAGCTCCAGGAACGGCTTTGAGCCCAGGAATTTTCGACGTAACCGGTCATCGCGAATCGACTCAGCGAGTGATTGGATGACAGCACGCGCCCGCCCGAGTAGTTCCTCGCCGGTTGAGTCACTCTTGGCGTGCCGAGCGGCTTTCGCGGAAGCCTTCAAAATTTGCCACTCGATCATTGGGCACGGGTTTCGTGCCAGCATGTCCAGTGCAGTTTGATACTCGCGACGGGACTCATCCATACGTTCTTCGAGCACGGCGATGTCGCCCAGAAGCTTGTGTCCCCAGGCCAGGTACTTGCGGGCGCGAGGCATCTTTGCGGCCTGGAGACAGGCGGCGGCGTGCATAGTCGCCATCTTCAAATCCCCTCGATGGATCCAGTAATTGGTCATCTCTGCCTGCATCCGGATGGCATAGCGCCAGCGGAACCAGACATCCTGTTGGAACAGTTGCTCGGCTTGCTGGAGGTGTTCGATAGCCCGGCCGGGCTCGCCGAGTGCGAGATAGTCGTGTCCCAGGTTTACGTGGGCGTTGGCGCGCCCCTCGACCATGCCCATCTCTTCGGCCAGACGAACATTCTCGGTATCGAGCTGAAGGGCAGTCTCCAGGTCCTGCATTTCGCGGTAGATCCAACCCAGCGTATTGGGAATGCGCGGAAGCCAGTAACGCTCGCCGTTCAACTCAGCGAGCCTGCGGGCTTCTTCCAGCGTCCTCAATGCATCCGACAGACGTCCCTGATTGCCCAGAGCCATTCCCCGAAAGAATAGATTTGCAACAATGTGGAAGGTGGCGCCGATTTCCCGCGCTTTTTCCAGGGCCGAGCCGGTGACGCGCTCGGCTTCCGTATAGTCCAGGCGCCAGGTGTGAAGAGCACCCAGGTAGCTGAGAGCATCGACTACACCCAACTGCACGCCTTTTTCCTGCATGACGGGGATCGCTCGTTGATAATACAGTTCGGCCGCGCCAAGATCACCGGTGCACAGCCGATCACAGGCCAAGACCGATTCCGCAGCAGCTACGCCCGCCTTTGACCCTGCAGCTCGGGCGATGTCCAGTGCACGATTGGCCTGCTGCCGCATTTCCGCCATGCGATGAATATAGAAAAGCGACATCGCAGTCCCGCGGATGGCATCGATCTGCGCCTCCTTATCTCCTAATTCGAGGGCCGTTTTTTCGGCCAATGCGAAATCCTCGATCGCTTCATCAAATTGGGAGAGCGTCAGGTGGAGTCGGGCGAGATGGAGAGCTGCCACCAGTACTCGGGACAATCGCTCTGCGCCGCGAAGCTTCTCCGCATTCGCGATGGCCCGGCGCGAAAGAGAGATCGCTTCGTGATTGGCGAACACGCGGGCAGAGTTCTGTGAAGCCACCATAAAGTAGTCTGCGGCACGTACGAAATCCCGCGCTCCCTCGAAGAGAAATGCAAGTGTGGAAGCGATCTCTCCGCTGCGCTCGCCGTAGAGAGATTGCAAGGTTCCCGCCACCGCCGCGCTCAGAGAGGTTCTGCGTGCTGGCGCGAGCGTGGCATACAATGCGTTTTGATAGAGAGCGTGTACAAAGACACAGCGTAGCGTCAATTGCGAGTTGGGAAATTCGTGCTCCCCGATCTTGCGGACGAAAAGATGAACGCGTTCCAGGACTTCAAGTTGTTCCTCGACCTCGGCAGCATCGATCTTCTGGGCTCGTGCCACAACCACTGAATCGAACTCTTGCCCCTGCACGCTGGCGACCGTGAGCAGCCTGCGTTGGGCATCGCTGAGCTGCTCGATCTTCCGCTGAATCATGCTGCGGACGGATTCGGGTAATTCGTGCTCGATCTTCGGAACCGACTCCGCCAACGACCAGCGTCCTTGCTCGTCTTGGGCGATCACCCCCCGGTTGCGCAGGTATCGGATCAAATCCACCATGAAGAGCGGGCTGCCTTCCGTTTTGCCATGGATGAGCGAGGCAAATTCCAGTGGGAATCGATGCTGCGGGA
>DAIUEW010000013.1:0-95555 GCA_036844925.1 Candidatus Sulfotelmatobacter sp.
AGTTTTTCACATAGTTACTGAAAGACTTTTCAGGCCCCTGAATCCAAATGTGGAAGCCCACTCGGGTCGCGGGCCAGTGAGCTTCATCTTCGGGAAGCGCTGCACTAGATTTAAGATCGCAATCTGCCCCTCTAGCCGCGCGAGTTGAGCTCCAACGCAAAAATGCAAACCCGCACTAAACGCCAGGTGTTGATTGTTCAGCCTATTCAGGTCCAACTGATTCGGTTCCTTAAACTGTTTTGGATCGCGGTTTGCCGCACCGAGCATGCACAAGATCGTCCATCCCTTCGGGATGGGCTGGCCGCAAACTTCGATATCTTCCTTGAGCACCCGAGCGGTGAATTGCACGGGGCTCTCAAAACGCAAAAGCTCCTCTACCGCCGAGCGGATCATCTCGGGATTCTCTCGTAACTCGGCCGTCTCTTGTGGGTTTTTCAGGAGCGTATACATTCCGTTGCCGATCAGATTTCGAGTGGTCTCATGCCCTGCGAAAAGCAGCGCGATGCACTGTGCGTACAACTCTTCTTCGGTAAGCACTTCTCCTTCTTCTTCGATGTCGATAAGGAGGCTGATCAGATCGGTTCCTTTGTTGCGTCTCCGTTCCGCCACAGTCTTTCGGAAGAATTCAGTTAATTCAACCAGAGCATCTTGCGCCGCGCTTGCCTCCTCGACCGTGCGATTCGGATTGCCTCGAAACACTGCGATGGCCCGCGACCAATTGACAAATGTGTCACGCAGTTCCTGCGGTATTCCGAGCATTTCCAAAATGATGCGCACCGGCATGGGGTTCGCGAACTCGCTCATGAGGTCGACTTCCGAGCCATGCCGTAGCGGTCTCAGCATTTCATCAACGATGGCCTCGGCCCGGGGGCGCAAGGCTTCAACCGCAGCGGGGGAAAAACCCTTGTTAAGAAGTTTGCGCAACCGCGTGTGCTCCGGCGGGTCCATGAAAATCAGCCACAAGCCCAGCATGCGCGCGAGTTCGCTGAACTCGGATTGGCGGCTAAGCGGCAGCGGCAATAGCATCTGCTTGGCGCGTTTTGCAGAGAGCCTCGGGTCTTTCGCGATTGATGAGCACTCGGCGTGGCTGAAAATTGACCATACCGCCCACTTCCCGGCAACCTCCACGTAATGCAGGGGACCTTCTTCGTGCATGCGTGCGTAGGTGGGATATGGGTCCTGCAGAATCTCGTCGCTGAAAAGAACCTTCTTGCCGATGGCGCCTATCTTGGACAACCTTCCCTCCTCGCGAGATTGGAATTAAGTAAGGCAGAAACAACGATGATCTTACTGATCTAGAATTTAACATCGAGACGAGGCGCATTCCGGAGCGGGGATTGACGGACGGCCCACGAGTCGCCAGGCTTGATGGTTACGCCATCGCCCCTGAGGCCTGATTGGAAATTAATCGAGCTAAGCGGCGCAGACTCCTCATCACGTCATCCGTTCCAATTCCAAAGTCAATCAGGCATGCAATCTCATCCGCTCCGTTTTGGCGCAGGCATTCGGCCTGCTGGGCACAGCGATCCAGAGTTCCAATGAAGCTCAGCGGACTCTGGAGATTTTGATTCACCTGCATTGTGGTCATCAGCTCCGCATCCCGTTCGCTGAGACTGCCGAGACCCTTTTGATCTTTGGCTCCGGCCGAATGGTCCTGCTGCATTCCGATGTTGACTCGAATGTACTCAGCCATAGCAGGCCGGACGATCTTCTCTATCTCTTTCTCATCCTCCGCGGCGTATGTATGAGCCATCAACGTAACGTGACCCCGGCGGCCGTGATACGTGTTGCACGCGTCACGATAGATTTGAACCTTCCGAATAAACTCGTTCATACTGTTTTTCAAAATGAAGTTCGCGGTCAAAAGATTGAAGCCGAGTTTGCCGGCGTTGAAAAAAGTCTCGTCGGATTGTCC
Source organism: Candidatus Sulfotelmatobacter sp. (assembly GCA_036844925.1). Taxonomy (GTDB): domain Bacteria; phylum Acidobacteriota; class Terriglobia; order Terriglobales; family Acidobacteriaceae; genus Sulfotelmatobacter. The sequence goes on from DAIUEW010000013.1 coordinate 1,916, forward strand.
AGTGAGCCATATCGGAAGCTCTTGTTGTATGGGTACAGGCAGAACGCGAACCTCGATGTTGACGCCGGCGCCATTGGGCAGCGAAACTGACCCGCATTTCCAGAGCGTTTGTATCATGGCGAGCTTCTGGTGCATATCATCGTTGCGATTCTTGTAGGTGTCGGGCGACAGGACGAAATCGTTTACATGCCACCCGGAAGCGGCGGCGATAGCAACCCGGCCATTCGAAAGGTTGTCAATCATGGCCCATTCCTCAGCTACGCGCAGTGGATTCTGCAGAGGCAACACCACACTACCTGCGCGAATCGAGATGCGCTTTGTCAGCACTGCGAGCGCAGCACCGGTAACGGATGGGCTGCCGTAGAGCCCTCCAAAGCGTTGAAAGTGCCTCTCTGGAGTCCACACCGCCACAAACCCGTTTTCGTCCGCGAACTTGGCAGACTTTAACAGCATGTCGTACTGCCCGACTTTCCGTTCTGCGGAGTCCGCGCTGAAGAAGAACAAGCTCAACTGAGGCATTTTTCCCATTTCTATCGCCCCTCCACTCCCATTCGAGTCGACTACGATAGCATTCAGCGCTTTGGTTCGGTAGTGCTGTGAGTGCTTTGGTTGGATGATTCTACTCTCTTGGGTGTGGCGCTTATCAGGACCTGATCGGCAGACGCTGCCAAATCAGTTCGACCGTTTGAGTTTTTCCGTTCACCGGCGTCGGGGGAGTAGTCAAGGTGATTCGGTCGCCTTCGAGTCTGACACTGCGCACCAAGTCCTTACCTACATAGTTCTGAATCGACGAAATTTCGATGTGATGCGTTATCTTCTCGCCGCTGAGCGTGTACCGTCCGGCATAAGCCAAAAATGTCTTAAATGCTTCGGCGTGCTCTTCCGCCCCGGCGGCGACTGAGAGCGGCTTTCGACCGTCGTAGCTGATTAGGGCGGTTACTCTGCCGTCCTCAGAATAGTTGAGAAAGCCGGTAGGATTGGTTCCATAGGGAGTTTCGCTGCGTTCCCCGGTCTTTGTTGTACTTGAGGCCGACACTAGTTTCCACGTGCCGACAAGTTTGTCACTCGTATCTCCTGGCACACCAGATCTCATTTCGATTCTCTCTTGACACCCACAGGTTCTTTCACTGAAGGTATTGAGCGTACCGCGTGACGCAATCTCTACGCAAGATCACGGTCAGCCATTCTATCTAGAGAGATCTGATTCGGAAGGAAAAATATGGCAACTGGGCTAGAAGGAAAAGTCGCGCTGGTGACCGGCGGGACGTCCGGGATTGGCCGTGATACGGCCGTACTTTTTGCGAAGTCAGGAGCTAAAGTACTGGTTTCTGGCCGGCGCGAGAAGGAAGGTGAGGAGACCGTCGAGCTGATCCGTGCCGCCGGCAGCGACGGCGAGTTTGTGAAGGCCGACGTCTCCAAAGCTTCCGAAGTTGAGACGCTCATTCAGAAGGTGGTGGAAAGATTTGGTCGCTTAGACGTCGCCTTCAATAATGCCGGGATCGAGGGAGTTTGGGTACCGATCATCAAGCAATCCGAAGAGGACTGGGACCGGACCATCAGCATCAATCTCAAGGGCGTCTGGCTCTGCCTGAAGTACGAAATTAGGCAAATGCTGAAGCAGGGTACTGGCGGAGCCATCGTAAACATGGCGTCGGTTACGGGCTTGAGCGGTTCTGCTGGGGCTGCGGCCTATAGCGCGAGCAAACATGGAGTGATTGGTCTGACGAAGAGCGGCGCACTGGAAACCGCCAAAAGCGGAATTCGGATTAATGCAGTCTGTCCTGCGGTGATCGAAACGCCAATGGCTGACCGCCTTTTTGGCGCTCCAAAGGTTCACCAATACGTTCGTGGTTGCCATCCCATCGGGCGTTTTGGAAGACCTGCGGAAATCGCTGAGGCAGTGCTGTGGATGTGCTCGGACCGTGCATCTTTCATGACGGGCCAGTCCTTGGTGCTCGACGGCGGTTTCCTCGCGGGGCCCAGTTCTCCGAGCTAGCTGCACTTACGCGAGATCGCGAACTCCTCCAGCGGTAGCGGGAACTGCGAAGACAATCTAATTGTCTTTGGCGACAGAGGTCATTTCCAAGTATGGCGGTAGAGACTTCGAAGATGTGCGATCTGCGATCAGTTTAGCAAGTTCGCCTTTGACAACTTTCCCGGTCGGGGTTACGGGCATCGAGGGAACGAGCAGAATTTGGGATGGCCGTTTGTACGGAGCGAGATGCTGAGCAGCGTAGTCCGCCAGGCCCGCTGGTGTACAAGGTGAACCGGGCAGCAGTTCAACGAATGCGACAACCTCTTCATCTCCGTCGATGCTTTGGCCTACTACAGCGGCCTGAACAACAGAAGGATGAGCCTTCAACACTGCCTCGACTTCGACCGGGTAAACGTTGAATCCCTGGTGGACAATCAGATCCTTGGTCCGCCCGACGATGACGAGGTTTCCATCCTCCAGCTTGGCGAGATCGCGAGTATTGAACCATCCCTCGGCATCGATAGCAGCGGCGGTTTCTTCTGGCGCCCGGTAATAGCCCTTCATGACGTTAGGGCCGCTCACTCGCAATTCGCCGACGCCGCCAGCAGGAACTGGTTGTCCATCGCTTCCTATGAACTTTACCTGGACGCCTGGAAACACAGCGCCGATTGAAGTGTCACTGCGGGGCGCTTCGGGGCGGGTCATGGCGATCGTAGGCGAGCACTCCGTCACGCCGTAGCCGTTGTGCAGCACCATGCCGAAGATGCTTTCGATTCCAGCTTTGGTTGCAGGATCGAGCGGAGCACCGGACGAAGTAATAATGCGAAGTTCGGGAAGCTTCAGAGACGAAATCTTTCTCAGTTTGGCGTATTGCAGCAGCTGGTTGAAAATCGCTGGTGTCCCATACAGCAACGTAATTTGTTCCTTCTCCAGCGTCACACGCGCCGTCATGGGGTCGAAGCGCGGCGCCAAGTAGACGGATGCACCCGCTGTGAGTGAACCCAGCAAAACTGTGGCAAGACCAACGGCGTGAGACATCGGAAGAACGCCGTAAACTCGGTCCTTCGGATTCACCGATCGCACTTTGGCCGAACCTTCCGCCATGAACAGCAGGTTGCGATGGGACAGCATGACGCCCTTCGGAGTTCCCGTGGTACCGGATGTGTAGATCAAAGCCGCGACGCGGTCCGGAACGCTGGCATCGAGTGGCTCAGGCTTAACATCTTCGCGAAGAGGGCCAATGCCAACCACACCAAAGCCACACCGTTGTTCGATCACCGCGCCGACGCGAGTGGCATGGTCGGCCGCATGTTGCGACACGCTTATCGTGAAAAAGACACGTCGAGCGCCGCAGTGATCTCGAATCTGTTCAATCTCACGAGGCGCGAGACGGGCGTTCACCAGCACGGGCCACGCGTCGAGGCCGGCCGCAGCCAGAAGAATGGTCACGAAGGCCCGGCAATTCTCGCCCACGATCATGACCCGATCGCCGGGACGCACATTCAACTCGCGAAGCCAGGATTGAGTGTCGGAGATTGCCGAAGCAAATTGCCGATACGTCCAGGTCCCCGTGCTTTCTACGAGGGCCGGATGGTCGGGCAACCGCTCAGCCCACAGTTGCGCAACGTCGCTGATACGGGTGGCCGCAGAGATCGGGGCCTTCGGTGTTTCAAATTCGGTCATGAGCACTTTGCCAGCTACCGAGTCACTGGCGTGGTCTTCAGGCCAGTCTTGAGAATGATTTCGAACATTCTAGGCGCCAAGCTTGCCCGAGAGGTATGCCACCAGGTTGTTGATGGTATCGAAGTTGCTCGGAAGCACTTCGTCGTCCTCTACAGTGATTCCGAAATGCTCTTGAAGATAGGCGACAAGAGTGATCACGCCCATGGAATCGATCACATCGCCCAGCAGCGAGCCGTCGGCACGCAGCCTGCTGGCGTTGCCAGAGAGGAACTGCTGTATGACAAAGCTGCGGACGTCACGCTCGATATCAGTTGTTGTCTGCATTGATCAAATAGCCTCCGCTGAAGATTTTGTGAAATATTTGCTAGAAGTCTACGGAAAAGCAGCTGGCCCTCAAACCACTTCGGTTCGTTCACTCTCGGGAACATCAACGGCTACATCGTTGTGAGCAGCTTCCATGGGCTCTTCCAAAGTGAAATTCGGGGCAGAACGCGAATAAGAGGGTCGTATCAGGGTTGCATCTCCGTCGAAGGGGCACGCGTACCAAGCGGCCTCGTCGCCTAGCGTCTTGTGTAGCTCTGGGTCTGCGGCTTTGTAATAGTAAGGACACGCCGGATATTTCCTCTGATATGGGCGCCAATCAGAAGATAGCGCTCGAATGTCGGACGGAAACCCTTGCACCTCGAGAATGTGGCTTCCCGCATTTCTGGCGTGTTCATAGGCCGCTACCCAGAGAGCTTTTATAACTGCTGGGTCATCCTGTGTGGCTATCATGTCCGCAATGATCGATTTTCGTAGACCGTTTTTGGGATCTGTGTCGCTGCGGACCACGGCGTAGCCACAGAGTTTACCCTCTTTATGGCAGCAAAGCACGCGCGCCAACCCTCTATCCCCAGGTATATCAAAATGCCATCGCAGAGTAGCCGGAGTACGGTCGGCATAGAGACGGCACCTCTCGTTTAGTTTCTCTGTCCACAGAGTTTGGAAATCATTCCCAATATCGTCGGGGCTGATTTCGCTCACCGCAAGTCGCGCGGCAGACTGCCGGGGCCAACGCCTCCGGAAAATCTTGTCACTTCCGATTGCAAGCGCAGCGAAAACGGTGCAAATTGGCGAGAGCAGCGGGTTAACGTTAAGTTTCCTCATCAATGCACGAGCGAAGGAATAAGGACGCAAAACCCAGAAGAGGACGGGGGCGTAGTCCGGCTGAGGCAACGCAGCACACTTGAAAGCGATCGCAATTTTACCGGAAGCTTCAATTGCGGATGTCGAGAGGTGGAGGTCGACAGATTTCTGGCGATAATACGCCGAAGCCAAACTCAACGCGACTGCCCGGTACGGGGGATCGACTGCAAAACCATGTGTGGCGACGGCGGTTAACGTTCTGTCGCCATAACGGCAAGTTAGCGAGATGTTTCCGAGATAGCCGACAACCTGTCCATCCGCTTCCAGGACCCAGCCAATCGGACGGTTGACTTTACTTTGTGCCAGCGCCGGATTACGTCGCCACAAGCGGTTCCAATTTTCGGGTGAATCAGCAACGATGTCCGAGCGCTTCTTAAGCTTCGCCACCTTGTCGAAATCAGCGAATGTCGCCTCCCTGAGCTTTGCGGGTGCAACCGCAGGAGAGCGACGCTGTCGATCACGTTCCGAAGCGGTGCGCGAAGCTCGGCGTTCCCGGATTCGGGTGAGAATTGCCGCCGCGATATTTTCCTGAAATGAACTCATCTGTAGAAAGGGAGCTAAGGCGGTTATACCATTTCGCCGTTTGCGACGGCGGGCCGCACCCGTGCGACTCGCGGCAGGGTTATCGAGAGAGTTCCGGCTTTCCTCGACTCCACGTACTTCAGCCAATTGCGATACACGCTGGTAGCCGGGGATTGCCAAGTGTTCTGTAGTCCATAAACAACCCCGGCTTCCGGAAACAACGTCACGGTTTCTTCCCGGCGATCCGATAGAGCGGTGTTTCGAAAATCATTCAAGAGCTGAGTCGCGGCTGAATCGAAATATCCGATGGGCATCGTCGGATATGTTTCCCTTTCCTTCCCAAGGAATCGTTTTATATCCCTTCGATACTCTTTCAGCAGAGTATGCGCACCGTATTCTGGATGTCCCTGAAAATGCACGAATAGACTTTTCTTTTTCTTTTTCACGAACAGGTCGACGCCTGCCTCTGCCGACTGCGTGAGAACCGAATAACCGCAGGAGGTCAGCTCATCCGCTCGCACTTCGTTCCATCGAGAGTGCGGGAAGCGGATCTGCCCTGCGATGCGGCTCGTTAGGGGATGGTCGCAGAGCTTGGCGGAATCAAAGACGCCGAACTGCTTGTCGGGCAAGCGGTGGCGGTTGACGCCATCGCCATGGAGAACGCTCGCATGCGCCGCCAAACATGACAAGACAGTAGAGATCGTATTCTGTTCGGCCCAGTCAAACAGATTGGTAAGAGAAGCCCAGTAAGGTTCGTCCTTCAGGTTGGGCTGCTTCGGCTCCGTGCCGGTGACGATGACGCCGTCGACCCGGCTGTTCCAGAGATCATCGAGTCCGAAGTAGAAGGTGTTCAAGTGCCGCTGTCCGCGATCCGTCCGGGGAATCCCGGCGAGCGAGTACAGCTTGAGCATCACCAGCACGTCGCCCGAGGCGATATCCAAGAGATCAAAAAACTGCAACTCAGTGTCTTCCAGAGCGGGGTCCGGCATGTTGTTGATGAGTGCGAGCCGGATGCACTCCTCCCCCCGGGCAGTGTCGGTCGAAATCCTGGGGCGTGAATTTTGTTGCTCCGCCCAACGACTTGGTACTCGACCACCTTCGATGATCAGTGGCATATCAAACCTCCCACGCCGATCCTTCTTGTTTCGCGAAACTTCACTTGGCCGCCGTGTCCAGGGCCTGACCGAGATCCTCTAAAATGTCGTCGATGTGTTCGATTCCCACGCTCAGCCGAATCATTTCAGGGGTAACGCCAACCTTCGCCTGTTCCTCTGACGTCAGCTGCCTGTGTGTTGTCGACGCCGGATGGCATGACAACGATTTGGCATCGCCCATGTTCACCATTCGCTTGAATAACTTGAAGGCATTGAAGCACTTCCTGCCGCCTTCGTAGCCGCCTTTTACCCCAAAAGTAAGCAGTGAGCAGAAGTTCGACCCCAGATATCTGTGAGCCATCGGGTAGAGCGGATTATCCGGAAAGCCGACGTAATTCACCCAATCGACCATGGGATGCGCTCGCAGAAATTCCGCAACCTTCCTTGCGTTCTCGACATGGCGCTCCACGCGGAGGGCTAGGGTCTGAATTCCCTGCAAAAACAAGAAACCGTTAAACGGAGACAGCGTTGCGCCGGTATTTCGCTGGCAGACTGTTCGGCAGCGCGCCACAAACGCCGCATCCCCGTAATGGTCGACATAAACCACGCCGTGATAGGCGATCTCCGGCCGGTTGAACATGTAAAATTTTTCCGGATACTGCCGCCAGGGAAACTTGCCGCTGTCAACAATCATCCCGCCGATACTTGTGCCGCCGCCGCCGATAAACTTGGTCATGGAATGCACCACGACATCGGCACCGTACTCGATCGGCCGGAGCAAAATTGGCGTTGCCACGGTGTTATCCACCACGAGCGGCACACCATGCTTGTGGGCGACCTGCGCCAATCCTTCGATATCGGCCACGTTCCCCGCGGGATTGCCGACACTCTCGCAATAGACGGCCCTGGTATTGTCGTCGATCAACTTTTCGATATCTTCCGGCCGATCGCTCTCCGCAAACCGCGAACAGATTCCCCGCTTCGGAAAAATGTGCGCGAGCAGGGTGTAGGTGGCGCCGTACAGTTGCGGCGTGGAAACGATGTTGTTGCCGGATTCGGCGATATTGATGAGCGAATACTCAATCGCGGCCATACCAGAGCTGACGCTGAGTCCATCGACTCCCCCCTCGAGCGCCGCAACCCGTTTCTCGAGAACGGTGTTTGTGGGATTGCCAATCCGGGTGTAAATGTTCCCCTGGACTTCGAGATTGAACAAGGCTGCCCCGTGCTCGGCGCTGTCGAACTCGAACGCAACGGTCTGATAGATCGGCACGGCAACGGCCTTCGTAGTGGGATCGCCGTCGTAGCCTGCGTGAATTGCAATAGTCTCTCGCTTCATGGGTTTAGCCAAGAGGAAAAAGAACTGCAGGTATCCTTTGCATAGGTGTTCAGCACCTGCAGCTCTTTTTACTTCGACGTACTCACGACCTCCGGAGCTGGAATCTGCACCAGTTTCCTGGACAGCGATCTTGGTACGGCTTTCGCCACGGTGCGCGCGGCAAAGTCGGCGCCGAAAGCGAAGCGCATCACGGGTCCGAAGCTGTTGGCGGCGGCGATGCCGACGAAATAAAGGCCCGGCATGGATGACTCACAACTTGAGGAAAGTACCGGAGTGTGCGCCACGGATCTCAATTTGGATCGAATTTCTGAACTAAGGAACGTCAATCGTTCGAGATCAACCTTGTATCCGGTAGCGGCGATAATATGATCGGCTACAACCTCGCGTGCTGCGCCGTCCTGCCCGCGCAGGTGCAGACGCACTTGGCCGTTCCGGACTTCAGCCCGCTGCGGCGTCTGTCCCAGCAATTGAGGCACATGGTTCATCACGGTGTCGCGGATGAACCATCCGCCGGAAGGTCCCAACGCTCGTCCAACAATTTTCAGCCGGAGATTTTCAGGCAGGTAATGAAAGGCTCCCGGTGTGTCAGCATAGAAGCTTGACCGCCAGCCTGGTCCAAGCCCGGTTTGAGGATGTTTCACGCGATCGAACCACGAGCGTTTTTTATCGCTGGGCTTGCCATGAAACTTCAAGGCTGTTTGCCGTGCAACCAACTGCACCTTCACTCCGGCCTCATACAAGAGCCCGGCCCAGTCGAGAGCCGAAGCACCACCGCCGATGACAACAACATTTCGATCCCGGAACTGTTCGACTTCATGATGGCGCGCGCTGTGGGAGAAGAAATCCGCAGGAAGATGCGCCAAATTTTCGGGAACGTGTTCAAAGTGCGTGATACCAACCGCGAGTACAACACTGCGAACTTGAAACTGCTCGGCGTCGTCGAGACGAACGAGATATCCCTGCGACGAGCGCTCGATACCTACGACCATCTTCTCCTCAAGCTCGGGTACCATCCGCTCCTGGAAAGTGAGGCCATAAGCAGTAAACGTATCGAGACGAACCGGGATTCCCGTGTGGGCATACGGAATCCCGCGCTCAGCGCAAAACTTTTCCAGGGTGAGCTGGCCATCTGGATCAGAGATGTTGCTGGCGAAACCGTCCGATTTGAGCAACATTCCCTTCGGCATGTGCGCTCTCCAACTGTCCATGGGACGGCCAAAGATGCGGAACGACAAGCCTCGTTTCCGGAGATGAGCGGCAACTGATAGTCCATACGGACCTGTACCGACAATGGCGACGTCTGTCATAACTTATATAAAGCCTCTCTCTAGGGGATTCGTTAAAGTGGAGCGATACAGCTCAACTCACATGGGGAAATTAACCAATCGTACCATGTCCTGCACTACATCTTCTGCAAGATGCCGGCGATGCGGTCACCAGCGTAACCGTCCCATAAGGGAGGCCTAAGGCCTTTCTTTTGTTTACCTTCCAGAATCTTTTCCATCTCAGTAGCCAAGCCCTCGCGATCGTCGCCGACCAGAATATTGGTTCCGAGGGTCACCGTGATCGGGCGTTCCGTGTTGCGCCTTAAGGTCAAACACGGAACGCCTAAATATGTGGTTTCCTCCTGTATCCCGCCCGAGTCAGTGATCACAACAGCGGCGCGACTTTGCAGGGACAGGAACTCGATATAGGGGATGGGATCGAGCAGCTTGAGATTCTGCGTATCGATTCCAAACTCGGCGAGGCGCTGACGCGTTCGCGGATGCACCGGGAAAATGATGCTCAGCTCCTTGCTCACGTTGGTCAGGGAGTCCAATATGGCTCGCAGCGAATCGACATCGTCGACGTTGGAAGGCCGGTGCAAAGTGACCAGAGCGTAGCGATCGGGAAAGCCATTTTTCGGGCAACTCTTCGCAGCCGGCAGAAGCTGGATGAGGGAATCAATCATCACATTGCCCACGAGGTGGATCCGTTCTCTCGGCACACCTTCGTGCAATAGATTGGTATCTCCGTCTTCCGAAGGCGTAAACAGAATATCGGCGAGGCGATCCGTCACAATCCGGTTGATCTCTTCCGGCATGGTTCGATCGAAGGAGCGAAGGCCGGCCTCTACGTGTCCCACGGGAACCAGCAGCTTCGAACAAACCAGTGCAGCAGCAACCGTGGAGTTTACGTCCCCATAAACCAAAACCATGTCCGGCTTACTTTCGAGGACCACGGGCTCGAAGCTCCGCATAATTTCAGCCGTCTGTGAAGCGTGAGTTCCCGATTTAACGCCGAGGTTTACGTCCGGCTCCGGAATCTCAAGCTGGGTGAAGAAGACATCCGACATGTTTCGGTCATAGTGCTGCCCGGTGTGCACCAGCGTTTGCCGCAGGCCACGCTTCCGGATGGCACGCAGAACCGGAGCGGCCTTGACGAAGTTCGGGCGTGCTCCAACGACGTGAAGAATGTGATTCAATTGGTCACCTGGGTTGTTTGAAGTCTCATAATGTGCTGGAACATTTCAAGCTGTGTTCACCGCTAAAACATCGAAAAGCTATTCCTCGTGCCCTCAACGTGAGAACCGCTAACTCTGCGTGCCACCGCCGGTGCTGTGGCCGGTAAGCGGTATGGAGCGAGCGCGCGACGGTCGCATGAACATAGATGTCAGTCGCTGCCGCTGTTCCCGTCGAAGAAACGCACCGAGTTCATCCGGCACTTCTCGCTGCTCTCCGGTTAGATAAGGCCAAATAAATCCCGCAAGCCGTCCGAGAGTGATGAGAAAGTAGGGCCAGTCGCATACCCGGCGCAGACATTTCATAACTTCAAAGATCGGATCGCTCCCGAAAGAATAGTCCAGTCTGCCAAGCCGGAATGCATTCTTGAGTGGATGGCTGCTTGCACCCGTGTGCCGGTGGTGAAAGATCTTCAATTGCGGGAGAGCCTCCACTTCCCATCCCTTTATCTTGGCCGTGATCTGGGCATACCAGTCCTCGCCGCCATATTTCAAAATCGCATATCCTCCGATGGCTTCGTAACATTCCCTTCGCACCAGCTGAGCTGCATGCGCAACGTTGCGGACATCGTTGATTCTGCGGCTGCGATATCCTCCACCGGCGTCTTCATACACGAAACCGCCCACCAATCCGAATCGTGGATTTCGGTGGAAATGATCGAGCAGTTGTTCGAAGTACGAAGGCTCCAGAGTAATATCGCCGTCGAGATTGCCGATAAAATCGTATTCGACACCGTGCAGCAGTTTGCTGACTTTGTGCAGCGCGACCACTTTCGCCCCGAAGCTGCGCCCCGGGGGCCTGCTGATCGGCAAGAAACGGATAAAGTCATGCTGTCGAGCATAGGTTTCGACGATTTTGTTTGTCCGGTCGGTGGAATTGTCACTGGCAATTACCCATCGTTTCGGCAGCAATGTCTGCGCGAGCACACTCTGGATCGTTTCTTCGATGAAGGCGTCCTCGTTGTGCGCGGCAGTCATCAGGACATAGGTCCCGGATGGCTTATCTTCACTGTTACTTTTCTGGTCGGAAGGTTTGGACATACTCAGGCGCGGAAAAAACTCTGATAACGCCACTCCGTTTCGCTCTCGCCGTTTTCGGTCGCAGCCGGTTGCTCTACGAATTGTGCGCTCCACTCTGCGACCTTCGGGGAATCCACGATGGCCACGTCGTGAGATTCTTGCTGCCGGCGAACTAAGGCGGCCGCCGAGATCGCAGCCAACAAGCCGTACCAAACCACCTGGGTTTGATCCCAATAAGAAATGCCAACGAACGAAACCACGTTGGCGAAGAGGCAAGCCCCCATCGCCCATAGGAAGAGTTGTTTTTGTTTGTCTCTAACGACTGTTCTGGCTTTCCCCAGGTACTTGAACCCGTACACGATGGTCGCCAGAAATAACAAAAACGGTAGCAGCCCCGAGGCGTCACAAGTACTGACATATTGGTTGGCCGTGTCCCACATATCCCATCCCCAATCGTAGGTGGACTTTACTCCGATCAGCCACCAATCCGAGAAATGGCGGATACATTGATCGATAAGCATGTAGCGGTGATAGCCGGATGAGCCACCCGAGATATCGATCCTGGAGATCAAGTGCCACACTGGCGCCTTCATCACCATATGAAGCGATACTAGAAGGAAAACAAGGCTCCACCTGACAACCCGCATCCAACGGCGTATCGGCCAGAGGAAAATGGCGAACACTCCTCCCGCATAGGCGAGAACCGGCGTACTCGAGTTCGATGTGAGGACAATGATAATAGAGGAGACAATGCCCACAGCAGCCAGCACCCGATCCTTCTTGCCTCTCCTCCACAGAAGGACAAACAAGGGAACCAGGATCGCTCCAAATGTTCCTGCCAGGATGGGATGTCCGAAGCATCCCATGGCACGAAAGCGGTCGTCCCGTTGCATTAGATCGGCGTAAAACGAAGAGTTTGAGCCTCCAAGCATAGCGTAGGGATTGTGCCCTGTCTTTATTTCCCAGGCCATGATGACGGCAACGAACGCGGCGATGCAGGCCAGGGTCCGAATCATGCGGACAATATCGTCATCGTCACGGATCAGAAAACGAAGCAGGAAGTAAATGCCAAAGACGGTATAGACGTTCCCCAGCTGAAAAATCACGGCTCCGGATTGTTGGAAGAGCAATATCCCGTTGACGGCTGTGAACACGGTCAAAAGAATCACCGACAGATCGATCTTGTTCAACCCGCCACTAAAGATCTTGTAGCGCGAAGTATTTCGATCCCTGAAGATTCGCACCGCTCCAAACAGAACGAGCAGCCGAAGCATCGGGAAATGCATCCCTCCAATCAGGAGCACCTGGTCCATCGGAATCAGAATGGACGCGACCAGGAAAGCGAGCATCGCCTGCTTGCGCGGCAAGATGCACATCAACACGCCCGCAACCAGAATAAGAAGCAGGACCGCCGGATTGAGCACCGTCTCGGCGAGGCCGCCGCCAAATCTTAGATTCTTAGGTTCCAACCGATAACCTTTGTTCCGCAGCTGCTACCACTCGAAAACTGAACTGGTTCCCCGGCCCCGGCCGCGAGCGATCACCGAATATGCGAGACCGTAGGTCAGCAGGCATATCAGGATGCCGAGCAAGACGTTCGGGATCGGCCGGGTCGAACTTCCAATCCATCGGAAAAGAAGATAGACCGCGACGCCGCTCAGCGATAGCACGCTCCCAATGGCAACGCTCTTCCGGTAGTCGGACAATTTCAGCCCGGTCACGTGCCGAATTCGCTCGATCTGGAAGAGGTAACCGACGATGATGCAAGCCAGCGCCGCCAACTGCCCACCCACCATGCCAAAGTACCGAGCCGATGGATAGACCAGCAGAACCATCATAACGGCCATCACCGCCACGCAGCGACGATGCAACTGAGGCATCCCCTTCGAATAAAACAACGTCGTGATCTGGTTGTTCGCGGTGTTCAACAGGGCGATGACCGCGGCCACAATCATCGCGGTCGAGCCCGCTCCGTAGCGCTGCCCATAGACTAACGTCAGCAGCGAATGGCCGCTGAATACGAGAAAGACCAGCGCCGGCATGCCCAGGATAAAAATGGCGGAGGTCACCTGCAACAGAATACGATTCATGCGTTCCCGCTCTTCCTGGACATGCGCGAAGGTTGGCATCAGCGTCTGGGCCAGAACATTAACGATGAAAGATGTGGGCGTCTGCACCAGGTAGATTGCCATGGCATAAAGCCCAAGGTCGGTCGGGGAGTACAGCTTGCCCAGCACAAAAACATCGGCGCGCATGAAAATGAAATTGAGCAAAGGCATTCCGAAGACGCCTCGCGAAAAATGCAGCAGGTCGCGCATCGCTTTCCCATGCCATCGCAGCGGAGGCAGATATGGGCAAACAATGTAGGAGAGAACGCACCTTCCTACGCTCTCCATGCCGAGGCCAAGCACCAGAGCCCATACGTCACGGATAAAGTAGCTCAAGCCCAGGGCGGTGAGGACTCCGCAAATGGCTCCGCCGTGATTCACGATCGCCCAACGCCTGAACTTCATCTGCTTCAGGGCAACGTATGCCTTGGTGCTGATCGCGCCTTCAAACATCAACCCAGACACGGCCACACGCAGCAGCTTGCTTAGTTCCACGTTTCCGTAGAATTTGGCGATGAAAGGCGCAGCCGCGAACAGGATCACATAGATAGACAACGATCGGAGCATTGCCAGCCACCAGGCCGCGTCGATGTACTCTTCCTTGTCCCCGTTCGGATTCTGGATCAGGCCTTCCTTGACGCCGACTTCGGTCAGACATTGAACGATGGCAGTTGTCGACTGAATGATCGCCATGATCCCGAACGCTTCCGGGGCCAGCAAGCGTGTGAGAACCATGTTGCGCGTGAATCGGAATACCTGCTCCGTGAGGCTTCCAGCTCCCATCCACACTCCGCCACGAAACACGCGGGCCTTCAGACTATCGCGCGTGAGTCCCGCTGGAAGTTTCGCTTTTAGGCTCAGCGAAATAGTTTCAGTCAATGACATCAAAATCCCCTAGGCCTTACGCTTGGTTGCCATGACAAATGCGTGAAGGGCGCCGTTGCTTAAAAGTGGGAAAGTTGCAAACTCGATGTGCTCAAAACCTAATTTAGTTAGGGTTCGATGGAGTTCGAACTGATCGAAGCTGATCCCGTGCATTGGAGGTTTGGCGCCGCGTTTCATGCGCAGTCGCTGGTAGGCGGTCCGCGCTGAGAGCGTCGGTTGCAAGATCCTGCGGTAAAGAGCGTCGCAGAACCGGGAAAACTTCAGGCTGACCGCGACGGGATACATGTGGACAGGCAGGTGAATCATCAGTGAACCGCCGGGCCTTAGCACGCGCAAGAGTTCGACGAAATACGTATAGCCCATCTCGACGGATGGCAGGTGCTGAATGACGTGACAGGAAAAGGCACCGTCGACCCGGTCGCTCTCTACAGGTATCTCGCGGCCGTTGCTTACTCGCCATTCGACATTCCCGTCCGTCACGCGTGCCGCCGCGTAACGGATCATGTCCTCGGAAACGTCGATCGCATAACCCCGCTCAAACGCCGAGGCAAGCTGTTTCGTAATGCGCCCGGCGCCGCAACCGATCTCGATGAAGGTCCCGGGAGTATAACCGTACCTGCGCCATCGGAGTTCAAAGTCGCACCAGTCTGATTTGCCTAGGGCGTAAAACTCCTCGTCCGTCCATGGATCTGCACCTTCAACATTCTTGTTCGCCCAGCTAGCCACGCCGAACAGAGGATCTCTGCGGCCCCACTCACGCCATTCGGGGTTTGTCGCTAAGTCCATTTTTCACCTTCCGTTCATACCAGTCTAGCTTAGTAGTACAGGCCATCCACGTTACGTGTGACACAAGGCACTAAAGATTAAGTGTTAAGTTTGCTCGACCGAGCGCGCCAGACCTTCTTAATCCTGGGAAGCAGGTTGGTGCCCTCGAGGAGCTTTTTCGCGGCTTTGTCCATCAGCCCGGCCGAGGTTCTGGTCGCATTAAGGAGGATTCCCTTAGGGGTCGGGGAAAAGAGAAAAACTGAGGATTCCGTCAAGGGATTATTCCCGAACTGTTCTTTATATCTCGCCTCGCCAAAACCGAAGTCGATCCCTTTCACACCTTCCGCGCAGAACTCCTCCACCACCTTCATCAGGAGGAATGTTCCAGGAGAGTATTGGGAAAAAGCCGGGTCAAAGGCGAGATAGTCGCTGCAGAAGCGGCCGTGATACACCGTCCCAATCCAAAATGCGCACGGCGTGCCGCCGACGTGCAGGATGTACGCGCGCAGCCATCCCTTCTCGGCACACAACAACAGCCTCCGCCTGGTTTCCTCATCATTTTGAAATCCTACGCCGAGGCCTCGCTGGTAGGTCTTTTTCGCTATTTCTTCAACCTGTTGCATCCAACCTTCGAGCTCGGATGGTTCCCGGTAGCACAGAACCTTAACGCTACCCTGGTGGTCAGCCATCAGTTTCTTGGCCTTCCTCTTCAAGTCCGATCGATGGTTCCCGGACAGTCCTGCATAAACGTCCTTGATGTCCCCGGGCAAGCTCATGACGAAATGTGTTTCGGCGGTCGCGAGATGATCACGAGTTGCAACTCCCGATGCGACGAGCGCGCGTTCGTGCAGGAATGAACCCACACGCAGGTGATCGAACAGCGCCAGGTCCGCCTCGCCATCACGCAATGCGCTCAAGACCGACTGCATGAAATCGTTGCAGTTCTGAACAGAAGCATCGCCCAAGAGGCTTCCGTAGGCGAAAATCAGAGCCCGTGACGAGATTCCTGCCAGATTAAGGTAGCCGATTTTAGATCTTAAGCGGGTGTGTTCCAACCGACCGACGAGCATGGCTTCCGGGCGACCATCACGGTAAATCAAGATCACATGCGGCCGGATCACCCTCTCGTCAGCCCAAACGAATCCTAGGCAAAAGTCGATGTCGCTATCTCTGTGGCTCGGCCATGAAGACCAGATTTCGCGGATTTCCGCAACCTCGGCCAATGATCGCGCAATCTTGACTTCCAACGCAGGCGAGGCAGCGAGGCGATCGGTGAGATTTAAGTACTGTTGCGATGTAGCGCTCATAAAAGAGACGGGCAGGGGGAGAACTCTCGGTCGTGTTGTTGGAGATAATCGATCAGCCAGTGGTTTCGCCCACTGGCTGACGATGTTAAAAACTAACTCCGGGAGGAGAAAGTCATTCTTCTACTGAACCGCTGCCGACAGTCCTGTCGGGGGATTCGGCGCTGCCGAAGCGGTACCGAACTGATAGGCACCCGCGTCCCACGCGCCCGTTCTCTGGACGGGTTGTATCGCGGGGTAGGATGCAACTTTTCCACCCCACCCACTCTGTTCCAGCACACCACCGCCGCTTCCGTACGCGCACGCGGCTGAGGCCGTAGCATCTGGTACACCGCCGCAGAAGGAGGAGGAAGCACTGTTTCCTGCCCCTACGGTGGCCCCCGACGAAGATGTAGGGGCGTAGTCATTGGACAGGGTATAACCCTGACTGTTCGCCGCGGCTGTAGTCTGGAACACCTCCCCGCCGCCGTCTGACACCTTACAATTATCGCCCGAACTGCAGGAGAAGAATCCTCCGATCGAGGTGAAATCCATAATATGGTTGTTTTCGAAGGTGATCGAACTTCCCGATGCCCACGACGGCGTTGCGGAATTGCCCGGGCCTGCCTGTGCTTTGTTGGCCTGGAAGGTGTTATTGAACACGTACGCCGTTACGGCACTTGAACCGCTGGCTCCGGGAGGACTCAGCATCAGGCCGTTAGGGTCTGGCGCGAAGTGACCCGAGTTCTCCCACACATTGTTGAAGACGTAGTAGTTGGGGCACTGAATCCACCAGTTTACGCCTTCAACCGTATTGCGCGTGACGTTGTTATAGGCAATGAAATTGTTACAGAGATTACCGAATCCGCTAGCCGTGACCTCGAAGACGTTGCCATGGCGCCCGCCGAAGGCGGGATTAAAAAGATACTCAAGCAGGTTGTCATGAACAATCGAAGCATCGCCGCATTCCATGCCTTGAGACGTGTGCCGGATGACGTTGTATTCCACATCCCAGCAGGTGTTGACGGCCCACATCGTTGCGTAGCCATTGGAGTTCCCGCCGATGGTCTGAATGCAAGAGGCGTTTGTGCATTGCGTGCCCCAGGTGGAGTCCGAACCGTCGATTACGTTGAAGAGCAGGCGATTCGTGTTGTCCGAAGGGTTACCGTTCCCGTTGCCAAGGGCCACGTGGTTGTCATCCCCTGCCGACGAGGCGATGGACCAGCCGTGAATGTAGAGGCGCTCCGCGATGTTGTGTGTACCGGCTCCGATGTTGAAGATGTTGCCGCTGCTTCCGCCGGAAGTGCAATCGCCCTGCTCTTCAAACGCATCGATGATGACGTGGGACGCGCCGGAGAGATCGATCCGGTTCGTTCCGTCATCGGGATGAGGGCAACCGGAAGGTTCACTCGTCGTAATGGGGTTGTCCTCGTTGATGATGGGACGTGCGAACGATGGTCCGGACGACCAATTGAAATCTACTCCGAGATAGACAGGCGCGCTGCTTGTCCCGCTTTGGTTCCATGACCAACTTCCGCCTGTGGAAGGATTCCCAGAGCTTACGTGCCAGGTATCGCCGCCTCGAAAGATGAAGCCATTTCCTGCAGCCGGGTTAACCGAGGCGCAGGTCCCGGAGCAAGCGGGCATTCCCGGAGCGTGCAACCAGGGCGCAGTCTCGCTGGTTCCGGCATTGCTGTCACTGCCATTGGCGGCAATGTAGTAGCAGCTGGTGATGCCGAGGCTGGAGAGCGTAATGGAGCCTTGCCCGCCGCCGTTTTGTGGGTTATTCAGATCCAAATAATTTGCTCCGGACGGGCATGCGCCTCCGCCGGTGGTTGCGGCGAAAGAGTGTGATGGGGTTGCGAGGACAAAGATTCCGAAAAGAAATGCGATGAGGGTTTGGGGGAATGTGCGGGTCATTTGGCTCCCATATCTTTAGAGTCGGCTGTGTGGCTTCTACGGACATGGTATGCGCATTGTACCCGGTCGGCGAAGGTCTCAGAAGGGCATGAACCCTTAGGCATCCTTTCCACTGAACTTCTGACAGGCTAAATCGGGAAAAGCCGCGATTTCCCGGCACGGGCCCCCTTAAGCATTACGACACAAGAGCTAGCCGAAAGGCTAGCCGACGTTCGTAAAAATGCCGGCCCTCGAGTCTTCTGGTGTAGAAATCGATATTCCCGATTCGGGTTCGGCGAGCGCCCGCTGAACGGTCAAAATCCTGCTGCCACTGCGGGCTGCAACCGACACCGCAAACTCGAAAAGGGCTGGCGTGCAGCCATACGGAGAAGGGCGGTTGCGCACATCGTGGGTGTAAAAGATGAGCCAACTCCGTTCCTTCGCGTTCTGCAAGATCAGATGTTCAGCCTGGCTGGATCCGTCGAGGTCGCCGTACAGGGCGTTTGCCCGCAACAAGTTGAGATCGATCTCTGGTCCGTTGAAGCCGGAAAAGATGCCGCGGGCGCTGGCCATGCGTGTTCCCACCACTCGCTTGGCGCGAAGGTTGACGTGCCCGAAGGGATAGGCAAAATTCCCAGCGGGCGCGCCGCTCACTTCTTCAATAGCTTTCCTGCCCCTCTCTGCATCCTCGCAAAATATTCCGCAACCAACCGCGCGACAGGAAATATGGCTGTAGGTGTGAGTGGCCAATTCGTGCCCTTTTTCCAGCAACGAGTGCAGATCGTCGGCACAAAACTGTTCCCCAAGTTCATTCGAAGTGTTCATCAATCCATAGGCAGCGTAGAACGTTCCTCGCGCTCCCGATTGTTCCAAGATGGAACCGCCAATGGTATAAGCTGTCCGCGGAAAATCGTCGAAGGTAAATGAGATGATCGGGCCGCGATTCCCCAATGGCACAGTGCGACGGCCCAGCGAACAAAGCATTCGGCGCCGCGCCGCACTCAGGCCGGACCGGACACTCATGCCGGTGTTCCTTGAATCAAGTCTTGAATCTCCACCTGGATGATGCCATCTTCCGGAATCTCCCAATCCTTGCGAAACCTGAGAGATAAAACTCCGTTCCGGTTTTCCACCTCTTCCATCCCAACGTCAGCGAACACCTTTCCCGAAGGCGCATTCCGCGGAGTTTTCCGGTAATCCGCGTAGAAGTCCCTGCCGGTCTCCTCGATATACTTACGAATCGTGCAGGCCAGAAATGCGTGCTCCACACGCTTCGATTGAACGCGACAGCTGAACATCAGATCCGTCAGGCGCGGTTCGCGCCGGTCCACGATGGAAAAACCGATCACGCCATAGCTGCCGAAACGGTCTTCGCAGCTCAGTACGAATGTGTCCACATAAGGGCTGGACAGGATCTCCTGCAGCACATTTCGGTCGTAGCGGTTGCCGGAAAAATTCATCTGGTTGGTGCGCTGTGTCAACTCGTGCACTCGATCCAGATTCGCTTCGGTCATGGGACGGACGGTCAGGCGAATCTCACAGTGCCGCAGAAATGCCATGTAGTCATGACTGAACTTCTGCGCCACCGCGTGCCGGGCTTCCTGCACCTGGTAGAGCTTGCGTCGTTCGCGGCTTTCGGCGGTAACCGCCACGGAGCAGTCGCTTCGTTCCGGGAGAGTGCGATATTCCTCGGCTCTCAAAAGCCGGACCTCCGGACATACCGCACCGACTTCTTCCAGTTCAAAGGTGGAGTCGTCGACAAACAGAAGACTGTCCAGGCCAATATTGAGCTGCTGGGCGATGGCTTTGATTCCCTGGCTTTTCGGCTGCCAGGAAATCTGTGGACAGAGGAAATACTCATCCAATTGGAAGTTCTTGATGGCCTGAAGCGCGTCTTCCGGATTGTTCTTGCTGACGACGGAGTGCAGGATGCCCCGGCGATCCAGTTCCTGAATGATGGCGGCGAGACCGCTCTTGATTTGCAGCCGTTCCGCGCCGTCTTCGACCAAAACCCCATCCCATAAAGTGTTGTCGAGGTCCCAGACGACACATTTGATCTTCTTCTCGAGCTGGTTTGAGTCCTCGGTTGCTGGCAAATCCTTTGCGAACTCCATCAAGCCGAAATAAAGGGTGGTTTCGCGAGCCTCGTCGTTGGGCGTGAGCTCGATTCCAAAGGGCCGCTTCAAGTCGAGGAGTTCGGTAATCTCCTCGAATGGAATCTTGATACGGTGAAACCCGGGAGTCAGATGGATCAGCTTTTGGTAGGGGATTCGGGCGCGTTCGTCGGTGGCGCGCATGGTCAACGACAATGGTACGCTGTGCGCTTCCGGGTTGTAGCACTCCAACAGGAAATAAGAGGGCATCTCTTCGCACCGGTACGCCAAGGCTGCCGTTCTCTTCTTGAAGCCATAGAGCTTCGTCGCGGCTGTGATCTTCACAAGAGACGGGAGGGGAATTCGCTGCAATGTTCTGCCGATCACATGATCTCTTTTCTCGAGCTTTTCCGCCTTTTCTGCGGAATGCAACCGGACATTGCCGGGCGTCCACAGCTTTCCCCAGCGCTTGAAGCGGATTTTCAGAACATAAGAGTTAACTGCGGTGGGGAGTTCGATTCTCACCATTCCGTCGACAAAACGGCGGCAGCCTCCGTCAGGCCGGGCGCTGTAGAGATCGCAGGTCGTATAGCAGGTCGGCCACACACATTCCGTGCAGTGTTCGCTCCAGGGTAAAACGGTTCGAGATTGTATCCGGCCTCGGAGGTGCCCGAACGAACGGATTACCCCTTCCGGAAGTTGCGCCGGACTTTCAATTGCCGAATTGGTTTCGGTCTCGTACATCGAGTGAAGAGTCTAGATACGGTCTCGGCATGCCTCGCTGGTCAAGCGGCTTTGTGGCTGGTCTCCAACTGTTTGAACTTGGCCGCGCCCACCCATTGCAGGCACGCCAGACTCCTCTTGAGTTTGGCAACAGTGCTTGTCCTCTGCGAGGGCAGGAACAGATAGATGAAGGCAGAGCCCAGCAACCGAATAGAATGATGCACTGCAAAGGCAAGCAAAAAGCCTAGCTGCGACAGCGCTCCATGATGCTTGCGCCAATATTGCCAGGTAGCGCGATACAGCTCCAGATAGAAGCGCAGCGGGGCGTGGGACGAACTTCCTCCTCCGTAGTGAACTGCCCCCGCCTCTGCAAAGAAAACCACTCGTTCGCCCGCCTGATGGAAGCGATAGCACCAATCCACATCTTCTCCGTACATGAAGAATTGAGGATCGAGGAGACCCACCCGGTCCATGGCGCTGCGCCGTACCAGGACAAACCAGCCGGTGAGCACTTCCACCGGCGTGGTAGTTCGATGATCGAAGTCGGACATTAACAAGCCACCGAACCAGCGGGATCCCTTGAAGGCGATATCGAGTCCCAAGGCGCGGCTGAAATGGTTCCAGATGGTGGGAAAACGCATGGTGGAACGCGCTACGTCACCAGCCGCGGCAAACATCTTCGGTCCAACCATGCCAACTCCAGGATTGGTCGAAAGGTATTCGATCAGGGGCGTAATGCAGTCCTCGACAAACTCGACGTCGGAGTTGACCAGGCAAACGTAGGATCCTGAACTCTGCGCGATGCCAATATTGTTCGCCTTCGCGAAGCCGAGATTCTCCGAATTGCGGATCAGCTTGAACTCCGGGAAGCGTTCCGCAACCATCTCTGGAGAGCCGTCGGTCGAGGCATTGTCCACAATGATCACTTCATCGCAAACCTCGCCGCAATGCTTTCTCAGCGACTCCAGACACTGCAGCATGTACTCCTTGCCGTTCCACACCACGATCACGACGGAAACTGTCGACTGCTTGGCCGGGGGCCTAGGAGACGAAATCTCTGAATTGCAAAGCGTTGTACTGGTTGATTGCACGGGGAAAGTCACGTTACATACTCCTGAATCGAACTGCAACTGAATCGAACGGCACCGGATTAGCGATGCTTCTCACGGGAACCTGGCACGCAGACGGATTCGCGAATGGAAGCATCCGAAAAGTTCGACACGCCTCTTCCGCAGCGGCCAGCGAAAGCGTACAACAGCCATCCTAATTCGTAGGGGCGGCACTCGAACAACACCTTCAGATCTTCGGCGTTTTCATGTTGTATGGACTTCGAAGGGAGACCGAGCCCAGTCTTCAAGTATCTGCCCAAGGAGCGTCGGGACCGAAAGATGCAGCGCCAAATCACGGCCACGGCAGCATCTTCCATGTCAAAACCAAGCTCGTTGCGCGAGTTGATCCACTGCAGCCCCCGGTAAATCCACGGCTTGAAGTCGTACTGAATGGTTTCTCCTAATGCAAACAGCGTCATCGGCGCCATGGCATGCTGGTGGACGGAAAAGACTGGGTATCCATCTGCGACATGCCCGCTGACGGAGTCGTAATGCCACCACCACTGTCCCAGAGGTCCTTGTGCTTGGCAGATACCGAGTGCGCAACTCAACGACTGCTCTGCCGCCTCGCGGTGTTGATAAGCCTTCGCGAACTGATTCAAAGCGTAGATCGGATAGACTTGATCTGCGAAGGATCCCATGCGGCCGCGGGCTATACCCGCAATGCTTCCTAAGCGCGCCTGATGGCCATAAAAACGATGTTCACCGCGGTTTTTCGCAAGCTCACCGTAGGTTTCAAAAGCTAGACGCTCCAACTGCAGTAACTTCTCCGGAAAGCTCAGGCCCCAATAGGAGACGCCGGTAAGAAACCATGCCAGTTCCATGGTGACGCGCTGCCTCGCACCTCGATAGCGAGTTAAAGCTGTCTGAAGTTCGATACGGCGTTCGACTTCGGCAAAGCGATCGGGGCAGACCACACCACAGAGCCACAGAAGGACACCAAGGTCGCCCAAATTGTCGAGCCAATTGAGGTTGGCCAGCAAAGCGTCCAAAATGGCATCGATGTCGAAGGGCGACTCACCTCCGGCCTGTCGCCAACGATGAAGTCCCATGAGGGTCATCATGGTGTAGCGTGGCGAAATGCCTTCCTGGACCAGCCCGTTGCCAACTCTCTTTAGGCTGTAGCAAAACAAGCCCCGCTGCCGATCAAACATTCGCTCCAAACCGCGAACGGCGAGCGCGAGGAAGCGCTGCGCACTTTGATCCATCTCTGCGGATTGCTGCAGCGACGAATTCCCGAGGTCTGTCATTTCCCGAATACTCATTTTCCCAAATGCTCCTGGAGGCGTCATTTACCAAGTTGTGGTGGAAGCGGACAGCGCTTATCCAATATGCCGGTACAAGAGGCGGCCAATGGCCGGCAGAATCCCCGGCGAGACATGCCGGAGCACGTACTTTGTCGCCCTGGATTTCCGCTTCGACGCATAAATATCAAAGCAGTGTGCGGAGTTCTTCGAGACGCCATATCGCGAATAGTGCAGGACGGACTGGGTTGCGCCCCAGCGATTCTTAAAGACGATGAGACTTTGTTGATCTGCGTCGGTTCGTCCGAAATCCAGAACCCGAAGGCCGGCAGCCTTGGCCTGCCGGATGGCGGTCCAGAAAAGCAAATGCATGCTGCCAAGATTGTTGAAACCTGTGTCGGAGCAGCCATACTTGTACGTGAGAGTGTCCTTGTAGCGAAGCGTGATCATCGCCGCGATCCGACGTTCGCCTTTGAGCGCGACTCGAATGGTAAGAGCTGGCCCGAAGCATTCCATCAGATTCCGAAACCACTCCTTGGGCTGGGGTGCTAATCCCTGCCGCTTACGGCTGAGCGTAAAGAGCTGAAAAAAATCATTGAGGAGCGCCTCCGAAGATCCTTCCAGGAAGGTTAGCCCTTCGCGCTCCGCACGCCGAATTTTTCTTTGAGTCGAACTCTTATGGAAATTGCCGAAGATCACATCGAGGTCCGGCTCGAGATTCAGTTGATGAAAGGCATACGACACTAGAATCCGATCAAGCGCAAGCAACAGGGCGGATGGTCGCAATGGGCGAACTTCCAGATAGTCATATCGGCCGTCCTCGCACTCCCGCTTCAAGGCTGCCGAAAGGATGCCAAGATCCTCGGTAGTATCCACAAGCGGCTCGCAGTGATCGGAGAATGGCAGCGAAACCAGACGCCTTCCGGTTAGCCAACTTTCAACCCGGCACAATACGATGCCGTTGTTGAGAGGCTTCCCCGCGGGTGTCGTCGTGAGAGCAATCGGCTCGTATCCGTAGGTACGAGAGAGCGCCTGCAACCACTGGGAAGAATGGAAAACCGAAGCGCGAGAATGTCTGAGCAGGAATTCGTCCCACCGGGGGTCTTTTAGTGGTTCGATCGCGTGAGCGACTTTTGATTCGGAACCGGGTTGGATCATCTCTACCGGATCGAAGCATGTGCTGCAGGACGCCATCCGCTGAATCTCCTGGGGTAACCAATCTGGCTGCCAAAGTGTGAATGCAGAACAGCCGGGACAACTCTTTGCCGAAGACTATGCCTGGCGGACGCGTGACTCGGGCTTTGAGTTTTGTAATCGCAAGTGGCCGCCCTCGTGATTTTTATCTTTGGATTCGAGAACCGAGAGTATGTTGCCGATGATGCACTGCAGCACAGGGCAATTGCGATCTTCCGGTTTGGCTGGCCGGTTCCAGCGCACCAGTTTGATCTTGCGGTGAATATCGCTGGTGTTCTCAATCATGGTGAGGCGGCCAGTCTCCGCCAGATAGTGGTCCACGGCTCCAAGCTTGCCGCGAAAAATGCTATAAACCGGTACACCCAGCGCAGCGGCCTCGCGATTCATCGTGCCTCCGCCGCTGATCACGAGGTCAGAAAACCAGATCATATTCAAACCGTCCAGAGGAGCGCTGGGCACCAGCATTGTACCGGAGGCGATCAGATCGCCCCAGTCGGCTCGCAGTTGCTCGCCCTGCCTCGCGTTTCGTGGCAGAACCACCGCCCGCACGTGCGGCTTCGATGAAAGCAGCCGCAGGGTTTCGGCAAACAGTATTTCGCTCTCCGGATTGTGATAGTGCGCTTCTGTCGCCGGAGGCCGGATCGTGACCACCAGATGATTGCTGGAAATTCCGAAGCCAGACAGGATGGAAGGATCGGGCCGAAAGCGTGGGATATAGACGTCCTCTTTAAGGCCTGGATATCGCAAGACGGTGTCGGTGTGCCTGCTCATCGCTCCATCCGGGATCACATCCGGCATGAGCAGCCAGTCGGGCTCGAGAAATCCCGTTTTCGTGGAGTGTTCGTAGTCGTGCATCATCAGGGTTGGAATACTAAACGCCTTACAGATAAGCAACTGGGCCCGGGAACCATGCGAGATCGCGAGATCTGCGTGCGTCCAGGCTGCTGTAGGAGCCAACTGGAACGTTCGTATGAAAGTACCGAGCACCTTGAGGAACTTATTCTTGCCATAATGTCTGCCGATCACGGTGCAGGGCAAATGGAAAAAATCCAGGAGTTCGCGTACCTGATAGATATTTCTGGCGGTCAGGATCAGTTCGACGTCTTGCCGCTGCAGTTCTTCCACAATCGGCACGAAAAACGGTACATGAGGGGAGTTGTCAATATCAATCCAAACCCTCTTCCGTTTCCCGAAGTGGGGCCGTGTTTTTCCCGTCCATGCCGGCGGTTGTGCAGCCGTCTCTGGTTCCATTTCCTTGATTGCTTCTGTCATGACACCCCCGTCTTATGAATCGTGCGTAGTAAGATCGTCCTGGCTACAGATTGTCTTATTCCCGCAGGTTTAGCCGTTAAGTTAAAAAGCGTCATCGCTGAACAATGCCTTGGGCGTTTGCGCCAGGATTTGAAGATCCAGCCAGAGCGACCAGTTCCGCACATACTGCAAATCCAGACGGACCATATCGTCGAAGCGCACCCGGCTGCGCCCCTTGATCTGCCAGAGTCCGGTGATTCCGGGCTTAATCTCGAGCACCCGGCGGCGATGCCAGATGTCATATTCCTTGCATTCGTAAGCGATCGGCGGTCGGGGACCGACCAGAGACATATCGCCTTTGAGGACATTGATGAACTGCGGCAGCTCGTCCAGACTCGTCCGCCGCAAAATCGACCCGATCTTCGTGATCCTCGGGTCGTTCGTCATCTTATAAACCTTCTTGCTTCCACCCTTGACCTCTCCGTCGAGATCCCCTTTGATGACGCGCCTCATAAACTCCTGATGGATCTTGCGGTCATTGTTGGCATACATCGAGCGGAATTTAAGGAAGGTGAAAGTCTTGCCGAATTGGCCCAGACGCTCCTGCTTGAAAAGCACGGGACCCTTCGAACTGAGTTTCACCAGTAAAGCGACCACCAGGAAAATCGGGGACAACAGTGCCAGAGCTACCGCGCTGCCGACGACGTCCATCAACCGCTTGGTGATGCGGGCGATCTTCTGGCCATCATGGCGATTGATAAAATCGGGATACAAGACGGGGTTGCCGTGAGTGAAATCGTGATCCCACTCCTCCGGGAAGACGTGCATCGAAATACTGATTTGCTGAAACTTCTCATCGTTCAAGTTGTTTCGCAGGGTTTCGCTCACGCGTCCCATCATCGTGCCCAGAATCGACTCGCGCTCGTCGGCGCTGATATCGGTAAATAAGACGCCCACGATCGAGGAATTCTTGTACCAACCGGTCACATCGGTGTCCCGCGTGGACAGCGACAGCGCTGACAGTATCTTGCTCAGCACTTTGCCGTTTCGATCGGAGGGCAGGCAGTCTCCTCCGTCGAGCAGCATGAGCACGAACGGCTGTCCTGAGCGCTCTGTCCGTTTTCTCTCGAGCGCGATCATGCGATGAAAGGGCTTTTCCGCCAGGACGCTGTACCTCTGACTCGGTAGCGGCAAACCGCCTAATGGCATCACGGACGTATTAGTTCGACTTACCTTCACAAATTGTCTCCCTGTCGCTGCTCGATTTTGCGGGCAGCAGAAACGGGGGAGTCACCGGTTTGTTTGAAGATTCGAAGATTCAAAGACTAAACACGACTCCATTCATCACAGAAGTTCGTGTCATCACAGAAGCCCATGCCCTCATGCGGCCATTGGTTTTGTTCGCTGCTTATTTCTGGGCAGGAACGTCGCTCGTTGGTACGGGGTTCGCTGGGATGGAGTAGGCCTGGGCAGAACTGCGCTCGCCCGAAGCGATGACCGGACCGAAGAATGGACCGAATAAGTTTGCTCCACCGTCCGACAGTCCGATTTCGCGATGGATGTTCGCGATTGCCGAGCGGACATCCTGCTTTGCTACTACGAACGAGATCGTGCACTCGGATGCGCCCTGCGCGATGGCGACGATGTTTACATTTTCGCGGGCCAGGGCTCCGAAGGCACAGCTTACGATTCCGGGAATCGACTTGATGCCTTGGCCGACTAAGGTAACGATGGCAACCGTCGAATCCAGAGTGATTTGATGCGTGAGGTCGCGCGCCAGGTCGTCGGCAAATTCAAAGCGCAAAGCCTCAATCGTTCGCTGAGCCATGGCAGAGGAAATGACCAGACACACCTCGTTCTGCGAGGATGCCTGCGAGATCAGCAGCACCTCGGCTCGAACCGCAGCGGTTGCCCGGAAGGTGCGGCCCAGAACATCCGTCACTCCTGAAAAATCAGGTCCACCGATCGTGATTAGTGCGACCTCGGACATCGCGCTGAGCGCGGTTACCGCTCCGGCGCCGGACGGAGTTGCCGGACCTGCCGGAGTAATCTTCGTTCCCAGCCGCTCTGGAGCGAAGGTGTTGCGGATCCAGAGCGGAATTCCGCACTGGGCAAGAGCTCGAAGAGTTTTTGGATGCAGCACTTTGGCGCCGAAGTGAGCCAGTTCAGCGGCTTCCCGATAGGAGACCTCCGGGATTGTGCACGCGTCCGGCACCAGGCGCGGATCCGCGGTCTGCAAGCCGTCCACATCCGTCCAGATAATCACCTCGTCGGACTTGAGCACGGCGCCCACAATCGTGGCGGAGTAGTCCGAGCCGCCGCGGCCGAGTGTGGTAAGCACGCCGTCGGCTGTGGCGCCGATAAATCCGGTGACCACCGGAATCACCCCTCGCTGCAGAACCGGCCTGAGTCGTGCCTCGCAACGTTGCCGCGTCGCCTCCATGCAGGGATCGGCGCCTCCGTGGCATGCGTCCGTCACAATGAGTTCCGTAGCCTCAATCGCTTCGCCCGGCACTTCGAGTTGGTTGAGAGCGGCTGCTACCAGAAGAACAGAAAGGCGCTCTCCGAGACTCGAGATCGCATCGCGCGTGCGGGGCGACAACTCGCCGAGCAGCATGGTTCCCTGGCACAGGCGATCACCGGCTTGAAACAGAGCTTCCATTTCGCCTTCGATGCGGCTGCGCTCGGTTGCCGAACGGATCAATTCGCCGGCGGTGGCGGTGTGCTGCCGGCGTAATTCAGCGAAAATCGAGGACGCCGCTTTCTCATCCGCAGCCTCCGCGTAGCCGGCGGCAGCGACCAGCTTGTTGGTCACTCCACTCATGGCGGAGACTACCACCACAACTTCGCTCTCCCGCGAGGCGGCTCGAATGATTTCGGTGACTCTCCCGATGCAAGAGGCATCGCCCACCGACGTGCCGCCAAATTTCATGACTCGCAATGGCTTCTTTCCCATCATGCGAGTGCGGCTTGAAGCATGGCGATGCTGAAGAAAGCGTTCAGAAAAAGTCTCGGAGTTCCGGTGAGGCAATCCGGCGCTCGCGGCGGAACCCTTGGGTGGAATTGTCATAGGCGTGGCAGACGCACCGGAGCAAGCTTTTGTACCGGCTTGGGTTGGAAGGCTAATGCACCTTGGTGTTTACGTTTGCCGGCAAAGGCACGAAGCAGTTCGGGTTCGTCCCAGGGAACGTCGTGATAAGCCGACTGTAGGAATGAACTCTCTGGATCTCTCATCCATTCTTGCGGAAACAGAGCGATGGTGTCGTTTTCTGTAATCAGGGGAGCCGTCCGGAGTTCGGCTCCAGACAAGGCTGAGTACAAAGCCGCGGGCAGATCGCGTCCGGCGCCCAGCGTCAGATGCCCAACCTGGGTCGCGCGAGGATTGATTTCGATCAGGTACGCGGCTCCGGTGTGCGCCTCCAGCATGAAGTCGAAGCCGTGCAGTCCGGAAAGCTTCAGCTGGCGCACCATGGTTTCGACAGCGGCGGACATTTCGGCATGCTCGATCAGTCGCACCACGCTCGAAGGACCCGCGGCATCCCGCTTGCTGATGACCTCAAAGTGAAGGCTGGCGAGGACGGCGCCGTTCCAGCAAGCGACTGCGCTGGTAGCTTCGCGCCCCGGTACAAATTCCTGGGCGTTCACGTCGGGCCGCTGGCGAAAAAGCGATGGCCAAAGCAGCGTCTTATCCCGATCGACGACCGCACGCTTAATTGCACGCAGAAGTAATGGAGGCGCTTGCAGCGTCCGAAACGCCTGCTCCGCTTCTCCGAGGGTATGGACCACTCTGACTCCATCTCCACCGGAGGTGCCATTGGCTTTCAGAACTGTGGGAAGGCCTACACTTGTGACCCATCGCTTGAGTGCGTTTCCATTCGCGATCACTTCTGTTTTCGGAGCCCGAACGCCCGCTTTGCGGGCAAGGTCGATAAAAGCGGTTCTCGCGTAGACCACCGGGAAACTCTCGGACGAACCGAGAGAGCGCTCGATGAGCGCGCAAATCGAATGCCCTGTCTGGCCGCGCCGAAGGTCACGCTGATAAAGACTGTGCAAATGACAGGTCGCCAAATCGTCTCCAGGAACAATCAAATCGGGCCGGGTCGTACAAATGGCCTCGGCAAACGATCTCAAAGCCGTCAAGCCACGGAAGGTGTAGATCTTGCGCATCCCGCGAAGGTTGGTCATGGGATGGCCAGTGGGACAGACCGCGTCCACACTACAACCTGCAGAGGCTAGAGCCGCAGCCAGTCGGGCGGTCGGGAACCAGCGAGACGTCGTGGCGATTAGAACAGACGGTTTCACCGCTGGACCAGCCTCCTTGAATCATCGCGCCCTGCAAGGTCGGCGCGTGCCGCCAAACCGGGATATGAGGCCCGATTGCTCGCGGCCGCGGGAATTTGTTCGTCGCGCTCTTCCGGGAAAAGATGGAATGAAACACTCGCTTGATTGAATTGCCCGGAACTCAGACCTTTGCGAAGGGTTTCGCTGACGCGGGTCATCACGGTGGTCACGATCGAAGCTCCATCCTCGAAGTTGATTTCCGTGAACAAGACTCCCACCACGCGATCGTCCTTGTACCAGCCCGTCACATCGGTCTCGCGCGTGGCCGCCGAGAGTGCGGACAAAACTGTGGCCAGCGCCTTACCGTTCCGCTCGAGGGGAAATTGGGATTCCATCTCGACCAGCATGAGGAGGCAGGGTTTTTGGCACCGCTCCGCTCTTTTGCGCTCATGCCAGATCACGCGCAGGAAGTCCTCTTCCCGCAGCGCGGTGCGGTCCGCAACGGACGCTGTGCCGGTTGCTTTCAGTTTGTGGTTGGAGCGACGCGTATTCATGATTCCCTCCGCCCGTCCCGCTTTTTGAAGCGGGTACAAGTGAACTCTCAGTTGAGGATTTGTCGTGTGGGGGGATGCAGAACTAGACGTGTAAGACGCCGTGTTTACGATCGCTTACCTGTTCGAGCCGGGCTGCCAGTCGACGAAGTGGCGGCACCGTATCGCAGATAATAATCGCTGTGTACTGAGTCGGTAGAGCCATTGACGAGGGCTCCCAACAGCTTCGAGCGTTCCAGCGCTTCGAGCCCTCGCTGCAATTGCTGTTTTTCGGTGATACCTTTTCTCGTTACCAATAAGATTCCATCGGCCTGGCGGGCCCAGAGACTGGTGTCGGCGAGCGGCAGAACCGGCGGCGAATCGATGACGATCCAGTCAAACCACGAAGCCAATTCCTCCATCAGCGACGGCAACTTTCCAGACTGCATTAACTCCAGGGGGTTTTCCGGCGCACTGCCTGCCGGCAGGATCCAAAGGCCCAGAGCTTCCAGCCGGTAGATGTTTCTGGTTTCGGTCTCGCCGCGGAGCCATTCGCATAATCCGGGGACGGCGCCTAACCCAAATTTCCCCGCCACTCCGGGACGGCGCAGATCACCTTCCAGCAGCAGCGTTTTATGCTGTTTCCTTCTGGCTAGTGTACAAGCCAGATTGGCCGCGACGGTGCTTTTGCCTTCCTGTGGAATGGTGCTGGTAATCAAGACTTTCTTCAGCGGTCGGCTTTGCCGCAGCTGTCGCAAACGAACGGCCAGGAAGCGGAACTTTTCGGCGCCCAGGCTTTCCTCTTCGCCCACCGATACCAGCCGGCTATCGGGCGGGATGGAAACCGGCAGAGAGGGAAACTGATCGACGACACTCGGGGGTTCCTGGCGTTCGAGCTGCTGGCGATCGCTTCCTGATCGATCGATTCCCGGGCCATCGTTTAATGGACGATCGCTTCCTGAACGATCGATCTCTCGGCGGGTCATCTGGCGGTCGGTGACCGTCCCGCTCGTAGTTCGCCGTTTGCGCTCGGCGAGTTCGAGTAAATCGGTCGCGACCGGCAACGTGGATTCGCTCCGAGGCGCTTCTGTTCCGGACTGTTCGGCTTCCGATCTCTGCAACGCGTCAAATATATGGCTCATTGTTTAATCACTGTTTAATCACTCGAACCGGCATGCGGGTTGTCAAGTCTTCCTCACGGGCGGGTTCGCTCGCCGCGAGGGCGCACAGTGAGAGCAATTTTCTGGCAAAGTCTTGCAGATCGACCTCGGGCGCAGGATTTTTTTCCAGTTTGCGGGGCTGAACTCCGAGGCGGAAGTCTTTCGCGATGGCATCGATCATCTCGGAAGTCGCTGCGGATGCCTGCCTCGCGTACGCCGCGATCAGCGCGTTCTCGCAGATGGTGTTAATCAGCCGGGGAATTCCGCGGGAGTACTGATGAATCGCGGCAACTGTCTCCGGCGGAAATAGCAGGGAAGGCGTGGGGCTTCCCGCCAGTTGCAGCCTGCGCTCGATATAACCCTTGGTTTCGCTGAGATCCAATGCCGACAAGTGCGAACGCAGCGCGATTCTCTGTTTGAGCTGGCGTAAATCAACGGAGTCCAGTGTCTGGTCCAGCTCGGGCTGCCCGACCAGGAGAATCTGCAGCAACTTATCGTGTGCTGTTTCCAGATTGGTCAGAAGGCGGATTTCTTCCAGAATGTCAGACGATAAGTGATGCGCTTCGTCGACCACCAGCACCGTAGTCAGTTTTTTCTCGGCGCGGGAGACTACGTAGCCCGCCAGCTGCAAAAGCAGTTCGCTCTTGTTCTTGGCCGAGACCGGCAAGCCGAGATCCCCGGTAATGTATTGCAGGAACTCCAGCGGCGACAGCCGTCCATTGAATACGTACGCATACTTGATATCGTTGCTGTCCTTCAACAATTGCAGAAGGCAGCGCAGCAGCAGAGTCTTGCCGGTCCCGACCTCGCCGGTCAGAACGACGAACCCCTTGTGGCGACGGACCCCATAGTAAAGCGCGGCTAAAGCTTCGTTGTGTCTCCGCGTGGGAAACAGAAACGAGGGATCGGGAGTGATCTCGAAGGGATTCCGCTTGAGGCTGTAAAAGGCTTTGTACATGTGTTTATCGTCAGCCGCGCAAGTAACTCAGTGCCGAACCCAGCAAGATTGTAACCGAGACCACCACTGCGGCCACCCATCCCAGCCACAACCGCCGCCGTTCCCTCTGCTGATCGGTTACTGAGGCGATCGAGGGAATCTCCGAGATCACCGCAACCGGCAACAGCTTCTGAAATTGTTTCTCGTCGTAAATTCGGTCATCCATCATTTCGAAAGAGCCGGCAACGACGGTACCGAGCGCCAGTCCGAAGCCCAGCCCAATCATGCAGAACTTCAAGCGATTGGGAAAGTCAGGCTTCACGGGCAGGCTGGGCGGATCGATGATGCGGAAGCGCTCCCCTTGTTGCAGCAATTCCATACTGGTAGCCATCGCCGATTCGTTCTTCTTTTTCAACAGCTCGTCATAATTGGCTTTGGATTGATCGTAGCCGCGAGTTAGATCGGAAAGCTGTTGCTCGCGCACCGGTTCCTGATTCAGCCGTGCCTGGTAGTCGGTTACCTTGGCCGAAAGCTCCTTGATCCCTTGCTCGCGATTGGCAATCTCGACACGATTGGCCTGAAGCTGTCCTTGCAACTGCACCATGGGAGAGTTTGGATCTCTCATTTCGGCGTCGTTGGCCGTCGTGGTGGGATCCAACTGTGCGGCGGAAGCTTTCGTTTTCAGATCGGCAGCCATCTGAGCTCGCATTTTCTCCGTCTTGGCGATCTGCTCTTTCACCTTGCGAACGTCGGGGTGACGGTCCGTGTAATGGGCGCTGAGATCCGCAAGTTGCGCGCGCAGTTTGCTCAATTCGTCGTCGATGGCCGGCAGACCTGCGGGCGCTCCGCTCTCGGTTTTCGGCGAGGCCTGGAGCGAGCGGTATTGATTGGCCAGCGTTTCGAGGTAGACGCGTTGTTGCTTGGCAGTGTTCAACGCGTCTTCTTCGGCCTGCAACTGGGATTGCAACCCCGCCAGAATCTGCAGATTGCTGCCTACCTGCGCCGGGAGCTGGCCTACGTGCTCACCCTTGAACTCACGAATCTTCTGCTCCTGGGCAGAGAGGGTTTTGCGGGCAGCCTCCAATTGGGTTTCGAGAAAATTTGTGGTGTCTTCCGATTGCTGCTGGCGGACTTCCAGATTCTCGCTGATAAACAGATTGGTAAGTTCGCTGGTTACCTGCTGCGCGATGTGCGGATCGTTCGACACGTAGAAAACGTTGAAAGCGCTCACCCGGTCCGCAGCGTCGCGCACCAGTTCGATGTCGATATCCCTGCGCATGCGATCTACCTTATCGTCGGCCGTCAGGCGGCCGTGCGAATCTGTATACAGGTTCAGCTGATCGATGATGTGCAATAAGCGGGTACGGCTGAGAATCTGCTGTGTGATGCTGCGCAACCGGTCCTGCAGATCGTCGTTCACGTTAGGCGTGACATAATCCTTCGGCATAGTGGGCTGTTCCACCAGAATCAATGTGCCCGAGCGATAGCGCGAAGGTAGAACCCAGCTCGCTCCCCAAACTATAAGCCAGCCCAGCAACAGCGGCACTAGGAACTGCATATGACGGCGGCGGACGATTCCCAGATAACGCTGGAGATCGAACCCCTTTGAATTGTCGTCTTCCAACTCTTCAACCATAGGAAATTATCGCCCGAGCGGTCTGGCAAATTGATAAGAGACCGAGACCCACTCCCGATTTGTGTCCGGATTCAGGAAAATGCCGCTGTAGCTCTGATGCAAGCGCGTGTATCCACCCTGCAGCCTTACATGCTCGCCGACTTGGCGCTGCAGCGCGGCGCTCGCGGAAATAGAATGCCCGCCCAACGAACCAGCGGAAATAACTGCATTGTTGCCGTACGCTCCGGCGAAAGAGGCGCTTAGGTTACGCGTGATCTGCTGCCTCAGTGAGGCGTTGCCGCTATCGAGTTCCACGGCCCCAATCAGGCCGCCACCGCTGCTTACCGTGTGCAGGTAGCTGACTGTCACGGCGGTGTGCCGCGCCTGCCAGTTCAGACTGGCGCCCGCCGCGGGTGTCCAGGCTTGAGAAGCGGGTACTTGCGTCTGCCCCGCGCCCAAGAACTCTGGAGATGAAGTGTAGTATTGCGGACCGCCGAAGAACGAGAAAGAGAACGTCGGCGCAGGATAGAACGTGTAGAAACCGAGTGCGGCATGGGTCTGTGTCTCATTGGTCCCGCCCGTTGGATAAGAGAGCAGCTCCTGGTATTGATAGGTCAGGCCGATGTAGTGCTGCTGCGACACGCGATAGCTGTAGAATGCCGATCCGCCTCGCGAAGCCGAATCGTAGAGCCCCGGCACTTCAGCCGGGTCTGGGTAGTGCAGATTCGTAAACGTCCCGCTCGCCCCTACCATCCCGTTTGCGCTGAACTGATAGGCGATTGCGGCGTTGCCACTATTGCTCAGCCGGTCCGCCAAAGGCGCAATCACGGTCTGGTTGGCGCCCTGGGCGGAGCCGGAAACGGCCAGGTCGATCCCCTGGTTCGGCTGATTGAAAACGTCCGAAGATTTCTGCAGGGAATCGCGCACGCTGACTGTCACATGAGGGCTCAAGCGGTAGCGCACGTCGAGCGACAGATTCTGATCCGCTTCGTTATATGCGCTGGTGCGCTGATAAAAGGTGAATCCGGGCGCATAGGTTAACACCGTGTGCAGCCGCGATGTCGTTTCGTCGAGCGCAATCGTAGGCCA
Source organism: Candidatus Sulfotelmatobacter sp. (assembly GCA_036844925.1). Classification (GTDB taxonomy): domain Bacteria; phylum Acidobacteriota; class Terriglobia; order Terriglobales; family Acidobacteriaceae; genus Sulfotelmatobacter. The sequence continues at coordinate 37,400 of DAIUEW010000013.1, forward strand.
TACCGAATAACTGACGTCGCTTACGGGAGTTGGGCTGATCGCTCCCAGCACGTTATCGGAGTAGGCAGTATTAAAGGTCACCGCGCCCCGGAGGTAGTTGGAACGCTCCTCGGACGCGAAGGAAAGCGGATAACTTTGTCCGCTCACGGGAGGCGGAACCAACATACGGCCGGGGTCGTCGCTATTCAGCGGGACGGAAAGCATGGGAGCGCTCGCTGCTGGCGCTGGCGCGCTGCTGCTATCCTGCGACCAAAGGGGAATGCTCGACAGCAAGATCACTCCCACCCAAAATAGACCCGAGATTCGCATTGTGCCGGTACTAATGATCACGATTTGCATGCTCACGATTATGGAACGATGATCGTATCGCCGGGCTGCAGCTTGATGTTCTGTTCCATATTCTTGCCCTGACTGACTTCCTTGTAGTTGAACTTGATGCGGGACTCGCCGCCCGATCCCTGCCGCAGAACGTAGATGGATTTCTGTTTGGCGAAATCGCGGAAGCCGCCCGCCAGGGCAATGGCATCGAGCACGGTCGGAGAGTTGGCGATGACGTACGATCCAGGCCGCGCCACTTGTCCTAAAATATTGAACTTCTGGCTGTTTACCTGCTGCACCATCACCGTAACTTCCGGCTCGGCGATGTAATTCTTAAGCTTGATGGCGATATCGGTTTCGAGCTTCAAAGGAGTCAGGCCGGCCGCCTGGACTTCCCCGACCAGCGGCAGCGATATTTTTCCATCCGAGCGCACCGGAATTGACCGGGAAATATCAGGCTCCTTCCACACGTTAATGGCCAGTACATCGTCGTTGCCGATGACGAAACTGTTATCGTGCGGCTTGGCCGCCGGTGGGTTGGCCGCAGACGATGCCGGAGTTGCTTTGGTGCGGCTCGGGTCGCTACCCGGAGCATCCTGGGCGCAGACCGATCCCGCCACAAGGGCGCAACCCAGAATCAGGGCCGCTCTTTGAGCCCAAAAGAGGCGAGTGTTTAAGGACATAGCGAATCCTTCACAGCGAACGCCCGACCATCGATTATTGACTTCGGGCATACTTTCCTTGGGTGATGCGGCTCAACTCGCCTTCCCGTTGTTCTTGACCTCGTCGTAGACGGAAAAGTCTCCCGCTGGCAGCGGAGAAAGGAACGGCTCGGGAGCGCGCATATTGTATTGTTCAATCTTATACAACAAAGTGCGATAGCTGACCCTAAGCAATCGTGCCGCCGCCTTGCGATTCCAGCCAGTTCGCTTTAAAGCCGCACCGATGGCATTTTGCTCGGCTTCCGATTTGATGCCCTGAATCAGCGATTTCAGAGACTCAGGCTTGGATTCTCTCAACACTCCTTCTTCCGCCAAAGCCTCTCCCCATCGCGCAGCCGGCTGACGCGTACTGTCGTTGGGGGCTGGCGCCGCCAGCCCCAATTCTTCGAAGTTCAATTCCTGTTCGCCGGCAACCAGGTAGCGCTTCACGAATGCTTCCAGTTCCTTTAGGTTTCCCGGCCAGGCATAATCGTGGCAGGCGTCCAGCACCCCGGAGGAGAACCCGCGCGGCGGCAGATTGTAATACTTCGCCAGCTTGTGCATGAAGTAGCGCAGCAGAATCCCGATCTCGTCCTTACGCTGCCGCAACGGAGGCACATGCACGGTGAAGGCACTCAGCCGGTAATATAAGTCTTCGCGGAGCCGTTTCTCGGCCAGGGCGCGCTCGAGGTTGGTGCTACTCGCCGCAAGGATCCTCGGGTCGGAGGACATTGCGTCGGTGCCCACGGGGTTGCGGAATTCGTCATTTTGCAGAACTTGCAGCAGTCTCGACTGTAACGCTGGGGACATCGCCGCGATTTCATCGAGGAAGACCGTGCCCTTTTCGGCACCTGCGAATTTTCCCAGACTTCGCCGTCCACCGACCGAACCGTCGTTTCCAAAAAGCTCAGCCTCGAGTACGGATTCTGGCATCTCCGCGCAATTGACGCGCAGGAGTTTGAAGCCCGAGCGGACGGAGAGTTTGTGAATCAAACTCGCGACGGTGTATTTTCCGGCCCCTCGCTCCCCCAGAATGAGTACAGGTACATCGGTTTTTGCCATCAATGCTGCCTGCGCCCGTAATTTCTGCATGATCAGGCTGGCACTGACGAAGAATACATCCTGGCCAAGAGGCTCGATATTCTTGCTGACAATTTCCGCTTCGCTGCTTCCTTGCGGTGCGAGATGACGGCGGATCACAAATTCGAGTTGTTTGGCGTCAAAGGGCCGGGCCAAAACCTCCCCGGCGCCGAGGCGGACCGCCTCTTTTCCCTGGGCGGCGTCGTCCGGATAGCAAAGCAGCACCACCGGCAGATCTTCTTTCAGGCGCCGTAGCCATCGCAGGAAGTGCAAGCTGTTGGCGTCGCCTCGGGGAATATCGAGCAGCAGCAGGTGAGGTACTACGCCGGATTGCACGCGCTCCATCGCGTCCCAGCCGCTGGCCGCGGTTTCTACATGCCAGCGGTTGGATTCTTCAATGGACCAAAGCAGACGAAGCACCGTCTGTTCTTTGCTCACGACCAGCAAGCGAATAGTTTCGTTTCGATTTTCTGTCAAGGGTGAGTGGAGTCCTTCCCAGGGAGGGACGGTTCAAAGTGGTTTCAAACTGCCTTCAAACTGCTTCGACCTCGTATCCTTGCACGCGAACCGCAAGGGATCGCTGGATCGCATCCACGGAAATGACCAGCGTGCGATCGCCATTTCGCGAAACCAGTATGCCCTCGACCCCGTCGAGCGCACCGCTTCGCAGCCTTACTCTCTGACCGATCTTAAGGAAGGGATGGGAAGACCACGGCAGGCGCTGTTCGATCAGAGTTTGGACCGCATCGATCTGCTCATCGGGAATGGCTGCGCCTTCGCCTCCGGCGCCTACCAACCCGAAGACTCCGTCTACCCGCAGAACCCGTAAGCGCTCTGTCCGGTTCGGTACAAACTTCGCAAACACATAACAACTGAAGAGAGGCACCTCAACCGATTTCTTGCGATCGCTCCAGCGGTGGACTTCGGTGACAAGAGGCAGGAACGTAATCACGCCCCGTTCCTCGAGTCTTCGGGCCACGATTTTTTCGTGGCGGGGACGGGTCTGGAGACCGTACCAGTTTTCAACTTCGGCTTTATCCGTCCCTGCTCTAACCAGCAGACCAGGCTGCGGAACCCCTAACGATAAGCTGCTGATGCCCATAGCTTCGCCCTCTAAGTCACCTTCTCAGGATGACCCCGAATGAATCACAGTACGGTTGTCGGCAGTGATCTCAACCGTTAGATCTAGGGGGAACCCACCGAGGAAAGACGTCTGCAACTTCGAGTGATCTCTTACAAGCGGAATCGGGGGGTGATTCCTGCTAGCCAGATAATCAGTTAGTCAATCGAAGTGGGCCAGTGCTGTTTTCTATCGTGCAATCGTAATGCCAAAAGAAATAATCACTATAATTACTATAGGGATTATAGCATTCCCGGATCGCCCTGCGAAACTGCACTTTCCACTTCAACTTTCGGCTTTCGCCGTTTCCCTGCACAGCTTTCCTCAAACCATCGGGCGGCGGGAGAAACCATTGCTAAACTTAACTTTCAGCATGCCCGGATGACAATCACCTTACATGTGATTGCAGGTCGTTGCAAGGCCACTTAGTCACCAGCGCCGTGGTACTTTTGTGCCATTCGATGAGAAAAAAACACCGTCTCACTGGAAAGTCGTGCGCTGTTTGTATGCTCCGTCCCCTTTCGCAGGTTAACTTGTTTGCGTAAAAGACCTTAGTAGGAATCGATCTGGCAACAATGCGGTTCGATCCTCTCTTAACGGGAATGGTACCTGTCTCGGCCTGGCCGATACGCTTTGTGCAAAGACTTGCACTTTATATCTAGAAGTTGTCACATTAAGCTTTGAGAGATGGCTGACGGTTGCAATCCCTTGCAATCTGGTTTCGTACATATCCGAAATGGGAAAGTAATAAATCCCTCTCTGGAATGAACTGAAGAAGGATCACCTTTACGGCTGCGCCGGGGTCGGCTGGAAACTCGTATTGACCACCGTACTAGGAAGGGTACCCAACAGGGCACCAAAGAGAAACGGCGCATCCGATTTCAGACACGCCGTCAGGATTCGATTTCGTGCTTGGGCTCTCAGCCCTAGGCCAAGTAATTAACTGTTCGTCGCGGGTAAGGACGCTGGGCGCCGAGAGCGGAAAACCACCGCTCCGAGGCAACACAGGCCAGCCAGCGACAGATAAGTCAGAGTCGTCCCGCCTTCGGGAACGCTCTTACAATTGCCACCGTTGTTGCCACCGCCGCCCCATCCCCATCCCCAGTCTCCACCCCATCCCCAGCCACCACCACCACCTTGGTTGCCGCACCCGTTGCCGCCACCGTTATTGTTATTGCTTCCCCCCTGGTTGCCATAACCCAAAGTGAGGGTTAAGAGGGCAGGTGACCCGATGTTCGTCTTCGTGCTGACTGTGTCTTGGGCGAATGCGCAAGACGCGAAACACAAAACCGCTGCGAAAGCCACCGTCGTTATTCTGGCCATTGATCTCATTACCGCTCCTCGCGATCGGATATCAAGGGGAAGGAAACTGCTATTGCCACTCTAGCGCGAAGCGTGGAGGTGTCAAGACTGATAATTTCTGCAACCGGTTGCAGGCAATTGCAACTTGATGCAGAAAATCTTTGTTGTCAGCAAGATAGAACTTCTTATCCCTCCGAGCCACGGCCCTCGCATTTTCGTCAGCATTGCGAGCAGACAGCGGCCGCTTAGGAGTGTTCTGTCTTTCCATCCAACAAATTCAGCGCGTGAGGAATCACGTCTGCGACTGCTTCCAGGGATTCCACCGCGCCGCTGGGGCTGCCCGGCAGATTCAGGATCAGGGTTTTTTCGCGGACGCCGCAGACGCCGCGGCTTAGAGCAGCAAATGAAGTTTTCTTCGCGCCTTCGAGTCGCATGCGCTCGCCCACGCCGTCGATTAGGCGGTCGCAGATCGCTTCCGTTGCCTCCGGCGTGACATCGCGCGGCGCGATTCCCGTTCCCCCGGTAGTCACGATCAAGCGGGCTTCAAGGGCAAGGTGGACCAGGGCGTTCTGGATCTGCATCGAGTCGTCCTGCACAATTTTCGTCGCAACCACGCGAAAGCCAAATTTTCCCAGCGTTGCGGCGACGGCGGGTCCGGAAAGATCCACGCGTTCGCCACGAGCGCAGGAATCGCTGACCGTGACCACCGCGGCCGTGAAGCTTACGGGCGCCTCGCTCGTTCCGTCAGCCATCGAGGAGGACATCTTCTTCCTCTTCCCGATGGCCCGTGCCGCTTGAAGTCGGAGTGCTCGACGCACCTGTACTCGAAGTCGAAGGGCCCGCCGTCGAAGTGCTCGAAGCGGAGGCGCTGGCACCAGCACTATTCTCTTCAACCGCTTCCGCGCCGCCCTCACGCTGCGATTCGTCGAGCAACCGTAAGCCTTCCATCAGCAGGCCTTGGGTGTTGAGCTTGGCGGTCTCCTGATCGGTCTTGCCCTCGAAGTTGAGTTCGAAGCTTCCGCCGGTCCAGCGCAGAACTTTGAAGACAGCTTCGTCGCCAGTCAGCGATCCGTAAGTCGCGTGCTTGACCTGGCCCTCGACGAAGAAGACTTCGCACTTGTCTCCCGCATTGTTGAGTTTGAGCTGGCAGCTCTTGCGCCCCATTTCGAGGGATTGCATCAGGTCGATGACGTTCATCTGGGACAAATTGCCTCGAACCACGCCATCGGAGGGCGCAGTTTTGGCCATTTTCTCGAGCGCGATACGATCAACGGTGCGCTTGATGCGGCGCGTGGCTTCTTTCAGGAAAAAAGGTTTGGCGAGATAGTCGTCGGCGGCATCCTGCGGCGAAAGGCGTTCATCAATGTCGGCGCGGCTCGCCATCAGGATGGCGGAGAAATTTGCCGTTGCGGGACGGCTCTTCAGCTTCTCTACGAGTTGGCGGCCGTCCATTCCGGGCATGCGGTAGTCGCAGACCACCAGCTCCGGAGGGTCGTCGACCGCTTTCAACAAGGCGTCGGCCGCATCGCCGGCAGAGACGACCCGCGCGAATGGCTCCAGCGCATGCTGCAACATGTTCAGCACCATCGGGTTGTCATCGACTAAAAGTAGCTTGACGTCGTTCGCCATGGATTACTTTGCGCGTTTTTTCGCTTCACTTTTTCGCGCGGCGGTAGTCGCCGCTCTTGCCACCAGTCTTGCGCTGTAGGACGATCTCGCGAATCTCAATCCCCTTATCGAGCGACTTTGCCATGTCATAGATGGTGAGGGCGGAGATGGTGGCAGCCACCAAGGCCTCCATCTCGACTCCAGTTTTGGCAACGGCTGCAACTTTGGTTGTGATTGCGACGCCATTCTCGCACAGCCGCATTTCGACATCAACGTGCGAGAGCGGCAGAGTGTGGCACATCGGGATGAGATCGGAAGTACGCTTGGCGGCCATGATTCCAGCGATGCGAGCGACTTCAAACGGATCGCCCTTGGGATTTTTCGACATGGCCTTCAGCACATCCGGCTGGACGCTGACGAAGGCGCTGGCTTCGGCCTCGCGTCGCGTGTTGGTTTTGCCGGAGACATCGACCATGCGGGCGCGGCCGGCGGCATCGTAGTGAGAGAGCTTTGCCATTTAGAAGCTCTATCTTACATGGATGCGCCGACGTCAGTGGAGGCGCACTCAAGACATGGCAAGCCACATCGCTACCGTTGTACTGAACCGCAGCCTCCTTACCGCAGCATTATCGCGACCCATTCGCCTGCATGGATGTGCTCGCGGTCCGGCGGGATGACGATGTAGCAATTTGCGCGGGAGCGGGCAGCGATATCGCCTGATCCATGCCAGGGGACCAACTCGGCATGCGAGTTTTCGTATTCGCCGGAGAGGACTGCAGGAAGGAAGCGCGTGAGCCCGGGCTTGACGTTGACATCGGATTTTAGCCGCGCATGCAGGAACATGAGGGTGCGTGGGGATGCTCCCGATAAGGCATCGAGCATGGGGCGCGCGAAGAGCTCGAACGTGACCATGGTTGAAACTGGATTGCCCGGGAGGCCGAAGAAATATTTGTGTGTCGGAGGGGCGGAAGCCGTTTTGCGCGCGGGAGCCTGATTGCCACACGGGACGCGACCGAACACTACGGGGCGGCCGGGCTGAATTTTCGCTCCGGTGAAGAAGAACTCGGCCTGCAAATCGGTGAGGACCTGCTCGACCAGATCATAGCGGCCCATGGAGACGCCCCCAGTCATGATCAGCAGATCGGATTGCAGTCCCTGCTCGATCAGTTGGACCAGGCGGCGCGCTTCGTCGGGGGCGATCGCCAACAGCACGGGCTCGCCTCCGGCTCGCTCAATTTGGACCGCGAGCGAATACATGTTGGAGTTGCGAATCTGCGTAGGACCGAGGTCGTTGTCAGGACTGGCATCGACGTCAACGATCTCATCGCCGGTGGTCAGAACCGCCACGCGCGGGCGAACGAAGACCTGCAGGCGCGATTTGCCAACCGAGGCTGCAAGTGCGATGGCCGCCTCATCGACGCGAGTGCCGCGATCGAGTAAGAGGCTTCCGCGTTTCGCTTCAGCACCTTGCGGGACGATGTTTTCTTCCGGGGCGACGCCTTTTGTGATTTCGACGAGGTCACCCTGTTGCGAACTGTATTCGACAATCACGACGGCGTCTGCGCCTGGCGGGACCGGGGCGCCGGTCATGATGGAGTATGTTTCGCCAGGACCTAGCGGATGTGGAACCAGACCGGAACCCGCTTTGATCTCCCCAATCATTTTTAGCTTTGCGGGAAGGTTTGCGAGATCGGCCGCGCGAACCGCGTAGCCATCGCGCGTGGATCGGGCGAACGGAGGAATGTCGCGATCGGCTACTATCGGCTCGGCCAGCACCCGGCGCGCGGCGCTCAGCAGAGCCACTATTTCTGTTTCCCTCGGAGACGCATGTGAGGCATGCTCTTCGACGACACGGCGTGCATCCTCAAAGGTCAATACGAGAGATTGGGTTGGCGTGGTGGCCATAGGAGAGATGATAGATCAAGGAGAGGATGCCCAAGGCGAGCATGCCCGATATTACGCCAGCCGTCCTCGAACGCGGTCGTACAAACCTCTGCGTTTAATCCGCCGACGCGCCGAACGGGAATAGGGGAGAAGCAGAGCTTTTAGACTCGAACGAATCCATGAAGCGAGCGAGCCTTTACGGTAGATGGCCCAATCGAGCATGGCGCCCCCGTTGGTTTGCTGAACCAGGCGGGCGAGATCGGCGGTGTCGCAGGGCTTCAGTTCGTGGGCGGCGATAGCATCATCCAGCAACTTCCTGGTTTCGTCGTGAGTGGCAGTGTATTGCCTTAGCAGGACGGCGTGGAATTCAGGGTCTGTGAGATCAATTTGAAGATACGCGAGAAAGTTGGCCATAGACTCGGGAGTTGCGGCGAAGCTGCTGCAGTCAGCAGACATCTCAATCAGCGTCTTGAGGGGCGAGCCGTATTGGGCGCGGGCCGCGGCGAACCGTCCGGCAACGTCGGCGGTCCACGCTTTGCAATTGGCGAGGAGCAATTCGCGCTTGGTGCCGAACCGTTGGATGATGGTTGCGGGCACGATTCCAGCCTCTTTGGCGACGTCGGCGAGGGTGAGGTCAACCGGGCTGATGCGCTGCATGACGCGGGCGGCGGCGGCGAGGATCTCTGCGTCGGAAGTTTCGCGGGGGCGGGGCGTCATGCTGGCGCTAGGATTTGGCAGGACAAGAATAACTGAATAGCCGTTTATTTTCTACTTGACATTACTGAATGACTGTTTATTATCAAAATTAGCAGTGGCTACCTAATCTCCAGGCAGGTGGTTTCTTATGCAGATTAAGAGGATGAACCTCGAGGAATTCCGGCGATCGCTCGAAGAGGACGCGGCACCCGTCAGCTTGTCCGCCCCGCTTGCAGCTCTGTGGTGGGATGCAAGAGGCGACTGGACGCGCGCCCACTCCCTGGTGGACGAGTTGGAAACGACGGACGGCATGGCGGTTCACGCCTACCTGCACCGCAAGGAGGGCGCGACTTCGAACGCCGATTACTGGTATCAGCGCGTTGGCCGCAGCTTTTACAGGCCCACGCTCGAGGCCGAGTGGACGGCGCTGGCTGAAGAATTACTCAGCCGCTCGGGGATGGCGTGAGCCGCCTCGCTGCCTGTTGTTGGGAAGTGAATCGTCTGCGCTGAGGCAGGTGATGCGTTGATGCCACTGCACGTTGACCTTCCCCTCGCCCCCACTTAACATGTCTAACCAGTGTCCACGCCCTCCCAACCTGTGGGGCAGACGGTCTCCCATTACCGCATCCTCCACAAGATCGGCGGCGGGGGCATGGGCGTGGTTTATGAGGCGGAAGACCTCAAGCTCGGTCGCCACGTCGCCCTGAAGTTCCTTCCCGATGAACTTGCGGACGACGCACAAGCCCTCAGCCGATTCCAGCGGGAGGCCAAAGCTGCGTCCTCTTTGAACCACCCGAACATCTGCACGATCTACGAGATTGACGAGGCCGATGGGCGATGCTTCATCGCTATGGAGCTGCTGGAGGGGCAAACGCTCCGGCACCGGATCGCTGGCAAGCCACTGGAGATCGAGGCGGTGCTCGATCTGGGCATCCAGATCGCCGATGCTCTGGACGCCGCACACTCAAAAGGCATCGTCCACCGGGACATCAAGCCTGCGAACATCTTCGTGACGAATCGAGGTCAGGCAAAGATTCTCGACTTCGGGCTGGCGAAGGTCACCCTGAAGCCAGAAAGCGTTGCCCTGAGCGCCCAGACCATCGAGTCCGAGCAACATCTCACCAGTCCCGGCAGTGCGCTCGGCACCGTCGCCTACATGTCTCCTGAGCAAGTACGAGGTAAGGAACTCGATCCTCGCACAGACCTGTTCTCATTCGGCGCGGTCCTGTACGAGATGTCCACCGGCACCTTGCCGTTTCGGGGTGACACTACGGCGTTGATCTTCAACGCTATTCTGGAACGCGCTCCCGTAGCTCCCGTGCGGCTGAATCCCGATATTCCAACGGGGCTTGAGCAGGTCATCAACAAGGCCTTGGAGAAAGACCGCGACATTCGTTGCCAGTCTGCCGCCGAGCTTCGGGCCGACCTGAAGCGGCTGAAGCGGGATACCGAGAGCGGGAAGAGTGCAACTACAGTGGCTGCTTCTCCAGTCGGCCGAAAGCTGAAGCTGTGGCTTGGAGTCGGTGCCCTCTTCGTTGTGTTAGCGGGAATCACAGTGGGTGTCTATTACTGGCTTGCCCCGAAAGCCGTGCCGTTCCAGAAAACGGAAATCACACAACTAACCACCAGCGGCAAGGTGACATTAGCGGCCATCTCGCCGGACGGAAGATACGTGGCGTATGCCACGGGTGAAGTTTCGTTCGTCGGCGGGGAAGATATCGGCGGTGAACCTCTCGACAGGGAAACTCTTTGGGTGCGGCAGGTCGGAACTGGGAGCGACGTACAGATTGTCCCTGCCGCCGACGTGCGTTATGGCGGGCTGACTTTCTCCCGTGACGGAGATTTCCTTTATGTTACGCAGTCGGAAAGCAAGGACAGTTCGCTTGGTGTCCTCTACAAAATACCCGTGCTGGGAGGAACCAAGAAAAGGCTGATCGTCGATGTGAACATTGGAAGGTATTTTGTTAATCCGGTGTCGCTGTCGCCGGACGGAAAGCGGGTGGCATTCCTGCGGGACTCCAAAGCGGGGAACGAGACAGCATTGATGGTAGCAAACGAGGATGGCAGCGAGGAGAAGCAACTGGCCGTCCGCAAATGGCCCAATGACTTTGGAGACAGCGTTGCTTGGTCACCCAACGGAAAGACCATTGCCGTGGGTGTTGACAACTTCGAAGCGGGTGTCACGTATGCGAGTTTGGTTGAAGTGCCCGTCCAAGGCGGGGCAGAGCGCCCTCTAACCCAGAAGCGGTGGCGTGTGGTTGCGGACTTAGCATGGGTTCCCGACGGCCGAGGGTTGGTCGCCAATACGCAAGAGCGGCAGCAGGGGCTAGCACCAATCGTGTACGTCTCGTATGGGAATGGTGAAGTTCGCAGGATTACCAGTGATTTGAACTACTACAACAACCTCAGCGTAACTGCCGATTCCCGCGTTGTAGCGACGGTGCAAATGGAATGGCCGTTCGATGTTTGGGTCGCGCCCATGGCGGCATTGGACAGCGCCAAACCGATCACATCGGACGGTCGTGGGGACTGGCCGACGTGGAGCCCCGACGGCAGGGTTGCTTATTCTAACTACGCGGACGGGAACATCTGGTTGATGGAACCGGATGGAAGCAACCGGAAGCAGTTTACCTCGAACGCCGAAAGCTTCCACCCTCGGGTTTCACCGGGCAGCCATTACATTGTTTTTTCTTCAGAGCGCTCGGGGAGTGCGCAGATTTGGAGGATGGACAGCGACGGCAATAACCCCAAGCAGTTGACCGACAGCCCGTTTCAACATCCGCGATCAGACTGTTCGCCGGACGGAAAGTGGGTGGTTTACGGCAGGTGGGGCCCGGAGAAGGGAGTCTGGAAGGTCTCGATGGAAGGTGGCAATGCCGTTCGGCTTAGCGATACAGATGCACATGTTCCGACTATCTCGCCTGATGGGAAAATGATCGCTTACTCCTACGAAGACGCTGCGGCAAGTCCCCCCCGTGGAATCGCAATCATGGCGTTCGAAGGTGGGCCACCGACGAAGCGTTTCGATATTCCGCACGGAGAACTAACGGCGTTCCGGTGGGCCGCTGACGGTCGCTCGCTTCTTTACAGCAAGAGCGAAGGCGGCGTCTCGAACCTCTGGAGCCAGCCGATTGCGGGAGGGACGCCCAAGCAGATCACCCATTTCAACAACGAGGAGATTGATGATTTCGACGTGTCACGAGACGGCAAACGGCTGGTCATGAGTCGTGGCATACCAAAACAAGACGTGGTGCTGATCCGCGACCTGAGGTAAGGCGAGTGGTCAAAAGCTGCGAATTATCGGGCCAATTCTTGCCCTAACACGGTGGGGTTGCTGGCGAAGGAGAGGCCGGTTTCAAGATCGACCACGCGGTCGCGCACCAGTTGAGCGATTTCTCCGTCGAAGTGTTGCATGCCTTCCGTCGCGGCAGCTTTCATCGCGTCGAGCAAAGTTTTGCCTTCGCGGTCGCCTTTCTCGATGCACTCGCGGGTGCGGGCGTTGGCTTTCAGAATTTCGGCGACCGGCACGCGTCCGCTGCGATCGGTCTTGGGCAGAAGCCGCTGGCACACGATATAGCGAAACGATTTTGCGAAGCGCTCCCGCACACTTTTTTGTTCGTCTGGCAAGAATGAAGTGACGACCCGCTCGACAGTTTTGGATGCATCCATGGTATTTAAGCTGGAGAGCACCAGGTGGCCTGTCTCGGCCGCTTCGAAGACGATCTCGATGGTTTCGCGGTCACGCATCTCGCCCAGCAGAATTACTTTCGGCGCCTGGCGCAAGGCGGAGCGCAGGGCGTGCGCAAAGCTGGGAGTATCGCTGTGCAGTTCGCGCTGATGAACGGTGGAGCATTTGTGGTTGTGCAGGAATTCGATGGGATCTTCGATCGTGATGATGTGATAATTTTTCTCGCGATTGATGCAGTCGAGCAACACGGCCAGAGTCGAGGACTTGCCCGACCCCGCGGGGCCAGTCACCAGAACGATTCCATCGCGCAGTTTGGCAACGTCAGCGAGACTTGAGGGCAAACGGAGGGAAGAGAAATCAGGGATATCAGTCGGAATGACTCGCATCACGACGGCGCAACTGCCGCGCTGGATAAAGATGTTGGCGCGAAAGCGGGCCACGCCAGACAAGCTATAAGAGATATCGCACGATCCCTGTTCACGCAGGGTTGCGACGGCCTGTTTGTTGTCGCCAATCAGATCGGCGGCGAGGTGGCGGGTGTCGTCAGGGCTGAGGGCCTCCATGCCGGGCACCTGAACCGGAATAAGCTGTCCGTAAACCTGTACCTGAGGAGGCCTGCCCGGAGAAAAGATCAGATCGCTGATTTTTTCGGCCGCGCGCAGCATCGCGCCCAGCAATGCGGCGGTAGCCACCTTGCCCCTGCCGGAATAGCCTTCCAGGGAAACTGAAATTGGTGCGGTGCCAGGTGCTGCCATTCCATCCTCGTACGAATGATTGGGGGAGCTGCACTAGGGAATTGGTCGCACACAGAACAGAGAGTCGAACGAACTGAATTAACTTACTGTATCGCGCTACGGGGCAGAATGTAAGGACGGGATAGGACATAGCCCTTGGTAACGTTTGAAGTGTTCGGTTAGAGAAGAAGGAGCGGCAGTCGAGGATCGGTCTTCGCGAGAGATCCTAAGAAGCGGCGGCCTTCGTCTCCCTGAAGCCGGATGCCGATTCTCATGATACTTCCGCTAAGCCGCGCAAGTTGGGACAAGCTTATTTGGGACAAGCTTATTAAGATCAGTTGGACTTCTTAGGCGGCGCCTTCTTCTTGCCAAAGCCGGTTTCGACCGAAGCGCCGATGCTCGTGAGCATTTGCTTGGCTACGTCGGCGTAGGGGCCGTTCGGCTGCAGTTCGAGATATTTCTGAAAAGCTTCGGCGGTGCCCGGGGGCGCAACCATTTTGTCGCCTTGAAGAGTGGCCTTGCCGATCATGTTCACACCCTTCTGGTAATAGGCGTCCGCTTTGTTCGGATCGGCAGCGATACATTTGTCGAAAGCGGCAATCGCATCATCGACTTTGCCGGCATTGGTTAATACCGCGCCAATGTTGTAGTAATAGCCGGCTGCGCCCTCGGGATTGATTTGCGACGCCTGCGTGTAGGCCTTTACTGCGTCGTCAATCTTGCCGGATCTAGCGGATGCTTCGCCGAGGTTGTTGTAGTACGCCGCCAGCCGTTTGTTATCTTCGGGATCCTTCTTAGTAGCGGAGTCCATGGCCTTCTGCTTCAGGTCGATGGCCTTTTGGTAATCGGTCTCGGCTTCCTGCAGGCGCTTCGACTTCTCGGCCGGGTCCGTCTGCTTTGTCGCCGAACCTCGATAAGCATCGGCGAGCTGCGCCCAGAGCACATCGCGGTTTGCGTCGATCGTTGTGGCTTCGGTTAGGGTGTTGATCGCGGTATCAAAGTCCCCGGCTTTCGACGCTGTACTAGCCGCAACAATTTTTTCGTTCAAGGTCTTAACGGTGGACTTTTCCTTTTCCTGCTTTGCCTGCGCCTCCTGCATCGCCTTAATTTGCTCTGGAGTCAGGCCCTGCCCCTTCGCCGTTTCCTCCGACTGCTTCTTCAGGTCGAAATCGAGCGTATTCTCCTCGAGCGTGACCTGAAATTTATTGAAGTGGAAGAGTTCCTTATTAGCTTTTGCGTCGTCGGCGTTCTTGTACAGCGTGACGTTATAGCTGCCCGCTGCAAGTCCCAAGGAGAAATATTCGCCCTTCTTATTGGTCTTGAGGGTATATTTCTGGCCGTTATCCTGGTTGGCGTACACCACCACTCCGTCAGCAATGGGTGTGCCATTGGCATCTTTGCAAACGCCCTTGACCGTTCCGGAGGCCTGCGAGAATAGCGCAGGGGTACAGAGTCCCAGCATTAAGACAAGAAAAACGAACACTGCAAAATGCTTCTTCATCGTAGCCTCCCGGCGCAAAACTGAATTATTGAACGCTGATTCCTGACGGTTGACGGAAGATGCACGTGCTGCGGATAAGCGCGTCATTTGTCGAATCAAACGTTAAGATTCAACTCTCTGGCCCATCGCTGTTGCATATGGAATCGGATCCGTGGCTCCTGCTGCCGCAAACGCCTGCAAGCGTAACACGCAGCTATCGCACACGCCACAGGCTTGATCCTCGCGACTGTAGCATGACCAAGTTAAATCCAATGGCGCATTAAGTTCAAGGCCGAGGCGCACAATTTCCGATTTGCGCAAATGGATGAGAGGGGCAACGATTTCGATGCCGCCTTCTTTCGTCCCGGCTTTAATAACCTGGTTGAACGCCTCATAGTAGGCCGGGCGGCAATCAGGATAGCCGGAGCTATCTTGTTCCACCGCGCCGATGTAGATTTTTCCGGCACCCAGAACTTCGGCCCAGCTTACCGCGACAGATAAGAAGTGGGCGTTGCGAAACGGCACGTAAGTTACAGGAATGTCGTGGCCAGTGGCATGACCGCCGGCATCGCCCGTGGGCACGGCGATGTTTTTATCGGTAAGAGCCGAACCGCCGATGACTCGCAGAGCTTCGTTGCGCACAACGAGTTTGTCCTCGATAGACAGGCGATCGCAAATTGCGGAGAAGGATTGGCGCTCACGTCGCTCGGTGCGCTGTCCATAACTTATGTGCAACGCGGCCGCGGAATAATCGCGGGCTGCAAGAGTGGCGCACACGCAGGAATCCATTCCTCCGCTGAGCAGAACGATTGCGCGTTTGGACGATTGGGTCATGATCTAAATGTAAGATCGATTGCAGATTGTCGATTGCAGGATTGTGGATTGCTGATTGAGAGTCGCACGTGCCCTGGTTTCTTACTCAACCATCAGCAATCAACAACCCTAAACGCCCTTCACCGCCGGGTCCCAGATGAATTTGTGCAATTGCAATCCCAAGCGCGCGGCAACGTCATCGGCGAGCATCCACTTCGCAAGGTCCTGTGGATCGAGCAGGCAGTGCGAGCTGTCACGCGCCCCGGTCGCGTCTTTGCAAAACGCGGGAGAGAATAGAACCGCGTTCACGCGCTCAGCGAGATTGTGTTGCCGGGTAAAGTCACGTGCAAATTCATAATCTACGCGGCTGCTTAACACAAATTTCACTTCATCCTGTCTCGTCAGAGACTTCAAATTCCCGAGGTGAAACGTATCTCCTTCGCCCGAATCCGGACACTTGACGTCCACGATCTTGATGACTCCCGGAGGAACCCGCTCCAGCGGGCGCTCTCCGCTGGTTTCGAGGAGGACTCGATAACCAGATTCCAGCATCTGCCGCATCAGAGGCACGAGTTCCCGCTCCTGCAGCATAGGTTCGCCGCCGGTGATCTCGACCAACCCTCCGTTTGGACTGAGCCGGGCTACTTCGGCGCGCACTTCTTCCTGTGTCATCTTTCGTCCGCCCTGGAACGTATACTCACTGTCGCACCACGAGCAGCGCAGATTGCATCCCGTCAGGCGCACAAATATGCAGAGCAGGCCCGCAAAGGTCGATTCCCCCTGCAGCGATTTGTAGATCTCAGTTATTTGCATGAACCAGTATTTGCATGAATCGACGATCGTAAGTTCCGGCAACCGGCGGCTGGCAACTGCTACTCGCTGTATTTTGCCGTGGTCGTATCGGTCTCAAATACGGTTACGTCTTTCACCCGCACCCGGCCGTTGGTCACGCTTTTCAACCGGACGTTCGATTCATCGTAAAAATACTTGGCAAGATTCTCAGCCGAGGGATTGATCACGGTAAAGGGCTCAATCTCGTTGATCATCTGGTGATCGAGGCGGTCAATGACATGCCTCATCACCTCGCGCAGATCCTTAAAGTCGAGCAGAAGTCCGGCCTTGTCGAGTTCGGCGCCGGCCAAGGTCACGCGAATCTTGTAATTGTGGCCGTGCGGATTCTCGCACTTGCCCTTGTAATTGCGCAGGTAATGCCCCGCGGCAAAAGAGTCGTCAACCGTTACCTCGAACATGCATCCCTCGGCGGCTTCGCGTGAATACACGCTGTGCCGCATTTGATCGCGAAACATCTATTGTAGCGCGCCGCGGGCGGAATGCCGCTTGACTGACCCACGCTGCAAAATGTAGTTTGCCTATTCCGTCAAACTGTTTGACCCAAGTTCAACCGGAGCACACAATGCCGCGTCGTAGCCTCTCGACCCCATTCCTGTCGATTCCAATCTTGATCAGCCTGGCGTTGGGCGCCCATCTTGCAGCGCAGAGCAAGTCTGACGAGCCGGAGTTCAACGTCAAGGAACACTACACTAAATACGAGTACAGAATCCCCATGCGCGACGGCGTACACCTCTTTACCTCGGTGTATGTGCCCAAGGACACCGCGCACGCCTACCCGTTTCTTATTAATAGAACTCCCTACAGCGTGGGTCCGTATGGAGTAGATCTGTACCGCACGCGGCTCGGACCTTCGCCCGACTTCGACAAGGCGGGATACATTTTCGTCAACCAGGATGTGCGCGGGCGGTTCATGTCGGAGGGGACGTTTATTGAGATGCGTCCGCACCTCGACAACAAGAAATCGAAACAGGATGTGGACGACAGCAGCGATCTCTACGACACCATCGACTGGCTGCTCAAGAACATTCCCAACAACAATGGAAATGCCGGCATCTGGGGCATTTCGTACCCCGGATTTTTCACTTCGGCCAGCATCATCGACTCGCATCCCGCGCTCAAAGCGGCCTCGCCGCAGGCGCCCATGACCGATCTGTTCATGGGCGACGATGCTTACCACGGCGGAGCGTTCATGCTCGACGCCAACTTCGAGTTCTATGCTTTTTTCAAGCCGCAAGAGAATCCGCAGCTCCCGCCGAAGACTCCCATACCGTTCGATTACGGAACCAAAGATGGATACGAGTTCTTTCTGAATGCGGGTACGCTCTCCAACCTCGCAAAATATCTGGAGGGCAAGAGCGCGCTGTGGGAAGACCAGGTTCACCATAACACTTACGACGACTACTGGAAGGCGCGGAATCTGGCGCCGCACATGAAGAACATTCATTGCGCGGTGCTTACCGTGGGCGGATGGTTTGACGCCGAAGATCTGCAGGGTCCGTTCAGCACGTTCCACGCCATCGACAAAAACAACTCGGGAATCTTTAATGCGCTCGTGGTCGGCCCCTGGGTGCATGGCGGTTGGGCGAGGTATAACGGTGAGCACCTGGGGCGCGTCGAGTTCTCGTTCAATACCGGAGAGTACTACAGGAGGAATATTCTATTTCCTTTCTTCGAACAATACTTGAAGAACAACGGCGACGCGAAGCTTCCAAAAGCGTATGTGTTTGAGACGGGAACAAATGTTTGGCGGCGCTATTCCGCGTGGCCTCCGAAAGGAGCCGTAGCGAAGACGCTGTATTTTCGCGGGAGTGGAGGGCTTTCTTTCGACTCACCCGGTGCGGATGCGCCCGCGTTCGATGAATATGTGAGCGACCCGGCCAAGCCTGTGCCTTTCATAAATTACGTAGCGACGGAAGTGCCGCAGGAGTACATGCTCTCTGACCAGCGGTTCGCCGACAGCCGAACTGATGTTTTGGTTTATGAAACTTCGGTGCTGGAGGAAGACGTGACTATTGCCGGGCCGGTCTCGCCACGGCTTTTCGTTTCGACTAGCGGAACGGATTCCGATTGGGATGTGAAATTGATCGATGTGTATCCAGCCGACTATCCCGACAGCAAGTTTGACGAGCCCAGAGCCGAAGACAAGGACAAACCTCTAACCGACGTGGGTCCTCCTCTATTCACCATGGGCGGATATCAGCAACTGGTGCGCGGCGAACCGTTTCGTGGAAAATTTCGCCATAGCTTTGAAAAGCCGGAACCGTTCGCGCCCGACAAGGTCGAGGAGATCGACTTCACCATGCAGGACGTTAACCACACGTTTCGTCGGGGGCACCGCATCATGGTGCAGGTTCAGAGCTCATGGTTCCCGCTCACAGACCGCAACCCGCAGACCTTTGTGAACATTCCCGATGCCAAGCCCTCTGATTTTGTGAAGGCCACGGAGCGTGTGTATCGCACCAAGGGAGAGGCTTCGGGAATCGTTTTGGGCGTATTGCCAAATCCGGGAGCAGAAGAAGAGCGCAAATAACACCTAACTGACGCTGCGCGGAGGTTTTCCCAGCGGCTACGGTACAATTACCGACACACTCCTCGCCTGCTGTGTGCGACGTTCGCCTTGGGGAATCACAGCGAGGCACTAAGGATTGGTTCATGAACGTTCTGTTGCTTTCGATGCCGGATTCGTTCGAACATATGCCGCCCGTGGCGATCCGCATGCCGAATGGTGCCCTCACATCGCTCGCGGGAAACGTCGATCCTCATCATCGCGTCGCTGTGGCCGACTTAATCCTGGTTCACCGCAAAGTTGGTGAAACTGTTGTCAAGCTTGTCCGCGAACTGGATCCGGAAGTCATCGGACTCTCCATCATGACGTTTCAGCGCCGCACTGCGGGTCGCATTATCGACCTGGTGCGCAAACTTCGGCCGGGCGTGAAGATTGTTGTGGGTGGATATGATCCCAGCCTCGCTCCAGAAGCCTATGAAGATATGGGCGTCGATTATCTGGTGCGCAGCGAGGGCGAGGTTACGTTCCGCGAATTGCTGCGGGCGCTTGAACAGGGTTCTGGCTTCGAGCGCATTGCAGGACTCTCGTATAAGAATGGCGACGCCTGGGTACACAACCCGGCACGGCCGCCACACCGGCTGGAGGACAGCGAAATTCGCCTACCCAATCGCGATGCCCGTGTGCTCAAGGGATATACGTTGCTGGGCCGGCAGGTCGACGTCATCGAGACCTCGCGCGGCTGCACTTTCGATTGCAGCTTTTGTTCGATCATCGAAATGCGCGGGCGCAACTTCCACACTTATTCATTCGACCGCGTCTTAGCGGACATTCGCGATTCGCGCGATCACGGGGCACGAACGATTTTTTTGGTCGATGACAACATTACGCTGAATGTGAAACGCTTCGAAGCGCTCTGCGAAGCCATCATTGCCGCCGGATTGAACACCCTGGACTACTTCGTGCAGGCCATGACCTCGGCGATTGCCAACCACGGTGAAACTTTGGCTCCCTTGATGCGGCGGGCTGGATTCCGCTACGTGTTTCTGGGCATTGAAAACATCCTGGAAAACGACCTCGAATTTCTTAAGGCCTCCGCCAAGAATACGGAGCGTACGAACGGCCACAACACTGGAAACGCAACACTGAAAGCCATCGATTACCTGCATCGCAACCAAATGTATGTAGTGGGAGGATTGATTGTTGGGAGTCCGGCCGATACGCGGGAGTCGATTGAAGCGAATCTTGAATTCGCGCGCCGCTACGTGGATTGGCCCTACATCCAGCATCCAACGCCGTATCCCCGCACGCCCATGACGAAAGATTTCCGCGATCAAGGGCTGATCATGAATGAGCGCCTGGAAGAATACGACGGCACTACCGCGATTGTCCGTACCGAACATCTGCCGACAGAGGAAGTGGAATTCATGCGCTGGAAAGCCGAGCGCTGGATGAAGGTTCACCACATTCCCGTCGCGCTTAAGCATGACCCCGGGTTCGTGTTGCTTCGAGGCTGGAAGATGTTGCTGCATACGTTCCGGGGAAGCTCGATCCGCTCGGCGCTGGGGTTGGAGAGCGAGAAAAAGGTGTTCGAACGGTATCGGGCAATTCGGCGTGCCGAGCGGGAGTACGTGTGAAGCATCTTTTCAGATTGTTAGACAAAGATAACTTTGGGCAAGTGAGACCGACTGCTAACTTACAACTCAAGAGAAGCCGGGCAGATTGTGCTACGCTCAAATGCCGAAGCTGACCACGAAAGGACGAGTCACCATTCCTCTGCGGATCCGCAGAGCGCTTAGGCTTCAGACTGGCGATCGTGTCGACTTCGTGGAAGTGGCGAAAGGGCAATTCGCTATGCGGCCACTCAAACGTCAACGCCGAAAAACTTCTCGACCACGCCGAGATCCGTAGTCTTCCTATAATTTGGCAAGCTCTCGATAAATACGCGGCCGTACTGTTTCTTCAGAATGCGGTTATCAAGCAGCACCAACAGGCCGCGGTCGTGCAGGGAGCGGATGAGGCGACCGAAGCCTTGTTTCAGCGTGATCACCGCTGCCGGCACCTGATACTGAAAAAATGCGTTGCCGCCATCGGCGTCAATCGCCTTCACGCGCGCGGCCACAACGGGATCGCTGGGGACGGCAAAGGGCAGGCGATCGATGATCACACAACTCAACTGCTCGCCCTGCACGTCCACACCCTGCCAGAACGACGAAGTCGCAAACAGCACAGCATTCGGCGTCACGCGAAACTCCTCGAGCAGCGCGCTTTTGGGCGCATCGCCTTGCCGCAGCACGGGGAACTCCAATTCGCCGAGAAGGCGCTGGTAGATATCGTTCATCTGCGCATAGCTGGTGAAGAGCACGAAGGCACGGCCGCGGGTGATTTCCAGAAGCTTGCGAATGCGCTCCGCGGCCTTCGCGGTGAACTGCGGCGTCCGCGCATCGGGCAGATCGGGGGGCACGTAGAACAGGGCTTGATTTTCGTAATCGAAGTGCGAAGGCAGCACCGATTCGCGCACATGCTCAATCCCCAGGCGTTGCCGGATGTATTCGAATCCGCCTCCAACCGCGAGGGTTGCAGAAGTAAGAACCGCACACTCGAGTTTTGACCAGAGGCATTCGCCCAGAATCGGGCCGACGTCGATCGGAGTAGCCTGCAGAAAAACGTTTGGCCTTCCGCCATCGGCGCGAGAGCTTTCTGTGTTATTCTCTGTGCCTCTGTGCCTCTGTGGTGAATTCCCTCTTCCGCGTCCCCCGCGACGTTCGATCCAAAAAACAGTATTGCGATCGTCCGACTCCATGGCGAAAGCGAGTTGCACCTGAAGTTCCTGCGCTCGCCGCACGAAGTTCAAAGTTTCTTCCGGTTTCTGGGACAGCCCTTCGAGTTCGCCCACCAGCCGCGTCAGCGCTTGATTCAGAGCGAGAAACTCGTCTCCGTTCTCCTCAAGAAATTCGCGGCGGCCGTCGAAGGCAAAGCGGCCATCACCCGGCGGTAACAAGGAGAAGAAGAATTGCGACTTTTCTCGCAGACTGCCTAGCGCTCCCGAAAGCGAAGCTGACATCATGTGGTTATGTTGCAGCGACGCTTCGACGTCGCGCGCGAGATCTTCGACTCGCAGATTGCTCACGGAGATGCCGAAGTAGTTGCCGGCCACGTCCTCCAGTTCGTGCGCCTCATCGAAAATCACAGCTGCCGCGTCAGGAAGAATTCCTGCGTCGGGTGCGCCCTCGGCCTGCAACTTGATAGCGAGGTCGGCGAAAAACAGGTGATGATTGACGATAATGATGTCGCTCTCCATCCCGCGTCGGCGCATTTCGGTGATGAAGCAACGCTCCCACTCGCTGCACTTCTGTCCGAGGCATGCTTCGGCGCGCGCATCCAGTTTGTGCCACAGAGCGCTGGCTTCGGGGAGTTCCGCAAGTTCCGCGCGATCGCCGGTCGCAGTTGTTTTTTCCCACGCGGCGATCGCACGATATTGGCCTATCTCCTGCAACCCGCTCAGCACCGGCTGATCGGTGAGATCGTAGAGCTTCTTGCGGCAGAGATAGTTGTTGCGGCCCTTCATATAACAGACCGATAGCCGGGAACTGGAAACCGCCTCTCCAAACAGCGCGCGCTCAAGAAATGGAATGTCTTTATACAAAAGTTGTTCCTGCAGATTTTTTGTCCCGGTGGAGATGATTACGCGCTTGCCCGAACGGATGACAGGCAAAAGATATGCCAGCGACTTTCCCGTGCCTGTGCCTGCCTCGACAATCAGGTGCCGCTTTTCTTCCAGCGCCTGCTCGACGGCCTGCGCCATCTGCAACTGCCCGCGGCGAAATTCGTAAGCGGGATGCGTGCGCGCGAGCACTCCGCCCGGAGTGAAAAACTGGTGGAGCGATGCGTCCTTGCCCCCGCGTGCTGAGCGAGACGGTGTTGAAGGAGACGCGGGCTGGGAACCTAAAGCCACGGGAGTCTCTATAATAGAGCTTTCAGTTCGCTTGCATCATTTGAGCTCGTGTGGGGACAGCCGCTCTCGGCTGTCCTTGGGTCGTCACACCCAGTGGTTTTCGCATTCGCAGTAGCTCAGCCAACTCTTTGTAGAGGCGGACAGCCGAGGGCGGCTGTCCCCACACGACTTATTTTGACCCAAGGGGCTGTCCCTACATCGGCGACTCACTTTGACGCAACCCACTTACAACTCGACCAGCACGCTTGCCACGACTGCAGCCGGCGTTCCGACGATCGCCATCGTGGGGCGGCCGAACGTAGGCAAGTCTACGCTGTTCAACCGCATCGTCGGATCGCGGCGCGCTATTGTGGGCAACGAGCCTGGTATTACGCGCGACCGGCTCTACGGCGATGCAGAGTGGCGCGGGCGACGCATCCGCGTCATCGACACCGGTGGCATTCTTCCCGAAGAAAAAGATTTCATTCCGTCGGAAATTTTCCGCCAAGCCCGGATTGCGTTCGAGGAAGCTGCAGCCATCGTGATGGTGGTGGATGGCCGCTCCGAACTTGCCAGCCCTGATCTTGAGTTGGTTCGCCTGCTGCGTAAGACCGGACGCCCACTCTTTCTCGCGGTGAACAAGGCTGATAGTGAAAAGCAGTCATCGATCGTCGACGAGTTTCATCGTCTGGGAATCAATCAGATGTTTCCAATCTCCGCGGAACATGGGCGCGGGATCGATGATCTGCTGGACGCTGTTTTGGAAGTCTTGCCTCCGGACCAAGAGCTAACCTCAGAGGCCACAGGGGACACGGAGGAAGACGAGTCTCAGCCATCGGCTGGGTCGGCGGACACGCCTGAGTCTGTTTATGAAACCAAGGTCGCCATCATCGGGCATCCCAACGTAGGCAAATCTACGCTGCTGAATTGCCTGACGGCCTCCGACCGCGCGATCGTCTCGCCTATCCCGGGCACAACGCGCGATGCGGTCGACGAGATCGTCGAACGTGACGGTCGCCGCTTTCGCTTTATCGATACAGCTGGCATTCGACGCAAGGGCAAGACGCATCTCATGGCCGAAAAGCTTTCTGTCGTGATGGCGCGCAAGCATCTTGAAGGTGCTGATATTGCGCTGCTAGTGATCGACGCGACCGAAGGCGTCAGCCAGCTTGACGCGGCAATTGCCGGTTATGCGCACGAGAGTGGGCGCTCCATGATTATTGTGGTCAACAAGTGGGACTTAGTTGCGGACAACGCGCAGAGGCCCGGCAGGCCGTCGAAGGCCATGCGCATGCGCGAGAGCAAACGTCCCGGCAACCGAGAGGCTTACGAAGAACGCCTGCGCTACGATCTCAAATTCCTGAACTACGCACCCATCGTTTTTGTTTCAGCCCACACGGGCAAAGGGACGCAGAAAATCTTTCCGCTGCTCGAACAAGTCGCCACAGAGCGCCGTAAGCGCATCTCCACGTCAGCGATGAACCGCTTCATTGAAAGCGTGGATTTCGAGCGCGCCTCCGTTCCCATGCGGTCGCGCGTGAAGATCCTTTATATGACGCAAGCTTCGGTCGCACCGCCGACCTTCGTGCTCTTCACCAACCGCGCCGTGAAGCTGCATTTTTCCTACCAGCGATTTTTGGAGAATCAAATCCGGCAAGCTTTCGGGTTCTTGGGCACGCCGATCTGGATCAAGAACAGAGCGAGGAATTCGTAGCGTTTAGTCCGCCCGTGGATTCTGATCCATGGTCAGCAGCCCAACGCGCTGCACGCCGGCGTGATGCGCCACGTCGATCACGTCGGCCACATACTGAAAGTCGACGTCGGCATCTCCACGCACGAAGACTACTTTCTCCGCCCGCTTCAGATAGATTTCCGCGAGACGCGTTTCCAGATCCTCCCATTTCACTTCGTCCTGATTGATCTTCACAGTCGGCGGCTGATCTTCTCTGGTCCACACCACCTGAATGACCACCGTGCGCGGCTGTGAGATGTTCTGTGTTTGCTTCTGATCGGGCTGCGGAATTTGCGCCGTCTCTCCCTGCTGCTTATCCATCGACACGACCACCATGAAGACGATGATCAGCGTGAGCAGCACATCGATCAGCGGTGTGACGTTAATCTGCGGAGCGGACGGACTCCCGCCTGCCATTGAGAACGCCATAGAAAGCTCCTCGCCTTCTCTTTCTCTTTAGCACGCGCGTGTCTGCAGTATCTGACACCTGGAGCGGGTTGTGAGTTCCCTCAGAATTGAAGGCAGCGATGTCAGCACTACCTTGAAGCTACCGTGCGGCAGGGTTTGGCGCGGAGCGTTGTTATTCTGCGCGATCTACTTCAAGCCGGTTACTACGTAGGCTTCCGAGAGGATGCGGCCATAGCCGTATGCATAAATGCTGCCGTCGGCTGAAAAAATGGGAGCACCAGCGCCGGTGAGTCCCGCGCCCGCCTGCTCCCCGAAAGATCTCCAGAGCTCCATTTTTCCGGTCGCGATACTTACTCGATAAACCTTCGCAACCTTCTCGCTGGCTCGGTTGGAGGCTGCGTAGAGCGATGCCCCATCTGGCGACCAACCTGTAACGTAGTAACTCGAGTCCAGAGCCGGAATCGGACGAATAGCGCCGCCATCCAGAGGCCAGACTCCCCATTTTCCATCCGAGCCCAGCACTGCTGTACTTTTGCCGTCGGGAGAGAGATTCACCCCGGCGATGCCCTCCGGCGTAGCGGGCTTGGAATCGCCGGTGCTCAGATCAATAAGATAGTCACGAGCAGCGTGTCCGGCTTCAATCCCGTCGGCCAGCAAATGCTTGCCGTCGGGAAGAAAACCCACTCCGCGATAACTGACGGCGTCGTGCGTAAGCTGCCTGGCCTCGCCCGCTCCTGTCGGTACCAGATTGAGCGGCCCGCCCTTCGCAGATTTCGTGATCACCCACTTTGCGTCAGGCGAGATGGCCATAGCTACTCCTTCGCCAAGGCGTGCCGGAGGCGAGCCATTTGTGTCACGCAGAAATACGGTGTAATTGGGTCCGCCCCCGTCGCCTTCCTCTTCGAACAGGATCTTCTTTCCGTCGCGGCTGAGATCGCGCAGGTTCGACCAGCCAAACCATCCCAGTTCGCGTTCCTCTTTTTCCCCTGGAGCGACGCCCCGAATTCCAACCCGTTCGTGATGCGTTACCATCAGCGCGGTTCCGCCCCGCAGGTCCTCGAGCCAAACCCCTCCGGGCACATTCGTGATTTTGCGCAACTTGCCCGAAAGAGTTACGGCGTGCGGGTTCACGGCACTACCAGTACTGGTCGAGGTAAACCAGATCTCATCGCCATCGGGAGACCAGAAAATTCCCTCCAGAGACTCCCAACCTGAAGAAAGTTTCTTGTCTTTATTGTTATCCCCGCCATCAGAGCGGACCACCGCCACCGAACCCTCGTCGTCGCCGCCTGGGTTTTCGTGGTCAGCGAAGGCCACCCACTTGCCATCTGGAGAAATCTTGGGATGGCTAATCCAGTTGATACTGTCGAACAGCACCTTGCCAATGGGATACTCCAGCCGCCAGTGGCTGTTTTCTGGAACATAACGGACGACTGCCATATTTACGCCGTCGGCAGCCCAATCCGCGTCCTGCACATGCTCAAGCACTTCTCGCGGGGTTCCCCCGCTAAGAGAAACGCGCGCCAGCGTCCCATTTCTCGCGTACCCGCCGAGATTCGCAGTGTTAAGCCGAATCGCCAGTTCTCCGCTCTTGGAAATGGAAAGCAGCTCGGCGTCTTTCAGTCCCAATTCGCGCGCGCCGGGGTCATCCGCACGCGACAGATATAGCTGGTCCGCGCCACCGTCCCAGGATGCGCTGTAGACGACGCTGCCATCGGGAGTGAAGCGTGCGTTTCCGATGGAGCCGGTGCGAAAAGTGATTTGTTTGTATTCGGCCAGGGGAGCGCGACTGCCACTTTGGCCCAACCACCACCCGAGGCCGAGTGTGATCAACGCGAGCCCGAGCGCAGCCGCAAGGCCGGCCAGCAACTTCCCTTTCGGCCGAGTTGCCGCGACTGTCGTTATCCTTGCGCTTGCGCTCGCGCCCGAGGCACCGGAAAGATGTTCGAGATCGAAGGCGATGTCGCTGGCGGAGTGAAAACGCTGCTCGGGATTCTTTTCCAGGCAGTGCTGGACAATGCGCTCCAGCGCGGGAGAAACATTGCGATTGGTTTCGCTCAGATCCGCAGGTTCTTCTTTGAGGATCGCGCTCATCGTATCGGCGGCGGTTTCTCCATGGAAGGCTCGCTTGCCGGAAATCATCTCGTAGAGAATCGCGCCGAAACTGAAAATGTCTGAGCGCGCATCGACGGCTGCGCCACGCACCTGCTCGGGAGACATGTAGCCCGCCGTTCCCATCACGACACCGGCCTCGGTGGCGCGGGTCATGGTGGGCAGCGAGGTGTGGGAGGCGGGATCGGGCTGGGTGAGTTTTGCCAGACCGAAATCTAGGATCTTTACGCGGCCATCTTTCGTGAGGAAAAGATTCTCTGGCTTCAGGTCGCGATGGATGATTCCTTTTTCGTGCGCGGCCGCCAGGCCGTGCGCGATTTGCAGGGCATAGTCCAAAGTTTTGCGCAGAGCGATCGCGCCGCTTCGCAGACGCTCACGCATGGTTTCGCCCTCGAGCAGTTCCGAGACGACGTAGGGTGAGCCTTCATTAGTGCCGATATCGAAGACGGCGAGAATGTTGGGATGATTCAGAGCAGCGGTGGCGAGGGCTTCTTGCTCAAAACGCCGCAGGCGATCCGCGTCGAGAGAAAGCGCCTTCGGCAACACCTGACCGCCACGTCGCGCTTGAGACGGGAGTCGCGGGCGCGATAAACCTCACCCATTCCTCCCGCGCCGAGCAGGTTTACGATTTCATAGGGTCCGAGTTTGGTGCCAGAGGACAGGTTCATGAGGTGGGCTGGATTATAACTCACGGACGTATTCGAGAGCGCGAGCGAGTGCCGATCTCCGGGGGCTTTCTGGCGCTGCAGGCGCTATAATTGCGCCGCACGAATTGCACTCATCTCGTACGAGGATCCTTCCTCCTAATATTTACTCGCCCTTCGTGGCAGGAGAAATTCATGGCCCACTTACAGAGATTTCGATTTCCCGGCGAAAGTGATTCCTACCGCCGCACTCGCGACGAACTGCTGCAGGCGGAAATCGATCTGAGACGCCGCGTAGAAGAAGTTGCGGCTTTACGCCGCAAACTTCCTCTCGGCGGAGAGATTCCGGAAGACTACGTGTTTGAGGAGGGAGCAGCCGATCTCGACGACGCGCAGACTGTGCGGCGGGTATCGCTGACGCAACTATTTCACCCCGGGAGGGACACGCTTGCCGTCTACAGCTTTATGTTTGGACCCAACATGAAAGCGGCATGTCCGATGTGCACTTCCATTATCGATGGGCTTAATGCGACGTCGATCAACGCCACGCAGCGCATGAATCTTGCAGTGGTGGCGAAGTCTCCTTTGGAGAGGATACGTAGCTTCGCTCGCGGGCGGGGATGGAATCGCCTGCGTCTGCTTTCGTCGGCCAACAATAACTATAATCGCGACTACTACGGCGAGAATGCGGAAGGAGGCCAGCAGCCGTCGCTCAATATTTTTGTTCGCCGCGATGCGAAGATACGCCACTTTTGGCATTCGGAGCTTGTGCTGGTTCCATCGGACCCCGGGCAGAACCAGCGTCACGTCGATATGATTTGGCCGCTGTGGAACCTGTTGGATTTCACTCCTGAAGGACGGGGAGTGGATTGGTATCCGAGTCTGAATTACGGTGAGCAGAAGTCGTGATGCGCGCGAGATCCCTCGCTCGGTCTGAAGAGCGGCTGAGCTCGGGATGACGCCGTTGGGAACATCGACAATCCCGTAAGGGATTATAATTGCGACGCGAATGTCCCTTACGTCCGGAACGAGACTCGGTCCTTATGAAATCCAGTCGCCGCTAGGCGCGGGTGGTATGGGGGAAGTTTATCGGGCGCTTGATACGCGCCTAGATCGCACAGTCGCAATTAAAGTCCTGGCCTCTCATCTTTCTTCCTCGCCGGAGTTGAAGCAGCGCATGGAGCGCGAGGGGAGAGCGATTTCTTCCCTGAACCATCCCCACATCTGCCAACTGTATGACATCGGCTCGCAGAACGGCACCGATTATCTGGTGATGGAGTTTCTCGAAGGAGAAACTCTGGCGGAACGACTAAAGAAGGGTGCTCTACCGCTGAGCGAAGTTTTCAGGATCGGAATTGCTGTGGCCGAGGCGCTGGCCGTGGCGCACCGGCAAGGCATCGTTCATCGCGATTTGAAGCCGGGTAACATCATGCTGACGCAGAGCGGGGCGAAGCTGATGGACTTTGGGCTGGCAAAGCCGCTCGGGATGCAAAGTGCGAGCTCCGGGTCGGTGTCTGCGCCTTCGTTTACAGCGGCAGCGACGACGAGCGGACCTAGTCCTCTAACCCCGCTGACCACCGTGGGTAGCATCATTGGCACAATTCAATACATGTCTCCGGAGCAGATCGAAGGAAAAGAAGCAGATGCTCGCTCCGATATTTTTGCATTTGGCGCGGTGCTATACGAAATGGTGGCGGGGAGGCGGCCGTTTGCGGGGAAGAGTCAAATCTCGCTGGCATCGGCCATTTTAGAGAGCGATCCGGAACCGATCTCCGCCATCAAGCCGCAAGCGCCGCCTGCTTTCGAGCACGTGGTGAAGACCTGCCTGCAGAAAAATCCTGACGAGCGTTATTTCGCAGCACACGATATCAAGCTGGAACTGCAGTGGGTTGCGGCGGAGCGGCCGTCTGTGCCGGCGTCTCCACAGACGTTGCAAGCAACGTCTCTACGACAGAAGCTTGGTTGGATTGCGGCTTTGCTGGTCGCGATTGCGCTGGGAGCGGCAGCTGGATTCTTTTTCAACCGTCCGGTGCAATCTGCACAATCCATCCGCACGGTGATCGATCCTCCGGCAAAGGCTACCCTCAATCTAATCGGAGACTCCGCGGGGCCACCGGTGTTGTCGCCAGATGGTGCATCGATAGCTTTTGCGGCGACTGGCGCGGACGGCAAAATCGCGCTCTGGGTTCGTCCGATGAACATGCTGGAGGCACGTTTGTTGCCCGGTACAGAGAATGCGATTTTTCCTTTCTGGTCGCCCGACGGGCGCTCGCTGGGATTCTTCGCCGATAGCAAGCTGAAAACGGTCGATCTGAACGGCGGCTCCGCCCAGGTGGTTGCCGACGCGCCGTTCGGGCGCGGTGGCGCGTGGGGTCCGGGCGGAGTGATCGTGTTTTCTCCGACCACGCAAGCGCCGCTGATGCGGGTGAGTGCCAGCGGTGGAACGCCCGTTCCCCTCACCAAGATCGATGCGACCCAGCACACTTCGCATCGCTGGCCATTTTTTCTTCCCGATGGCAAGCATTTTCTCTATCTCGCCATTAACCATGATCCATCGAAGTCGGCAAACGATACCGTCTACTATGCCTCGCTGGACGGGCACGAGAATCACGAGTTGCTGCGTGCTGAATCCAACGCAGTTTATGGACGTGGATATCTTTTGTTCGCGCGCGGCGATCAGTTGATGGGACAAGCCTTCGACCCCGCCACCGGAAAACTGCGGGATGAGCTGCAGAACGTAGTCAAAGGCGTTGCCAACGACATCAGCACCTGGCACATGGACGCCTCGGCAGCCGGCGACGGCTTGCTGGTTTTCGCCAGCGGCGGCACCGGCGATTGGCAGTTGCTTTGGATGGATCGTGCCGGAAAGCAGCTTAGCCCCGTGGCAGACAAGCTCACCAACCTGCAAAGTGCGCGTCTTTCCCCGCAAGGCGATCGCATCGCGCTGCAGATCGACACCGGCGTGAACGACATATGGGTGCTCGATGTGGCGCGAGGCATCCGCACGCGATTAACCTTCGGCCCAGTTGCAAATACATTTCCCGTGTGGTCGCCCGACGGCAAGTGGATCGCCTATACCTCAGATCGAAATGGACATTCGAATCTCTTCCGCAAACCCTCTGATGGCAGTGGCGCGGAAGAACTGTTATCCATCGACGATCAGATCGACGTGGGCAGCGACTGGTCGGGAGACGGCAAATACCTGATCTATTCCCGCGGCATGGCAGTTGGCGACGCAGGGATTTGGGCGTTGCCTCTGGAGGGAGAGCGCAAACCCTGGCAAGTGCTGCCGCGCGGCATGTTCGCGCGCCTTTCCCCGGACAGCCACTGGCTGGCCTACACATCGGATGAATCCGGCGGACCGGAGGTATATGTCGTACCTTTTCGCGGTGGGCAGGGCAAGTGGCAGGTCTCGGCGACCGGCGGATCGGATGCGCAGTGGAGCCAGGATGGCAAGTATATCTACTACCTCGACCCGACTTTCACCCTCTTTGCTGTGCCGGTCAAGGATGCCGGTGGCACGCTGCAATTCGGCTCCGCTCAGATTCTCGTCGCTAATTGGACAGCTCCGAATGTCTTCTACGATGTCGCGCCTGACGGCAAGAAAATCCTGCTGGACCGGGTTTCGCAGCAGGTAAGCCAATCCGTCACGGTGGTGACGAACTTTACGGCGGACTTGAAGAAATAGCATCTTGAGGTATCCGCGTCGTATGTTGCCCTGTGTCTCGCCGCTTTTGCGAGACGTGGGTTTCAGTCGGTTTCGTTGACTTGCCTGTTTCGCCGACGTAGGATTTCTGCACAGTGATCGGGCGAACCATCTCGCACTATCGCATTGCGGAGAAACTCGGGGGCGGCGGGATGGGCGTGGTCTACAAAGCTGAAGACACGCGGCTGCACCGTTTCGTTGCGCTCAAGTTTCTTCCTCGAGAGGTTGCCCGCGACCCGCAAGCCCTCGCCCGTTTTCAAGTGGAAGCCCAGGCCGCGTCGGCACTGAATCACCCCAACATCTGCACGATTTACGATATTGGCGGGCAGCGCGGCGAAGCCTTCATTGCGATGGAGTATCTCGAAGGGATGCCCCTGAAACACCGTATTGCAGGGCGTCCGCTGGAGATGGCGACGCTATTGTCGCTCGGAATCGAGATTGCCGACGCTCTGGACGCTGCGCATACCCATGGCATTATTCACCGCGATATTAACCCGACAAATATCTTTGTCACCAAGCGCGGAACCGCCAAGATTCTCGACTTTGGTTTAGCGAAGGTCACTACCGGCGAAGCAGAGATCAGTGGCGACACATTCGGAGGTGTGACGCATTCGCCGGAGGAGTTGACCCGTCCGGGGTCAGCTCTCGGGACCATGCCTTACATGTCGCCGGAACAGGCGTTGGGCCGGCCTTTGGATTCGCGCACGGATTTGTTCTCTTTCGGAGTTGTGCTGTACGAGATGACGACAGGAACTCTGCCTTTCAAGGGGCAGACCACTGCGGCGTTTTTTGACTCGCTGATTCACAGCGTTCCGGATTGGCCTCTGCAGTTTAATCCGGCGACCCCTGCAGAGCTGGAGCGCATCATTCAAAAGGCGCTGGAGAAAGATCCGGGACAGCGCTATCAGAGTGCGGCTGAAATGCGGGTCGATCTGCAGCGTCTTCGGCGGGAAATCGAGTCGGGTCAATCTGCCGGCGGAGCGTCGGCTGCAAGGACGGTTCCGGATTCCAAGGAAAGAATCCGGGCTTTGTTTACTGCTGCCCACGCGGTTCAGTCCCAGCGCAAGGCGAGGATATGGCCGTGGTTGGTTGCGGGTTTGGTTGGCGTCACGGTGTTAGTTGCGGCGATCCTATTTTTCAGATCGCCGGAATCACCGCCAGCCGTGCTTTCGTCGCTGCAGATTACCAACGACGGAGCATCGAAGCGCTCTCTCGTAACCGATGGCACGCGAGTTTACTTTTCTGAATTTGTGGGCGGCCACTCGGGACTGCAGCAAGTTTCAGCATCCGGCGGAGAAACTGCGTCCGTACCAACACCGATGGCGAGCGCCGACATCTATGATTTTTATCCGGGCACTTCAGAATTGCTGGTAAAAGGCGAGGCGGAGAGCACTGAGACTGAGGGACCAATTTGGGTGTTGCCGCTGCCCGCGGGGTCGCTCAGGCAGGTGGGAAATATACTGACGCACTCAGCCGCGTGGGCTCCCGATGGACAGCACATCGTCTACGCGCGGCAGTCAAGTTTGTACGAGTGTAATGCGGACGGAAGCGATTCGCGAGACCTGATAACCGTTGCGGGAGTTCCGTTTGCTCCTCGATTTTCTCCCGATGGCCGGCGCCTACGCTTCACTATCCGCGACACGAAGCTGGGGACATCTTCGTTGTGGGAAGTTTCGTCCGACGGGAAGAACTTGCATCCCGTTTTGCAGGGCTGGCACAAGCCCTCACAAGAGTTTGGCGGAGCCTGGACCTCGACGGGAGAATATTTCCTGTTTGAGTCGACGCACGACCATAGCCAAAATATCTGGGCACTTCGCGAGGGTACCTCGTTCTTTGACAAAGCGTGGTGGTTTCGGAAGTCCGGCGCTGAGCCAACCCAATTAACCGTGGGACCGCTCAGGTTCAGCAATCCAACGCCAAGCCCGGATGGAAAGAAATTGTTCGTGATCGGCCAGCAACGGCGCTTCGATTTGATCCGATTGCGGAGCAACTCGCAGGACTTTTCCGTTTACTTCCCCGGTGTATCAGCGGGCGAGGCCGATATCCAGCGCAATGGCGAGTGGATCACCTATGTGGCTCACCCCGAACTCACGTTGTGGCGCAGCAAAGCGGACGGAACCTCACGGACCCAGCTCACGTACGCTCCAATGCAGGTACACATGCCTCGGTGGTCGCCCGATGGCAGCCAGATCGCATTTATGGCATCGGGTCCGGGAAAGCCGTGGAAGATTTTCGTGGTCCCCGCGGAGGGCGGCGCGCCACGCGAATTGACTTCAGGCGAACACAACCAGGGCGATCCTACCTGGACGCCGAAGGGGGATTCTGTCGTGTTCGCAGGAATGCCATGGCTGGACTACGGCACCGCAGTCGGCCCCAACATTCACATGGTGGACGTGCAGACTTCGCAGGTCTCAGATCTGTCGGACTCGGAGAATCTTTTCAGTCCCCGCTGTTCGCCGGATGGCCGATACGTGGCGGCACTCTCGTCAGACTCCACGAAACTGATGCTCTACGATGGCGACACGAAAAGTTGGAAGCAGCTCGCGACTTCGCGCTTCGGTTTCGAAAACTGGTCACACGACGGGAAGTATCTGTATGCGGAAGATTATTCCGATAAAACCGATGACCTGGTGCGCGTTCGTGTACCTGCCGGAAGAATCGAGCGCTTGCTCAGCCTGAAGCAAATTTCACGGGGCTTCGATCCGTGGGAGTTCTGGGTTGGCCTGGCCCCGGATGACTCGCCGCTTCTGATGAGGGATCGAAGCACGCAGGAGATTTATAGCCTGGACGTGCGTTTCCCGTAGCCCTGGCTGGGGAAGGGTTGGCATCCCTTTGTTTTGCCTGGCATGCTTGTAACCCTTGCTATTTGGCATCGTTGACCAGAGCCAGCGCCTGGTCTGTGGTAATAAATTTTGCTCCGAGCGCTTGCAGCTCCGCGGCGGCTCGCTCTCCATCTTCAGCTTTGAGAGTCTCGATCGCGTCTTCAACCACGAAGACGCGGCGGCCGCGCTCGAGCAATCCTTTCGCAGCGAAACGAACGCAGTATTCCGTAACCACGCCGAAGACCACAAACTCTGCGTCCTTCCCTAGCCGGTTCACGAGCTCCTCAGCGTGCAGGCTCTGAAAGATGTCGAGGGTTTGCTTTTCGAGCAGGATCTGCTGGTATTGCAACAGGTCTTTGGGAAGTTCGGCCATGGGCTCGTTTGGGACGGTTACAACTTTTTCAGTCAGCGCCTCAGCAACATATGCGGAACCTGGTGTGCCTTTAATGCAGTGCGGCGGGAAGGTGCTGAACTCGGGATCGTCCTTGGTGTGGTAGCAACCATGCGACACCAGAAATACCCGGCCCTGCCGAGCGGCGTCGGTGAGCTTGCGGATATTGGGCAGCAACTTTTCGGCATAGAGCACGTAGAGCTTGCCGCCGGGAAGCATGAAGTCCACCTGCGTGTCGACTTCCCAGAAAATAAAATTGCGAGATAGCATGTCGGTTCGCTTGCACCTACCCCAGGCTACTGTAAGAGTAAGTTTACAACATTGTTAACAAACCGCCGGAATCCGACGAACCAGCAGTCTTCTTAAGTCCGGAGACAACAATTAACAAACTGATGACATATTGTTGACAATTGAACGCAGGAGCGAACCTAGCATTCCTCATCAGCAGTTAGAGTCACAACGGGCCGCCAGCTTCGAATTTGGTTATCGACGTGCCCTTCTCCCGCTCTGACTCGCATCTCAGGAGGATCTTTTCTATGCAGCGTTGCCGGATTGCTTGCACCGTTTGCCTCGGCTTTGCGTTGATGTTTATTTCCAACGCGGCCTGGGCGCAGTATCGACTTTCAAATCTTGATTCTAACCAGGTAGGAGCGGCGATACACACGGATCCACTGTTGGTAAATGCGTGGGGATTGGTACACGCTCCCGGCTCACCTTGGTGGGTCAGTGACAACAACTCCGGATGGTCGACCCTTTACGGAGGCAATGGAACTATCGTTTCGGCACTGAAGGTGTTGATCCCGACGGGAGGAGAAAACGGGCCTGGTTCGCCGACGGGCATCGTGTGGAGCGCATCGACGTCGAACGAGTTTGAGGTTGGGGGTGGACCATGGCCATCAGTGTTTCTGTTTGCCGCACTGGATGGAACCATCAGCGGGTGGGCGCCTACAGCGAGCTTCAACGACGCGATCGTGGCGCCGTTAAATCCTGCACCCACGGGCGCCGTGTTTACCGGCCTGGCAATCACCAACAAACCGTCCGGAAACTTTCTGTATGCTGCCGACACGGCCAACGGCGCGGTGGATGTGTACGACGGAAACTTCAACCTGGTGACTACGGCCACCGCGAACTTCGCTGCGGAGATCAGCGCTGCGATACCTGCAGGCTTTACCCCGTTTGGCATCCGCGACATCAACGGAGAAGTGTATGTGACATTTGCCAGCAGTACGGGTGGGAGCGGCGGTTTCGTCGAGAAATTTAAAGAGGACGGCACGCCAGTGACGCCCGGGCACCCTTTACTCTCGGGAGGGCCCCTGAACCAGCCCTGGGGAATTGCCGCGGCGTCGAGGAACTTCGGACAGTTCAGCAATACGCTGCTGATCTCGAACAATACAAACAGCGGCACCATCAATGCCTTCGATGCGGTGACCGGTCAGTTCGTTGGAATCATGAAGGATAAGACCGGCAAGGCCATTGTGATCGATCAGCTTTGGGGAATTGATTTCGGTGATGGCTTAAAGGGGGGCAAGAACGGCGGGACGAACGAAATGTTCTTTACTGCGGGTCCCGCCAACAACCTGGCCGGGACGTTCGGAGTGATTGTGCCGGATTAATTGATTCGCTTGCGCGAGAACTTTTTGGCGAAGGCCGCCCGTAAGGGCGGCCTTCATATTTTGCGAGCGGCGCACAATAAGTGACGCTCTTGTGCTTTTTGACGACGATTAGGGCTGTATCACGGAATTGGATCGTGCGACGGCTGCACGAACGAGTGCAGACTTGTCTCCAGAGCTTTCTTTCTCGCTTCAGGAAGTTCGATGAAGCGGAAGGGTTGCAGCCAGCCCTGAGTCGCCCACATTGGAAACATGATCTCAGCCCGTTCGCGAATGGTGGTGTCGCCCAGATGGAAGATCAACTCGACTTTCAACTTTTCGTCGAGGGGCTTCTCCACGTTCATCAGGCCGCCGGTGGTGGAGAGCTGATGCAGTTTGGCCCGAACCTGGCGCTGATTGGGAAGACGAATCAGGATCAGGACGGAACCGCGCAGCTTGACGCGAAACGGGCGGACCTGTTGATCGTGCGCCTTGCTGGAAGATGGAGCCGGGGCTGCTGCCGAAGTCTGCGACATGGCCTCTAAATTATGACACCTCGCCAAATGAAGTACGAAGTTACGAAAGCAGCAAACCGTCTCACCTGATGCGACTCGCGTGAGCAAAATCTGATAGTTGTCACTCAGAGACGATTATTTTCGCCCGGGATGCGCCTCGCCATGAGCAGAGAAGAGATTGTACGGCCAAACATCTTTGTTCTTGGCGGCAGGCTTGACCTCGGGGCTCGCGGAGGCCGCGCCGAGAGAGGCGGTGCAATTCCAATCTTCCGGCGGGTCGGCGATTCCCCAGATATTTCCAGGATTGTAGAGCGAGATTCCAATAAGAAAATATTTCCCGTCGTTGCCAAGAGGCAGGCAATTCGCTACGCGGCCAGAGGCGCCTGCTCCTCCAGGCAAATCGCTTAGCAGCACCGGGGTTTCAAGGGGCAACGGCTGCGATGCCTGGAAGCCACAGCCTTGCGGGCTCACAACCAAGGCAACGCACCTCGCCGAGAACGGATGCCGGCGATCCATGCTGGTCACGGTAACCGGAATCTCAACACGCAACCGCGTGCTGCGTCGCGTGGACTTGGTTGTGAGTATTTCCATTGCGGATCATGACTTGACTGTCTTCATCAGTTTGACAGAAACGACGTCGCATGCGTGCATTAGAACGAGCAAATCGGGATGACGGAAGTAACTTTCAGTTCTGCGGACCGGAGAAATGGCACGTTTCATCCCAGTCGAGGGCCCATGCGTGGCCCTGTTAAGATGGGCTCGACATCGGCGAAAAACAGACAGTGAATCGAGAAATTCCCTCACGTGTGGACGATCCTAGTCCGACCGCTTCAGTTGAGTGGAGGCTTTTGCTGGCGGGCAGCTCGGTTGATGCAGGCGAAAGCGATGTCGTCCGCGCGCGTATGCACGAGCTACAAGAAGCTGGAAGGTTCGATTGGGGACTGGCGCTGCGACTGGCTGAAGATCATGGTACGTCTTCGCTGCTGTATCAAAATCTTGCGTCTTTGGGCGAGGGAG
The DNA here is from genome assembly GCA_036844925.1 of Candidatus Sulfotelmatobacter sp. GTDB lineage: Bacteria > Acidobacteriota > Terriglobia > Terriglobales > Acidobacteriaceae > Sulfotelmatobacter. The sequence continues at coordinate 75,049 of DAIUEW010000013.1, forward strand.
TTCCTGCGGCTGTTCTCGCATCGCTGCGGCAGCGTTATGAGACGAATGTGCGCAAGTCGCTGTTTATGGCGCGCGAATTGATGCGAATTCTGGATTGCACTGATTCGCTCGGCGTCGAAGTAATTCCCTACAAGGGCATCGTGCTTTCGGAGATTTACTACGGAAATATCGCGCTACGGCAATCGGGCGACATCGATCTGGTCGTCCGCAAGCGGGATGTGGCGCGCATCAAAAGCGCCGTTTGCGATCTTGGATACGCGCCCCGCTTCACGATTCCTGAAGACGCCGAGGAGGACTATATCGAATCCGGATATGAGTGGACCTTCGACAGTGCTGCCGGGAAAAATCTGTTGGAGCTGCAATGGGCGCTGCAGCCGCGCTTCTACTCTGTTGACTTTGACATGGATGGATTGTTCGACCGCGCGGCGAACACGATGGTTGCAGGGCGCCGGGTAAAGACTCTTTCTTCCGAAGATCTGTTGCTGGTGCTAGCCGTTCATGCTGCAAAACATCTGTGGGGACGGTTGATCTGGCTATGCGATATCGCACAAATTCTGAAGCGGGGAAACTTGAATTGGGATTTTGTGCAGGCGCGAGCGCGGGAATTCGGTATCGAGCGAATTCTTCACGTTACTTTGCTGCTGACCAACCGTTTTCTGACAACGAAGATTCCGCCGGCTATAGAAAGGGCGACTCGCGAAGATCGTGGTGCGCGAGCCTTCGCCGATGAGATCGAGGCGGCCGTTGCGAATGGAGTGTCGTACGAGGAGCAGAAGATATCGTATTTTCGTCTCATGATGCGGCTGCGCGAGCGGCGAGTAGATCGATTACGATTCTTGACCAGGTTGACCTTTACGCCGGGGCCCGGCGAATGGGAAGCGGTGCACCTTCCGAAATTATTATTCCCTCTGTATCGGGTGGTACGGATGGCGCGGTTGGCGACGCGGTGGGCGAAGAATTAGGGTGCTGGCACTCCCATGCGCCACCAGGGATTGGGCAGCCGCAGTCGTGGTGGTCCAAAAGTGGCAGCCCCCAGCGGAAAAAACGCCGGAAGCATGGTGTGCGACTAGGATCTATTCGTTCCTGGAAGAGCTTGAGCTGGCATCAAGATCCGAACTTGGGGCGGGAGTGGCGTGACGTGTGTAATCATTGAACGCGTCCGCGATGGGAACCAGCGATCCCGAAGCCTAAGTACCGGCTGCTCGATAAAAACAGCCATAGCGATACCCACAATAATGCTGAGCGCCACGCAGAACAGCCACTGCCACTCTTGCATTGCTGGACTCCACGTTACCGGACTGCCAGTTGCGATGCACCTGGTTCGAAAGCAGGGTCGAAGGTAGTAGATAATTATCCAGTGCCACAGGTATATCGAGTACGAATAGAATCCGATGCGCGCGAGCAGGTTGACCGGCAGCGCCAACGGGTGTCTCGATTCGAAAGGTACATGGATAGCCCATGTGATTATGCAGGCGAAACCGAGGAATGTGCAAGTGAGTCCCCACGTATACATGTGCCAATACTCAATCTGCATGAAGTAGATTGGAGTGAGTAGTACGCCGCCAGCAACCAGGAGTGGCCAACGCGCGACGCGAGCGAGAAACTGCGGCTTGAAGTGAAACAAGTACCCGATCACCACGCCGCAAAACAGGCCGTCCATCCGGAGGTGTGTCGGGAGCAAGTAGGTATACACATCGCCATAGTGCGTCGGTTTTGCCGTTATGCGAAGCCATAGCGAACCGATTGCGATTAGCAGAAAGACGACTGGAATCGGCGCGAACGGGTCTCTTTTCCCAGCGCGTAGTTTTATCAACACCAGCAGGAACAGAGGCAGTACAAAGTAGAAGTGCTCTTCGACCGCCAATGACCACGCATGGCCCGATAGACCTTGGAAGTAGCTGGATAGGAATGTTATATCGATTAAGACCAGACGCACCGGAGATTTGACATCGGGCCTATTGGCGAACACTACCAAATACGTGACCGTTTGGACCAGTGTGCAAATGTAAAAGGCCGGATAGATTTTCATGCCCCGACGCAACCAAAACGTCTTGAGATTAATGTCTCCGAACCGTTTGTATTCTTGGAAGAGAAGACCCGAGATCAGAAAGCCGCTAAGTACAAAAAACAGATCGACCCCAGACCAGCCAACCTGAGTCCATAATTCCGAAACGTTGGTGTGCCTACCGAGCACTAAGAGAATAGCGACGGCGCGCAGTGCGTCGAGCACTTTGCTGCGGTCGCCATTCTTAGGTCGCGGTTCGGAAATGGAAGAGGTCCTCACCAGGTGACCGAATCGTATTGCGCCAGGGGGACTGGAAACAGATAACTAACGTCATCTTACTGGCTACGCCGATGGCTACTGGGGGCTGGCCCACCCATGCGCTACCACGAATCAGGCGGCCGTTGCGAATGGACTGTCGTACGAGGAGCAGAAGATATCGCATTTTCGACTCATGATGCGGCTGCGCGAACGGCGAGTAGATCGATTGCGATTTTTGACCAGGTTGACCTTTACGCCGGGGCCCGGCGAATGGAAAGCGGTGCACCTTCCGAAATTATTATTCCCTCTGTATCGGGTGGTACGGATGGCGCGGTTGGCGACGCGGTGGGCGAAGAATTAGCTCCGACGAATTAGCTCTGGAGGATCAGCCCTGGACGATCAGCGGCGAGCATTCGCCCGCGCTTGCCGAATGCCGGCCGTTAGACCGTCCTCAATCTGGCGTCGAGCATTTCCGCAACCGCAGGCGGCCGCACAGCGATGATCAACATGTCCGCGGTTGCGATTGCAGCTTGGAGGTCAGGCTCGACTGCAACTCCGAAATCTCGCTCCAGCGCCCGTAGCTTCTTGGGGTTGCGATCGTGAACCACGATCTCCTCCGGATATTCCGCGCGGTGCAGTCCCGCGACTAGGGCGCTGGTGATGCGCCCTCCGCCTATGAAGACAATGGCGCTCACCGGCTGGCCAAACCTCCAGCGATTTCGCCGCCGTCCATGGTGAAGACTTGGCCGGTAGCGTAAGCTGCGTCCTCGGAGGCGAGAAACGCGAAGAGAGCCGCTATTTCTTCTGGTTTTGCGTGGCGGCGAAGCGGAATTTTCTCGTTGACATTATCGAGCATCGAATCCGTATACTCGGCGCGCTGCATGGGAGTGAGCACATAGCCCGGAGCAACAGCGCAAACGCGAATCCTGGGCGCGAGTTCGAGCGCCATGGTTTTGGTTAGCTCGATTACCCCCGCTTTGGTCGCGTTGTAATCGGCGTAGTACGGTTGTCCGACCATGCCGTTGGTGGAGGCGGTTTGCAGAATCACTCCGCTGCCGGATTCAGCTTTGTAACGTTCCCACATATAACGCGCGGCGGTCTGCGCCACGTAGAAAACTCCGGTGAGATTTATGGCGATCACTTTGTCCCATTCTTCGGGAGTGATGTCGAGAAAGTTGTGGCGGATGCTGATGCCGGCGTTGTTGATGAGCACGTCGACTCCGTCCATTACGCGGACGGCGTCAGCAAGGGCAGCTTCCACCTGCATCAGGTCGGTGACGTCGGCGATGATGGCCTCGGAAATTCCCGGCATTTGCTGACGAATGGCTTCGCACGCTTTGGCATCGCGGTCGAAAATGCAGACGCGCGAGCCTTCTTCCAGAAAGCGCGCAGCGGTGGCTGCGCCGATTCCGCTGGCGCCTCCGGTGATTAGGATTCGTTTGTCTTTCAGGCCGCGCATGGCAGTGTCCAATGGTCGCGGTCAGTGATGAGCCGTTGAATTCTATTTGGGCCGAAGGGCATCTTAAGTTTGTGACTCAGATCAATGTAGAGCAAAATCCTCGGCCTGGTCCAGCGAGGCCTGATCCATCGGAGCACGGTCCAACAGAGCGAGCCGATTCGCCGCCTCACGAGGGGACGACGGACATAAAACCTGCTCACGTGTGGCTGATGGCTTTCAGCGTGGGCGCGGTTGTGGCCAACATCTACTATATCCAGCCCCTGCTATCCATCATTGCGGCGAACTTTCGAATTTCCGTGTCGCAGGTGGGGGCGGTTGCCATGCTGACACAGTTTGGCGGCGCGGTCGGCATGCTCATTTTCGTTCCGCTGGGCGATACCAAAGAACGGCGGCGGCTGATTGTGTCGCTGCTAGTGGCGGAGTGTATTTGCCTGGCGCTGTTGGCGAGCGCGCAGAATTTGCCGTGGCTGGCGCTGGCGAGTTTCGGCGTTGGAGTTACGACGGCGACGGTTCACGTGATCGTGCCCTTCGCGACCCATCTGGCTTCGCCTGCTCGGAGGGGCGCGACCGTGGGAGCGGTTCTTGCCGGGCTTCTGTTTGGGATCCTGCTGGCGCGATCGTTCAGCGGGCTATTAGGCGCGTGGCTGGGATGGCGCGCCATCTATTGGGTGGGATCGGCGCTCATGTTGTTGCTGGCGATTCTGGTTCGCTCCTGCCTTCCGGCCAGCCAGCCGGAGCTGCAACTGTCGTGGTTTAGCTTGGTCCGCTCGGCCTTTGGACTGATCCGCAGTCAGCCAGTGCTCCGCGAGTCGGCTGCCCTCGGCGCGATCTTTTTCTGTTCATTCAGCGCATTTTGGACGACCCTGGTGTTCTTCCTGGAGACCTCACCGTATCACTATGGAAGTGCTGTCGCTGGCTTATTCGGCTTGGTCGGGGCGGTGGGCGCCGTGTGCGCGCCCGTTATCGGACGTCTGGCAGACCGGTATGGAGCTAGGCGAAATGTTCTCGTCGCGCTGCTGGTGACGCTGTTTTCGTTTGTAGTTCTTTACTTTTTCGGCAAACACATGACCGGCCTGATTGCGGGAGTAATCCTGCTCGACATCGGCGTGCAATCCGGGCACGTCTCAAATCAGACGAGAATTTATGGGCTGTTGCCGGAGGCTCGAAGCCGGATGAACATGGTTTACATGGTTTGCTATTTCACCGCTGGGGCGGCGGGGTCGTACATGGGATCGCTGCTTTGGCAACACTTCCGGTGGGCGGGAGTGTGCGGCCTTGGATCATTCTTGCTTGTTACGGGCTGTGTCATTCATGCCTCTACAGGGAGGAAGCAGGTTGTTGTTCTTGCGGGGGCCGGAACTTAGTTGCGCGGGAGGAATCAGCTTCTGATTCGTGTGGGGACAGCCGCCCTCGGCTGTCCATGCCGAGCGGAGCTCGGCTCGGGTTTCCTCGCCAGAAAGGTGAGCCCGCTTCACGTGTGCCATCGCTGCGACTCCGGTCGGAATGACAAGCGATATTCTTAGATAGGTTTGCCGCGGAAGAAATAGATCAACTCGATGATCAGGATAATGACCACCATCAATTCGAGGACGAAAGCACGGCTTTGATTGAATTGGTCCACCATGAAGCGGTAGAGCTCTTCGGCGGTGTCCAGTTTTTGCTGAACCAGATCCTTATAGTCGGGCACGCCGACTCTTGACGCGGCCAGTTTGTATAGTCGTGCGGAGAACATGTCGCTGAGAAACTTGATGGCGTTGTCGGCGCGCTCCGTGAGTTCGCTCACGTCAAGCAAAACGGTATGGAGTTTCGAGGCGGCACCAGCTGTGCGCCACCGATACCAGAGGCCGTGGCCCCCGCGATCGAGGAAGGCGTAGACCTTTTCCAGTTGCCGCGTGAGCAGTTCGTCGTAGTGGCGGAACTCGAGCAACTGCGAGTTGGCATATTGAAGGAGCTGAATGGCAGTTTCAGCGCCCACCGGGCTGTCGTAGATGAAAGCGGCGTTCCATCCGATCACGGCAAGGTCGTTGGGGTAGTAGGAGATGCGCGATTGCAGAATCTCCTGGCGTTCGCCATCGGAGAGCGGCTGGGTCTCGCCGCGCACCACCCGAGAGATAGAGTCGCCGTGAGTTGTGAGGAGATCGGCGGCGGAGGGTGAGCCGGCAATCTCACGCAAGTGGAAAATGAAATAGTCTTCCTTCAGCCATTCGGTGGTATAAGGCTTGACCAGAGCTGGAGCGGCGCGCTCAAGTTTCTGCTTGACGATACGAGTGGCGAGGGCTTCGAAGTTCGTGTCCCAAACCCAGCGGCTGGAAAGTTGGACCAGCTTGTCCCAGTCACCGGAGAAGGGAACCTCGAAGACTACGCTCACCACGCCGTAGTCGAAGTACTTGATGTCGCCCTGCAGGTGCTCGCCGCTTTCGAGAATCAGGGGTTCGAGGGCCTCCTCGACCGGAGGACGCTGGTAACGGACGTATCCGGGGGCGAGATGTTTGAAGCTGGCATCGGCGGTGCGTGCGCCGAGGATTTGGCGAAGCTGGTCGAGGCGAATCTCCTCGCAAACGTCGAACTGAATCAACACCAGCACCGAGCCGCAGAGGGGAGCGTCCAGGGGCTTCGCCGCTACGAGGGTGGGTAACGCCTCTGTAGGGACTTTGCCGATGACTGGCGCGGTGATTGTGGTTTCACGATCCATGCTCGAGGGCGAACGTGAAGGAAGAAATAGCAGATTCCTCCTCTACGCTTGCCCCTCCTTCGGAAGGACAAGGTCCGGTCGGAATGACAGGCTTGTTTAATGATGACCGTGCTAGCTCGGACGGACCATCGAAATACATTTCTTATTGTCCCAGAAGTAAAGCAATCTGGCGAGGGGCAGATGTGAATTTCTGGCTACCAATTCCAGTAAGCCAAGCAGAATCAATGATTTCTGGTGAATCGCCACAATAGAGCTGCGCCTGCCGCTAAGGCTGCTAATCCGAGCCCCGCGCGTTTCATGGAGCGGAAGACTTCTGCCTCGCGACGACGGGTGCTAAGGAGTTCGGGATAAGAGTGGATCTCGGGCCAGCCATGTGAGTTCAGCGCCATCTGTAGCACTTCGGCCAGGTGCAGGGCGTGGCGGCGCGAGCCTTGGGCGATCTGTTCGCGGCAACTGAATCCGTCGGCGATGATGAACCAGTCTGCTGGCGCTTGCCGGACGGCGGGCATGAGTTCGAGTTCGCCGATGGCGATTGAAATATCGTATTTATCTCTATCCCGTTCGAAGCCGAAGGAGCCGGCCATGCCACAGCACCCTGGGGCGAGAGATTGGAAATCAATGCCGAGGCGGCGCAGGACGGCCTCTTCGGACGTCATTTTCATAATCGATTTGTGATGGCAGTGACCGTGGAGGAGTGCTTTGCGGTCGAGGCGCGGCAGGGGAAAATCCTTGGCGTGGATTTCGAGAAATTCACTGAGCAGGAATGTCTGGCGCGAGAGGGCCTGAGCTCGTTGGTCGTGGGGGAACAGATTGACGAGTTCGTCGCGGAAAACGGCGACGCAACTGGGTTCGAGGCCGACAATGGGAATTCCCGCTTCAATTTGCGGCGATAGTGTGTCGAGGATTTGGAGCAGGAGGGCTTGGGCGCGGTCGAGCATGCCGTGGTCGTAGAGTGGGCGTCCGCAGCAAAGGTTGGCTTTTGGGACGAAAACCTGGAAGCCGGCCGCTTCGAGGACAGCGACGGCAGCTTTGGCGGTCGCCGGCAGGAAGTAGTTATTGAAAGTGTCGGGCCAGAGCAGGACGGGCGTTCCCTCAGGGGCTAAAGCCCGCGCTGAAAGGGGAGGGTTAATCGCAGCGCTGGAAGCGCTGCGCCACCCAAAACCATTTTTTCGAGTGCGCCGCGCGGTCCGCGTGCGATGGAACCAGCTTTTGAAAGTTTCCGGAGCGAAGGCTGGAATGGAGCGCTGGGCGGGGATTCCGGCGACAATCTTTGAAATATCGCGCAGCAGCGGAAGTTGCGTGGTTAAGTTGACAAGCCCAGGGGCGTGCGATGCGACACGAGCCCAGAGGTCGATGTTGCCGAAGGCGTAGGCGCTGCGCGGGCGCGCTCGGCCTTCGTAGTAGTGAGAAAGGAATTCGGCTTTGTAGGTGGCAACGTCGATGCCAACCGGGCAGTCGCTCTTGCATCCCTTGCAGGCAAGGCAGAGGTCGAGAGCTTCTTTCACTTCTTCACTGCGCCAGCGGTCGCGAATGATTTCACCTTGCGTCATCTCCCAAAGCAGGTGAGCGCGTCCCCGCGGGGAATGCTCTTCTTCGTGCGTGGCGCGGTAGCTGGGACACATCAGGCCGCCTTCTTCGCGGCGGCACTTGCCTACACCAACGCAGCGCAGCGTGGCTTCGGCGAGGCTGCCGTGGTCGGCGGCGAATTTGAAATTTGTCCTTGGTTCCCAGGGAGAATAATTCGCGCCCAACCGGAGATTCTCGTCGAGCTTGTATGGCTCGATCAGCTTGCCGGGATTCATCTTCCATGCGGGATCCCAGGCCGCCTTGAATTCGCGGAAGGCCTGCACTAACTCGGGACCAAACATCTTCGGAAGCAACTCGCCGCGGGATTGACCGTCGCCGTGCTCGCCTGAGATTGAGCCGCCGTAGCTGACGACGAGGTCGGCGGCTTCCTCCATGAATTTGCGGAACTTGGCGATGCCGGCTTTCGATTGCAGATCGAAGTTGATGCGAGTATGTACACAGCCGTGGCCAAAGTGGCCGTAGAGCGAGCCTTTGTAGCCGTAGGCGGCGAACATCTTGCGGAGATCGCGAAGGTAGCCGCCAAGTTTTTCGGGGGCGACGGCAGCATCCTCCCATCCCTCCCAACTGGGCGATTCTCCAGCCACGTGCGAGGTTGCACCAAGAGCCGATTCGCGCACGTCCCAGACGCGCTTGATTTGTTGCTTATCGGTGTATAGACGCATCGCAGGGGGAGTGGGACTGCTGCCCAGCGACTGCATCAGACCGCGGGCCTGGGATTCGGCCTCCAGCGCGGCTTCCGCGCCAAATTCAACCATCAGCCATCCGGCGCCTTCGGGCAATAGCGCGAGGCCTTCGGAGTTGATTCCTTTGATCCGAGTGTAGCCGACCAGAAGATCGTCGAAGCCTTCAAGCCCGATGGGTTTGTGCGTCATGATCTCGGGCACATGATCGGCGCACTGATAAATGTCGGGATAGGCGATAACCAGCAGCACGCGTTCCGGTGGGCTCTTCACCAGCCGGCAGGTTGCTTCGAGAATCGTTACGCACGTACCTTCCGAGCCGACAAGCGCGCGGGCTACGTGGAAGCCGTTCTCGGGCAGAAGATAGTTCAGGTTGTAGCCGGAGACGCGGCGTGGAATGTTCGGGAAGCGCTGGCGGACGAGAGTGCCGTAGGCGGCGGCAATGGCCTGCAACTTGGTATAAATTTCGCCACCTCGACCGCCAGCTGCACAGATGCTTTCAAATTCCGCGCCGGAAGTGGCTCCGACTTTCATGCGCGTGCCGTCATAGGTGAGGACTTCGAGTGACTCAATGTTGTCATCGGTCTTGCCCGCCATCACAGAATGGACGCCGCAGGAGTTGTTGCCAATCATGCCGCCGAGGGTGCAGCGGTCGTGCGTAGCAGGATCAGGCGCGAAGGTCAGGTGATGTTTTTCGGCGGCGGCGCGAAGACTATCGAGAACCACGCCGGGCTCTACGCGGGCGATTTGGCGCGCCGGATCGATTTCGAGAATCTTCGCCATGTACCTGGAAAAATCGAGGATGACGGCGACGTTGCAGCATTGACCCGCGAGAGAGGTGCCGCCTCCACGACAGAGCAGAGGGGCACCGAACTCGCGGCAGAGGGCGACTGTGGCGATAACATCATCGACATCGCAAGGCAGCACGACACCGATGGGAACCTGGCGGTAGTTGGACCCGTCGGTGGCATAGAGAGCGCGGGCGCCAGGGTCAAAACGGACGTCACCGCGAATCTGGGCGCACAGCTTTTCCGCCAGGTCGACTGCATCCACCGACGCCGACCTTGCAGCGTGTGCGATTTCTGTGAAGGGGTTGGGCATGCGGCGCGAGTATACCGCAGACTAGAAGTTTTTTAGTTTTTTCTGTGATTCAAAGCCAGATGAAACCCTGTTCTTTCGTTGGCTTAATGCGGCGCAAAGCGCCGCTGCTCCACATCCTGAGATGGCATTAGCTCCACAGGCGGGTGGCGTAGTCCGACATGGTCAGACCCAACAACAGGAGAAGGAAGAACAGTGCGGCGATCACTACCAGCTTGGTCAGCTTTTCGCTGGCATGCCAGACGTGCATGAAGAAGAGAGCGACCAGAGTCGCTTTAATGGTCGCGATGCCGAGGGCGACGGCGGCGTTGTAGGGCGCTAAATCCAGAGTCGCAGCATAGACGGTGAGGCCGGTGCCGGCCAGCAGCGCGATCCAAACTGCAAAATACATTTTCAATGGCGACGATGTTGAATGTGCTGACATGCAAACCTCACGGATGCCGGTCGATCAGGTAGAGCAACGGAAACAGGTAAATCCAGACGATGTCGACGAAGTGCCAATACAGGCCGCCGATTTCAACTGGCGTGTGCCACTCCGGGGTGAAGCGTCCCTTCCAAGCCGTATATAAAAGCCACGTAAAGACACCCAGGCCAATGATCATATGCAGCGCGTGCAGCCCCGTCATGACGAAGTAGAGCGAGAAAAAGATCTGCGCGTGCCGCGGGTTGGCATACTCGCCGGGACGCCCGGGGATGGGAACGTTATTGAAGCTAAAGGAAGCGCCGGGAACGTGATGTTCTTCGAATTTGTCCGTGTACTCGATGCCTTTGATACCGAGAAAAGCGAGACCGAGGAGCATCGTGACGACGAGGCTGACAATCAGCAGAGTGCGGCGGGCGGTCTGCGCAGCCCACACCGCGAGTACTACCGTCAAACTGCTACAGATTAGAACAGCAGTGTTGGTGGCGCCAAGCCCCATGTTGATGGTTTTGCTGGCGGCGGCGAAGTCTCCGAAATACCAGCGGCGGTAAATCAGGTAGGCGCAGAAAAGTCCGCCAAAAAACATCACCTCCGTCGCGAGGAAGACCCACATGCCGAGGCTGGAGGCATCGCGCTGCTGCTCCGCATCGGCGAAGTGATGCAACAGCTCCGGATGATGCTCTTCTTCGTGGTGAAGTCCGACCAGGGTGCTATCGGGCAACGGGAACCTCCTGGGTGTGCGGCGGCGCGTCTAGCTCCTCATAGTTGTAGGCTTCCCAGGTCACGACGGGCTCTTCGTCAAAATTAAACGTCGGCGGCGGAGAAGCGGTTTTCCATTCGAGCCCGGCGGCATTCCACGGATTGTCCGATGCCGGCTTGCCATAGCGCATCGACCACAGGAAATAAACCATGGGCAGAAGATATCCGACCCCAAGAACCGTGGCGCCTGCCGTAGAGAGAACATTCAGTACCTGAAATTCAGGCATGTGGCTGTAATCGTAGTAACGGCGCGGCATGCCCATATAGCCGAGCAGGAATTGCGGGAAGAACGTGAGGTTGAAGCCGATGAAGACGATCAGGGCCGCCAGCCGCGCCCAGCCCTCGGGATAGAGGCGGCCGGAAATTTTTGGCCACCAGAAATGCATGCCGCCGAGGTAGCCCATGACCGCGCCTCCGACCATAATGTAATGGAAGTGGGCGACGACGAAGTACGTGTCAGTGACGTGGACGTTAATGCCAAGAGCGGACAGAAATAGCCCGGTCAGGCCGCCGATGGTGAACAGTCCCAGAAAGCCGAACGCGTAAAGCATGGGCGCATCGTAGTGGATGGATCCCTTGTAAAGCGTGGCCGTCCAGTTGAAGACCTTAATGGCTGACGGCAATGCCACAGCGTAGCTCAAGAAGGAAAACACGAGAGCCGAGTAGACAGAAATCCCGGCAACAAACATGTGATGGGCCCAGACCAGGAATCCGAAGACGGCAATGGCGATGGAGGAAAAGGCTACGAAGTGGTAGCCGAAGATGCGCTTGCGCGAGAAGCAGGCGATGATTTCGGTGATGACCCCCATCGACGGCAAAATCATGATGTAAACGGCGGGATGGGAATAGAACCAGAATAGATGTTGAAACAGTACCGGATCGCCGCCGAGTTTGGGATCGAAGATGCCAAGGTGCAGAGCGCGTTCCGCCGCGACCAACACGATGGTGACGGCTACGACTGGCGTGCCTAGGAGTTGAATGATGCTGGTGGCGTAGTGAGCCCAGATGAACAAAGGCAGGCGCGACCACGTCATGCCCGGACAGCGCATACGATGAATGGTGACCACGAAATTCAGGCCGGTGAGGATAGAAGAAAATCCCGCGACAAAGATTGCAAGTCCCGCTTCGACGATTTTCGTGTTGGTGAAATTTGTGCTGAAGGGTGCGTAGAACGTCCAGCCAGTATCGACGCCGCCGGTCAGCATGCAGTGCAGCATCATGACGCCGCCGATGATGTAAAGATACCAGCTCAGCAGGTTGATGCGGGGGAAGGCCAGATCTTTCGCGCCGATCATCATGGGCACGAGGAAGTTTCCAAGCGTGGCAGGAATGGAAGGAATGAGGAAAAAGAAAATCATGACCATTCCATGCATGGTGAAAAGCTTGTTGTAGGTATCGGCCTGAACCAGGTCGCCGGCGGGCGTCAGCAGTTCGAGGCGGATGAGCAGAGCGAAGAAACCACCGATGAAAAAGAAGAACGTGATGGAAAGAAGATAGAGAAGCGCGATGCGCTTGTGGTCGGTCGTGAGCAGCCAGGACCACACTCCGTACTTTGCGTTCAAGTAGTTTTCGCGCTCGGCGACTGGGGATTGAGGGATTGCGATTTCCATACTCATTGCACCTGACTTCTGTTCGGTTGAGCCGCCTCGGGTCGAACCGAATCAGCTTGAGCTTTTTCCGGAACTCTTTCCGGAACTTCCGGAATGGCGGTGCTGGCGCTGGTTTTGGCGCCATCCGCCGGTTTCGTTGTCGAAATGGCCTTGATGTAGGCGACCAGAGCATTGACCTGTTCTTCGGTGACCAATCCCTGAAAGGTGGGCATGATGGGCTGGAATCCCTTTACCCGCTTTGCGCCCGGGTCGAGGATGCATTCCCGAAGATAGTTCTCGTCGGCGGTGACCATGCGTCCATCCTCGAGTTGAACCGGATGGCCGAAAACTCCCTGCAGGTTGGGACCGCGACCCTGCGTGTCTGGGCGATGGCAGGTGGCACATCCGAGCTCGGCGAAGATCTTCTCCCCACTCGCTGAGAGCGGACCGGTCGAGCCACCATTCATCCACGCTTCGTATTGAGCCGGTTCCTGGACTACGATGGAGCCGACCATGCCGGAGTGCTGCGTGCCGCAGTATTCAGCGCAAAACAAGTGATAGACGCCGGGTTTGGTGGCGCGGAACCACTCCACTGTGTAGCGGCCGGGCAGTACGTCCTGCTTGATGCGGAATGCCGGAATGTAGAAGCTGTGGATCACGTCCTGCGAGGTCATGATCAATTTAACGTCGCGACCGACGGGAACGTGGAGTTCATTGATCTCGCGCTGACCTTCGGCGTGTTCCACTTTCCACATCCATTGCTTTGCCACAACGTACACTTCGGTCGCGTCAGCGGGTGGAGTGCGCTCTTTGAAGTACACCAGCGCTCCCCAGGCAAAGATCACCATGAAGATGAGGAAGGGGATGGTGCTCCAGGTGATTTCGAGCGCGTTAGAGCCTTCAATCTGTTCGGCGAGAACGCCGGGGCGGTGCCGGTAGCGGGCGGCGAAAAAGATTACGAAGAAGCAGACTAGCAGGGCCATCATCCCCGTCACGACGAGCAGGAAAATGTAAAGCGCGTCCACGCGGTGAGCCAGGGTGGAGGCCTGCTGCGGCCATAATGGAAAATTATTGAGCATACCGTGTCTTCGTTGTGCTCTTCCTCGTTAAGACTTTCCGGGTCGCCGAGCGGTCGAGCCGCCACAAAATGAAAATTAATCCGCCGATAAACAGAATGGTCGCAGCGGCTGCCAGGCGCAGAATGTTCGCAACCATCGCGCCATATTTTCCGGTCTCGGGGTCGTAGTGATAGCAGTAAAGCAGCACTGCATCGACTGTGTTTCCGATCTTATTTTGCGAAGCCTCAACCAGACCCATGCGCAAATCCTTGGGCGGAAAATCTACGCCATAGAAATAGCGCGAGATGCGGCCCTGGGGCGTGAGCACCATGATCGCCGTGGCGTGCGCATACTGATTGCTCCTGGCATCGTATTTGTACTGGAACCCCACGGCGTTGGTGAGCGCATTGATCGACTCCGGCTGGCCGGTTAGGAAATGCCACCCCGCGGCGGCATTGGGGCGTCCGTAACGTTCTACATAATCTTTCTTCTTGGCCGCTGCCATCTCCGGAGTTTCACGCGGATCAAAGCTCACAGTGATGACGCCGAACTCTTTGCCCACGTCGAATTTCACCAGGCGCATGGCGCTGGCGAGTCCGGCCAGAGCTTCGCCGCATAGCATAGTGCAGTTGTAGTAAACCAGGTTCAGGATGAGAGGTTTGCGGCCGAAGTAATCGCCAAGTCTTACGGACTTACCGGTCTCGTCGCGAAAGATGAGATCAGGCGGGATCTGAGCGTCGAGATGCTGTTCGATGCCCACGTTTTCGAGACGTGGAGGGCGCGTGTTCGCGGGAGGTGACATTACGCCACTGTTTATTTGCGCAGTAGCAGAAAGCGCGAATAGGGCCACAGTTATCGCAAGGCGCGCGACGTAAGTCGAATTGTTTTTCTTGCAGCTCACTGCATTTCACCCTTCTTGCCAGCTGCGGTCATGTTTGGTTCTTTCCTGTTTGCTCCAGACGCTGTGGCAGCGTTATCGATGGCCCCGCTTTGTGGGCGCACCGGTAGTCCGCGTTCCACAATTAAATCCATAGCGCGCTCGATGGGGATGTGAATCGTACCCGCCTTTTCGTCCACCCAGCCGTAGCTGTAGAGCGTCTTCTCTTCGTTTAGAAGGATGCCGTTCAGTTGGCCGCGTTCATCTTCCTCGAGTTTTGGGCTGGGGAAAGAAGTTTGGGGATATCCAGGGGCAATGTGCCGCGTATCCGCGGGGACGTTGGTGATCAGCGGATTTACTGGAGGCTGTCCTGCCTTCTCGCGTTGGTCGAGATAGGCATAGAGACCTCTGAGTCCGAAGAGGCACAGGATGGTCGCCACGCCAAGCGTCAAGAGAAAATAGAGGATGCCGGAGGGCGCAAGGTCCTGGCGCTCGTAGTCTCCGTGGCTCGGAGTCGCGTGTTTGGTGTCGTCAGTCATTCTGCTTGCGTTTCCTAAATTAAGAAGCGTTCTTCGGCCGCTGAAGCCGCGCAAGAAATGCGTCCGGCACGGCACGACTGAACGTCGCGTCCTTCCCAAAACCAGTCGGCGAAATACTTCTCTAAGTCGCTCATGGCGTTCCCTGCGAATGAATGTGATGTTCAGGCTGTAGAACCTCGTGGGCGTCCTGGTCATATGCCGGGATCAGCGGCAGTGAAGCCAGGTTGCCGAAGAAATACCACAGCCAGATTCCGCCGATGGCGATGGGCACAACGATATCGGCCGTGGTCACTGTGAAAGTCTTCGAAAAGTTCGGCTCGATGATCCAAAACAAGTCAACGTACCGCATCAGTATCACCCAGACCGCGAGCCAAACCAGTTTTCGAATATCGCGCTTGAAGGGGCGCGAAAGCAGCGTCGCAAACGGAGCGGCGAAGCCAAAAACAACGAGAACCAGTGCGACCGATCCCCAGCCCCCACTCAGCCGCTTCAAATAAAAAGTGATTTCCGAGGGCAGGTTGCCGGCCCAAATGATGAGCCACTGCGAGAACGAAAAATATGCCCAGACCATGATGAAAGTCAGCATCCACTTGCCATGGTCGTGCACGAAATCGGGCTTCAACATCTCCGACATCGGCTTGTAGTTGAAGAGAATGCGTTCGACCACAACCGCGAAGCACATCGCCGAGAGCACCTCGCCGATGAGGATGATGAGGCCGAAGATGGTCGAGATCCAACTAGGGTCGAGCGACATTACCCAATCGATGGCGGCAAAGCTGATAGTGAGTGCGTAAAGGATCAGGCCGGGGCCGCTGACTGCCTTGAAACGCTGGCTATTGTCAGGGGCGTTGGGGCTGTCCGTTTGTTTCGACCATTTCGATAGCAGAAACGAGAGCAGGTTCCAGATTGCGAAATAAATAAACGCGCGGAACGCAAAGCCGGAGAGATTCAGGTAGCTCCTGACAAAGCTGTGCTTTTCCAGATGCTCGCGGATGCGTGAATCCTGAATTGAGTCGAGTGGCATCGCCCACGGGTAGATTCGATGTTGCAGGCCCGCAACGATAATCGGAATGAACAGAAGCGCCAGCAGCGGCAGAGTGCGCATGGCAGCGCCCAAGATCCGGCGAATGACGGTGCCCCAGCCACCGCCTGTGAGGTGCCGGATCATGAGGATCGCCATCGATCCGAGGGCGACGCCCAGCCAGCACATGAATCCGAGAAGATACGCGCGATAAAATTCGTCGGGACGGACGAAGGCGACGGCGCCGGAGATCACTGCAAATACGATGCCGACGACGAGCGAACGCTGAGAGATTTTTCGTACGACCTCGGGCGCCGTCAAATCGAGATGTAGATTCGCGGCGCTCATTTGCGTTCCTCGGACGGCAAGGTTGATGCGGAATCAATCCCCGGCAGAGTTGCACCAGAACCCAACTGCCCGAACTTTGGCGCTTCTGAAGGAACAGCCTGTCCTGCGGGAACGTCTGCCTGGGTTGCGTTCTGACTCAGTTGCAGCGCGCGGATGTAGGCCACGATGTTCCAGCGATCCTGCGGCGCAATTTGCGAAGAGTAGTCGGGCATTATGCCGAAGCCGTTGGTGATCACATCGTAAAAATAGCCGAGAGGAGCTTTCTGCAGCCGCGGGATGTGGTACGACGGCGGCATGCGAGAGAATCCGCGCGACGGGATGAAGCCGCTCCCGTCGCCGACCAGCGAGTGACATGGAGAACAATAAATGTTGTAGCGCTCGCGTCCACGTTCGAGAACTTCTTTGGTGACGGGAAACGGCATATAGTTGCCGGGGCCGCCGCTGGCTCTACCGGTATAGAAATATGAATCCTCGTGCAACTCGCCGCGCGCTACGGTACCTTCGACCGGCGCACGCTCGGAGCGCTGGTCGGCGAAGAAGTCGCTGCGGGAAAGCGGATTCTGCCGGGGTTGGACGTGCATGTCCAGGCGACAAGCGGAGAGGACCGCGAGGCCCAATAGTAGCGCCACGATAGATGGCGTCTTCGAAAAACCTTCAGCTCGACACAGCAGTGGAATCCCACCTTTGCGCACAAAACGCGCAAAGATGGGGCACCCGTCAGTAGACATTTGGCGGAGGCGCTTCATGCTAGCTGGGCACCTCCGAGATCGAGCGCGGCTCGAGGCTTTCGAGAAAACTGCGCGTGCCGGCCGGATCGTATTTCTTGTCGGAAGCAAACACGATCAGGAAAAACCGATCTTTTGAAGCGAGCGCAAATCGTGGGACGTTAAACACCGGGTGATACGGCATAGGCAAGCCGTTTAGCGCGAGCATGCCGAAGACCGCAGAAATTCCGGCGAAAAGAATCGTCATCTCGAAGGTGATGACGATGAAGGCGGGCCAGGAGTGCGGGGGCTTCCCGCCGATGTTGAGCGGATAGTCGACGGCGTCCATCCAGTACTGCATCAGGTATCCCGTGAGACCTCCGACGATTCCTCCGATCAGTACCACCAGTGGAACTTCATCGTGATAGAAGCCAATCTCTTCGGCCAGGCCCTCGATGGGGAACGGGCTATAAGCGTCGATCTTGTTGTAGCCCGCTTCGTGCGTGCGGCGCGCCGCGTCCACCAGCGCCTGCGCTGAATCGAACTCGGCCATGATTCCATAGACGCGCTCGCGTTTCATTCTTTGACCTCCGCTTCCGGCAGGAGGGTGCGCATTTCAAAGATCGAAATTGCGGGCAGCAAGCGCAAGAACAAGAACATCGCGGCCAGGAACATCCCGATGGTGCCGATGTAAGTCATCCAATCCCAGCGCGTCGGATAGTACATTCCCCAGGACGATGTGAGGAAGTCGCGGTGCAGGCTGACGACCACGATGATGAAGCGCTCG
Organism: Candidatus Sulfotelmatobacter sp.; assembly: GCA_036844925.1. Lineage (GTDB taxonomy): Bacteria > Acidobacteriota > Terriglobia > Terriglobales > Acidobacteriaceae > Sulfotelmatobacter. Next base: position 92,931 of record DAIUEW010000013.1, read on the forward strand.
AGCCACATGCCAATCAAAATCACGCCGGAAATCAGGAACAGGGCGACGGGACTGGTGCGCAGCTTCCGAATCCATAGCACTTGTGGAATGAAAATGTTGCACGCCAGCAGAGACCAGTAGGGGATAGCGTAGGGGCCGTGCAGGCGATTCCAAATCGTGAAAGCGTCGTAGCGATCGCCGCTGTACCAGCCCATGAAGGCCTCGATACCATAGCCGTAAGCTACGATCAATCCCGTCGCCAGCATTACTTTCGCGGAGTTCTGCAGATGTCGCTCGGTGATGAAATCTTCCAGGCCGTATATCTTCCGAATTGGAATTGCCAGCATCAGCACCATGGCAAAACCGGAATAAATAGCGCCGGCAACAAAGTAAGGAGGGAAGATGGTTGTGTGCCAGCCGGGGACGATGCCGATCGCGAAGTCGAAGCTCACAACCGTGTGCACCGAGAGCACAAGGGGCGTGGCTAATCCGGCGAGCAGAAGATAGGCGGTTTCGTAGCGATGCCAGTGCCGCGCCGATCCTCGCCATCCCATCGAAAGCATGCCGTAGATGATTTTTGCGGCAGGATGCACGGCACGGTCGCGCAGCGTTGCCATGTCCGGGACCAGGCCGATGAACCAGAACATCGCCGAGATTGTGGCGTAGGTGGAGACGGCGAAGACGTCCCACATGAGCGGGCTGCGGAATTGCGGCCAGACCCCCATGGTGCTGGGATAGGGAAAGAGCCAGTAAGCGAGCCAGGGGCGGCCAACGTGGATCCCGGGGAAGATTCCGGCGCAGGCCACGGCGAACAGTGTCATGGCTTCCGCGAACCGGTTGATGGAATTGCGCCACGACTGGCGCAGAAGAAGAAGAATGGCGGAGATGAGCGTACCGGCGTGGCCGATTCCGATCCACCATACGAAGTTCACAATGGCGAAGCCCCAGCCGATGGGGATGGTCACGCCCCAGATGCCAACGCCTTTCAGGAACAGGTAGCCGATGGCGTAGAGCATCATCATCGTGAGTAGGAAGGCGATGCCGAAGCCGAGGAACCATCCGTTCGAAGCGGGACGGGTTAGGACGATGGCGCTGATTTTTTCCGTGACCGTGCCGAAGGTATGGCCGGGCTCGATGACCGGAGCTTGCTGCGCGTCGACCGTTATTTTGGATTGCTCGTCCATCGATTTCTTGCTTCAGTTCCTGGTTGGCTTTCAGGTGGCGCAGCGCTTCAGCGCTGCGGTTCAGCTTCCCCCCTTACCGGCTTCAGCCACTGAGTGCCTCAGGGGCTAAAGCCCTCAACCATTCCAAGCTCGTAATCGCACCGCTAAAAAGCGCTGCGCCACCCAAAATCGAAATTCTTTTCTTCCGCCTATCCCTTCAACTCTGGATTCGGGTTGCTTACTTCTGCCAGATATGTGGTGCGCGGGCGGGTATTGAGTTCGCCCAATAAACTGTAGTTGCGCGACTGCGCTTTTAATTTTGAAACTTTGCTTTCGGGATCGTTGATGTTGCCGAATATGATCGCGCCCGCGGGACAGGACTGCTGGCAGGCGGTCTGCAATTCGTCGCCGACCTTGATTGCTTTGCCGTCGCGCACGGATGCGGTTTCGGCGTCGATCTTGTGCTCGTTGATGCGCTGCACGCAGTAGGTGCACTTCTCCATCACCCCGCGGCTGCGCACGCTGACGTCGGGATTGCGCATCATCTTGTACTGCGGCGTCTCCCAATCCGAGAACAGCAGGAAGTTAAATCGCCGCACCTTATAAGGACAGTTGTTCGAGCAATAGCGCGTCCCCACGCAGCGGTTGTAAACCATGTCGTTCAGGCCTTCGCTCGAGTGGTTGGTCGCGCCCACGGGGCAAACCACCTCGCAGGGCGCGTTCTCGCACTGCATGCAGGGGACGGGCTGAAAGAAAGCTTTGGGATTGTCGCGATCGCCCTGGTAGTAGGCATCGACGCGAATCCAGTGCATGTGGCGGCCGATGACGCACTGCTCTTTGCCGACGACGGCAATGTTGTTCTCCGACTGGCACGCGATCATGCAGTTGTTGCAGCCTACGCAGGAGTTCAGATCGATCGCCATACCCCACGCGTAGTCTTCTTCTTTATAGGGATAGGGCTTGTATAGGGTGAGGCCGGGCGCGGGTTCTTCTCCTTGCTCTTTCGCGAAGTTAGGCTCCTGGCGATATTCCTCGAGCGTAGTTTCGCGGACCAGCGGACGACGATCGCCATTCGGCGTGTCCATGGTCTGGTAGCCCTGAGTGGAGGCTAGCTTGTAGGTGCCTCCGGTCTTGCGGATTTGCAGGCCGGTCGCGATCCAGGGTGCGGCGGTTGTGCGCAGCGCATAGGCGTCGAAACCCTGCGCAGTTCCCACGCGGCCGGCGCGCTTTCGGCCGTAGCCTAACGTGATCGTGACGGAGTTGTCGGGATGGCCCGCTTGAACCCACACCGGGCCTGTGACTTTTTTGCCATTCAATTCCAGTTCGACAACGTCTTCCACTTTGATCTGCAGCCGCTCCGCCATCTTTGGACCGATGAGAATGGCATTGTCCCAGACCAGCTTGGTCATCGGCTTGGGACATTCCTGGAGCCAGCCGTTGTTGGAGAATTGTCCGTCGTAGATGGTGGGGTCGCGGCGGATGT
>DAIUEW010000014.1:0-88952 GCA_036844925.1 Candidatus Sulfotelmatobacter sp.
TGGAACTGCAACGGATTCTTGCGCGATGCCTGGAAAAGAATGTCGAGCGACGATTTCAGTCGGCCAGTGATCTGGCGTTTGCTATTGAATCGCTGAGCGGATCCTCGACCGGAACCCCGACCGCCAAGAGTGTGGCGCAGCCTAAGTCAGAGAGAGCCTGGCTCCCGTGGGTTATAGCCGCGGCACTGCTGATGGGAACCGCGGGCTGGGAAATTTTTCGGCCGGCCGCTGCACCGGCCAACCCGCTCGAAAAAGCGCATTTCACGCGCGTGACCGACTTCAAGAGCGTGGAAGCGGCGATCTCGCGGGACGGCAGGTTCGTGGCTTTTGTCTCCGATCATGACGGCCCCTTCGATGTGTGGCTCACCCAAGTGGGTACCGGACGTCTGATGAATCTGACACAAGGGAAGGCGGGCCCGTTACCCGGGCCTTTACGAAGTGTGGGTTTTTCGGGCGACGGCTCGGAAATTTGGATCGGCGGTGGTGATGTGGGTATGCGGCTGCGGCTGATGCTCTTGACGGGAGGTACGCCGCGTAATTTCCTCGGTGAGGAGGTCGTCAACCTGGCCTGGTCACCGGATGGCGAGCGCATTGTCTATCACACCTTCGGTAATGGCGACCCCATGTTCGTGGCGGACCGCTCGGGCGCCAATGCGCGTCGGATTTTCGGGGACCGGCCGGGACTTCACAACCACTTTCCAGCTTGGTCGCCTGACGGCCGTTGGATCTATTTCGTGCATGGGACACCGGCGACGAAGGAGATGGATTTATGGCGCATCGACCCAGTTGGCGGCAACCCAGAGCGCCTCACGCAACGCAATACAGACATTGCCTATCCCACGCCGGTCGGCAACCGCACAGTGTTCTACGTGGCGCGGGACGAGGACGGTTCCGGACCGTGGCTGTGGGCGTTTGATCTAAAACGCAGGGATTCGCGGCGCGCGAGCGTCGGTCTCGAGCAATATACGTCCGTGCAAGCCAGCGCTGACGGCCGTAAGCTGGTGGCCACCATCAGCAATCCCGTCGCGGGACTTTGGACTGTTCCGATCCTTGATCGCGTCGCCGAAGAACACGACGTGAAACCGTTTACCGTGCCGACCGAGCGTGCGCTGGCGCCCCGTTTCGGTGGCTCGTCGCTGTTTTATTTATCTTCCCTGGGGACGGGCGACGGACTGTGGCGCCTTCGGGACGGAAAGGTCACTGAGATCTGGAAGGGCGTCGATGGTGCGTTGCTGGAGACGCCCGCCGTTTCGCCCGATGGAGGTCGCGTGGCCATTGTGCTGCGGCGGAGCGGGAAACACCAACTGCATGTCCTCTCTTCAGACGGCGCCGAACTCCAGCCTATCGCGGAGGGAATGGTCCCTCAGGGTTCGAGCTGCTGGTCGCCGGATGGCAGATGGATCGTCACTGGCGGCAGAGATGCCAGCGGCGCGGGGCTTTTCAAAATCCCGTTGGATGGCGGATCGCCAGTCCGCTTGGTCGCCGGGGAAGCGCTCAATCCAGTGTGGTCGCCGGATGGAAGCCTGATCGTATATGCGGGTACGAATGTGCGCACCTTCGCTCCGCTTCTGGCCGTCCGCCCGGACGGAACCAGCGTCGAATTACCCCATATCATTTTGCGCCGCTTGGGCGAACGCGTCCGCTTCTTGCCTGATGGCAAGAGTCTGATCTACATGGGGGGACTGCTCGTATCACAGGACTTCTGGCTGCTCGATCTCGCCTCGATGAAGTCGCGCCTTCTTACCCGGCTGCAAAACCTCGCCGCCATGCGGACCTTCGACGTCACCAGCGACGGGAAACAAATCGTCTTCGACCGCTTACGCGAGAACTCGCAGGTCGTCATGATCGATCTTCCCAAGGAATAGCCTTAATCCAATAACGAGCTGTTCGCGTTTCCTGAACACTCGATTTGGAGTGATCAGCTCGTGACACCCCAAGAAGCGTGAGGTCTCTTGAAACACCCGAGTTACGAGCTAGTTTCCCTTTTTATATTCCTTTACACGTATATGGCCGGGTGGCCCAGGCTTCTGATCTCGCTGCGATCAGCAACATAGTGGGTGCCCCGTCCTTCGCGTTCTTGGCGAAGGGCGGGAGTCGGAAATGCCTGCGCAAGTAGTTTGCTCGGGACGCGCGTCGTAACCAATGAAACAGTTCAAGCAGCATCGCCGCCCGCCCTTGTGTGCACGTTCATCGCGCACGGGGACTCCATGCCGTCCTTTTCATTTTGAACGTGAGGACAGACGGAACGTCTCCCAATCCCCTGAACAGAAAATGGACTCCGTTCCGGTCCGTCCCCCTACTTGGCAGGCACGTTGTCGAAACGGTTAAGCCGCCTTGGCCTGAGCAGCCGTGGCAGCCTCTTCGATCAGCGCTGCAACAGCCTGAGGCTGCGAAACGTAGATGGCGTGGCTGCCTTTGACTTCGACAACCTTGGAGCCCGCCCTTTTTGACATGGCACGCTGTGCGTCCGGCGGGATCATTTTGTCCTCAGTGACAACCAAATACCAGCTCGGCTTTGTTCGCCACGCTGGTTCGGTGATCGACCCACTGACAGCCTCTAATCCCCATGGCACCTGGGAATCGGCCATGAATGCGGCTTTTTCCGGATCCACGTCCCCGGCAAAAGAGGCTGGAAACTTCTTGCTATCCAGGAACAAAAATCCTTCCTGCGGCGGCAGAATCGGCGGTACCGGCGCGCCGGGTGGTGGATCTTTGATGAGTGAGCCGACAGATTCACCTTTGTCCGGAGCAAAGGCAGTGATGTACACGAGGCCGGCAACGTTTGGATGAATACCCGCTTCGGTGATCACCGCCCCGCCATAGGAATGACCAACCAGAATTGCCGGACCATCCTGGGCGGCAAGGATCCGCCTGGTTACCTTCACGTCGTCTTGCAGTGAAATGGTCGGGTTTTGCACTACGCTGACGTTGTAGCCCCGCTTCTTGAGAATCTGGTAGACGCCCTCCCAACCGGCGCCATCCACGAACCCGCCGTGGACCAGAACGATATTTTTCATGCTTTCTTCTCCTTTTCAAATTGCATGTGACAAGAAGAAAGTTCGCACGATGACTCTAGAGAGCACATCACCGAATGTAGGGTATTTTTGCTACCACTATTGGCGGGTTGGCGAGTACCTCGTTTGGGGTAAAAACTGGGGTTGCGAAGACGGGTGGCACCCTGCGCCTAACTTCAGGGCTGGGAGCTAGTGGATTGCCTCCGATACAACAACTCAACCATACCCGTCTTGTAAGCGACTACGTTCTTCAGATTCCATCTGCTTTCGAGACCGGGATTGTCAAGAGGCGCAACCCGTCCCCCAATAGGACTGGCACAATCACCAAGCTGATTTCATCCACCAGATCGAGTTTGAGAAAACTCTGGCAGAGCATCGCCCCTCCCACGAGCCAGATGTTTCCATATCGCGGCGCGAGAATCTCATCGACCAGCTTCTTGAGACCACCGGAATAGAACTCAACGCTCTTCCTCGTGGACGGCAGCTCTCTCGTTGTAAGCACGACGGTCGGCGTGTCGCCATAGGGCCAGCCCAGTTGGAGCGCATGCTCGTAGGTGCGAGAACCGAGCACAAAACAGTCGATGGAAGTAACGGCGTCGTCCGCGTTACCCTCGGAAACCCCTTTTTCGTACACCTCTCCAGAGCTATCCATCCACGAAACACTGTTATCCTTCCTGGCGATGATGCCATCCAGGCTTGCAACCATGTGCAGAGTTATGGTCGATGTTCTTGCGTTCCCCTCAGCGCGTTACATAGATTTCCTTCGCCACGGAGCGGCGGCGGTCGCGCATGCGTTCTTTTCGTGATCCCACTCGTTGCGGGTCTTTCGCTGACGTTGATGCCCCGGCAGAAACTACTGAAACACCTGGAACTCGACGACGCTGGAGAGCGTGCCACCCGGTGTGACCACTTGCAGAGTTCCGGTGGTCGCTCCTGTGGGAACTACGACCGTGATCTCGGAATCCGAGACCACGGTAAACGACGTCGCCGCCGTTCCGTTGAAGGTGACGCTGGTGCTTCCGGTCAAACCAGTGCCGAGAATATATGCGGTTTCCCCAATTTGGCCATAGGGTCGAAGCGCTCTGACAAACGGGCCCAGACCGGTGGACAGTTTGAAGAATGTGCCCAGGCCGTTGGCCCCACCGGTGCTGTTCGTACCGTAGAGATTTCCATCCGTGGATTGCATCACCGAGAGAACGCTACTCTCAGTGTTCAAATCGCTGCTGTAAAGCACCGTGTGGGCGCCCGAGGGGGTGACCTGAAAGATGGTGTTGGGAACCGCCCCGTTGCTCCCGAGGTTCGCGGTCGTGCCGTAAAAGTTTCCGTCACTGCCCAGGAGAAGACCCGTGGGGCCGTTTCCGTCGGAGCACCCCGTCTGCGAGCAAAAGCTGTACAGAACAGTGAGCCCGCCGCCGCCCCGTGTTACCTTGAAGACGTCCCCGTAGCCGTTGGCTCCGCCTCCGGTGGTCACGCCATAGAGGTTGCCGTCTAGCCCCTCAACCAGTCCGACGGGGTTCGAGCCATCCAGGCAACCGGCTGCTTTGCAGAATTTGTATATGGTCTTAAGCGTGCCACTCGACGAAAGCTGATAGATGGTTCCGAATCCTTTTTCCCCTCCGGTTCGCGTCGTGCCATAAAAAAAGCCGTCGGTCGCCTGGATCAAACTGCCATAGCCAATGGGGCTCGAGCCGTCCGCACAACGCGTGAGCTGGCAAAAGTCATAGACTGTTGTCAGCGTTCCAGCAGTTGTCAGTTTGAAGATGGTTCCAGCATTGTCAGATGTTCCCCCTGCGTTGGTCGTGCCGTAGAGATCACCGTTCCGCGCCTGGATCAGGTTTGCTCGGGGCAGCTGGCCGTCGGTGCATGTAGTGGCACAGAAAGTGTACAGGGTGTTGATGACGCCGCCGGTCGGCGACAACTTGAACAACGTTCCATTGTCGCTGGTACCAAATGTAAATCCGAAGAAGTCTCCGTTCGAGATTTGCAAAAGGCTTAAATAAGGATTGGCGCCAGTCGGGCACGTCGGAGCCTTGCAAAACGAGAACAAGTCGCTGAGTGTACCGCCCGACGTTGCGATGTAAACCGCACCTCGTCCCCCGATTCCTGAATCTCCCGCGGTGCCGTAAAAATTGCCGTCCAGCCCTTGAATCAGAGGCGAGCCCGGCCCGCCACCGATGCTGTTGGTGAAGTCGGCAAGTGGCGTGAATGTTTGTGCCTGCGCCACGGCGGCGCACAAAAGCACTGCCGGGAGAATGAACTTCCAGCCGCATGTCCGGAGGGTCTTTCCTGAAATCGACTGCATGGTTGTTTGTGCTCCTCGGGCGGACGCGAGGCCCGCATGTCAGGCGATTATTATCGGCGTTTTCGGGGGCTGTCAATATGAAGGTTATTGCACAGCGGAGCAACTGAGCCTTCCCCAGCAGCGGAGAGGGTACCTTGTTAGCATAATGTCGGTCTGGACGGACAAGTGCTCGCAAGAAGCTTACACCCGCGTTAGTTGGCGTAGCATCGCCATAACGCACCGTTGCCCAAGTGGTAGTCTGGACGTCAAGCCCAGTTTCTCTATGTTTGAATCTGCGGACCTTGCTTCTCGCGTTCAGCATCGGAGCGGGGGAGTGGCGCAATTGGCGCATGCGCTGGCAAACGTCGAGAGCTATGCTCCCCCTTGCAGGCATAGGGCAGGCTGGCGACACAAACAAAGGATTAGGAGAGAACATGAAGCCGACAAGTCGTCCGAATGGCGAAGTCGCTTCAGCGAACATCACCAAGCGGATTCAAGAGCTGGGGGACTGGCGCGGGAAGACCCTCGCTCATCTCCGTCAACTCATCCACGATGCCGACCCCGACATCCAGGAGGAGTGGAAATGGGCGAAGCCAAAATCCCCCGGAACCCCCGTCTGGTCCCATGACGGCGGCGTCTGCACAGGGGAATCGTACAAGCAGGTCGTGAAGCTCACCTTCTTTCGCGGAGCCTCCGTCAAAGACCCGAAGAAGCTCTTCAATTCCAGCCTGGAAGGGAACGTGCGGCGCGCGATCGACCTCCGCGAAGGGGAGAAGATCAACGAAGCTGCCTTCAAGCAACTCGTCCGCGCCGCCGTGGCAGCCAACTCCGATGCGCGCGCTCAACGGGCAACCAAGAAGAAGTAAGTAGAATGGACTGATAAAACCTCTTGCTAGACGCGTTCCAGTTCAGGCAGCGTGCGCTCGTTGACCACGTTACCCGTGTTCAACGTCGAAGCGGGCTCAAAAAGCAGTATCCAGCATTCCTCCGGCGCGACGGGTTTATGCTCCACTCTGCGCGGAACAACGATGAATTCCCCTTCTTCGATCCATTCATGCCGATCGCGAAACTCCATGCGGAAGCGACCCTTCACCACCAGAAACATTTCATCCTCGTTCTCGTGATGATGAAACACAAACTCGCCTTTCAGCTTGTCGAGCTTTACATACTGGCCATTCAACTCGGCGGCGATGTAGGGCTTCCAGTACTCCGAAATCTTGGAGAACTTATCGGCGACGTTGACCTTATCCATGTTAGATCCTCAAATAAGTTAGATCCTCAAATAAGTGAGTTGCATGTCTAGATTCGCTGGGGAGGTAGATTCGTCGCAAAAGAAAAAGCCGCCCACCTTCGTGGCGGCTTGAATCGATACTTACCCATGTCAGAAACGACGTATCAGAGACCCGGCGTCTCCGCGTTTACATGCCCGCCGTGCAACGTCATGTGCACATCACGCTGATTGTTCATGCGAGTTGTCGTGATCCAATCGACATCGTCAGTGCTCACCACCCCGCCTCCGCCGCTGGCGAGAGTGTAGGTGATACGGCCGTCCTGGTATTGATAGTTGCCCACCGCCAGAAGCGTGCCCGTCTTCAGGATGAACACCGGTCCAGGGGTAGCCGCGACTACCGCAGCGGAACTCACGTCCCTCGAAACATAGCTGGCATAGGAGGCTTGGGGAATCCCAGCTGATCCTGGAAGCTGTGTGCTGGCGTTTTGCACACCGCCGCGGATCGCGAGTGTCGGCCGGGCAACACTATTTCCCGAGCCGAGACTGCCGCTTTCAGGATACACTTCAGTCTGTGATCCGAAGAAATGCCAGCCGGGGCCGAGAGTCTTTGCCAGCTGCGGCACCTGAATATCATCCATCAGCCGTAGGCTTAGCACGGTCTCGCCTTTGAGCGTTGGACGCGGACCCCGCGCAGGCAACATGATTACCTTCCATGGCCAAAGCGGTGGCAGCATCCATTCGACGATATCGCGCTTGGCATGTCCTTTGCCGTCAATCTTGCCGCCCTTATCTACCTTATAGCCACGCGTCGCGATGACTTTGGTCGCCAGGGGCAGATCGCCGCTGGGCAATCCGATCCGATCAAACCGGATCTTCAGATAGCCTTTGCCGACAAAGTGTCCAGGATCTTTCGCGTCTTCAAGGTGCCCCACCAGATAGCTGCCACGCGGAAATGCCTGCTGGCCGAACTCGGTCACACCGCGCAGGTGGCAAAGTACCGGATCCCCCACTTCCACTGTTGCCGAGGAGAAGTTGGGCTCATTCATCGTGCATTGCAAGAGAGTTCCGGCGGGCAGCACAACTTCCCGTGCGCTGGCCCCAGCACTCAGAGCGAATACGGTAGCGGCAAGAGTAGCGTAGACAACCCTGCACTTCATACACCCTCCTCGGTTCGAACGCCCCTTGTTGACGGGTTACAACACCAAAACCCGCGCAGTGTTGCGCATCTAATCACAATTATTTCTTGGGGTCAATCAGGGGAATTATAAAATTTTGCTTTTTGCCGGATCAGGAAGGAGAAAGCGGAATTATCAACACAACGCAATTTTCGGACCAAAAAACCCCGCCAGCCCAGGTGGGGACAGCCGCCCAAGCCTGCCCTGAGCGGAGTCGAAGGGGCTGTCCAGTCGAGCCAAGCTCGACCGGTTTTGGCATCGGCACCGGCTTAGATGGAGAGATATCGGGCCTTCGGCCCGAAGGACAGCCGACGGCGGCTGTCCCCACATGGAACGTGGTGGAAAATCCGGCGGCCAGCAGGCTCTACGACGAGCCCAGCGAAGACAGAAGAATAGACTGAAAACCATATAGCGGTTTCTGGGGTGGCGTGACGGTGCCTTGATGTTCTGTGGTGGAAAAATGGCGAAGGGATAGCAGATATGCCTGTGGTGCGCATCAATAACTACGTAGACGCTTATAGGCTGAGGGCGCAGGCGGACGATATCCACGAACTGGCGGCGCGGCCTAACCGGAAGTCGCTGACGGAATTTGTAAACCGGCAAATCTTGACCGCGATCCAACTCGCACCTGACGATGTCCTCGTGGATATCGGCTGCGGCGATGCCACTTTGCTGCGGATGGCGAAGGGGATGGCGAAGGGAGGTCCCTCGAAATGTATTGGAGTCTCCGTCAGCGTCGAGGAGCAAAAGAGGTTGGAGTCCGCATTTCCTGGGCTGTCTTTCATAACCAGTCATGCGCAGTCGCTTCCCCTGGACTCAGGAAGCGCCACAAAGATTGTGTGTAATGCCACGCTCCTTTACCTCCCATCGGAGGACGATGTTCTGGCCGCCCTCCGCGAGATGGCGAGGATCGCGCGTCCGGGTGCGACGATCTGGATTGGCGATATGCCTGAAATTGACGAGTACGCGCATTACGGGATGTATCGTGGAACATCCATGCTCGCGCTTCTGCGTCATCTCATGAAACACAATGGGCTTCGTGCCGTCGCTGGCATGCTTCGCCGCTGGTTGAAGGCCATCGTGGGTTCCGAGCAAATCGTCTTGAATTCCTGTGGAATCCTCTACGCAGGGCCCGAGAAGATGCTGCAACTGGCGGAAAGTTGTGGTTTGAAATTAAAGACGCATTTCCGGCACAGGGAGCTGGACGAGAGCGGCGGGGTCGTGGACTCGAAGTTCAGATACGATTACATTTTTACTGTGTGAACAGCCGCGCCTGTCGCTAGCTGTTCTCGTACAACAACACGCCCTCGGTCTTTTCGGCATCCACCGGACGGTAGAACAGCTTGTTGTCTTCCAGAAAGACCTCAATAAATGCCGGGCGCGTCGTGATCGTACCCTGGATCAGCGCCTCTGACAGTGGGTCTTCAATATATTTCTGCAGCGCTCGACGTAGCGGCCGCGCTCCGTAAGTGCGGTCGGTGAGTGTCTGGTTGAGAATCCACTTCTTGGCTTCATCCGCCACAGAGACTGTGATCGCCTTCTGCGCCAGATTCGTATTGAGCTGTGTGACCATGAGCTCCAGAATCTGGATCAGATCTGCCTCGCTCAAAGCCAGGAACAGGATGATCTCGTCCAGCCGGTTTAGGAATTCGGGATTGAACGTGCGCCTGACCTCGCCTTTCACCAACTCCTCGACCTTGCTCGAAACCATTTCATCCTTTGTCGACTGGAAGCCGAAACCCTCACGCTTCTGCAGGTGCCGCGCGCCGATGTTCGACGTCATGATAAGGATCGTGTTCTTGAAGTCGACTGTGTTGCCCAGTCCGTCCGTAAGCTGGCCATCTTCAAAAACCTGCAGCAGGATGTTGAACACATCGGGATGCGCCTTCTCGATTTCATCGAGCAGCACCACCGAATAGGGGGCGCGTTTCACGCGCTCGGTAAGCTGGCCGCCCTCTTCGTAGCCCACGTATCCCGGAGGCGAACCGATCAGCTTCGAGACCGAATGCTTCTCCATGAACTCCGACATATCGAAGCGGACCAGAGCCTTCTCGGTACCGAACATGAACTGGGCCAGGGTGCGCGCAACTTCCGTCTTGCCAACGCCGGTCGGCCCCAGGAACAGGAACGAGCCAATCGGCCGGTTCGGACTCTTCAATCCCGCACGCGAACGCCGGATCGCCCGGGCCAGCGCGCTGATCGACTTATCCTGCGAAATAATCCGCTTGTGCAGCTCTTCCTCGATGCGCAACAACTTCTGCGTCTCTTCTTCTTTGATCGAGGTGATGGGGACGCCGGTCCAGCGCGAAACCACATCTTCGATATCCTCGCGGCCAACCACGCCGGTCGAAGATTCGTCGAGATGATATTTCTCCCGCAGCGCCCGTAGGTTCTCGCGTTCCTTTCGCTCTTCGTCCGAATAAAAACGTGCCTTCTCGAACTCATGGTTCGCGATCGCATTTTCCATGCGGTGAACGATGAACTTGATCCGTTTCTGCACTTCGCTGATCTCTTCCGGCTGCGAAGTCTGCCGCAGTTTTACGCGGGCACCAGCTTCGTCGACCAAATCGATCGCCTTATCCGGCAGGAATCGGTCCGGAATATAGCGATTCGAGTGCGATACCGCAAAGGTAATGGCATCGTCCGTATAAGTGACGGCATGGAACTTTTCATAGCGATCCTTGATGCCGAATAGCACTTTGATCGCATCCGCCTCATTCGGCGGCGGAACCTTCACAGCCTGGAAGCGACGCTCGAGCGAGCGGTCTTTCTCAATCGACTTCCGGTATTCGCCCGGCGTGGTTGCTCCGATGCACTGAATCTCACCGCGCGAGAGTGCCGGCTTCAAAATGTTCGCAGCATCGAGCGAACCCTCCGCCGATCCCGCGCCCACCAGCGTATGCAGCTCATCAATAAAGATGATGGAATTCTGCGACTCCATCAACTCTTTCATGATGGTCTTCAGCCGCTCTTCGAACTGGCCCCGATATTTCGTTCCCGCGACGATCAAGGAAAGATCGAGCGCCAGAATTCTCTTGTCCGCAAGGAATGACGGAACCTCACCATCGGCAATGCGCTGCGCCAGTCCCTCGACGATAGCAGTCTTGCCGACTCCTGGTTCGCCGATCAGCACCGGATTATTCTTGGTGCGCCGGCACAAAATCTGAACCACGCGTTCGAGTTCTCCATCGCGACCCACCAGAGGATCGAGCTGGCTGTCCATTGCTGCCTGCGTGAGATCCCTTGAAAATTCGCTGAGCAGTGACGACTCGCGTTGCCTTTGCGGCTGTGCCTTTTCCTGCGTAGTGCGCGCCAGCTCTTCCCGGATCGTCGAAAGCCGCAGTCCGCGCTCATGCAGAATTTCCGCCGCAAAGCACTTTTCCTCCCGCAGCAGACCCAATAGAAGATGTTCAGTCCCGATATGCCGGTGCGAAAGACGCTCGGCCTCTTCAGCGGCGTAGGCCAGAACACGCTTGCACTCATTGCTCAACGGTAGATCTACCGAGGTCGAGACCTTTTCTCTGATTGTGGTGTGTCCTTCGATCTGCTTGCGAATCGACTCAACCGACGCGTGCGAGCGCAGGAATCGATTGGTCAGGGCTTTATCTTCGCGCAGGAGCCCCAGCAGCAGGTGCTCGGTCTCGATATAAGGAGACCCGAACTGGCTTGCTTCGTAGCGCGCAAAGAAGATCACGCGCCTGGCTTTCTCCGTGTAACGTTCAAACATAATGCCCTTCCCCCTGATGCTTCCGGCCGAGAGGGCGCTAGGCGCTCTCGACCCTACAGAAACCCTAGCTTGTTGATGTCCACCTGCATCCGGCTCCCCGTCACATCCTCATTATGCAATCAAACGGCCACCGAACCCAAGTACTCAAACGTTTCTATAATGTTACCGAAGGAACCTGTTAATCAGCCTTCCGCCAACCGCTATTCCAATTTCTTGCACTTTGTCTTACTAATCTTGCCCTCTTTTTAACTCAACCGCCACTAAGACGGCAACGACTCCGGCATGATTTCTTCCACGCGCCCGCGCTCCAATCGCAGGACCCGATGGCAGCGCCGCGCGAACGACAAATTGTGCGTTGCAATAAGAGAGGTGAGTTGGTGTTCGCGATGCAGTCGCGCAATCAAAGCGAAGACGGCTTCCGCTGTCTGCTCGTCAAGGTCCCCAGTAGGCTCATCGGCCAGCAGCAACTTTGGACCGGTAATGAGCGCCCGTGCCAGAGCCACCCGCTGCTGCTCGCCACCCGAAAGCTCTCCCGAGCGGTGGTGCGCCCGTGGCTCCAACCCGACCTCACGCAGCCAGCGCGAAGCTTCCGGAGCTACTTCCGCCCAGCTTCGGCCTCGTTGCAGCAGTGGCATCGCTACATTTTCCGCCGCTGTGAATTCGGGCAGCAGGTAGTGAAACTGCCAAACGAAGCCCGCGTCGCGATTGCGAAACCTTGCAGCTTCATCCGCCGATAAAGCACTCAGCTTCAATTGCGCGCAGTATACGTCACCCGCAGAAGCATGATCAAGAGCGCTCAGGATGTGCAACAAGGTACTCTTTCCCGCTCCTGACTCGCCCACAACCGCCAGCATTTCGCCTCGCCTCACCTCAAACGATAAATTCTCAAAGAGCACCAGGTCCGATTCGCCGGACCGGAAAACCTTTTTCAGCCCTTCAACCCGCAGCAGCACCTCTTGTGTCGTTAGATGCACGCCGACTCCATCAAGGTCCATCCTGCCCCGCCCCTAGGGAACTGCGGCTGAAACAGTAGAGGGCGCCATCTTCTCACAGTAGGGTCGAGCGCCATATGGCACACTCGGACCATATGGCTCCTTTTGCCTTCTTATCTCGAAAGTTCGGCATACTAAAACGGCATCCTAAAACTGTACGCCACGCCCCGCTTTGCCGACGGTGATCTCCGTCACAGTTGGATGCACAAATTCGGGCGGGAAGGCTTCCCCTGCGATCTCCATCACCAAAAAGACCCAAAAATTACAATCTCTGGACTTCGACCTTGGCTTCCGTGCCAGCTAAACTACGCAGGGACTCATCATAAGGGGCTCGCGCAATACCCCGCTCGGTGATGATCGCAGCCACATACCTCGAGGGGGTTACATCGAACGCGGGATTCTCGATCGACACGCCATCTGGCGTCATCTGCTTTCCGGCGATATGCGTGACTTCTCTCGCATCGCGCTGCTCGATTGGAATCTTGCTGCCGTCGGCGCAGCCGAGGTCGACAGTCGAAATCGGCGCGGCCACGTAGAAGGGAACGCCATTCTCCTTTGCCAGTACCGCAACGGTATAGGTTCCGATTTTATTCGCGACATCGCCGTTCGCGGCGATGCGGTCGGCGCCAACCACGATCGCTCCAATCTTGCCCTGCTTCATCATCGCGCCAGCCATATTGTCGGAGATGACGGTCGTCGGGATCCCGTCTTTCATCAACTCCCAGGCGGTAAGCCGCGAGCCCTGCAGAAACGGCCGGGTTTCATCCGCGTAGACGTGAATTTTCTTGCCCTGCTCGACGGCCGCGCGAATCACGCCCAGCGCCGTTCCGTATCCTGCCGTGGCCAGCGCCCCCGCGTTGCAGTGCGTGAGCACTCCGCCGGCGCTCGGCATCAGCGTGGCACCGTGCCGTCCCATGGCTTGGTTCGCGGCAATATCTTCGGCGTGCATCCGCTGGGATTCTTCAACGAGCGCCTGCTTGATCTGCCCGATCGGACGAATGCGCAACCGCTCGAACTTCTCCTGCATGCGACCGATCGCCCAGAACAGATTTACCGCCGTGGGCCGAGTCTTACCAATAACATCGCAAATTTGATCGAGTTCGCGCTTGAGTTCGCCAACGGTTTCCGCTTTGGAGTTCTTCACCCCGAGCGCAATCCCCATCGCCGCGGCTACGCCGATGGCAGGCGCCCCGCGCACCACCATCGTCCGGATAGCATCTGCAACCTGCTCGTACGTCTTGCAGATCACATATGTCTCTTCCGTAGGCAGCTTCGTCTGATCGATGAAGCGTATGCCCTGATCGGTCCATTCGAGAGTTTGAATCATGTTTCCGTCGTTGGTCGTTGGTCGTTAAATCGTTAGTCGTTAGTCGTTGGTCGCTAGTCGTTAACCGCTCGCTGCGTTACATTACTTTCCGCAACCTTTCAGCGACCGCGGACAAGCGGTGGAGGAGCCGTGGAGCAGCCTTGGAAGAGCGGCGCTTCAGCGCCGCGTAAGCCGTCGAGAATCTTTCGGGCTTTAGCCCCTGTAACCGTCGTCCTTGCCCCCAAGATCGACCGACCCGCGAAAGAGCCCGCGGATCTCACGTTCGATGCACTGCACATCGATTCCTCGGAACATTCGTCACCGCCGGGCCGCCACAAATCTCGCACTGGGCCGCGACTGCAAAAATTACGGGCGCGGTGTCATCGGTCTGCAGAACGTGTTCGGCGCGCACATCCCTGGCCGTAAAAATCGAAATGAACGGCGCCGGAGCCGCGGCTTTCTCCACGCTAGGTCTTCCCTTAGCTTCTTCGCGCTCGACCAGGCACATCGCCCCGACCACTTGAAATCCAAATTCGCGCGCCGCCTCAATCGCCTGCACGGTGGAAGCGCCTGTCGTGCAAACATCATCCACGATCACAACGCGCGCGCCTTTTTCCCGAAAGCCTTCGATCCGCTGTCCTGTCCCGTGCTGTTTTTCCGCCTTGCGGACCAGAAACCCGTTCAGCTCTCCGCTCACCACCGAAACCGCAACCACGATAGGATCAGCTCCGATGGTAAGGCCGCCAACGGCTTGCGGCCTCCATCCCCGCTGGCGAATCTCGTCGACGAACACTTCCCCTGTCAGCCGCGCGCCTTTGGCATCGAGAGTCGTAGTCCGGCAATCGATGTAGTAATCGCTCGTGCCACCCGAGGAGAGCTTGAACTCGCCCAGCCGGAACGACTTGTGGGCGAGCAGGCGAAGCAGGTCCTGGCGCGGAGAAGCCATGAAATCTTACGATACCACGGAGAATCGCCCGTGTGCGCGTACTCCAATGCTTGGCCTTTGGGTGGCGCAGCGCTTGCAGCGCTGCGATTAAGCCCCACTATTGAGGGCTTCAGCCCCTGAGGTGCTTTCACCTTCCGAGTAGCGTCCGAGACTTTTCAGACGCTACCACCTCCCGAGCTCCCACAGCCTCGCAACAGTCCGCCGTGATAACCTGAATGTATTCCCCACAATGATGCTTCGAGGTACGAAATTGCAGAGTGCGCGAAAGCTTTTCTTATTCCTGCTTGCTCCTTTCCTTCTTAACAACTTCGGCGGTTCCGGGCTGATACCGGCAGCGTTTGCCGAGGGCACGCGTTCCTGGGAACAGTCAAAATTTGACGAACTGACCAAGGGAACGGCCACCGGAGTAGCTATTCGCAGCACCGGCGGTCTCGAGCTCGCGCCCACTTTCAAAAGCCTCTATGCGACGCCCTCCACCTACATCTGGGCGATTGCCGCCGATGATTCCGGCAACGTCTACGTGGCGGCGGGAGCGCCCGCCCGCGTCTACCGTGTTACGCCTGACGGCAAGGCTACAATCATCTTTCAGCCCAAAGAACTCCAAGTGCAGGCGCTGCAGACTGCACCGGGAGGCCTAATCTATGCTGCAACAGCCCCCGATGGCAAGGTCTACAAGCTGGAACATAACGGTGGAAGCAAAGAGAAACCATCAAAATCCGATTCGCCCCGGGCAGCCACTTCCGACAAAGATAAAAGTAAAGATGATAAAGACAAAGATAAAGAAGCCGGCCAATCCAATGCAGTAGATCCCTCATGGACCTCCTCCATATACTTCGAACCCGGCACGAAATACATCTGGGACTTGGCGCTCGACAAGTCTCACAATCTCTATGTAGCAACCGGGGATCACGGCGAAATTTATCGTGTTACTCCCAAAGGCGAGCACTCGGTCTTCTTTAAAAGTGATGAAACTCACATTCGCGTCCTGGCTTTTGATCCGCAGGATAATTTGATCGCCGGCTCCGATGGCAGCGGCCTGATCTATCGCATTTCGCCCGCCGGCGAAGGCTTCGTGCTGTACAGCGCGCCCAAGAAAGAGATCACTGCACTGGCTCTCGATCGCACCGGAAATATTTACGCGGCAGCCGTCGGCGAGAAACGCGCTACAGGCGGTTCGGGATCGACCTCCGGTAACACATCCGCGATGATGACGATGCCCTGCCCACCTTCGACCCCCGCTGCATCGCAAGTTCCGGGTATGACAATCACCCCTGCGCCCAGTGCTTCCGCCACGGCCGGTCCATTTCCATTTTCGGGCGGAGAGGCGGGCGGGGGCTCCGACGTCTATCGCATTGCGCCCGACGGTTCTCCGGCGAGAATGTGGTCTTCGCGTGACGACATCGTCTATGCCCTGGCGTTTGATTCGCAGGGACGACTGCTCGTCGGCACCGGCAATCGCGGCCACATCTTTGCGATCACGGGAATCGATGATTTTTCCGATCTGCTCAAGGCGCCGGCCTCTCAGGTAACCGCCTTTGCCAAAGCTCCTGGCGGCGGACTCTACGCCGGAACCAGCAACCTGGGAAAAGTGTTTATGCTCGGCCCTGGCCCTGAAGCTGAGGGCACCTACGAAAGTGATGTGTTCGATGCCAAGTTTTTCTCGCGCTGGGGACGGGCGGAGTTTCGTGGCGTCGGCAACGTGGATCTCTATGCGCGCAGCGGCAACGTAGACAATCCAGACCGCAACTGGAGCGCCTGGAACAAGATTGAATTGAAATCGTCTGACCCCGCGAAAAATGAGGAAACCGGGATCCCGGCGGCGCGCTATGCGCAGTGGAAAGCCGTGCTGCACAGCGCCGCCTCCGCGCCTCGCGTGGACGGCGTGGCACTGGACTACTTGCCCAAAAATACTGCTCCCGAAATCGATGACGTCTCGGTTCAAGTCGGGGTCAAATACCAGCCGCTACCAAGAGCGGCAGGCAGCCTGGGATCGGATTTGAGTGCTACAGCAGGAACCCATTTTGAGATGACTCCTCCCAGCTCTCACGATCGCGATTCCATCGGTGTGAAGTGGAGCGCTCACGATGAAAACGACGACCAACTCGTCTACTCTCTCTACTATCGCGGCGACGACGAGAGTCGCTGGCTGCTTCTCAAAGACAATCTGACGGACAAGGCTTATTCGTTCGACGCCAGCCTCCTGCCCGATGGAGGCTATACCGTGAAAGTGATTGCGTCCGATGCGCCTTCGCACTCGCCCGGAGAGGCACTGACTGCGTCGAGACAAAGCCGCCGCTTCGAGGTGGACACGACTCCGCCGCGCGTTGAGAATCTGGCAGCGTCTGTCGACGGTGGGCAGATTCACATCACCTTCCGCGCCGCCGACGGTTTTTCTCCTATCAAACGCGCCGAATTCTCCGTGGATGCGGGCGACTGGAGATACGTCGAGCCGGTCGGCCAACTCTCTGACGCAAAGACAGAAAGCTACGACTTAAAAATCACGCCGGAAACGGAGAAAGATGGTTCCACAACGGCGGAGCACGTGGTCGTGGTACGCGTTTACGATCGTTACGACAACATGGGCGCCGCCAAGACCTTGATTCGGGCTAAGTAGTCTTCCCGCCTTGGACGGTACACGCAGCACCGATCGAAGAGCGGCCCTTCAGCGCCGCGTCAAACGCTTAAAAAGGAAAACGGGCTTCACAAACTCGCGCACCGTCGTGGAAGAAAGACGCCCGCAGCACCGTGGAAGAGCGGCGCTTCAGCGCCGCTTCAAGCGTCCCAAAAAGTAACCGGGCTTCAGCCCCCGTGGACGGGTTCGTTGGCAGCCCACAAGAAGGCGACCACCGCGGCTAAAGCCGACCCGACTGCGCGCGACCTACGCGGCCCTCGAAGGGCCGCTCTTCCACGTTCGTGCCACCGTCCAGAACGAAAAACGCCGCCGCGATCCCCACGCAGACAAACCCACCACAAGCTCTCACAGTCGTGGAAGAAGGAAGCCCGCAGGACCGCTCGAAGAGCGGCCCTTCAGCGCCGCGTATACGCCGACTGAAATGACGCAGTCTTCAGCCTCTGCGGGCCACGTCCCCCGCTGCGCGATGCGTTTTACAAAAGACCATCTGTACATGCCCACATTCCGACGGCTGCCCCCGCGATGACATGCCGAGCATCTAGCCTCGCGCCTCTTCAGCCGCCTCTGCGGCCTCTTCCACGACACTCCTCATAGCCCGGAGCTCACCCGCCTTGCGCAGTTCAGGAAATCTCCAAACCCACAGCGCGATCACTACCAGCGTTCCCACTCCGCCCAACAACACGGCGGGGACGGTACCGAACCATTGTGCGGTGAGTCCCGATTCAAACTGCCCGAGTTCATTCGATGTCCCAATAAAAACCATGTCCACGGCCATCACACGCCCGCGCATTTCATCGGGCGTGCGCAACTGCACCAGCGTGGCTCGAATGATTACGCTGATCATGTCGGCTGCGCCCAGGCAGATCAGTGCAATCAGGGAGAACACCAGGCTGGTCGAAACGCCAAAAATGATGGTGCAGATTCCGAAGCCCGCCACCGACCACAGCAGCGTCGGCCCGGCACGCCCCCGCAGCGGACGATGCGCCAGCGCCACGGCCATCACCGCCGCGCCCACTCCGGGGGCCGTCCGCAACAGTCCCAATCCCCACGGCCCGGTGTGAAGAATTTCGCGTGCATACACCGGAAGCAGCGCCACCGCCCCACCCAGCAACACTGCGAACAGATCCAGAGAGATGGCGCCTAGAATCAGCTTCTCGCGCCAGATAAAGTGCAATCCCGCCAAAATAGTCTTCGCGGTCATCGGCTCCCGCCGCCGCACCTGTGGCCGCGTCTTGATGCGAAACATGGAGAGCAGTGCCCCCACGGCGGTCAGCATGGCGGCCGCATACACCGCCGAGGGCCCGCGAAACGCCGCATACAGAATCCCGCCGAACGATGGTCCAAGAATCGTGGCCGCCTGAAATGTCGTTGCGTTCCATGCCACAGCGTTGGCGAAGTGTTCTTCCGGAACCAGTTGCGGGAGAATCGATCGACTCGCCGTTCCATTAAACGAACGAACCACTCCCAGCAAAACCAGCACGACATAAATCGGCTTTACCGAATGCACGCCGCGCACTGCAATCAATAGCAAAAGGCCGGAGCACAGCGCATACCCCGCATAACACGCGCTCAAAACTTTGCGACGCTCGAAGTGATCCGACGCGTGTCCGGAAACCAGGAACAGCAAAATACCCGGAAGAAACTGCGCCAGCCCAACCAGCCCAAGATCGAGTGCGCGCTTTGTGATGTCGTAAACCTGCCAGCCCACCGCAACCGCCTGCATTTCGACTGCGGCCACGATGAGAAAACGTGCAATCTGAAACAGCACGAAGTCCGGATGCGTAAACGCAATGCGTCCAGCTTTAGGGTCGGCAGGTACGGGCAACATGAATGTTCTACTCTGCCATAGATCCAGCCAAGATGCAGGACGCGACGAACACTTTGACACGTCCCTCTTTCACACGTCCGTCTTAGCCACGACCGCTCTAGCCACGATCGTGGAAGAGCGGCGCTTCAGCGCCGCGTAAGCCATTGATAAGCCTTCTAGCTTCAGCCCCTGTGGTCGCAGTTTCTCGTCGCGTGGACAACTTTCTCCGCGGCTTGCTACTCAGCAGTAAACTTCAATTCATGCTCGCCCTGCTCCGAACCGTCGCTTGGATCGTCTGCGTCATCTACTCGACCATCCCGACATTTTGGCTGCTGATCCATCCGCGCGCCCAGTTCTGGCGCTCCCGCCCTGCCTCGCCTTACAAAATACTTCTGCCGCTCTGGATCGGAATGTGGGCTGCCGTCGCCGCCATCACGGCTCCGTGGCATGGCTTCACACTCTACACCAGCAGATGGATGTGGTTTCCCGCTACAGCTTTATTCTGTGCGGGACTGATTCTCTACAGACTGTCTCACAGCAATTTCTCCCTCGCCCAACTCGGAGGATTACCCGAAGTTCTGCCCGACCACACCCACCAGCGCCTCGTGACAACGGGCATTCGAGCCCGCGTGCGGCATCCCGTTTATCTGGGTCACCTCTGCCAGATGCTTGCCTGGAGCATCGGAACAGGGCTCGCAGTCTGCTGGGCGCTGACAGCCCTCGCGATCGTGACCGGCGCAGCGATGATTGGGATGGAAGATAAGGAATTGGAAAAGAGATTTGGGAAGGAGTATCTTGCGTATCGAAACAGAGTCCCTGCGATTGTTCCGAGGTTTCTTGCATGATTCACACGGACGCGGTCAAGGATGCAACCGTTCGCCAAGTCATGCGGCTGTTTGAAGACATTCACGCCACGCTGCCAGCCGGTTGTGCGGAATTGAGGTCCCGGCCAACGATCGACAACTTCGGTTTTGAGATATCCATCATCCCGTCCAATCAGCAGTGCGCGGAGGTTGGTGCCACGATAATGGGCGGGGACCTATACAGCGCCGATTTCGGGAAGGCACCCACCTTCACAACCTTCGAATTTCCATGGGAGGTGGGACTTTCAAGGAAGTCTGGGCTCGACGAGCAGCTTGAAGCTCTGAGAAAAATATGCCTAGCTGTAATCTCGGGGAATTGTGAGCACAGGCATGGGCGTCTCGGAACTCTAGGTGCGGTATTCGCTAGTGAAACCGAAGCTTTTCGTGTGACGGACTATTATCCGCTGGCGATTTTCCGTCGGCGAGTCGGTCCGGAGGTCACGCGGTATGCTCCTTATTACGAGGGTGCCGCGACCCATTCGCAGTCTTTCCCTCGGCTGTCGCTATAATCCCAGTCTGACTGCAAGCTGACAGCTGAAAGCTCCCATGCGCTTCGAACTCTTTATCGCAACGCGATATTTACGCGCGAAAAGGCGCCAGGCCTTTATCGGCATCATCACTGGAATCTCGATCGTCGGAGTCACCGCCGGCGTAGCCTCGCTTATCGTCGCCCTTGCCATCAACAACGGCTTCCGCCAGGATCTGCAGGAGCGCCTGATCGGCTCCACTTCCCACGTCAGTCTGCTCCGCGTCGCCGACGACGGCATAAAGGATTGGCCGCCACTCCTCGATCGCCTCTCCAAAGAACCGCATGTGGTCGCTGCCGCTCCCGCAATCTTCGAGCAGGTTTTGATCTCCCGTGGACCGCGCGCCCGCGGCGCCGTCCTGAAAGGCATGATTCCAGCCGACGAAAGAAGAGTCGGCGACCTCCTCAGTACCGTAAAAGAAGGTTCGGCTGCAGCCCTGGAAGAAACACCGGCTCCCGCTCAAGAATCATCTCAGGAAAACATAGAGACAAATCCGGCGACCGGAGACGCCCCGCCCAACTCTCCTGATTCTCTCGTCGGCGTCCACGCCCGCGTCGCCGCTATGCCACCAATCATTCTCGGCAAAGACATGGCCGACAATCTCGGAGCCGCGGTGGGTTCAGTCGTCCTGGTAACCAGCCCGCAGGGCGAATTGACGCCCTTTGGCATGGTCCCCAAATACAGCCGGTTCCATGTCGTCGGAATTTTCAACTCCGGCTTCTACGACTACGACTCGTCGTGGGCGTTCACGCGCCTCTCGGACGCGCAGCGCCTTTTCGGTCTTGGCGATCTGATTTCGGTAATCGAGTTCAAGGTCGACGACATCTACAAAGCCGGCCAGGTTTCGCACGAACTCGAAGACGCTGCCGGCAAAGGTTTCATGGCCACCAACTGGATGGAGCAGAACAAAGCCCTCTTCCACGCCCTCCGCCTCGAACGCCTGGTCACCTTCATCACCATCGGCCTGATCGTCTTCGTCGCCGCCCTTAACATCCTGATTTCCCTAATCATGATGGTCATGGAAAAAACCAAAGATATCGCCGTCCTCATGTCGATGGGCACGCGCCGCTCGCAAGTGCGAAACATCTTCATCGCGCAGGGAGTTCTGATCGGCGTCATCGGCACCGCCATCGGCCTGCTGCTTGGCTACGGCATCTCCTATGCCGGAGGCCACTACCACATGATTTCGCTCTCGCCCGAGGTCTACTCCATCGACTACGTCCCCTTCGCCCCGCGCCTGACCGATGGTCTCCTGGTGGCCGTAGTCGCGATCGGAGTCTCCTTCATTGCGACCCTGTATCCATCGTGGTCGGCAGGCAGAACCCTCCCCGCCGAAGCACTGCGCTACGAATGAGTCCGTATTGGATTCTGTCTCAGTTTCGCGGGGCGCTCGTGCGGGGACAGCCATCCATAAGCGCTGGGTTGCCGCGGCACGCACGAGCAAGGATTGGAGCGAGGCTTGTAGACTGGCCTGGCACGCCATTTCTATGCGCCGAAGGAATAATTCACGCCGCTGTCAATGCTTTTTTTTCCTAATCGTGTGCTTCGTGTTCTTATCGTGTGCTTTCTCTCCAGGACAACAGGCCGATAGAGAGACCAACCCGCCGCCTGACGCACCGAAGGCGAACATCGCTGAGTCGAGGAGCTTCTTTCGGCGCTGGGCGGAGTTTTACCGCCGGGACTGGTCGGGGACCACTGCTTCCACGACTGCTTCCTCGCCAGCCCCAGCGCGGCGGGGGGCTCCGTCGCCGCTGGATTCGCCGCCATTCCCTAACTCAGATTGGTCGTATGGCGGTTCGCCGGTGATTGGGGAGCCGGACACGAACAGCTATCCGCTGATGACCGCCATCAACCAGGCCAGGACCCGGACGAAGCTGTATGGATGGCTTGATCCAACGCTAAACTTCAGCACCTCCGCGCACAGCAACGCGCCCGAGGCGAACGACGTTTACGCGAACCGGTTTGAGCTAAACCAACTTGTTCTCTATGCGGAGCGGCTGCCGGATTCGGTGCAACGCGATCATATGGACTGGGGCTACCACCTTACGGCCCTCTACGGTACGGACTATCGCTTCACGACCGCGAAGGGCTACCTGAGCGGCCAATTGCTGAACGATCATCGTGAATATGGCTTTGATCCCACTCTTGAATACGTCGATATCTATGTTCCGCAGGTGGCCCAGGGAATGAATCTGAGGGTAGGCCGGTATATCTCAGTGCCTGGGATCGAGGCCCAATTGGCGCCCAACAACTACATCTTCAGCCACTCGCTCCTTTACGCGATTGATCCGTTCACCGATACCGGTCTGATTGCGACCGTTAAGCTAAACGACCAGTGGCTGGTACAACTCGGAATTACCAGCGGCCACGATGTTGCGCCGTGGACTTCGGATGCGAAGCCTTCCGGGACGGGCTGCCTGAGCTATACGACAAAATCGGTGAATGATAATTTTTATGCCTGCGCCAACGGGATCAATGACGGCAAGTACGCCTACAACAATTTGCAGCAATATGATGCCACTTGGTATCACAAGTTCTCGAAGTCGTGGCACATGGCCACCGAGACCTGGTACATGTATGAGCGCGACGTGCCGTCCCTGAGAGGCAAGATTCAGCCGGAAACAGGATCGAATGCCGCGTATTGCCTGCCCGGCGAACCGCGTTGCACGGCTCCCGAATATGCCGTGGTCAATTTCCTGCAGAAGGAACTCTCGCTGCATGACTTCCTGTCCTTTCGCAGTGACTTCCTCGACGACAAGAAAGGCCAGCGGACGGGCTACGCGACCAGATACTCCGAGAACACGATCATGTGGTGTCATTGGATCGGCTCAACCGTGCAGTTGCGTCCGGAATTGCGTTTCGAGCGGGCCTGGGATATGAAGGCTTACGACAACGGTCGACAGCATAATCAGCTTACGGTAGCGAGCGATCTGATTTTCCACTTTTGACGGGGGCGCCTTCCGATCGCGGAGTGCCGCCATTCTACGCCGCACGTTGCGACCGATCCGACATCGCCAAGCGCAACGGAACTTTCCTCCCGCCGCCGCCGTACAATGAAAATAGGAAAAGAATAAGGAGGTCTCACCATGTTCACTTTCCTCCTGTGGTGCATCCTGTTTGTATTCTGCTGGCCTCTGGCTCTGCTGGCGCTAGTCCTTTACCCGATCGTCTGGCTATTGCTGCTCCCGTTCCGCATCGTCGGAGTCGCTGTGCATGGAGTTTTGGAGGTGATCTATCTCGCGATCACACTGCCATTCCGCCTGCTGGCAGCGCCGTTCAGGATTTGATTGGACTACGTCGACGCCGACGATTGCTCCCGGTAATAAAAGATCAGGTCGAGCGGCGGCGGTGTCTTGCCCATAGTGCGCAGGAATCCAGAGACTTGGCCGCGATGGTGCGTGGCGTGGTTCACCACGTGCAAACAAACCTGCCAAAGCGGAGTGCTATGCGGGTTGCCCTTCATGTCTTTGTAAT
The DNA here is from genome assembly GCA_036844925.1 of Candidatus Sulfotelmatobacter sp. Lineage (GTDB taxonomy): Bacteria > Acidobacteriota > Terriglobia > Terriglobales > Acidobacteriaceae > Sulfotelmatobacter. The sequence continues at coordinate 23,976 of DAIUEW010000014.1, forward strand.
CGCAATGCTCATTAATCGAATCGTCGGTCAGCGACGCAGCCCAGTTTTTCCAGCGGTCGCTTAACTTAGGCCACTCCCGATCCAACACCGCCAGATCATAATCGGCAGGGCTGACAAAACCGCCGAACTGCATCCCCTGCACGCGGGCAAGCCACAGGCGATCCGCCGCGAAAATATGTACAAGCGTGCCGAGAACGCTCTTGTCCGCCGTCCCAAAGTCGCGGGCCAGTTCCTCCGGCGAAAGCTGCCCCGCCCTATTCAGCAGCCGTCCCGTTGCCCATGCCGAATAGTCGAAATGAATTCTGATCGCTTCCGTTGAAGCCAGCACGCTAACTCTCCATCACTTCAAATTCTCACTCACCACCAGCCTCGCCTCAGTCGCCCGCTGCACATCCTCCGCCGTCAATCCAGGAGCCACTTCCTCCAGCACCAGTCCCCGCTCCGTCACGCGGATATACGCCATCTCCGTCACAATCGTATCCACAACCTTCACACCGGTAAGCGGCAGCGTACATCTCTTCAAAATCTTCGGCGCACCCTCGCGCGTCGTGTGCTCCATCGCCACCACCACTCGCCGTGCCCCGGCCACCAAGTCCATCGCGCCGCCCATCCCCTTCACCATTTTTCCGGGAATCATCCAGTTCGCCAGGTTCCCTTCTTCGTCCACCTCCATCGCTCCGAGAACGCTCAAATCAACGTGAGCGCCGCGAATCATGGCAAACGAATCGGCGCTTGAAAAATACGATGTGCCCGCCATCTCGGTCACCGTCTCTTTACCGGCATTGATCAAGTCCGCGTCCTCCTCGCCCTCCACCGGATACGGCCCAATCCCCAGCATCCCATTCTCCGACTGCAACACCACTTCAATTCCCGGCGGCACATGGTTCGCAATTAGCGTCGGCATTCCAATTCCCAGGTTTACGTAAAAGCCATCGCGCAACTCGCGGGCAATGCGCTTTACGATTCGTTCGCGCTTGTCGGTGTCTTTGCCGGGTTTCGGCGAGCGGGATGAATTCATTCCGGAACCTTCTTCTTGAGGTCATTGGGATTGATCAGATCTGCGTCAAAGAAGCCATTCGGCCTGTTGAAGTCTCGCGCCATTCTCTGCATTCCCATCTGATGGCTTCTGTCAATCGCAGCTGCGGTATCGGCGTAATTCTCCTTAGAGAGCGCCATCTGGACTTCGGTGAATTTCTCTCGAAACAACTCTCCGAGCTCGGTCAGACTTATGTATCGGGGCTTGCGACGGGTGCCGTCTCGCTCATAAATGGCTTCTAGGACCGATTCGAGGCTCTCTTTGACTTCGGGACTGTCTCGCCGGGCAACACTAATCCCGTAATCGCCATGGTGCTGGCTGACCACAACGCGCAGCTCCGATGCCTCGACCGTAACAAGCGTTGCATACTTATCGGGCCGTTCGTTTGGTACCAACTGTCCATCAAAATCGTGGAAGAGGAAGGCCAGATCGGTCCTCACCTGTTCCCGGAACTTCTGCTCGTAGCGCCTGTCCACGATTGGATTCAGCCACCATCCAACAATTAGTTTGTAAGCCAGAACGATCGGCCCAACAGAGACTAGTACGAGCGGCGCAATCACGTAGTACCGCCAGGATCTTCCCCCACGCGGGGCGTTAGCCTTAGCCATGGTCGTTTGGGACGCATCTCAGTTCGTCAAATCGCGGCAATCACCGAAGAACAAGCCTAACTAGCCTTCCTCACCGTTCTTCGTTCAATCCGCCGCTCATACAGCTCCCCCTGAAAAATCCTTTTCACGTACACGGAAGGCGTGTGGATCGAATCCCCATCCAGTTCTCCCACTTCCACCAGTTGTTCAACCTCCGCGATCGTCACCTTCGCCGCCGTCGCCATGATGGGATTGAAATTCCGCGCTGTCTTCCGATAGACCAGATTCCCCATCCGGTCGCCCTTCCACGCTTTTACAAACGCAAAGTCTGCCCGCAATGCACGCTCCATCACGTAAGTCCGGCCATCGAACTCGCGCGTCTCTTTGCCCTCCGCGACAATCGTACCCACGCCGGTCGGCGTGAAAAACGCCGGAATCCCCGCACCCGCCGCCCGAATCCGCTCGGCGAACGTCCCTTGCGGTACCAAATCAAGTTCCACTTTTCCCGCTAGCACCATCGACTCGAGCAGCTTATTTTCTCCCACATAAGTTCCAATATGTTTCCGGATCTGCCCCGCCGTCAACAACAACCCGGCGCCGAGACCATCCACGCCCGCGTTATTGCTGATGGTGGTCAGATTCTTCGATCCCTTTCGCACCAGCGCGCGAATCAGATTCTCCGGAATCCCGCATAGCCCAAAGCCGCCCAGCATAATGACCGAACTATCCACCACATCGCGAATCGCCTCATCCGCGTTGCTCACAACCTTATTCATAGCGTCCGCATTCTAAATGCAATTCACCACGGAGTCACGGAGACACGGAGGAAGGACTGGCACTGTTAACCCACAAGTCAGATAGCCGGGTGACCGAGAAGCCACCATCCAAGAATAAAGACCATCATGAGAAACAAAATCAAGCAACAATCAGGATCGTTTCTCCGTGTCTCCGTGTCTCTGTGGTGAAAGCGCTATTTCTTTCTCACGGCACTCTTCTTCAATCCATGCGCCTGTTCAAATTCCTCGGCGAGCGCCCGCGTGGTCAGATTCTCCCGGATATGCGCCAGCCGCTGCTCCATCTTGAACAACGCATCCTCAAGATTTTTCTTGTTGCTGATCGCAACGTCCCGCCACATCGAATACGGACTCGCTGAAATTCGGGTCATCTCCCGTAGCGCCCGGCCGCCAGCCGGAAGCAACGGCGCATCTTCGCCAAACTCTTCCACTAACTCCGCTGCCAGCGCCGTCGAAATCATTTGTGGAAGGTGGCTGATCCACGCGCACAGCCGGTCGTGATCCTCCGGCGGCAGCATCGCAATGCGCGCCCCGATCTGATCGATCCATCCTGCAAATTCCGCTAGTAATCCCTCCTGCAAGCTCTGTCCCGGCAGCGGCGTCAAAAACCACACCGCATTCTGAAACAAATCCGCTTCCGCATAATCTACCCCGCTGTTCTCCTTCCCCGCCATCGGATGCCCAGCCAGAAACCTTTTACCCGCATTCTTCCCAAAGACGCGGAGCGCCTGCTCCGCCACCGCCGCCTTCGTGCTTCCGACATCTGTCAACAACGTGCTTGCGGGCAGCGCCGGGCCTAAACGCCCGATCAGATCCACAATCGCCAGCACCGGCGTTGCCAGCACTACCAACTGGCTGCCTCGCACCGCGTCTGCGGGGTCAGCAAATCCCTTTTCAATTACACCGCGCATCTTCGCTCGCTTCAGCGCAGACTCGCGGTCGCACCCAACAATCAGACCTGCAAATCGCCGCTTTCGCAGCGCCAGCGCAAACGACCCGCCGATCAGCCCCGTCCCTATGATCGTGATTTGCCGGATCGACATAAAAACATCTCACCACAGAGACACAGGGACACAGAAACAAAACATCTTAGGACTTGAACATCGCTGCGCATTACGGGAATCAATGGGAGCAAGTTAGAACCAGCTATCGCATTTGCTTTTCTCTGTGTCTCTGTGCCTCTGTGGTGAAAAAGTTTTACCCAATTTTTCTCCCCACCGCCGGCGCAATCATCCGCAATTCATCCATCAACTTCGCGAACTGCTCCGGAAACAGCGACTGCGCCCCATCCGACCAAGCCTGGTTCGGATCGCAATGCACTTCAATCAACAATGCATCGGCTCCCGCCGCCACCGACGCTCTCGCCATCGGCGCAACCTTGTCGCGCCTTCCCGTTCCATGCGACGGATCAGCCGTCATCGGCAGATGAGATAGTTTGTGAATGATCGGAATGGCCGAAATATCCATCGTGTTTCGCGTGTAAGTCTCAAACGTGCGAATCCCCCGCTCGCACAAAATCACGTCATAGTTCCCGCCCGCCATAATGTACTCCGCGGAAAGCAGCAACTCCTCAAGCGTCGCCGCGATGCCGCGTTTCAGCAATACCGGTTTGCGCACTTTTCCAAGTTCGCGCAGCAAATTAAAATTCTGCATGTTGCGCGCGCCCACCTGCAGAACATCCACATAGGGAATCATCATTGGAATCTGCGAGATCTCCATCACCTCGCTGATCACCAGCAGCTTGAATTTCTCTCCCGCCTCCCGCATCAATTTCAGCGCATCTTCCCCGTGCCCCTGGAACGAATACGGAGAACTCCGCGGCTTGAATGCCCCGCCCCGCAGGCCTTTCGCGCCCGCCTTGGCCACCGCTTCCGCCGTCGCAAACAGCTGTTCCCGTGATTCCACCGAGCACGGACCGGCCATCACCACCACTTCAATCCCGCCAATTTCGATTCCATTCGCCAGCTTGACGATCGTCCCCTCCGGACGAAAACTCTTCCCCGCCAGCTTATACGGAGAACTGATGCGATGGACCTCCTGCACCCCCGGCAACAATTCGAGGTTCCGTATGTCGAAATCGATCCCCGCTCCCACGGCGCCCAGCACGGTTTGCCGCGCCCCGGTCGACCGGTGAACCTCAAACCCCATCTTCACCAGGTTCTCAATCACCTGCTGAATCTGCTTCTCATCCGCAATTTCCTGCATTGCCACAATCATAAGAATCAGCTCTCAGCTTTCAGCTCCCAGCCCTCAGCTCTTAGCTTTCAGCTCCAAAAAAGTTCTGTCATTCCGAGCGAAGGGTGATTTTCCGCGATAGCGGAAAATCATCCGCAGTCGAGGAACCTGCTTTCTCTCCCCACAAGCAATCTGTGGGCTTCAGTCATTCACTTCCGAATCCAACTCCGTCTCCGCAGCCTTCTCCGTATCCGTCTTCGCTCCAATTCCTTCCTTCTGAATATTTCGCATCACGTCCATGATTCGTTCAAAAATCCGCACTACATCTCGCCCGGGCAACGGACCCCGATTCATCTCCTGCACATTCTCGAATACAATCCGCTCCCGATCCGGTTCGTAAATTGGCAAATTCGTATCCCGCTTCAGCCGCCCAATCTCCACCGCCGCACGCGCCCGCTCGCTCAGCAACTCCACCAGTCGCCGGTCCAACTCATCAATTTTCTTTCGCCAATCTGCGATGTCCATGAAGTGTGACACTACGTTCTGGGTGCCCCATGTCTCGCGTCTTTTGCGAGACGTGGGATTCCTGCCGTTTACTCCGTGAGCTGTGGGCTAACTGCGGTCAGCTTCCTCACAAACTCCCCCACCGCCGCCGCCTCTCGTCCCCGATTTCGTTCGATTGTCTCTACAATGGCGCTTCCCACCACCACGGCGTCCGCAAATTTGCCCACCTCCTCAAACTGCTCCGCCGTCGAAATCCCAAACCCAACCGCAATCGGCAAGTTAGTCACGCGCCGCAACCGCCCGACTAATTTCTTGGCATCACTCGCCAGCTGCTGCCGCGCCCCCGTCACGCCCGTGCGCGACACTGCGTACACAAATCCTCGCGACGCTTCCGCAATCCGCCTCAGCCGCGCATCTGGACTGGTTGGCGCCGCCAGAAAAACTGGCGCCAGATCATGCGCTCGCATCGCGTGTAAATATTCGCCCGCCTCCTCCACCGGCAAATCCGTGAGCAGAACTCCGTCCACGCCCGCATGCCGTGTCACCATGCAAAACTTTTCCATACCCATGCGCAAGATAGGATTTAAGTACGAAAACACCACTAACCCCGTGGATTGCGCGTACCCACGAATCTCCGCCGCCAGCGTCAACACCTGTGCCAGCGATGTCCCGTGCAGCAGCGCCCGTTCACTCGCTCGCTGAATCACCGGCCCGTCCGCCACCGGATCGCTGAATGGCACACCCAGTTCAATCACATCCGCGCCGGCCTCAATCGCAGCCAGCACGATCTCCCGCGTAGTAGCGAGATCCGGATCGCCGCACGTCACATACACTACCAGCGCCGGCTTTTTGTAGAAAGATAAGGGCATAACTGAAATCGGCGCCGAGAACTAATCGCGCCAAGCTCTAAAAAGGCCTACCCTGTGAACCTCTGTGCTCTCTGTGTTAAGGGTCCTGACTTTATTCGAGCGAGAGGTTCTCCCGCAAAATCCCTATATCCTTATCTCCGCGCCCGGAAATATTCACAATCACCACATCCGACTTCTTCATCTTCGGCGCCCGCTTTATCACTTCCGCCACGGCGTGCGCCGACTCCAGCGCCGGAATAATTCCCTCCGTCCTCGCCAGCAATGTCGTTGCCTCGAGCGCTTCGGCATCCGAGGCAGGGACGTACTCAGCGCGCCCCGCATCTCTCAATTCCGCATGCTCCGGCCCAATCGAGGGATAGTCCAGCCCCGCCGAAACCGAGTGCGTGGTCGCAATCTGCCCCGCCGAATCCTGCAGCACGTAAGAATACGTTCCCTGCAGAACTCCGGGCGATCCTCCTCGAAAGCGCGCCGCATGTTCCCCTAACGCCTCGCCCCGTCCACCAGCCTCCACACCAATCAATCGAACCTTCTTATCTCTTATAAACTCATAAAAAATGCCGATGGCATTCGATCCTCCACCCACGCACGCAATCACTGCCTCCGGCAATTTTCCCTCAGCCTTCAAAATCTGCGCTCGCGCCTCCCGCCCGATCACCCTATGAAAATCCCGAACCATCGTCGGATACGGATGCGCCCCCAGCACGCTCCCCAACAAATAATGCGTAGTCCGGACATTCGTAACCCAATCGCGCATCGCCTCGTTGATCGCATCTTTTAGCGTCCGCGATCCTGACTCAACCCCGCGCACCTCCGCTCCCAGCAAGCGCATGCGGAACACGTTCAGCTCCTGCCGCCGCATGTCCTCCGTGCCCATGTACACGACGCACTCGAACCCAAGCAGGGCGCAGACCGTCGCCGTCGCCACCCCATGCTGCCCCGCCCCAGTCTCTGCGATCACCCGACGCTTGCCCATGCGCTCCACTAGCAGCCCCTGCCCCAAACAGTTATTGATCTTGTGCGCCCCGGTGTGCAGCAAATCTTCCCGCTTCAAATAAATCTTTGCCCCGCCCAACTTCTGCGTAAGCCGCCGCGCAAACGTCAGCGCCGTCGGACGCCCCGCATAAGTCCGCAGCAACTCCTGCAGCCGCTTCTGAAATTTCTTGTCGCGCTTCGCCCGCTCATACTCCCGCTCCAACTCCTCCAGCGCCGCCATCAAAGTCTCCGGCACATACCGGCCGCCGTAAACCCCAAACCTTCCATGTTGGTTCGTGGAAAAAGGAACGCGAGGGTGCCCCATCCTAGGCTCGCCGTTCTTTGGCGAGACTAGGGTGGGGATTTTGGCTTTGACCTTCGTTCGTGGAACCGTCGCCATCTTCTTAATTAAGCTCTTTGTCATTCCGAACCGGCGAAGCAACCTTGTCATTCCGAACCGGCGCAGCCGGAGAGGAACCTGCTTCCCGCGTCCACCAAGCAAAACCCTCGTCCACCACCACGTCGGCCTCCCCAACCGTGGAAGAGAGGCGCTTCAGCGCCGCGTAGGTCCCACAAAAATAAATCGGGCTTTAGCCCCCGCCAGCCTCCGCCGCCCGCACCGCCCTTACAAACGCCCGCACCTTCTCCGGATCTTTCTTCCCCGGCCTTGCCTCGACTCCGGAAGCCACATCCACTCCAAAGGGTTGAAACATCTTCATCGCTTCACCCACATTCGCGGGAGTCAGCCCCCCCGCCACGATCACTGGCACCATCAGGCTCATCGCTTGCACGGCTCCGCGCGTCACTTCCCAATCAAATGTCGTACCAGTCCCTCCCGTCGCTCCATTGGATCGCGAATCCAGCAATAGCGCGAACATGTTCTCATGCACACGCTGTTGAATCAGGAGATCGTCATCTTTCAGTGCGTCCCCATGCAGCATAGGGATCAGTTTCGAAACGCCGACACATTTTTCCGCAGAGCGCTGGTCCTTCCACACACTTTCCAACGATCGTTTCCCGTGCAACTGAACTGCCGTCAGCCGCGCCGCCATCACAATCTCGCGAATGGCCTCAGCTTCGAGGTCAACAAACACTCCCACCTTCTCCACACTCTCAGGTAGTTTCTCGATAATCTCCCGCGCAGCCTCCACACTAATGTTCCGCGGGCTCTTTTCATAAAACACAAACCCGACCGCATCCGCCCCGGCCTCAACCGCAGTCAGCGCGTCCTCCAAATTCGTCATCCCACAAATCTTCACCCAAGTCATAAAACTAATTGTCAGCGGTTAGTCATTTGATTGTCATCCTGAGTGATTGTCATTCTGAGCGAGGATTTTGCTTCGCGAACGCGAAGCAAAACCGCAGTCGAAGGATCCCTACCTCCCGTAGCCCGTAAAGGAATTCTCTCCAAATACCCCAGCGCTCGCTATGATCCACTCGGTACTCGCAACTCGCAACTCGCAACTAACTCTCGCAACGCCGCGCCCGGTCGCTCGGCCCGCATCAGTGACTCGCCAATCAAGAACGCCCGATATCCCGCCGCCCGCAATCGCGCAATATCTTCTCCCGTTCGAATCCCGCTCTCCGCCACTCGCACCACATTCTGAGGAAGCCGATCCGCCAGCCGGAATGCAGTCTCCGCATCCACCTGGAACGTCCGCAAATCGCGGGTGTTCACCCCGATCAAATCGCACCCAGCATCCAAAGCCCGCTGCAGTTCCTCTTGGTCGTGCACTTCGCACAAAACGTCCAAGCCACGGGCGCGAGCGCTGCCTGCCAGGGCGATCAGCTCCTCCTGCGTCAACGCGGCCACAATCAGCAAGACGGCATCCGCCGAGTTCGCCCGCGCTTCCAGCAACTGAAACTCGTCCACAATAAAATCTTTCCGCAGACACGGAATCGTCACCGCCGCCGAAGCCAGCCGCAGGTTTTCCAGCGATCCCTGGAAAAATTCCTGATCCGTCAGCACCGAAAGCGCCGCAGCTCCCGCCGCTTCAAGTTCTCGCGCCAACCCTTCTACGCAAAAGTCCGCCCGGATCAATCCCTTCGACGGAGATGCCTTCTTCAACTCCGCGATCACCGCGATGCCGGCTCCGCTTTTTCCCTCCAATGCCCGCCGAAACCCGCGCGGCACATGCCGTTCCGCCCGTCGCTCCAGCTCCCGCACATCCGATGAGCGCTTCGCCGCAACGACTTTCTCACGAGCAGCGCTGACGATCTGGTTAAGAGAAACAGGCATACCAAGTGCCTGAATTATACGGGAAGGAAAGATTTCCAATCGAGACGGACAAGCTTTTTACTTTGTCATCCTGAGCGAGGATTGCGCTTCGCGAACGCGAAGCACAACCGCAGTCGAAGGATCCCCTTCGCTATTTCGCGATCTGTGCCGTCGAAGGGTGTTTCCAACTATGCTGCGCGACTTTTCATCAGGGCCAAAGAATTATGTCTCTACTGGCAAACCGCCTCAATCTCCTTGTACGGCTTCTCAGCATGCTGCGGATACTGAATCTGCTTCACCTGCATCCACTGGTCCAGCAGCGTACCGGCGTCGTGCAACCCCACATCCGGATCGCCATCGTAGGCTGCATCGCTCTCCGCCTCCTCGAGCGTCACCAGCTTGAATCCTTTTTTCTTGAGGAGATCGAGCGCCTCCGGCAGAATCGTGCTGCTGAATGCTCCCAAATGCGTCAGTAACACGTAGTTAATTTCATGGCCATAAATCAGCTTCGCCTGCTCCCTCCCTAGATCAAGAAATTCCGACGCAGTGTTCAGGTAACTCGACCGCAGCCATGCGATCGACTTCGTATCCCCCTTCGCCACGCACCGCGCATACGCCGTATTCCACAAGTAGTCTTCCCAATCGAGCGTAACCTGCGCGATTCTGTATCCGTGCGCCTTCAAATATGTGCGCACCGCCCGCCGCTTCTCTACCGTATCTCCCTCGTGCAAATATGGATAACGCAACCAGTGCCAGTTATCTCTCGCGTCGAGCAACTCCAGCGACGGTTCGTCCTCCTCGATCTCCCGCTCGAAAGCCTCGGCCGAATTCTGCTCCAGATCCATGTGCGCGTAAGTATGATTCCCCACCGGTTCTTGCGCAGCCCATAATTTCAGCGCCTCAGCTCCGTCAGTATTTCCTTCCAGTTTCTTGGCGTTGATGAACCCGTAAACCGCCGGCACGTGCCCCTTCCTGAGAATCGCAAGCACATCTTTCGTAGTCTGTGCCCGCGTGACACCCGGCAGCAGCGGGCCATTCAACGGCAGATCATCCATCGTGATTGCCACCTTCTGCGCCGCACACACTCCCGCCATCGCCAGAGAACACAAAAACACAAACACACTTCTCCACCTCTGCCCGTTCAGATTTTTCATGAAAAGAGTTTACTTCACAGCAGAATCAAAAGCAGAAAAGTCCTGATGAGGAAATTCTTTGGTGCCATCGAAGGGACTCGAACCCCCACACCGTTGCCGGTACATGGACCTGAACCATGCGCGTCTGCCAATTCCGCCACGATGGCAATCTGGAACCACAATGCAGCGGCGGCCGCGAGGCCGCCGAAGTCAGGAAACCAACCGTTCCATTTTACAGCCCGGTCAAGGACTGTCAAACCAGCGACGCTGTGACAGCCAGCCTAGGCGAGCTTCGCGGTCATCGTAATCTTCGCGTTCAATACCTTTGATACAGGACAGCCTTTCTCCGCGGCTTCCGCGTATTTCTGGAACGTCGCGGCATCCGCTCCGGGAACTTTTCCTACTACATCGAGGTGGCTCGATGTAATCGTCCAGCCCGAATCCAGTTTCTCCATCGTCAGCGTCACGTTGGTGTTGATGCTCTCGGGCGTCAAGTTCGCGCCACCGAGTTGCGCCGAGAGCGCCATCGAGAAGCAGGCCGCGTGCGCCGCCGCGATCAGCTCCTCCGGATTCGTTCCCGGGCCATTCTCAAAGCGTGAAGTGAAAGAATATTGCGTGTCTTTCAGCACGCCACCGGGAGCGGAAATCGATCCCTTCCCGTCCTTGAGTCCACCCTTCCATACTGCGCTTGCCTTGCGTTCCATCGCTTTCTCCTCATGGCGACTAAGAAAATGAAATCCTCTGCCATTGTAGACGGAGATCGCTCAGCCTGTCAGGCAGATGGTGAGCGCTGGTTCGGAATGAAAATCAAACTGAGCACTACGGGGCTTTCCCGGCTTCCTCCAGCCAGGCTTCCTCCAGCCCGGCTTCCTCCAAACCAACGGGGCCCCCTCACTTTTTTCTCCCATTATTCTTAAAAGTTTCTGCTTCCACAGACGGTTTTTGCGCTAGAATGCTTTTGCATTAGGAGCGGAGTGGATGTGGCCCCAGACGCTGCAGACGCCGCTCTTGGCCTTCCCCCAGGAGGTAGTAGATGTACCGGCCTTACTCGAGTTCTCTGGCTGAACCCCGACCGTTTCTCGATGTCCAATCCCTACTCCGCAACATTGCCCAGGACTTCGTCACCGCCTTCAACACCGGCAACTACGACCAGGCTGCCGCTCTCTACGCCGAAGACGGCGCGTTCATGGCTCCGCATCAGGAACCGGCTTATGGCCCCAAGGCCATTGAGCGCCTGCTTCGCCAGTTCGGCGATGCCGGATACGAAGACCTTCGCCTGGAAACCGTCCGCGTCGAGGCTTCCGGCGACATGGCTATGGAAATCGGCCGCTATACCGTCGCCATCCGCCAGCCCAACGGCACCGTCGTCGCCGACCGCGGCAAGTACGTGAAAGTCTGGCACCGCCTCGGAGCCTGGCTCATGCTCGCCGATTGCTGGAGCAGCAACCTTCCGCCCAATCGCTAGCGTCGTCGAGGTAAACAAGCGGACGAAATCTGGGTGCCCCACTTCTCGCCTCCTTTGCGAGAAGTGGGATTCCACGAACCACGCGTTCTTGTCCGAGCGGAAACCAAGGTTCCTCGCTGCGCTCGGAATGACAAGACTTATAGGCACTCGACCTATGAGGGGTTGGCCTCGTCCCACTCTGGATCGCAGCAAGCCTGAATCGTCAAACCCGTCTCTCTCAACAAATGCCACGCCTCGCGATAGCTGCCATACTTCTGCCGCCTGCCCTTTGGCGTGAAGTGAATCGAACTATTCGTTCTCCCCATCACATCGAACGGAATGATGTACCAGTCGTCAATCGGAATCAACAGGATCGCAAAATAATCCACCGTCCCCGGATCATATTTCTGCCGCTGCGGCCCCATCACATTCAAGCTGTACTCCCCGTTCCGCCGCTTGTAGATCGTAGACTTCACCTGCACCCGCAACACTCGCGCCTGATGCCCCTCCTGCGGATTCTCCACTCCCACGTCATATCTCCCCACCGACCCAAACGGACGCGACACCTTCATCCCCAACCCCGCCGCCTGCATCATGAAATAAATCTCCGCCCACTCCCCGCGCTCCTTGCACCCGGGCAACTTCCCACCCGCCATCCGATTCGCCTTTCGCCACATACGCCCGATTCCTCTCTGCGAGCAAAAATGTATTGTCATCCTGAAGCGACGTTCTTTTGTCGCTGAAGGACCTGAGCGAGCCGCGCGAAGCGTCGCGCTCTTTGCGACGCAATACTCGCGCGTTTTGGCTCGCATCCCTATTGCCCACAGCCCACATCTGCAATCTGTTTTCGACTACTTCAATCGTAGTCGCCCCTGCAAGGTCATCTGTCACATCAACCGCACTTTGTGCTGTGCAAATCCGCAATCGGAACTTCACCCAAGGGCATACAACCTTAGCTGACGCCGGCAGCGCTGTGGAAGAGCGGTGCTTCAGCGCCGCGTTAGGCAATCCTAGGAAAACTGGGCTTTAGCCCCTGTGGCATTCCGTCTAAGGGGAACCTTCGCATTCGCCGACGAAAACGGGTACGCCCCCGCATACCGCGCCAACCGCGCCCGAACCGGATTCATCCGGACATACTCACAATGTCTCTGATAATCCTCGAAATCTCGAATCCGATGGTTCGTAAAACTTTCCTGCCAAACCTGAATCTTCTCCAGCTTCCGCAGACGATACGAATACCCGCCCTTGATAAACTGCATCGCTCGCTCCAACGAAATTTCGATCGCAGGCGTGAGCAACAAATGAATATGGTCCGGCATTACCACAAACTCGTGCAGCAAGAATTTTCCTTGATCGTGATACCCGATCAGCACCTCAACCAAGAGCGTCGCCCGAGCCTCGACGCGGAAGATCGGCAAACGCTGCCATGTGATGGTGGTGACGAAAAACGTACGTTGCGATTCATCCATCTTCGGATGGTAGCGCGGTGCGAGGAGAAGGAAATGTGAAATTCGGCGCACAACGCAAAAAGGGTTTTCAAGTTGGGAAAGCGACCACAGGGGCTAAAGCCCGTGATAATTGTCGCGATCTGACGCGGCCCTGAAGGGGCCGCTCTTCCACTGCCCCGCACGCCCAAGGAAGCGGTGAAAACCCAATCGGAACGGACCCTCGCACCGACGTGGAAGAGCGGCGCTTTGCCACGAACCCATGCAGCACCGTGGAAGACAGACTCATGCAGCACCGTGGAAGAGCGGCGCTTCAGCGCCGCGTCAAGCGTCCCAAAAGCAACCGGGCTTCAGCCCCCGTGGACGGGTTCGTTGGTACCGCACAAGAAGACGAGCACCGCGGATAAAGCCGGCTCGAAGGGCCGCTCTTCCACGTTCGTGCCACCGTCCAGAACGAAAAACGCTGCAGCGATCCCCACGCAGAGAAACCCATCCCAAGCACGCGCACCGTCGTGAAAGAAGGACACCCGCAGCGCCGTGGAAGATAGACTCATGCAGCACCGTGGAAGAGCGGCGCTTCAGCGCCGCGTCAAGCGTCCCAAAAGCAACCGGGCTTCAGCCCCCGTTGGACGGGTTCGTTGATACCGCACAAGAAGACGACCACCGCGGCTAAAAGCCGACTCGACGGCGCGCGACCTACGCGGCCCTCGAAGGGCCGCTCTTCCACGCTCGTGCCAGCGTCCAGAACGAAAACCGCTGCGGCGATCCCCACGCAGCGAAAGCCATCCCAAGCTCGCGCACCGTCGTGGAAGAAGGACGCCCCCGCGGCACCGTGGAAGAGCGGCGCTTCAGCGCCGCGTGGAGCGTCCCAAAAAGTAACCAGGCTTCAGACCCACGCGGCCCTGAAAGGGCCGCTCTTCCATGTTCGTGCCACCGTCCAGAACGAAAAACGCTGCAGCGATCCCCACGCAGAGAAACCCATCCCAAGCTCGCGCACCGTCGTGAAAGAAGGACACCCGCACAACCGTGGAAGAGCGGCGCTTCAGCGCCGCGTGGAGCGCCCGAAAAGAAAACGGGCTTCAGCCCCCGTGGACGTTTTCCCCAGACACGACGAGGAGCCTCGGGAAGGGCATGACTTCAGTCGTACCGCAAGCCGTCCGCAATGAACCCATGGAGTACCGTGGAAGAACGGCGCTTAAGCGCCGCGTTAAGCGTCCCAAAAAGCAATCGGGCTTCAGCCCCCGTGGACGTTTTTCCCCAGACACCAGGAGCAGCCTGGGGAAGGGCACGACTTCAGGCGTGCCGCAAGTCTCCAGGGAATGCAACCAAGTCCCGCAGGGGCGACCCGACAATAGTCCGGCGTTTCGACGCCGGGTCAGGCAAATAAAAATCAAGCCCCGTCCCGTAGGGACGGTTGAACCGAGGCCCAAAAGGGTAGGGTTCGTGGAATCCCACCTTTCGCAAAGAACGCGAAAGATGGGGCACCCGGCAGCAATGACTCAAGATATTGCGTTTGCTGATCTAAGTCCCAACGAAATAGCCGCTGATAGTCGGGGTTGATGATAAGATCCCCGTCTTTGTACTGCCCCAGAAGTTCACGCCAAGTGATCGTATAGCTATTCGTCTTTATGTCGCTTCGGTGCTTCTCGACCTCATCCAAGAGACCCATAAGCCATCCTTAGGACCAAGTATCCATCTTTTCAACCACGCCAAGCCCCACAAGAAACTTACCTTACTTAAACCGCCGATCGTATTCGCGGGAAAGCCTTGTCAAAAGCGCAGAGTATTCAAGTAATGTCTGCTTCTCGTCCACCCACGAAAAGGGATGCGGCTTCGTGTTGGAGGCATCAAATCTCAGAATCAAGAACTCATCAAAGCTAGGCGCAGCGCGTTGACGAAGCCGGGAAATTGCGTCGTCGGCCTCCTGAATGGGATTTTTGTATTTGCGCCCGCCGGTGGGGAACGCCCGATCACCTTCGTAAGACGTGTACTGCTTTGCGAAATTCACACCTACTATTCCAACACAAATTGCCTGTCCCCCTTTTTTCCTGAATTCTTCAGTTTGCCTCATCAGATCGCCTATCACACGGTCAACCTGTTTAATCATTGCTTTAGCCAGTATTTTGATTTCCACTCCGATCTCAATCGTGGCAACCGGACCGCGAGCCACAGCGAACCCGACATCCGTAATCGCTGGGGCCACGGGGACACGCTCACCAAACGTCCCATCTCCTCGTCTTCGCGGAACGCCGACGGTCAGATTTTGCGCGTTCAACACGCTACTGTGGGTCTCAATACGAGTACGAAGCTTTGCGGACTTGCCTAGGCTAAATAAATCTTCGTAGAGGTAGCTGGCTACTCGGTCTCCAAGACTGGAGTCTCGATGGAGGTAAGGCCGACCTTCAAAAAGGCTGCGGAATATCCGCAACACTGCATAGTTCGAGTCGGTCATTTACGGCGATTGTATATCCAACCTCGTCTCAAATAGCGGCGGTTCCGGCCTTGATAGAACCCCCAACTCCAACCGCTCCCTCGCCATCCTGATGAAATCCGGGTCACAATCCGTCCCAATACTGTTGCGGCCAACCTTCATCGCAGCCAACGAGGTAGTCCCAGTTCCGACAAATGGATCGAGTACTACATCACCAGCAAAGGAGAAAAGCCGAATAAGACGCTCAGCTAGTTCCACGGGAAACGGTGCAGGGTGTCCCCGCCGCGTGGATTCCCCCTTGATGTCAGTCCATGCTGTTTTCAGCCAGCCCTTCATCTCATCCTTCGAGAGCATCGACAGCGCCTTTTGCGCCGTAGAAGGCGATCGGTAAGCACCACCTTTGCGGAAAAACAGAATGTATTCAAAGTCGTTCTTGACGATAGCGCCGGGTTGGTAAGGCTTACCGTAAAACCCGGCTCCATTACCCTCTGCCTCGAGCGCTCCGTTCGCTATCTTGAACCATAGGATCGGAGTAAGGGAGTCGAGCCCGAGCTTTCGAACGCGCACCGTGATGTCCGCGTGAAGCGGCACCACATGGTGCCGTCCTGCCCTCTTTCGGGGAATGCAAACGTCCCCGACAACACAACAAATTCTGCCGCCGGGGACAAGCACCCTGGAGCACTCGGCCCACACTTTATCCAGCTCAGCCAAGAATCTTTCGTAGTCCTGCACAGCTCCAAGTTGATCCTGATTCGCCGGATAGTCTTTGAGCGTCCAGTACGGAGGCGATGTGACGATCAAGTGAATACTCTCACTCTTTAACTTGGATAGATCGCGCGCGTCGGAACAACGCAGCCGGTGAGTGGTAACTGAGTATTCAGGTGGCCATGGACTACGACGGTAAAACTCGTTCAGTTCGTGTAACTTTTCAATCGCTCCTGGCTCGCTGTCGTTGTAAGCTAAGTCCCGTATATCGCATACGCTGCCGATGGACGCACTCATTTTGTGTTCCTACCTTCCTCGACGAGCGTGACTGAACAACAGCCGGGTGTAAATGACACAGGAGTCCTTACGTTCTGCAAAAGGTGAAGGTCGTTCCCAAAAATGAAAATAGCGGAAATCGGGACACGGCATGCCGTGTCCCCCTTCACAGTACGTCTACAGAATTTTCAGTTCGACCTCGGCGGCTAAAGCCGTCGAGATAGGTTCGGCCCTTGGCATGGCTGAAGCCATGCCCTTTCAAAACAGGTCAACAGCAGATTCCTCGGTCGCGCGAAAGAACGCGCTCGGTCGGAATGACAACACTAAAAACTTAGCTGCAGCCGCTGGTGCTGCCGCAACTGCCGCAGCGGTAGCAACTGCCATTGCGGGTCATGATGCTGCCGCAGAAGCTGCAGGTGGGGGCGTCGCCGAGGTCTACGATGCTCGCGAGCGCGTCCGCAGCGTGGATGCTGCCGCGTCCTGGCGGGATCATCGGCTTCACGCCAGCCGACATAGAGCCGGATCCCTCGCCGGCGAGCTCACCTTTGCCGGGATCGAACTCCTGCCGAGGGTCGGACAGCTTCGGCCGGAAGCTCTCGAAGAGCATTTGCTGTTGGCCGGTGAGGAAGCGCAACTGGAGCCAGCGGAAGATGTAGTCCATGATCGACTTGGCGAAGCCGATGTCGGGATTGCTGGTCCAGCCGCTGGGCTCGAAGCGGGTGTGGGCGAATTTTTCGCAGAGCAGTTTCAGGGGCACGCCGTGCTGCAATGCGATCGAGGTGGCGAGGGCGAAGCTATCCATCAGGCCGCTGACTGTCGATCCTTCCTTGGCCATGGTGATGAAGAGTTCGCCGGGATCGCCGTTGGGATAGAGGCCGACGGTGATGTAGCCCTCGTGGCCTCCGATGTTGAACTTGTGCGTGATGGAGGCGCGCTCTTCCTGCAGCTTGTGACGGACGGCGCGCGGAGGCGCGTTGAGATTTTCGTCCTCGCGCGGCGGCGGGGTGCGGGAATCGTCTTTGCTGGAGTTCGCAGTCTTGGTGCCAGCGGCTGAAAGCGGTTGAGACTTCTTGCAGCCATCGCGATAAACGGCGACCGCTTTCAGGCCGAGTTTCCAGGCCTGGAGATAGGCTTCCATGATGTCTTCCACCGAAGCGTTCTCGGGGAGATTGACGGTCTTCGAGATAGCTCCGGAGATAAAGGGCTGGGTGGCCGCCATCATGCGGAGATGGCCCATGTAGGCAATCGAGCGCGTGCCTTTGGCGGGCTTGAAGGAGCAATCGAAGACGGCGAGATGCTCGTCCTTCACATGGGGCGCGCCTTCGATGGTTCCGGTAGCGTCGATGTAGCTGACGATGGCGTTGGCCTGATCGTGATCGTATCCGAGCTTGAACAGCGCGGTGGGCACGGTTTGATTGACGATCTTGATCATGCCTCCGCCGACCAGCTTCTTATATTTGACGAGAGCGAGGTCAGGCTCGACGCCGGTTGTGTCGCAGTCCATCATGAAGCCGATGGTGCCGGTGGGGGCGAGAACGGTTACCTGGCTGTTTCTGTAGCCGTGTTTTTCGCCGTGGGCGAGGGCTTCGTCCCAGCAGGCTTTGCTGGATTCGTAAAGTGGGGTGGGGACGTTTGCCCTATTTATGTTGTTGACTGAGGCGCGGTGCATGCGGATGACGTCGAGGAACGGTTCGCGGTTGATGTACCAGCCGGGGCAGGCTCCGCCGGGGAAAGCTGCGGAGCTTCGCTCCTGGACAGCCGCTGTCCCCACACGGGCATTGCCGACACTTGCTCCCAGATTTGTTTCCGACAAATTCTTTTTTGTGGCTTCCGTTGCGGGCGTCAGTGGGGCGCATTGTTCGGCGATGCGGCTGGACTGGAGATAGGCTTCGCCGCACATGATGGCGGTGACGCAGGCGGCGTAGTCGCGGCCGGCGTCTGAGTCGTAGGGCAGGCCCGCAGCCATCAGCAACGCGCCGAGGTTTGCATAGCCCAAGCCAAGGGGGCGGTAATCATGCGAGTTGCGCATGATCATCTCTGTCGGATATCCGGCATTGTCGACGAGAATCTCCTGCGCGGTGATGAGGATGTCGACAGCGTGACGGTAGGCTTCGACGTCGAAGGTGCCGTTGGGGGCGAACTTCAGAAGATTCAAGCTTGCGAGGTTGCAGGCGGAATCGTCGAGGAACATGTACTCGCTGCAGGGATTCGAGGCATTGATTCGCGCTGTATTCTTGGACGTGTGCCAGCGGTTGACGGTGGTGTCGTACTGCATGCCGGGATCGCCGCAGTGCCACGTAGCCTCGGAAATCTTGTGGAGCAAATCTTTGGCTTTGTAGGTCTTCATGACTGCGCCGTCGCTGATGGCTTTGGTGGAGAAATCGGTGTCGCGGACTACGGCGTACATGAAGTCGTCGGTGACGCGGACGGAATTATTCGCGTTCTGGAAGAAGATGGAGGAGTAGGCGTCGGAGTCGGGATGCGAGCCGTCGTATCCCAAGGAGACGAGGGCGTGGGCTTTGGCTTCTTCCTTCTGCTTGCACTCAATGAACTCGACGATGTCGGGGTGGTCGACGTTGAGGATGACCATCTTGGCGGCACGGCGAGTTTTGCCGCCGGACTTGATAACGCCGGCAAAGGCGTCGAAACCTTTCATGAAGCTGAGCGGACCGCTGGCTGTGCCGCCGCCGCTGAGGCTTTCCGTGGAGGAGCGCAATGGAGAGAGATTGGTACCGGTGCCTGATCCCCATTTGAAGAGCATGCCTTCAGTCTTTGCCAGAGTGAGGATGGAATCCAGCGAATCCTTTACCGAGTTGATAAAGCAGGCGGAGCATTGCGGAGTCGTGTATCCGGTAACACCGAATTCAACCTGTTGAGTTTGCGTGTTCCAGTGCCAGTTGCGCGCATCGGAATTGGGCTCGATGCGGTCGCAGCCCACGTTGAACCAGACGGGCGAGTTGAAGGCGGCGTACTGGCGCACGAGGATGTGGACTAGCTCGTCGTGGAAGGTTGCGCCATCTTCGGGAGTTTTGAAGTAGCCCTGGGCTAACCCCCAGTTGCGGATGGTTTCGGCGACGCGGGTGACGAGTTGGCGGACTCCGGTCTCGCGCTCGGGAGTACCGACTTTGCCGTGGAGATATTTGCTGGCCACGATGTTGGTGGCGGTCATGGACCAGTCTTTGGGGACTTCGACGTCTTTCTGTTCGAAGATCACGACGCCTTTGGCGTCAGTGATCTGTGCGAGGCGTAGATCCCATTCGAGTTCGTCGTAGGGGGAAACGCCTGGCTTGGTGAAGAAGCGGCGGAAAGAGAGGCCGGAGGCGGTCTTCTTTGCAGGAGCGTTCGCGGAAGTGGACGCGGGGACGGCCGTGGTTTCGACGGGGGTTGTTTTCAGTTCCGGCATTGATCTCTCCATTAATTAGATTCTAAACAACAGCACCCGATTCCGCCTCCAGGGGCGGCGGAGGCGGGAATTGGGGGTCTCCGAACGGGCAACGTTCGAGGTGAAGCGGTTTTTAAAGAGCGTTATCACGGCCCGTTGGGGCTGGGGCTAAAGCCCCGGATCATTGTTACCTTCAACGCGGCTCTGAAGCGCCGCTCTTCCACGGTGCTGCTTGGTTAGAACACGGTACTGCTTGGGTCAGAAAACGGTACTGCTTGTCTTCCACGGTGCTGCTTGGGTTAGAAAACGCTTCGCCAAATGCCCCCGATTTAGAAGCCCGAGGGAAGTGGTTGAGGACAGTGAAGATTGCTGGCGGCTCCGGAATCCAAATGTGTGATGGCATTGGCTTTGGCGGACATTGCCTGCTCTAACGCCGAGCTCCGCTCGGACGGACAGCCGAGGGCGGCTGTCCCCACATGAGCGGTAGTGACTGTCCCCACGGTAGTGGAAGGGAGTGTTCGCCCTAGACTCTCGGTTAGTTCCAGCGACGAAGAAAAATCGGCGGGCAGGCCGCTGGCTTTTTCGGAGGAGGAAATCAGCCACTGGTTGAGGGCGGTGCAGATGCTGCGGCGCTGGTCCTGGTCATCAATGGCAACGAAGCGGACGAAGCAGCGTCCGGAGGCGAGTCGGGAGCGCATGGGGTTGATGCGGGTGAACATGCGGTCGAGGACGTAGGCCATGTCGTCGTCTTCAGAGAACTGGAGAACGGCTAGCATGCGGCGAATGGGCTTTTCCTCAGCGGCTAAAGCCGCGTTCATAAGGGGCGGTTGATCGCAGCGCTGAAGCGCTGCGCCACCCAAAGGCTCACCACTCAAAGGTCCACCACCCAAGGATCCTGAAGGAGGTGAGGACCGGGAACCGGCTGAAGCCGTGGAGTCAGGCCTGAGCGAATTGCAGCGCGGCAACGCTGCTCCACCCAAATCAGCCGAGCTTCGCTCGGACGGACAGCCGGGGGCGGCTGTCCCCACATGAGCGGTAGTGGCGCCCAGATCCATGATCTCTTCGGCGAGAGCGAATATGCCGGGCTTGCTGGGGACTACGAGCAGGCTTCGCGGAGAATCGCAACGGAACCAACGAGACCATTGCAGGCGGCGTGGGTCGATAGGACGATCCAGTCCGTGCCGGGTTAGCGAGTCAGCGACCAAGCGGGTTAAAGCTTCCATCTCACGGCTCCTCTATTTCTACTTTGTGACGCGGGCTAAAGCCCGGTTGCTATTTGCTGCTCTTGCGGCGCGGCTGAAGCCGCGCCCTTTCAAATCCAAAATCCTGTGGCGCAGCTGAAGCCAGGCCCCTTCAAATTCAAATCCTGTAGCGCAGCTAAAACCGGGCCGCTTCAAATCCAAATCCTGTAGCACCGCTGAAGCCGCGCTCCTTCAAATCCAAACCCTGCGGCACGGCTGAAGCCGGGCCAATACGAATCATGGATTTGGTTCTGTACGAAACGCTTGCTGCGTACGAATCTTGCGTTGTCCTCAGTCGTCACCCCGGGGAGGGTTGGGGGGACGATTACCGCACTTTCAAATCTGCTTTCTGGGCCCGACCGCCCGCTCCTCCGGACTGGCTGAACCGAAAGCCTTTCTTGTTCTTTTTACGGGAGTGGCACCGGGTCACCTCTGGCCTGGCGCCATTCCCGCCGGTTTTTCCTGACTACTCTCTTCCCTAAAACCTGGCCCGTTCCCGCGAGACAGGTGCGAAAGGGCTATGGGATTGCAAAGTTACTCCCGCTTATTGTACCTGTCAAGAGGGAAACACCATAGGTTGTATCCTCAACAATGACGGGCTTGATTCGGGGTTGGCGGATTTGTTTTCCACAAGTGGAATTCATCGTGCATTCATAAAAGTCGGAGAAGGGTTGGAGACGACGGAAAAGGCTATGGTTAGGTCAGGATTCTCAGGTAATTCAGGGGCTAAGGCCACCGTTGTTTCGAGGCGGCTTAGGCGGCGCTGAAGCACTGCTCTTTCACGGTCACGGTGCTGCACGGGTTCCGTGAACAAGCAGAGATTTGGAGCCTTGCTGACATTTGGAGTCCCGGTAAGACTTGGGACTTTCGTGGGATTTGTAACATTGCACGCGCCCGGCATGGTTAGACAGAGCGCAGGCCGGGGGCTAACGAAGAGCGGTCGCGATACGGCGGCACCGGTTTGCGAACGAAAGTTGGCGGGAGCGGGAAACTCGCGGGAGTCCCACGCCGCAACGCTTCTGTGGGTTGCGATTTCCTGCGCGGCGGCAAAGTTTCTTGCTGACCTTGAGCCGTGAAGCAGTCGAACGTTTCCGCATTTTCCTGGGTCGCGGCATGGCCGGTTAGCAAGGGCACATAGATATCCTCGAAGATCTGACGAGGCGCGATACTGAGAACGCCTTCTGAAGATTCGACGAGATAATCGCCCTTCGATCCGCAGTGCTGACGCCCGAGAACGTCGGTGAAGCTGAGGCTGTTGTGGAGTTGCCTGGCTTTGACCAGAAAGCGAGTACGATAGGTAATCCATGGATTGGCTGCTCTCATAAGTGCTCGTCTTTTGGCTTTTTTGTTGTCGATAGTGAATGGTGGTGGTTGTCGACAGGAGTGCTGCCGATCTCGGGCTGCCACTCAACGGTTCCCGTCATCGGCTGAGTTCCATGTAAATTTTTGTTGAGCGCGAAAGAGAATGTACGAACGAAATGGCGCGAGGTCAATTCAGTATTTTTGGTGCAATTGAGGAAAATATCGGCCGCGCGGGGTGTGACGGATGAACACGGATCAAGGAGGCGCTCGAGATGTCCCGCTAAGCCGCTTGCAGGGCACGGTTCGCCTTACCGGAAAGACCTGAGAAAAAATCGGTGGAAGGGAGGGCGGGCCGATTCTCCACAGAGGGTGCACAGGAAATGCAGAAAGGCGGTGGGAGGTTTTCAGTGGTCCGTTCTCGACTTTCGGTTGCGCGGAGAATCGGGGGCTAAACACTTCGTTTCGAACAGCTAACGCGCCGCTGAAGCGGCGCTCTTCCACGGTGGGCTCAGATCTGGTCGCGGTTGCGCATAAATCATAGTGATAAATCTCTGCCACGCGAAGTTTCGAGAGAGGTGTAGTTGGGGGCCTTGGGTATAACGTGCACGCAGGTGGAAGAATTTTCCCAGGACCTTGTCAACGAAAAATGGACCGAATGGAAAAGCGCGCCAGGTCAGTCATTTGGAGATGGCTGAGAACGGTAAGGTCATTGCAGTCATTCGAGGGCAGGTGGGAACAAATTCTATCGCAGGGAGGAATGATGACGACTGACCCGGTTTGTGGAATGAAAGTCGACGAGACGAAATCCGAATTCAATACGCAGTTTGCAGGGAAGAAATACTCTTTCTGCTCGGAGAATTGCAAACGGGAGTTCGAGGCTGATCCGGATGAGTTCGTGGAGACTGCGGCAGCGTAGAGGTTGGCCGAGGTTGTCACGGAGAGCAAGAAAGGCCCCCACTGGGGGCCTTTCTCGTTGGTTGCTCTGGAATCCAGAGCAGCAAAATGCAAAACCGAAGTCAAAAGCAGGCGGACAAGAGTGTCCGCCCCACACGGGCTGCCTTAGCGATGCGCCAAGGCTGGCTCTTGAACCGACTTGCCAGTCTTGAACGCTTCGTAACGCTGGTTAACTTCGTCCCAGTTGATTACGTTCCACCAGGCGGCTAAATATTCCGGACGGCGGTTGTTGTATTTGAGGTAGTAAGCGTGCTCCCAGACATCGTTGCCAAAGATCGGGAAGTGGCCTTGCGAAATTGGGTTGTCCTGGTTGGGCGTGGTCATGATATGGACTTCGCCACCGGGCTTTCCGGCGAGCCAGACCCATCCCGAGCCGAATTGCTTGGCACCGGCGTCATTGAACTTGGCCTGGAAATCTTTGAAGTTGCCGAAAGTTTTGTTGATGACCTGGACGATGGGACCGGTGGGATCCCCTCCGCCCTTGGGCTTCATGATCTTCCAGAACATGGTGTGGTTGACGTGGCCGCCGCCGTTGTTGCGGACCGCGGCGCGAATGTCTTCGGGGATGGCATTGTAGTCACGGATCAAATCTTCTGCTGACTTTTTGCCGAGTTCGGGATGCTTTTCGATGGCTGCGTTGAGGTTCTTGACATAGGCACCGTGGTGCATGTCGTGGTGAAGGGTCATCGTCTGCTTGTCGATGACGGGTTCGAGCGCCGCGTAGTCATAGGGCAGGGGCGGTAGTTCATGAGCCATGATTTTTCCTCCAGAGTTCTTATTGTACTGATGATGAGATCAGGAATGCGGATTCAGGGGCGCTTTTGTTTGGTGTCGGAAAATGGAGTGGTGGTTGCGAGGAGATTTGCTTGATGGGCGGGGGCTAAAGCCCACCGTCTTGGGCGATCTTATCGCAGCGCTGAAGCGCTGCGCCACCCAAAGGCTTTTCCCGCTGCAGGGTTTCCTCGCTGCAAATTTAGCCGCGCTGCGCTCGGCTGGACAGCCGAGGGCGGCTGTCCCCACAAAGGAGTCGACTCGCTTCCATCCAACAGCACGACATTATTTGGCTGGTGGGCCGAGAATTTCGCGGACTTTGCGGGCGAGGCTTTGCAGGGTGAACGGTTTTTGCAGGAAAGCCTTTTGGGCTTCGGCGGATGGCGTGGGAAAAGCGTCCTGGGCGTAGCCGGAGAGGTAGAGAACTTTCAGACCGGCCCGGGCGGAAAGCAACTGCTGAGCGAGTTCATGGCCGCTGAGGCCGGGCATGACGACGTCAGTAATAACGAGGTGAATGGTCTCTGGGTGACTGGCGGCGAGCGCGAGCGCGGCAGCGCCGTTGCCGGCTTCGAGGACGTGGTAGCCACGGGATTCGAGGGTCTCGCGAACGAGTTGACGGACGGACTCTTCGTCCTCTACAAGCAAGACCGTTTCCGATCCACCGGCGGCTGCGACGGAAACGGGAGTTGCGCCCACAGCATCGCAGGGTTCGTCCACGCGCGGGAAATAAATGGTGAAGACGGTGCCGCGGCCGAGTTCGCTCTGGACAAAAACGTATCCGCCGCTCTGCTTGATGATGCCGTAAACGGTGGAGAGTCCGAGGCCGGTGCCTTTGCCTTTTTCCTTGGTGGTGAAGAATGGCTCGAAGATGCGAGCTTGAGTTTCGCGGTCCATCCCCTGGCCGTTGTCGCTGACGGCAATCATGACGTAAGGCCCCGGCTTGATGTAGGTGTTCTCCGGGCGATAGGAAGCGTCGAGCGCGACGCTGGCGGTACGAATGCAAACTTTGCCGCCGGCGGGCAGCGCGTCTTTGGCGTTGACCACGAGATTCATGATGACCTGCTCGAGCTGGCCAGCGTCTGCGCGAGTGCATCCCACGGAAGGTTCGAGTTGGGTAGTGAGTTCGATATCTTCGCCAATCAGCGGCCGGAGAAGGCGTTCCATATCGGAAACGATGGCATTGACATCGACAATCTTTAACTCGAGAAGTTGCTTGCGGCTGAAGGCGAGGAGCTGGCGGGTGAGCGTGGTGGCGCGATCAGAGGCTTGCTGAATGGCTTCGGCTTTGGAAAACAGCGGGTGCCCGACGGTGAGCTGGCTGAGCATAACCTCGGTATAGCCGCCGATTACCATAAGCAGATTGTTGAAGTCATGAGCGATGCCGCCGGCGAGGCGGCCGACGGCTTCCATTTTCTGGGCCTGGCGGAACTGATCTTCGAGGACGCGACGCTCGGTGATGTCTTCGGCGATGGCTTCGAGGACGTCGGCGGGTTCGTCGCCGCCGGCGACGGCGCGGCCGCTGATGCGAACGGTGATGGAGGCGCCGTCGTTGCGCTTCCAGCGGACCTCGACGCCATCCATGCGTCCAGTGCGCCGGAATTCATCGATCAATCGAGTGTATTCGCCGGGATCGGCGAATACATCCTCTTTCGGATCGAGGGACAGGACTTCAAGAGCGGAGTTGTAGCCAAGCATTCCGATGAGGGCGGGGTTGACGTCGAGAAAGCGGCCTTCGAGGCTGGAGCGGTAAATTCCGTAGACAGCGGTCTGCACCAGAGAGCGATAGAGGACTTCGGAGCGGCGCAGGGCTTGCTCGTTGCGTTTGCGGTCGATGGCGGCGGCGAGTTGCTGGGCGACGAGGGTGAGCACGTCCTTGTCGCGTTCGCCGAAGCGGGCGTTCCTGGAATAGCTTCTTAATACCAGGGCACCGAAGATGCGCTGGTTCACCTTAAGCGGGACACCGAGCCATTGCTGCGGCATGGGGGAATTCAATACGACTTCGCCGCGCCGCTGTAACTGTTTGGCGAATTCAGGAGTGCACAGCAGCGAATCGCCGGTGCGCAGGACATATTCGAGGAGTCCCGATCCGAGTTTCCGGGAAACAGGAGTCGGCTCCTGCTCGTCGACAAAATAGGGGAAGCTGAGCACATCCGATTCCGGCTCGTGAATGGCGATCGAAAAATTGCGAGCGCACATGAGTTCATCGACGATGCCGTGAATGGCAGCGAAGAACTGCTGGAGATCCTGTTCGGCGCTGGCTTTTTCGGCAATGCGATAGAGAGCGGAGCTGAGAGCTTCGGCGCGCTTGCGCTCGGAGATATTTCGGTAGAGGGCATAAAAAGCGGCTGGGCGGCCATCGATGATGAGAGGAGCGCAGGATACTGAAACGTCGAGCAAGGTGCCATCTTTGCAGCGGCGCTTGGTTTCGAGGGTAAGGGATTCGCCGCGCAGCAGGCATTGCGCGATCCATTTCGATTCGGCGGCGCGATCGGGAGGAAACAGGAGCTCGTCGATTGGCCGGCCCATAGTGTCGGCGGCGGAATATCCGAACATGCGCTCGAACTCGGCATTGATGCATTGAGTCTGGAAGGATAGATCGACGACGATCACAGGATCAGGCGAACCTTGAAAAATTTGTTCGAGATACTGGCGGCGAATGTCGCGAGATCGTTCCGCGCTCACACCTGAATTCGCTTCGAGGACATTCCAGGAGAGATCGATCGAGGAAAGATCGGCGGGTGGCGAGATCGAGTTGGGAACATCCGGGGGAACAAACGCGGGCGGAACTCCGCGCTCAAGCGCCTGGCGCAAGTCCTTGGCACGCGCGATTTCCCGGGACTGAGGTCTACGGGTGACACGACCACCCATGTTAAAGCTTCCCCCTCCGAAGCTCAGCCAGAGGCATAGTAGAACGTAGGGGAATGACTCGAAAGTTACTGAGGTAATTGTGCGGAATTATGCATTTGGCGCAGGGAGCGAAGACGCGGTACGCTTCCCAAGTCAAGGATGCCCGGTCCTTGGCTCAGTGGAGGTGTACGCGATGGTACTCGGAGATCGGCTCGGGTTGGTGGGGGTTATTTTGGCGCTCTTAGGGATAGCCTTCACCTATTTATGGCCCGACAAGAAATGGATTGGCTGGCTGTCCTTGTCGGTGGCTGTGTTATTGATTGCAATGTGGGGATGGCTGGAATTTAAGCCTCAGTTCGTTGCTTTCTATCAAAGCTACCCGATAAAGAGCACGATTCTTGTATTTCTGTGCGGTGGATTGCTTTCAAGTGGACTGTGGCTACGGATTACTGCGAGAACACCGACAGAAGTTGCGCCAGACGAAACGAAGCCAAACTTTGTATTTGGGGTGGGGGACTCAGTAAACACCTATGTTCCCGACAAGGATCAGACGATGATGTTTATCGACGCCCAAATCCTTAATCGAGGTGCCAACAGTGCGGTGATCTTCCATCAACCACACTATAAATCGCCCACCCTAGATTCTGATGTAAATATGCTAAGTCTTTCTCAACCGAGAGCCATTGTTTTCCCGAATGAAAATAAAACGCTTATCTTGAAGCATGCCAACCTCATCACGACTAAGGTAGCGAGCGGGCTTTTAAAAGGGCAGTCAGCAAGGGGAAGGCTGGCAATTGGCATTCCCGGAGACAGGCTGAAGGAAATCGGAAGCGGTGCAACCGTCACGTTCACAATCGAAGATTTCACCGGAAAGCCTTATCTGATTACGTACCAATCCGGCCCCTCAGACTCGACTATGCGACTAACAATCGCAGACGATGAGGAAGTAGAAGAGAAAGCGCGGGACATCACCCCAGCAACGCCGCTCCCGAAACCGTCTGTGACTGTCATGGCTTATCTCCAACCCGCAGCGCCTTACGACGTGCAAATTCTCGCCGGAATCATGTGGCAAAAGCAATACGTGGATGTGCGCCTTGATCTAGCCAACGGTGCGGCTGCTATTCGCAACCTAGATTTTGTCGTGCGCTTAGACACCAGCATTGCTGGGATCGGGCAGTTGAGCCAATTTCCGGGGATTACTGCGTTTCCAGCGAAGTCGATGTCTCCAGCGTGGCTGCAAGGGACCGATCCGCAAGGCAACGCTGTTGCTGTTCCGCTAACGCCAATTCCCGGCACTATGAGTACGGCTCCTGTTTACAGAGTGCACTGCTCAGAGCTTTTCGCCAATACCGTCGTCCACTTGGTCATTGCTTCTATTGCGATTAACCAGCCGACAGCCCAAGGTGGAATGCCTCAGCAATTGTTTGCCCCAAGACGAGCGCCTAAGACAATCCAGATAAAAGGACAATACACGGTACAGGATGGCACGAGCCTAAAATCGTATCCTCTTGAATTTTCGTATCAGTTTCCACAGCAAACATTAGAAGCGCCGAAAGAAACACCGAAAGAGAGTGCGAAGCTACAATTTACATTCTGGCCCATCAACCCGAATGACGAGAAACTTCGGGATGAAATATCTCTTCCTGCCGTCAACGGGGTGGTGACCGTTACGGTTAGCGCAAAGAACATCGGCACAGCGCAAGCTGATAATGGGCAAATCTGGATTCAGCTTTGCGACGATTGCACATTCGCAGAAGAACCTGAGGGGAGCACGGCACCAAAGGATGATCCCACGGTGCGGCGAAAGCACTTTGACATCCTTCATATGGGTTCATACTTTGAGGGAACCACGCTGAAGATAGCGCCACGCGCTGGTTTAACATCATTCAAGATTGCGCTCAAATATTCTTGCGAACATTGTCCCCCGGTAGAAAACAAACATCCTCAAACACTAAAGGTTAATATCGTCGAACCTGCTGCCGCAGTTTCCACTCCGCCTGCAAGTAAGGTACAAGCACAACTAACCGATTCACCTCCCGACATAATCCCGCGAGACCCCGTCAAGGCTGTAGAAGTAGTAGACCGCATGAGAAGGTCTATAGCTGCCATCATCGGGAAAAAAGATACGGTCACATTTCTTATTACTTATCCAAAAGACGATAACTCAAATTACGTATTTGTGAGCAACCTCATAAGTCAGGCTTGCAGGGTGTCTCCTAGACAGTGCTGGTTTACGGGGGAAGGAAATCCCCAAGATTTGGATAAGCCAGCCGTACAAGCCTCAGGCAGGCCGGGGATCACGGTGCATGGGACTGATGCGTTTGCCTTGGCAAACGCCCTGGGGGCTTGGTTTATCGCCCATAGCACCTCAATATTTCCGCCCGAATTGAACGGCTACAACGAGTACCACACAAAGGAAATCATGTGGATCGAGATAGGTCCGGGTTCACTGTGGAAAACCGCCAATCACTAAGCGGCTTTCGTCAGGTCTTTGTATTCGAGGTTCTCAGACCGGGGAGTTTCAGCATCGTATCGCGGAATAGGAAAGGGCTCTCACGGTCGTTGAATCGCCGCGTCATTTCGTCAAGGTAGGCTGCGAGATGCTTTGCAGACACGCGATGCCACGTTCCCACGATGCCGCGCTTGAGCAGGGAGAATGCAGATTCCACCGCGCGATTATTACGTTGCGAAGAACCCTTCGGTCGCTTCTGCTCTCTCAGGGCAGGTAGTGTTGCGTCGCGCGGATCACCAAGATCCCTCGCGGCTCAAAGACCGCTTGCTCGGGATGACAAGCGAATACAGATTATCCGATCAGCTTTTGTTGGCCAGCATGTCGCAGACGCGGGAGATCATATCGCGCTGGTTCACGGTGAGGGTGAGGAATTCGAAGCCGTAGCGGAGGCCGTCGCAATAACGCACAATCGCTCGCACTTTCAGGGGATATGGACTGAGCGGAAGCGGAATCTCGAGGGAGACGATCTCTCCGGTTTCGAGTTTACCGGTAAGGGTCGCTCCAATGCCGTCCTGGCCAATTTCAGTGGAGTGTCCCCAGCAATTTTGAAATTCTCCGTCCTGGAACATGCGGACGTGCAAGCGGGCGTCGAGGGCAAAGCGTGGAAAGCGGCGGACATGGGCCGTTGCCGGCTTGGTGGGCGCGAGTTTTTTGCCGGGTGATGCCATAAGAGTCAGTGGTCAGTGGCTAGTGGTCAGTAAATCTCGTCCCACAATGAACCCGGAGTGAACGCTCCCTCAGGGGCTAAAGCCCCGTTGTTTTCTGACTCGTTATCGCAGCGCTGAAGCGCTGCGCCACCCAAAATCAAACACAGCCTTGGCAAAATCAAAGACAGTTTTCAGTTTTGTCGCAAACTGTCGAGCCCCTCAGGGGCTAAAGCCCTTTCTTTATTGGCTCTGGACGGCACGACTGAACGTCGTGCCCTTCCCGAACCCATTTTATGAGATCGCTTCTCAACCACTAATCACTATCCACCGCTTCACATTAATTGCCGTGTAGCAGGTAGCCGGGCTCCAGGGGGAGTTTGCCGGCGATCTTGACGACTGCGACGCTGCTGTTGATGGAATAGACATCCACGACTCCAATCGCCCCCGGGAGGGACGCCACTTTATTGATTAGGTCTTCATCTGAGTTGGCAACCAGGATTGCGGGATGGTTGGGACGTCCGTGATTGGAGGTGACGATGAGGCCGTTGACCTCGTTCTCGGACATGCCATAGACCTTTTCGAGAACAATCTTCATTTCAGGGACGGAGGGCGCGCGCATGACGAAGGTGATGGGCTTGCCGTCCGGCCAGTGATTGTTCTCGGCTTTGCAAACCTTGATAAGTTCGGGGAGGGTAATTGTGCCGAGAGCATTGGATTTGTTGGAAACCAGCGCGAGGTCCCGCGCCGACGCCAGCGAAGCGTTCATGATTACGAATAGCAATACACGCAGAATCCGTCGATAGAGCACGCTTGGTCTCCGCAGGCTACAGAAATCCTTGAGAGCCATTGTGCGGGAAGAGTGGTCATTTGTTAAAGGTAACTAAGGTCATGCGTCGGCGGGGCAACTCCGGCGAAGGAGGTGAGAAAAAGGGCGCGGCTGGAAAGCCGCGCCCGGAACAATTCGTAGAGGTCAGTTCATTTCTGCCTTGATCGAGCGACGTGCGGGTGCACTACGGCGCGAAACAGAGAGGCGGCCGGCTGGGCTGCGCTGCTTGCCCCGGACCCGCTCTGCAACTCGAATGCTCCCAGGCCTACCTGAGTGGTATCGATCTCAAGGAGGAGGACGGTGCTGCTGTTCACCGTGTAAAAGTTGAAGCTGAAGAAATTGGTGACGGCTTGTCCCCTGCCGTTGGTGTCTGGAGCAGCGAAGCTGCTTGTGCTTATAGCTTTGTCGAACTGTGTGGTGCCGTCGTCATTGACGTCGGTGATGCCGCTGAAACCAGTGGAGGTTGTGGTGAACTCGGCGATGTCGTCCTCTTCGCTGACGGTGTTGACGCCTGTGAGATTTAATCCGAAGCCCTGGGATGCCAGGGTGGTGGCGGTTTGTGCGTAGGCCGTTCCGCTGGTGATGCCTCCATTGTCAATTTCCAGCAACTGGACGCCGTTCGCGCCGCCAGCCGTAAAGGGGTAGGCAGCAAAGGTGTAGGTATCGGGAACATCGCTGGCGGCGCCGTTCACGAAGCCCGTCAGGGTGAACACGGAGCGTCCTCCAGTTACGGGGGCGATACTGCCGCCGACGGCAGTGGCGGTGTTCACATTGCCGCCGTCGTTAAAGTCCTCGAGTCCGGCGGAGATAGTGCCGCTGTTGTTAGTCAGCCAGCCACCGGAATCAAGCGGAGTTTGGGCGGAAATATTCTCTCCCGCCATGGTAAACACAAGCTGTCCGGTTGGAATGGAAGTTCCCTGGGTGTACACATCGCCCGAAGTAAGCAACAGCCCGTCGGTTTCAATCAATTTCAGGTGCGTATTGTCGATGGGGAAAACATCGAACTTGTACGTGTCTACTCCGGCGACGGCGAGGCTAGCCGAAGGCGGGGTGGTCCCCACAGACACGGTGGACGTTGTCCCCGGGGTAATTGGACTCGGCGCTCCCGAGTAGGTGCCGGCGTTGTTAATATCTTCTTCTCCGGCGGTCACAGCGCCTGTGGAATCCAAAGTAAGATTGCCGACGGCGGCGAATGGGGTGCCCGTGGTGCCAACGCCGGAGACGCCGAAGGCGTAAGAGCCCGCAAGCTGAGCCTGTGAAACCGCGCTCTGCAGGTCGATGGTACCGCTGCCCGTGCCGTTACCGTCGAATTCAGTCACCAAGCCGTGCGAATTAGAAGTCAGGACAAAATCCAAGACGAAGGTAACGCCCTTCGTAGTGGTACCGGTGCCGGCTGAGTTCTCAACAGTGACCTTTACGCCAAACTTGATTTGCCCGCGGCCATCGGCAGTAATGCTGTAGGAGCCGTTGAGAGCCTGGGCGGCAGCAGAGACGTTTGCACCGACGATATCGACCGTGCCACTGGAGACGGTGCCACTTCCGTTGGCAGTGAGAGTGCCCACCATTGCCAGGAATCCTGGAGTAGTGTTGCTGTCTACTCCGCTCGACGAAAATACGTAAGTGCCACTGAGGTTGCTATCGCTGAAGCCGCCGCTGGGAGGAGGCACCACTTTCGGCGAACTGCCGCCGCAGGCAACTAAGAATGTGAGTGCAGAGAGCGCGAGGAGCAGGGCAAATGCGTTTCGTACAGACATAACTTCCCCCTGGGGTAAACCACTTCTGAAATCGGTCGTCGTTAATTCCGAGGTTAGCACAGGAATTCACTTGCCTTGAACCCGAACCAAGAGAATAAGTAGCGCGCAAGCGGAAAAAATCTGGGCGTGGCTGAGTTTGACAATCGAAATGCGTCACCACGAAAATTTGCAATTGACAATTCGCAATTCACGCGAGCTAGAAGCCATCTAAGCCATCTCATAAATAGTTCGGAGCAGCAGGTCGAGGTCGCTCAGGGGCTAAAGCCCTCGTCTTTATTGGCTCTAGGCGGCACGACTGAACGTCGTGCCCTTCCCGAACCCATTTGTGAGATGGTTTTCTATACATATCTTTACATTCCGTGTTTGAGTAAGTGATAGGTTGGATGCAGATGGAGCGGCTAAGGAAAGTGCGGGGTGCGGAATTCCTGAATGCGGTACTGCGGCTGGTTGCGCTTTCCCTTATTGTTACGGCGATGAGCACTGCTTCCGCGGGGCAGGCCGGCGCTGAAACGAGTCCGCCAACCGATCAAGCAACGGCCGCACAGGACAATCAGGACAAGGCGGCGCCGGATGATAAAGCGGTGAACGGACTATTGATCGAACCCAGCGATTTACCCGTGACTTATCCGAGGGCGCCTTATCAGGTAAAGTTTCATGCGCGCGGCAATTACGTCCCGGTGCTGCACTGGAAGTTGGAGAGTGGAGCTTTGCCTCCGGGGATCAAGCTGCAAGATGACGGTCTGTTGCACGGAGAAGCGCAGCGAGCGGGGGAATTTCAGTTTGCGGTCTCGGTGAGAGACGGCGGACAACCGCAACAGGCATGGCAAAAGGTATTTACGATCAAGGTAGTGGAGGCAATCACCGTGGCGTGGAAAGTTCCGGCGCATGTGAACGTGAACCGCATTGAGGGCAGCGTGGAAGTGTCGAACACAGCGGTGGATGATATGGATTTGACCTTCGAGGTGAAGGCGGTGGCGGAGAACGGGCGGGCCACCGAGATTGGATATCAGCACTTTTTGTTGACGAGGGGAACGGTTGGAATGTCGCTGCCGTTTGGCGAAACGTTGCCGTATGGGAGCTACATGGTGTACGTCGACGTGAACGGCGAGGTAGCCAGTCGAAACGCTATTTATAAAGAGGAGTTGCAGACGCCGAGACGACTGCGAGTGCTGGTTGGGCCGTAGGGGCGTCGATCGGCTTTCGGGCTCCGGCTTTCGGCCTCCCGTACCGAAAGTCACGTTGACTTAGGTTTGAAGTTTCTGAAAAACTAGCTTGGCGGAATTCTAATTCGTGGGACTTTTCACGTTCCGTCCCGTCTTGATCGCGAAACGTGATCGCGAAAACTTGATGGCGAAACCTTGATCGCAAAACATGGAACTGGTGCTTAATCTCGCGTGGGTATTGCTGGCGCTGCCGGCATACTGGCTGTGGCGGCGCGGCGCGGGAGCCCAGCAGAAACGCTGCGTTACCTCGGTGCAGTGTTTGCTGACCCTGGGGTGCGTGCTGGTTCTGCTGTTCCCTGTGATCTCGGCATCCGACGATCTGCATGCCATGCAGGCCGAGATGGAAGAGTCGGCTACGAGCAAGCGCGCGGTGCGCCAGGCGGCGAGCGATAAGAGTTCGGCCTGGACCAATCGGATGCAAAGCCCTCCGATTATGGCGGCAAGTGCGACGCGGCTCGGGCTTGATGAGGTTGGGCTGCTTGAAGTTCCCGTTACGTGTTTCTCGCCGCTGGCCAGGCCCTGTGTTCTCAGCGCGGGCCGAGCGCCTCCGTTTTCTCTCCTCGGATAAGTCCGCCAAAATCCTCGCAAGCAAAATCGTGATGGGATGTAGTCACGAATCCGCAGCGACGATGCCTTAGGAAATCTTTACAGCGGAGACCGGATACTCCTGAAAGGACTGCCGGTGGCGGCACTTTGAAGTCACGCTCCGTCGTTGAGCAGCTGAGGACCCTCGAATAGATTCAGCGAATTAGGAATTGTGAATTTGTGGGAGACGGGATTTTACTAGAGCGTATTTCATAAAGCGTATTTCATAAATGGTAGGCCGAATGGTTGTCGATCAACCTCAGGGGCTGAAGCCCCGATTGGGGGGCTTTTGCGGCACGGCTAGAAGCCGTGCCCTTTCAAAACCTATATATGAAACACGCTCTAGTGCATCGGGAGAATCCGAAGGGCGTCATCGACTTATGGAGTTATTGATGGGAAAAACACTTTCGCGGGGTTGCGGCATTCTGGCGATGCTGTGCGGAGTTGGGTTGGCTGCGGCGCAAGCGGCGCGGCAGACCACGCCGCCACCGCAGTCTCCGCTGCAGGCCTGGACATGGGAGCAGGTGAAAGACCGGCTGGAGTTGAATAATCCCACGCTGCTGGCGGGGAAGTTGAATATCAATGAATTGCAGGCCGATGAGTTGACGGCGCATTTCCGGCCAAATCCGCAGCTGACTTTGCTGGCGGATCAGCTCGATCCGTTTCCGGGCGGGCCGCCGCACGGACCCTTTGCATACTGGCTGCCATCGGCGACGGTGAGCTATTTGCACGAGCGGGCACATAAGCGGGAGTTGCGGACTGAAAGCGCGAAGAAGGCGACGGCAATTGCACTCTCGCAGCAGGACGATCTGGAGCGGGGCTTGCTGTTCAGCTTGCGCAGCGCATTCGTGCAGACGCTGCAGGCGAAGGCGGTACTGCGGGTTTCGAAAGAGAATCTTGACTATTACGACCACGTTTTAAAGATCAGCCGAGACCGATACGAGGCGGGCGACATTGCGCAGATTGATTTGGATCGCCTGGAGCTGCAGCGTGTGCAGTATGAGTCGGATGTGCAAACGGCGGAAGTGAATTTGCGAACGGCGAAAATCCAGATGCTCATGCTGTTGAACGATCGCACACCGATCGAGCAGTTCGACCTGGTGGGCGTCTTCGATTTTAGCGATCAGATCGAGCCGCTGGATGCTTACCGGCAGATCGCGCTGGATAATCGTCCGGACTTGAAGGCGGCCGTGCAGGCCGTGGATAAGGCGCATACGGATTACAAGCTTGCGGTCGCCAATGGGTCGACGGATCCGACGTTCAGTTTCGACGTGGGAAGGAATCCCCCCATCGATGTTTATTTTGGCGTGGACGTGCAGATTCCGCTGCGCATTTTTGATCGCAATCAGGGCAACAAGCTGCACACCAAGATCGACATTACACGCAACGAAAAGCTGCGGGATGCGGCGCAGGCGCAGGTGTTCAACGATGTGGATTCGGCGTATGCCACGTTGAACAGCAATCTTATTTTGCTGAGACCTTATAAGCAAAAATATCTGGCGCAAGCGGTGAGGGTGCGGGACACGATTTTCTTTTCTTATCAGCACGGCGGAGCGTCGCTGCTGGACTTTCTGAACGCGGAGAGCGATTACCGCGCTGTGGAGCTCAGTTACA
Organism: Candidatus Sulfotelmatobacter sp.; assembly: GCA_036844925.1. Taxonomy (GTDB): domain Bacteria; phylum Acidobacteriota; class Terriglobia; order Terriglobales; family Acidobacteriaceae; genus Sulfotelmatobacter. The sequence goes on from DAIUEW010000014.1 coordinate 60,223, forward strand.
CCAACCTGATCGGTTCGTACTTAACGTCGGCGGCGCAACTGAACCAGGCGGTGGGTAAAGAGGTGATCCAATGAGCGGCAGATTTGTGCGATGGATGTTCGCGGAAAAAGTTCTTCCCCCAGCAGGAACAACGACCACGGGGGCTAAAGCCCAATGGAGTCTACGCTGCTACGCGGCGCTAAAGCGCCGCTCTTCCACGGTCGTACCGGCCACAGTAGCACGAGCCACCGTCGTACCGGCGGCCGGCTTCGCTCCAGCTTCTGGTGCCCTGCCCTTCCCATTTTCAATGGAGATTCTAAGATGGGTAGCGGTTGCGATGCTTTGCCTGATGGCAAGTTTGTTCCTGACCAGTTGCAATGAAGGCAAAGCCGACCCTAAGGCCGAGGCTCCGCCAGCGGCAAACGTCCAGCCCGATCTTGATGCCAATAATTTCAAGGTGGATCACCCGGAACAATTTCCCCTGGCCACGGCGGTGGAGTATAAGGCTGCCCCGGCCCTGAATGTTACTGGTGTGGTGCAGCCGGATATCGCGCGCGCCGTGCCGGTGATTTCAGTGGCTTCCGGGCGAGTTCTCGAAATAAAAGCGCGGCTGGGTGACGTGGTGAAAAAAGGCCAGTTGCTGATGCGAGTTCAGAGCAACGACGTTTCCGGAGCGTATCAGGCTTATCGCAAAGAGGTGAATGACGAATTGCTGGCGCGACTGCAGCTTGACAGGCAGAAGACTCTCTACGAGAAAGGCGCGGTGGCCAAGAGCGCTCTCGAACAGGCGGAAGACGTCGAAAAAGATGCCCAGGCCGATCTGGATGCGGCGAACGAGCAGTTACGACTGCTGGGAGTGGACAAAGACCATCCTTCGGGAGTTGTTGACGTGGTTGCACCAATCTCGGGGGTGATTTCCGATCAGCAAATTACGAATGCTGCGGGGGTGCAGGGATTGGGTTCACCGAATCCTTTTACCATTTCCGATCTTTCTTACGTCTGGATCATCTGCGACGTTTACGAAAACGATCTCGATGCGGTGCATGTGGGAGAGTTCGCCGATATCCGGCTGAACGCGTATCCCGACAAGATGTTGAAAGGGCGGATCGATAACATTCTGCCGGTGCTAGATCCCAATATTCGTACTGCGAAAGTCCGCCTGGAAGTCGCGAATCCCGGAGTGATGCGGGTGGGCATGTTCGTCACCGCGACCTTCTACGGTAAGCAGGCGGAAACGCGGGCATCGATTCCGGCGACCGCGATTATGCATTTGCATGATCGCGATTGGGTGTATGCACCGCTGGGGGCGGGACATTTCAAGCGCCTTGAGGTGGTCGCAGGGAAAATGCTGCCGGGCAATCTGCAGGAGGTCAAGTCAGGAATTAAGCCGGGAGATCAAGTGGTTTCGAATGCTCTGGCGCTGCAAAACACGGTAGAACAATAAATGATTCGACGCATCGTCGATTTCGCTCTGAACAATCGCCTGCTGGTTTTGGGGCTGGCATTGATCCTTTTCGCCGGGGGAATCGTTTCGTTTATGCGGTTGCCCATTGAGGCTTATCCCGACGTCGCGGATAACTATGTCGAGGTCATCACGCAATGGCCGGGAATTTCCGCAGAGCAGATCGAACAGCAGGTTACGATTCCACTGGAAATCGTGATGAACGGCATTCCGCACGTTGTGCACCTGCGCTCATTCTCGCTGTTCGGACTCTCTGATCTGAAGCTGATCTTTGACGATGAATCGGATAACGACTGGAACCGGGAACGGGTTCTGGAGCGGCTGAGCCAGGTCACGCTGCCGCCGGGCGTGGTGCCGCAAATGGGCACCGACTGGAGCCCGGTCGGCCAGATTTATTTCTTTACCTTGCGCAGCACCAATCCTGCGTATGACCCGATGGAACTGAAGTCGATTGAAGATTGGGTCATCGAAAAGAATTTCAAAGCGGTGCCCGATATTGTAGATGTCGCAAGCTTTGGTGGACCCACCCGCGAATACCAGGTTCGGGTTGATCCCAGCAAACTGGTCGCCTACGGGCTGAGCCTGGCGCAGGTCGAGCAACAGCTCACCAACAATAACGCGAATGCGGGCGGCAGCTTCATCCAGGAAGGCTTGCAGCAGATCAACGTGCGCTCGGTAGGATTGGTCGATCGCTCGCAAGACATCGCAGAGACGGTGATCCTGACCAAGAATGGCACGCCACTGCACGTGAAGGACATTGCCTTGGTTTCGCAAGGTCCAAAGATCCGGCTGGGGCAATTTGCGAAGGCGATTCATCGAGAAGACGGCAAGATCGTCGATAACGACGATGTGGTCTCAGGCATCGTGCTGTTGCGTAAAGGAGCGGCGGCGGATACGGCCCTGCAGGGCATCCACCAGAAAGTGCAGGAACTGAACGATCACATATTGCCTCCAGGCGTGAAGGTTGTTCCCTTCATCGATCGCAGCGATCTGGTTCACTTCACCAGCCATACGGTGCTGCACAATCTGACGGAAGGAATGATTCTGGTATCGATCATTCTTTTCTTATTCCTGGGCAATATCCGGGGCGCACTGATTGTTGCGGCGACGATTCCGTTTTCGTTGTTGTTCGCGTCGATTTGCCTGGACTTGAGACACATTCCCGCGAATCTATTGTCTCTGGGTGCCTTGGATTTTGGCATGGTGGTGGATGGCGCGGTGGTAATGATCGAAAACATCGTGCGCCATTTAGGCACCAAGAATGGGGTCAAGACGCCGAACGAAAAAATCGGAGAGGCTTCACATGAGGTGCAGCGGCCGGTGTTCTATGCCATCGCCATTATCATCACGGCTTACCTTCCGATCTTCACGCTGCAGCGTGTGGAAGGACGGCTTTTTCATCCGATGGCGTGGACGGTGGCATTTGCGCTGCTGGGGGCGTTACTGTTCTCGATTGTGATTGCGCCGGTGCTGGCCAGTTTCGCCTTTCGAAAGGGCGCGAAGGAATGGCGCAATCCAGCCATGGAGTTCTCGATCAAACACTATCGTGTCGCGGTTCGGTGGGCGATTCGCCATCGTGCGGTTACGGTCGGCGTGGTCGTGTTCATGATTGGCGTGGGAAACTACCTTGCCTTCGGGGGCGCCATTGGTTCCGAATTTTTGCCTCACCTGGATGAAGGCGCGCTCTGGGTGCGGGGCACGCTTGCGCCCAGCACTGGGCCGGACGAGGGGATTCGCGTCGCAAACCAAGCCCGAATCATCCTGTGCTCTTTTCCAGAAGTCCCACAATGCACAAGTCAAGTGGGGCGCCCGGATGACGGAACGGATACGACAGGATTTTTCAATACTGAGTTCTTTGTGGATCTTAAGCCAAAGGAAGACTGGCGGCCGGTGTTTCACCAGAATAAAGATGAATTAATTGCGGCTATGAATCGCGAACTCGACAAGCTTCCTGGCGTTGTCTGGGGCTTCTCTCAACCCATCGAAGACAATATGGAAGAGGCGGTCAGTGGAGTAAAGGGCGCGCTCGCGACCAAGATTTATGGCGACGACTTGAAGGTTCTGGAGGAAAAGAGCGATGAGATTGTGAAGATCATGTCGCAAATCAAGGGGGTTGAGGATCTTGGAGTTTTTCGGGTGCTGGGACAACCCAATCTGAATGTGGTTGTAGACCGGGAGGCTGCGGCCCGTTACCAGATTAACGTCGCCGATGTGCAGGACGCGGTTCAAACCGCTGTAGGAGGGAATGCGCTGACCCAGGTACTCAAGGGCGAGGCGCGATACGACCTTACGTTGCGCTACCTGCCACAATATCGGGATACGCAGGAGGCCATCGAGAATATTCGACTGCTGTCGCCTACGGGAGAGCGCGTTTCGCTCGCTCAGTTGTGCAAGGTAACGGTGACGGATGGGGCCTCTGAGGTCTATCGCGAAGGTAACCGGCGCTATGTTGCCATCAAATACAGCGTCCGCGGACGTGACCTTGGCAGCACGGTCGAAGAGGCAATCAAGAAGGTGAATGAGCAGGTTAAATTACCGGTGGGATACACGATCGACTGGGAGGGCGAATATGCCAGCCAGAAGCGGGCCAACGCGCGGCTGCTCATTGTATTGCCCATCACCATTCTGATCATCTTCATCCTGCTTTACACCATGTTCAAGTCCTTCAAATGGGCAGTGTTGATTATGGCGAACATTGCCATCGCGCCGATTGGAGGGGTGCTTGCTTTGCTGATCACGGGCACCAACTTCAGCGTATCCTCCGGCGTCGGTTTTCTGGCGCTATTCGGTGTGTGCGTGCAAACCGGCGTGATCATGCTGGAATACATTAATCAGCTCCGGGCACGCCGCTTTACCATTGAGGACGCTGCAGTGGAGGGAGCGGTGTTGAGACTGCGACCGATCATGATGACGATGCTGGTGGCGACTTTGGGACTGTTGCCGGCGGCGCTGTCACACGCGATCGGCTCGGATTCTCAGCGTCCATTCGCGATTGTTATAGTAGGCGGCCTTATCGCGGCTCTCGTGATGAGTATTTTTCTGTTGCCGACTCTGTATGTGTGGGTCGCGGGCGAGCGCGATGTGCTGCCCATGGCCGAAGAAGCGTTCGAAATGGGCGAGCACGTGGATTAGTTCTCAGTTCTCAGAAAAGGCGAACGTTCTGCGCAGGTAAGGTGCTTGCGGCTGATCTGGATTATTTCTGCTAAGTGGCTACACTTTTGCAGGTGAGAGTGAGAAGCTAGTTCATGGCTGAAAAATCCGGCGCAAGCCTCGAAGAGATCCTCGCGCAACAACAGAGCGAACTGGACCGGTTGAGGGACGCTCTCGGACTGCTCGGCGTTAATGCGTGTTTCTGGTGCAAAAAGTTCTTGCGTCGCTCCGATCCTGGCATGCTGTTCGACGCCGGCGAACTGATTTGTTACGGCTGCATTCGCGACTGGTGGCCGCAGCGTTGCGCTCAACTCAGCAGCAAAGAGCGGGAGACTTTGGAAGGCAAGCTGGTCTTCTGGCTGCGCGACCACCACCATGCCGAAACGTTCAAGGATCCAGCCAAGCTGCCTGAGAGTTCCATGCAGGAACTGCACATTGTCGCAAACTGCCTGGAATGCCATGGCACAGGAAAGTTGTTGGGAGAGGAACGCTGCCGCTATTGCGATGGGCGCGGGACGGTGTGGGTGATTGTTTCGCGGAAGAAGGTTTAGTTGACGCTGGAAGGTGAGAGCTAGAAGCCAAGAGCTAAAACATAAGAGTTCCGAGGTGGTGTTGAGTCCATTCGTCTCGGCCAGTAGCTCGCGTTAGACCCTTGCTCGACCTGCTACGCAGCTTCCCTTGCGGGGTGCCGCGCGCGATCTTCGCTTGGGCTCCGGGCTTACCGCCAACCGGATAAACCTACCCAACGCCTCGGAACTCTATCCTGCCTTCGACTGGGTTTCTCGTTCTCCTCGACCAGCGCTTTGCTATAGACCCTTACCCGCCTTCCCTCATCATTTTGCAATGTAAGAGTGACTAGGCTTGAGCCCCGGACGCCACACCAACCGGAAAAACTTAAGAAACTGTCAAAGAACGATTCTGTTTTACGCTTTCTATAATTTTCGTCAATGAAAAATCTGCGTGTGCAAGATGCGTATTTTCAATCGAGTGCAAGCCGTCCACAGACGGGTGACAGGATTTGGTGCAGATTGCGAAGGGCAACTCTCTAAGGAACGCGGGGCGAAAGCAGATATCACAACGCTCGGCGCGGGCTACGGGAAGGCAATGCGCCCGGCGCGGTAGCATAAGAGTTGTGAATATCTGGCTGAGAGCCGCATCGAATCAGGCGAAATCGAATTTCCCAGGGGGTGAAGGATGCTCGCTTGCAGCGGTGAAATCGATTATGCTCCCCGCAAATGATCTGAATATAGGTTGCCACGGCTTAATTTCTTGACAACCCAGCCAACTCTGCTAAAGTGCGAGAAAAGCTGCTAACCTTACTAACCGACTTGTAGGTGCTTAGTTTATGAAGAATGTTTATGAAGTCCTGCGGCAGAAAGAGATGGAGCTCACCCGGCTGGAAAAAGAAGTGGAAGCGCTACGGCTGGTGGCTCCGCTGCTGTCCGAAGAAAAAGAAATGAATTCAGACATGGCCAAATCGGTGTTGCCGACTGCGGTGAACGGACCGCAGCAGCCGATCCGCATTCCGTCGCCCCCTGCCGTCGCGGCGGCACAACCGGTGCGCGCAGCCGGGTGGGACGATAGCGCCAAGCGGTGGCCATAGAGGCCAACTTGGTTCGGCGCGCCAGCCCTCCCCTGGCTTTAATCTTTTCATTTTTTAGCAAACGCTGCGCCCAAGACTCACCTCGGGCACGGAAGCGCAATTGTTTCTTCCCGGCTGATACGGCACAGAGACACTCGTGCCCCTCCCACTTGCAGGTATTGCGGCATTTTCCCGACTAGAGTATCTCGCGCAGAGCTGCGAGCAGGCGATCCACTTCTTCCGCGGTGTTGTAGTGGACGAGGCCGATGCGGAGGAAGCCGCCGGTGCTTTCGATGTCGAGCCGCTCAGTGAGGTTCAAAGCGTAGTAGTTTCCATCCCAGGTGAAGAAGCCGCGCTCACCCAGTTTGGTGGCGAGTTGCAGCGGAGTGTGACCGGGAGTTTGATCGATGGCGCGGACTGCGAGCGTGGGGCACCGCCAGTCGAAGCAGGAAGGATCGGTGATGCCGAAGATCTTCAGATCTGGAATCCGCGAGAGGCCGGTGATGAGGCGTTCCATTAATCTGCGTTCATGACGGTGAATCGCCTCGAAAGCCGCGACGATCTCGGCGCGACGAGTAGCGGCCTCGGGACATGCGTGACGGCCGAGATCGGCGATGTATTCCACGCATGCGGTGATACCGGCGATGCACTCGTGGTTCAGCGTGCCCCACTCCCAGCGGAAGGGAACGGCATCGGTGAGCGGGCGCACTTTGTAAGGACTCAGGCGCGCGAGGTGTTCGCGCTTGCCGAAGAGAACGCCCATGTGCGGGCCGAAAAATTTGTAGGTGGAGCAGACTAGAAAATCGCAGTCGAGGGCGGCAACGTCAATGAGGCCATGCGGGCCATAGTGGACGGCGTCAACATACGCGAGCGCGCCTGCGGAGTGAGCGAGGCGGACGATTTCTTTGACGGGATTGATGGTGCCGACAGCGTTTGACGCGTAGCCGACGGCGACGAGTTTGGTTCTTGAAGTGAGCTTTGCGGCAAGGTCTTCGACATCGAGAGTGCAATCTTGTTTGTGAATTTCTGCCCAGCGGATGGTCACTCCCTTTTCTTCTTCGAGCGCGAGCCAGGGGGAAACGTTGGCGTCGTGATCGAGGCGGGTGACGAGGATTTCGTCGCCGGGTCCGAGGTCGCGGCCGATGGCACGGGACATCGCGTAGGTGAGCGTGGTCATGTTGGGGCCGAAGACGATTTCATCGGCGCCGCAGTGGAGGAAGTCGGACATGGCGGCGCGGGCTTCGGCGATCATGGCATCGGTGTTGCGGCTGGTCGCGTAGGCTCCGCCAGTGTTGGCATTGTTGCGGCACAGGTAGTCGGAGATGGCGTCGATGACGCGCTGCGGAACTTGCGTTCCGCCGGGGCCGTCGAGGAAGACGGCGGGATGTCCGTTGACCGATTGGGCGAGTGAGGGGAATTGGGCGCGGATGGAGGGGAGGTCGAGGGCGGTGGGACAGATTTCGATTTCGGGGGCCATTATTTTCTTACTAATTTCTATCATGAGTCTCGTTCTTGCAGATTTCGCGGATGCATGACATCATGCCGCGTGGCTCGGCTGGTGAAAAGAATTCTTATTATTCTTGGTGTCCTTCTCTCTGTAGTGCTGCTTTACTTCGCATATGCTTACCGGAACCTGAAGTTGCAGAGTGAGGCTGCGAATCGCGTCCGGGCGGATCGGGAAGTGACGTTCCAAGCCGAGCTGGCGCAGTATCGGCGCGTCCTGCGCGTAGGTATGCCACATTCGGAAGTTACAAAATATCTGGAATCGCGGAACGTATCATATAACGAAGAACGAGGCGAGATCACCGTGAACCTCGGCGATGAGCCAGATGTCTTTCCCTGTAATCGCTGGGCCGTGTATGTATCTTTTGAATTCGCCCGGGCTCAACCGGAGGTCGCCCTGTCCCCTCAGGACCCGCTGACTGCGATTTCCTTGAAGAGAATCGGCCATTGTCTGTAGCGGATCATGCGAGATCCTTCACTCCGCCTGGAAGAACGGCTGCGTTCAGGATGACGCCGGAGCCGCGGGGCCTAAAGGCCGATTGATTTTTTGAAAGCTTTACGCGGCCCTGAAGGGCCGCTCTTCCACGGCACTCTACTGTTCCAGCGATCTTCTACGGCGCACAGTGCTCTACTTCCTCGCAGCGTGCTCTTCTACGGGACACGCTGCTTTACTTGCTCACCGCCTTCACAAAATCTGCGAGCATGCCGTAGGCGGTGGCGTAGAGGCCGGGATTTTCTTCGGTGATGGCGAGGCCGGGGAAGATGTCGGTTTCGAAATAGATATAAGACGAGGTGCCGGCGATTTGTGACATGGGGTCTGTTAGCGGGATTTGTTCGGGGCGGACGCTGGCTGTTATTCCCTTCCCTGTTTTATTTGCACGGCAAACAAGTTTATACGGGCGGCCTTCTTTTTTTTCGGCGCGGACGGCTTCTGCGCTCAGGCCGCGGATTCCTTCGCGGTTGATTTCTTCTAACTTGATTGGAATATCCATCAGCACGGTGACAAGTGCGGCAGTTTTTACGGCGGCGTCCCAGCCGTCGATGTCGTGAGTGGCGTCGGTCTCGGCGATACCGAGGGCTTGAGCCTTCTTCAACGACTCGTCGAAGCTGAGGCCGCTTTCCATTTCAGTGAGGATTACGTTGGTGGTGGAATTCAGGATGCCGTGGAAGCCTTGCAGGTGGATCGCGGGGAGTTGATCGAATAACGAGAAGATGGGGACGCCGTCCATGACGGTGGATTCGAACAGGAAGCGCTTGCCACGGGCGGCGGCGAGATCGCGGAGTTCGCGGTAGGCGTGGACGATTGGTCCTTTGTTGGCAGTGATGGCGTGGGCTCCGTGGTGGAGGGCGGCGCGGATGTGGTCGACGGCGGGCTGGCCGGTTTGCACGTTGAGCGAGGTGGCTTCGAAAAGGATGTCGGCTTGGGCCGCGGCGAGCCACGCTTGGACGGTTGCTAGCTTCTGATCAGATTTTCCGGTTTTAGCGGACAGGAGCGTCCGCTCCACGCAATTCATATCCACACAAATCATGGGGTCCAGGCCATCGGGGTTAGCAATCCATCCCAGAGTGCGGGTGGCGATTCCCGTGATGCGAAATGAGATTCCGTGGCGGGCGCGAAGTTCTTGCTCGCGATCATGGAGCAGTTGAACGAGGGTGCGGTTTACGTTGCCGAAGCCTAGCAGGCAGAGATTGTAGGTGTGAATGCCGTGTCCCTCGTGCGGAGGCTAAAGCCCTGATTAAAATGAAATGACCTGACGCGGCGCTAAAGCGCCGCTCTTCCACGGTTGTGCTGGCCGTAGGGCTTGCGTCCCAGCGCTTGCTGCTCTTGCGCTTGCGGATTGGAAAGCCCGCCCTTAAAGGCGCAACACAGGGTGCCGATTATCGCAGCGCTGAAGCGCTGCGCCACCCAAAAATCATCCCTCAAGAATCAAACCCGGTGAACTTGCCGGCAAGACCCTTCGGCTTCGCGGAGGGCAGGCTGCAGGCGTAACGAATTTGCCTAGCCCATCACGGTGGTGTGCTCGGGCTGCACTTTGTACATCACGCGGACCTCGCCAGCCTGGCCGTAGGGATATTTGTCGACGCCGAGGTATTTCTTGGCCAGCTTGTCGATGTGGGCGCTGGCGCCGTCTTCGGTGATCTCGACCACGCGACCGCGGATTTCGAGATAGCGGTAGGGATTTTCGGGATCCATCAGTGTCATCGCTACGCGCGGATCGCGGCGGACGTTTTTATCTTTCTGGCGGCCCTTGGCGGAGTTGAAAATGATGTGCTGGCCATCAAAGTCGCACCAGACGGGCGTGACTTGCGGACGGCCGTCGGGCATCAGGGTGGCCAGGTTGGCAAAGGCGCGCTTCTGAAACAGATCGCGGTATTTCTCAGGGATGACTTGCGACATGAAGACCTCCTTGCGGTCGTGCCATGGAATTAACAGCACATTATAGCGGAGGTTGCTGGGCGGACACGATTTGCGGCGGGACGGCGATAATCAGTATTCTTGCTGGCCATGACTATCACAAGCAAAGCAGAATTCCGAGGGCTAAAGCCCGATAAAGTTTCAAGAGCTAACGCGGCGCTGAAGCGCCGCTCTTCCACGGTAGGGGCGGGAAGGGGTTGCTCTTCCACGGCTACCGTTGAAACGAGTTGCCCTTCCGCCATTGTGAATTTTAGTGGAGAACATGGACGATTTGTTTACATTGTGCTGCTAACAGTGATGCTTTTTGTATCGGTGGGGGCGGGCGCACAGTCGACTACATATCCGCGAACGATCGTCTTTATGACCGATTTCGGCGTAGTGGACGATTCGGTCGCGATCTGCAGAGGCGTGATGTATTCCATCATGCCGGAGGTGCGCATCGTCGACCTCACGCATCAGGTCACACCGTTTTCGATTCTCGATGGGGCGCGTTTCCTTTATGGGGCAACGCCTTACTATCCGGCGGGAACGGTTTTTGTTGTCGTGGTGGACCCGACCGTGGGCAGCACGCGCAAAGCGATTGTCGCGAAATCAAAACGGGGACAATATTTTGTGCTGCCGGATAATGGCGTGCTCACGCTGGTGGAGCAGCGCGACGGGATCGAGGGGGTGCACGAGATCACGAATCCGGATTGGATGATTGGCACCAAGATGTCGTCGACGTTTCATGGGCGCGACATTTTTTCTCCGGTGGGAGCGCACGTGGCGCGCGGCGAGGACTGGACGAAGGTGGGTCCGGAGATGCCGGTTGCGGCGCTGGTGCAGATGGAATTGAAGGCGGCGCGCCTCGATGGTCGCGGAGTTACGGCGGAGGTGATAGCGACGGATGGCCCATTTGGGAATCTGGTGACAAATTTGGATGCGGAGGATTTTCTGAAACTAGGCTACCAGCGCGGGCAAGAAGTGCCGGTCCAGATTGGCGACAAAGAAATGAAGATCAAGTTCGTGCGGACTTTCAGCGATGTTCCGCTAAGGGAGCCGCTGCTGTATATCGATTCGCGAGGTCATTTTGCGATCGCGGTGAACCAGGGGAGTTTTGCCGCAACGTTTGGCGTGAAACCGCCGGTGGAGCTGTTTATTCCGCGGAAATAGCTTCGGAGAAAAGCAGATTCCTCGCGCCAGAAAAAAGGCGCTCGGAATGACAAATTCATTTTGGATCCTCACGCTGCGCCCGGAATGACAAATCCATTTCGGATGCGCACGCTGTGCTCGGGATGACAATCCTAGGGGGCTGCTTCGCTATCGTTCTGAATGCGCGGCAGGATGGCGCGAAGCAGGGCTTCGAAGCTGGTCTTGACGCGCTCGCCGGTTTCCATGACTTCGTGGTGGGAGAGAGGCTGGTCAAGAATCCCGGCGGCCATGTTGGTGACGCAGGAGATCGCGAGCACTTTGATTCCCATGTGACGCGCGGCGATCACCTCGGCGACGGTCGACATTCCGACGAGGTCTGCGCCGATGGTGCGGAGATAGTTGATTTCGGCAGGCGTTTCGTAACTTGGACCAAGAAGGGCGGCGTAAACGCCTTCGTGCAGCGTCATTCCGAGCTTGCCGGCCTCCTCTTGCGCGATCGCACGATACTCTTTTGCATACGCATGTGTCATGTCGGGGAAGCGGACGCCGAAACCCTCGTCATTGGGGCCAGTCAGCGGATTTGCGCCCTGCAAGTTGATGTGGTCGCAGATCAGTACCAGCGCGCCTTGCTGATAATTCAGGTTAATTCCGCCGGCGGCATTGGTCAGGATGACGGCGCGAATTCCCATGCGGCTGAAGACGCGCATGGGGAAGGCAACTTGCTGCACGGAATACCCTTCATAAAGATGGACGCGGCCTTGCATTACCGCAACGGGGACGGCGCCGGCGTTGCCGATCACCAGTTGTCCGGCGTGGCCGATCGCAGTGGAACGCGGGAAGGCGGGGATTTCGGCGAAAGGAATTCGCACGGCGTTGGTCAATGAATCGGCAAAGGTGCCGAGACCGGAGCCCAGGACGAGGCCGATAAGGGGACGGAAAGACGTGCGCTGCAGGACGGATTGGGCGGCCGTTTCGGCGAGAGTGAATTGGTCGGTCATCAGAGTTGGCGCTCAGGTACCTCGGGGGCTAAAGCCCTCATCAATCTTAGTCACTTTACGCGGCGCTGAAAGCGCCGCTCTTCCACGGTAGTGCTTGCGGCATTTTGGTTGCTAAAAGGAGAACCTCGGGGGCTAAAGCCCGCGGTCATTGACTCTTCTATCGCAGCGCTGAAAGCGCTGCGCCACCCCAAATCAAAGATCGACGCCACCCAACATAAAAGACCGGCGCCATCCAAGATCAGGATCGACAGCATCCTGTCTAGTACTTTTTCTCGAACTTTGCGAACTCGGTTTCGAGGTTCCACTGCATGCGGGCGCGTTCGTGGGTAGCGAGGAATTCCTCGCACGCGGCGGAAGGCTTGCCGGAGGCGGCATCTCCCGCACACGCCGGCGCCATGCGAAATACCAGCTTCGTTTCTGTCCACAGGCTCTGGTCAGGCAGGAAGCTGTGCTCCAGACTTTGACGCGCCATACGCTTCAAGTCTACGTAGGACAAGTGATAGCTCTCGACCGCTCGCAAATATTCATGGGTCATGTCAGAGCGCGAAACGCCCTCGTCGTCAGACGCCAGCGCCACCGGGACGCCGTATTTCATATAAACCGGAAGCGGATGGTCGTCCCCGCTCACGCCTAAGATCAAGTCGTTTGAGGTCAGCGCGATTTCGACCAGCACATTGCGCTCCGCCATTTCGTGCAGCAGGCCGAGCGGATCTTTTTCGTACATTACGGAAACCCCGTGGCCGATGCGCTCCGCATGACCGCGCTCAACCGATGCGCGAATATGAAACTGCAAATCCTCCGGGGGCACCAAGCCCATAGCGAGTTCACCCGCATGCAGCGCGATATGCACCTTGGGATAGACGCTGTGCAGATAATCGAGCATGGCCATGTGCTCGTTGAAATCGTGAATGGGCACGTACCAATCTTCGGGCATAACCAGATTGAGTCCGACGAATCGCGGGTCGGATGACGCCAATTCGAAACCCAGTAAGATTTGTGCGAAGACTACTTCGTGAGGCATGCCGCGCAGCACCTGATAAATGTAGCGCACAGTCACGTCGCAGGCGGGGGCGGCGTCGGGAGTTCCGCACTTGAGAATCTCGTTGGCGCGGGCATCGTCGGCGTCGAGTCTCTTACTGGTCTCGGTGGCCACATCTTTCATTCCGGCGCTTAACAGGGCATCGCGCATTTTGGCAAAATCAGGGTTCCACTCGACTTTTGCCGCCAGTTTTGCCGCTGCTCCAGAATCGGCGGTGTGCATGAATTCAACATACTGCAGATGGTCCATGCCGGCACGATTCGTTGCCGCGGCAATGGCCCCGGCAACGTGGGTGTGCGAGGCTAGACCGAATTTGTCGAACGAGGCGAAGAAGTGGTCGTGGCCCGATTCGTCTCCCGGCCTCCAATTGCGCATTGACCAGGCGTCGATCATCTGGCCATAGAGAACGTGATCGCCGTAAGCGCAGCGTGCAGCGGGCTTAGCTGTGTAGTTTTCGCAAGAGTCGCAGGGCGGGGCCAGCAGGCGGGACGACGTTCGGTCCACACACAGGCCGCCGTCGACCGCGAAATCGACCAGGTCCTCCGCGTAGATGGCGCCATCGAGATGGTTGTGCAGATCTCCTCCCTTCGGCAGATCATGCAAGAACGCGAGCAACAACTGCGGCTGCTTTCGCACTGTGTCAAGGTACCGGGCTGTGCGTTGCTCGGAGCTCTGAGCCGCAGAGAACGCCGTGAGCAGCAGAATCAGCAGATAACGGCACGGCACCGCGCGAATAGTTGGTGGCACGAGCACTCCTTGCAACGAAATCTAAAAAGTCAGGAAGGAGATTGTAATCTGCCGCGGGCACAACATTCACGGAAAAGAAGAAAGGAGGCGAGCCAAACGCACGATTATTGCGCGGCTTGCTCAGATCCCCGGCTGCGCAAAGAACGCTTGCTCGGGACGACAGTCAAGGGATGACGATCAAATAGGAAATCAGCGAAGCCATGCAATCACGCCGACAATGACGGCCACGGCCAGCAGTGCGCTCAGGACGTACTTGTTGGCCGCGAACCAGGATTTGGTGAACCAGGACTTGGACTCCAGCGTCGAGGCCAGGAATGGGGTTTCGCTGTCGGCTAAGGGCGCATCCGCAGAGGTATTTTCGGTAACATTCTGCGGTAGCTCGGCATGAATATCAGGAGAGGAAACAAGTGAAGGTGGCTTCGAGATACCGATCGGACTTACGGCGGCAGGGATCGAACTCTGTTCCGCACTGACACCGGCTGCGGCAGCGCGAACCATGGATTCCGTATCTTTATCTTTTGATTTTTCGGTGCGAGACGGGATCTGCGCCTCGATTCGCACTTCAGCGACGGCTGGCCGCGGGAGGATCTGGCCGCGCCACTGTTTCTCTTCGCATTCCACACACAGGGTGCGACCCGGCGAAACGGGGAAGCCGCAAGCCTGGCACTTCTGTAGTTTTCTCAATATGGGCGGCACAGTGATCGACTCAGCAACTGCAGGGACAGAGTCGGAGTTGCCTTGCTTGTGCGTGGCGACCGACCAGAAGGATGGTTTCGTCGAGGCTTCCTTCTTTTCGATTGTTTGAGATGGCGTTTGAGGTGCACCATCGTTCACGGTCGGCTCTGACACTGAAACCGGAGCGACAGCATTCGCCATCGTCGAAGTCCGCTCGGCTTGGTGCGAAACAAGGTCAGTAAAAGTGGTCATTTGCGCTGCCGCAGCATGCTTGACGGCAGTCTCTATCATTTCGCTCAAGCGTTGCAAGGCGGAGAGGTCACGCTCATCGAAGGCCTGCGGTTTGCCAGAAAAAAGTTCGAAGACGCCAAGAGCTTGTTCGTCGCTGACAATGGGCATGACGACCACCGAAGAGATGCCCAGGCGGCGGCAGCCCTCGCGGTTCACGCGCGGATCGTTTTCTGCGTCATCGCAACGCATGGCCTGTCGCCTGCGGACGCTTTCCCCGGAAAGTCCATATTCCATAGAGAGCAATGCGCCCAGTTCAGGAGCGTTTGAGCCGGCAGTGGCGCGGCAAAGCATGTCGTTATGTTCTCCGCGGCGCAGGGCAATGGCGGCACCGCTGGCCCCGGTGATGTACTGGGCGCGCTCGGCCAGAAGTTGCAGTGCGGCGTCAAGATCGTTGCATGCCATCTCGACCAGCGATTGGCCACCGTCCTCGCCAGGGAGGCGTTGGCGTATTTCAGAAGTCCTGTTTTCAGAAAACCTGGTTTCAGAAGACCTGGGAGGATGCGCGGTGACCGCGGCGATTCCCGCGGAAACGCTCAAGGTTGCAGGGAGAGTTCTGTTGGCCCCCGGCACGGCTACGCCCGGTCCGGGATTATGGTCGACAAGTGATTGATGTTCCATCGCTCGATTCAGGGTTCGATCTTGAATCAATGATCAATGATCTTCGATAAATGATCGATGAGGCATGGGCGCGTGCCAAGTATCAATATCAATGCGCATTCACGATCAATGCGCATTCACGGGGCATTCACGGCCCAGCGCGATTTGGCGCGAACCCAACCTTGTTTCAATTTTCAGGATGCAATATTTGGAGTCTTACGCGGAGCCGACACGGTGTCAACGAACTTGTTCACACGAAAGTTGTAGTCCGATCGTGCAGGAGGTCGCCGAACGCTAAACAATCCGCCCGCGCACGGCGGTATTTGCTAAATGGTTCGCCTCAGCGTTGTCCTCGCGGGGAACATGAGAAATGGAGAAACTGAGGGCGCGGGCCAGCTTGCGGCACGTCCAATGCAGCGAATAGAGGCGTGAGCTGCGGCAGGCGTACTCGCCGCGCATCTGGCGCACGACGACCTGGGAATCCGAATAAACGTGAAGAGCTTTCGCTTTTAGAGAGAGTGCGCACTGCAGGGCTTCGAGCAGCGCCATATATTCGGCGACGTTATTATCCTGGTGGCCAATCCATTTGGCGATGCGGATGGGGCCGCTTTCGCAGCCATCAATCACCACCCCAATCCCCGATGGCCCTGGATTGCCCAGAGAACCACCGTCCACATAGGCCACGAGTTCGGACATCAGTGCTTCTTTTGTACTAGTAGCAAGATGCGCCGATAATTTTTCGGCGTCAAGACGATTCTGTGGTTCGTTGTAAATTTTATTCCACAGGAAGCGCTGTGCAACGTTCTGTGAAAATCAGGCCTGAATCGAAAGTCGATATTTGTAAATGCCCGAGCCACAATGGCTTGCGTCTGCCGATATTCACAGGTGGTGTCTGATCCGTTGCACCGATAGTTTGCGTTGACATTTATGAACCCTCTGTTAAGGTGGGTTCCGTCGACGGTTGAAAGGGACAGCGAAATAAACCTTGCTGACCCGAAGTAGACTGAGTGATCAGCCAAGCGGGGTAACCTGCGGGGCAGCCAGACCTGAAAAAACCGACGGCTCTGCGAGGGGCAGTTGGGGTTTGGGACTGTGAAAGCAGTGATCGCATCAAGGGGCTGTGACGGTACATGCGTCCACGCTGTTAACTCCCTCGCAGGAGTTGGCGGCTAGAGCATAACCAATGTCACGGCCCTTTCAATTTTTTCCCCGCCTGTTTGAGTTTTTCCCGCTCAATTCGAGCTTCCTCCTGAACTTGCTTTCTAAAAATCCAGACAGCTTCAGCGCAGAATCAGGGTCACTGCGAGTGCGGCAATTCCGAGCTTGACCAGCCATCCGAAAGCGTGAAACGTCGCAATAGCCGGGGACAGTTTTATCCACAGTGCATTCACGATCGTCAGCGGCAACGGTCCGATGAACCAGATCGCCAGCGCCAACTTTAAAGTTCCGCGGTATGAGTGGAGATGCAGGCCGCCGCAAAGGAAAACAAAAACGCCGCAGGTAAGAAACGGCAGCAGGCTGGACCAGAGGATGGCCTTGTTCTCACCCTGGCCACCCCGGTAACGCCAGATCTCTGGGTACCGGTCGTAGCGTTTGTAAAGCCAGTCGCCCATGAATAACCAGTCGGTCATCGACGACACGAAACCGCTGGCCAATACCGCTAACGCGATGCGACCCCAAGCCATGCGTTTCCCCTACGATGTCACGCCGCCACTTCGCCGGCAATGATTTCATCCACGTAGCACCAGATCCAGTCTTCGCCGGGTTCGATTGAGCGCATTACGGGATGGCTGCTCTGGTGAAAATGCTTGGTGGCATGCTTGTTCTTCGAAGAATCGCAGCAGCCGACTTTACCGCACACCATGCACATCCGCAGGTGAACCCAAGTGTCGCCGATTTTCACACAGTCTTCACAGACGTGCTTATCAGTGGCGGTGATCTTGATTTGATACAGATGTTTGCATTTCTTTGACATTTTCGGCTCCCTGAGATTTTTGGCCGGACTCAAGCTCTTTCCAGTTGGATGCGATCCCATTGCGCGAGATTCGCTCCCGCTTCATAGGTACTCTGCAGGAAGCTGAGCAGGGCCTGGCGGGGGGACGCGGCGCGGCGAACGTCGTCGTACATCAGCAGAAACTCTTTCAGCTGCGGATGGTAGAAGGCCTCGGCGGGTTTGACCTTTTGCTGACTGAAACCGGCAGGCTCCGGCGCGGTATACGCATAGAAGGCCGGACCATTTATCTCGCCTCCGCCGGGCCAGAATCCCGCGCTTATGACCTCGTGCGAATATGCTTCGCGTGTGACCGGATCGGCGCCCGGGCGCTCTGGAGCGCGCCGCCCGGAGAAACGTGTTACACACAGATCGAAGCTTCCCCAGAAAAAGTGGACTGGACTATCTTTGCCGACGAAAGCGGCACGAAACTCCTGGAAGATGCTGTCGCATAGAATCAGGATCTGCCAGAAGCGATGCGCATATTCGGGATCGTAGGATGCGTGCTGCGTGTCGCTCTCGAAAGGCAGGGGATTTGGAACTTCGCAGGGCATCGTCCAGATTTTCACTTCGATGCCCAGCGATCGTAAAGCAGACATGAATGCCGCGTAGAAATCGGCGACCGATTGCGCCTTCAGCGGCAGAGTTTTCGACGAGCCACGGCTGGTCTGAATTTGCAGCTTATGGTCGATGAAATCGAATTGGATTTCGAAGATCTCGTCGCCATAGGGAATCGCGGAAGTGGTCAACCCGCGTGCGTTGACGTAGAGCGCAACCTCCCACCAGTGATTGATGCGAGGGCTTAGCGCAAGCCGCACCTTGCCCGCGATCTGCGTCCACATATGCAGAGTGGCGTAGGTGTCCTGCCAGGCATCGAGGAGCAATTCAGGCCAGGAATCCTGGTGGAAGTTGTAGGTGCGGACAGCCATAGCGTAGCCTCCACTACGGACTTATTCTACGGACCAAATCTCCGAGAACGGGACCGGCAGACTAGCGACGGGGAAAATAGTAACACCTTGCCGGCGTGCCGCGCAGTCCCTATTTGTCGCGTTGTTTAAGACATGACACCATACCCCGTATGGTATATTGAGAAAGGATGCTAGATCATGAGCCACACCGTCAAAGACAAACAAAAGCTGATTCTAAGAGCCAAGCGGATTCAAGGGCAGGTCGAAGCGCTGGTGCGAGCCCTTTCCGAAGAGCGCGAGTGTTCCGACGTTCTCCAGGTCATGAGCGCGGCCAGAGGAGCTATGAACAGCCTGATGGCCGAACTTCTGGAGGGTCACATACGCAGCCATGTGCTCAACGGAAAGCAGAAGCCGAGCTCACAACAAGTCCAGGCAGCCGACGAAGTCATCGACATGGTCAAGTCTTA
This sequence comes from Candidatus Sulfotelmatobacter sp., assembly GCA_036844925.1. Classification (GTDB taxonomy): domain Bacteria; phylum Acidobacteriota; class Terriglobia; order Terriglobales; family Acidobacteriaceae; genus Sulfotelmatobacter. The sequence continues at coordinate 79,158 of DAIUEW010000014.1, forward strand.
CTTGAAATGAGCGGCCCTGAAAGGACGATTCACATGAGCGTTTCTTCCTTAAGTGAAAAAGACCTGGCGACGCCTTCCCGGATGCATGACGACACTAATTCTCCTCACATGATGAAGCCGGCTCAGGACACCGAGCACGGTGAAGACGAGCACAGATTTGAATGGGTTGAACTGGTTCGCATCGCTTTCGTGACGTTGGCCGCAGCAGCAGTTTGGTTCCGTCTATGGGAGCCGTTTCCGCGCATTAGCGTAATCGGCATCGTGGCTGCTCTGATCGGTGGATATCCCATTTTCAAGGAGGCCTTCGAGAATATCGTCGAACGAAAGATGACGATGGAATTGTCGATGACCATCGCTCTTCTTTCCGCATTGGCGATCGGTGAATTTTTCACCGCTCTGGTGATAACCGCTTTCGTGCTGGCCGCCGAGGTCCTGGAAGGGCTCACGGTAGGGCGAGGGCGGCGCGCCATCCAGGATCTGGTTGACTTCCTGCCGCGAACGGTTTCAGTCCGACGCGCTAACGAAGTGGTTGATATACCCGCGAAGGATCTGCAGGTTGGTGAAACCGTAATCGTGAAACCCGGCGGACGTATTCCAGTGGATGGCCTAGTGCTCGGTGGGCAATCGTTTGTGGAGCAGGCAGCGATCACAGGCGAACCGATGCCCATCGAGAAACTCCGGGGAGATGCGGTTTACGCAGGGACCATCAATCAATCAGGCGCATTGGAGATCAGCGCGGACAAGTTGGGGCGAGACACCACTTTCGGAAGGATTATCGAGGCCGTCGAGAGTGCCGAGAGATCACGGGCCCCGATTCAAAAGACAGCCGATCGCCTGGCTGGCTATCTAGTGTACTTTGCGCTGGGCGCCGCAATTCTCACTTTCATCGTCACCCACAACATCAGGTCGACGATTTCGGTAGTGATCGTTGCGGGGGCGTGCGGCATCGCAGCAGGAACGCCACTTGCCATCCTGGGAGCAATCGGCCGTGCCGCGCATCAGGGCGCCATCATTAAGGGTGGGCTCTATCTCGAAGCTCTGGCAGAAGTCGACACGGTGCTGTTAGATAAGACCGGCACCCTGACCTTCGGCACACCTCAAATTCGGGAAGTGATCTCAGCCGACGGTTTTACGGAGTCACAGATTCTAGCGGCCGCTGGCATCGCGGAACGCAAATCTGAACATCCTTTGGCCAAAGCGATTATCGCGCGGGCGGTCGAACTTGCGGTGCCGGTGGCTGAACCGGATGAATTCTCCTACACACCTGGAAGAGGTGTCTGCGTGGCCTACCGCGGCGAAGAAATTCTGGTCGGCAGCCGGGCGCTCATTGTCGAACACGAGGTAAGAGGGATTCTCCCAAGCAACGGCCACGGGGTGAGCGGCGCTTCCGAAGTGTACGTGGCCCGAGGGGGCGGATGCTCGGCGTCCTCCGCATCGCAGATGTCCTGCGTCCGGAGGCGAAGGCTGCGGTTGCCGCGATGCGCCAGATGGGCCTGAAGACGATTCTGCTCAGCGGAGACGCACAAGAAGTAACCACATCGGTGGGTCGCGATCTCGGCGTGAACGAAGCGGTGGGAGAATTGTTGCCCGACCAAAAGGCGAAGTGGGTGCGCGAGCTACGCGGGAAGAAACGGAAAGTTGCCATGGTCGGCGATGGCATCAATGATGCTCCGGCCCTGGTCGAAGCCAATGTCGGAATTGCAATGGGTTCAGGAACTGACGTGGCTCGAGAGAGCGCCGACGTAATTCTGATCGGAAGCGACCTTTCCAAGTTTGTGGAAACCTTGCTTGTCGCGCGACGCTGTCGCGGCATCATCATGCAAAATTTCACGGGGACGCTGGTAGTGGACAGCATCGGAGTGGGGATGGCCGCTTTTGGCTTTCTGAATCCGCTATTGGCGGCCTTTATCCATGTCACTTCGGAGCTGGCCTTCATTCTCAACTCCACCAGGCTGCTGCCCCGGAGCGGTGCAGTCACGCAATGAATTCGGCATGTTTGGGGAGGAGTGTGCGGCTGTGAACTCGGAAAGTTGCCCACTCCAGACAAGGCGACTTGTGGTCGGGCAGATTACGTTCTGCCGCGGCTGCTGTTGCGGCAATACGGAGCGCGGGCTTCCCGAGGTTCCGGTGGAATGGCTCAAGAACGAATGGCGGAAGCGCGGACTGTTAAAGCGATTCCAGTTAACAATCAGCGGTTGCGTGGGGCCATGCGACGTGCCGAATGTGGTTGTTATCACGGGCTCATCCGGCACGGAGTGGCTGGGAAATATCGACAGGTTCGAGCAATATCGCAGCCTGCTGGAATGGGCCGCGCGGTGCAGGGATGCAGGCAAAATGCTAGCTCTACCTTCGGAGTTTCGGGAGTGCAAACTTAGCCCCTTCCGCCCGTAGGTGTTCCCTTTAAACTTTTTAGTTTTTCTTCGGCGGCAAATATTTTTTCTCGATCGAGGCCACAATTACATAATTGGGATCGACCATCTCGTTGAGGTGAATCTTCCCGACCTGCGAGAGCAATTCGTAGGCATCGAGTTCGGAGAGGCCGTAGTCTTTGTGGATCCAGTGGACGAGTTCGGTGAAGGCGATGCGCAGCGCGTCGTCGAGCGGACGGTAGGCGCCGACGGTCATGATGGCGGTGTCGTTTTCAAATTGAGGCCATGCGATGGTGCGGCCTTTGATCACGCTTAACTGTACGCGGGCCTTCAGCGGAACTTCGATGGCGGTACCGGCGATTTCTCCGTCGCCCATAGCGGCGTGGCCGTCGCCGATGTAGAAGAGGCCGCCCTTCGCGTTCACTGGAAAATAAACCGTGTTGCCGACGCTGGCCTCGGGGGAATCCATGTTGCCGCCGAATTCGGCGGGGACGACCGAGCTGCGCGCCTCGCCCTCTGCGGGCGCGACACCGATGCATCCGAAGAAAGGATGCAGGGGAATCTTCACGGAGAAATCGGAATCAAGGGCATTGAACGTGCCTGTGTTGGACGCGTGATCGATGTGATAGAACCAGATTTTCTCAGGCAGCGGCGGATGCAGCATCGGCGTGTAGTTCGTCTCGTTGAGCGCGCCGAATCCGGGAGCGAAGGCGCCGACGCCGGTATCGCCATCGACTTGCAGGTCGAGAATCTTGACGGCGAGAGTGTCGCCGGGCTCGGCGCCTTCGACGAAGAACGGCCCGGTCAGCGGGTTGTCGCCTTTCACCATGCTGAGTGTGTCTCCGGGCTTCTTGATTGCGTTGCCGAAGCAGTCCAGCGTGTTGGTGTCGAGAATGTCGCCGGACTTTAGATGCGCAACGGGATCGGCCGTGGCGAACAGGTACTTAACATTCGCGTTGGTCGCGGTGTAGTGGACGACGTTCTGGGAGAACGCTGAAGCAGCTAATAGAGCGACAACAAGGAGACGAGCGATCACAAGGAACCTCCGGAAGATCGGCTGTTGGTGATTGTAACGGCTGGCCGTAGATTCCCGCTGGGGGGAGTGCGACCCGTCATAAGCTTCAATCGCGGAGTGCTCTCACAAAGGCCGCAGAGGACGCAAAGGGATCTGCGAAGAATTTGGCCGCCTCTTTATCGAGACTTCCTTAAGTGGTCTTCTGCTTAGCGTAAAACCTGCGAACTTTCGCGCGATTGCCACAGGACTTCATGTCGCACCAACGACGACGATGATTTTTGCTGGTGTCGAGAAAGAACCACTGGCAGGTGGGCGAGGAGCAGGCGCGCACCAGTGGCAAATCGCTGGAGGCGAGCAGATCGGCGGCCGCGCGGGCAATCGGCCAGAGCATCGCGTTGAAACTCGAGGTGAGATCATCGAAGCGCCACTCGCAGCCAGGTTTGCGTTGGATCGTTTCGCGTTGAGTCAGGCGCGAGTGCAGGGCCGCATCGTGGAGGTTTGCGTTAAGCCTATTCATTGCGGGCTGGGGCGCGGCCTCGAGATTCATTAGCGCCGAAAAGATATCGTGCAGGGCTTCGCGCAGGTTGCGGGCGCGGCGCAGCGCCTCTTCTGCCTCGTCGGGGGCCTCGTCGTGCATCGCGCGAGCCTTTTCCACCAAGTCATCGAACTGCGCCGGCGTGAGAATTCCGGCTTCTTCGCCGAAGCGCGCTAGATCGTCATAGTCCTTGAGCAACTCCTTCGGTTCGCCGCTGGGACGATCATCGAGCGTGTTGATGAAATCAAGGCAGACGTTTCCCGCGATTAGTTCAAAGCGCGAAGGCTGCACTGGTTCGAGTTTGGTTTCCGCCATGGTCAATCGTGAAATCTTCCTGTCGAATCATATAACCATTAAATTGTGCTTGACAAGTTATGTTAACTTGCTTAAGGTGATTATAACCTATTAAATATGTTTTATAGGTTAGATGCCTTTGAGTGAGGTCAAGACCTAATGCTTGCCCATCAATCAGCACAAATTATCGCCCTCCTGCGGAGCGGGAAGATGGTTAATATCGGAGGTAGACCTGTGATCGTTCCTGAGGCACGCCAACCCGCGAGTTCGCGCGACCGGGCGCTCGGCATCAAGCTGGCGCTGGCCTTCCTGGCGATTTATGTCATATGGGGATCGACGTATCTCGCGATTCGTTATGCGGTCGAGACCATTCCGCCGCTGGTGACGGCCGGCATCCGGCATTCCATTGCGGGTGGGATCATGCTGATCTGGGCCTGGTTGCGCGGCTTTCGCCCGACCCGGCAGCAATGGCTTGCGGGCTGCATCCTGGGATTTTTCTTCTTTTTGATTGGGCACGGTTCGCTGCACTGGGCAGAGCAATACGTCGGGTCGGGACTGGCGGCTCTGCTGATCGCGACTGAGCCGATGTTTATTCTGGTGCTGGCGTGGATGATGGGGCAGCAGAAGATCAGCGGACTTAGCGCGTTGGGCCTGGGACTCGGCGTGGCGGGCGTGGCAATGCTCACAGGGGCGGAACTCACGGTAAAGGGTTCGAGCCTGGTGGGATTGCTGGCCGTGCTGCTCGGTTCTTTGGCGTGGTCATTTGGAGTTGCGATTTCTCCACGCCTCAGGTTGCCTTCGGATGCTCTGGGGCGAACGGCTTTGCCAACCCCCTGCGGCGCGGCTATGCTGCTCATCGCGGCAGGAGTTACGGGCGAGTTTCAACAGACACACTGGGCGAGTATCTCGTTGCGATCTGTTTTTGGGCTGGGATATCTAATTACGTTCGGGTCAGCGGTGGCGTTCACGGCATACACATGGCTTCTGCAGCGCGTTCCTCCGGCGCTGGTGGCGACGCATACGTATGCGAACCCGGTGGTCGCGGTGTTGTTGGGATGGTGGCTGGCGCATGAAGCATTGAGCTTGCGAGTAGTGCTGGCGTCAGTGGCGATACTGGGAGCGATTGTGCTGATCCGACGGGGCGAGCGAGCGGTGGCCGTTAAGGCTCCGGCAGCGGTCCAGCCCGTTGCTGAAATTCAGGCGTCGGAGGAATGTGCTTAGGAGTGGCCTGAATTGTGTCTAATGTTCACTGCGGCAGCCCTATTCGTCGCAGGAGGTCTGTGTAGCGCGGGTCGGAGCGAACGTTGTCCCAAAATGGATCTATCAGGAGATAGCGCATCCCCGCAGAACGCTGTTGGTAGCCTTTTTCCAGCAATCGAAACGCTTCGCCTTTCGCTCCGAGGCCCGCATGAATCGTTGCAAGCTGATAAAAATCGACATAACTACGCGAGGACAGTTCTTCCATCTCTTTCGCGATCTTCAGCGCATCGGCTCGTCTCCCCGCGACGGCGTAAACCCAACCAAGGCCGTCGGCAACCAACTGATTCTCAGGCGCGACCGCCTTGTCCGATTCGGCTATTTTGTCGTATTCGGCAAGGGCTTCCGGGTACATCCCTTTCATCGCGTATGACCAAGCCAACTGAGCGCGAATGAATGCCGCGTTAGGATACAGATCGAGGGCCTTTTGAAAATGAGGAATCGATTCATCGTATCGACGCATGAGGAGATAGACGTGTGCCAGACCACCCAATGAATATGTCGAGATGGGGTCAAGCTCCTGCGCTCGTTTCATCTCATCTATACCTTCGTCAAATCGGGTCTTCGTAAACAGGCACTCAGCATACCGTTCATGGGTGATAGCACTGCTAGGGCTTAGTTCAATAGCGGCTTTGAATTCTCGCTGGGCGGTTGACCAGTCCCAATCGTAGAACCACTCAGCATAGGCTATAGCAGCATGCGCTTCGCCGAGAGTTTTATCCAGTTCCAGCGCCTTCATCGCTGCCGCTTTCGCCTTCGGCAGAGTCTCGCTGGGTGAAACATAGTTCAATCCGCCTCCGAGCCAATTGTAGGAATCAGCCAGACCTACGTAAGCCATAGCATAGCCGGGGTCTCTGTCGATTGCTTGCTGGAAATACTCGATGCTCTTCCTGAGTCCTTCGGCTGTAGATTGGTTCGAAAGATAGCGGCCCTTTAGGTAAAGCTGATAAGCCTCAGGCTTTGGCTGGGACGATTTAACTAGACGTGTTTTTTCTTCGCTCGTCAGCCGCACGCGCAGATTTTCAGAAATCGCGGTTGCGATCTCTTGCTGGACTGAAGTTATGTCAGCCAGCGTCCTTTTGTACTGCTCACCCCAAAGCTGTTTGTCTTCGCGTGCGTCCACGAGTTCGGCGCTGATCGAGAGATCGTCGCCTCTCTGAGTCACTCGACCCGTCACCAGTGCCTGCACTCCAAGTTCACGCGCCACTTTTTTCGGGTCGATCTCACGCAGCTTGTAACGGAAGGCAGAGGTGCGAGAGATCACCTTCAAATTTGGGAGCCCCGACAACCTGTCGATGACTCCCTCGGTGATTCCGTCGCTCAGGTATTCCATGGACGAGTCGGCACTGCCGTTGACGAAAGGTAATACGGCGATCGAATCCATGCCATTGTGAGATCTGCCAAAGTAGAACACACCTATTGCAACCAACACGACGACGAACACCAAAGCTAAGGCGCTCATCACTACTGTCCGACGTGACCAGCGCGGCTTTGTGCTATCGCTCGATGTGATCTTGCCCGATTCTGTGTTGCGCTTCAGGCGCTTCAGGTCGGCCTTGATGTCGGACGCATGCTGAAACCGAACATCACGGTCTTTCTCCAAGGCCTTGTTTATGATGCGCTCCAATTCCGCTGGCAGGTCGGGATTCAGGCGCACCGCCGATGTTGGTGTCCCATCCAGAATGGCTTTGAAGATCACACCTGATGTGTCGCCTCGAAATGGCAGCGTTCCCGTGCACATCTCGTACAAGACAGCGCCGAATGAGAACAGGTCGGTGCGGGCATCGAGCTCCTTCCCTCGCACTTGCTCTGGTGACATATACGCAACGGTGCCCAGCGTCGAACCGGGACTGGTAAGGTTCTCTGATGATTCGATGGTCGAGTCGCTCAACGCAACGCTTTCCGGTTTCAGCGACACTTTCGCCAGCCCGAAATCGAGAATCTTCGCCTGCCCGCGATTCGTCACAAAGATGTTCGCTGGCTTGATGTCCCGATGAACGATGCCTTTCGAATGCGCGGCGTCGAGGGCGTCGGCGATCTGGATGCCCAGATCAAGCACCGTCTCGATCTCCAGCGGCTTGCCAGCGATCCGGTGCCGGAGAGTCTGACCTTCCAGCAGCTCCATGGCGATGAAGGTTCGACCATCAGCCTCGTCGATCTCGTAAATTGTGCATATGTTCGGGTGGTTGAGCGAAGACGCAGCCTTGGCCTCCCGCTGGAAGCGGCTGAGAGCCTGGACGTCATGGGCAAGTTGGTCGGGAAGGAACTTCAGGGCGACGCGGCGACCAAGCTTCAGGTCTTCCGCCTCGTAGACGACGCCCATCCCACCACCGCCGATCCTGCTGAGGATCCGGTAGTGGGAAATTGTCTGACCCATTCGATCGGACGTAGCGGTCATTGGCTAGAATGTTAGGTGGGGGCGAAGGGAAGGTCAAACTCAAGGCACTCACTGCGGTGGGGGCGGAATCTTTCCACAAGAAGATTCTTGTCACACTTGAATGATTCTTGGATTATAATGATTCTTATCCAAGAATAGCACTCACATGCCCTCCGCTCACGAACAATTCCGGGATTTAGCTTGGAAGTGCGGCTTGGCGGCCACGCACCAGCGGCAAGTGATTTACGAGGCCGTCGTGGCCATACCTGGACATCACTCTGCAGAAGCGGTCTATGCGGAAGTCCGTCGAAGAACTCCATCCATCTCTTTAGCGACCGTATACAACAACCTGCGGCTGTTCGTGGAGCACGGGCTGCTGCGGGAAGTAAGTCCTCATGCTTCCACCTTGCTGGTGGAAGGGAATCTTGAACCGCATCATCATCTGGTCTGCACGCGTTGCAAGGCGGTGCAGGACATTGAAGGTGATTTTATCAACTACAAGAAGCTGTCGCGACAGGCGCCGCGCGGCTTTGATCTGACGCAGCCGCTGATTGAGGTGTTTGGACTTTGCCGGCGGTGCAGCGCGAAAACGTAAAAACAACTTCATAAGAGAAAAGAGGAATTATGTCTGAAGAAAAGCAGGTACTGGCCGGCGCCGGCGTGCCCGGCCCGGGCAATACCGAGCCCGAGGTATCACCCGAATCCAAATGCCCGGTAATGGGCGGCGCTCGCAGAGACACAACAAACTGGACTCCGTCGAATGCGGACTGGTGGCCGAATCAGCTGAACCTGAAGATGCTTCACCAGCACTCCCCTCTGTCCGATCCCATGGGCAAGGAGTTTAATTACGCGGAAGAATTCAAGAGCCTCGACTTGAATGCCGTGATCAAAGACCTGCGTGCTTTGATGACGGACTCGCAGGACTGGTGGCCGGCCGACTTTGGCCACTATGGCGGGCTTTTTATTCGTATGGCATGGCACAGCGCAGGTACGTACCGCATCGCCGACGGCCGCGGCGGGGCAGGCTCTGGCCAACAACGTTTTGCGCCTCTCAACAGTTGGCCGGATAACGTGAACCTCGACAAGGCGCGCCGGTTGCTCTGGCCAATCAAGCAGAAATATGGGCGGAAGATCTCCTGGGCCGACCTCATGATTCTCACGGGCAACGTCGCGCTTGAGTCGATGGGCTTCAAGACGTTTGGTTTTGGTGGCGGGCGCGCGGATGTCTGGGAGCCTGAAGAGTACGTCAACTGGGGGCCTGAGGAAGAGTGGTTGGGGGACAAGCGCTATAGAGGCGATCGTGAACTCGACAATCCTCTCGGCGCGGTGCAGATGGGACTGATTTACGTGAATCCGGAAGGGCCAAATGGAAAGCCGGATCCGCTCGCCGCGGCACGGGATATTCGGGAAACTTTCGCGCGCATGGCGATGAATGACGAGGAGACCGTTGCGCTCATTGCCGGTGGTCACACTTTTGGCAAGACCCACGGCGCTGCCGATCCCAAAAAGTATGTCGGCCGCGAGCCCGAGGGCTCTGGAATCGAGGAGCAAGGCCTCGGCTGGAAGAACAAATTTGGAACGGGCAAAGGGGATGACACGATCGGCAGCGGCCTGGAAGTGATTTGGACCACCACGCCCACGAAGTGGAGCAACAACTTCTTCACAAACCTGTTCAGCTACGAATGGGAACTGACGAAGAGTCCGGCCGGTGCGAATCAGTGGACACCGAAGAATGGCGCAGGCAACGGCACAGTGCCGGATGCGCACGATCCCTCAAAGCGCCACTCGCCATCCATGTTGACCACTGACCTCTCGTTACGGTTCGACCCTGATTACGAAAAGATTTCACGGCGCTTCTACGAGCATCCGGATCAGTTCGCAGACGCGTTTGCCCGGGCGTGGTTCAAGCTGACGCACCGCGACATGGGGCCGATCTCGCGCTACCTTG
>DAIUEW010000015.1:0-88339 GCA_036844925.1 Candidatus Sulfotelmatobacter sp.
AGCCAGCCGTTGTTGGAGAATTGTCCGTCGTAGATGGTGGGGTCGCGGCGGATGTTGAGCTCGAACCCAGGGTTGCCCCCAATGATAGGGGTGTTGTCAGGGAAATTCGTGTTCTTTATCGCGACTGTTTTGGGCGCGAATGCCGTTCCTTCAATCCATCCATCGTGCAGCGCCTTGCGCCAAAACTGCTCGAAGTCCGCACCTGAATACTGTTTTTGCCAATAGGCGCGAACGAGATCGTAACCAGTAGCATCGGTTTGGCCTGAAAGCAAAGCGACGAATTCGAGTGCGCTCCTGCCGTTGTAGAGTGGCGCAATCAGCGGTTGAATGATGCTGACCGTGCCGTCGTAAGCGCGAGCATCGCCCCAAGCTTCGAGTTCGTGCGCTTGATTGATATGCCACTGACAAAGTTCTGCGGTCTCGTTCTGATAAAGCCCGAGGTGCACCCGCAGTGGAATCTTGCCATTCTTGAGGACATTGGCGAAATCGAGATCTGCAGGCGCATCGTAGGCCGGGTTGCCCCCGAGGATAACGAGCAAGTCAACCTTGCCAGCGTTGACGTCGGCAACAAGATACTTGATGGAATCAATTTGGTTGATCGGATTCGCATCGGCCGGATCGGTGTAGGAAACAGTCTTGCCGACATTGCCAAGAAGTTCGTTCAAGGCATGTGTCACTGCATGGGCCGCTGAAGGCAGATGATCGCCCACGATCACAACACAGGAACCATGATGAGTTTGCAGATCTGTGAACAGCGCGGGATAAAATCCTAGCGGCCCAGTCGGCCCGCTGGGGAAACCCCCATTGTTGGTGAACAGCCTCCAAAGCGCATCCGCGAAAAACTCGACATCACCCGCCCGCAGCGGGAGCCTATGATCTGCCTTCGCCCCCGTAGTCGTCGGCGTGCTCTCGATCACGTACAGCCGGTTCATATTGCCATCGGGATTGCGGCGCTTGGCGAAGTCGCGGATGTAGCGGGCATTTCCCGGAAAACCCGCATACAGGAAGTCGGCGTCGAGCGAAACGATTACGTCGGCCTTTTCGAAATCGTAACGCGGCTCGACTGGCTGGCCGAAAGCCAGCTTCGCGCCTTCGAGCACGTTGTCACGATTCACAGGCTCGTACACATGCCACTTGGCCTGCGGATAGATCTTCAGGAAATTGCGTAATTGATCGGCAAGCGTGGGCGAAGAAATGGTCGGCGTAAGAATGCGAATACCCGCGCCCTGCAGCGCTTTCTGCGCGCTGAGCGGGCCACGAATCGCAGTCAGAAACCCCTGCCAGGAGCGCTGGTCGCCCATCGACATCACGCTCTGCGAGCGGTCGGGATCGTACAGTCCGAGAATCGAAGCCTGCGCGAAAATGTCGGTGCCGCCGAGCGACGCGGGATGCTGATCGTTGCCTTCAATCTTTGTCGGGCGTCCGAGGTGGCTTTCGACCAGCAACGGGCTGGCGTATCCGCCGAGCGTCATCGCCGTCGCGTAGAACATCGGACGGCCGGGAATTACATCTTCAGGTTGCCGGACGTAAGGGACGATAGGCTCAAGCGGCAGGCGCACGCAGCCGGTCATCCCGGCCAGCGCCATCGACGCGCCCATGACTTTCAGGAAGCCCCGTCGCGAGACGGAATCGACCCACTCCGATGCGCCTTTGGGAAATTCGCGGTGCAGAGCTTCCTGGAAGGCGGGGCTGCCGGCGAGTTCTTCGAGGCTGCGCCAGTATTCTGGGCCGGATTTTTCATTCGCCTCGTTGATTTGAGCGCGCAAGGAGTCGAGATCGAGTTTGCCTTTCTTGCTGGAGCAAACGTCTTCGCGCTTTGCCGGCGCTGCCGAGATGTTCTTTTCCGTGCTCATATTCAAATTGCTTTTGGGTGGCGCAGCGCTTCAAGCGCTGCGAATCAGCACCCAATTAGTAAGCGGCTTCAGCCGTCGAGGTACCTCAGGGGCTAAAGCCCTTCACCACCTGGGCTTAATCACAGGCCTGAAGGCCTGCGCCACCCAAAAGCCACTAAACAGCAGATCGCGATCGAAAGCACCAAGCATCAGAATTTCTTCATCGATGGCATGTGTTGCAACTTGTGATGTCTCTCACGTTGCGAACGCTGTATTTTTTCACCAGCGCCGAGCCCAATGCCTGCTGATTCGTGTAGCCCTGACCATCGACCACTACCGGCACCGTGCTGGTGGGCTGCTCGTAGCGCATGTTGAACACTTGATCGCGCGGGCGCAAATTCTTTTCCGGCGCGCGATGGCAGTTCAAGCACCACTCCATCTGCAGCGATTCCTGCTGATACATCAGCGGCATCTGGTCAACCGGGCCGTGGCAGGTGTTGCAGCCGACTCCCTTATTGATATGAATGCTGTGATTGAAAAAGACGAAGTCAGGAAGCTGGTTGACCCGCGTCCATTGCAGCGATTCGCCAGAGCGATAGCTGGCGCGAACTGGCTCGAGCAACTGCGCGTTGGTCCAGATCTGCGAGTGGCAGTTCATGCAAGTCCTGGTGGGCGGGATGCCGGCAAAACTTGAATTCTCGACCGAAGTGTGGCAGTAGCGGCAATCAATGCCGAGTCCGGCAACGTGATGCTGGTGGCTGAAGGGGACGGGCTGCGGCTTTCGAACTCCGGCGTAAGTAATGTAGGGGGAACGCTGGATCTCCATCGCCACCCAGCTCAGAGCGGCAACCACAAAGACCGCGCCAAAAATCGTGGCACGGGACAAGGTGTTGGTGCTGCGATGAAAAATCTGCGGCATGCTTACGTACGGGCTTCAGGGAAATGCCGATAAGACTTAATCGATCCCAGGAATGTTGCCAGTTATTTTGTTACGACGCGAAAGAAAACACCCACAGATTTTCTCGCGCCACGCGTAAGAACAGGAGATTATAAATATTTCGCCAGGAGTTGTCGCCTCCTTACAACCGTGTGAGTCAAAAATCTGCCCGACAGCGAAGCGCAGGAAAATGAAGTTCAGTCCTGCGCCTGCAGTGGGCACAGTCGTCTTAACAACCCTACTTAAAAGTCCTATCGCAGATTCATGACCAACAGCTTGGGTTCCGTCATTTCCTCGATCGCGTAGCGCAGCCCTTCCCGGCCCAGGCCGGAGTCTTTCACGCCACCATAGGGCATCTGGTCGATTCGGAACGAAGGGACATCACCAGCGATCAGAGCGCCGACCTCCAGTTCCTCGTAGGCCTGAAAGAGCAGCTTGACGTCTCGCGTGAACAAGCCCGCCTGCAGGCCGTAGTTCGAGTTGTTGACGCGGCGCAGAGCTTCGTCAAAATTCTGATAGGGCTCGACGGTTACAACCGGACCAAAAATCTCTTGGCAGTTCACCTTCATCTCGGATTTAGTGCCAGTCAGCACGGTCGGCTCGACGATGGAGCCGCGGCGGCCGCCGCCGCAGAGCAGGCGCGCGCCGGAGCGAACCGCCTCTTCCACCCACTGGGTTACGCGGATGGCATCGCTCTCGCGGATCAGCGGACCAAGGTCAGTCGATTCCTCCATGGGATCGCCGGTCTTCAGCTTCTTGACGCCGTCGACCAGAAGATCAGAGAACTTGCCGTATACCGATTGCTCAACCAGAATGCGCTGCACCGAAATGCAGGTCTGGCCGGAGTAGCCGAAGCCACCGGTGATGCAGCGTTCCGCGGCATAGCCGAGATCGGCGTCGCCGTGCACAATGGCGCCGGCGTTGCCACCAAGTTCGAGCACAACTTTCTTTTTTCCGGCGCGGCGCTTGATGTCCCAACCCACGGGCACGCTGCCGGTAAAGCTGATCAGTTTGATGCGCTCGTCGGTGACGAGAAGGCTGGCATCCTCGTTAGACAGCAGTAGCACGTTAAGTCCGCCATCGGGCCAACCGGCCTGCTGCACACACTCCGCCAGCAACAGGGCGCACAGCGGAGTTTGCGGCGCTGGCTTCAGCACCATGGAGCATCCGGCCGCGATTGCGGGAGCGACTTTGTGCGCAACCAGGTTCAGCGGGAAATTAAAAGGCGTGATCCCGGCGATAGGGCCGAGCGGAAAGCGCTTTACCATTCCCCAGCGTCCGGCAGTCGATTCCAGCCAATCGAGCGGGAGATATTCGCCGTAAATGCGGCTGGCTTCTTCGGCGGCCACGTTAAAGATGAAAATTGCGCGTTCGACTTCGATGCGCGCCAGCTTGATTGGCTTGCCGGCTTCTTGCGCCAGGGTGCGGGAAAATTCGTCGCGGCGTTCGGAAATCGAGTGCGCCACGCGCCGCAGCACGCGCTGGCGTTCGAATGCTGGCAGGCGCCGTGTTGTTCCGAAAGCTTTTACGGCGGCGGCAATTGCGGCTTCGGCATGTTCGCGACGGGCCTGGACGACGCGTGCAATCACGCCTCCGTCGAATGGTGCGCGGACTTCGACGACATCGCCATCCTCCATCCATCGACCGTCGACAAAAAAACCGTGGGTTGCGACTGGCGCGATTGTCATTTCCGCCATTGCTTCGACCTCCGGATGGGAACAGAGTTTTTGATTATAGGCCCTGGCGGTTGGTTGCTTTTTTCTGCGGCACCAAAATCTTCAACCACGGAAGGCGCAAAGTTACACGAAAGCCATGGCGCCGAGATTTCCTTCGTGTACCTTCGTGATACTTCGTGGTTACAATAAAACCCATTTCATGCAGACTCGGGCAACGATTGTGGAGCTTGCGCGGCGGCTGCGGCGGAAGGAAATTTCTCCGGTGGAGCTGACGTGCGCGTGCCTGGAACGCATCGAGAAGCTCAACCCCGCGTTGAATGCGTTCATCACGGTGACGGCCGAGTCGGCGTCGGGGGAGGCGCGCATCGCGGAGGATGAAATCTTGCGCGGAGAGTGGCGCGGACCGCTGCATGGCATTCCGATTGCGCTGAAGGATCTGATTGACACCGCGGGAACGCGCACTACCGCTGCCAGCCAGCTTTTCGAGAAGCGCGTTCCTGGGGAAAATGCGGAGGTCGTGCGCCGCTTGCGGCAGGCGGGCGCGGTGATTCTCGGTAAGAACAACTTGCACGAGTTCGCCTACGGCGGAAGTTCGCTGGTGAGCTTTTTCGGCGACGTTCACAATCCATGGAACCCCGAGCATATCGCCGGAGGATCGTCGGGAGGGTCTGCTGCCGCCGTCGCCGCGGGTCTTTGTTACGCCGCGATTGGGACTGATACGGCTGGCTCTATTCGCGAACCAGCTGCGCTTTGCGGCTGCGTAGGGATTAAGCCGACTTATGGGCGCGTCTCCGCGCGCGGAGTCATTCCGCTTTCGTGGTCGCTGGATCATGTTGGACCGCTCGCAGCGACGGTTGGCGACGCGGCCGTTGTGCTCCAGGCCATTGCTGGATACGACGCACTCGACGTCTCTAGTGCCGATGTTACTGTCGCCGATTATGTTTCTGGGCTGCGCGAAGAGACGAAAAGCCTTCGTATCGGTGTTCCGCCAGCGCATTTTTATGACGGCCTTGACGACGAAGTCAGAGCGGCCGTGGAGCAAGCTCTTGCCGTGATTGGGACGCTGGTGGGAGAGATGCGGGAAATGCAGATCGAGGTACCCACTGACCGCGTGGTGCAGGCGGCGGAATCTTTTGCTTATCATGCCGATCATGTTGCGCGGACTCCTGAGTTGTATCAGCCGGAGACGCTTAGGCGCATTCGGTCGGGGGAAAAGATTTCGGCGGCGGAGTATATTTTGCGGCGGCGCGAGTTGGATGAGGAGCGGCGACGGGCTGCCGAAATTTTTGCAGATGTAGATTTGCTGGTTACACCCACGACGCCCATCCCGGCACCAGCGATTGCCGATTTTAAAAAAGATCCTGCGGCGCTACGGCCGGCGGAGCTCATGTTGCTGCGCAACACGCGGCCATTCAATGTGTGGGGACTGCCCGCGATCTCGGTGCCTTGCGGGTTTACGAAGAGCGGCTTGCCCCTCGGGCTGCAGATCGCGGGGGCGCACTGGCGGGAAGATTTGGTGCTACGGTTGGCTTCTGCCTTCGAGCAGGGGACGGAGTGACATGGGCGGCGTACGGTGGGCTGACGGCGAGCGGGGCTATCGCTCCGCGGTGGAAAACAGTAAGGCTATGTGGGCTGATTGCCTATTTTTTCTCCGTCGCGCCTTGCAACGCTGGCGCAAGTCAGGGATCTTTCCGTCAGGAGATCTTGTGCACCTGCCGCCGCATCCTGTTTGGTTTTGGCTGGTCTTGGCTGGTCCCTATCTTGCATGGTTGGGCTTGTGGGTCATAGTGAACATTTTCGAGGTGTCGGTAAAACCGCTTGCGCCCTGGCTATGGGCCGGCTACTTCGTATTTCTCGTGCCATATCTTTTCTGCGGTTTCGCGATCTCGGGTCGTCATAGAACCTTTTGCCGGATTTCCGGCGTGGTCGCTTGGGGCTGCTACAGCATTGCGTTCTGGATCAAGAGACGCTACACGTTCGAGACTTTGCGGGGTCAGGGCGCGAAGTGGTATCTCCCTTGGAGCGGTGCCGAGTTCTCCATTGCCGCCCGCACGCGCATTTTGGGTACGGGACGTTAATTTGGTCTTACCTTGGTACATTGAGAAGTTTGGTCTCCGCAAGTTGGCGGAGAACGCTGGGGGAGAAGTCGGTGTCGCGACGCTCAGATTCAAAGAAGACGGAAGCTCGATCATACTCACTAAACGTGGAGATTTCAGAACCGGCAAGACTCCGATCTTATTCACGAAGAAAATCGGCAAAATGAGAGATGTAATGGCTGCACGCGGAGTCAACGTCGGAATTATCGAGCATGATCGACAGGGCACCTCGATATTTTCAAATCCGCGATCCGGAAGGAAACGAGATCGAGGTCATCGAGGAGCCGTAAGGTAGATCGAAACAATCCTTCTTTAAGATCATCCGTTCCGCGCGGAAAAAACCGTCGAGCTTCGCTCGACCGGACAGCCGAGGGCGGCTGTCCCCACATGGGCATCTTCGCAGACCGGCATCATACCGTACGCATATCGAGGCGCTTGCCGAGCGCCTTCAGGGCGGCGGCGATGCCGTCGATGCGGGAAGTGTGCTGGACATTGGTGAGGCGGTTGACCTCCTGCGGCGTGGTCTTCAATCGCCGCGCCAATTCCGCGGGCCGCACGTGTTGCTGGATCATCTCATTGAGGAGAAGAATCTTGGCGGAGAGGCTTGCGGGAAGCTCAACGACGTGCTGCCGAGGCTTCGTTTTGGAGGGTAGCGGCACCGCGCGGTTGTCTTCGAAGTAGAAATCGAGGGCCGTCTCCAGAGCGTCCCTGGCCGCCGCCAATGCCTCGGCTTCGGTTTCGCCTTGCGTGATGGCTTCCGGAATGTCTTTGAACGTGGCGACGAATCCGCCTTCTTCGTCGCGCTTCAGCGTAACTGGATACAGGAACATTGCAATCACCTATTTCAGGCCGAGTTGTTTCCTGATGCGCGGCTGGTTAGCCTTCCCTCAGTCCACCGTCCTCATATCATCCGGCAGCATAAGCACGAACGAACAATTCCCCGTCGCGGTTGAGCAAGACAGGATTCCGCGGCGCAGGATTTTTACGGGGGTGTCGTCGGGGAAGGTGAGACGGTATTCGGCGGTGCGAAGGGCGTCGGTGAAGATTTTCAGTTTCTCGTCGCCGCTGACGAAACGTACGGCTTCGGCTTTGGTTGGCGTGCTGGCGCCGCCGCTTAACAGCACAAAGAACTCCGCGCTGCCCGTTTCTTTGGCTTTGCCAAGGTCGACGGTTCGCAGGGATTGCAGATCTGCTTTGGCGTCTTTCCCAGCTTCCTTGAGTTTCGGGTTGCCTTTTAGCAGCACGTCGATTCTTTCACGTGTCTCCGGGATTGGCCGCAGTCCGGTCAGCGAGAGTTCGTAGGTGCGCAGCGCACGATCCTTCTTTCCTTCTTTCTCGTAGATCTGGCCGAGATGGTCGCCGACTTCGCCGTGCTGGCCCAGTCCCCAGGCCGCCGTGACATATTTCTCTGCTTTGTCGAGATTGCCTTCGCTGAAATAGACCCAGCCCAGCGTGTCCCAGTAAGCGATGAGCGAAGGCACCAGCGGCAACTCCTGCGGCGTGAGGCGGTCGAGTGACACGTTGCGCAATGCCGCGGTGGTGGCCGAGACCGCCGATTCCGCATACTGTTGCGCGCGATCGAGGTGAGATTTCTTCAGCGAGAGCTGATAGGCGATGTTGTTCCACACCAGCGGCGTCGCCGAGATTTCAACGGCGTGGTCGAAGGTGGCAAGGGCTTTGTCGTCCTGGCCGAGGTTCAGATAAGCATCGCCGAGGCTCACTTGCAATTCTGGATTGTCGGGCGTGAGGGATGCGGCCTTCTCCAATTCCGGCGCTGCCAAGTCATACTTGTGCCACTCGGAGTACATCGAGCCCAGACCGGCATGGGCGAACTTGTCGAGGGGATTAATTTCGATTTGCTTGTCGAAGGCGGTGACGGCATCGTCGTATTTGCGCTCCTGCCAATAGGCGCGACCGAGAGCGTTGTAGGCATACTCATCGTAGGGATTGATCTCAATTTGCTTGTGGAGCGCGGCGATGGCATCGTCATCTTGCCGCATGCCCATATAAGCCAGGGCCAGCGCATACCAGGCGTATTTGTTTTTGGGATCCACTTCGGCGGCGCGCTTGAGAAGTTGAATTGCCATGGGCAAATTGCCGCTGGACATGGCGGCGCGCCCGCTTTCCACCAGATCATCCGCCTTCATGTCGGCCGGCGGCGTCAGAGTGCCTGCGACTGTATTCTCAACAGAAAGAAACTGCCCCAGGTCAGAACCCACGGCCCGGCGAAAAGCCTGATAGTCCTCTCCCCGTGGTGCGGGCAGCTCTTGCTGCCGCATAGTAAGGGTCCTGGAGGCGGTGAAGGTCTTGCCCTCTAGCTTGTAAGTCGCCTGGTACTCCGCGTAGTCGCGCTTGAGAGAAAAAGGCAGAGGTGCATGCGCGGTGTATTTCGCGGGCAGATCGAGCTTGAGCTTGTAAACGTACTCTGCTTTGGGGCCGAGTTTAAGAGGCTCGTCGCCCGGATCGCTTTCCTCGTCTCCATTCCCGATGTCCGGGAGGTTGAACTGACAAAGCGGCAGCACGAGATCGGATTTCTTCTTCGACCAGTCGAGGAAATTCGGTTTTGCAACGTCGTAAGACATAGTGAACGCCTCGCGGGTCGCGGCGGGATCGCTGATCTTCAAGTGCGTAATCTCGCCGCCCATGCCGACGTTGACGTTTTCGACGACGCGCTCCCATTGCGCTTCCGGAAGGCGGCGGAAGATCGAGCGCAGCATCAGTTCTTCGTCGCCGCGGAAGGTGTAGTGTATGTGCGCTTCGAGCTTGCCAATCTCGTTTACTCTTCCGTCGACGTCGGCAACCTCGCTGTCAGGCATGGGGGTGTCTGCGGGAGTCTCTTCGAGATGCGGCGTGCCGTCGGCGGGAATGACCAGTGCCAGCTTGTTGCGTAGAGAATACGCCAGCAAGCGGAAGGGAGCGACCTCGCTGGTGGTATCCATCCAGACTTCGTCCTTACCCATGGGCAGCAAGGTGATGACGTGATCAAACTGCGAGGGCGAAGGAACGTCG
This sequence comes from Candidatus Sulfotelmatobacter sp., assembly GCA_036844925.1. Lineage (GTDB taxonomy): Bacteria > Acidobacteriota > Terriglobia > Terriglobales > Acidobacteriaceae > Sulfotelmatobacter. The sequence continues at coordinate 9,551 of DAIUEW010000015.1, forward strand.
GGGTCGAGCTTGCGGCTGGAATTGATGAGCACTGAAGACGCATGCAGCCCCTCGGCTTCAAGTAACGAGGCCAGCAGAGTGTGCTTGTCCTTGCAATCGCCGTACTGGTCGTGCAGAACATCGCCGGCGGCGTGGGGTTGATAACGGCCGAGGCCCAGCGACAAACTAACGTAACGGAAATTCTTCGCCACATAGTCGTAGAGCGCCTGGACTTTGTCTAACTCGCTGTCAAGGCCTTTGGTAAGCTCCTCGGCCTTGGCGCGGACTTCAGGCGAGGGCGCTCGGCGATCTTTATCGAGTCCGGCATACCAGCGGCCGATCTGCTCCCAACTGACGAACGTGGTTAGCTCGACATCGGGCCGTTCCTCGTCGGGCGTCTTCTTCTTTTTCTTTTTGTCTTTACTATTACTATTCTTGTCCTTGTCTTTGGTGTCGTCTTCGCGCTCCAGGTGTGAGCTGCTCCAGTGGTAAATTCGGCGGCCGTTCGCTTCGGTGGCTTTCGGATCCATGCCCGGCTTGTTCTTCAATTTGAGGGGACGGTCAGAGGGGACATCCACGTCGAGTTCTTCATCGAGGGTGATGTTGTTCTTGTCGAACTCGTATTCTCCCCAAAACTGGTTCGCGGCGAAGGGTGTGTAAATCGTCGTGACCATGTCGTATTCGAGCACTTCGCCGGGCCTCAGGCCGGGTACCGTGATGTGCTTCTGGCGGTAGTCAGTGTAGACGGGGGCCTCGCGCTCCACGGGCGCAGTAAGGTCCTGTACGGCATCGTCGCCCGCCTTCACCACGCTGCCATCGGCTTTGATCACGCGCACATAAGCAACCTCCAGGCGTTCGTTAGCAGAGTTATAGCCAACTTGAAGTTGTCCCCACTGCTGAACTCCGGCCTCGCTTTGGACACGGACGCGAGCAACCGTTTCCCTGCGTCCGGTGCCATCGCTTTCAAAGCGGTAGGTAGAGTGGGATCGTTCGATGACAAAGGCCTCCTGGGAATAGTCGTGTTTGGGCTCTTCCGGCTTGGAAACCGGTGTGTCCGAGGAGTTTGGTTCAGAGGCCTTTTTGACTTTTTCGGGAACGGCTGAACTACTCGGCGCCTGATCCGACTGTGCCGAAGCGCAGAAGGGCGCTGCCAGGGCGCTGGCAAGAAGAAGCCGCAGAAAGAGACTACGCATAACTTAATAGTAAGGCCTGCCGGGGTTGTACCCCAAGGTGGGGGTTGCTCTAAGAACAAATGCGCGGACCGGGGCGCGGAGCGATCAGGGCTGGCTCGGGCTGCCGAAAGGTTGCCATGAGGGTGAAAGATTTTACATATCAATTTGTGAGCTGGCTCTCATTTTTGTGCTTTCCGGCCGCAAAACCGTAGTAAAATCCCGCCTCAGATAGTCTTGCCTGGCCGCGATGCCGGCAACCGTGACGCATAACGTACATTGCGCCACGATCTTTCCGTTGGAGGGTTTTTTAGCATGGAAGATCGGGCCCCTAGCATCTCTTCTTCAGATTCCAGTTCCACTCAATCGATTTCTCGCTCCTCAGCCACCAGACGCTTTGCAGGTCGCGGCGCGTGGGTTCTCACGGCCTACGGCATTTCCGGCCTGGCTCTTTTCGGTCTGCTGGCTTATTTCTTTTCGGACTTCATCGCCCGTTAGGACGAGCAAGCCAACGAAGGAATTGTGAATGCGGTCGCCTCCTCCGAAATTGAGGCGTCGGCTCCGCAGTCTATCTAGCCCCAGGTGATCGGATGTAAGCCTTACCGAAACGATCTTTATTGTTCCATCAAACATAAAGAAAATGTCCGAGATCAGTGAGAATCGCCCTATCTCCCTTACCCCAGCGTTGCCATTACCTTTTCTCTCGTGCTCCGTCACTGACTAACTCACCCAATCCAGAAACTTGTACCAAACTCCAGCGAACGGCAGAAACCACGGTCTTCCGTTGTACAAGCCGAGGGGCGCGCCTGGGAACGGAATGCCCACGAAGGGATTCTCGGGCTTGTCGCCTGCGGTCTTTTCTGCGGCGATCAACTCGGCAATGTTTTGACCTTGGTACGTGGCCATGGCAACTCCGTGTCCAGCGTAACCGAGGGCGTAATACATGCCATCGATTTGACCGGCGTGCGGCATGATATCGAAGGCGAAATCGAGCGTGCCTCCCCAGACATATTCCACCTTGGCTTCGCGCAGTTGGGGATAGACGTCGATCATGCCGCGGCGCAGAATTTCGGCGCTGTGGCGGATGGTCTGATCGTTCTCGGGGAAGAATGCGGCGCGGCCGCCGAACAGCATGCGGCGGTCCGGCGTGAGCCGGTAATAGTAGAGATAATTTTTCGAGTCGTAAATCATGCGGTTGCGCGGGCTAAGTTCATGCGCCAGCGCTTCCGGCAGGACTTCGGTCGTAATGATGAACGAGCCGATGGGAATGATTTTCTTCTGCAGCGCAGGAGTCGCCCGGCTGGTGTAGCCGCTGGTCGCAACAAAAACATCGCGCGCCCACAGCGCGCCGCTCGAGGTACTGATCTTCCAGCCTGATTCACCCTGCTGTGATTCGCGCCGTAGCTCTTCGACGCGCGTGTGCTCGAAGATTTCCGCTCCGGCCTTCATCGCTGCGCGAGCTAGGCCCGCAACATAACGCGCCGCATTCACTCCAGCGCTGATTTCATCGACCATGCCCCCGTGGTAGATGGTTGATCCGATCTCAGCATGCAACTCCGGTTTCTGCACAACGCGCAGTTTGTGGTTGAATTCGCGCGCAATCACTTCGGCCTGGCGTGCGTAGTCGTCGAAATGCTTCTGCTTGCAGGCGACTTCAAGGTGGCCGCAGCGAGAGAAGTCGCAGTCGATGGCTTCGTCGCGGATGATCTGCTCGACGCAATCGATGGTCGCGAGCGAAGCGGCGTACATGCGGCGGGTGAGGTCGCGTCCGTACATGGAAATCAGCTTGTTTACACCTAGCTTCATGCCGGTGAGCACCATGCCGCCGTTGCGTGAACTGGCTCCCCAACCGATGGTTTCGGACTCGAAGACTGCGACTTTCGCGCCGCGTTTGGCGAGGGTGCGGGCCGCGGAGAGGCCAGTAAAGCCGGCGCCGATGACGGCGACATCGACGCGGGCGGGGAGTGGACGGGGTTCCGTCTTCGGAAATTCGGCGGTAGTGAGCCAGTAGTTGTGTTCTTGCGGTGGCATGTTTTCCTTGGTGGCGAAATTCTTAAGCCTCAGGGGCTAAAGCCGCATGTTCCAAGAGAGGTTCTTACGGCGCGTCTGAAGCCGCGCCCTTTCAAAACGGCTTCGAGGGCGAGGTTTCTTAAGCCTCCGACGCCGCGTGCTTCCAAAAGCAATTGCGTTTACAGCACGGCGGTTTCATGAATCAGGCGGCCTTCGGCGAAGCGCTTAAGGCTGAGCAATGACGCATCGATCAAGTCGGTCTTGCCGGTAAGAATAAGATCGCTGAGAATCTTTCCTGTAGCAGGAGCGTGCATTACGCCGTGTCCGCTGAAACCGTTGGCCAGGAAGAAGCCCGGCAGCCCTGGCGCTTCACCCAGGATTGGATGATGGTCCGGCGTCATCTCATAAAGGCCAGCCCAAGCCCGTTTCGGGTTCACCGGCAGATTCGCGAAGCAGGGTACTCGATCAGCCGCGCGCGTCAGGATCTTTTCGACAAAACCCGTATCAAAATCAGTTTTGAAGCCAGGAGTTTCTTCGGGATCGTTCCATGCCAGGAGAAAGCCTTGGGCCTCCGGACGAAAGTGGAATCCATTCGACATATCGATGATCATGGGCGCGGTGTGAGGGAAATCGTCGAACGGCTCACTCGGAACGAGCATACGGCGCAGGGGTTCAACGGGCAAATCCACACCCGCAAGTTTGGCGACTCCTGCAGCCCAGGGTCCGGCGCAGTTCACGAGCTTGCGAGTTGAGACCTTGCCGCGCGTGGTTTCAACCGATGCAATTCCCGCAGCGTCAGTAGTAACAGCCGTGACGACAGTGTTCTTCCACAACGCTGCGCCGTGATCGGCCGCCCAGGTCATGAATCCGGTCATCGCACTGTAGGGATCGACGAAACCGTCGGTCGAGCAGAAACTACCGCCGACAATATCCTCACCGCGGAGCTGCGGAAACATGCTGCGAATTTCATCGCCAGCCATTAATCGCACGTTTCTCAAACCCATCTTCACTTGCTGCGCGTAGTTTGTCCGGAGGTAGGCCATCTGATTCTCGTTGGTGGCGCAGAACAGATAGCCTTGCGGTCGGTAATCGCATGGATAGCCAAGACGCTCTTCGAAGCCGGCATAAAAAGGAATTGAGTAGAGCGACATCTGAATGCTGACCGGAGTCGAAAATTGAGCCCGCACTCCTCCCATACTTTTGCCGGTGGATCCTTTACCTGGTGCCGATTCGCGCTCGATCACCAGGACGCCGCGGCATCCCTGCACCGTCAAATGGTAAGCGATGCTGGAGCCGACGATTCCACCACCAATGATGACGACGTCCGCAGTTTGCATTTGTGTAGGAGGGGGAACGACCCAGCATTCTAGCGCAAGCGACCGAGCAGCACTACAAATTGCGCCAGCGTGCCAAGCGCCCAGTCGAGAGCCATGCGGCGATCACCTAGGGACATGTACTGCGGGAGTACTCGATCATTCCCGGAATAAAACTGCCCTCCACCTCAGTAACTTGCGACGGTTACTAAGGCTGCCTAGTCTGGAGATAGTATGCCCTTGCGCTGCCTCTTGTTCTCCTCGAATGAGGAGATGGTCCAGCCGATCTGGCAAATCCTTACCGATTTAGGGATCGAGGGAGAATACTGCAAGAACGCCGTGGATGCGGTCGAGAGGGTTACGACCCAACTATTCCAGATTGTCATCACCGATTGGGGAGATCAACCCGAGGCGACGTTCCTGCTCAAAACCGCCCGGGACTTGAAGGCGGCACAGCGCCCCTTGACTTTGGCCATTGTAAGCGATGATGCCAGGCCGCATGCGTTGCAGGCCGGGGCCAATTCTGTTCTGTTGAAACCGATTCGCGCCGAGCAGGTGCGGGATACGATGAGCACGGCTTGCGAACTGCTTCGGGCGAAGTTTCAACCGGGTGCGCCGACGGCTCCGCGCGGGGTACCGGATAAAACTGCGATGGCTGCCGCGGCACCGAGTGGAGCACCTTCGGTTCCCGCCTCCGTGACCCAGGCACCAGAGAAAATGCGCGCGGGAGAATTTCTCCAATCTCGGACTTCCAGCCCAGGGGGGCAGTTCGACACGGAACGTGAAGTGCAGGAGTCGATTGAGGCTCCTGTCGCGGAAGTGAACGCGCTCACAGAGTTGGAGCCGACGGCCGCTGCAGTGGAAGAGATTCCGGAACAGAAGCCTGAGCCGCAAGAGCCTCTCACTGGATGGGCAGCCTTGCAAGCCCGGCTGACGCAATCGGCACCACCATCGGCACCAGCGAAGACCGCGGATGCTCCGCCGAAAGAGCAGCTCCTGGCCTACGGGGACACATCTTCGTCCGCGACTCCGGTAGCACCGGGAATGGAAGGCAAACCTCCCACGAAAAAAGAGGAGCAACAGGACTCTCAATCTGAGGCCCTTTTTGCTTACATGGCAGGGAAGTCGAAGGAGATTTCGGAAGCTCCCGAGGCCGTGGCGCCGCAACGCGGGAAGTTCTTTCTGGTATGCGCGCTGGCAATTGCTGGCGCAGTTGTGGTCGTGTTGCCTCGAAGCCGGCAAAGCTTGCAAGTGTTTTGCCGCAGCGCCGTTCATACGACGATGCGTTGGCTGAATCCGCCGCCTGCTCCTTTGCCGCAGGCTGTTTCGCTACATGACAGTTTCGGCCAGTCGGGCGATGAGTACAAGTTGCCGGTGGGAAATATCCCCGACGCTACGACCGATCCCTCCCAGATTCGAGTGGTTCCAGTGATCGACCCGACGGCGAAACCCGGAAAGGGTTCTGGGGCAAATGGCGGACAGTTGCAAGCGACCGTCGAGAATGTCCCGCCTGATCAAAGTCAGGCTGCACAAAATCAAGCCGGACAAAATCAGGCCGCACCGGTTCAAGGCTCAGGAGCTCAGGGTGATAAGAGCCAAGTCAGCCAGAGCCCCGATCCTTTCGTGGCGAGCAGCGGCAGTGCGTCGGCTGGTGCAACACCGGCAGCCAGCGTTAATGCGTCTGTGCCGCCCCCCCGTCAGGATGTGCCAACGGCGCCGACAGTGATACAAAACGCTGCGCCGCAAATTCCGGTCGCGACGGCGCCGGCCTCCAAGGCGTCACAGGTCGGCGCCGCGGCGGCGCCAACTGGCATACCGTCGAGCCTGAAATCACAATTAGCTTCCTCTACTCCCGAAGCCAGCGGCACTAAACCAGACGAGGCTGCCATGTCGTCGATCGAGCCGGTGACTCTGCCCGAAGCAACCGCGCTCGAATTGTTGACTCAACCGGTTGATCCCGAATATCCAGCAGCGGCCAAAGCGAGTGGACAGCGGGGAAGTGTGGTTCTGCAAGTTCTCATCGGACGTGATGGCGCGGTGCAGGATGCAAAGTTCCTACAGGGATCACTGATCTTTGCCCGTGCCGCCATTGACGCAGTAAAGCAGTGGCACTTCAAGCCTTATTCCATGAATGGCCGTGCCGTCTCGGTACAGAGCGTCATCACGCTGAACTTCAAACCTCCGGCTTAGCGGCCTGTTGACGAAGCTCGGACCGGTTCGTCATACATTGGACGGCCGAATTCCCGGTGGCCAGGAATTCCCTGAAGGTTACTGACGATGCCCGAATAAGAGCAGCCGGGAGACCAAAACCGGCATCTACAAGATATAATGAGAAAAGTTTCTCAGGAAGTAACTTCCTTTCCAGAAGAAGAATTTGATGTCCATGAAAACTAAAGCTGCGATTCTGGTTTCGTCCTTTGCCGTGCTGTTGTTTGTCGTGGTCGGCTCCCTTGGAGGCGTTCACGCCTCTTCGAACGACGGCTCTTACCGGCAGATGCAGGTGTATAGCGAAGTATTGTCGCGCGTACAGAATGAGTACGTGGAAGACCCCAATATTCCAAAGGTCACCGACGGCGCATTGCACGGCCTAGTGGAGTCGCTCGATGCGAACTCCAGCTACATGACGCCAGATGCTTATAAGGCTTACAAGGCACACAAATCCGAAGTCAAGGGCGAGATCGGGGCAACGGTTTCCAAGCGCTTTGGATATGCAGACGTGGTTTCGGTTTTACCAGGATCGCCCGCGGAAAAGGCGGGGATTGAGGCGACGGACATCTTCGAATCGATTGAAGGGCAGAGCACGCGCGACATGTCGTTGCCGGAGATTCGAAACGCACTGGCTGGGACGCCCGGCTCGACCGTGAACGTTTCGGTAGTGCGTGCGCGCAGGGCGGAACCGCAGAAAATGGCGATCACGCGGGATCTGGTAAGTATTCCGCCGGTCTCGGACAAGATGCTGGAAGACGGTATCGGGTATGTGAAAGTAAATGCTCTGACCAAAGGCAAGGCGCAGGAACTTGCCCTGAAGATCAAGTCGCTGGAAAAGTCAGGCGCGAAAAAACTGGTCCTGGATTTGCGGAACGCCTCCGACGGAGACGAGACAGAAGGCGTTGCCACCGCCAATCTTTTTCTGAATCACGGCACGATCACATATCTCCAGGGGCAGAAATTCCCGCGCCAGGCGTTTAACGCCGATCCTGCGAAGGCAGTAACTTCGCTTCCAGTCGCGGTGTTAGTGAACAAGGGAACAGCCGGGGCGGCAGAGATTGTGGCGGCGGCGATTCTCGAGAACGCCCGCGGCGACGTAGTGGGTGACAAGACCTTCGGAGACGGATCGGTACAGAAAACCATCGATCTGCCCGATGGCGGAGCCCTGATTCTTTCGGTGGCAAAATATTATTCGCCTAGCGGAAAGGCAATTCAGGAAACGGCAGTCACGCCCAACGTGCTCGTAGCGGATGATACAGAGAACGCAATCTCAGACGACGATGGACAAGAGCCTGCTCCCGAAGAGCCGGAAGCCAAGCCCAAAAACACGCAGGATGATCAGTTGCACAAGGCAGTTGAGGTGTTAAAGAGCCGGACAAGCTAACCCAACACAAGCCGGCCCGAGCAATCAGGCAGTGGTTTCATCGCGCACCGTGAGGTGCGCGATTTGTTTTGCCCCTAATTTATTATTTCTGCGATTCAATCCCCTACTTTTGTTACCTTTGTTCGCTGCCTTCGGTGTAGGCAATTCGCTGCAAACAGATGGCAGTTCGGGAGGCTCGTGAGCGTCTATTGGTTAATTTCTCTGGCAGTGTTGGCGTCGATCTCGGTACTCGCGGTGCAGATTGCGCATCAGGTGTTCAGGCGCCAGGAGAATCCTGCCCCAGGCTCGGGAGCCGGACTGAATGTGACGCCCGAGGTACTCGGTAGTTTTAGCTATGCGCAACTGGCTCTCGCCAGCGCCCTTGGACTATTCGTCGAGATGCTGATGATTCGCTGGGTGTCTTCGGAGATCGGAATATTCGCTTACTTCAAGAACCTAGTTCTGGTTTCCTGCTTTCTGGGTTTTGGCCTGGGCTACTATCGTTGCCGGCGCCGGGTTCAATTGATCGCGTTGATCGCACCCCTGTTGCTGCTCACCATTATCTTGAAGGCTCCAATTTCCTCGTTACACCGTGTCCTGACGGCGTTGCCAATGTCGCTCGGAGATGGCAATGAGGTACATATGTGGGGAGGGACCGCCCTTCCCACGAGCTGGAAAGTACTGTTTCCGATCCTAATAATCGTGTCGCTATTTACCGTCACCGCAACTGTATTTATTCCGTTCGGTCAACAGGTAGGCTGGTACCTGGAAAGCGCTCCAAACGGCTTGGCCGCTTACAGCGTAAACGTACTTGCCAGTCTCGCTGGGATCGCAGCCTACACATTGCTGTGCTTCCTCTATCAACCGCCTTGGGTGTGGTTCCTGGTGGCAGGAAGTCTATCCTTGGGTCTATTCAGGCACAACCGAAAAGCATGGATCAGCCTGGGCGCAACATTCCTGGTGTGCGTGATCTTGCTGGCACTCCCAGAGGTTCGCGGCGCCGAAACCCACTGGTCGCCATACCAGAAGCTGACTCTCACCCCAATACGTGAGAACGGCGAGATCGTCAGTTACAGCCTGTTCACCAATGACGCCTGGTATCAAAGGATTGTGAACCTCTCGCCAGAATTCGTGCGACACCATCCGGAGGAGTTCGGCCAGCACCCGGTGGAATGGAATTCCTATAACTTGCCTTACCACTTTTATGCGTCGCCGCCTTCAGTGTTGGTGTTGGGATCGGGCATGGGCAATGACGTTGCCGCAGCACTTCGAAATGGGGCCGGAAAGGTAGTGGCGGTCGAAATTGATCCCTTGATCCTGAAGCTGGGACGCAAGTTGCATTTCGAGCATCCCTATCAGTCGCCACGAACCAAAGTCGTGGTCGACGATGCTCGCAGTTATGTCGAGAACAATCATGAGAAGTTCGATCTCATTATCTTTTCTTTGCTCGATTCGCACACTACGGCTTCACACTTCACGAACATCCGCATTGACAACTACGTATATACCCGCGAAGCTCTGCGAAAAGCCAGGGAGATGCTGCAAGCCGACGGTTTGTTTGTCGTGAAATTTCAGGTCGACACTCCCTGGATTTCAGGACGCCTATTCGGGCTGATGAAAGACGCGTTTGGCCGTGACCCGATCCAGTTCCAGGGCAGCGACGGACGTTTCGACACCTCCGGCCGCTTCTTCATCGCAGGTTCCTCTGAACGTTTGGCGCGCGCGATGGAGGATCCAACCCTGGTAACCTATGTCAGGACTCACTCAAACATGCCCATGCAGCCGGCGACCTTGACTACCGACGACTGGCCGTATTTCTACCAGCATGAACCCGGGCTGCCTCTGAGCGTTATCCTTGTGTCTGCTGCGGTGCTCGCAATTTTCGGATGGTTCCTGCGACAAACTAGCATGGAAGCAACATCCGACGGCGCACACTTTATGCTGCTGGGTGCGGGTTTTATGCTGCTGGAGGCACAGATCGTCAGCATTATGGCGCTTCTGTTTGGCACCACTTGGGCGGTCAACTCGGTAGTCGTAGCTGGAATTCTGTGCCTGATTGTGGCGGCTAATCTTATCTACGGCCGTTTCCCACGGATTCCATTGCCAGTTGCTTATGCTGGCTTATTACTCTCGCTTATCGTGATGTTTGCGGTTCCGAGAGAGAAGCTCTTCTTTCCCTCGCCCCTAGTTCGAGCCCTCGCTGCGACACTTGTGCTTTGCACGCCGGTGTTCTTCGCCGGAATCATTTTTGTCTCAAGTTTTGCAAGAGCGAATTTTCGGGGAACTGCGCTAGGGGCGAACTTGTTCGGAGCGCTTCTGGGCGGCCTGATCGAGTTGCTATCGTTGTGGTTCGGTCTGCGGTCGTTAACGATCCTCACAGCTCTTCTTTACTTGGCTTCCGCGATTTTCCTCGGTCGAAGCCTCTGGTCTTCCCACAAACTGAAGGTTAGCGGGTGCGCAACTAGCCTGCTATTCTGAATCCATCTCGCCATGAAGTCGCTTTATGAAGATCTTCCACTCCAGGTGCTGAAAAGCCGAAGCAGCTGGAGTCGAGTTGGCACCGGCGATCAGAATTCGTAGCGCAGAGCGAATTGCATGACGCGCGGCTGGGTCAGCAGGCTCGTGTAGGCTCCGAAACTGTTAGGGGACTGGGTCAACGAAGTGAGCAGAGACGAGCCTACACCCTGGGCGTTGAAACGGGTGAGGTTCGGCACGTTAAAAACCTCCCAGCGAAATTCCAGCCTGTGGGTCTCGGCATAAGGCATCTTCCAGCGCTTGACTAGGCTCATATCTAAACCCGCGAAGCCATCCCCACGCAGGACGTTGCGCGATCCGACCTGGCCGGGGACAGGCAAAGTGAAATCAGCCTGGGCGGCGGCGGGATCCGCGAAAACGTTGACGCTGCCGTTCCCCTTGAAAGTGCCGGTTTTTGGGCGTGAAGTCATCTGAGTGATGGCGGTCAGGAACCAGTCTGTAGGCCACCGCTGGCCACCATCCACGCTGAAGGGGAATCCGCTGGTCCAGCGTGCTATGCCGGAAAGCTGCCAGCCGCCGATAAAAGCATCCACCAGGCCGCTGTCATTGCCCGCTAGAGCCCGCCCTTTGCCAACGGGCAGTTCGGCAATCCAGTTGAGGTTGAATTGGTGGGTAAGATCAAAATCGGAGGGGGCGCGGGCCAGGTTCGGGGAAAAAGCATTTGCCAGCCGGCTTCCGACGAGGCCGATATTCGTATAGCCATAGACGGAAAATCCAACGCGTGACGCCGCGGAAGTGATATCGAGGGACTTGGAGTAGGTATAGTTCAGGTCAAACTGAACTCCGTGGCTGAACTGCTTCTTCAGGTTCGCCTGCAGGGCATGGTAGCTTGAGCTGCCAATGGAACTCCAGCCATACGTCGAAATGGCCTGGTTGTTCAAGAACTGGCCGGAGTTATTCTTCAACAAGCCGGGCGGACCATTGAAAAAATAGGATCCTGAGCCAATGTTGTCTCCCAGTCCGCCGTACAGATCAATATCCGCGAGGCCGACGATCTCGTCACCGATGACGGAAAGGAGCGGGTTGTAGTAGAGATTAAAGACTTCCTGAATCAAACCATCTGTGGGATTTGTCGCGGTGTTGACGAACCTTGTGCCGAGGGTGTCCGTATATTGAGTGGCGCCCGCGCGCAGTGGGGGCAACATGTCGATCCAGTACTGGGCTGTGGGACCAAGCTTCGCTGCGGTGACGGTGCCAATCTGGGCCGTCGTTGGAACGCCTTGGTAATAGTTAGTCGGCAGTCCGCCATTGTTGGCTAATGCGAAGGACCTTGCCAGATTCGACAAGGCAGATGCAGCTTTGTAGTAGTCGATCCCCGTCTTCGGATCCACGATGTCCAAAGGTTGATTCAAGTCGCGCTGGGTAAGCAGATCGCGGCCGAACCGGCCCACGTACGATAACTGCAGGGAGAATCGCTGGGGCAGCTCACGTCCGATGGAAAAATCGGCGGTATAGGCGTGAGGGGTCTTCAAGGTGTTGTCGGTCCCCCACAAATTGGCCTCAGCGCTAATGTTTGGGGTCTGCGGCCAGCCCGGCTGGGGCGGCGGCTGGAGGAATAGAAAGTGGTTCAGGTTGTATTGCGGGATGTTGTGAATGCCCGTAATCCGAGGCAAGTCCTCGGCACTCGTTTCGCCCGCCGTACAGCAAGTATTCTGGATCGTGGTGGTCAAGCCGGCGGCGCCGATCTGGTCGAAGCTGTTGAGGAGCGCGAAGCCCGCCCGGTCATAAACTCGGCTGAAGCCGATGCGGATCACCGTTTTGTCGTTATCGCCCACAATTTTCTTGAGAAAACCCTCACTCGCGCGCGGCGAATAGGCAATTGAGATTCGCGGCGACCAATCGGTCTTTTCGGACGGATAGAAACCTGGGCCGGCACCCAGACCGAACTCAATCGGCGGCTCCGCGCCGTAGCCGATGCCTTGGTTCATGTTCTTCACATCCTGGTTGAACTGGGTCCCCAGACCGAATGTCGGGTAGGTTTGCAACCCATTTGTCTCCCAGGGCGGAGGAAAGAACGACCAGCGCAGTCCGTAGGTCAGCGTAAGGTTCGGTTTGATGCGCCAGGTGTCCTGCCCATAAAACTCGTACCAGTCGAGGCCGTAGTTTCGATTGACCGGCGCACCCTGCGGAAGAGCATTGCCGCCTTTGTCCAGATTGTAGTTGGCGACGACATCCGAGATCATGCCGTACAAGGACAGCAGAGGACGGTCATACTGGGTTGCAGTGAGAGGCTCCGGCGCTGTGCCCGCAGCAAACCCAGGAATGTTGAGGTTCGGATGCGCGGTTGCATTCATGGGATCCAGCGTGCTGCCCGTGCCGGCAAAGCCGATTGGAGAAGTCCAGTTCGTCGTGCCCAGTCCGAGCGTGTTCGAGTGCAGATAGCTTGTGCGGGGATCGCGGGCGATTCCGATGGCGGCACCGAACTGGAAAGTATGGGTCCCCTTGGTCCATGACACGTCGTCGACCAGATTATGCAGCGGCACCTGGAAATTGTGGCTGTAGGTAATACCCTGATCCAGGCCGAGAAACTGGTTCCACTGCGCGTCGGTATTGCCCACGATTCCAAAGCTCTGGCGGGTGAATCCCCAATGGAAGGAATTAGTGAGAGTGGGACTGAGAACCGCGATGTAGCCGAGGACGAAACCTTTGCTGTGATCGAGCGTAGTTTGCTCCGGTACGTCGCCAGGCAGGAACGGAGCGCCGGGATTGCGCAAGTCTTGTCCGGCGCCCCGTGCAAACAGAGTGTGCCTGCCATCGGAGGTCAGACGGTAATCCAGGCGTCCGATGAAGACGTCGTTGTCCAGGCTGGTGGGTGCGCGGAAAACGTAGCCGGCATAGTTCAAGCCATCTCCGGCGGAAGGATCGTTGGTCGGAGTCCTGCCCGTGCAGAAAGTCGTGTCGAGATAACCGGTGTGACCGATCGGGTCGAGCATTGCCTTATCGATTCCAAAGCCGCGCGGATCGAGGTTCGCCAGGTCTCTGGGATTCATCGTGGTGATCCCGTCATTCACATTTACGTATTGGAAGATGCCCTGGCAGAGAGAGGGAGTAGGTATCACGCGCTCGGCCCGCTGCTGCTCCCGCTCGCGAGTGCCTTCGTAGTTGGTAAAGAAAAACAGCCGGTCCTTCTGAATCGGTCCGCCCACCGACACGCCAAAAATATTGCGGTTCAGCTGCAGAGGCTTATTCGGCAGGCCTATATTCAACTCTGATTGCTTGACCAAGTAGTCGTTAGCGCTGGTGATTGTATTCCGCAGGTATTCATAGATCGTGCCGTGAAAGGCATTTGTGCCACTTTTTGTTACCAGCGCCACTTGCGCCCCCGAGCCCTGGCCCTGGTCTGCCCCATAGTTCGTCGTCGTCACTCGGAATTCCTGAACCGAGTCCTGCGTCACGGGCAATACCGACGTAAATGCATAGCCGTTGGACTGATCGTTTACGTCGACTCCGTCGAGTGTGACATTACTCTGATCGCTACGCGCTCCATTCACTGCACCATTGCGCGTGTCTTGATCCTGGTCCGCGATGCGATTGCCGGTATAGGCGACTCCAGCTTGCAGGCTCAGCAAATCGGGGACGTTTCGGCCTTCCAGCGGAATCTGGCGCACTTGCTTTTCGTCGAAGGAATTGCCGACAGAAGCGTCGACCAGATTCAAAGCCGGCACCTCCGATGTGACGGTCACGACTTCGGTGGCCGCACCAACCTTTAGCTGAACGTTGGCCGTGGCTGGTGTATTCACCAGCAGCGCAAGACCCTTCTGTTCATAGCCGCGAAAGCCGGCTGCGGTTACGTGGAGGGTGTAGGTTCCGGGTGGGATAAGAAGGAACTGGTATTCTCCCTGCCCGCCGGTAGTCGCAGTGCGTTCTGTCTTGGATTCGGCATCCACGATCACAACGTTGGCCGCAACCACGGCGTTGCCGTCGGGATCGGTGACCGTGCCGCGGACCGAGGTGGTGGCCTGCCCCAGGGCGAGCCCGGTGCCGAGCGCACATGCAAGAAAAGTCAACGCCAGAGTCGAAAGAATCGGAGAGCGGCGCGAAGACCGCGAGTGGAACACCCAAGCTGCGCGAGTCAAGGTAGGTTTCTTGCGCATATCTTCCCTCCCGAACAGCGATTGGCTTTTGCGTGAGACCCTTCTGAGACGATTCCGTGTACACCTCGCCGCGCAGAATGTCAAGCAAGGAATGGCGTCGCAGAGTGTCTTATTTCGTGTTTAAGACATTACCTGGGAGCAAGGGTTGAGAGAGTATGTAGTGTGTGGCTCTTGCTGGCGAAGCCCTGCTATTCTGAGCCCATCTCGCCATGAAGTCGATTTATGAAGATCTTCCGCCGGTGGAGATCGCCGGGCGGAAGTTTGTGGGCCGCGTGTTGGTCGGGTTGCTCGTGCTGGTTTCCGCACTGGTTGGTGCCACCGCGGGCCTTCTGTTGGTTTACACCACCGATCTGCCGCAGGTCGAGGCGCTCGAGGCCTACCGGCCGAGTTCGATTACTGAGTTGTACGATGACCACGAGCGCGTGATTGGGTCGTTCGCCCTGCAACGGCGGGTGGTAGCCGGCTACGAAGATTTTGCTCCGTTACTGCGCGATGCGCTTGTTTCCATTGAAGACAAGGATTTCTATCGCCATTCGGGAATCAATTTCTGGCGCATCGTGGGCGCGGCCTACCGTGATATTGAGTCCGGTGGAAGAGTGCAGGGTGCATCGACGCTGACCATGCAGTTGGCACGCAACCTGTTTCTTTCGCCCGACCGCTCGTTCCATCGCAAGGTGCAGGAAGCGATGCTCGCGATTCAAATCGAGCGGCGTTTCACCAAACCGCAGATCTTCACGCTCTACGCCAATCAGATTTTTCTGGGGCATGGAGCTTACGGCTTCGAGGCCGCCTCGGAATTCTATTTCAGCAAGCCCGCGCGCAACCTCACGCTCGCTGAAGCCGCGCTGTTAGCGGGTCTTCCCAAAGGTCCGGGAGTCTATTCGCCGATCAACCATCCGGATCGGGCGATGAAGCGCCGGAATCTGGTGATCAATGCCATGCTCGAAGACGGAAAGATTACGGCCGCGCAGGCCGAGGCTGCTCGCTCCAATGCAATTGCGTTGCATCTGCAGCACGATCCGAATTCCCTGGCTCCTTATTTCGTGGAGGAGATACGGCGCTATCTAGAGGGCAAGTATGGCGCCGACCAGGTGCACGAAGGCGGGTTAAAGGTCTATACGTCGCTGGACGTCGACTTGCAGAAGACCGCGAACCAGGCCGTGCTGGATGGTGTGGCCGCTTACGAACGCCGCCACGGATGGAAAGGCCATCTAGAAAATGTGTTGGCGGAGGGGAGTGCGATTGACAAGTACGAGCATCCAGATTGGGATGACGAACCGGAGGTGAACGGATATGTGCATGCGCTGGTAACATCCTCGGGGATTGGAATCGCAACCGTGAAGTTTGGGCGGTACGCGGCGGCGTTGAGCCAGACCGATGTAGGCTGGACGCAGGGCAAGATACAAAACCTGTTAAAGACGGGAGACATCTGCTATGTGAAGATATTATTGTTGAGTGCCAACGGAGCGGCGCGCGTGAGCCTGGAACAGGATTCCGGAGCGCAGGGAGCGCTGCTTGCCATCGATAACGCGACTGGCGGAATCAAGGTGATGGTGGGTGGACGGGATTTCAACGAATCGAAATTCGATCGGGCGACGCAATCGTTGCGGCAGGTCGGATCGTCATTCAAACCTTATGTCTACACAGCGGTGATTGACCGCGGAGGAAGCCCGGATGACACGATTCTGGACGAGCCGGTCACTTTCGAGAGTGCCTCCGGACCTTACTCGCCTCACAATTATGACGAGAAATTTGAGGGAATTATTACCTTGCGGCGCGCTCTGGCTCAGTCGCGCAACATTCCGGCGCTGAAACTCGCCAGCAAGGTCGGCATAAAGACTGTAATCGACTACGCCGAACGATTTGGAATCACAGCCAGATTGCCTCCGTATTTGCCGGTTGCACTGGGCTCGGCCGAGATCACGCTGATGGAACAAACTTCCGCCTACAGCGTCTTTCCGAACGACGGCGTGCGCGTGACGCCTCGCTACATCACGAAGGTGACAGATTATGAGGGGCGAGTGCTGGAGGAGGATTATCCCGAGGTGAAGGACGTGATCAGCGCTCGAACGGCGCGGATCATGACTGGGATGCTGCGCGAGGTGGTGCTACACGGAACCGGAGTTGCGGCTGCGAAGATGCCCTTCCCGGTTGCCGGGAAAACGGGGACGACCAATGATTTCACAGACGCTTGGTTTATGGGATTCTCGCCGACCATGACTTGCGGCGTATGGCTCGGCTTCGACGAGAAGAAAACATTGGGAGCCAAAGAAACAGGAGCGCACGCAGCGCTTCCCGTCTGGATGAATTTTATGAATGCTGCCATGGCAGGGAAAGATGTGGGGCAGTTCCAGCCGCCGCCAGATGTGCCCGGAAGTTTCGTGCAGAAAGTGGATACGCCGGATACACAGGCGGGCGCCGACGAGACGCACTGAGTGACTGTCGTTATCAGCTGACAGTCGCGTCTGCTGGCACACGACTCGTCAGATTTCAGTTTCAGACAACTATGAAGCCTTTGTTCCGTTTTGCGATGCTGGCGCTGGTGATGGTGGTGGTGGCAATGGTGTCGGCTGTGACGGCGATGCGATTTGCCATTCACGGGCAAGAAGTGCAGGTGCCCGCGGTGGTCGGCATGACTCCTTCGGAGGCGGAGCGAGCCGTTGCCGGTTTGGGTTTGCAGATCGAGGTGGAGCGGCAATATTACAGTCCGCAGATTCCTGAGGGGCGAATCATGACCCAACTTCCGCAGCCCGGGTCCAAGGTGCGGCGAGGATGGCAGGTGCGCGTGGCGCAGAGTATGGGGCCGCAGCGCGTATCCATTCCGGATGTAACCCGGCAAAGTCAGCGGGCGGCGGAATTGAATATTCGGCGGCGCGGGCTGGAAGTCACATCCACGGCCCAAATGCAATTGCCGGGAACACCGGCAGATCAGGTGCTGGCGCAAAGTCCGCCAGCCAACGCGAGCCAGGTGTCGGCTCCGAAGACTAGTTTGCTGCTTACGATACCTGCCGATCCGCCGGCGTTTGTGATGCCAAGTTTTGTCGGCCAGCCGCTCGGCCCTGCAAGTCGAGCCCTGCAGGATGCGGGTTTCAAACTGGGCACCGTGAGCGTTGCGCCACCGCCGGCGGACAACGCAGAAATACCAGGCGTTCCTCCGGTCGTGCCCGTTGTGCCTCCTCAACCGTCACCCGCCAGCATGATCGTTACGCAGTGGCCTCCGGCCGGGGAGAAGGTTCGTGCTGGGGCCGTAGTGAACTTCGAAGTGCGGTGAGTCGGATCGTCTGCGGCTGAGCTTCCGACAGGGTTAGGTTTTCTCCAGGATCGCAGCGAAGAAGCCGTCGCACGGCTGGACACCGGGCAGCGTACGCAAGTAAGGGCCACGTGCTAGCGAGGAAGGGTCCGGCAAGATTAATTCGCCCTCCCGATGAAGCCGCTCGAGCTCAGCCTGGCAATCGAGTACGCGGAATGATGAATCTTCTCCGAACGAGCGCTCGATGACATCTTCGTTTTCTTCTTTCTCCAAGGAACACGTGGAATAAATCAGGCGACCTCCAGCGGCAACCTGTGCCATTGCTGAACGAAGGATTGCCAGCTGCCGCATTTGCAGATCGGCAAGATCTTGAGGCGTGAGCCTCCACTTGATTTCTGGATTGCGGGCGAGCGTACCCGTCCCAGAGCAGGGTACGTCGGCGAGAACGCGATCGAACTTTGCGGCGAAGGGCAGATTGCGCGCGTCGGCTACGGCTACGCGGATGTTATGGGCCTCCGCCTTAGTTTGAGGATCATGTGCGTTCAGCAATCTTTGGAGCAGACTTGCGCGGTGAGGATGAAAATCGAGGGCAGCGATATCAGCGTCAGGATTGCGATCGGCGATGGCCAGAGTTTTCCCCCCAGGAGCCGCGCAACAGTCGAGGATATGCTCGCCGTGGCCCACCAGAGTTGCAACGAGTTGCGAGGCTTCATCCTGAATGACGCAGAGGCCCGCCCCTAGAGCAGCTGCTTTTGTAATATCTCCGCGCTGAACTCGTCGCGCGGAGGCGAGGAAGGCACCGGGAGCGAGTTCGATTCCTTCAGCGCGGAGCTGGTTTTCTGCTTCATGGTGACGAAGACGGATTGCAGTCACGGGAACCGCTTGGTTCTGCAGACAGATGCGAAAAGCGGAATTGAGTCCGTAGGCCTGGGTCCAGCGTTCCACAAGCCACAGCGGATGGGCGTTCATGGCAGCTATAGTCTCGGCTGAAGCGGGACCGATCTCGTGAGGAAGCTCGTGGGGCGAGTCGCCGGGGGCGAGTTTACGCAGCACCGCATTCACGAATGAGGCGGCAGAATGTTTGCGTGCACGCTTAACCAGTTCAACGCTCTCATTGATAGCCGCGCGGGCGGGAATGCGGTCGAGCCACCGGAGTTGGTAGAGGCCTAAACGAAGTGCAGTGAGAATTTCGGGATCGAGTTTAGAGAGCGGCTGAGAGGATTGCTCGGCTATTTGCGAGTCAAGCAGCGATCGCCAGCGCAAAACACCCATGACGAGTTGCGTCGTCAGCGAGTGATTGATTGCTGTTAGCCGTCCGTAGGTCTGGGAATGAAGAAGTTCGGAGGCATAGGAAGACTCGCGCTCGACGCGCAGCAGAATATCGAATGCAGCTGCCCGGGCAGGAGAAACCGAGCGGTGCGAGTCTCGAGCCTTTGATTTCATTTCCTGCCAGTATGACGGAAGTTGCGCTTCCAGAAAACATTCGCGCGGTTCCGGACTACGCGCCCAGTCTTTCTCCCGGCCGCGGACGATAACCTCGAATGAAGTCAGAGGCCGAGGTGCGCTTCTTGCTTTCCACTTGGAGCTCGAGAATCTCGAGCGCGGTTTCCCGGCCGCAGCCGACAAAAAGATGATTGCCTTCAACTTTTATTTCAGCCGGTGCAAGCGCACGATCGAGCGCTACCGCCTTCGATATCTGTGTGGTCTTGCCGCGGAACTTCGAATAAGCGCCGGGCCAGGGCTGGAAGCCTCGCAGACGATTCAGGATTTCGCTGGCCGGTTGAGAAAAATTAATCAGGCCGTCTTCCTTCTTGAGAATGGGAGCGAGCGTTGCCTGAGAGTCATTTTGCCGGTGCGGTTGAATGCTACAGGTTTGTAATCCGAGCAGTGTCTCGACGGTAAGGTTCGCCCCCACTGCTGCTAGCTTTGGGGCGAGCGTCTCCGCCGTGTCGTCTGCAGCAATTGGAATTTCCCGCTGCAGAAGAATGTCCCCGGTGTCGAGGCCTGCGTCAATTTTCATCGTGGTAACTCCAGTGACGGCTTCTCCCTGCGCAATCGCCCACTGAATGGGCGCCGCGCCACGATATTTTGGTAGAAGCGAGGCGTGCAGGTTGATGTTCCCGAGATGCGGAAGATCGAGCATCCATTGCGGAATGATTCGGCCATAACCGACTACGATGATCGCGTCAGGCTTAAGCAGAGTGAGACGAGCACGAAAGTCCTCATTGTCCTTGATGCGTTCCGGTTGCACGATTGGCAATCCTAATTTCAGCGCACGTTGCTTGACCGGAGGCGAAACAAGTTCGAGCCCGCGCCCTTTGGGCCGATCCGGTTGCGTCACCACAAGCGGTATGTGGAATCCAGCCTCGACGAGTTTCTCGAGAGTGGGCACAGCGAACGCAGGCGTTCCGCAAAAAACGAGGGAGATTGGGTGATCGGGTGATCGGGTCATCGCGTGATCGGGTTATTCAGTGAGCGAAAATATGTAAGTCAATCAGCCGATCACCATATCATCCGATCACCGGTTCTTCTACCATTCTCCCGCCTTGATCAGCTTGCGGATCTTTCGCTTGACTAAATCGCGCTTGAGCGCGCTGATGTGGCTGAGATAGAGCTTGCCATTGAGATGGTCGGTCTCGTGCTGAAAGGCGCGCGCCAGAAGATCGTCGCCAGTCTTCTCGAAAATCTGACCGGTCAAGTCCTGGGCGCGAATAGTTACGAGTTGGGCGCGAGAGACATTCTCACGAAAGTCAGGAATGCTGAGGCATCCTTCGCTTTGCGAATGACGGCCTTCTTTGTGAATGATTTCCGGGTTGATGAGAACGAGTTTCGCATTCGGATCTTCTTTAAAGGTGATATCAATCACTGCGACGCGGCGCGGGATACCGATCTGCGGCGCTGCCAAGCCCACGCCCCGGGCGGCATACATCGACTCGAACATATCCTCGACCAATTGCTTGAGTTCCTCATCGAAGACAGTGACTTTCTCGCTCGGCTTCTCGAGGACGGGATTTCCGAATTTCACAATCGGATAGATCATCAGCGATTAGATCATAAGTAATTAGATCATCAGTAATTTTTCAGCTGCGTGCGGTAGCCTTCGAAATTGCGCAACGTCTCCCCCATGGAGTCACCGCCGAATTTCTCGAGAGCGCAACGGGCCAAAGTGAGCGCAACCATGGCCTCAGCCGCGACTCCGGCGGCCGGAACCACACAAACATCGGAGCGCTCATACGCAGCGCTTACCGGTTGACGAGTAGCGAAATCGACCGATTGCAGGGGCCGGCGCAACGTCGAGATCGGCTTCAAGTATCCGCGCACGCGGATTTCTTCCCCGTTGGAGACACCTCCCTCGATTCCTCCGGCATTGTTGCGAGTGCGAGTGAACGCAGAAAAACTCGTCGGTCCACCATAACCTATTTCGTCGTGAACAGCGGAGCCGGCGGAACCTGCAGATGCAACGCCAGAGCCGATCTCCACCGCCTTTACCGCTTGCAATGACATGACGGCGGCGGCCAGCATGGCGTCCAGGCGTTCGTCCCATTGCGCGTATGTGCCAAGGCCGGGAGGAACGCCGTGAGCGACCACTTCAAAGATTCCCCCCACCGAGTCACCCGTTTTCAGGACTTTATCAACTTCGCCTTTCATGCGTTGCTCGGTTTCTCCGTCAGCACAATTGAGCAAGACCTCTTCCTGATTGTAAAGACTCTGAATTTGATCCCACGAGACTTCTTGTTGCATGGTTGATCCGCCGACCGCCACAACGTGGCTTAGAACCTCGAGGCCGAGTTCACGCAGAAAAATCTTCGCAACTGCTCCGATGGAGACGCGGGCCGCCGACTCCCTTGCCGATGCGCGCTCCAACACGTAGCGAGCTTCAGGAAAATTGTATTTGAGAGCACCCGCCAGATCGGCGTGTCCGGGCCGGGGAGACGCCACACGCTTTTGCCGGGCAGAATCGCCTTCGCCGACAGGCAGGGCTTCCTGCCAATTCTTCCAATCTTTGTTTTCAAGTTGAACGGAAATGGGTGAGCCGATCGTCATGCCATGCCGGATTCCAGAGAGCACGTGCGCCGTGTCGCGCTCGATCTTCATGCGGCCGCCGCGGCCGTAGCCCTGCTGCCGGCGCCAGAGTTCACGATCGATAAACGTCTGGTCCACTTTCAACCCGGCAGGCAGGCCTGAAAGAAAAGCGACCAGAGCTTCGCCGTGAGATTCTCCTGCCGTAAAATAGCGCAGCATAAGTGCTCGATTCTACCTGATGCGGCTTGCCTCTTGAGTTTCTGGCCTCAGAAAAAGTTGTACGCGCGGTTAGCTTGCCAAAAAAATGTCCTCCGAATAGAGATTCACCCCCCGCAAACCCGCAAATGGTTGCTACAATGAATGAGCTTCGCAAGTCTTTTGCGGGTTGAGTTCCGCCCGAGCTGCGTCACTCCGCAAATTTTCTGGCCCAAAAGGAGCATTAGTGCGCCCACGCCCAGATACAGGAGAAACTACGTTTCCAGCCACGACGATTCGGTGCGTGATTGCGCACGACCACGTTCTGTTTCGGCAAGGTTTGCGGCGTTTGCTGGAAGATCAGCCTGATATTGATGTGGTCAGCGAAGCCGGCAACGCGGCGGAATGCCTGCGCAAAGTATATGAATTCCGTCCGGATGTGGTGGTCGCGGATGCCGCGACGTTCGGGCTATCCGATTCCGATGCCGAGCTTTGTGTCGCGCGGGAATCTGCCCGGACCAAAATAGTTTTCGTGAGCATGTGGGAGGAAGCTACCTCCCCGTTCACCGGCTGGCGGTCTGCCTCGCGAGGTTGCGCGGTGCGGAACACTTCCGCGCAAGAACTGGTGGAAATGATCCGGGACTCTTGCCGGCGCGATGGAGAGGATGCACTGCCGGAATGCAGTACACGACGTCCTATGGAGACGCAGTTGCCCTCGGAAGTGGCTCTTACGGCCCGCGAGCGAGAAGTGCTAAAACTACTGGCGGAGGGCAAGACGGTGCGCGCGGCGGCAACGGTGCTGGGATTAAGCAGCAAGACGGTGGATGCTCATAAATTCAATCTGATGCGGAAGCTTGGCATCCACAACAAAGCTGAGTTGGTGATGTGGGCAGTTCAAAAAAATGTTGTGAAGGTTCCGGTCAACTTCTGAGCGGTCGCGACCGGGTGCAAGCAGCCGCGAGTTCGACGAGACTGGAAACCTGCAGGTCAGGGCGCCCTTCGATTTCCTTGACGGCTCCGACGCCGGTTCGTACCGACGGACGGTTGACCCAAACCGTAGCCAAGCCGAGCGACTGCGCCGGAAGCACATCATGGTAGACGCTCTGGCCCACGTGCAGCACCCGATCGGCGGGCACTCCGATGCGGCGCAGCGCGAGCTCAAAAATCTTTAGTGACGGCTTGTACGCCTGGGCTTGCTGGGCCGTTACAATCTGATCGAAGCTCACTTCCAGTTGAGGCCGGGTACCGGCGAAGAGATCGTCGTCCACGTTGGAAATAATCGCTAGCCGAAATTGCCTCTGAAGTTCGCGGAGCGCTCCAACCGTATCCGGCCACGGCTTCCAGTTCGGCAGTGAATCAGGTAACGAGCTGACCTGGTTTTCTGTGGGCGCGAATCCAAATTCTTCTCCGAAGCGCTGCACCACAGACCGAAGGACCTCGCGATACCGGCGATACTCTCCCTGCTCAGCGCTGGCTTCGAAATCGCCGTAGAGCTGCAGGATCGTGGCGTCGTCCGGGTCTTTGCCGTGATCGGCAAGAATTCGGTGCAGGCAGCGGAGAAGGCCCTCCTCCCAGTTGATAAGAGTGCCGTAGCAATCGAAGGTGAGGAATTCGAATCGGCTGAAATCGAGCTCTGAGCCAGGCGGCGTCATCGGATAAGTTTCTCCATTTCTTTCTCGTCGATCACCTGGACACCAAGGTCTTTAGCCTTGTCCAGCTTCGACCCCGCATCTGTTCCGGCAACCACGTAGTCCGTTTTCTTGCTGACCGAGCCCGTGACCTTGCCGCCGGCGTCTTCAATCATCTTCTTGGCTTCGTCGCGCGTGAAATGCGCCAATGCGCCTGTCAATACAAATGTCTTTCCAGCCAGTTTAATTCCTCGTTGCTTCTTTTGGCCGCTTAGAGTGAGCCCAGCTTCGCATAGTCTCCCCACCAGTTTACGATTGGCTGCAATGCCGAAAAATTCAACAATACTTTCGCCGATGCGCGGGCCAACTTCGTTCACCTGCTGTAACTCTTCCACGTCGGCATGCTCGAGAGCTTCCATCGATCCAAAATGCTCAGCCAGAAATTGTGCAGTGCGCTCGCCCACAAACCGGATGCCGAGGCCATAGATCACGCGTTCCAGCGGCAGCTTCTTCGAATTCTCGATCTCGTCGAGAATATTCTGCGCCGACTTATCCGCGAAGCGCTCCAGACTGAGAAGGTCTTTCTTGGTCAGCTTGTAGATGTCGGCAACATCTTTGACCAGGCCGCGATCCATCAGTTGATTCACCAGCGCCTCGCCCATGCCATCGATATTCATCACACCGCGCGAGGCGAAGTGCAGGATAGTCTCGCGGAGCTTCGCCGGGCAATTCGCGTTGACACACCGGTAATCGACCTCACCTTCGGCACGGACGACTTTTGTGCTGCACACCGGACAGGTTTCAGGCATGTGAAAAATCTTGTGGCCGCGCGGATGATCTTTGTCGTCGATGACTTTGGCGACCTTGGGGATCACATCGCCGCCGCGTTCCACCTGCACCCAATCACCGATTCTCACTCCCAGCCGCTCGATCTCATCCATGTTATGCAACGTGGCGTTCCTCACGGTTGTGCCCCCGATTAAAACGGGCGCCAGCATTGCAACGGGTGTGAGTTTGCCAGTGCGCCCCACCTGCACGCGGATGTCTTCGAGTTTCGTGATCCCGGCCCTCGCCGCATATTTGAAAGCAATTGCCCACCGCGGAGCTTTGCCCGTAAACCCGAGTTCGTCCTGCAGCGCAATGCGATCGACTTTGAGCACGATCCCGTCAATCTCATACGGCAACGCATCGCGCTTCGCTTCCCACTGCCGGATGAACTCCCAGGCCTCATCCATGCTGTGCACGAGCCTGCGATTCGGATTGACCTTGAATCCTGCTGCCACCAGCGAATCGAGAGTTTTCCAGTGTCGATCGAAATATGTACGCCCGTTCTCGAGCAAGATATAAGGGAAGAAGTCCATGCGGCGTTCCGCTGTAATATTTGCGTCTAACTGCCGCACCGTACCCGCAGTAAAGTTGCGGGGATTGGCAAATGTCGCGAGCCCCTTGCGCTCTCGTTCCTCATTCACCTTCTTGAAGGCAGCAGTCGGCATCAGAAGCTCGCCGCGCACCTCGAAATCCGGCGGGATGCCGGCTTTCTTGAGCTTCTCTTTCGGAATTGA
Source organism: Candidatus Sulfotelmatobacter sp. (assembly GCA_036844925.1). Classification (GTDB taxonomy): domain Bacteria; phylum Acidobacteriota; class Terriglobia; order Terriglobales; family Acidobacteriaceae; genus Sulfotelmatobacter. The sequence goes on from DAIUEW010000015.1 coordinate 34,880, forward strand.
AAGCGGCACGGAACGCACCGTGCGCACGTTGAGCGTGACATCTTCTCCCACGCTTCCATCGCCGCGCGTAATTCCGCGAAGCAGCTTGCCGTCTTCGTAAATCAGCGCCAGCGACATGCCATCGAGCTTCAGTTCGCAAACGTACTCCACGTCTTTTTTCCCAGTCAGTTCGTGGACGCGGCGCTCCCAGGCGCGCAGCTCCTCCTCGCTGTAGGTGTTGTCGAGCGACAACATTGGTGATGAATGGGACACCTTGACGAAGCCTTCGCGCGGCTTGCCGCCGACGCGCTGCGTGGGAGAATCCGTGGTGATCAGCTCAGGATGTTCCGCCTCCAGATCCTTAAGTTGCTGCATCAGCTTATCGAAGTCCGCGTCGCTGATCTCAGGATGGTCGATGACGTAGTACAAGTATTCGTGGTAGCGGATCTTTTCCCGGAGGGAGTCGATCTTTTTTTCGAGGTCTTTGGACGTGGCAGGCATCGGCAAAGATTATAGGCGGGAAGGAACTTAAACTTCTTCGCCACGGATTACACGGATCCGCACGGATAAGACAATAATCTTGGGTTGATCCGTGGAAATTCGTGTGAAATCCGTGGCGGGCAGACGTCACACCAGATCATCCAGCTTCAGCGCCTGAGCCCCACCTTTCCACGACGCCTCAAACTGCTTCTGGACGAAGCCCGCGTCATACTCGCGCTTCTGCTGCAGCAAAGCCTGATGCAGTCCCCACAGCGACCGCGGATTGCGCAGATTCCGGTCCAGGTCGTCGCGGAAAACTTTCTCCGCGCCGGCCGCGTCTCCGCTCATAAGCAGCGCAGCTCCGAGCGATTCGCGCACTGGGAAAAACCAGTCAGGCGGCTCGCCATACTTGAGAGTGTCCTGGATGGCGACGGCATCGCGCAACATCGCCACAGCGCCGCTCTCGTCTTTCTTGGCGGCCGCAATCTTCGCTCCTAAGACATCCTTTGCGATCCTCATGATGTCCTTGGCTTTGTTATTGATCGGCATCTGGAAAATAACATCGGGAGGCGTGGCCGCTTCGGCATCAGAGACAATCTTGTACTCCGCCTCAGCGTCCGTAACCTTGCCTGTTCCAGCCAGTGCCAGCCCACGGCCGAAGTGCCAGAACACCGTAGCCGTCTTCATAGCCGCATCGGGCTGCGGCATCTTCAGGATTTCGTTCCAGTGATGGAAGCGAATCTCCACCGCCACCGGAATCGTCATGAAGCCTTCGAGCGGTGGCATGTCTTTCACATGGGGGCCGACATTCTCGACCAGCAGGTCCGCGTTTTTTCTCGACTCCCCATAGTTGCCGTTCATCGCCGCGCACATGGCGATGAAGTGCAGATTGTGGCTGTAGTACATCATCGGGTAGATGCCCTGGACTCCGGTGGCCTTGATGTAGGCGCGGTCCACGGCGGCGGCCTGCTCGTTGGTTTTCACCGCGGCCTCGTAGTCGCCGGTGCGAATGTAAACGTGCGCCGGCATGTGTACGATATGTCCGGCATTGGGCGCCAGCGCAGCCAGTTTGTTCGCTCCGGCCAGCGCGCGCTCGGGATTGGGCGAAGCCTCCACGGCGTGGATGTAATAGTGGATCGCACCCAGATGATCGGGGTCGCGCTTCATCACCGACTCCAGCGTGGAGACGATTTCCTCCGTCCCGGTTTCGGGCGTGCCATCGACATGCCACAGTCCCCAGGGATGCAGATTCATGCCAGCCTCGGCAAAAAGCGTGGCCGCGTCCAGGTCGTCGGGAAACTCGCTGACGAGTTGCCGCATCGCGTCGCGATAGTCCTCCGCAGCTTTTTTCAGATCGGACTTGGGATCGGCCGGAAAGCGCTTGGCCAGCGCTTGTATGTAGGCCTGGTCGCTGGGTGACGCGTCCTCGCAGAGATCGACGGCCTTTTGCACCGCGTCGTGAGCCTGCTTGTAACGGTCGGGGTCGGCGGGATCGTTGTAGTTCGGTCCCACCGCCTCGGCGACGCCCCAGTACGCCATGGCCAGCTTGGGATCGAGTTCCGCGGCGTGCTGAAACGAACGGGCCGCCTCGTCATGATTGAAAGCGTAGATGAATCGCAGGCCCTGATCGAAGAACTGTTGCGCCTGCGGGTTCTTGGTGGAAACAGGGTGATGAAGATCTCCCAGCCCGATCACCAGTGTGACCGGACGCGCCTGAGCATGCGAGGCATGGTTCTGGGCAACAGCGCCCAGGCAGAGAAGCAATCCACATAGAACGAGCCCCAGGGTTTTCATCGGATAAATCCTCCTGCATTCAATTTGTATTCGGGCGGTCAAAGAAGAGTCACAGGGCACGCACCTTACCGAGCGGCCACAGCTTATTCCAAACTCAACTGCTTGCCAAGTGGGCTATAAACGCCGGCAAAATGACTCAGGTACAATCCACCTTCGGTCAGCCCATGGAAAAGGCAGCGTTGCTTTATAACCCTGATTCCGGCGGTAGTCGCAGCCGAGGCCAAAGTGGGTTGGAATCCGTGCTGAGGTTGCTTCGTGGCGAGGGGATCGAGGCTGAGCTCGTGCTTGCCCACTCGCCCGCCGATGCGCAGGACCGGGTGCGGCAAGTAGTGCAGGCAGGATGTGACACGGTCTTCGCGTGTGGCGGGGACGGCACGATCCACAACGTTGTCCAAGTGCTGGCGAACACTCATGTCGCGCTGGCGGTCCTGCCCATGGGCACGGCCAATGCGCTGGCCCACGACATCGGCTTGCCCATGAACGTGATGGCGGCGGCGCAGGCCGTGTTGCGCGGCGTGCCCCGCCGGGTTGCGCTGGGCCGCATAGAGTGTGTCGATCTCGATGGCAACCAAGGCATGCGCTTTTTTGTCGTTGCGGCAGGCGCCGGAGTGGATGCGCACCTCTTTTACAAGCTCCATGCCGGAACGAAAAAGCGAATGGGCATGGCAGCTTACTACGCGAAAGCCTGGCATCTGTGGTTTACGCATCCCATGGCACGTTTTCGGGTTGAATTTGCGGAGACGGGCTCCAGCGAACTTCGGCGAGCCGACGTCACGGAGCTGATGGCCGTGCGGATTCGAAATTTTGGTGGAGTGCTGCGGGAACTGGCTCCCGGTGCGGCTCTGGAGCGTGGCGACCTGCGCCTGGTTTTCTGCCGCACCTCAAGCCGGCTTTCGTATCTGCTCTACGTGACGCGCGGATTGCTGGGCCTCAAATGGAAGGTTCCTGGTATTGAACTTGCCTACAGCGGCGGAGTTTCGTGCGCTTACCTGGGGGGATCGAACTTGAGCGGATCGAATTCTGCTGGCGAAACGTCAAAAGCGCAGCCGAAAGTCTACGTCGAAACCGACGGCGAACTTGTGGGCACCTTGCCTGCCAGGGCTACCGTCGTGCCCGATGCTCTCACATTACTTGCGCCTTCGCGCTGAATCGTTGGCAATTGCGGATATATCCAAATAGAATCTTCAAACCGCTTGGAACCTGTTACCCATTTTCTGACCGGCGCGTGCATGGGCCGCGCCGGACTCAACCGCAAGACTGCGCTGGCCACACTCACGTTGACGCTCGCGGCGGAGGCCCCTGATCTGGACGTCCTTGGCTGGTTCGGCGGCCCCGCCTTCGCTTTCGCTCATCATCGCGGATTCACGCATTCTTTTCTAGGGATTCCGATCGACGCCGCGGTGGTCCTGGGCTTCGTCTATCTGATTTGGCGATTGCGTGGGCGCAAAGTGAAAGATCCCAACCTTCCGCCACGCTGGGGATTGCTCTTCCTCTTCGCGTGTCTCGCCGGCCTTAGCCACATTCTGCTCGATTTCACCAATAACTACGGCGTGCGGCCATTCTGGCCGTTTTCCGAGAAGTGGTATTCCTGGGACATTGTCTTCATCTTCGAACCGATCATGTTCACCCTCTTGCTTCTGGGACTGATTGTGCCGTCACTGTTTTCATTGATCGATAGTGAGGTCGGTGCGCGGTCTCACGGGCCGCGAGGCCGGGTCGCTGCCACGCTGGCGCTGGCAGGCGTGGTTTTTATGTGGGGACTGCGCGACTTCGAGCATCGGCGCGCGGTTGGCGCTCTCGCCGCCCGCACCTATCAGGACGCCGAGCCGCTGCGGGTTTCCGCCTATCCCGCGCTCGCGAATCCGTTTCGCTGGTACGGCGTGGTGGAGACGCCTGCATTCTTTGTGCTCGCTCCGGTGAACTCCTTGGGTCCGGAGATTGATCCCGAAGGCGATCTTAGAATCCGTTACAAACCGGAGGAAACTCCGATCACTTTGGCGGCAAAGAAGTCTTACTTGGGGCGGGTATACCTCGATTGGGCGCAGTATCCGTTGATTGAGACCGAAACGCTTCCGCCTCCGGAGTCCGGATACATCGTGGATTTCCAGGATTTGCGTTTCGTGCAGCTACCCAGCTTGTTCGGCCGCCGCGGCGAAACGAGGGGGGCCTTAGCAGCCGGGGTTCAACTGGACAGGAATCTGCACGTTGTCGGCGATATCTATGGCTCCGGCAAAAAGCAAGTCCTCGCGTCCGAACCCGACTGAGGCAGAGATCGGCCAATGGTCTCGACAACGTGGTGATGGTGCAGTTTTAGACAGCATCAGCGCAGCGAACGCCATATAACTGCGCATCCTCCCCTTGACGTACGAGCCTCCGCGCGCCCAAAATGATGTTTTGCCTGCTGAGGTGCTCATGTTGCCCTACCTATTCGTTCTATTAGCAATTGCCGTTCGCTTTTTACCGTTCGCGGGACAGTTTAATGTCCTGCCACACGCTTGGCACTTTACTCCTGTGGCAGCATCGCTGCTGTTTTTCGGAGCCCGAGGCTCGCGGCGACAGATGTGGGTGCCTTTCGTTCTTTTGGCGGCGACGGACGTTGTCCTCACCAAGTTCATCTACTCGTACACTTTTTCCTGGGACCATCTTGTCACATGGGCGTGGTATGCGGCGATTTTGTGGCTGGGCACGAATCTGCGCGAGAAATCCGGGCCAGTTCGTGTGGTGGGCGCGGCGCTCGCCAGCTCAGTTTCGTTCTTCCTGATCAGTAATTTCGCCGTGTGGGCGGCGTGGCAGATGTATCCTAGGACTTTCGATGGCTTGATGATGTCGTACGCGGCCGGACTTCCATTTTTCCGAGGCACGGTGGAGAGCGATCTGTTCTTCTCAATTGCGTTTTTTGGGATGCCAGTGTTCTTGATGGCGCTTTCCCGCTGGATGCATAAATCCACCGGCGATCACATCGCCGCAGCCTAAGATTGGCGCAGATCGGATCGGCGCCGAACGTATCCTAATCTGCACGGCTGCGCCTTCGACTCCGCCGCATCAGCAGCCAGACCAACACTCCCCCTGCGATCGCGGCCAACAGCAGGGAAAGATGCCGCCTGACGAGTGCCCCTATTATTCCAACGATCTGCTGCCCGAACCATAGGGTCAGCAAAGAAAGCACGAGGAAGCGTACAAATCTTCCTGCGAAGATAGCCGCGAGAAAGTCGCGGAATCGCATCTCGAACACTGCAGCTCCAAGTACGAAGATTTTAAACGGCGTGGGTGGCGGCAACATTCCGGGAAACATCAGAGCCCAGAATTCATGCTGCTCAAACGAGCGGTGAATGGTCTGAAAGCGCTCCTCGGAAATTCGCTTGCGCAGCACTTTTTCGCCCCCTAGGTATCCGATGATGTAAAGCGGAACGCTACCCAGGGCCGATCCGAGCGAGGCCATCACCACATAGAACAAAAACCGTCTGTGATCCTGGTACACATAGAACGCCACAACCGCGTCCACGGGCATTCCGAGCAAGGCGGAATCCGCGAACGCAATCGCGAAAACACCCCACATTCCGAGGGGCGCGAGCAAGTGCAAAATCCAAGTCTTGTACCTCGCCAGAATGTGTCCGATGGTTTTCAAAACGGAAACTCAGTCTACGTGAAAAGCCGCACCGTATTCACATGGTTGAAACATTTCGCGAGTGCCAGTGCCTAAATCCCTTGTTGACCGGCAAGTGACCGGCAAATTACTACGTTACCTGCGCAGTTACCATGCACCAATTTTGATGCAACTTTCATCACCCCGTAACATTGCCTTGCTACAAATGGATTGTGGATCTGCCTGTATACAACACGCTGATCCTTTCCGATCTGCACCTCGGTGCGGACACCAGTCACGCGCGCGAAGCCACGCGCGTGTTGAAGGACAACCACTTTCAACAGTTGATCCTGTTGGGCGACATCTTCGCCGATCTCAACTTCGCCCGCCTGACCAAGGAACACTGGAAGTTCCTCGGCTACATTCGCAAGCTTTCGAATCCCAAACGTAAAATCGAGGTCGTGTGGGTGGAAGGCAACCACGACCACGGGCTCACCAACATCATGTCGCATTTGGTCGGCGTTCGCGTCTACCAGCATTATGAATGGGAATTCGGCGGACGGCGGCACATCGCCATTCACGGCCATCAGTTCGACGGCTTCCAGGTGAACAATGTGCGGCTCAGCAAGTTGGGTACGTCACTTTACCTCAAGTTGCAAAAGTTCGACTTCAAACGCAAGCCCATCGTGCGGCTGATTGACCGGCTGAACACGCGCTGGCTGCGCATGTCGTCGAAGGTTTCCGCAGGAGCGCTGCAATACGCGCGCCAGCACGAGGCCGATCGCATTTTCTGCGGTCACACCCACGAAGCTGTGCATGTCGAAGAGGATGGGATTCACTACTACAACGCGGGCGGCTGGGTGGACTCCCGCCTGACTTATGTGACCGTCGATGAACAGGAGGTTCGCATCCATGAATTTAATGAGCATGAATTCAATGAGCATGAATACAACCAGCGAGCTGACGATCGTGATTCCAGCCAAGAACGAGGCGAAGCTGCTTCCTCGCTTGCTGACTTCACTGACGAATCAGGACTACTCGAAGATGTCGAGTACGAAAGTGTTGGTGGCCGACGCTAATTCGACCGATGGCACGCCTGAGATTGCCCTTAGCTTTCGCGACCGTTTGAACATCAGCGTAATCCGGGGGGGAATGCCCTCCGTTGGCCGAAATTTGGGCGCGGCCCGGGCGGAGAGCGACTACGTTCTCTTTCTCGACGCTGACATCGAATTGGCTCATCCTTCTGTACTTCGCCGCGCCGTTGAGCTGGCCCAGCGCAAGCAGCTTCATTGCGTTACCACGAATATCCTGTGCCGCGACGGTAATTGGATCGACAAATTGTTTTACGCGGGCAACGATTTCTTCCAATACCTCTCTTGCATCCACCGTCCCTTCGCCACAGGAATGTTCATGCTTTTCGACCTGAATAAATTCCGAGAGCTTGGTGGATTTCACGAGCAAGTCCTGTATGCCGAGGACTACTTGCTCAGCCAGCAAGTTGATCGCAAGCGCTTCGCCATCGTCCGCGGAGGGGTCTATACAACCAACCGCCGCTTCCAGAAGATGGGACATCTGCGCGTCGGCTGGCTCTTCCTGAGAATCGCGATGAACTACTGGAATGAGAACTACTTCTTGCGCGATCACAAATATTGGCAGACCTAAACGCGAATGTTATAACCGCGCGTTTTCTTCGTTGCCACAAAGACAGGATCGCAGCCAACCAGCTGGATCCTGCTTTTGCTTATGGCGGAAAACTTTATCTGCTACGTTTCTCAAAACCGCAGCACGATGCCCGTCGAGATGCGCACATTGTTCTGCGTCGCCCCGAACAGACTAGTCCGCACGTAGTCTCCCTGAAAACGCCAAGCAACGGGGCGGATGATTTTGTAATCGAGGCCCCCGCCGATTGCGGTGACGAACGACGTATCGGAGCCGACACCATTGTTGACGTTGACGTGCGCGGCTCCGAACAGAGCTTCGGCGAAAGGCCGAAACTTCCCGACGGAGAATGAGACTCGCGGTCCGAACAGGAAGTTGTGCTCGGTCACATTGGCATTAAATGGGCTAATAAGACATGGAAGTGGACCGGGACACGAAGTTGGGAGAAAATTCTGTGAGCCGTAGTGGCTGTCAAAATCAGCCACAATCCCGAGAAAAGGGATAATCTTGCCTTCTACCGAGGCCTCCCAACCATTTGTGTTCGCGCGATCGATCGAAGAGAGATCGGTATTGTAGTACGAGTAGCCGAAGAAGACGTTACCACCGGGAATCTGCGCGCTTGCCAAACCTGCGAATACGAGCACAACGAGAGCACTGAAGACTATTTTTCGCATGACGATCTCACGCTAACCCTGCTAATTCCTGGAGCTTTTGCGGCAAAAATTTAGATGCGACAGAAAAGAAATAGGTCAACCGCAGTTGCCCGATTTACAAATCGTTAAGGAGGGTGTAGAGAGAATAGCGGATTGTCGGTTGCGGTAGACCCTTGTTCAGAAGCGCCACACCAGACCGGTCGATCCCCGGACGTCGTACTGATTGGCATTGAGCAAGTGGCTGTGCACGACGTCGAGTTGCAAGCGCCAGGAAAAGCGCTTGAAGGGGATTCTACGATCCGCTCCCGCGCCGGCGTCTTCGATGACGGTATTGAAGCTCTCGCCGCCGGTTTTGGTAAGTTGCTCTCCCGCTGTAACGTGCGCGAATATCCGCCATTTTCCGTAGTTCTTGGAAACTCGCGGGCCGAGTACCGCATTGTATTGCACGACGCCTGGCCGGTAAATGCCGCTGCCATCCAGCACGAAACCGAGATAAGAAAATCGAAGGAACGGCTTGACTTCGACCGATCCATCAAATCCCCGAAATGTAAGACGGTTGATCACATCCACGGAATCGGCATAAGCCACTCCGGCATAAACGTTTCCGCTTTGGATCAATTGGGCTCTCGATGCGGTGGGAAATAACATTAAGGTCAGCAACGCCAAAACGACGGCTGCGGTTTTCGACACGAAAATGAGTCCTCCCTGGCAACTGTGCCAGCAGCAAATTCTACCTGAATGTGCCAAGCGCGTTGGATGAAGTTCGTTAGATGCAGTGTAAAGCAGGCTCAGGATGCCTCGTTGCCCAAAATTGTTGCAGTTCAGAAGTGGCACTTTTAACTAAAAAATTACGCTCTTTTCATGATTCCAAAACCCATTGGCGAGCGTCTATCTATTAGCATGCAAACTAGCGATACGAATTGGCAAACATGGCTGCAGCCGCATCGCCTGGCTGCCTTCGAAGTACCCCTTAAGGAGTCGAAGTTGAAACTCAGTTTGGAAACCCGGAATTGTGGCGATGTCATGATTATTCGCTGCCAGGGCCGCATCGTCTATCGCGACGAGGCTATGGCGCTCTCGCGCCTGGTGGGGGAATTTCTCCAATATCGCAGCAAGGTGGTTCTCGACCTCAGCGGAGTGAGTTCCATCGACAGTGCCGGCATCGGAGAACTGGTTTTGCTGCATACGCGGGCTCGATCTCAGGATGCAGACATGAAATATGCCAGCCCCAGCCCGCTGGTACGCGAACTGTTGGGCCTTACCAACGTCGATTCTGTGCTCGAAATTCATCCGAGCGTTGGCGATGCTTTGGCAGCGTTCCAACCCGCGGAAGCTTGCGCCGATTGTTGATTGGCGGGCAAGCGGGTGGAGCACACCCTGGGTGGAGCAGGCCTTCAGTCTCACGCGAAAACGCCTTGGTTCAAGGTGGGCGTTAGCTCCGAAGTTTGCGAAACTGGGGCAGGGTTCGACCTCTAGCTCTCTCGCTGAAAGCGATAACGCCCCGCCCGCTCGAGCGCAACCGCCTCAGCTACTTTTAGAAAGGCATGCGCCGCGTGGGAGAGTCCCGCCTCCTTGCGGTAAATCAATCGCAGCTTGCGCTGCACTCGTAATTCCCGTACGGGGATCCGCACCAGTTCCCCGCGTGCGACTTCTGTCTCCACGCTGATCTCCGGCATTAAGGCCACGCCGCTTCCCAGTGCGACGAATTGCTTAATTGCTTGCAGCGTTGGCAGCTCAAGATCCATGTGAAGCGGTGTTTTGTGCCGTTGAAAGGTTTGCAGAACCTTCTCCCGGTAGGGCGACGACACAATGTGCGCAACAAATGATTCGGCCCCCAGTTGCCTGATGCTCACCTCACGCGCCGAGGCTAAGGGATGCTTTGGCGGTACCACCAGCACAAGTTCATCCAGATAGCACACCACCGAATGCAGCCCAGACTCTTCCGGTTTGTAAGACAGCACACCCAGCTCGGCGCTATGGCGAAGCACATCGTCCGGAATGCGGCTGCCCAGGGCCCGTTGCACCGTAATCTTGATCATGGGGTGTAATCGCCGGTACTCCGCGAGCACCGGCAGCAAGTAAAGTGCAGTGAATTCATTAGCTGCGATCACCAGCTTGCCCTTTTGCAATTCCCGCAACTCCGCCAAGGATTCGTGAGCGTCATGGCGCAGGTTCAAGAGCTTCTCGGCATATTCGTATAGTACCTGCCCCGCATCAGTAAGAACGCCCTCCCGCGAAGAACGGTCAAACAAAGACTCTCCGAGTTCCTCCTCCAGTTTGCGGATGGTCTGGCTCACGGCGGACTGGGTGCGGTAGAGTTTTTCAGCGGCACGGGAGAAACGGTGCTCGCGCGCCACGGCCAGAAAAACTTCCAACTGCGAGAGTTCCATTCCCTGCACCTCTTATGCAACTACAGCGTCCATTAGCAAATCTTATCATAGAAGGATAACTAATGATCGCTGAAGAATTATAAGTTTTGCTTCAGCAGGGATGCCCCGTACCATTGATTCGAAGCAATACTGATTCGGAGCAATATCGATTGCGTTAGATCTCGTTTCTCGAAGGAAGACCCATGGCCAGCGAGCAGGTCCGCATAACGGTTTTTGACACCACTTTGCGCGACGGGGAGCAGTCGCCCGGCTGCAGTATGAACCACCAGGAAAAGCTGCGCCTGGCGCAGCAGATCGACCGTCTCGGTGCCGACGTTATCGAAGCCGGATTCCCCATCGCTTCCGAAGGTGATTTTGAAGCAGTAAAGGCCATTGCCGCGGTCATACGCCGCCCCATCATTGCCGGGCTCGCGCGCGCCTGCCGTCTCGATATTGAGCGCGCCTGGGAAGCTTTGAAGGATGCGGCTCGGCCGCGTATTCACGTCTTCCTCGCGACCTCAGATATTCATCTGAAGTACAAGTTGCGAATCACGCGCGAGGAGTGTCTCGCGCAGGCCCGCGAATCGGTTGCCTTTGCCAAATCGCTTTGTGATGATGTTGAATTTTCTCCCGAAGATGCCACGCGCACCGATCCTGAATTTCTTTGCCAGGTATTGGAGGCGGTGGTTGAGACCGGAGCCACTACGTTAAACATCCCCGACACCGTCGGGTACACCGTTCCGGCTGAGTTCGGCGGACTCATTGCAACCATTCGCAGACGCTTGAGAGGGATCGGGAACATTACGATCTCCGCCCATTGCCACAATGATCTTGGTATGGCTGTCGCCAACACCATGGCTGCCATTGACGCTGGAGCGCGCCAGGTCGAGTGCACTATCAACGGCATTGGTGAACGCGCAGGCAATGCCGCGCTCGAAGAGATTGTCATGGCGATGCGGGTTCGTCCCGACCGCTATCCGTATTACACCGCCATCGCAGGCGAGCACCTGTTTGCCGCCAGCCAAACGCTGAGCGAAATCACCGGCGTACCCGTGCAACCTAACAAGGCGGTTACCGGACGCAATGCCTTCGCGCACGAAGCCGGAATTCACCAGGACGGCGTCCTGAAAAATCCGTTGACCTACGAGATTATGACGCCGCAGTCGGTCGGCGTGCCCGACTCGAAGCTGGTACTGGGCAAGCACTCCGGTCGTCACGCGCTGGCGATTCGCTGCGAACAACTCGGCTACCAGTTCGACCGTCGCGCCCTCGATGACATTTATCGCCGCTTCGTCCGCCTCGCCGACAAGATCAAGCACGTCGAAGATCATCATTTGCTGGAGTTGATCCGCGACACCCATAAGCCTGCTACGTCAGCGACACCGTTGTTCGAGCCGCTGCGAAGCGCAGTGGCAGCGACGGCCGCCGCAAGTGCTCCAAGCAATGAATCGCACAGACCGTTTCCAATGGCGCAGGAAACCAACGCCTTCGGCGTTCCGCTGCCCGTCGCCGCCGATCATCATCACGATCAGCAGCAGGAAGATTACCTCTGGGGCGTGTAGCTGGCCTGCTCTGACACGACCCTGTAAGGAAAAATCGAGATGGACCCTTGACTGGTTCATCTCCAGGAACCTGCGACCGGGCATAGCGGTTACTTGTCTGAATTGGCTGCTAGATTGTCGCGCGAGACTGGCCTTCCGTGAACCCAAACCGTGGTGATGCTGTCGTAGGCGTCAACGCTTTCCAACGGTGATTTTTTCAGCAGGACCAGGTTGGCAATCTTCCTCGGCTGGATGGTTCCGACTTGCGAATCGATTTTGAACTTCTGGGCGTTACTGATGGTGGCGGCTCTAAGAATCTGCGCGAGGGACAATCCGGCCTTTTGAAGTTGCTGCATCTCCAGATACCCGTTCAGGCCGGGAAGATTTCCGTAAGTCGGAGCCGATGGAGTGTCCGTGCCAAAGAGAAAGTTGGCATCTTTGCTGGCCAGGTACGCAACCACCTGGCGCACGCGCCGCAGCGGGCCTTGCTCGTACTCCTTGAGTATCACGGCGTCGGGCACACCGTCTTCATTCAATTCCTTTCCGAACCACTTGCCCTCCGGCGACTGGAACCACTCCAGCATTTCCTTCGGCGTGACCTTCGAGAGGACATCCATTTTCAAATATTCAGGGTCAAAATACGCAAGTTCGCCAGATAGAACCTGTATCGTCGGTTGATAGCCAATTTTCTTTTCCACGATCTGGTCGAGTAGCCGCTTGATCTCGTCGGGCAGCTCCGTCTTCTTATCGAGATCTCCCCAGTGCCACATTCCATGTGCGATAACGTCAACATTTCCATCGACGGCGAATTTTTGTGCTTCAAACCCGTTGGCATGGATCATCAGCACCAGACCGTCCAGAGTCGCGGCTTTGCGGATCTCGGCCAGAACATCCGGGCCCATCACCGGCAGATTCTTGTCATCGGCAAAGCCCCGCTCGAAGTACGTTTTCACGCAAACCGCACCGGAACTTTTCACTCGAGCGACGTCCACGGCAGGCGTGTGATCCTCGGGCTTATATTCCGGCGGAATGCGGTCCGCTTGTTTCGCATCGTAAATGAAATTCGGAAAGGGTTTGAATCGTACTGCTGGCGGAGCGAACGACATCGGGTACCCATTGGCAAAAGGCAGCGATCCGCCACAGTCATATAAATCCGGGTGCAGGGGAGCCTGTCTGAAGTCTTCCAACACTTGCGGGTGAACCACAGCCAGATCCACCAGCGTCGTATAACCGAAGTAAAGGTAGGAGCGGGGGAGTTGCTTGAAATATTCCTGAACCATCTTCTGCTTGCCTTCACTCTGATCAAACGACATCCCCGGAACAGAAGCCAGGTGGACGTGCGAGTCGATCAGTCCAGGAATTAGATATTGTCCGTTTCCCGAGACTACCGTTGCTCCGGTAGGCTTCTTCGCCTTCTCACCTCGCTCGACCCTCGCGATGCGCCCGTTTTCGATTAGCAGGTTGCCCTTCTCGATGTGATCGAGGTTCTCCGGTGAGATGATGGTGACATCGGTGATCCACGTTCGGTCCGCTGCTTGGCCTGAGGCGGAATCGGCAAAGGCTGCGACTGAGAGAACCGACCCAAATATAACTGCGAATATTCTCATCCAAACCTCCTCATCTTGTCAGCCATGGTGTGCTCGTCTTGGTGCGCTTTTCATGCCCTTGTTGCGGAAGGACGCATCATTGAGATGTACGGACGGGCGCGGATAAAGTTCCCCTCAGCTCGCTCGCCGGGAGCCTGCAAAGCTAAAGCAGTTTCCGTTAGACTGACCGCATGCTCCTGAACCTCTGCATCCTCCCCGGCGACGGAATCGGGCCCGAAGTTACCGAACAAGCTGTTCTCGTTCTGCAAGCCGTTGCCGACGCATTCGGACATCAGCTTCAGCTCCAGAAAAAAACCATCGGTGGCGCGGCGCTGTCCGCAGTGAACGATCCTCTGCCCGCCGATACCATTCAGGCTTGTCTCTCATCCTCTGCGGTCTTGCTCGGTGCAGTAGGCAGCCCCGCCTTCGATCACTATCCCAATCACCTTCGCCCCGAGGCCGGACTCCTGCGCCTGCGCCGCGAACTCGGCGCCTACGCGAACCTGCGTCCGGCGATCTGCCTTCCCGCGCTGGAAGATTGTTCTCCTCTGCGCGCCGATTTGGTGCGCGGCACTGACATCATGATCGTACGCGAGTTGCTGGGAGGGCTTTATTTCGGGGCGCCGCGCTCCATCGTGGGCGAGTCTGGAAATCGCGTGGCCACCAATACCATGACTTACGGCGAGCCGGCCATCGAGCGCATCGCTCGCGTGGCGTTTGACCTTGCGGTGAAGCGACGCAAGAAAGTCTTATCCGTCGACAAAGCCAATGTTCTCGAGTGTTCTCGTCTGTGGCGCGAGGTCGTGACCCGCTGCGCGAAGGATTATCCGGGTGTCCAACTCTCCCACATGTATGTGGACTCCGCTGCCATGTCGCTGGTGCAGCGTCCCAGGGATTTCGACGTGATCCTCACCGAAAACATGTTTGGGGATATTTTGTCCGACCAGGCTGGGGGCGTGGTCGGTTCGCTCGGCCTGCTGGCGTCGGCTAGCATCGGAGGCCCGGTCGGGGTGTACGAACCGGTCCACGGCTCCGCGCCAGACATTGCGGGAAAGGGAGTTGCGAATCCGTTGGGGGCGATTCTTTCCGCAGCCCTGCTGCTGCGCCATTCTTTTCAATTGGAACGTGAAGCGGGCTGCATCGAGGAAGCGGTCAACGGAGTGCTGGATCGTGGCGCGCGCACTGCCGATCTAGCCAGACGCGGGGAAGCGCCGACCTCAACTTCGGTGATGGGACAGCAGGTGGTGGAAGCAGTGAAGGAGTTGGCGCCAGGGGCGAAACGAAAGTCGGCTTGATTCTCTTCGATTCCGATGCAAGTCGAAGATGATGCGAACCGGCGCTAGGCGCTCAAATTCTCGGCGCAGGCCTTCCGGGCAACGTCTCCACTGGCTGCGCAGCTACTCTGCAGCCGCCGTTATACTTCCCTGTCAGGTCATACCAGCGGATGCGCAACATCTCCAGAAACATGTGCGCCCCGTCCAGCAAAGGATTGATTCGAGTCCCGCCGCTGTGTCCCCAGCGCACCGGCACTTCGTCCACGCGGAATCCGAACTTGCGCGCCAGAAAGAGAACCTCCGGATCGAAGCCCCAGCGTTCGATCCTCTGCAGCGGCAAGATCGTTTGCGCAGCCCGACGAGTGAATGCTTTAAACCCGCATTGCGTATCCTTGAATCGCAGCCCCAGGATCATTCGATTCAACGCGTTGAAGACCCTGCCAAATAGTTGCCGATGGAGCGACTGGCGTTTGGTCTGCAACTCTGCCCGGAGCCAACGGGAACCGATGGCAATATCTGCGCCCGACTCCAATCTCTGCAATAATTTCGGCATTTCTTCGATAGGAGAGGAAAGATCCGCGTCGCTGAAGACGATTACCTCGCCCCGCGCCTTCAACATGCCATGGCGCACACTGTACCCTTTGCCTCGATTCCCGGGATTTTCCACGAACCGCAGCAGAGGATCTTTTTCAGCAAACGAGCGGACGATCTCCGCCGTGTCATCGCGCGAGCCATCGTTCACCACGATCACTTCCGCATCCCATCCCTGCTGGCGCACATATCCCAGCACCTTATCCAAAGTTGGCGCCAGGCGCCTGCCTTCGTTGTACGCCGGGATGACGATGCTGTAGGTCATAGTTTGCATTCAAATCTGCCTGGGGCAGCTTATCCCCTTCGGCGGGAATGCTTAGGATGTCTCGATGCCCAGTCCCGTTCCCTAAAAAGTGCCATTCCCGAAAAAGGCTTGTGGCGCGGAAAGACCCGCAACCTAAAAATGCTCCGCTAATTGTACGTCCTGGAGTCGGTAGAGGGTAACCGGAAACTGAGGACCGCTTTTACGCCGCACTACGCTGTTGGATGAGCATGCTGAAAAACTCATGTACCAGTTCGGCATCCCATAGGCCCTGGCGGGCCTCCTCGCGCATGGTTTGCGCGGCCTGATCGTGGGAAAGGGCCGGCTTGTAAGGCCGCGCCGTGCGCAACGCATCATAAACATCCACTACCTGCAGAACCCTCGGCAGCAGCGGGATTTCACCCGCGCGCATTCCGTCAGGATAGCCCGACCCATCAGCGTGCTCATGATGATGCCGGATGATGGGCAGGACGAGTCGCAGAGACTTCAGGGGCCTGCAGATATTCTCCCCCGTCACGGGATGCTGCCTCATCACTTCCCACTCGTTAACCGTCAAGTCGCTGCCTTTTTTAAGGATCGCGTCCGGTACCGCAATCTTGCCCAGGTCGTGCAAATATCCCCCGCGGCGCAAGGCGACAATCGAATCTTCATCCAATCCGAGATGCCGTCCCAATTCCCCGGCGCGCGTGGCCAGGCGTTCGCAGTGACCTTCGGTGTACGGGTCACGGCCTTCGACAATCAAGCCCAGAGTACAAAGAACAGAGTCGGCAGTCTCCAGTTCGTCGGTGAATTCCTTGACCCGCAGCAGCGACTTGACCCGCGCCTTCAACTCTTCCGCCAGCACCGGCTTGTTGAGGAAGTCGTCAGCTCCAGCTTCAATTCCGCGGACTTTGTCGGAGCTATCGGTCAAACCGGTAATGAGGACAAAAGGGATCAAGCGCGTTGCCGGATCGCTTTTGAGATCGCGGCAAAATTCGTAACCGGATTTCCCCGGCATCTTCACATCTGACAGGATAAGGTCGGGTGCCTGCCGCCGCACTTCGGCTTCAGCTTCGTTTGCACCGGGGGCCGTCACCACATCGTAACCGCTCATGGTGAGCAACTGGCTCATCAGTCCGGCGATGGTTGGCTGGTCGTCTACTACGAGGATGCGGGCGGGACGACGCACTGGCAACAAATTAGCCATACTCTTATCAGAACCCGCTTCTGGCTTGGGAGTTGCTTGTTCCTCAGAGCTCGCAGTCGGACGGGGATCGTGGGGGAAACTCATCACACCATGTACACTTACGATTTTACTGCAATATCAACCCCAGTGCTGGTGTCGGATACGATTCCCTCTTCCGTCGAGATGTTGCTGCCCGTACCCGGCGCGGTAGTTCCACTTCTGAACTGGCTTCAATCTTAACCTGCGCTATTTGTGACGTCTGACCTTGTCGGGGATCACGATTCCTGCTTAACCTCGGGCCATGATCCGCATCCTGGAATCTCTCAGCCTGCTTTCTCGCCTTCTACAGGCTCTGCTTCTCTTCATTGTTCTAACTTGCGCGAATGCCGCAGTGGCCGCCTCTAAACCGCACGTTATCGCTTTCGGAAAATGGACCACGGTTCAATCGGACATGGTTCAATGGACAGGAGATTCCGGCGCTGCAGACGACAAGACTGTCGCTCTGAAAGTTCGGCCGCTCCTGGTCGATGCCCGCATTAAGGAATTCACTCTCGGCTTCGCTCACGACGTCACAGATCGCCTCTTTGTCGTCCGCCGCGCCTTTCGCCTGAATGACAGCCTACCGCAGGAGTCCGCCTCGCCGCCGCATTGGCAATGGCAGCGCGGAGGATGGTTGCTCGTCGACCGCGTCACCGGCCACATCTCAGCTTTGAACCTTCCCGAATTCGACACTCTCTATTCCGCCGCCAGTTGGTATCGGGATTATGCAGCTTATTGCGGAGTCTCGGAGGACGGCAAGAAACTGTATGCCGTCGTAGCGCAAATCAGCCGTCGCAAGCTAGTGCTGAAGAAACTCCTCGATGGCGCGACCTTTGAGGAAAATATCAAAGACGAGGCACACCAGGATTCTGCCTGTCCCTTCCCTGACTGGCAGCGAGCTCCGGCTCGCGTCACCTTCGAGGCCGCAGGCTCTCCCAAACAAACGTTCGCCATCCGAGGGCACGCGGTGGATCTGATCAACGAGAGTGAAGAGCAAGACGAGGAAGCCTCAAAATGACAGCGGATTTTCGCACGGGAGTAATAGATAAGTAGTTTCCGATGCAGTGCGAGATCATCAATTCCAGCCGGGCGTCTGTGCTGGTGCCTCCTGTGACATGTTGCGAATCCTCTATACCCTCCTAGCAGGCTGCTGAAAAACTCAATTTGCTTGGTCAGAAGTACAGTCGGCGGCTAAAGCCGCTGCTGAAAACATGCCACTTATCGCAGCGCTGAAGCGCTGCGCCAACCAAAATCAAGGTTGTGGCCGGGTTTTTCAGCAGCCTGCTAGGTGGGTTGTCGGAGCTTGTGGCTCCGGTGCCACTTGACAATCAATCGTCCTCGAACATCAATCTCCTGTGGCCTCGACCATCGGCAAGTCCTCTGGCACCGTTGTCTGCTTTACCGTGGCGCTGGTTACCAGAATGACTGCGAGAACGACAACCATGCTGCCCATCACAATGAAGCGGTCTACGCGCTCGTGCAGAATCAGCCAGCCCAGAAAAACTGCGACCACCGGATTCACGTAGGCGTATGTAGACACCTTCGATGTGGGCACGTGCTTGAGCAGCCAGATGTATGCCGTGTAGCCGATCCACGAACCGCAGACCACCAGATAAAGGACGGCGCTCACTGCGCGCGCCGTCCATACAGCCCGTGAGAAATCTGCTAACGCCAAGGCCAATACAAAGTTTGCTGCGCCTGCCGCCGTAACCTGCCATGCCGTGGCGCTGAAAATGTCCATGCCGGATTGCCAGCGCTTCGACAGCACCGATCCGAGCGCCCAGGAGAAAGACCCGCCAATCAGACTTAGGGAGGACAAGAATTCGCGCTTTCCCAGCGCCGAGGTCGAGTGCAACTCCGGCCAGAACAAAACGAAGAGTCCTACAATCCCCAGCCCCAGCCCAGCTTTGCCTCGCCACGAAATGCGATGGTGGCCCAGCAAGAGCGAATCAAGAACCAGAAACCATAACGGAGTGATGGCAACGATCAGCGCTGCCAATCCTGATGGCACCGAAAGCTCAGCCCAAGAGAGAGTCAAGTTGCCACCCATCAGCAACAAGATTCCCACCACCGATGCCAGGGCGATCTGCCGGGCTGAGTACCAAATCCTGCGCCCCGTGGCCGCGCATGCCACGAGCATCACCAAGCCTGCGATCGAGAACCTTAACGCACACATCAAAGCGGGAGGAATGCTTTGCACCGCGATATCGATAGCCAGATACGTCGAACCCCAGAACAGATACACGAGCCCGAAGGCGAGGATTACCGCGAACCGGCTCGGGTGCTGAATGTTAGTCATGGCAAAATGGGGATGGTGGGGGCTAAAGCATATCAGAGTTGCCAGTCGTATCTTTCGATTCGACAAATCTCTTAAAGATATTTCTACCGGCATTACCAAAGAATGTAGGGGGTTACGCCGCGCAGTTTTGCAAGCTATAATGGCGTAGCGATGTTGACCGTTATCGATGCTGCGCAACAAATCCAATTCGCATTTGCCCAATTCGCACCTGCCCGAGTGCTGGCTGCACTGCCTGGTGTGTCCAAGGATGTTATGTCCGCGGCGCTATCGGGCGAATCTGCCTTCGCGCCTGCGTCCCAGCCTCTTCGGTAGCGACTAGTTTCTTATCCTCCCGCCCGATTCACCTCGACCTATGTATGTCTGAACCTGAACTGCGATGGTCCGAGGTTTCATTTACTGACAACCGGCGGCTGACTACTGACGGCTGCTTCTGGAGGATTCGATGACTACCAAGACTATGATTGACACTGCCGTTCCCGAAAAGAGCGGGATCGGACCCGCGATAACCGGGGCGAAACCCACCGGACCAAGAATCAAGACCGCCCTGCCCGGCCCCAACGCCAAGCGCGTGCTCGCGGGCGACCAGCAGTATATTTCGCCGTCGTATACGCGATCATATCCGCTTGTGGCCAAGAGCGGACGCGGCATCGTGGTGACCGATGTGGACGGCAATGAGTTCTATGATTTCTCCGCCGGCATTGCCGTGACCTCGACCGGACACTGCCATCCCCACGTCGTCGCCGCTATCCAGAAGCAGGCGGGCGAGCTGATTCACATGTCGGGCACGGATTTTTATTACGAGAGCATGGTGCAGCTCGCGGAGCGGCTGGCGAAGATCGCTCCCATGCCTGGTCCACATAAGATTTACTACGGCAACTCAGGGGCTGAGGCCATCGAGTGCGCGCTGAAGCTGGCGCGCTACCACACCAAGCGCCAAAACGTGATCGCGTTTTTTGGCGCGTTCCACGGACGCACCATGGGTGCGCTATCGCTGACCGCCTCCAAGCCGCAGCAACGGCGCCGTTTTGCGCCTCTTGTGCCCGGCGTCACCCACGTGCGCTATCCCGATGTCTATCGCGGATGTGTGGCTGGTGCACAAGAAAAAGACGCGGACGCGTTCGCTCTCGGCTGCGCGCGCTTTATCGAAGAAAAATTGTTCAAGACGACGCTGCCTCCCGAGGAAGTGGCTGCGATCTTTGTCGAGCCGGTGCAGGGTGAAGGCGGCTACGTGGTCGCGCCCACCATCTTCATGCAAGAGCTGCGCCGCATCTGCGATCGTCACGGCATTCTGCTGGTGGTCGACGAAGTGCAAAGTGGTGTGGGCCGCACAGGAAAATGGTGGGCGGTCGAACATACGGGCGTCGAACCAGATATGGTTTGCATCGCGAAGGGCATCGCGTCTGGTATGCCGCTGGGGATTACGATGACGCGCTCCGAGATTATGGACTGGGTGCCCGGTTCGCACGCGTCAACCTTCGGCGGCAATCCGGTGTGCATCGCGGCGGCGATGGCCACGCTCGATGTCATCGAAAAAGAACATCTGCTGGATCACACCACCGAGGTAGGCGCGCACATGATGAAGCGCATGGCCAGCTGGTCGTCGAAGCTGAAGCTGGTGGGCGATGTGCGCGGCCGCGGATTGATGATCGGCGTCGACATCGTGAAAGACAAAACGACGAAAGAGTACGGCGCGGCGGAGCGCGACAAGATCATCGAGCGCGCATTCGAACATGGCGTGCTATTCCTGGGCTGCGGGCCGAGTTCTATCCGATTGTGTCCACCGCTGGTGGTGACGAAGGACGAAGCGGATATTGCCCTGGACGTTCTGGAAGAATGCATCCAGCAGATCGGCTTGTAGTCTACAGCGCTACATTCATTGCCGTTGGGTCAATTCTTGCCACCTTTGCCTTTCGAGGCGGAGGTGGTTTTTGTTTGCAACCGCAGTAGCGGCTACGCGGCCATAAAATCGAGCGCCCGCGCGATGTAGGGCTTGAGTTCCTTGCGAGACACGACCGCGTCGAGCATGCCATGCTCAAGCAGAAATTCGCTGCGCTGAAATCCTGAGGGCAATTTTTGCCGGATGGTTTGCTCGATCACCCGCGGACCGGCGAATCCAATCAGCGCGCCCGGTTCTGCAATATTCAAATCGCCCAACATGGCAAACGATGCGGTCACTCCGCCCGTAGTTGGATCGGTTAGAACGGAAATATACGGAACTTTCGCCTTATCCAGCCGAGCCAGCGCCGCCGAAATCTTGGCCAATTGCATCAGGCTGACTACGCCCTCCATCATTCGCGCTCCGCCGGAAGCGGACACAATAATCAGAGGGGTTTTCGAATCCAGAGCGCGCTCCACTGCCCGCGTGATCATTTCGCCCACCACCGCTCCCATGCTGCCGCCGATGAACGCATACTCCATCACGCTGGCCACCACCGGCCTTCCCAGCAACTTGCCTTGTGCATTGATTACGGCGTCTTTCAGTCCGGTGTCGTGCTGTGCCTGGCGCAGTCGCGAGGAGTAATGCTTTAAGTCCACAAACTTTAGCGGATCGGTCGAGGAGAGGTTGCCATCGAACATCTCATATTGATTCTCATCCAGCAGCAGCGCCAGCCTTTTACGCGCATCGATGCGAAAATGCTTTTCGCACTTCGGACAGACGTTCAAATTTTCTTCCAGATCTTTTTTCCAGATGATCTGCCGGCAGTTTTCACACTTCACCCACAGCCCTTCTGTGCGAACCGTCTTCGCGCCCGTAGCATTCAGTTCCCCGGGTTCGCGCTTAAACCAAGCCATAAGAATTTGGTAATTAGGTAATTTTGTAATTTAATAATTGAAAACCGTATAAACAAAGACTCTGAAAATTACCCAATTACCCAATTGCAAAATTACTCAATCAGTATTCGATTCCCCTCTGTGCGATCACGCCCTTCTCGTATGCATGCTTCACCTGTCGCATCTCGGTGACCGTGTCGGCGGCCTCTACAATTGTGGAGTGTGCGTTCCTCCCCGTCAATATTACATGCACCATTTCTGGTTTGCTCCTAAGGCTCTCTACCACCTTCGCCGGGTCGAGCATGCCATAACTGATCGCATAGTTGATCTCATCGAGCACCACCAGATCCCACTCACCCGACTGTATCGCCTTCTCTGCCTCCGTCCACGCCTCTTCGACCATCTTCACATCCTCGGGATCGGGTTTCTCAGAGCCCACTTTTACGAATCCTCGTCCCATCTGCTTCATCACGAACTTGTCCCCGAAAGCTTTCACGGCATCCAGTTCTCCGTAGTGCCATGAGCCTTTCAGAAATTGCAGCATGAGGACTCTCATCCCCTGGCCCACTGCGCGCAAGGCCGTCCCCATCGCGGCAGTAGTCTTGCCTTTTCCCGGCCCAGTATTGACGATGATAAGACCGCGACGAACGTCAGTCATGGATCGATGCCTGATTCTACTAGAAGGCCCTACCAGAAGAGGATGAAATCGCAAGATGCGTGCAGACTGGCCCGCCGCAATCGAGGTCGGACCGCGCGGCCGACTCCCGCGATGCACACGACCTCGGAGTCTAGTTACTCCCGCGCAGATCGATCTCTCCCGTCATGACGTGCGCATGCAGACGGTATTTCCCCGGACCTTGCTGCTCGAAGGATCTGAACAGGCCCCCTTTGGAAACGTCGAACGCCGAGGCCTCGATGCTGCCAGTCATGACCGACGCGTCGCGATGACCGTACTGCTCTGGGTGGGGAATGTCGGCCTGGATGCGTCCAGCGTGAACTTCAAGATCCTTGTCGCCTTCTACCCCTTCGACGATCAATTCTCCGGCCGACAGTCTGACCCAAAGATTGGAACGACGAGGAACTTCGATGGTGGCCTGGAAATTGTTGTGCGGGGTTTCGGAAATGTAAACATCGGCGCTTGTGGCAGTCCGTTTGATGTCTACCTTGACGCGTTCGAGCTGTTCCTCCGTATGAGTGCGGCAGGTCACGACGATGTTCTCAGAACTGCCTGGAGTTATCGTGTATCCACCGGCCTCCAAGTGCATGCGAATCGTGCCTCCAGAAATAAATTCCTGCTTGGCCGAAGCTCCGGGATGTTGAGCATGGAGGAATCCGGGAAGCAGCAAGACAAGGCAGAAACCGAGACCCTTCATAGACACCTCCGCCTGAAGTCTCTATACGGCGATTGGCGAATTAAGTTCGCGGGAAAATTAAGTCAGAGCGACAAAAACGCGAACAAAACGCCTGAGACCGGCTCTTTATAATTACCCCATGAGCGTTCCCTCCCGCTATTTCGATTTATGATGCACCTGCAGAAGTACCGACTTTCCACGGAACTCGTGCATCAAATCTTGCGTATCGGGTGCAGGCAGATCTCTGTCCCTGGCAGACTGCGGAGGTCTCGTTCGTGATCAACAAATGTGCGGTGTTATTGTTCTGCGTGCTTGTGGCGGTCCCTGCGTTTTGCGCTCAGCACGTCGCCCTTCACCCCAGGCCGGGTTTTAGTGCCGCCGATCAGGAAACCATTCGTGAGATCGTCGACATGGAACGTCAAGCTAAGGAAGCTAGCCTGCATCGCGACGCCGACTTTCCCCTGAGAGTTCTCGCCGACGACTATGTCGCCATTACCCCACTGGGCCAGGTTACCACCAAGCAGGAAGCCATTTCTGCCCGCCGCAGTGGGCAGCTTCGCTACGAATCGATGAACGTCACCGATATGGTGGTCCGGCTCTACGGAGATACGGCGGTGGTTACCGCACGCGCCGATGTCAAAGGCCATCAACTGGGCGAGGATTTCAGCGGGCTCTATCGTTACACTCGTGTCTGGGTTCGCCGTAACGGACACTGGCAAACTGTAAGCTATCAGGCTACGGTAACACAGTAAGCCAGGGAGCCTGCGACTCAAGCGCGGATGAAGCTCACGTCGGAGGCAATGCCGTGAAGGCAAAACACGGAAGAATCATTCCAAGCTTCTTGTTCCTTTAGACATCATCTGCGTTGGGGAAGGCGTGACTCGATCGTCTTCGTCTCCCAATAACGGTGCTGCGATGCGCAGAGCTTCGACCTGCCGCTTCACTTTCAGCAGTTCCTGTTCTTTTGCCCGCAAAAGTTCCGTCACATCTCTCATGAATTTATTCTCCAATAAGTGCTGTATTAATTTTGACGCATTTTGAATTCTGTTTCCATCACTGTAAGTGCCAGCAACATCTAAGAACAGTACACGAAAGTGCAGGCCAGCGTAGAGTTTACGCCTCAATGCCCGGAATGGTAAGGATGACCCTTCAGGATGGCGAAGGCGCGGTATACCTGCTCGAGCAAGATTACACGAGCCAACTCGTGCGCCAGCGTCATCCTGCCCAGCGAAATCAAGTACTGAGCGCCGCCAGCGGCCGCGTCGCTGAATCCATCGGCAGATCCCACGGCGAAGACCAGGGGCCACGGGTTTCGATCCTGATAGTCTCCCAGAAAGCGCGCGAACTCTTCGGATGAAAGTTGCTTTCCGCGCGAATCCATCAGCACCAGCGTCGATTTCCGGCCCGCCGTCTTGCTCGACTTGCCCGGAGCCGCGTGCCCGCACATTTGCAGTAGCGCCGCTTCATCGCGCAATGCCAACCCTTCAACCTGCACATATCGCGAAATTCGCTTGAGATACTCATCCGTCAGCGACTGAATCGCCGGTTCCTTCGTCTTTCCGATCCACGCGATCTTGATCTTCACGGCAGCATAACTTTACTTGCTTCCGGAGGCCAGCACCACCGATGCTCCGAACTCGATGTTCTCTCCCACAACGTATTTCGCAATCGCGGCATGCACCTCCGCATGAATCTGCGGCCACAGGTTCGATGGAACACGATCGAGCATAGGGTGGAAGGGCAGTGCCACGGCTTGCATCTGATCCCAAACTTCCTCCGGTGCGCCGGGCCAGGTCCAAGGGACGGTCTTGGTTTGTTCGTGTACGTCTCGGAATCCAGCGCCGCGTAACACTTCCGAAAGGCTTCCCAAAGAAGCAAAGCGAAACGGATCAGGACCTCCCGGCGGCAATAACGGTCCACCCACTCGCCTGTGTACAACCCCCATTGTGCTATCCCAGTAAGGCTGGGTGGATGGTCCCCAAGCCAGAAAACATGCGCGAGCCTGCGTGCGCAGAACTCTTCGCAGCTCCCGCAACGCGACGCCGATATCGCGGAAGAACATCACGCCGAAGCGCGAGGTGGCCAAATCAAAGCTGTTTTCGGCGAAGGGCAGCGCGTGGGCGTCGGCCTGCTGCGTGATGAAATTACCCAGGCCGCGCTCTTGCGCTCTCCCCCTGGCGACCTCAAGAAGATCCGCACTCAGATCGAGGGCAGTCACTTGCCCCTGTGCGCCTACTCGCATCGCAAGGCTGATGGCGGGTTCGCCCGTGCCACTGGCCAAATCCAGAACCCGCATGCCCGGTGTCGGCGCCGCGTATTCCACCAGAGCTTCCGTCACGGCCTTACCCATCGCAGCCGACTTGGCCTTCCATTTTTCGGATGCAACCAGGCGGTATTGAGTTCCCCATTCTGGTTCAGGGCTTAGAGGTTCTGCTTTCGAAAGAGCCGTCATATGGGACAAATAGTTAAGAAGCCAGAATTACTACAGACCAAAGCGAGACTATGCTTTCTTGCGATGAGCCGGGGCAACGTGCTTGCGCGCCGTTGTCTTTTTTGGAAGAGTTTTCCGTCTCTCCGGGTTCAACTCCGAAGGTTCCAGTCGCTTGGCCGTCTTCCAAAGCCGCTCCAGATCGTAAAACTTGCGCGCCTTCTCAGAAAAGACGTGCACAACAAAGTCCACATAATCGACCAGAATCCACTCGCCCTGCTTATAACCCTCGACCTGCGCGGGCCGCACATCGGCGGTCTTCAAGCGCAATTCCACTTCATCGGCGATGGCCTGAACCTGACGGGGATTCGTCCCGCTGCACAGCACAAAATAATCCGTGAAGGCGCCCGAACCCTTTTCCATTTCCAGTACTGAAATCTCTTCAGCTTTCTTGTCGAGGCACGCCTGAATGGCCGCCGCTACCTGTTTCTTCAATTCATTTTTTTTCATGCAGAAGGTCGGTCGGTTGTCTTTGGTCGTTAGTCCTTAGTCGTTGGCCAGCACGAGCTGAGGCTTAATTGTAAACGAAGTTGCACCGGATGCTTCGTAGGACAAGTGGGTAGGACGAGTGGGTCGTGCAGTGACATTTGGCGAACACCATCCACTCTCGGCTAACAGTCAGCGATTAACGAGCCTTATACAGTCCCATTTTCTTGATGTATTCAGCTACGGCAGGATCCACGAACCGCGTTAGCGGCTTGCCAGCAGCGGCTGCCTGACGAATCGTCGTCGAGGAAATCGGTTGGTAGACTTCGTCAAGCAGGTGGATGGTCACGCCGTTCAGCACCAAGTCTCCCGTGGCGGCCTGCTTATGAAAGGGACGGGTCACTTCCTCCCGCGGGCGCAAGCTGGCGGGTAGCGCATTGGCGACGTCAGCCAGGGAAAACCCGGGCCTGCTGGCAACCACAAACTCACACTCACGAAATAGAGCCTCGGGCTGGTGCCACTTGGCGATATCCGCGAAGGCATCGATGCCGATCAGCAAGAAAAGGCGGTCCACTTTCTTGAATGATTGTTTGAGATATTTGATGGTGTCGATGGTGTAGTTCGGCTTCGACAGATTCTTTTTCTCTTTGATAACGCTCGTTGAGTCCAAGTCTCCTGGCGCTTCAAGCAGGGAAGGCTCGAAGTTTTTCACCTGTGCTGTGGCCAGAGCAATCATGGCATAGCGATGAGGGAAGGCGGACAAAGGCTGGCTCTGCTTGTGCGGAGGAACATTCGCAGGCACGAACAGTATGTGAGAAAGCTTGCAGCGTTCGCGCGCCGCGTGCGCGAGTGCGAGATGTCCGCGGTGGACGGGATCGAAGGTGCCGCCGAAGAGGCCGATATTCATGAGCGCTTAGTTTCTTCGTTTACAGGCTGACTTGGCAAGCTCAACCTTGATCGCCGCCGGGATCGGCTGTGGATGTCGCGAAGTGGCACGACCGATGGGCATTGGCCGATAGTTCACCTGTGGCGTTGTCTGATCGGCCCGCGGTGAGTTGGCGAGAAAACCGACCCGGCGAGAATTTGGACTGAACTCCTGTAATCTCGCGCATTCCTAAGTCGAACATTAGTATGGACTAATGCGGGTAACCCTCCCCCTACTTCGCATTCAACCTGCCCGTGCGTCTGTTCTGCGCTACGGAGTGGCCGTCCTCAGCACCACCCTGGCGCTGATCCCGGCCCTGCTCCTTCCCAATATTACGGAAAGCCGGCTAGCGGTATTCGCCGTCGCCGTCATGGTCAGTGCATGGTATGGCGGCTGGAAGCCCGGATTGGTAGCTACATCCTTCGCGCTCACCGTCAGCGCCTACTTCTCCTTTTCCGGCGAGCACACGCCTGCACAATTTCGATCGACGATGATCCGGCTGACACTGTTCGTTGTGTTAGCGGCACTGATCTGCTGGTTGAATGCGGCCTTGCGAACAACCCAGGAAGGGCTGCGCCGCTCCGAAATGAATTTCCGGTCACTGGTGACCAATGCGCCGTACGGAATTTGCCGCTGTGATTCTTCCGGCAAGCTGCTGAATGTGAATCCGGCGCTGCTCGCAATGCTCGGATATTCCTCCGCGCAGGAAATTGTGGGCACGCATCTCGGAGCCCTCTACGAGGATGGGCAGAACTGGTTCGAACTGGCGGATCATTTGCGCGCGGCCACGCCGTTCAATCGGCTGACCGTCGAGTGGAAGCGGAAGGACGGCACCGCGACGGTGCTTCGCGTGTCGGGTCGCGCAGTTTCCGATGCGGGTAAAGAAAGAACCTTCGAGCTGTTTGCCGAGGATGTTACGGAGCGGCACGCTCTCGAGCAGCAACTCCAGCAATCGCAGAAAATGGAGGCTGTAGGAAGACTGGCAGGCGGCATTGCGCACGATTTCAACAATCTTTTGATGGTGATTTCAGGGTACTCGGAATTCTTGCTCGACCGCCTTGGCCCGGAGCCCGAGCTGCGTGCCCCAGCTCAGGAGATTGCCAGCGCAGCAGGTCGCGCCTCAACTCTCACTCGGCAACTCCTCGCCTTCAGCCGCAAGCAAATGCTGGCGCCCAAGATTCTCGATCTGAATGGAGTTGTTACCGAAAACCTCAAAATGCTTACCCGCATGATCGGCGAGGACATCGAACTGGTGATGATTCCGGCATCCGGGCTGGGCGCGGTGCGGGCTGACGCAGGGCAGATCGAACAAGTCATCATGAACCTTGCGGTGAACGCGCGGGACGCGATGCCCTCCGGAGGAAAATTAACGATAGAGACCTCCAATGTCTCCCTCGACGATGAGCACGCGCGCGTTCAGGCGCCGCTGAAGCCGGGAAATTACGTGATGTTGGCGATAAGCGATACCGGGGCCGGAATGGACTCGGAGACACAGTCGCACATCTTCGAGCCGTTCTTTACCACGAAGGGGCCAAAGGGAACCGGGCTCGGCCTCTCCACGGTTTACGGGATCGTGAAGCAAAGCGGCGGTTACATCTGGGTCAACAGTGAGCCCGGCAAGGGCACGACTTTCAAAATCTATCTGCCGCGCGTGGCCGAAGCAGTGGAGATCCCCGCAGAGGTTGTTGCCGCATCACAATCCGTGGCCACCGAGCCGGGCACCGAAACTATCCTCGTGGTCGAGGACGAGGCTAACCTTCGCTATCTTGCCCGGCAATTTCTGGAGAAGCAAGGCTATCGCGTGATCGAGGCGGCGGATGGCGCAGTGGCGCTGCAGATTGCAGTGGCCCATGAAGGAATCATTCACCTCCTGCTCACCGACGTCATAATGCCGGGCATGAACGGCCGCGAGCTCGCCCAAAGAATTTCAGAAATTCGTCCGAACACGAAAGTACTCTATATGTCCGGTTACACAGAAAATGTGATCGGGCGCAACGGCACGCTGGACGCGGGTATTCGCCTGCTCCAGAAGCCCTTCACCCTCCGCGATCTGAACGCTCGAGTTCGCGAAGTGCTCGCTTCAAGTCCATTCCCCCGGGAGGTTGCCATGCCAGCTCGAACCGCTTATGCCGTGGCCGCGCAGCAGTTGCCGTTATCGCGGGCACAACGTTTTCAACTTCAACTGCCTCTGAAGTATCGCCGTCTCGATGAAGAGAAGTGGCACGACGGCAAAACCAGAAACATCAGCCGCTCTGGCTTGCTTTTTCAGGCGGAAGATCTCCTGCAACCGAATGTCGTGCTGGAAATCAATCTGGTGCTGCCCGCAGAGATTGCCGGGCTCTCGCCAACGGAAGTAGTTTGTCGCGGAGAGGTTGTGCGTACGGTGACGGCAGCTGGAGAGGAAATGCCGCCGGCTCTCGCCGCAAAGATTCTTCAGTATCGCTTCCAGCACGGACCGCAGCTGCCGCGGGCGTAGCAGGAGCGTATCGACTAAGGTTTAACGGCTGACGTTTAAGGACAAACGGCTCGATCAGGCGCTCTGGCTGCCCGCGGATGCGGTCTGCTGCAGCGCCTGCTCGCGCAGGGCATCCACTTCTTTCGCCATCGCGTATTTCAGTTCTTCGATTCCTTTGCCGGTTACGGCTGAAATCTCGTAGAGCTTCAGCTTGTGCTTCTTGCAGTAGCGCTTGAGCGCGGCGACTTTTTCTTTGCTGGCAACGTCGATCTTCGACGCAATCATGAGCATCGGCTTGTCTTCCAGGTGAGCGCCGACGCTGGCCAACTCAGTGAGAATCACTTCCACATCCTTCACGACGTCGCTGCGGCCGCTGCCGTCCGATACATCGACCAGATGAACCAACAAGCGTGTACGCTCGATGTGCCGCAAGAACTGCGTTCCCAGACCCGAGCCAGTGTGCGCGCCTTCGATCAGGCCTGGAATGTCGGCTACCACAAAGCTGATTTCGTTTTTTGGATCGCCGACCTCGACTACACCCAGATTAGGTTCCAGAGTGGTGAAAGGATAGTCGGCAATCTTTGGCCGGGCCGCGGAGATGCGAGAGATCAGCGTGGATTTGCCCACGTTCGGATATCCGACGAGTCCTACGTCGGCCAGCAGCTTCAGCTCGAGGCGGTAATTATGCTCTTCGCCGGGACGTCCGGGCTCGTGCTCGCGCGGAGCCTGATGTACAGAAGTAGCGAAGCGCGCATTGCCACGGCCACCACGGCCTCCGCGAGCGATCACCATTCGTTGATCGGCAGTCGAAAAATCAAAAACTTTCTCGCCCGTTTCCTCGTCGTACACGATGGTTCCGACCGGAACCTTGAGAATTACGTCGGCGCCCTCGCGTCCAGTTTTGTTGGAGCCCTCTCCGTGGCGTCCGCGTTCGGCCTTATATTCGGGATTGAAACGGAAGTGGACCAGCGTGTTGTGGCGTTCGCTGGACTCCATGATCACGTCTCCACCCTTGCCCCCATCGCCGCCTGAAGGGCCGCCACGCGGGACGTATTTCTCTCGACGGAACGCCATGCAGCCATTGCCGCCGTCGCCCGCCTTGACCCGAATTCTTGCTTCATCGATGAACATCTTGCTGCACGGCCAGATGAAGAATGTCGTCCTGCTCGAGTCTTGAGTATAGCGAGTTATCGCTGCGCTGAGAGACTGGGCACCCCGGACGTGTAAAGCCAGACGTGTAAAGCCATAGGCGGTCCCGGGGTTGGATCCTCCTAAGAAAGTCCCAATTCATGCTCACGTGCCACTTGGCCGATGAGACTCAGAGAACCAGTCCCAGCGATCGAAAATGAGTGGTTCGCCCTCAATCAGCGCCGCCTGTGCCGTTGCTCCACGAACCACGTGGCCGACCATTCTCGGCGAGACGGCTATCGAGGTGTTCTCCACGATGGCGGGAGGCACGCCCGTTATCCCGGGAGGCAGCGATTTTCCGTTTCGGGCTGAAGTGACGGGCATGGTCGGAATTGCTGGGCCGCTCGGCGCCGTTTTCAGCCTTCGGTGCAGTCTACATTCCGCCACGATGATCGCTTCGCGGATGCTTGGAGTCCCAGCGGACGAGGCGGCTGCGCAAAAGTGCGATGCGGTCGGAGAAATCTGCAATATGGTGGCAGGCTATTTCAAAGCGAAAATTGGACTCGGGGACCGCTGTGTACTATCAGTGCCTACGGTAGTCGCCGGCGCAGATTACAAAATTCGCTGCCGTCGCGATGACGTTCGAATGGAGATGCTGTTGCTTTACGAGAGCGAGCCAATCTGGATCGCGCTTGACATTCGCCCCTAGCGAACATAGAAACAGCTGCGACAAGACGCCGTAACTACTCCGCGATTTCCATGGGCTCGACCATCACGAACTTGCCCATCGAGCCCTTGTTCAGGAACTTAATGCGGCCGGTGATCTTGGCAAACAAAGTATCGTCTTTCCCCCGGCCTACGTTGAGCCCCGGTTTCACGCGCGTACCGCGCTGCCGCACGATAATGGTGCCACCGGGAACGATCTGCCCGCCGAATGCCTTGAATCCCAGCCGCTGCGCGTTTGAGTCGCGGCCGTTTCGTGAAGTGCCTTGTCCTTTTTTGTGTGCCATCGCTTAACTCTCAGTCCTTGGAAAATAGTCCCTAGAAAGTAGCGCCGGCGTCCCCGCCGACTGTCGCGAGGGCACTGTGCCCTCGCTCTCCCAACCTTATTTCTTTCTTGGTGCAGCCTTCTTCGCCGCGGCTTTCTTAGGCGCAGCTTTCTTCTTTGCGTGTGACTTCTTGGCATGAGCCTCGCCAGTTTGCACTTCAGACTCGTGCTCGTCCGGTGCCGCAGCCTTCTTCGGCTTGGGCTGCTTTTTCGCCAACTCCGGAGCCCTGAAACTCTGGCCATCAAAGGCAATCTCGGTGATGCGCACCGCGGTAAATGACTGCCGGTGTCCGCGCAGTTTCTTGTATTGTTTTTTGCGTTTGTAGTGGAAGACCAGAATCTTAGGGCTGCGTCCCTCTTCCATCACTTCGCCGACAACACGCGCTTCCGACTGCGGTTTGCCGATCTGACCCTCGCTGCCCGACACGGCCAGCACTTCTGGGAAGTCGACCTGGCCGTCGGTGCCTGTGGCCAATTTTTCCACTCGAATCACATCCCCGGGCGCCACCCGGTACTGCTTCCCACCGGCGCGGATAACCGCGTACATACGTCTGCCTCCATCAAAATGTCTTGAAATCCCAAACCACGCGCACCCGGGCGCAATCCTGGGATTCCAGCTGTACGTCTCTGCTTGCTGTGTTTTCCGCCGCGGCGCTTCATCAGCCAAGGCAGGCGACCTAGAACGGGTCGGCGAGTACAGGCAAACTCAACTATTTTAGCGTGCGCTGTGGAAATCGGTCAATGCGCAATTGGCTGAGTAGTGGGCTGTTTTGATTATTTCGCGTGATGCAGTCGGTGCCGGAGGGTTTCCACGATCAGGCCGATCAGCGCATAGGTAACGGCATTGGCCGCTAGAACCTCATATAGGGTAATTGCGTAATGCCTTCCGGCTATCGCCACGGGGCAGGTGAAACAGACGAAAGTCCAGACATCCCGCATTCGTTCGCTCGTAGACGGAAAGGTTACAATGGCAAAAAGTGCCCAGAAACCCGCAACTAAAAAGCCTGCACCCGCCCACACAGCAATTCGGTATTTCATGGTGCTGCTCTTAACCAGCATCATTCTACGACTTTCCGCTCGCGAAGCGTGACTGTTGAGAACGGGGGCGGTGGGCTGTTCTGAATTTTCAAAACAGCCTACTGCCTTTGCGGATTACGGCTCACTGTGCGAGAATGCCGCCGAATCTTCGAGACCGACTCTGGAGGACCGACCAATGAAGCGCCTTCCCATCGTTCTGCTGTGCCTGCTCGCTCTCACGCTGTCCGGCATCATGTTGCCTAAGGCAGCCGCGAAGAAATCCGCGGCTCCGGCCGCCCCAGACAAAGCCTACCTGCAGACGATCTGGGACGGTTGGTCCACGCTCGATCCCGCCAACGTGGCCAAGTTCTACGCCACTGGCCCGCACACCTTCTTCGACATCGCTCCGCTAAAATACGAAAGTTGGGAGCAATATCAAAACGGAGTAAAGGGCGTGCTCGCTGGTTACAAGAGCGCGAAGTTCACTCTGAACGATGACGCTGCGATCCATCCCCACGGAGATTTGGTTTGGGTCACCGCGACGGTGAAGAACGAGATGACGACGAAAGCAGGCAAAGTCGAGATGGGCAATTTTCGGTGGACAGGGGTTTTTGAGAATCAAGACGGCAAGTGGATGATCGTACACGAGCATGTATCCGCGCCTTTGGGATAGGTAGGATTGGACCGCGACGATTGGATGCTGCCCGGCGTTACCTCTGTAATCTTAGGTAAAGTCACTTCACTTGCAGAAACACTGCCTTTGCGACAGTGTTAATACCAACTGAGACGTAGGAGACTTCCATGCGCAACCGAATCGGCATTTTGATTTCACTTTTCCTGTTAGCCAGCGCTGTATGGGGTCAGCAACAACCGGCGAGCAGCGCCTCGCCGAGCACTCAACCCAGCATGCCTGGGATGGATATGTCGGGTCACGACATGTCCGGCATGCAGATGAAAGATATGCCGATGGGCCCGGAAAAAGACAGCGACGCCAGCGCCCACGCCATGCATTCGATGGAAGGGCATATGGATATGGGGCCGCACATGAAGATGACGGCACTGCGGCCAGCCAAGCCCAGCGACGCGGCGCGGGCTAAGGAGGTGGCGGAAGCCGCGCGAAAAGCCTCGGAAAAATACCTCGACTATCACGTTGCGCTAAACGAAGGCTACAAGATTTTCCATCCCGAGGTTCCGCAGAAGATGTACCACTTCACCAATTACGGATACGCGATGGAAGCGGCCTTCCGTTTTAATCCCGAGCACCCGACCTCGCTGCTCTATGAAAAACATGGTGACGATTACAAACTGATTGGCGTGATGTACACCGCGCCCAAGCGTCTCGGCGAAGATGAATTGGACGAGCGCATCCCGCTCAGCGTCGCGCGGTGGCACGAGCACGTGAATTTTTGCGCCGCACCCGCTGGCCGAAAGGGCGAGTACCTGAACCCGCATCCGCAGTTTGGTTTGAGAGGCTCGATCACTACGCAGGAAGCCTGCGACGCCGCGGGTGGAACGTTTCACCCCGTAATCTTCAACTGGATGGTCCACGTTTATCCGTTCGAAAAAGATCAGGCAAGCATCTGGTCGGTCGACCGCCAGCACGGAGACGCGGACTGAGGGTTGTGCGCGCGTGCAACTTCCGTCCCGCCATGGACGGCACACGTCAGACTGAAGAAACCTTATTCATGGCAGTGTGTCTATTGTCGAAACACAAGACATGTTCCCGCTGTTCGTTCGCCATCCTGAGGTCGGGTTATTTCTGTATCAAGAACGAATTCTGCTAACCGAGGGTCGCTGACAGCGTCGAAGTAAATGTGACGCGAGCGTATCCCAAATCAAACAACGTCATCCTGCAACGACCGCGAATATTTTTGGCCGTTCGGAGATGCCCACGTTCGGACAGCCAGCGTCCGCGGATGAACAGCCAAATTCCGAGGGAAGCCTGGTTCGTGTTGAACGTCAACAATTTACCCGTTCAAAAGCGATGGCAGGGCAAATGCTGTTCCAGATTAGAAGCCAGATGTAGAAAAAGTTAGTTCTGAATTTGAGGAACTTTCCGCGGAGCGCTTACGTAGTTAGAAGTGAAGCAAGACAGGCGCCAGCACTCGAGTGGGGCTGACGTTAATCGTTGATCAGTACCAAGATCTTTTGCGGGGTTAGGGGTTCTCTCATTTTCGGTTTGGCGGCCCAGATGAGAAAACCCCCGTGTACAGTCAGGCAGGCGTTGCGGCGTGCCTGCTGAACCCCATCGGCTGCATTGTATGCGATTCGCGTAGAAACACAATGGTTTTCTCGCGCAAGTCGTGAACCGGGCCGCCCCAACCGCTCCCCGACGAGATTCGGGGAAGAAAAGGAGCAGTCATGAAGTTCGCGACAGTTTCGAAGAGTTTGTTGATGGGGTTGGCACTGCTGTTGGCCTCGAGCGCCTTTGCGGCAACAAAGGCCGATTTGCAGTTGGGCAACCCGGTAACAGTGAACGGGACAACGCTAAAGCCAGGCGACTACAAAGTGCAGTGGGAGGGCGCTGGCCCAAACGTGGAAGTCAGCATTTTGCAAGGCAAGACCGTGGTGGCGAAGGCCTCAGCCCACGTGGTGGACCTGCCCGGAGTGTCCGCTAACAATGCTGCTGTGACCGAAAAGCACGACGGCGCGCCCAACTCGCTGAACAGCATTCGCTTTCAGGGGAAGAAGTTTGCTCTGGAGCTGGGTCAATCCAGCGACGGCATGCAGGGCGGCTCCAGCAAGTAATCACTTTGCAAATGTAATCAGGCGAGGGGAGCGTTCGCTCCCCCTTTTTTCTTGTGCAGTGTCGGCAGCCTGAGAATCTATTGGCTCGCCGCTTTCTCAAGCTCCGCATTCAGATGCACACTGCTTCCGCTGCTCACCTTTAGCTTTCGCTCCCAATCCTTAAACCCAGGCTTTTTCACGGTCACAGTGTGACTTCCCTCCGCGACCTGCACATCGGACGGAGTGTTGCCGACGAAACTTCCATCCACTTCGATGTCAGCGCCATCGGGAACTGAAACTAAGGACAGTTTTCCCGTCAAAACAGCTGCCGGAGCAGCACTGGTGGCTGCAACCGGCTGCGGGGTTACGGCAAGCTTACCAGGTTCGGCCGCAGCAAGGCCCGCAGCGCGAATCGCCGCGCCATGCGTCGCCCAGTCTCTACTGATCGCTTCACACGCTTCCTGAACCGAGCCGCCCAGCGAAAGTGTCGATTTGCTAACGACGGAGTCGCCAGAAACACGCGCGAAAACGGCGACCTTGTTTTTGTGGCGTAAAGCTCCTTTGCCGCCCTCGTGGTCAAGCAACACAATGTAGTCCGCCTTTGTCTGAATATTATTGACAATCACGTTGGGGCATCGTTGTCCGAAGGTCTTGATAGTCTCGGCGGTTTGCGGACGAGCGCCGCCAGCCATGGTCCCTGCGAACGCTCCCCCACCTCCACCGCTTTGCCCGGCGATCGACCAAGACTGGCTATCAGTTATGAAAACCCTAGCTTTCTCCACTTCAGCGGGAGCAGGGGCTCCAGACTGGGCGAAGCATCGCGTGGTTAGGAGTGAGCCAAGTAACGATGCCGCAAGTAAGAAGTGTTTCATACACGAATCCTATGGATGTCTTCCGCGCGCAGTTCTGCGGGTGTGTCGATCGAGTCAAATTCCTAAGGGGGAGGTTCCGATGAGCCCGGAACGCGCGAGCAAGAGTATTATCCGCCCCGCCGAACAAATGTCAATAGTTTCGCGTCATGCGCGGCGGCGAACTCCCGATACGCGTCCGCATCAAGAGCCGATCAGCGTCCTGCAGCGAGGCGCGTGGCTAAGCGCGGAGGCAGGTTTGCGCCGAAGATGCGATCCTGCGCGGATTTCAGGTTGTAGGGCGTGCGATGGAAGTGGACGATCTGGGCATCGGTATCAAACAGCGCGAAGGCGGCGCGCCAATCTCCATCGCGCGGTTGTCCGACCGAGCCCGGATTGATCATGTAGCGTGTGTTCGGCTTCAAATGCAAAGAAACCGACTCGGCTTGCCCCACCGTACGGTATTCCGGACGGAAACCATCTGCACTGTTGCCGTTAGCGAAGAATCCACCCTGCAAGTGGGTGTGACCGAAAAAAGTCAGCGGCATAGGGTCGGCAAGGAGCGGGATCAGGGCGTCCCCGATCGAGACGACATAGGTGTCTTCGTCCTCGGGCGAGCCATGAACCAGCTGTACTTCTGGAAAACCTTCGAGCTCAAGCGGCCCTTGCGGCAAAGCGTGCAGCCATTCGTGATGCTCGGCTGTCAACTGGTCGCGTGTCCACATGGCGGCCGCCGCGGCCATGGGATTGAAATCGTCGAGCGCGAGCAACCCAGTCGCCGCCTTGTCGTGATTGCCGCGGACAAAAATCCTTCCTAACTCGCGCGAACGATCGACCACTTCGTTAGGAGACGCTCCGTAACCCACTACATCGCCGAGATTCGCTACCAGATCATGTGGCGGAGCCGCCGCGAGGCAGGCCTCCAGCGCTTCGAGATTAGCGTGTATGTCGCTTAGCAGCAGTATGCGCAATGAACACCAGACGGATGGCGATTATAGAACGAGTGAGAACGGAGAGGATACACGAGCCGGTTTTATTCCGGATATCGTTATTTCGGATTCAGCGTTTCTCGTTCAGGACCGGGCAGCGGGCCCAGTGTCCGTGCGCAACCTCGATCAACGGAGGAAGGACACGCGAACATTCGGGCACGCGGAACCCACAACGCGGCTCGAAAGCACAGCCCGGAGGCATGGCGTGCAGCGGCGGGACGGTGCCTTCGATAGTTTCGAGCGGACGCCCAGGGTCGGTCGTCAGGTCGGGCACGGCATGCAGCAGACCGCGAGTATAAGGATGTGCGGCGGCCTGGAAAATATCACGCTTGGCGCCAAGCTCCACGAGGCTTCCGGCGTACATCACAGCTACCCGGTCGGCGACCCGCGAAACCACGGCGAGATCGTGCGAGATAAAGAGCATGGCTAGTCCGAACTTGGACCGCAACTCAGCGAGCAGTTCTAGAATCTGCGCCTCAATGGTGACGTCGAGCGCCGTTGTGGGCTCGTCGGCGATGAGCAATTGCGGGCGATTGACGATGGCCATGGCGATCATCACACGTTGTCGCATACCTCCGGAAAGCTGATGAGGATAGTCACGAGCGCGGCGGTCGGGCTCGGGAATAGCGACATCATTCATGGCCTGGGCGGCGAGAGTCGAGGCCTCGGACCTGGTATGACGGCCGTGAGCCCGCACCGCCTCGGCGATCTGGTCACCGACGCGCATCACGGGATTGAGCGCGGTCATGGGCTCCTGAAAGATCATGGCGATGCGCGAGCCGCGCAATTGGCGCATGGAGTCGGCGGGAAGCGAAGCGAGATCGCGCGCTGAGCCGTTCTCGGCGAATAGAATTTCGCCTGAAACCCGCGCCTGGAGCGGAAGCAGGCGCATGATCGCCAGAGAAGTAATCGACTTGCCGGAACCGGATTCTCCGACCAGACCGAGGACCTCGGCGGGAGCGATCGAGAAGCTCAGATCGCGGACGGCAGGCAAGGTTTGTGTGGGGACAGCCACGCCCGGCTGTCCATCCCGCGAGGCGGCAGAAAACTCGATGTTCAGGCGGCGGATGTCGAGAAGCGGAGGCACGATGCCATGGTAGCAGCGTCGCAAACAGGTTGCCCCTTCGGGCGACGGAAAGCCGGGGCCGGCTGTCCCTACACAGACAATCACTGTCCCGATTTACTGGCCCAGAATTAGTGGCAGGCCGTTTTTGTTGTTTCCGATCACGACGACTTTGGAGTTGGGACTCTTAGCCAGATTCTCGGTGGCTTCGATGCCTTTCCATTCAAGCAGCGATGGCGTGATTCCTTGCGCAACAATTTGTTGGAAGTCGCGGACGCCGGCGGCTTCGATGCGTTTTCGTTGGGCTTCCTGCGTTTCCTTCTGCAGACGGAAGTTCATCGCCAGCGACTCTTGTTCGGCTTGCTGTTTGGCCTCGATGGCGGCTTTCAGAGTGGCGGGCAATTGAATGTCGCGCAGTAGAACGTTCTCCACGGTGAGGCCGCGCTGGTTCAGTTGCGCGCTGACCTGGTCGTAAATTTGCTTGCCCACCATTTCGCGTTCACCGGTGTAGAGAGCATTCGCGGTGTGCGACGCGGTCGCTTCGCGGATAGCTGAGCGGAGAGTGGGCTCGACCACTACGTTTTCGTAGTCGGCTCCAATCTTCTGGAAGACCTCAGAGGCGCGATCTGGATTGAGGTGGTAAATGAGCGAAGTATCCAAACTCATCATGAGACCTTCGCTGGAGGGCACGTTCGCAGACTCCTTCAGAGTCTGTGTTTGGACGGAAAGCTCGTTGTTAGTCTTCAGCGGATTAATAACATGGATGCCTTCGCCGAGGGTCTCGCCGGTCACTTTTCCAAACAGGGTAAGCACGCCAACGTGACCGGTGCCCACGCGGGTCACACAACTGAACAGCAAAATCACCAATAAGAATGCGCCGATGCCCAGGCCGATCAGGCGAAGAAGCCCGCCTCCGCCATTGCTGCCACCGTCGATAACTCTGCCACGAGCCGCGTCAAAGATCGTCATCGTCGTTTCTCCCAGGGCAATTCTAGGAGTCAAAGACCGCCGGAGTAAGTGACTTCTCTGAGACCAAAATCCCGTCGTCCTGAATCTTGTCCTGAATCTTCCCAATTCTCTGGCGCATCCTTTATCTTTAAGACTATGAGCAAGATTCATATCCCCACCCCTTTGCGGCAATATGTTGGCAAACAATCTACCGTCGACGTGAAGGCCGCCACCGTAGCCGAAGCAATGAGCGCCTTGCTCTCGCAGCACCCTGACCTGCGACGCCACCTCTATACGGAAGACGGCAAGCTGCGCGCCTTTGTAAACCTGTATTTGAACGACGAGGACATCCGCTACCTGCAGAAAGAGGAAACCGCGGTGAAGGATGGTGATAACATTTCCATCGTGCCTTCGATTGCTGGAGGCGCCAGCATTTGTCATCCCGAGCAGAGCGAGGGATCTTGGTTTCTGCCTCTGCCTCTGGTTAAGTGCTAGCGCAAACAGGAACCAAGGTCCCTCGCTTCGCTCGGGATGACAAATGCTTCCGGCTCGCGTCTTACTTCCTGATTGGTAGCCCTCAATTTCTTAAATGAAGGACCTTATGGCAACGATCGCCCCCGAAACTCCAGCAACGCTGAGCAAGGATGAAATCCTGCGCTACTCGCGCCACCTGATCATGCCCGAGGTCGGCATGGAAGGGCAACAGAAGCTGAAGGCGGCGCGCGTGCTGTGTATTGGCGCGGGAGGGCTGGGGTCGCCGCTGGCCTTGTACCTTGCGGCGGCTGGCGTAGGCACGCTCGGCCTGGTCGATTTCGATGTAGTGGATTACACCAACCTGCAACGGCAAATCATTCACTCTACGGCCGACGTTGGGCGCAAGAAGCTTGATTCCGCTGCCGAAAAACTGACGGCGATCAATCCATTCTTGAATGTTCGGAAGTTTGATATGCGGTTGAGCAGCGAGAATGCGCTGGAACTCTTCCGCGACTTCGACATTATCGCCGACGGCACCGATAACTTTCCTACCCGCTATCTCGTGAATGATGCGTGCGTGCTCACGGGCAAGCCAAACGTCTACGGGTCGATCTTTCGTTTTGAAGGGCAGGCCAGCGTCTTCGCTACGGAAGATGGTCCCTGCTATCGCTGCCTCTATCCCGAACCGCCACCGCCTGGGCTAGTTCCTTCCTGCGCAGAGGGTGGGGTGCTCGGCATTCTGCCAGGGTTAGTGGGCGTGATGCAGGCGACTGAAGTGATCAAGTTAATTCTCGGCGCGGGCGAGCCGCTCATCGGACGGCTGTTGCTGATCGATGCTCTGAGCATGAAGTTTCGCGAACTGAAGCTGCGCAAGAATCCCGATTGCCCGGTTTGCGGCACGCATCCCACGGTGACGAAGCTGATAGACTACAACGAGTTTTGCGGAATTCGCGGGGAGGAAAAACCGGTGGCAGCTGGAGTTCCGGAGATTCAGGTAGAAGAATTGAAGCGGCGTTTGGATGCGAAAGAGGATCTCTTCGTCCTCGATGTGCGTGAGCCGCACGAATATCAGATATGCAATCTTGGCGGACATCTGATCCCGCTGAACGATTTGCCGAAGCGCGTAAATGAATTAGATTCCAGCCGCGAAATCGTCGTCCACTGCAAAATGGGTGGACGCAGTGCCAAGGCGGTGGAATTCCTGCGCCAGGCTGGATTCGCTAAAGTTCAGAATCTGGCGGGCGGAATCAACGCGTGGTCTGAGCGGGTGGATCCGAAGGTGCCGAAGTACTAGGAAGGGAAGTTCTCGAAGAGGCTAGTCGTTGTAAACTCGGACATGTCTTACCCCCGCCGTTCTTCAACCGGGTCTCTTTCCCCTCACCGCGGTGATTCTCACCGCGAGAATCCTCCCGAGCACTACCTTATTGCCCATAGCGACGGCGGTGCGCGCGGCAATCCGGGCCCCGCGGGCTACGGCGTCGTCATCCAGGATCAGTCCGGACGTAAAGTCGCGCAGCTCAGCGAATACCTCGGCCATCAGACCAACAATTTTGCCGAGTATCAGGGATTGATTGCAGCCCTCGAATACGCCTTGCAGCACGGACCGAAAGCGCTGAAACTCATCAGCGACTCCGAACTCCTCGTTCGCCAGATCAAAGGCATCTACAAAGTAAAAAATCCGACGCTTCAAGATCTCCACGGCCGTGCCAAGGAATTAATCGCCCAGCTCGACTGGTTCTCCATCGGTCACGCCCTCCGCGAACACAACACGGATGCCGATCGCTTGGCCAACGAAGCCATGGACAGAGGCATGGGACGAAATGTGGGCACGAATCATGTGGCGCGGGTGCTTCCTTCGACAGGCTCGGTGCAGCCTACGCCCGCGAATGCACGGGAAACGAACGCTGCCCCTCAGGAACTGGAAGGTGTGATCCGCAACGGCGTGGCGGAATTGATGAACGGTAAATTCCCGGAAGGTACCCGCGTCCAAGTGCGAGCGAAGAGGTAAAAGTAGAGGGCCGAGCGCCGGAGACCGGCTTCACTCCGCCGCCGAAGTATGATCGTGCACGATCTTCCATCCCTCGGGAAGCTTGCGCAATACCAGTGTGAACAATCCTTGGGGCGGTTTGCCGTGGGACATCGTCAACTTCCAGGAGCCACGCACAAAAGCCGAATCCTGACTCAGCACCTCAACCCGCAGGCCGGAGAATTCCAGTTGCCCCATCTCGTGCCCCGGGCTCCCATACACAGTGAGATAACGGTCCATCGTTGCTTGCCATCCGTTATGCTCTTTCGAGCCAGAGAAGAAAGTGAGCTCTGTTGAATTCCAATAGCCTGCCATGAAGCCTTCGAGATCGTGGCGGTTCCAGGCTTCCTGCTGCTTGCGCAAGACGCGCTCAATGGTTTTCACGTCGTTGCCGTAGGTGCCTTGCACGTCCTGGGCAGAGGCTGGATCACCAGATGCGAGGAGCACGATCAAGCAGAAGGAGAAAGAAAAAAGCCAATCAAGGACAAAAGCATTGCGCATGTTAACCTCCGGCTCTTACGAGGCAAGAGCGCACCAGTTTCGCACGACGGAGGGAACTACGGGAAGGTTTCGCAGCCAGGCGCGAGGACTTCCGGAACTTAGGCTCGACCCTTCTTGACCGCCTTAGCCGCGAGGTTCTTGCCTGCAACTTCCCACGGTCGTTTAGGCCGATTGACGGGCGCTTTGTCGCGGTCCTCAATGCGGTCGTAGTGATACGACTCGCTCACGGTACCCAGGGACTCGTTGTAAAGGCTGGGCAGTGCAAGCGCCTCTTTCAATTCTTCCGTAAACGAGTGCAACGCCTTAAGGTGTTCCGCGCTCGCGGGAATTTCTGTCTTCGACGTTTTCAAGAACTGCTGGTAGCCGCGGTTGACCAGCTTCGAGATTTCACTGCCAATCAGGTATCCGGGATAGGCGAAAATCTTCACACCATCTTCGGGCGTTTTTTGAATCGCCGCCGATACGGTGTACTTCCTGAGGAACACTCGGCCATTCGTACCCGGCGCTTCCGTGATATCAAAACCGTGCTCCCGCAGCCAGCCCAGAGCCTCCTCATAAGTTCGTGCTTCAATGGTTTTCGACATTTTATGTACGCTTTAATCTCTCTTCTTAGCTTTCTTGGATGCAGCTCAAAGCAAATCTAATGTTGCTTATTTACGGGCTGCATCGACTTGCATTCCGCATCATCTAAGGACACCATACTACATAGCCTGTTTTGCGCTTCTTTGCATATTACGATAGTCACGGGAGAATGGTTCGCGTATGGGGCACACTTCCAATATGACGCAGAGCTCGGGCAACTTTGAGGCGCCATGTCCGGCGAATGCGGCGGAAGGCGGCGCGCTACGCCCAGGGCAGAGCCTGCTCGACCGGATAGGCAACACTCCTCTGCTGCGCTTTGATCAACTAACCGCGCATCTCCCCGGCGTGACACTGTTGGGCAAGGCCGAATGGCACAATCCCGGCGGCTCGGTAAAGGATCGCGCTGCTGCCAACATCGTGGCCGAAGGCCGCCGCAGCGGGAAGTTTAGTTCCGGCAAAATTTTGCTCGACG
The DNA here is from genome assembly GCA_036844925.1 of Candidatus Sulfotelmatobacter sp. Lineage (GTDB taxonomy): Bacteria > Acidobacteriota > Terriglobia > Terriglobales > Acidobacteriaceae > Sulfotelmatobacter. The sequence continues at coordinate 78,395 of DAIUEW010000015.1, forward strand.
CTACCAGCGGTAACACGGGGATCGCCTATGCCATGCTCGGTGCGGCTGAAGGATTCCCGGTTACTCTATGTATGCCGACCAATGTCTCAGTTGAGCGCAAAAAGATTCTGAGTGCGTACGGAGCCAACATTCTTTATACCGATCCCGGTGACGGCTCCGACGGTGCGATACGCATGGCCCGCGAGCTTGCCGCCAAGCATCCTGATGTATATTTCTACGCCGATCAATATTCGAATGACTCCAACTGGCTCGCGCACTATCACGGTACCGCCAGTGAAATCTGGCAACAGACCGAAGGGCGGATCACTCACTTTGTCGCCATGCTGGGTACCAGTGGAACCTTCATGGGCAGCGCACGCCGGCTGAAGGAACTCAATCCTGCGATCCGCTGCATCTCGCTCCAACCGGATTCTGCTTTTCACGGCATCGAAGGCGCCAAACACATGGCCAGTGCGATTGTTCCTAAGATTTACGATCCTGCGTTGGCGGACGAAAATATTGAGATCGCCACTGAAGATGCCCATGCCATGGCCCGCCGCATTGCGCGCGAATGCGGACTGCTGTTGGGTATCTCTGCCGCAGCGGGCATCGTGGGCAGCTTGCGTGTCGCCGAGCAGATTCGGCGAACGGAGGAGCAACAGGCTGTGATTGTCACAATCCTTTGCGACTCCGGCGAAAAATATTTGAGCGAGAGATTCTGGACGGAGAAGTGAGACCCTTTGTACTTGGATACATAATTCGAGGGAGAATCCGTGAAGCAGCACACTTATGAAGTGCAAGTGGCGTGGACAGGAAATCAAGGCCAAGGCACGAAGGCGTACAAAAGCTACAAGCGGGACCACGCCATAACCGCCGCGGGGAAGCCGCCTCTGTTGGCTTCCTCCGATCCGGCGTTCTGCGGTGATCCGGCGCGCTATAACCCGGAGGAGCTTTTGGTGGCGAGCCTTTCCTCGTGTCACATGCTTTGGTATCTCCATCTCTGTGCGGTCAACGGCGTCGTGGTCACGGACTATCAGGATGATGCAACGGGCGTGATGAACGAGAACAGGGACGGTTCAGGAGCATTTGTAGAAGTGACTCTCCATCCGCGCGTAACCATTGAAGGGGATGCTGACCGGGCCAAGGCTTTATCGCTGCACGAAGAAGCGCACCACAAGTGCTTCATCGCAAACTCCGTAAACTTTCCGGTGAGAACCGTCGCTCAGATAACCGTCGCTCCGGTAGCCATGGAAGCGCGCTCCTAATTTCCCAATCAATGCTGAAGATCGCGCACACAGAATATGAAGCCCTCCGCCGCCACGGTGAGGAAACGTACCCCCATGAGTGCTGTGGCGTGCTGCTCGGCGGCACGAACGACGATGGCGCCCGCATCGTGACCTCGATCGCGCGCTGCGGTAACACCCGCACGGATTCGCCGCAAAACCGCTACAACATCGATCCCCGCGAACTGGTTCGCATCCAGCGTGAAGGTCGCGAGCGCGGCGAGGACATCATCGGCTTCTACCATTCTCACCCCGACCATCCCGCACGCTGGTCGCAGACTGATTTTGCGGAAGCCCACTGGATCGGCTGCTCCTACGTGATCACCAGCGTGGAGAAGGGGAGAGCTGCTGTTACGAATTCGTTCGAGCTTACCGGCTCGGACGAAGGTGACAAGCAACTTCTCGACGAAAAGATCCAAATCAGCTGAAGTTGGGACACGCGAGAGGTTAAGGAGACCCTTGTCCAGCGCTGCTTCTGCGTGATTTTCACAACGTCAAAGGAATCGAAGAAATCGCTGATTTTGATCCTCTCCAACTCACGACTCTGAAAAGCTGTATCCGGCGCGCTTTTTGAGCGAGCTCGTTCCAGGCCATTGCACCACTTCCTGTCACCCACCTGTGGACGGCGTGCACTCCACTGAAAATACGAGAGTTGCAAACGCAAACTTTTCATTGACTGCAAAAATAAAAAGAGTAGAAACATAATTGTTCTTTGACAGCTTCTAAAGTTTTTCCGGTTGGTGCCGCGTCCGGGACTCAAGCGCAGTCACCCTCTTCATGAAAATGAGCAGGGAGGGCAAGCGAGGGTCTATAGCAAAGCGCTGGTCGAGGAGAACAAGAAGAAACGTCGAAGGCAGGATAGAGTTCCGAGGCGTTGGGTAGGTTTTTCCGGTTGGCGGTAAGCCCGGAGCCCGAGCGAAGATCGCGCGCAAGCCCCGCAAGGGAAGCTGCGATAGCAGGTCGAGCAAGGGTCTAAAAGCGAGCTACTGGCCGAGACGAATGGACCCAACACCACCTCGGAACTCTTATTTTTTGCAGCCTAAGCTGTAACCTGCACCAGCGAGCTGCCGTGAAAGACTTTCCGAAACGAATCCATAGCTTCTCGAGCATAAGCTATGCAATTTGCCCGCTCGGGAATCGGCGATACGGCGCGTTTGGGATATTCGTCGTAAGTCCGGCCCTCAAGCAGTCGCCCGTATTTTGCTTTCCTCACGCCACCCCACTGCTTAAAGAAGAATGGGACACGCGATTCGTGACATTGATCGCGCACTGAGATGACCCACTCTTCGAGCATGGGACGAGCGCCCGGTCCGCTCTCGCCGCCGACGATTGCCCAACTGATGCCGGAAAGATTGAACCGACCGAGGTCTTCGAGTAGAGGTTCGATTGAGAGGAAGCGGACGCTGGCCGGCGCCTTCTGCAGATCGCTGATTCGGGGCAAGCCATACCTCTGATCCTCGACGCTGACTCCCCACCAAATGTGGTCTTGTTCGGCGGCGAAACGCAATCGTCCGTTCAAGAGTGCACTCAGCCTGGCTGATCTCTTTGTTAGGACCTGGAACGTATGCCAGTTCGCTCTTTCCATGACTCTGCAAACCGCTTCGATGTAATCGTCAGGCACACCATCTTGGAAAAGATCGCTCATCGAGTTCACGAACACGAGCTTGGGGGAACGCCAGAGGAACGGCTCTGTAAGTTTCTCTGGCACCAAGCGCAGGTCGAACCCCTGTTCGTAAGGATGCCCCTTGACGCCTCGGAAGCGCTCCGCGAACGTCTCGGCATAGCAGTGCTTGCAGCCGGGACTGATCTTCGTGCAGCCGCGCACGGGGTTCCAGGTCGCGTCGGTCCATTCGATGTCAGAATGTAGGCTCATGTCATTTCTTCCTTGGAAAAGTTACCCGCACGTGGTCAGCGAACGTGACCTCGCCTTTTTTCTTGGGGCGCTCGGCTGCAGGAGGCTCAACCCTGATCTTCTTCTTCGCTTCTAACTCGGCAAGTGCACGCTTGTAGTTGCTGCTGATATAAGGCGTCCCAACGCAGTGTCTTTCGTAAATCTCCTTCATCGTAGCAGTCTCGCCTGCGAAGTCCTTCAATAGTATCCCGTGGAGGGCGTCGAGCGGACGCGACAGTCCATGTAGGATTGGGAACTCTTCCGAGGCAGGGGAATACTCAAACGACGCCACTCCTTGGTGATGTTCGGAGCTTTCCTTGGCCATGATTCCCTTCATGATTTCATATCCCTTGAAATGCTTTGTAGCGAAAATCAGGTGGTGGCTGGTTCGCCTTCCTTGTTCATTCTTGAACGTGAACGGCAGCACATATGACGCGCCCATCTCCCTGAGCGCTGCGCATAGCTCCTCCACTATGAGATTTTCCCGGTCGTCAGGGTTGAGCCCAGCGAGACCATCGCGTAACTTTTCAGCTCGCTGCGAGCCAAATAGGGCATCCATGTGCTCCTTAACCGCGGGATTGTTCAGTCCCATGTTGACACGGTTGTAGTTGAAGAAGAACACGCAGTCGGATCCCCAGTTTTGCAGCACCGACTTAATCAGTCCGAGAGACAGGCCCTTGTATCCCCATGGATCTACAAAGAAGAAAGTCGGGACGAGCCTTATTGCCGCGAGCTTCTTCTCGATCTCTTCCCCAACGATTTCGTTCGACACCCTCGGTTTATATTTCAGCTTTTCAACGCCCTCAAGTGCGTCGATCGCGGCTCGTAGCTTGCCCGCGCTATCCGAGTCCCTGTCATTGAAAAAGGTCACGAGCATATTGCGCATGTTCGGATCGTCGATCGCCTTCCTCAGTACGAGTAGCGGGGTCGAGAGAGTACCGTCGTCGTAGCGCCCCGGCCCGGCGAAAAGGTCAATATAGAGTATGCGATTTCCCATCTCCCTCGCGGTGGGTATTACAACATTGGCCCACGCCCAGAGGTATTTTTCTACAATGCGAGCCTTAATTTGCGACTGCTCGCGTGGCTCATCGAAGAATTGATTGTCCACCATCGCTTAATGCAACGCTGGCCGGGGGACCCTACGTCTTTTCGGTGAGTTTAGTAGGCAGCGTGTCAAACCAGTATAGGCAACTGAGATTCCCGCTTACAGCGGTATGTTCCCATGCTTCTTGGGCGGGTTCTTGTCTCGCTTATTCTCCAGCATCGTTAACGCCTGAATCAATTTTTGGCGTGTTTCTCTAGGCTGGATGATGGCGTCGACAAAGCCGCGGTCGGCGGCGACGTAGGGGCTGGCAAAGCGGTCGCGGAATTCTTCGATTTTCTTTTGGCGTAATTCCTGGCGCTCTTGCGGATTTGCCGCGCCATCCAGTTCGCGCTTGTAGACGATGTCCACTGCGCCTTCCGGACCCATGACTGCGATCTCGGCGGTGGGCCATGCATAGTTGACATCCGTGCGGATGTGCTTGGAGGCCATCACGCAATAAGCGCCGCCGTAGGCTTTGCGCGTGATCACGGTGATTTTCGGCACCGTGGCCTCGGCGAAAGCGTAGAGCAGCTTGGCGCCGTGCTTGATGATGCCGCCGTATTCCTGCGCGGTACCAGGAAGAAATCCGGGAACGTCTTCGAACGTTATCAGCGGGATGTTGAAGCAGTCGCAGAAGCGGACGAAGCGCGCGCCTTTGATCGACGCATTGATGTCGAGCGTGCCTGCGAGCATCGCAGGTTGGTTTGCTACGATGCCGACGGAGCGGCCGTCCAGGCGCGCGAATCCGACGACTATATTTTTCGCGTAATGCTCCTGCACCTCGAAAAAGTAGGCGTCGTCGACTACGGCGTGGATCACGTCCTTCATCTCGTAAGGCAGATTCGATTGCGCAGGGACAATTTTGTCGAGCGCGGCATCGGCGCGGGCATCTTTACGATCGGCGGGATCGGTGCACGGTTTGCGCGGCGGGTCTTCCAAATTGTTCGAAGGCACGAAGCTCAGCAGCTCACGCACCATCGACAGACATTCGGCATCGTCGTGCGCCAGGAAGTGCGCCACTCCTGAAGTTTCGTTATGCGTCATTGCCCCGCCGAGCTGCTCTTTGGTGACTTCTTCCATGGTCACGGTCTTAATCACATCAGGCCCGGTGATGAACATGTAGGAGGTTTTGTCGACCATGAGGACGAAGTCGGTGATAGCGGGCGAATACACCGCACCGCCGGCGCACGGGCCCATGATCGCCGAAATCTGGGGCACTACGCCGCTGTACAGAGTGTTGCGCAGAAAGATGTCGGCATATCCCGCCAGAGAAGCCACGCCCTCCTGAATGCGCGCGCCTCCAGAATCATTCAACCCGATCACGGGCGCACCCATTTTCGCGGCGAGATCCATAATCTTGACGATCTTTCCCGCATTCGTCTCCGAGAGCGAGCCGCCGAAGACGGTGAAGTCCTGCGCGAAGACATAAACGAGGCGGCCTTCGATGCGGCCGTAGCCGGTGACGAAGCCGTCGCCGTAAGGCTTTTGCTCGGACATGGCGAAGTCGGTGCAGCGGTGGGTGATGAGTTTGTCGGTCTCTTCGAAGGTGCCTTCGTCGAGCAGGAACTCGATGCGCTCCCGCGCCGACATTTTGCCTTCCTTATGTTGGCGCTCGCGGCGCTTCGCGCCTCCTCCGTCTTCGGCAAGCTGGTTGCGCTTCTTCAGTTCTGCAAGTTTTTCTTCGAGATTCATGGCGGGAAGATTATAGCGGGTGGGCGGCAGGCAGGTGTGAACTGGGTCATAAGCTCCATTGGAGCCAGGCATCCATGCACCCAGACTTGATCGATGGGGGCGTTAAACTGCGGGCTGCGCCCGCCAGACAGCCGAGGGCGGCTGTCTCCACACGAACCTACTCCAGGTCAGCTCCCAGTATCTGATAGCGATACTTTTTCCCGTCCCAGAAGATGACCGAAGAGGTCTGCTCGCCTTCGCCTCGTTCTTCCATATAGACGCCGAGGACCGTTCTCTTTTTTAGCGCCAGCCGTTTCACGGTGAGTGTTTTGAAGGGCAGGTTGATGAGCAGGAATTTGGGTTTGGGTTTGTCGGAACGCCAAGCCTCGGGACCGACTCCGTGGACGATGAGTAGGCAGATGCCTCGGCGTTCCGGTTCATCCGAGGCAAATGTCGACGTAACTTTAACATCGCCGAAGCCCAGAAAGCTGTTATAGGGATCGGCCACGCGAAAGCTGTATTCCGCTTGATCGGCCATTGGATTCTTGCACCGGGCTGCAACGACGAGGTCGTCCACTCCATCGCCGTCGAGATCACCGACAAACTGCGGAGGGCCGCCCAGCAACGAACAGTTATCACCGAACTCTTTGTGAACGTACTCATCGGTGACTGCGGGCACCGGAGACCTGGCATGCGCGGGAGGCGGAGGCGGCGGGTTCTTATCGGCGGCGAGCGCCACCAGCGAGATCATTAGCACGCCAAACAGCACGCCAAACAGAATAGGCAAGTGGGAAATTCGGGAGAACGGCATGGTTTTACTTTAGACCCGTTCTTGGGCGGCGGGTATAGACACAAATGATGACTGGTGACCAAGGTAACCACTACTTCCGGAAGTGTTCCCATCCCTGCGGGATGAGCGGCGAGGCTGCGCCGCTCGGATTCATCAGGAAGATCTGTCTCCCACGTTTGATTTGTCCGATCTGCGTAATCTGAACCCCTGCAATGCGGGATGGGACTCGCCGCTTGGGGCGCGCAGTGAAGAGCAGTTCGTAATCCTCTCCGCCGTGCAGCGCAAAGCGCAAATCGACTTGGCGTGCTGGCTTGCCCACGCTGGCGCGGGGAATGGCTCCAGAGTACAGTTCAGCTCCGACGCCGCTTTCCTCGCAAATGTGCGCGAGGTCGGTCGAGAGACCGTCACTGGTATCTATCATCGCCGAAGCCAGCCCTTTCTCGCGCAGAGTGCGGCCCAATGCGATTCGCGGCTCAGGAAAGAAATGCCTTGGGTATTCCCGCGTGTTCAGTTTCGGCGTCGGCTTCTTCCGCAGCTCAGCGATGGCGGCCGCTGAACAGCCGAGTTCTCCGCTCACATAAAGCAGGTCGCCGGGACGCGCTCCCGAACGCTGCACAACTTTTCCGGCAGGCGCAGTTCCTACGACAACAATGTCGGCCAGAACTCCATTTGGCGATTCTGCGGTATCGCCGCCGGCAAGGGCTACTCCATATCGCTCAGCCAGGCGAATCAGGCCGCGCACAAAGCGATTCACCCAACTCTGCCCTATCTTGCGCGGGAGAGCCAGCGAAAGAAAGGCCGCGACGGGCTCTCCGCCCATGGCCGCAATGTCGCTTAATCCTCGTGCGAGACAACGATGCCCAATGGATTCCGGCGGATGCCACTGCAGCCGAAAGTGGATTCCCTCCAGAGAGAAGTCAGTGGTGACCAGTACGTCGCTGCCCTGGTCCTTACCACTCCTGCGCGACAGAAGTCGGAGTACGGCGCAGTCGTCTCCAATTCCAGTTCGAACGGCAGGATTTTTCAAACGCGTCGCCGTGCGGCGAATCCGGGCAATCAGCGCTTTTTCCGCAATCGTCATCACAATAAATATAAGCTGAGGTCAACGGGGAAACTCTTGCGGGATCCAATTTCCTGTCCGGTGAGTGCCGTAGATGCAGTCGAGTGATTGCCTTAGATTCCGCACTAAAATTCGCATGGGCCCCATGGCCAGTAGGATGAACTGACCAGGTGCTCCGGTAACCTGCGCACAATAGCGTCTGGTTACCCCCCTCCTAAGTAACTTCTCACTGCCCCGGTGGTTCGTTGACAGGGGGAACCTGCTTTGCTACCCTTTACCAGCATTCAGAAAACCAGCATCAGGAAAACCGTTGGCCGAGCGGGTTTTAATACCTTAGGGGCAACCTAAGTTCTGCATTGCGTATCAATTGCAGATAGGATTTTGCACCTCAGGCTTCGGCGGAAACGGGCACGTTAAAAGTTTCCATTCCCAAGATGGGAAGCGTGGCCCGAAGTATCAGGTGGTCCGAACAGGCTTTCTGCAACGTCAGAACTTTGCCTGGAGTTCCGGACCTGATCATTCAGAGCGAAAGGTAGTGCATTTGCAGAAGCGATTCTACATCCTTTTTGTAGCGCGCGGAAACGACGGACAGCTGCGCAAGATCTCCATTCCCGTCCATTATTTGTATGTTTTTGTAGTCGGTGCCGCGGTCGGATTCCTGAGCCTTACAGGTATCGCCAGCTCTTATGCGCGGATGTTGCTCAAGGTTTCGCACTACAATCAACTACGCACCGAGAAAGAGCAGCTTAGGGATCGTTATTCACGCCTGGAGGAAGTCGCCAAAGAGCGCGACGTTCAGGTGGCTTCCCTGGGATCAATCGCTAGTGAAGTGTCCGCACTGTACGGGTTGAAGTCGCAACCCACGCTGGTGACGGCCTCGCAACAGCAAATCCAGGACTCGGAAGTTAGCTCGTCGCTTGACCAACTCAGCGCTTTGCGCAACTCAGCCCTCACTGGGGCCGCCACCGTCGGGATCAGCCTTGGAATGACTCGCAACGCCACAACCGCCGACTGGTATCGCGCCAATTCTGCGCCTAACCTGTGGCCGGTGGATGGCCAGGTTACCGGCAGCTTTGGCGAGCGTATCGATCCGTTTAACGGAGAAGGTGCGTTTCACAGCGGTGTGGATATTGGCAGCACCTACGGCCATCCCGTAATCGCCCCCGCTGATGGCGTAGTTACCTTCGCCGACTTCCTTGGCGGATACGGTAAAGCCATCATGGTGGATCATGGCCACGGCATCTCTACTCGCTACGGCCACCTTTCCGGCTTCGCGGTTGCGCCTGGGCAGCATGTCCATCGCGGCGACACCATTGGTTATGTCGGCCTCAGCGGACGTTCAACAGGACCGCACCTTCATTATGAGGTCCGGATCAACGATACCCCGGTCAATCCATATAAATACCTTCGTATCACGGTCGCCAATAGCGGCGGCTTCCAGACCGGCGGCTAACGCCTCGGTCTTCAGTCCTCCTCACTTGCGCTCTTTCTCTCGCTAGGCTACGTTCATGGAGACGAGGGAAAAGCTTCCAGTTCCAGAGTCTCAGTAGATGCCGCGATTGCGGCGGCGACCAAGCGGTTTTACTGAGAACTGAGAACTGAGAACTGAGAACTGCTCCATGACCAGTTTCTTGCGCTCGGTGCGTGAAGACATTGCTGCGGTCTTCGAGTCGGACCCCGCTGCACGCTCCTACTTTGAGGTTTTGATCTGCTATCCGGGCCTGCACGCGGTGTGGGCGCATCATCTCAGCCACTGGCAGTGGCGGCATGGTATGCGCTTTCTGGCCAGATTCACCTCCCAAGTCGCGCGCCTGCTCACCGGAATTGAGATCCATCCTGGCGCCGAGATTGGAAGGCGTCTCTTCATCGACCACGGCATGGGAACGGTGATCGGAGAGACCGCCATCGTCGGCGACGATGTCACACTCTACCAGGGCGTAACTCTCGGCGGAACGGGGAAAGAGAAAGGCAAGCGCCATCCCACCCTTGGCAACAACATTTCGATTGGCTCCGGCGCAAAGTTATTGGGCAACATCACCGTCGGAGACAACTGCCGAGTGGGAGCGGGATCAGTCGTGCTGCGCAGCGTGCCGGCGAACTCCACGATTGTGGGTGTGCCGGGACACATTGTTTTGCGCGACGGCAAACGCGTGGTCATCACCGATCCCAAAGACATCCGCGACCCGC
>DAIUEW010000016.1:0-88220 GCA_036844925.1 Candidatus Sulfotelmatobacter sp.
CGATCTCGCGCTACCTTGGCCCGCTCGTTCCGAAGGAGCCCCAGCTGTGGCAAGACCCTGTTCCCGCCGTGGATCATAAATTGATCGGGGAGAAGGACATTGCTGCTCTGAAGGCGAAGATCCTCAAATCCGGACTGTCGATCTCCCAACTGGTCACGACTGCCTGGGCATCGGCGGCGTCGTTCCGCGGCTCCGACAAGCGCGGTGGGGCGAACGGGGCGCGCATTCGCCTCGCGCCACAAAAGGATTGGGAAGTGAACCAGCCGGCCGCACTGGCGAAGGTTCTCAAGAAGCTGGAGGCGATCCAAAAGGAGTTCAACAGCTCGCAGTCCAACGGGAGCAAAGGGAAGCAGGTCTCGCTCGCAGACCTGATCGTTCTGGGCGGCTGCGCAGCCGTCGAGGAAGCTGCGAAAAGGGCCGGGCACAAAGTGAAGATTCCCTTCTCGCCGGGGCGCACGGATGCTTCGCAGAAGCAGACCGACGTGCACTCATTCGCCGTAATGGAGCCGATCGCTGACGGGTTCCGCAACTATCTCCGCAGCGGACAGGTCCTGTCGGCTGAGGAGTTGCTGGTGGATCGGGCGCAGTTGCTGACACTGACTGCCCCCGAGATGACGGTTCTCGTCGGCGGCATGCGCGCCCTGAATGCGAACTTCGGGCAGGCCAAACACGGCGTCTTCACCAACCGGCCCGAGACGCTGACGAATGATTTCTTCGCCAACCTGCTCAGCATGAATACGAAGTGGGAACCCTCCTCCACATCCGAAGGCGTGTATGAGGGGCGCGATCGCGCCACGGGCAAAATCAAGTGGACCGCCACGCGCGTCGATCTCGTTTTCGGTTCGAACTCCCAGCTCCGAGCGATCGCGGAAGTCTATGCATGTGATGACTCGAAGGAGGCGTTTGTGAAGGATTTCGTTGCTGCGTGGAGCAAGGTGACGAACCTTGATCGCTACGACCTTGCCTGAGCTCGCGGAAAGGGTTTTGGCTACGAACATTCGGGCGAGCCTTTGCGGCTCGCCCTTTTTTGCGCGACGCAGGTGAGCCGCGGCGAGACTGTCATTCAAGCCATCTTGAGTTTCCTTCACCAGAATCGCCCGATTTTATGTCCAACCTCGGAACTGCGGAACGGCACCTAACCGCCCATGCGCCGTATCCCGCTGGCGCACACGATGAACGTGTGGGCTATTTCAATAAGAGTGATCAACTATCCCCAAGCGGACGTACTGGTTTATGTCATTAACAGTAAAAAATTAAGATGCGAACGGCATACCTCATAACGGCTTACAAACAGCCGAATCACCTCGCGAGACTCATCAGAATCCTGGTCCCCTGCGGCTTCGCTCGGGGCAGGCTCTCCCCTCCGCGGTCGGGATGACAGTTTGTGGTGGGATAGAGCAGCAGGAAGGTCTAGTGCTGGTCGCGGCGGCGGAGGTAGTCGATGAACATTTGCTCAACCGGTTTGTCGTAAGTCTTAAGGACGTGACGGACGGTGTGGCCACTGACGAAGTGGCAAACTTCTTCGGCCAAATTTTTGGCGTGATCGCCGGCACGCTCGAGGGATTGGGTCATGAAGATGATTTGCAGGCTGGCTTGACGGGCGATGTTTTCGGGATTCTCGATGTGGCGAAGAAAGATGAGGTTGCGGAGGCGGTCCATCTCGGAGTCGGCGCGGAGAACGTCGATGGCCTTGCCGACATCGCGATTCGAAAAACCGTCGCCGACGTCGGTGAGCATTTTTTCGAGGATGGTAGCCATGTGAGTGAGGTCGCGAGTGTCTTCGGAATCGATGCGACCAGCGGCGGCTTGCGCGCTGTTCGCAAAACTGAGGAGAAGGTCGCCGATGCGCTCCAGGCCGATCATGAACTTCATGCAAGCAAGGAGTTCGCGGGCCTCGGCGGGCTCTACTTCAGTGATGGCGGTGGTAACCGCGCTGTCGATTTCCATATCGAACGTGTCGAGCTCGCGTTCGCGGACGCGCAGGGAATTCAGCAAAGCGCTGGAGCCAGTGGCGATGCCCTCAGCGGCGGCGCCGGCGGCTTCCCTGGCCAAAAGACAGGCTTCGACGGTGCGACGGACGATCCGCCGATGGGCGGGTTCGGGAGAGAGGCTTTCGGCGCGAGCAGTACCCATGAGAGTGTCTCTCTGGCGCGAGCTGAAACTGCGCGGGACTATTAGTTCTGATTTTGCCGTACTCATAACTAGATAGTCAACGGCTAAGGATAGAGTTTCTCTTTCAATTGTGGGTTAAGAAGGTGTGAATTTTTGGTGATTTTTCGTAAGTGGGCGGGACAAACTTCGCTCGGACTAGCTTTTGGATCCAGGAGCGAATCTAACTATTTCATTAGCGATGCCGCTGCTTGGACGCTTTGTGCTGCGCTTTCTGGTATTTCTTCCAGGCCTTCTGCTGCTTTTTGGCTTGCTTCTTGGCGTACTTTTGTTGCTGCTTGGCCGCTTTCCGAGCCTCCCGGCTGTTTTCCCCGATACTCCTGTTCTCGCGTTCAGCGAACGCCGGCGTTGATGATGCAATGGCCAGGGCGAGCAGCAGTAGGAAAGCTGCGAATCGTTTCATAGCCTCTCCGAAGGGAAATCTTGCATTGATATTACACCGGAAGTGGAAGGAGTAAGGACACTGTAGTAATGAGTTCGAGTCAGGATTCCCAGACCGGGAAAAAATCGGGCCGAGGCGAGGACGACCACGGGCTAAAGCCCGACTGATTCTCGACTGCTTACGCGGCTCTGAAGAGCCGCTCTTCCACGGTAGTGGCTGATTTGGTGGTCTTGTCCTAAATAACTCTTTCAGCCAACACCGATTTGGTGGGAGTCTTGCAATCCACGGTCGTGGCTGGATTTGAAGTATTAACCTCTCTTCCATTCCATATCACCGGTTCCGAGAGCGAGACGCTCTCGGTTGAGCCGGCAAAGCCTGCCCTGAGAGAAGCGGAAGGTATGCCGGCGCTACGATAACTTCTACGCAGTGGGTAGCGTGAACAGGAACGTGGAACCGTGGGCGAGCTCACTCTCGGCGCGGATGGAGCCGCCGTGTGCGAGCATGATGTGCTTGGCGATGGCAAGGCCGAGGCCGGTGCCTCCGGACTCGCGGGACCGGGCTTTATCGACGCGATAGAAGCGTTCGAACAGGCGAGGAAGATGTTCGGAGGCGATGCCGGCACCGAAATCCTGGACGAAAAATTCGACAGCGTGAGGAACCGCGCGCGCGCCAAGGACGATTCGTCCGCCGGCAGCTCCGTACTTCAGGGCATTGTCGATCAGGTTGGAAAAGACCTGATGGATGGCTTCGCGGTCGGCGAGAACTGACGGTAAATTTTCAGGCAGTGGGTTGGGGCCGGGAAAGTTCCGGCTTTGCAGATGGTGGGCAGGAGAGTCCTGGATTTGCAATTCGATACCGTGAGTGCGAGCGATTTCGCGGAAGCTCTCCTCGGCATCGTGAAGAAGTTCGGCGGGAGGAACGGACTCGGCATCGAAACGGGTTTCTCCGGATTCGACGCGGGCGAGGGTCAGCAGATCCTCGGTGAGGCGTGACATCCGGGAAGAATTCTTGCGGATAATTTCCAGAAACTCGCGAGTAGGCGCTCCATTTTCAGGAGTGCCGTCGAGCAGGGTCTCCGCATAGCCCTGAATCGAGGTGAGAGGCGTGCGCAGTTCGTGGGAGACATTGGCGATGAAATCGCGGCGGGTCTTCTCCACGCGCTCGGTTTCGGTGAGGTCGCGGAGCACTGCGACGGCGCCACCATCAGGCAGGGGCGCGGCGGTCACGTCGAACGCGCGGCCCGGAATGATGGAAGTGGCGCGGGCAGTCTTGACTTCGTGAGTAGTGATAGCTTCCTTAACGCTGGCCAGGAAGTCCGGGTCGCGAATAGTTTCAACGACGGGCTGGTGCAAGCGAGTGCCTTGCGGTACCAGGCGATTCATTGGTCGATTGGCCCATTGCACCAACCCATCAGCACTGACGGCAATAACGGCATCCTGCATGCTGTTGAGTAGAGTTTCGAGCTGGCGCTGGCTGGACTGGACTGCGGCGAAACTCTGCTCGACGCGGCGGGCAGTTTTATCGATGGCACCGGCGACGCGGCCGATTTCGTCCGGCGAAGTTTCAAGGACGCGGGCCTTCAGATCGCCTTCGGCGATGCGGGCGGCGACATCGACGATGCGCTCGAGGCGGCGGGCGCTCCAAATGGCAGCGACAGCGGCGACTGCCAGGGCAAAGACGAATACCATTGCGGAAGCCCATTCCAGCCTGTGGCGTACCTGTGCGGAAACGGCTTCTACGTCAGAAAGAGGATAGGCGAGGCGGACTGCGCCGCCGGAGATGGGAACCGCGACGTAGAGAAACGGAATGCCAATCGCGGCGCTGCGACGCTGGTCAACGCCGACGTTGCCGGAGAGAGCAGTTACAAATTCCTTACGCTGAACTACGTTCCCCAGTGCGTCGGGGCTGGACTCGGAATCCGCCAGAACGTTTCCCGCGGAATCCACGATGGTGACACGGGCTCCGGCGGCTTGTGCTTCCTGGGCGGCAATGTCGGAGAGAGAATGGCCGCTGCGATCCGTTTCGACGCGGTGCGCCAGAAGTTTGGTTTTTTGGACGAGGTTGCGCTCGATTTCCGCGCGCAGCGAAGATTCCCAGGCGCCCCCGAGCATCAGGTCGAACATGACGGCGGCTGCCAGGATAACGACCAGAAAGCAGGCCAGCAACTTGAGAAAAATCCCGCTTCTCACTTCTGCTTCCTCACTTCTGCTTCCTCACTTTGGGGCCTCGAAGCGGTAGCCCGCCCCGCGCACGGTCTTGAGGTAGCGCGGGTTTTCCGGGTCCGGTTCGATTTTTTCGCGGATTCGGCGGACATAGACATCGACCGAGCGCGGCGTCACGTAAGACGTGTCCCGCCAAACGGAATCAAGCAGATGATCGCGGGAAAAGACGCGGCCCAGGTGGCGGGCGAAATAGTCGAGCAGGCGGAATTCGGTGGCAGTGGTAGGAACGGTTTGTCCGCGAACGGTCAGAATCATCGCGGAAGGATCGATGGCAATGTCGCCAACCGTGAACGGACTGGGCGGGAGCGGGCGCTCGAAGCGGCGAAGCACGGCCTTGACACGGGCTACGAGCTCGCGCGGGCTGAAAGGCTTGGCGATGTAGTCATCAGCTCCGAGTTCGAGACCGAGGACGCGATCGGCTTCGCTGCTCTTCGCGGTCAGGAAAATCACCGGCACCGGAGCCAGGCCGGGAGTTTGGCGGATCGTGCGGCAAAGTTCAAGTCCATCTTTGCCGGGAACCATGATGTCGAGCACGAATAGTGCTGGGCGCTGCCGCTCGGCGTCAGCGATTACGTTCGAACCATTGGGATAGACGCGAATGGCAAAGCCGTCATTCTCCAGGTGATGACGAACGAGGCGGGAAATATCAGGATCGTCTTCGACGACGAAGATGCTAGGTTTCACGGCTACATTGTAGCGAAGGCGGTTGCCAGTACCTAGTACCTAGTACTTGGTTTCGGTCGTGGGCAGGGATTTTTATCGGATTGTAACAATCAGGTTGGCAACGGGGTCGAGGTGAAAGCGTTTGTTGGGCGGGATGACTGTAGTGGCGCTGTATTCGGTAATGATGGCGGGGCCGGAGTAGGTTTTGCCGGAATTCAATTCATCTCGGGAGTAGATCTGCGTGGCGAGTTTCTTGCCGTCAAATAGGACTGAGGCTTTGAGTGGGGAAGGCGAGCCGAGCTTTGCTCGGCTTGGACCCCTCGGCTTCGCTCGGGGCAGGCTCACGGGGGCGGCCGTCCCCACATGGTTCATCTGCTTCACATGATTCATCTTGCGCATATGATCCATCTTCTCCACATGTACTGCGTCGGATCTTACTGATGCGCGGAGGCGGAGGGTTACCAGCTCTACTGGTCGGCCAGTATGGGAGTATCCGTAGCGGCGGCGGTGCTCTCGCTCGAAATCTGCGAGCAGGTTCGGGGTGAAAGGAAGATTGAGTTCGTATCCCTGGCCTCGGTAGCGGAGGTCGACACTGCTCTGATAGAGAACTTTTCCCTGCCAGCCTTCTTGCTGAAGATCTATCGCGGCCTGTTTCTTCAAGGCTGCGAACTCTTGCAGCAGACGTGCTTGCGGGACCTTGCCAGCCGCGCTCCATAATATGGTGCGGGAATAATCTTTAACCACGTCGCTGACCAAGATGCCAAGAGCAGAAAGGGCGCCGGGAAGGGCGGGGATAATCACATTCGGGATGCTGAGAGCTTCGGCCAGGGCGCAGGCGTGAAGGCCTCCGGCACCGCCGAAGGCGACGAGGGCGAGGTCCCGGGGATCGCGGCCACGCTCGATGGAAACCACGCGGATGGCTTTTTCCATGGTGGCGTTGACCACACGAACTACGCCGGCGGCGAACTTTTCCAGCGTGAGAGGATTTCCTTGCCGATTCAGCCAATCGCGCGTGATGCTGCGGGTTCGTTCGAGATCAAGGGTGAAATCGCCACCGAGGAAGCGAGTGGGCTGCAGGCGGCCTAATAAGAGGTTCGCGTCGGTGACCGTGGGCTGCGTGCCGCGACCGTAACAGATGGGGCCCGGATCAGCACCTGCGGATTCGGGGCCGACGCGGAGAACGCCGGCCGCGTCGAAGCGGGCCAGCGAGCCTCCGCCAGCGCCGACGGTGTGGATATCGAGCATGGGGACACCAATGGGGAGTCCGGCGACTTCGGCGTGGCTGGCAGTGGTGATTGCACCTTCGACGAGGGAGACATCGGTGGAAGTGCCTCCCATGTCGAAGGCGATGATGCGCTTGAAACCGCTGCGGCGGGCGCTGGCGGCCGCGCCGACGACGCCTCCGGCGGGACCGGAGAGAACGGTGCGGACGGGTTCGCGGGCAGCGGAGGATAGAGCTGTAATCCCGCCGCTGGATTGCATGACGAAGATGCGCGGGGCTGCGGGGGCTAAAGCCCGAATGTTTTTGTAGGCGACTTTCGTGGCGCTGAAGCGCCTCTCTACACGGTATTTCGCTGGCCGCTTTAGACGAAGCGATTCTGCCCGGCGCTCAAGGTTTTCCAGATACCGTTGCATGACTGGTTGTAGATAGGCGTTGATTACGATGGTTGACGTGCGTTCGTATTCGCGAAACTCGGGGAGGATTTGGTGGGAGATCGAGAGCGGAACGCTTAGAGTCTTCAGGGCATCAGCCATGGCTAGTTCATTCTCCTGATTCGCAAAAGAAAAAAGCAGTGAGATCGCGATCGATTCCGGTTCCTTCTCTGCAACCTGGGCGACCAGTGATTTCAAATCCGCGGGTGAAGGTGCGGTTAGGATTTCGCCGTCGCTCGCGGTGCGTTCTTCGATGCCGAAGCGGAGATTCGCGGGGACCAGAGGTTCGACGCGGTCGAAGAAGAAGTCGTAGAGCTTGGGACGAGCCTGGCGTCCGATCTCGATAGCGTCCTCGAATCCGGCGGTGGTGATCAGTGCGGTGCGCGCGCCTTTACGTTCGAGCAGGGTATTGGTGCCAACCGTGGTGCCGTGCAGGATCACGAAGTCGCCGTGGTGATCGATTCGGCTGAGAGCTTCAAGGATGGATTGGGAGGGGTCGGCGGGAGTGGAGAAAACTTTCAACATGCGCAGTTGGCCGTGGTCGACCCACACACAATCGGTGAAGGTGCCGCCGGTGTCGATGGCTACGCGGAGAGGTTGGGGGCGTCGGGGCATTGAATTGGGATAAGCAGGCTGCTGAAAAGCTTGGCGGATACCTCCGGGGCTAAAGCCCTCAGTCAGGGGATGGCATTTATCGCATCGCTTGAAGCGCTGCGCCACCCAGAAGCAAATTCGCTGCAACCCGAACTCTTAGTCTTTTCAGCAGCCTGTTAGGGTAACATTTGCGGCTATGAGATATGCATTTCTTGTCGAGACCTATTCCACCGAGAGAGTGAAAGTAGTCAGCGTGTGGAGCGAGTTTTGGGACGAGGATCTTCCGGTGCGTCCGCGGGAGGGCGATCCGCGTGGGCGCAGCGTGCACGAGCAGATGGTGCATCAGTGCGTGAGCGAAGACCTGTGGTTCCGCAACATGCTGGGGATTGATGTGGGCGCGCCTCCGCTGCCGAAACAGGAGACCCGGTTGGAGTTCATCAAGCGGTATGCGAAGGACAGCGAGAAACGGCTGGCAGCACTGCAGGAAAAGGACGAGGCGTGGTGGGAAGCGAATGTGAAGTTTTTCGATGTCGAGCGTTCGCGGACATGGGTGATGACGCGGCGCATGACGCATACGTCGCATCATCGCGGACAGTTGATGGCCATGCTGCGGATGCTGGGGCGGGACATACACAGCAATTACGGGCCGACCGCGGACAGCGGAGGGTTGATGCAGAATCATGCGCCTACGATTTATGCGTATCCGAGTTTGGAGGCGCTGTTGGCGGGGGAGGGTGCGGGTGGGAAGAAGGCGAAGTTGCCAGGGAGCGGCGGCACGGCGGTTACGGAGAGGCCGGAATAATATCCGCTATATCCAGGGATTTAAGACGGTCCTAAGACCGGTGAAGTGCCGAACGTTTCGCGTGACGAGAGTCAAGCCATGAACTTGCGCAGTAGCCGCCAATAACCCGTCGATCGCGCTGATCGGGGTTCCAGTTGATGTACAGAGGGCAACTATTCGTCCCCAGGAATCAGCGATCCCCTGACTGACGGAAAGAACCCTACCTTCAAAGCGCAGGGGTAATTCGTGTTCCAGCCATTGCTCATACCGCCGGCGGCGACCTCCGGTTGCCATGCGCTCGACTCCATAGCGCAACTCCGCCAGCGTGACAACGCTCAAAAACAATTGTTCCTCATCGGCGCTGTCCATCCAAGCGGTGAGACCGGGATCGGGCCGGGGTTTTTGCCATTCTGAAATGGCATTAGTATCAAGAAGGAAACTCACAAATCGACCTTGCGGAGACGAGTGCGTCGAGGTAGCTTCAATCCTCCTTCCCGCAGCGGCGAAGAGGCGAAGAAATCTGCGAGGGTCCCGACCCGCTTGGTTTTGCGATTCCACTCGTCCGCATCCACGACCACTGCGGCGGTGCGTCCACGCCGGGTGATGGTCTGTGGGCCTTGGGACATTGCACGGTCGAGGACTTCGCTAAATTTTGCTTTGGCTTGGGCTACGGTCCAGGATTGGGTTTGTGAATTCATAGGAAGGCCTCTACATGGTTATGATAGTCATTATAGTCATCTGGGGGTTGGGCACAATCAAGAGCGCTGCCGAGCTGCGCTCGGCTGGACAGCCGCGGGCGGCTGTCCCCACATGGGTTGCCATCCCTTCGCTCCCCTATCCCTTTGTGGTGAAGGCCAAGGTCAGCAGCGTTTTTTGTTCTACTTCGTGCGCTTTGGTGCTGCCGGTAGCGGGGCTGGCGCCGGAGCTGCGCTTGACCGACATTACGTGGCGGGCGCCGGCTATGCGTTGGAGACGCGGGAGCATGTTGAATAACGCGCCCATATTGGCGGGCTCTTCCTGCACCCAGACGATGTCGCCGGATTCGCCGTGGCGGGCGAATTCGGCTATGAGTTCTTGTTCCGGGAAGGGATAGAGCTGTTCAAGGAAGACAATGGCGGTCGAAGTGTCTTTTCTCTTTTTGCGCTCGGCTTGAAGTTCGTGGCCGATCTTGCCGGTGCAGACCAGGATGCGGTCGGCTGCGCCGATCTCTGTGTCGGGAATTACGTTCTGGAAATTCTTGTTGGTGAAGTCGGCGATAGGCGATGACGCGTCAACGTGGCGCAGCATACTCTTCGGAGTGAAGACGACCAGTGGCTTGCGCCAATGGCGCAGGGCCTGGCGGCGCAGCAGGTGAAAATACTGCGCGGCGTTGGATGGCTGCGTGACCTGGATGTTGTGCTTCGCGGCGAGTTGCAGGAAGCGCTCGATGCGGGCGCTGGAGTGCTCCGGTCCCTGGCCTTCGTAGCCGTGGGGGAGAAGCAGAACCAAGCCCGAGAGAAGGTTCCACTTGGCTTCGCCGGCGGAGATGAACTGGTCGATGATCGCTTGCGCAACGTTCACGAAGTCGCCGAACTGGGCTTCCCAGAGGACGAGCGCTTCGGGATAGTCGCGGCTGTAGCCGTATTCGTAGCCGAGTACGCCGGGTTCGGAAAGAGTTGAGTTGTGGATTCCGCAGCGGGCCTGGCCGGGCGCAATGTTTTCCAGCGGGACATACTCGTTTTCGTTTTCGATATCGATGAGAACCGAGTGGCGCTGGTTGAACGTGCCGCGGCGCGAATCCTGGCCAGAGAGACGAACTGGAATGCCGGCTTTCACCAGACTGCCGAAGGCGAGGGCTTCCGCCATGCCGTAGTCCACGGCGCGTTTGCCCGCGCCCATTTCGGCGCGCTGCTCCAACAGCTTTTTAACCTTCGGGTGAATGTGGAAGCCCTCGGGATAGATCGTGAGGCGATTCGTAAGGTCGGCTAATTCTTCTTCTGAGAGTCCGGTTCCTACTTCGAATTCCGGCTTGTGGCGGCCGCCGTAATATTGGTCCCAATATTTGGGGAGGTCGCGCATGAGCGGCTTCTTGCTGATCTTTCCGGCTTCTTTTTGTGCGGCCTCGAACTCGGCCTTGATTGCCGCGGCGCGGGCTGGGGCGTCGGTTGCGCCGATATCGTCGGAGTAGATTTCCCAGAGCGGTGGATGCTCTTTAATCTTCTTGTAGAGCAGCGGCTGAGTCACCGTGGGATCGTCAACTTCGCTGTGACCATGGCGGCGGTAGCCGATGAGGTCGATGACCACGTCGGTGCCAAACTGGTAGCGGTATTCGGTGGCTAGACGGGCGACGCGCACCACGGCGTCCACATCTTCTCCGTTGACGTGGAAGATGGGGATCGACTGGCGGCGCGCGATGCAGGCGGCGAAGCGAGTGGAATGCTCTTCGAGATAGCTGGTGGTGAATCCAAGGAGATTGTTAACGACGACGTGAATGGTGCCGCCTACCGTGTAGCCGGGAAGGTCGGCGTAATTCATGGTTTCGGCAAGGATGCCTTGTCCGGCGAAAGCGGCATCGCCGTGGACCAGCAATGGGAGATACTTTTCGCGTCCGCCTTCGCCGGTGCGGTCTTGTTTGGCGCGAGTGCGGCCGACGGTTACGGGATCAACGGCTTCGAGATGGCTGGGATTTGAAACCAGATGGATGTGAACTTTGTTGCCGCTGCGTGTTAAGTATTCACCGGTCGCGCCCATGTGGTACTTGACATCGCCGGAGCCGAGAACGCTGCGCGGGTCGACGTCTTCAAAGCCGGCAAAAATTTCATCCGGTGGCCGCTTAGCGACGTGGGCGATTACGTTGAGGCGGCCGCGGTGGCTCATGCCCATTACGAGTTCGGTGGCGCCGAGGCGCGAGCCGGTGTCGAGAATCTCATCGACTAACGGGATCAATGCGGTGACGCCTTCGAGGGAGAAGCGCTTGCTGCCCAGGTAGCGCTGCTGCATCACCTGCTCGAAAACGTCGGCGCGAGTGAGTTGGTCGAGAATGCGCTGCTGGATTTCTTCTGTAACCTCGAAACCTTGAGACGGCGATTCCATCTGGTCATAAATCCAGCGGCGGCGCTCGGGAGCGTAGATGTGGTTGATTTCAATGCCAATCGTGGATGAATAGATGGCCCGAGCTTCACGAGCGTACTCGTTGTCGATCTGCAATTCAGGAGTGGCTCGCGGACGGAGGAAGCCGAGGGGATCTAGATCGCCCTCGAGGTATCCCCACTGGCGGAAGGCATTGAAAATGCGCTCGCGCTCGGGATTTTCTCCGTTGACAGAGGGTTCAACGACCGCTGTGCCGCTGAGATTTCGAGATTTCAGGGTAGCCATATGAGTTCGTTACTAGAATAACGGATGCGCGGCGAGGTGCGGGAGATTCCAGGGCTAGATTCCAGGGTTCGAAAAACCTTCAACACCCTTCGACTTCGCTCAGGGCAGGCTCCGGGCACAAGGGATCACAGGGTAAACCCCGAGGGATGGGAGGGTTCTTTGAGGGAAGATGTAACCGGCGCTCCCAGATTGACGAGACCCAGGTTGACGAGGCTGGACAAACTAGAAGCGTGTAGACTGCAGAAATCTCGCGCAGCACAAGAAACAAGCCCATGCCAACTCTTCTCGGAATACCGCTGGACGTGAATTCGTCTTACTTGCGTGGGCCGGCGGCGGCGCCGTGGAAGATTCGCGAGGCCTGGCAGAGCGACGCTTCCAACAAGTGGTCGGAACTGGGAGTGGACGTGGGCGCGGCGGGTGCGTTCGCGGACGCAGGCGATCTTCGCCTCAGCAATTCACGCCTCAGCAATTCCCGGGAGAAAAATGCCGACGACTTTGTTGAGATTGAACGGTCGGTCAGCGAGTTGCTGGAGAAAGGCGAGCGCCCGGTGGCGCTCGGAGGCGATCACTCGGTTACTTATCCGATCATTAGGGCTTTTGCGCAGCGCCATCCGGAACTTACGATTATTCATTTCGACGCACACCCGGATTTGTATGACGAGTTCGAGGGCAGCCGGGTCTCGCATGCGTGTCCGTTTGCGCGCATCATGGAAGAGCGACTGGCGAAGGGGTTGGTTCAAATCGGAATACGTACACTGAACCAGCACCAGCGTGAACAGGCGGAAAGATTCGGGGTTGAGATCGTGCAGATGCCGGCGCTTCCCGCTTACGACCGGCTTAAGGTTCACGGGCCGACGTATATTTCGTTCGACATGGACGTGCTCGATCCGGCGCATGCGCCCGGCATCTCGCATCGCGAGCCTGGAGGGATGTCGGTGCGAGAGGCGATTGCTCATCTGCACGCGATTGAAGGAATAATTGTTGGCGCGGACATCGTCGAATACAACCCGGCACAGGATATTTCGGGAATGACGGCTATCGTGGCGGCGAAAATCCTGAAAGAAATTCTCGGGAAGATGATTGTCGGGACTTGAGCGCTATGTGAACGAGTTCGAAACAAGCTGAGGCTGTGGAATAATGCTGCCGTTATCGGGAGGCCTCGTGACCGAAGATTCCAACCGAGCCCGCGACCATCTAGCCAACGAACGCACCTTTCTGGCGTGGGTGCGTACCAGCGTGGCGATCGTGGTGTTTGGATTCGCGATTGGGCGTTTTGCTATCGCAATGCGGCAGTTGACAGCGTTCCAAGGTCTCGCATCGAAAACGACAGGGCTTTCGGTTTGGATGGGCATGATCTCGATTCTAGCGGGCGTGCTTATGGTCGTCATGGGATTGATACGGTATCGAAAGACGCGGGCGCTTCTTGAAGAAGGAAAATTTGAGCCGGCAGGATTTATCGTGGACCTGGTGACCATCCTGACAGTGCTGTTCGGGCTGGCGCTGGCGGGATACTTGCTTTACGTCGAAAAGAGTTTGAGCTAGGCGCGCAGCACAGCGCGGAGAAAACTTATGGCAAATGATCAGGAAAAAGAAGCGGCGGCGCGGGCCAGCTTGCGATTCATCAAAGATGGTCAGGTGGTTGGGATCGGTACTGGAACGACCGCCGCACACTTCATCCAGCTTTTGGGCGAGCTGGTGAAGAATGGATTGCGCCTCCGAGGCATTCCGACTTCAGACCATTCGCGGCAGCAGGCGGCAGCTCTGGGGATTCCGATCGCCACTCTGGATGAATGTCCGCAGATCGATGTTACCGTGGACGGCGCGGATGAGGTCGATCCCGAGCTGCGTTTGATTAAGGGTGGCGGCGGAGCTTTGCTGCGGGAAAAGATTGTGGCTTCGGCGAGCAAGCAGGTTGTGATTATTACCGATGCCACGAAAAGAGTTCCGGTGCTGGGGAGGTTTCCGTTGCCGGTGGAAGTAATCAAGTTCGCACAGGCGGTTGTGCTGAGAAAAATTGAAGCGCTGGGCGCAAGCGTTTCGCTTCGGCGGCAAGCGGACGGGAAACCGTTCTTGACCGACGAGAATAATCACATCCTCGATTGCAGCTTTGGGCAAATTGCGGACGTCGAAAAGCTGGCGCGGAGGCTTAGCGATATGCCGGGAGTGGTGGAGCACGGTCTGTTTATCGGCATGGCGAGCGTTCTGCTCGTGGCCAACGGAAGTGAGATTGTCGAGCTGCGGGCGAGCAACAAGTAAGGCTTTTTTCACCACGGAGACACAGAGAAAACCTTCTTGAGTTGTTCTTTCTCGGTGGCTCAGTACGTAACTCCGGAAACAAGGTCAAGGCATTGAAATGGCGGCAGAGCCACAAGGGCAGGGCCAGGGACAACCGCCACGGCGACGGCGGGTGCGCTACCGTGTGCAGACACCGCTCGATGTGACCGTTCTGCGCTCGGGGATTCCAGATACTCTGCCGGGGCGCTCGGTGAACCTCGGCGAGGGAGGCGTAGCCGCGGTGGTAGCAGGGGAGCTGATGCTGGGTGAGGCGGTGGGAGTTGAAATACTGCTGCCGACGGCAGTGGAGCTTCTGCGCGCGCGTGCGATGGTGAGGTACCACGACAAGCTGCGCTCGGGGATGGAGTTTGTCGGCTTGACGGCGAAGCAGCAGGCCGCGATTCGCAATTGGGCGGCAGACGCAAGAGCGGTACCTGAAATGGGAGTAGCACCGAGGACTGCGGCCCAAGCTGCGAAAGCTGCGAAGAGTACTGGATGGCACGGAGGTGGAGTCCAGCCCCCTATCAGCGGGCGGCGTGGAATATGGACCATCGCGCTGCTGGTTGTGGCAATTCTACTGGCAATTTTTTTCTGGAGCTGGAATCGCGGTTGGGAGGAGCTGGAGTCCGATCTGGAGACGAATGAAAAGACAATCGACGCAGTAGATCCGCAGGTGCACGTTCCAGCCGACGAGATGGAGAAGTTGCTGACTCACCGCGTGGATCCTGATTATCCCGCCGCGGCGCGTCCGGAGAGGCTGCGGGGGGTGATCGTGCTGGACGTAGTCGTGGGACGCGACGGTTCGGTAGTAGACGTACACGCTCTCAATGGTCCCGAAATCTTGGCGCAGGCGGCCATCTCCGCGCTGCGCTGGTGGCGCTTTGAACCATATCGCGTTGACGGTCAGCCGGTGGTGGCAGAGACGACCGTCGCGGTGGAGTTCAAGCCCTAAAACTGGTCCCCGCTTTCTCATGATCCGGCTTCCGGCCTCAGCTTCGGCTATTTCATGCATCGAGCTCCAGATTCCAAGCGAAAAAGCCTCGCGGATGTCCGCTGGCTCGAAGCGGTAGGTGAAGCCGCGGCTCAAACGCGGCGTTTGCGCAAAGCGCTGAGAACGATAATGCCGCTGATTGCAAAGCATACGACAGCGGCCAGCGCGGCGATCAGCATGACCGTTGCGTCCAGGTGAAGGACGTCGGCGAAGACAGCTGCGACGGCGAAGATGACCCCGAGGAGGTTGGTCCAAAGTGAACCGCGAGCTGATGAAGATCGAGCCGCCGAAGAAGGAAGATGCGGGCGCAAACGAATCTGCAACAGCAACGCGGCCACGCCAATAGCCGCGACCACGACGAGCGCCACCGGGCTCAAGAACGCCCGACGGCTGGTATATAAAACCACCAAGGCAAGGGCGGCCAGCAGCAGGCCGGCGGCGATAATGGTTGCGCTGCCGCGGGGTTGAGGCTCGGGGTTAGGTGTGGAGGAGTCTTCTGGCACAAGATCCCGTAAGAGATTTATACAGGTGGAACGGAAGGTTTTCCAAATTGCGATGTCGCGGCGGGAGTCGAATCTTTCGACGGGTGGCTTCGGCTAACGCCGGCAAGCCATTCGGCCGGCAGCGGATCGCCATTCTTCACTGCGTAGAGGACAAGCTCGACCCTGGATGAGACGCCCAGCTTGTCGAAGATGTGGAACAGATACTTCTTAACAGTATGCTCGCTCAAGTTCAGTTCACCTGCAATATCGCGATTGCTCATGCCTTCGGCCACGAGGGCGACGACCTGTTCCTCGCGCGGAGTCAAAATTAGCTCTCCGCGCGAGTTGAGTACCCGCAGCGAAGGTACTTCGGAAACCAGGGCAAGTAGAAAATTCATTTGCTCTGTATTGGCCCAGATCTGACCATCCGCGATCCGCTGGATGCATCTGCAGAGTAGGCGAAAATGTGTGTCCGAAATGCAGAAAATGCCGCGCGCTCCGGAGCGAAACGCGCTTACCACCAGTTCGCGGTCGTAGGACTCCACCAACAGAATTTTGGCGATGGCGGGATAGGAGAGGTGAACCCGGCGCAACGCCGCCATCTGCGCCGCGACGTCGATGGAATGATTCAGTGAAATCACAACCACTTTGGCGGGAGCACGGGCCACAGCATGAAGAATCGATGCGATGTCGATGGCACAGTTGGAAATGTGGAACTCGGAGCGCCGCCGCAAAGCATTGGTGAGCAACTGGGCCTGCATCCGATTGGAGTCTGCAATCAGAACGCTGATCACCTGTGAATCAGCGGTCACAGGCGGACTCATGAACAGGACTCCAAAGGAAGCGGATTTCGCTAATGCGATCTTACGGGCAGACCGCTCAGTACTCAAGGAATCACGTCACACAATTCAGATCCAATTTCAAATCGGGAAACTGAGTTGCCGGGCTGTGGAAAATCCTCGGGGACGGTCTGGAAGATGCGGGAATGTGCAGAACGTGGCGGCAGCTCAGCTTGCCGGGCCTATTTAAGTCTTCCAGACGATCGATGAGTGTGATTCGACAAACATGCAAGTCTACTTTCGTAGAGTAGTCCACGGGGGACATACTTACGACTCTGATCGAAGCGACTCCGAGGTAATAAGCCTTGCGCACTTTGTGTTCTGAGCGGGTCAACCCAAATCCGCCATGACCACGTTGGTGGACAGTACTTTCTATGTCTTGCCGCGGAATCCGCGTGGAGATACTTTGCATGAAGAGAGCCGCGGAGATTGGACTCTCGGAATCAAGGAAAGGAAAAGGAAAGCAGAGCTCATCACAACCATGAAATATTTCATAAAGCACCTTGTTGGCTGGACAAGTGTCGCAGTGATGAGCCTTTTTATATTTCAGCTTTGCGTGGCCGCATTCGCCCAGGAAGAAAATAAGAAGCAGGACCTGGGAATAACGAAACAGCCTTCTCAATCCAGCTCAACCGGAGCTGGGGTGAGCAGCATAGGAATGTCGGAGGCAAAAACCGGGGAGGCGGACGTCGTGGGAAACCTTGAGCTCAAGCTCGGAGGAAATCGCCGTCCGCTGTACCGGCTCAACCGCAGCGACGTGGTGGCATTGACTTTCACGCTCGCTCCGGAGTTCGACCAGACCCTCACGATCCAACCCGATGGATATATCACCCTGAAGGACGCGCCGCCAGTGCTGGCTCAGGGCCTCACGCTGGAGGAGTTCCGTGCGGCCGTTCGGCAGGCATACACAGGATATTTCCACGACCCGCAGGTCGCGGTGGCGTTGAAAGACTTTCAGCGTCCTTACTTTATAGCGGGGGGAGAGGTGGGCAGACCCGGCAGGTATGAGTTACGCGAGGACACCACCATCATGGAAGCGGTAGAGATCGCGGGTGGGTTTACCCACGTGGCAAAGCATTCGCAGGTGCTTCTATTTCGGCGTGTGAACGACGACCTGGTCGAGGCGCGAGTTTTCAATCTGAAAAAGATGCTGAAGGAGAAAAAACTGGGCGAGGCCTCCGAGCTGCGCCCGGGGGATCTAGTGTTTGTTCCCCAGAACTCCATTTCGAAGATCGAGCCCTTTCTCAGCAAACCTTCATTTGGCATGTACATGAGCTCCACACAATTTTAGCTATCGAAGCAGACCTATTCGCATGGCATACGAAGACTCAATGCGCAAAACAGAAGAGCCGGTGTCGCCGACGATGCGGGAGCTGGCAATGGTTCTGTTCCGACAGGGGAAGGTTTTTGTCGGTGTGTCGAGCGTGCTCTTCATCTTAGCCGTAACGTATGCCTTTGCGGGCGCTACCTATCGTGCGCACTTGCGTCTGTTGGTCCGTCGAGGACGGGCGGACCCTCCGGTAACCGCACAGCCCAATGCTCCTCCAGATTTCTCCCGAGTGGAAGTGACCGAAGAGGAGCTTAACTCAGAAGTAGAGCTGTTGAAGGATAACGACGTCCTACGCCGCGTGGTACGGGCCAACGATCTGGCTGCACACGACTGGTTGCGATGGGTGCGGCCGCACGAAGAGCAGTCAGCCCGCGAAGAGCGAGCGGCCAGGAAACTTTGCAATCGGCTGGAGGTGGAACCGATCAAGAAAACCAATCTGATCGAGATAAGGTATGACGCTTCAGATCCGGAATTGGCGGCCCAGGTGCTGAAATCGCTTTCCGGCATATACCTCGAAAAACACATGGAAGTCCACCGGCCGAGAGGACAACTGCATTTTTTCGATCAGCAGACTGGAGAGTCACGGAGGCAACTGGAAGAGGCTAAAGGAACTCTGTTGAACTTCACAAACAGCCACGGCGTGGTGATGGCGGCACAGCAACGCGATCTGGTGTTGCAACGACTCAATGAAGTGGAGGCAAGTTATCGGCAGGCTCAGGTGGAAATATCGGAGACGGGGCGTCGAGTTCACGAACTCGACGCCCAGCTGGCGAAGTTGCCGGAGCGGACTACAACACAGGTTCGCACAGCAGACAATCCTGAGCTGTTGCGGGCATTGAAGGCAGGCCTTCTGGAACTTGAGTTGAAGAGAACTCAGTTACTAACCAAATTTGAACCGAACCATCGCTTTGTGCAAGAGGTTGAGCAGCAAGTCCTCCAGGCCAAGGCGGCAATCGAGACCGAAAAGTTGAACCCCGTGCGCGACGAAACCACGGACAAAGATGCGAATCACGAATGGGCCAAGGCCGAACTGCAGAAAGCCCTGGTCACGAAAAAGGGTTTGGAAGCGCGAGAGGCAACTATTGCCGCACAGTTGGCAAGGTATCGCGTCATAGCTCATCAACTTGGTGACGAGGCGGTTGTGCAGGATGATCTGACCAGCAGCGAAAAGGCGGCGCAGGAGAACTATCTTCTTTACGTAAAAAAACGGGAGGAAGCGCGAATGGGCGACGCATTGGACGAGGACGGCATCGTCAACGTAGCGATCGCTGAGCAACCCGTTGTTCCGGCCCTGCCGTTATGGCCAGCCGGACTGGTGGTGCTGGTAGGTTTTGTCGGGGCGCTGACTTCAGGAACCGGTGCCGCGTTCGCAGCGGACTACCTTGACCCTGCCCTTCGCACGCCTGAAGAGGTTTTTGAGTGTTTGGAAATTCCGGTACTAGCTTCGTTGCCGGAAGCTGCGATCCGGCGGCGATCCGCTTAGAGGAGCAAGGAGCAAAAATGAGCGCAAACGCGGAAATGCTGGGGGGCCTGAGTTGATTGCGACACTGGCGCAGGACAAAGTGCCCCCGCAGGTTGCAATCCTTCCACGAGCAAGAGATTGGAATCCGGACGATTTCGCGCGTGAGCAAATCATCGGCTTGGTGCGGCGGATCTTCTTTGCAAACGGCGCGCGACCAGTGAAGCAGGTCGTTTTCAGCGCGGCTGGGACGCATCAAGACGTAGCCGATCTCTGCCATCGCGTCGGACAAGCACTGGCTCTGGAGACAACTGCCGATGTTGCCATTGTGGGCAGCAAAGCAGGAGAGAGAGAAGTGACGCCAATTCCTCGCATAGTAAGCGCTTCGATCAAATCCTGGTCTACCCAAATAGCGACCAACTTGTGGCATGTGCCGCAGTTCGAGGTCCGCTCATCCGGCGAGGGATCGCGCACGGGACGGTACTGGCTCTCCTGCCTCGCGGAACTGAGAAACGAGTTCGAGTATGCGGTAATTCAAGGGCCCGCAGCAGGGTTATCGAGCGAGGCCGCCTTGCTGGGAGAGCTAGCGGACGGAATCGTTCTGGTGCTCGGAGCCAATAGTACGCGGAAAGTGACCGCTCGCAAGATCAAGAGCACGCTGGAAACCATGCGGTCGCGAATCCTGGGAACAGTGCTGAGTGAACGGGCCTTTCCCATCCCTGAGTGGATTTATCGGCGACTGTAGTGTGCTTGGGCAAGTTTTGCTGTAAGAACCGAAAACGCTGTGCAAAAGAAGACGAGAACAGCGATGGGGCCCAATGAGCGGTAGCTATGGGATCCCGCCGGCGGTCGTCGCCGGTTGGACACCAGCACTCCAGCCGCAATCGCGAGCAGATACCCGTCTGCTGCGGTGGTTTGCGGTACAGACACGATACCGGTTTGAAAAGACTGTCGTCGCACAGCTTAGCCACAAAGGCTGCGAAGTTTACCTGCCATTGCTGACCGAAAATCACAAGTCGAGCGACCGGCAGAAGGTGATAACTGCCCCTCTGTTTCCGGGATACGCATTCGTGCATATCGACCAATCCCACGAGTCGCGGCAATCCGTTTTACAAACCGTAGGGCTGATCGGCTTCGTTAGTTTCCGAGGCATCGTAGTGCCGGTACCATCGAAACAAATTGAAGATCTCCAATTACTGCTCCAACACCGGGGACTATTTTCCCTTCATCCATTTGTGCGCGTCGGACGGCGCGTGCGTATTCGGGGTGGTTGCTTGCATGGACTAGAAGGAGTGCTGTTGCAACATGAAAAAGGAAAGCTGTGGGTTTCCATTGAGTCCATCCAGCGTTCGCTGGCGATTGAGATCCAAGGCTACGAACTGGAATTGCTCTGAAATGTCTTCTCCCTCTTTACATCCCAGACCGAAACCCAACGGCACCGACTGGGCCGCTCGGCTAATTCCAGGGACGGCTTCGCGCTGGAACGGAAGAAGGCCGAATCTAAGTCCGATGGGAGAGTCTGCTTCCTCGCGGTCAATGGAGGCCAACAAGGTTGTACGAAAGCTCGGCTATTTTCTAAGGGCATGGCGAGGTCTTAAGAACAGAAACAACGGCAAGAATTGGGTACGTTCGGCGCGAAGCTGGTTCGTGGGTATGTCGCTTTTTAGAAGACTGTGGGATCGCCGACGAGTCAACGCGGCGGTTGGCCGGCTTGGTATGTACTCCTCCCGCGGCATGCGAAATGTCCTCGTCGTGGGCGCTGGAGGACTTGGACAGCAAATAGCAAAATACCTGGAAACTCATCCGGAGACAGAACGCACGTTTTGCGGCTTCGTGGACGATCGCAAACCGTTAGGAAAGGGAGTGATTGGGCGTCCCTGCGACCTGGCAGAGTTGGCGCGAGCAGGATTTGTAGACGAAATAATTCTGGCCGCGCCTCACGCTCGCGAACTGACATTGCGGGTCCTGCACACCGCCCGGCAATTACGCCTCGATGTGAAACTGGCGCCCGATCTGTTTGGTTGTGAGCCTACGCGGGAAACTGAACGAATCGGGGGTATTCCCCTCATTTCCTTGCACGAGGAGCATTTGCCGGTTGTGGGGCTGTTAATGAAACGGGCGCTTGACCTGGCTGGAGCGGGAGCAGCGTTGATCCTGATGGCCCCAGCGTTGGCGCTGCTTTCGTTTCTCATCAAACTGGATTCGCCCGGGCCCATGCTCTACGCAGCGTTTCGAGCAGGGCGAAAGGGTAAGCCATTTCTCTGTTACAAATTCCGCACCATGGTAAGAGAAGCGGAAGTTTTGAAAGGTCCCCTGCGGGAGCGGAATGAGAGGCTGGGTCCGGTCTTCAAAATCAAAGATGACCCGAGAATCACACGGGTGGGGCGATTTCTGCGCCGTTACAGTCTGGATGAGCTCCCGCAGCTATGGAATGTGCTCAGGGGTGAGATGAGCCTGGTAGGGCCGCGGCCGCATCCTCTGGATGATTTCTCCGGCTACGCGATTGAACACCTACCACGGCTGGACGTAACTCCGGGGATGACCGGACTCTGGCAAGTATCGGCGCGGGAAAACCCGTCCTTTCAAGCCGGACTTAATCTCGATCTGGAATATATTCAGCGCTGGAACCTGGCGATGGATCTGAGAATTCTGCTGAAGACGGCTGGCGCAGTACTGCGGGGGAGTGGACAGTAATGTCGCGGGTTGAAGCCAGAACTGCATCACCGTGGGCGCATGAAGTAATGGGGCGAGCTATTCGGGTTGGGCTGCGCCCCCTCCACATGCCGATGGTAGCTCCGACTGCCTTGTTTCTCGCGGCGCTTACAGCCATGCTTCTTCGACATCCAGATGTGCCTTTTTACGAGATCGATCGCGTCGCCTTCATACTGTTAGTCCTCGGAGTCGCGGGACGCGCGGTCATCACACGGCAGCGCTTGCTGGTATTGGAACGAGCGACATGGCCAATGCTGGGGCTAACATTGCTGGCGCTAGCCAGTGTAATCGGGCAGCCCTTCAACAACCAGACCTGGTGTCTGCTCGCGGCAAAATTTATTGTGCCATTCGCGCTGTTTCACCTGGCTGTGCTGGTGTTTCGGGACGAAAGACATCTGCGGCAATTCGAGATGTTCGCTTTGATAGTGCTTGGCTATCTTTGCTTTACATCGATTGCCTTTCTTGTAGGCGCAAACTTTCTGATCTTTCCCCGCTTCATTTTGGATGCAAGCCTTGGCTACCATGCCGACCGCGCGCGAGGACCGCTTTTGCAGGCGGTTGCAAACGGCGTTTCGTTGAACCTGCTGGGTGTTCTGGCGTTGCACGCCACCCTGCGAGGAAGGATACGCGGAGTACGAGCCTGCGTTTTGCTGGCTTCCTTACCGGTCGCCATCCTCGCAACCATGACACGCGCCGTCTGGTTCTCTTTTGTTGCCAGTGTGGGAGTGTTAATTCTTCGCTCGAACAATCGGAGGTTGCGGAACCTCGCTATCGCCGTAACAGTCGTGGGAGCGTTGGGATTACTGGTCGCACTGAATGTTGACCATCAGCGTCGCGTGCTCACGGACCGGCTGCAGGAATCTGGTCCCGTCGACTTCCGCCAGGCGGTATACGCCGTCTGTTGGCAAATGTTCGTCGAGAAGCCATTCACCGGGTGGGGTGTGAATCAAATGCCGGAAGAGTTGGCCCGGCACGTCAGCGGTTACGAAGAAAAAGAACTCTTTCCGCACAATACTTATCTGGAGTTGCTCGTGGAGCACGGTATCGTCGGCCTTGCACTTTATGTGTGGCTAATGTGGGAGCTTCTGCGACTGGGGAAAGGGCTGGTGCCGCGCGGCGAACGCAACGGCCTACTCAACCAGCAGTTCCATGCCTTGTGGTCAATATTGCTCGGCGTCTACTTCCTGAATGCTGCTCTGGTCGTGATGAACTATCAGTTCGTGAACGGACTTCTGTTCACAATGGCGGGAATGCTCGCGGCGCAGAAGACGCGCGCAGCGAAAGAGTCGGAACGCGAAGCAAGCAGGTCTTTCCCGGTGGTTCTTCGCCCCGGCAACGTAAATCTCGCGAATTCTGCCTCTACCATCCTCGTGTTCACCGTCGCCTACCTCGCCAATCAATTCCCTGCAGCGGTGGAGCCCTACGTGGGCCAGGAGATCCAAGAGCTTCGGCGCCGGGGAGTTCGCGTGATTCCGGGCACTGTTCGGCGGCCCGATGCGAATCCGAATGCGTCGAATGGCGCTGGGTATGAGGATGACACTCTGTGCCTGGGCAAGATTCGCATCCTAACTTTTGTACGAGGGCTTGCGTTAGCAGTACGGCATTGGCGACGGATCGCCCGCCTGGTGAGGCGGGTGCTTGTGGAGGGTGAGGAATCGCCCAAGCGCCGGCTGAAAGCCCTCATGCATACCTGTTTAGGGGCGTGTTATGCGGCGCAACTCCAAGAACGAGGGGTCGATCATATCCACGCGCATCACGGCTACTTCAGCTCGTGGATCGGGATGGTGGCGGCCGCGCTATTGGACGTGAATTACAGCCTGACGCTACACGGGTCCGACCTGCTGCTGAACGGCGCTTATCTGGACGCAAAGCTAAGTCGTTGTCGTTTTTGTGCCACGATCTCCGAATACAACCGCCGCTATATTTTCAACCACTTTCCGGCGGTTGATCCGGAGAAAATCTGTGTCTTGCGGCTCGGAGTCGACGTAGTGGAGCGCCCAGAATCGCTTCGGAGGGTGGCTCGTGGTCCGGGCTGCACACTCACACTGTTGGCCGTCGGACGTCTGCATGCTGTGAAGGATCATGCATTTCTGATTCGTGCCTGCGCTCAACTTCGCGAGCGCGGCCTCAACTTCGACTGTGTAATCGCAGGGGAGGGGCCGGAGCGGCAACGTCTGGAATCACTGATCCGGGAACATCATTTGCAAGACCGGCTCACGCTGCTCGGCCATATCGCTCCGCCAATGATGGACTCACTCTACCGTCCCGCGGACGTGGTCGTGCTCACCAGCCGCAGCGAAGGAATTCCGCTGGTGCTCATGGAGGCGATGGTGCGAAGCAGAATCGTACTCGCGCCGGCGATCACAGGGATCCCAGAGATCGTAATCCCCGGCAAGACAGGTTTCCTCTACATGCCGGGAGTGCTCAAGGATTTTGTCGAGAAGATTTTCTTCCTTCAGAAACTGATCAGGGGGGAGGATTGCTCCTCCGTGAGCCCTTTGGATTGGATCCGGCACGCAGCGAGGGCACAAGTGCTTCACAATTTTGATCGCACCAAGAATCTTGCTCGATTTGGCGACCGATTTCTGCAGCTAAGCACGAATTCCAGCGACTCGTAATCCACTCGTCACTAACCCCCCGATTCGATACTTCCAGATTGGAGCCCTTCCATGAGGATTTTGTATTGCAACAAATATAACTATCCCTTCAGCGGAACAGAGGTCTACCTGTTCGAAGCCATGGAACTCATGCGTTCCAAGGGACACGAGGTCGCGTTATTTTCCATGGCCGACGCGCGGGGCCAGACCACTCCTTACGACCACAATCTCGTGCCGCCCACCGATTTCAAGCGGCCAGCCGGATGGTTTCACAAATCGGAGTTGGCAGCACGTGCGATTTATTCAAGCGAAGCACGCCGACGAATGCGGGCGATGATCGATGAATTCCAGCCGGACGTAGCCCACGTGCGCAATATCTATCACCACCTGTCACCGTCAATTTTGTGGGAGTTGAAGGCAAAAAAGATTCCGGTTGTCTACCATTTGAATGACTTCAAGGTCCTGTGTCCCAGCTATAACCTGGTGTTGCGCGGGGAAGCCTGCGAAACCTGCAAGGGCGGGAAATTCTGGCATGCATTGACGAAGAAATGCTATCCAGGGTGGGGAGCGCGGATGACCTTGGTGGCGGAGGCTTATGTCCACAAATGGGTGGGCACATACCAGAAATGCGTGGATTGCTTTTTGGCACCCAGCCAATTTGTGCGGGACAAGTTTGTCGAGCACGGGTGGGATCCGACAAAGTTCGAAGTGCTGCCGCACTTCCAACTAGTCGCGGCGGTTGACGAGCGAGCCACGCAGAACGCTCCCCTGCTTTATTTCGGGCGCCTGTCGCCGGAAAAAGGTCTCGGCGATTTGCTGCATGCCATGCAGCGACTGCCAAATCTTCGTCTGATCGTCGCGGGAGACGGCCCCGAGCGCGGCAGGTTGCAGCAACTTGCTTCCGACCTGGAATTAGCCAATGTCGAGTTTGTGGGACACATAGCGGGAGCGGAACTCGATCGCGCAATTGCGAACGCGTGCTTCACTGTGTTGCCGTCTCATGCTTATGAAACTTTAGGCAAGACGATTCTCGAATCGTATGCGAGAGGGCGTGCCGTGCTTGCGACTGACTTGGGATCGCGGCGGGAATTTGTGCAAGCGGGCAAGACAGGACTTTTGTACAAGACCGGAGACGTGGATGAGTTGGTTTCAGCAATCCAGTTTCTCAGTGCGCAACCGGAACTAGCAGACAAGATGGGGCGCACTGGACATGATCAGGTGCGGCGGGGATACACGCCAGATGCGCACTACGCAATATTGTCGAGTCTTTATAGGCGCCTGGCTGACGGAAAGGGGCAATCGTCAATGGTGTCAGGTCCTGGAAAGTTTCAAACGATTCCGATCGCGCCAAGGGCGCCAACTGGATTCCTGAGAATCCACCGAGACGGTTTCATTCCGTTGCATCATCTCGCTCTTGCCCCTGTCTCGCGGGACTCGGTCAACCTTCCTGCAGCGATGCGTCCGAAGCGGATGCTCCGGGTCGCATTTATTGGCGGACGAGGCGTCGTGTCGAAATACAGCGGGATTGAGACTTATTATGAAGAGGTTGGACAGCGGCTGGCTGGCATGGGACATCAGGTCACCGCGTACTGCCGGTCTTACTTTACTCCGCCGGGGAAAGAACACAATGGCATGCAAACGGTGCGGCTGCCGACAATCCGCTCTAAACATATGGAGACCGTGCTCCATACCTTTCTAAGCACGCTTCATGTTCTTATGGGTCCCTGCGATATCGTTCACTATCATGCGCTCGGGCCGGCGCTGTTTTCATTCATTCCGCGACTCGCGGGAAAGAAAACCGTGGTTACCGTGCAAGGACTGGATTGGCAGCGCAAGAAATGGGGTCGCGCAGCGTCGATTGTTCTGCGTCTTGGAGAGCGCGCGGCAGTTGGCCTGCCAAGCCACACGATGGTGGTTTCCCGGCAGTTGCAGAAGCATTACAGAGCTGGCTATGCGGCGGAAACCTCTTACGTGCCAAACGGCGGCGTGCTGCGCGAGTGGAGCGTGCCTAAAAAGATCTTGGAATGGGATATCGAACCGGGAAGATACATTCTGTTTCTTGGACGATTTTCTCCCGAAAAGGGTTGCCACTTGCTGGTCGAGGCTTACGAGAAGTTGGACACGGACGTAAAGCTAGTGATGGCCGGAGCCGCAAGTTATTGCGATGATTACTCGCGGGGACTTCTGGCTCACGCAAGTAAGCGGATCAAAGTACTGGACTGGGTCGCGGGTGACGTTCTCGACGAACTGCTGACCAACGCGATGATTTTTGTGTTGCCGTCCGATTTGGAGGGATTATCCCTGGCGCTGCTCGATGCGATGGGCGCTGGGCTTTGCGTGCTCGGCAGTGATGTCGCGGAAAATCGGGAGGCCATCGACGATGCGGGATTCACGTTCCGGCGCGGCGATGTTGCAGACTTGGCAGACCGCCTGCGGTTCTTGATTGCGAATCCGGTGGTGCGTGAGGCCGCAGGGCAGGCCGCGAAACGCCGCGTTCGGGAATATTATCAGTGGCCAGAGATCGCTGCCGAGATCGAGCGCGTGTATTACAAAATGATGGGCTGGGAATTGGCCGCGATGCCGCCCAGAAAGGCAGCTGGAAAAGTGGCAGAGGCGATTCCGTCGATGCAGCGGAGGACAGGATAAAACGGCAGACATATTGTTCAAAACGAAATGTTAACAACCTGAGACAAACCGAATGTTTCACCCAAAGGACGGAGTGACTTCCGTCCTTTTTGTTTACAATTGAGGTTCGTTTCCAAAGAGCTGTGCGGGGCGCTTCAATCGTACCGTACAATTCGGCGCAATTCTCATCCATGGAAAATACAATACTCGTTACCGGTGGAGCAGGTTTTATAGGATCGAACTTCATCCTGCAGCAACTGGGGCGAGATTCAGCTTCCCTGGTTAATCTGGACAAACTCACCTACGCAGGAAATCTTCACAATCTGAAAGCGATTACCAACGACCGGCGCTACGAGTTTGCCCATGGCGATATTGCGGACCGCGCCCTGGTCAGAAACCTGCTGCAACGGCACACGCCGAGGGCCATCGTGCATTTCGCGGCTGAGAGCCATGTGGATCGCTCGATCCGGGGACCGGAGGATTTCATCCGAACGAATGTGGATGGGACCTTCGCTTTGCTGGAAGAGGTTCGGGCATACTGGGCAAACCTGATTGAACAAGAGAGAGCAGACTTCCGATTTCTGCACGTGTCCACGGATGAGGTATATGGATCTCTGAGCCCCGAGGATCCAGCTTTTTCTGAGGCCACTGCTTATGCGCCGAATAGTCCGTACGCGGCTTCGAAGGCAGCTTCTGACCATTTTGTTCGGGCCTACCATCACACCTATGGACTCCCTGTGCTCACCACAAATTGCTCGAATAACTACGGACGCTTCCAGTTTCCTGAAAAATTGATACCGCTGGTGATCCTGAACGCGCGCGATGGCAAGCCGCTTCCGGTTTACGGCGACGGTCAGAATGTTCGCGACTGGCTCTATGTGGAGGATCACTGCACGGCAATCGCAACGGTGCTCGCGCAAGGCAGAATCGGACAGACATATAACATCGGCGGCTGGAACGAGAAACGCAATCTCGACATCGTTGAAACAATCTGCGACATTGTGGATGAGATTGCGGGACGCCAACGATCTCCTCGGCGAAGCCTGATTACATTCGTGAAGGACCGTCCCGGACATGACCGTCGTTATGCCATGGACGCAACTAAGATTGAGCGGGAACTGGGCTGGCGTCCCGTGGAAACGTTTGAGAGTGGAATTCGCAAGACGGTGCAATGGTACCTGGAGAACGAAGATTGGGTCCGGGATGTCACCAGTGGTAGTTATCGCCAATGGATCGAAACACACTACACTTCCTAAATTGCAGCTGCATCCCGGCGGAAGAATTTTTTGATGACCCACGACTCGAAGAATACAACTTATAAAGGAATCATTCTGGCAGGTGGATCGGGAACTCGTTTGTATCCCGTGACCCACGCCATGGGAAAGAGCCTGCTTCCGGTTTACAACAAGCCTATGATTTATTACCCGCTGTGCACGCTGATGCTGGCGGGAATTCGCGAGATCCTTCTTATCACCACCCCTGAAGATGTGCATGCCTTCGAAGCTCTGCTTGGGGACGGAGGCCAATTCGGAATCCAAATGCAATATAAAGTGCAGCCCAAGCCGGAAGGAATCGCCCAGGCCTTTCTGGTGGGGGAGACGTTTCTTGGCAAAAGCCCTTGCGCCCTAGTGCTGGGTGACAACATTTTTTATGGACACGATCTAGCTAAGGACTTGCGCGCAGCCTCGACTAAGCTTTCAGGTGCTCGAGTTTTCGCTTATCCCGTTCACGACCCGGAGCGCTATGGAGTTGTAGAATTCGATGCCGCAGGGCGAGCCCTCAGCATCGAGGAAAAACCCGAGCGACCGAAATCGCGTTACGCCGTGACTGGACTTTATTTTTATGACGATCAAGTGGTGAAAATCGCGAAGTCGCTAAAGCCCAGCGCCCGAGGCGAACTGGAGATAACGGATGTCAACAAGGCGTATCTGGAGCGCGGCCAACTCGAAGTCATGGTTATGGGACGAGGGATGGCCTGGCTGGACACGGGCACGCATGAGTCGTTGATGGAGGCGTCGCTCTACATTCAAGCCATCGAGAAAAGACAGGGCCTCATGGTGGCGTGTCCCGAAGAGATTGCTTTTCGGTCCGGTTACATTCAGGCCGACCAAATTGAGAAAATTGGGAATTCCATGAAAAATAATAGTTACGGCGCTTACTTGTTGCAGCTCTTGCGAGAGAAGGTATTCTGATGAATGCAGTTTCCGCAACTCACTCTGTGATGAGCGCACTGAAGAAAATACCGACCTCGTTGCCGGGGGTGTTCGTCCTCGAACCGCGGGTATTTGGAGATGAGCGCGGATTTTTCTTCGAGAGCTATAACCACCGTAGCATGGCGGAAGCCGGAATTACCGAGACATTCGTGCAGGATAATCATTCCTGTTCTTCCCGTAATGTTCTGCGGGGGCTGCACTATCAGGTAAAGCATCCGCAGGGAAAACTTGTGCGCGTCGTTGAAGGGGAGATCATCGACGTTGCGGTCGACTTGCGCCGCAGTTCTGCAACCTTCGGCCGGTGGGAAGCGGTCGGCCTGTCGGGCGAAAATAAGCGCATGCTATGGATCCCGGCGGGGCTGGCACATGGATTTCGTGTGGTCTCGGAGAAGGCTCACGTGCTTTACAAGGCCACCGGCTACTACGCGCCGGAGCACGAACGAACACTTGCCTGGAACGATCCCTACCTCAAGATCGCATGGGAACTGGATGGCGAACCGATCGTGTCGGCAAAAGACCAGCGCGGAGTAGAGTTCCAAAACACCGAGAGTTTCGATTAAATTCAGATGCGAGTTACAATTTTTGGCGCTTCCGGCTTACTCGGCAAGGCGCTCATGCGGGAGTGGAGCGCGGATGCAGTTACCGGACTCACCTCGCGGGATGCAGACATCCGCGACGCGAAGCGCGTGCAGAAGGTCGTGCAGGATACGCGCCCAGACTGGATCGTGTTATCTGCGGCCTACACCGATGTGGATGGCTGCGAAAGCAAAACGGAGCTGGCTTTTTCCGTAAACCGCGACGGAGCGGTGAACGTCGCGAATGCAGCCAAGATGTTTGGAGCACGATTTGCCTTCCTCAGTTCTGATTACGTCTTCGATGGAAAAAAGACAACCCCTTACGAGACAGCCGATTCTCGAAATCCACAAAGTGTGTACGGGCGCACGAAGGCCGAAGCGGAGATTAGGCTACTTGATCTAATGCCGGATTGTTGCATCGCCAGAACATCCTGGCTGTTTGGTGCCGGCGGAAAATGTTTTCCAGATACGATCTTAAAACTGGCCGTCAGCCGGCCGGCGCTCGATGTCGTCGACGATCAGCGCGGCTGTCCGACGTATACGACAGATCTGGCACGGGCGATCATTCAACTGTGCCGCAAGAACGCGAGTGGAATCGTTCACGTGACCAACGTCGGCGATTGCACTTGGTTTGAGTTCGCGCAGGAGATCGTTCGGAATGCCGGGCTTTCTACTGCGGTGCGACCGGTCAGCAGCCAACAGATGGCGCGCCCTGCACCTCGACCCGCGTATTCTGTTCTGTCCGCGGTTAGTTTGCGGGCGCTCGGGATTGAGATTCCTTCCTGGCCCGATGCGGTGCGGCGTTATATCAAAGAGCGACCGCTGATCAACTAGCGCCGATTGCCTCCCTTCCCGCCGCCCTGCTACGATTGCCGGGACTTGCCGGGGATTTCGTGAAACTAATCCAGAATTACATCGATGGTCACTTCGTGTCTGGGAGTCGCGAATTCGTTGACCTGAATCCGGCGGATGGGTCTGTGATTGCGCAAGTCAGCGAAGCGGGCAAGCCGCAAGTGGACGAAGCAGTGCACGCGGCCCGTTGTGCGCTCCGCGGAGAATGGAGTCGGCTCGGAGTTCGCGAGCGCGCGGCCCGATTGCATCGCGTCGCGGATGCGATTGAAAAGAGATTCGACTGCTTCGTACAAGCCGAAGTAGCGGACACAGGCAAACCGGTGTCACTCGCGTCAAAGCTCGATGTGCCTCGGGCCGCGGCTAACTTTCGCGTTTTCGCCGATCTGATGAAAGTGTCCGGGCTGGAATCGTTCCAGACGGAGACTCCCGATGGCACAAATGCTCTGAACTATGCGGTTCGCAAGCCTCTGGGAATTGTCGGGGTGATCACGCCGTGGAATCTTCCGTTACTGTTGCTGACCTGGAAAGTTGCGCCGGCGTTGGCGTGTGGAAACGCGGTCGTCGTCAAGCCTTCGGAAGAAACTCCGGCCACAGCAACCTTGCTCGCAGAGGCGATGCAAGACGCGGGAATCCCAAAAGGAATCTACAACGTCGTTCACGGTTTCGGGCCGGGGTCTGCGGGGGAATTCTTAGCGTCGCATCCTGACGTGGATGCAATCACATTTACCGGCGAATCAAGAACGGGAGCGGCGATCATGAAGACGGTGTCTCCCACGGTAAAGCCGGTTTCGTTTGAGTTGGGCGGGAAGAATGCAGCGATCGTATTCGCAGATTGCAACTTCGACGAGACCGTGAACGGGTTATCCGATGCCGTATTTCTCAACACCGGGCAAGTGTGCCTGTGCACGGAGCGCGTGTATGTGGAAAGAAAAATCTTCAGTGCATTTGGGGAGGCGCTGAAACACAAAGCGGAGAGCCTGAATCACGGCTGGCCGAGGGATGAGAAGACCGACCTCGGACCACTGATTTCGGCGCAACATCGAGAAAAGGTTCTTTCATACTTCCAACTGGCGCGCGAAGAAGGGGCGACAACTGTAACCGGCGGAGGGATCCC
This sequence comes from Candidatus Sulfotelmatobacter sp., assembly GCA_036844925.1. Lineage (GTDB taxonomy): Bacteria > Acidobacteriota > Terriglobia > Terriglobales > Acidobacteriaceae > Sulfotelmatobacter. The sequence continues at coordinate 31,882 of DAIUEW010000016.1, forward strand.
GCGGTTTGGCGACGATCGCGACCATGGCTTTTACGTGCAACCAACCATCTATACTGGGCTTCCGGAATCAGCGCGCTCGATAAAGGAAGAAATCTTTGGGCCGGTGTGCCACATCGCTCCCTTCGATTCAGAAGAGGAAGCAATCGCGATGGCGAATGACACCAAGTATGGGCTCGCGGCTTCGATCTGGACGAGCAATCTCAAGCGCGGTCACCGCGTCGCACAGCAAATGAATGTGGGTATTACGTGGGTAAATTGCTGGTTCTTGCGCGATCTGCGAACGCCGTTTGGCGGATCGGGTCTCTCCGGCATTGGCCGCGAAGGTGGAATGCACTCGTTGAATTTCTATTCTGAGCTGAACAATATTTGCATTCAACTGTAGGGATACTCGAAAGAGTATCGAGAAGGGTATCGAGAGGATATCGAAAAAGATGAGCGCGACAGAGAGCAAAGTCGTCGAAGGCAAAGCGGCGCCGCGCGGCAAGTATCCGCACCTGAAGCGGGCTGGTGATTTCTTGTTTGTCTCCGGAACCAGCGCGCGCCGCGCCGACAACACGATTGCCGGCGCCGAAGTAGACGTGCTAGGCACGGCACGGCTAGACATCCGCGAGCAAACACGCGCGGTGATCGAGAACATCCGCGATATCCTGAAGAGTGCAGCGGCACAACTGCAAGATGTAGTTGAGATCTCGACTTATCTCGTGAACATGAATGATTTTGCCGGCTACAACGAGGTCTATGGCGAATTCTTCGGATACGATGGTCCGGCCAGGACTACGGTGGCTGTGCACCAGTTGCCGCATCCGCATTTGCTGATTGAGATCAAAGCGATCGCTTACAAACCATTGAAATAGGAGCTGCGATGGCGTCCATCAAGAATCTGAAGGCTTTCAACTTTCAGTCCTGGATTGAGGAGAACAAAGAGAAGCTCAGGCCTCCGGTGGGCAACGCGCAGGTCTGGGAAGACGGCGAGATGATGGTGACCGTTGTGGGTGGGCCGAACCAGCGCCGCGATTATCACGACGATCCGACCGAAGAATTTTTCTATCAGTTGAAGGGCAACATTTCCCTGCGCATCATGGAGACGCCGGGTAAGCCGCCGCTGGAAATACCGATCAAGGAAGGCGAAATATTTCTCTTGCCCAAGCACATGCGCCACTCGCCGCAGCGGCCGGCAGACACAATCGGAGTTGTGGTCGAAGTACCGCGCCCCGAGGGTTCTCTGGATGCGTTCGAATGGTACTGTCCGAACTGCCACCGGTTGATCTATCGCGCCGAAGTGAAGTTGAAGAGCATTGTGAAGGATCTTCCGCCTTTATTTGAACAGTTCTACAACAATGAGAGCCGGCGCAAGTGTAAACATTGCGGCACAATTCATCCAGGCAAATAAAGAATGCAAGTCGTCAACATTCATACCCACTTTTTCCCCCACTCATGGCCCGACTTGGCGGCGCGCTACGGTACGCCGGACTGGCCGTGGATCAAACATACTGACCCGGGGAAAGCAGACATTATGGTGGGAGATCGTTTTTTTCGCCATATTTATTCGGCGTGTTGGGATCCGGAAGTACGACTTCAGGAAATGGATCGTGACGGGATTGATCTGCAGGTCATCTCCGCGACCCCGGTGCTGTTCGCCTATGAGCGTCCTGTGGAACATGCGCTCGATTGCGCGCGACTATTCAACGATGCTGCGCTTGACCTTTGCAGCCGTGGGAAGGGCAGGTTGAAATCGCTTTGCCAGGTGCCGCTGCAGGATACGAACGCGGCTTGCAAAGAACTTAGCCGCTGCATGCAGGCCGGACATCTCGGCGTTCAAATCGGCAACCACGTCGGAGGAAAGAATCTCGATGATCCGGGAGTTGTGACTTTTTTGCACCACTGTGCGGATGTGGGTGCGGCGGTGCTCGTCCATCCCTGGGAAATGTTTGGACGCGAGCGGATGCCGAAATACATGATGCCGTGGACCGTCGGCATGCCCGCGGAGACACAACTTGCGTTAGTGGCACTGATTTTGAGTGGAGCGTTTGACCGGTTGCCGGGCACGCTTCGAATTTGTTTTGCGCATGGCGGCGGGAGTTTTGCCTTCTTGCTCGGACGGTTGGAAAATGCCTGGCATCACCATCCGGTTGCGCGTGGTGACTGCGAGCACCCACCCAGCCATTATCTCAACCGATTCTTCGTGGACTCTGCGGTCTTTGAGCAGCACACGCTGCGATTTCTGGTGGAAACGATGGGAGCGGATCGCGTAATCCTCGGTTCCGACTATCCTTTTCCTTTGGGGGAAGAGCGAGTAGGTTCTCTTATCCGCCAGAGTAAATTGCCGCAAGAAACGAAGATTGCACTTCTGAGCAGGAATGCAGTGCGGTTCCTGGCATTTGAAGCCGAGTCGAACGCGGGCGAGAATGTAAGACCTTGCGCGGCGGTAGGTTCTTCGCCGACGGAGCCCGAGCTTGGGCAACTAACGTATAGCTCGTACTTGAAAGTTCCGGAATTGCTGAAATTGCAGCATCCGCAGTCCTCCCCGCCGCACCATGACGAGTTGCTTTTCATCATCGTTCACCAGACCTACGAATTGTGGTTCAAAGAATTGCTGCACGACCTCGACGCCGTGGTCGCGAATTTGCAAAGGGCTGGGTCTGCTCCGCAGTCACACGACGAGGTTTATGAAGCGGCGAGACTGCTGCGTCGCTGCACCGAAATCACACGAGTATTGGTGGAACAGTTCACGATTCTGGAAACAATGCTGCCGACGCATTTCCTGGCCTTTCGAGGATTGCTCGAGCCTGCCAGCGGATTTCAGTCAGAGCAGTTTCGCGAGATTGAATTTCTCTGCGGATTGAAGGACGAGAAGATGCTTCGCTATCACCGGCCAACACCTGAAGCTTACGCGAGCCTCAAGCGACGGTTGGAGGAACCCTCGCTTCGCGATGCATTCTTCGGTGCCCTGCAGGCAATGGGCAAGCTATCAACGGTCAGCGAGAGCGCCAGCGATAAGGAGAGATTCGAAGCGCGTGCCCGCGCGGTTCACGCGCTTTATAAGGACGAGGCTCATCATCGCGACTGGATTGATGTTTGCGAGCGGCTGACCGAATTTGACGAATTGGTGGTGAGCTGGCGGCTGCGCCACATTCAACTAGTCGAGCGGATTATTGGCATCCGCATGGGAACGGGCGGAAGTACAGGAGCTTCTTATTTGAAACTCACACTCGATAAGAAATTCTTTCCCGAGTTGTGGGAGGCCAGAACGCTGCTGACCGAATGAAGGCACCCGAAAAAATAACTCTGATTGGCGCAGGACTAAACGGACCACTCCTGGCGATTCTTCTGATGCAGAGGGGATTCGCGGTCGAACTTTACGAGCGGCGCCCCGACATGCGTCAGGTGCGGATTAGCGCCGGCCGCTCCATCAATCTCGCTCTTTCCACTCGCGGCATTTATGGATTGCAGCGGGCCGGCCTGTGGGAACGACTGCGGAACATCATCATTCCAATGAGAGGACGGATGATGCATTCGATGGAGGGAGCACTTACCTTTCAACCGTATGGGAAGAACGAAGCCGAGGTCATTAATTCGATTTCGCGTGCCGAGCTGAACATCGCGCTGATGAACGTGGCAGAGGAGCAGGGTGCGACCATTCATTTCAATCAGCGCTGCACGGGATACGACTTTAAGACTGGTGCTATCCGGCTGCGCAACGAGGACACCGCTGAGGAAACCACGCGCGAGATTGGAGTTGTAATCGGCTGCGATGGATCGGCATCGTCGATTCGCAATGAGATGCTTAAGCTGAGTCGTTTCAACTTTTCCCAGCAGTATCTCGACTACGGATATAAGGAATTGACGATTCTTGCCGGTTCTCAGGGAGAGCATCTTCTCGAGACTAACGCGCTGCACATCTGGCCGCGGGGCAACTATATGCTGATTGCCTTGCCTAACATCGATGGCACGTTTGCCTGCATTCTGTTTTTGCCGTTTGAGGGGGTGGACAGCTTCGCGAGCTTAACCACACACTCGCAGCTGGTTGCGTTTTTCACTTCCCGCTTTCCGGACGCAATCTCTCTGATGCCACACCTAGCCGAGAACTACTTCGCGAACCCGACCGGCTCGATGGTTACCATCAAATGCTCGCCCTGGCAGGTGGAAGGAAAAGCTCTGCTTCTCGGGGATGCGGCTCACGCCATTGTTCCATTCTTTGGGCAAGGGTTGAATTGTGGATTCGAAGATTGTACGTCTCTAACGGAGTTGCTCGACCAGCATGGCTCAGACTGGTCCCGCGTTTTCGGCGATTTCGAGAACGAACGCAAAGTTAATACCGATGCGATTGCCGACATGGCCATTGAGAATTTTACGGAGATGCGAGATCGAGTTGCGGACTCGCGTTTTCTGCTTCGAAAGAAAGTGGAGCTCGCCCTTGAAGCCAGATATCCGCAACAATTTGTACCGAAATATGCCATGGTGACTTTTCATAGAATTCCATACTCGGTGGCTCTCGCTCGCGGAACGGTTCAGGAAAAAGTGCTGGCCAAACTTTGCGAATCGATCAGTCGCGTGGAAGATCTCGACTGGAGTAAGGCCGACCAGTTGATTCGCCGAGATCTGACGCCCCTGGAGCTGAGGACTTGACCAACTCTCCCTTGCAATCAGAGTTTCAACCGGGCGAGGATTTTGCGATCACGATGGATGAGCGTGATCCGCTCAAAGAATTCCGCAAAAACTTTGGGATTCCGAAGACTGCTGAAGGCAAGGAGTGCATATACCTGTGCGGGCACTCGCTTGGGTTACAGCCGAAGACGGCTGCAACATACGTTGAGCAGGAGCTGAAAGACTGGGCGCAGCTTGGCGTTGAGGGCCACTTTCGGGCGAAGAATCCGTGGGTGCCATACCACAGATTGCTTACGGAACAGACGGCAGAACTAGTCGGAGCGCGACCGCTTGAAGTTGTAGTAATGAATTCCCTCACCGTCAACCTCCATCTGATGATGGTTTCGTTTTACCGTCCGACTCCCGGGAGGCACAAGATTCTTGTGGAGCAAGGAGCTTTTCCTTCCGATCAGTATGCCGTGAAATCGCAGATTCGTTTCCACGGCTTTGATCCCGCGAAATCGCTGATCGAGTTGACACCGCGGGAAGGAGAGGCTTGCCTGCGGGACGCGGACATTGAGTCGCTGATTGAGCGCGAAGGCGACGAGATCGCGTTGCTCCTGCTGGCAGGGGTGAATTATTCGACCGGACAAGCGTTTGATATGGGCGGCATCACGCGGGCGGGCCACGCTCACGGCTGCGTGGTTGGTTTCGACCTCGCGCACGCTGCCGGCAATTTGCCATTGAACCTTCACGAATGGGGGCCTGACTTTGCCGTGTGGTGCAGCTACAAATATCTGAATGGCGGTCCGGGATGTATTGCCGGCTGTTTTGTTCATGAACGGCACGAGCGCGCGTGGGATCTCCCTCGCTTTGCCGGCTGGTGGGGGCACGATGAACGAATACGGTTCGAAATGGGGCCGGACTTTCAACCAATGGCTGGCGCGGAGGGCTGGCAATTGAGCAATCCGTCGATTGTCAGTTTGGCGGTGCTGCGGGCATCCATGGAAATCTTCCATGCGGCTGGGATGGAGCGTTTGCGAGCCAAGAGCATATCGCTGACCGGTTACCTTGAGTTCTTGCTGAAGTGCAATGCGCCACAGTTCAGTATTGTCACGCCTTGTGAACCAGAACGGCGTGGAGCACAGCTCTCCATCCAAATTCCTGCGGACGGGCGCACGTTGTGCGAACGGCTGGTTTGTGAAGGCGTTATTGGCGACTGGAGAGAGCCTGACATCTTCAGAGTTGCGCCCGTGCCCCTCTACAGCTCCTATCATGATGTTTTTAAGTTCGTTCAACGATTTACAGCCGCGATCGGCACAAGTTGAGCAGCGTTCCTGGGTTCTTGTGCGATTACTTCCGTAATGCGCCGGGCGCTTCAACGTGAACATACACTCTTAGCGTGGGATTGATCTCTCTGCGACAACCCGGCAGGTGGACGGGGGTAGTGTGCGCGGTAGTATGCGGGCACCTCCTCGTGTCGCTACTGGTCCCACGCAGTACAGGACTCACCGCCTTCGGCGACATCACGCAGTGTGTCCTGCTTTTTTGTGGAACGCTCTTCATTCTCTCGAACGTCCGAACGAGCGACAAGAAATCCCAACTCTTCTGGATTCTGATGGCCGTCGGGAGCAGCATGTGGCTGTGCCCCCAGATTCTATGGACTTACTTTGAGGTTTATCTGCGCCAGGAGGTACCGAACCCGTTTGTCGGAGATGTTGTTCTATTCCTGCACGTTGTGCCCATGATGGCGGCCCTGGCGGTGCAGCCGCACATTCACCGGGATGACCACTCCTTGCCACTGGTGTCTCTTGACTTCTTTCTATTGCTTACGTGGTGGCTTTACCTTTACATGTTTGTCGTAATTCCGTGGCAATACGTTTCTCCAAATGAGACGGCATACGGCCACAGCTTCGACTTACTTTATGCGTGTGAACAAATCGTTCTTGTTATGTGGGCAGGTTTGGTTTGGAAACGCAGCCAGGGATACTGGCACATAATCTACGGACGATTTTTCAAAGCAGCATTAATTTACAGCGCTGGTTCCATCCTCGCTGGCGTCGCGATTGATTTTCATAAGTATTATACGGGCAGTTTTTACGATGTTCCGTTGGTGGCGGCAATGGCGGGGTTCGCAGGGGTCGGCTTCCTGGCGCGTGGAACTGCGCCTGACCGATCCGCTAGCGCATCATCCGGTGATAACCACAGCATGTGGAGAGCGCGGCTGGCCATGATGGCGGTATTCTCCACGCCGCTCATGGTGGCATGGGCAGCGTATGGGGAAGGTCCATCGCGCGTCCGCGCCTACAGGCTGTTGTTGACGGTGGCGGCGATGCTCTTCATGGGCACGCTGGTACTTCTGAAGCAACATTGGATGGACCGGCAATTGCTGCATCTGCTGCGTCTGTCGCGCCATAATCTCGATGAGATGCGCCAGCTGAAAGACGAACTGGAGAGCAAGGAGCAGTCTTTGCGGTGGCACAGTCTTGAGTTGCAGCGTAAGAATCTTGAACTTCAGGAAATTTCCTTCACCGACTCTTTGACGGGCGTGTGGAACCGCCGCTATCTGGAGGAAATTCTTGCCGCTGAGTCCGGGCAGGTACTGCGAAATTATGAACGGGCCCGGGGCGCGGACATTCGCAAGCTGGATCATCGCGATCTAATTTTTATTATGGTGGATATGGACTTCTTCAAAGAAGTCAACGATGTTCATGGTCATCCTGCGGGCGATCGCCTCCTGCAACGGGTAGCTGAGCGTCTGACCAGCGTGGTGCGCAAGTCGGATGTACTGGTTCGCTGGGGAGGAGAGGAATTCCTGATTATGTCGCGCTCCGCGGACCCGTCTGGTACTCCTGCTTTCTGTGAACGTGTTCTGGATATCATAGCGTCGGAAGCTTTTGATCTCGGACACGGCATTCAAGTGCGGAAGACGTGCTCTGTGGGATGGGCTCCTTTCCCCTGGAGTCGCGGAGCATACGAAGCCATTTGCGCGGAGGAAGCCATCGAACTCGCGGACAACGCACTCTACCGGGCAAAGGCAGGTGGCCGGAATCAGGGAGTGGGAATTTTGCCGGGCGATGGAGCGGCTGCGGCTCCCCATGCGATCAGGTTAGAGGCACTGCGGAATGATAACGGCGTTCTGACGCGTGTTGTAAAGGTGCAGATTCCCTCCCGCGCGTGCGCAGAAGAGACTTCGTCCAGTAAAAACGTTGTCCGGTAAACCGTGAAAGATCTAGCCGCTTGACCTCCGACCTTGGGCTGAATACATTGGGAAGCCTGCCTTGTCCGCTTTGGGCGGGAATATAGCGATACAATCACTCAAGTCAGAGTAGAATCCTACGAGGCTCATTCGATGATGCATGCAAGAAATCCTTCCCGCAAGTTCGGTCTACGCCACAAGGCGCAACTGATGTCGGCATCGGAAATTGAACGCACCCTGGTGCGACTGGCTTACGAAATTGTCGAGAAAAATAGCGGCGTTGAGAGCCTGGGACTGGTCGGCATTCGGCGCAGGGGCGTGCCCATCGCCGAGCGCCTGGGTAAGATCATCACTCGCATTGAGAATGCTGCAGTTCCCGTGGGCACGTTGGACATTACTTTCTATCGTGATGATCTTTCAACGCTCGGGCCGAAGCCAGTCGTGCAGGATAAAGAGATTGGGTTTTCGATTGAAGACAAGAATATTGTTCTAGTCGACGACGTCCTGTTCACTGGACGGACGACCCGAGCCGCGTTGGACGCGCTGTTTTCACATGGAAGACCGCGGCGAGTGCAGCTATGCGTGCTGATCGACCGCGGCCATCGGGAATTGCCAGTCGAAGCCAGCTTCGTGGGGCGCAACGTTCAGACGACCATGAATGAAGTGATCGAGGTTAAGTTGACTGAGATTGACGACGCGGAGAAAGTTCTGCTCATGGAGAGGTAAGACGGATCGCGAGTTTACAAGTTAAATGAAAAGGACGGCGGAGAACCGCCGTCCTTTTTGTTGGAGCGATTCGGCTAGGACAGTTTAGTGCAGATCGCCTTCGTCTGGGTGTAAAGATTGAGCGCATCGTGGCCCATCTCGCGACCCCAACCGGATTGCTTGTACCCTCCAAAGGGAAGCGCCGCATCGAAAATGTTATAGCAGTTGATCCACACCGTACCGGCGTGGAGATGCTCCGCAGTGCGGTGGGCTTTGCCGATGTCGCGGGTCCAGACAGCAGCAGCGAGGCCGTATTCACTGTCGTTGGCGCGTGGCAAGATTTCCTCGGGATCGTCGAACGGCATTGCGGTTACGACCGGCCCGAAAATTTCTTCCTGCACCACCTTCATGTCTTCGCGGGTATTCACGAGAACGGTGGGCTCGACGAAATAGCCTTTGTCCCCCTTCCTATGGCCACCCACAACGGCTTTGGCGCCTTCCGAGAAGCCAGCTTCCAAATATCCGCAGACGCGGTTTAATTGCTCTTCGGAGACGAGCGGTCCCATATGCGTCTGAGGGTCAAGGCCTGAGCCTACATTGATTTTCCTGGCCTCGTCGGCGACACCTTCCACGACTTGGTCGAAGACCGTTTTCTCGACGTAGAGCCGTGATCCGGCGCAGCAGCATTGTCCGTGATTGAAGAAGATCGCGCTCGCGGCCCCAGGAATCGCCGAATCGAGATCGGCGTCTTTATAGACGACGTTGGGAGATTTTCCGCCAAGTTCGAGCGATACCTTCTTCAGGTTCCCAGCCGCGGCGTGCACGATCAGTTTCCCAACTTCAGTGGACCCGGTGAAAGCAATTTTATCCACCTTCGGATGAGCGGCCAGAGCGGCGCCCGCAGTCTCGCCGTAACCCGGCACAATGTTCACCACGCCTTCGGGAAAACCAGCTTCCATGATCAGTTCGCCGAGACGCAGCGCGGAGAGCGGCGTTTGCTCCGCCGGTTTCAATACTACGGTGCACCCGGTAGCGAGCGCCGGACCGAGTTTCCATGCTGCCATCAGCAGCGGAAAATTCCAGGGGATGATCTGCCCTGCAACTCCGACCGGCTCTCGCAGCGTGTACGCAAAATATTTTGCTCCAGGCGTGTAAGGTACCGAGATCGGAATCGTGTTCCCTTCGATCTTCGTGGCCCATCCTGCCATATAGCGGAACAAATCCACGGCCAGCGGAACATCGGCGGCTCTCGCGATGGTGAGGGCCTTGCCGTTGTCGAGACTTTCCAGATAAGCAAACTCTTCAGTGTGCGACTCCAGCAAATCGGCGAGTTTCCAGATCAGGCGGCCGCGTTCGGACGCCGTCAACCGTCGCCACGCGCCTTGGTCGAAGGCTCGCCGTGCAGCCTTCACAGCCTGTTCGATATCGTCACGGTCGCCTTCGGCGACCTGCGCCAGAACCTCACCCGTGGCAGGATTGTAAGTTGCAAAGGTCTTGCCGGAAATCGAGTTTACCCATTTGCCGTCGATCAACATTTTGCGCGGCTTGTCGATGAAATCTGCGACTTGCGGATGGATTTGCGGTGATACAGCGATGCCCATATGTCCTCCTTATCGAACGAAGATCAAACAAGAACTTGCATGATGTGAAACTCAAAATGCCGGGCGGAGAAAGAACGACCGAAGTATGCTAGTCCCGACCGAAAACAAAAGCAATTCCCCTGGTTCTCGAGTTCGGCCCGGTTATTCGCCGTAAGGGACCCAGATATTCTTCACCTGAGTGGCGTGCTCCAAGAACCAGCGTCCTTCGGCGAACTTCGGATTGAACCAGTCGATGGCGCGTCCCTCGTTTGTCCAAACCTGTTTCAGATTTCCTACGGACATTGCTTTCGCGGCGGCCGCGCTTGCCTCATCCCCAAAAGACCAGATCGCATCCACGTCGTCGTGCTCTGCGAGAGTTTTCAGGAGTTGCGATGCGTAACCCGTCACAATGTTCACCACGCCGCCAGGCACATCGCTGACGTCAAAGAGTTGATAGAGATCAGCGGCGATGAGCGGGTAAGCTTCTGAGGGAACCGCAATCACGGTGTTGCCCATGGCAAGAGCGGGCATGACGAGAGAGAGAAAACCCAGCAAGGGCGCTTCGGTAGGACAGATGATACCCATGGTGCCGAGTGGCTCGTTCATTGCGATTGCAATGTTGCGAAATGGAGGAGTGTGCACGGCGCCGTCAAATTTGTCGGCCCACGCGGCGTAGGAGAAGATGCGCTCGATTCCGACCTCGAGTTCCGCGGCGGCTTGTTTTGCCCCTACAGCCGCAGTGAGTCCTCGGACGATTTCATCGCGACGTTGGGAAAGATTTTCGGCACAGTAGTAGAGAACCTGCGCGCGATTGTGCGCGGTCGCTTTGGCCCATGTCTCCGCCTTGCGGGCAGCCTCGACGGCGTTGCGAATGTCTTTGCGGTTGCCAAGCGAGGCTTCTCCCAACAAATGCCCGTCGTCGGAACGCACTTCCATGCTGTATCCAGAATCCGGCCGTGCCTGCTTGCCGCCGATGTAGAGCTTCACGGTGCGATCAATGGTTGGCGTACGACCCTGCCGATCTTCTTCCTGGTCTTCATTTTGATTTTGATCTTCGTTAGTCTTCGAAGGGCCACGCGTCGGCTGGGGAGCAAGCTTGGGAAGGTTCTTAAACCATGCCGGCTGCAAATATTCCAGCAGGCCTTCCTTGCCGCCTTCGCGACCGTATCCGCTCTCCCGATAGCCACCAAAGCCGCAGGAAGCGTCAAACAAATTCGTACAGTTCACCCAGACGACGCCCGCCTTCAGTTGCGCCGCAACATGCAAGGCGACGTTGATGTTCTCGCTCCAAACGCACGCGGCCAGGCCATAGACGGTATTATTGGCCAATTCAACCGCCTCTCGCGGAGTACGAAACGTCATCGCAGCCAGAACGGGTCCGAAGATTTCCTGCTGCGCCACAATGGATGTCGGATGCACATTGCTCAACAGCGTTGGAGGATAGTAAAAGCCACGCGTGGGCAATGCGACCTGCGGCTGCCAGCAGGTTGCGCCCTCGGCGATGCCTTGACCAACCATGCGCTGAATGCGCTCCAGTTGCACGCGCGCTACGATCGCTCCAATATCGATTGCCTTATCCAGAGGAAGGCCAACACGCAGAGTGCTCATGCGCTCTCTGATTTTTCCAATTAACGTCTCGGCGATGTTTTCCTGCATTAGCAAACGCGAACCCGCGCAGCACACCTGACCCTGATTGAACCAGATTCCGTCCACCAGTCCCTCGACCGCGCTGTCCAGGTCAGCATCGTCGAAGATGACGAACGGGGATTTGCCTCCCAACTCCAGTGACAAACGTTTGTGAGTTGTTGCCGTCGCGGTGCGAATGGCCCGTCCAACTTCGGTCGAACCGGTGAACGCGATCTTGTCCACGCCGGGATGTTTCACCAAGGCCTCGCCGGTCGAGCCGTCGCCGGTCACGATGTTGACCACTCCCGCGGGCAAACCAGCTTCCTGACAAAGTCCCGCGAACGCGAGCGCGGTCAGCGGAGTAAATTCGGCGGGCTTCAATACCACAGTGTTTCCGGTAGCCAGGGCCGGGGCAATCTTCCACGCGGCCATGAGCAGCGGAAAATTCCAGGGAATAATCTGTCCCACCACTCCGCAAGGCTCGTACTCGGCGAACTCCTGCTCCAGGAGTTGCGCCCAGCCCGCGTGATAGTAAAAGTGCCGTGCAACTAATGGAATGTCGATGTCGCGGCTCTCGCGGATTGGTTTGCCGTTGTCTATTGTTTCAAGAACGGCGAGAAGGCGAGAATGTTTTTGCACCAGCCGGGCCAGTGCGTAAAGGTAGCGCGCCCGGAAGTGCGGAGCGAGCGCGCGCCACTTCGGAAACGCCGAGCGCGCAGCACGAACGGCGGCATCGATATCTGCGGATGAACCTTGGGCAACGGATGCTAGCTTTTCTCCATTGGAAGGATCAAGCGTATCGAAGTATTCACCGTCGACCGGAGCTTGCCTTGCGCCGTTGATGAAGTGTCCGAAGTGATGGCCGTGGCGTTCCAGCCAGGCTTGTGCTTCCTTCGGATCTTCCGGAGCGGGACCGTACTCCATCGTCACAAATTTTTCGGCAATGCTCATCTCGACTCGATTCTCCAGCCCTCTTTTTGGCGACGGCAACTAGGCAATCGGATGACGGTACTCCGCTGAATAACGCCCGGTCGCATGGTGCTCAAGTTGCCGTTCGATATCGCCCAGCAATCCACTTGCTCCAAAACGAAAAAGCTCCGCGCGCATCCAGGACTGCCCCAGCTCTTCCTTCATCATAGCCAGCCAATCGGTTGATTGCTTTGCCGTGCGAATTCCGCCGGCGGCCTTGAAGCCCACTGCCATCCCCGTTTGCTCGGCATATTCGCGGATAGCGCGCGTCATCACCAGACCGACGGGCAACGTGGCGTTGACTGCTTCTTTGCCGGTGGAGGTCTTGATGAAGTCGGCTCCCGCCATCATCGCGACCACACTGGCGCGGGCGACGTTGCGCAAAGTCACCAGATCACCGGAAGCAAGAATAACTTTCATGTGAGCCGAACCGCAGGCTTGTTTGAAGGCGGCAACCTCGTCATAGAGCGCCTGCCAGCGTCCGCCGAATACGTGGGCCCGAGTGATGACGACGTCAATCTCGTGCGCACCTGCCTCTGCCGAACGCCGAATTTCTGCAACACGCTCCGTCAGGGGCGAGAGCCCGGCCGGAAAGCCGGTGGAGACGGCGGCGACGCGCACGCCGTTTCCTTCCAAAGCGTGCAGCGCTGTTTCAACAAACACATGGTAGACGCACACTGCGGCAACCTTCACTTCGAGTTCTTCGACGCCCAACTGGTGCGCGAGCTCTTGCTGCAACGGATACCGTGCCTTTGCACACAAGCGGCGCACGCGCTCATCCGTGTCGTCGCCGGAAAGCGTGGTCAAATCCATGCAGGTGATCGCCCGCAGAAGCCACGCTGCCTGCCATTCCTTCTTGACGGTTCTGCGCGCAACCTGCGACTGGGCGCGGCGTTCGACTGCGCTGCTGTTCACCCGCGCGTCTTGCACCCAGTTCAGGTCGAGGGGAATTCCAGTGTTTGGCAGAAGCGGGCGATCGCCAAGAGTCGCAAGCATAGTTTCTTCGTTGGGCTGGCGGCGTCCAGCGCGATTGGTGATCTCGCGGGCCGTTTCGCGGGATCCCCCGGAATTTTTGTCGACTGGCACTGGATGGCCTCAAACTGGCGGCATTCGAACCGAGCCGCGTCCGCTTCCTCGCCTTGTAATAAATAATTGTACGGCAGGAAATCCTGCAGCGCGAGTTCGCGGTGCGCCCGGTAGTGGTGCTCCCAAGAAAAAGCTGTGGATCGTTGAGCCAGGGTTTACAATTGCCGTCGATTTCATCAAATCACCAAGAGATTCTTTCGCATGCCCAAGAGAGCTCTGCGCACTGAGGTGCAGAAAAAAATGCTGCGGGCCGCAATGAAGGTCATGAAGAACGCGCATGCGCCCTACTCGAACTTTCGCGTGGGCGCGGCCGTCCTTTTGGCGAATGGCAGGATTTTCTCAGGGTGCAACGTGGAGAACGCCTCCTACGGAATGACGAACTGTGCCGAACGCACGGCAATTTTTTCAGCGGTAGCGGAGCTTGGGCCGAAGATCGAGATCCGTGCAGTGTCGGTGGTCAACGACCAGGGGGTGCCGTGCTCACCTTGCGGCGCCTGCCGTCAGGTGATTTACGAGTTCGGTCCTGACGCCACCATTTTCTTCCGAGGAAAGCGGGGACCGAAACAGGCTCACATTACCGAACTGCTTCCGGAAGGATTCCGTCTCCAGTGAATCCAACTCCGGCTTCCGCGCAAACATTCCGCGCTATTGACGTGCTTCGTAAAAAACGCGACGGCGGAGAGCTGTCGCGAAACGAAATTGAATCTCTCGTGAACGCGTACACGCGCGACGAGATTCCTGACTATCAGGTTTCGGCGTGGCTGATGGCGGTGGTCTTGCGAGGCATGACACGAGGCGAGACCGCTGCGCTGACGGATGCTATGTTGCGATCGGGCGAGGTGCTCGATCTTTCTTCGCTTCGCGCAAGGAAGGTCGACAAGCATTCGACTGGCGGGGTTGGCGATAAGACTTCGCTTGTGCTCGCGCCGCTTGCAGCCGCCGGGGGCGTTGCGGTTCCTATGATCAGCGGCCGGGGCCTTGGACACACGGGAGGGACGCTCGACAAGCTTGAAGCAATCCCTGGCTTCAATGTGAACCTTTCGGTTAAACAATTTCGGCGTGTGCTGGACACCTGCGGTTGCGCCATGATCGGGCAGACTGCTGAAATCGCTCCTGCGGATCGCAAGCTTTACGCGCTGCGCGATGTCACTGGCACAGTGGAGAGTCCTTATCTAATCTGCGCCTCGATCATGAGCAAGAAACTAGCGGAGGGCATCGACGCGCTCGTGCTTGACGTTAAGACCGGCTCTGGCGCGTTCATGAAAAACGAAGAGGATGCTGTTTTTCTCGCCGAGTTGATGGTTGAAACTGGTGAACGCATGGGCAAGAAAGTCGTGGCGCTCATCACCGATATGGATCAGCCCTTGGGAAACATGATTGGGAATTCACTTGAGGTTGTGGAAGTAATAGAAATTCTGCGTGGCGAGGGGCCGGCGGATTTGCGGCTACTCTGCCTCGAACTTGCAGGTTGGATGCTGCATCTGGGCGGAGTTTCAAACACTGTCGCTGAAGGGAAGAAGCAAAGCGAGAGACTGATCGCTTCCGGAAAAGCGTTCGAAAAGTTTCGCCACATGGTGGAGCTGCAAGGTGGAGATCCGCGAACAATCGACAAACCTAACAAATTGCCTCAAGCCGGACACACGATGACCTTGTCTAGCCCGAGGAGCGGATATCTTGCGTCTTTACAATGCGAACAGGTTGGCACCGCGTGTGTGGTTCTTGGCGGCGGGCGCGAGCGAAAAGAAGATTCGGTTGATCCAACGGTAGGAATTGTGCTTCACAAAAAAGTCGGAGATAGTGTTTCGGCTGGCGAGCCGCTGGCGACGATTTACTACAATTCAGAAGAGCGCGCTGCGCGCTCCCGCCAACTGCTCCAGCAGAGTTATCAGATTGCGGAATCGCTGCCGCATGGAAAAAGGCCGTTGATTCATCGTGTGATCGGCAAGTCCGGAGAAAAAAACTGAATGGCACGCTTCACTGGAATCCTCGGCTTGTTCACTATGCTCGCGTTGGCCTACGCATTCTCCACGAATCGCCGCGCCATTCGGGGGAAGACCGTGGCGTGGGGCCTGGGTTTACAGTTTGCCTTTGCCGTGTGCGTGTTGAGAATCGACGCAGGGCGGCGAATTTTCCAGAAAGCTGGCGACGTGGTCAGCCGTTTGCTTGCTTACTCTTATGCTGGATCGCAGTTTGTTTTTGGCGATCTCGGAAAGCAAAACTCTCATTTCGGCTTCTATTTCGCTTTCCAGGTATTGCCCACCATTATTTTTATCTGCGCGTTTTTCGCGGTGCTCTACTACTTAGGAGTGATGCAGATCATTATTCGTTTTTTTGCGTGGGTGATGACACGAGTGATGGGAGCCAGCGGTGCAGAATCGTTGAATATTGCGGCCAGCATTTTCATGGGACAAACCGAAGCGCCAGTGACCATCCGGCCGTTTCTGCCCGAGCTGACGCATTCGGAACTGATGACGGTGATGACGAGCGGAATGGCCCATGTCTCCGGCGGAATCATGGCGGCCTACATCGCGTTCGGCATCGAACCCAAGCACCTGCTGAGCGCGGTAATCATGACTGCGCCGGGCACGCTATTGATGGCGAAGATGCTGGTGCCGGAGACGGAGGAGCCGAAGACGGCTGGTCGCGTCATCATGAGCGCAGAGGAGGAGGAAGCCGAGAAAAAAGAAAATCTGCTTGGCGCCATTGCTCGGGGAACCACGGATGGTCTGCACATGGCTTTGAACATCGCCGCCATGCTGATTGCTTTTCTGGCTCTGATTGCGCTAGCGGACGGTATTCTCGGTGGAATTCACCACTGGCTGGCCTGGTTTCCAGAAAGTCTGGAAAAGATTTTTGGCGTTCTCTTCGCACCGGTTGCGTGGGTGATTGGGGTTCCCTGGCGCGACTGCGGCCTCATTGGAACGTTGCTTGGGACACGTATGGTGCTGAACGAGCTGGTGGCATTCTCTATTCTCGGACCGATGAAGGCTTCGCTCGATCCACGCTCATTTACGATTGCCACTTTTGCGCTTTGCGGCTTTGCAAATCTCAGCTCTATTGGAATCCAGATTGGCGGCATCGGCGCGCTTGCGCCGAACAAGAAAAGCGAACTGGCTCAACTCGGCATTCGTGCGATGCTGGCAGGAACAATGGCGAACTTAATGTCAGCCTCAATCGCCGGCATGCTGCTATAAACGATGTTTTTCGTGTTACTCCCAATCAAATAAAGGTGATGAACACTATGCCGATAGAAACTGTTGCGGCGCAAAGAGGATGCTTATGAAAATTCCGAGATTCATGTTGACGGTGCTCTTGTTTTCGGTTTTCGCGTGTCTGATGAACGCGTCTGCTCAGAACTCCCCGAGGCGAGTGATCATCGACACCGATCCTGGCACCGACGATGCGATGGCGATCATTCTTGCTTTGAATTCTCCGGAGTTCAAGGTGGAGGCGCTGACGGTGGTGCCGGGCAATGTGGAGGCGTGGCAGGGATTGGAGAATGCGTTAAAGATCGTATCGCTCGCGGGGCGCTGCGACGTTTCGGTCGCGGGCGGAGCGCAGCATCCGCTGAATCAGAAACTGATCACGGCACAGTTCTGGCACGGCAAGAACGGATTGGCCAATGTCGAATTGCCGCCGTCGAAGTGCAAGGCCGACCACAGGTTCGGTCCAGACTTAATCATCGAAATGGTCCACAAATATCCGCATGAGATCACTCTGATTCCGGTCGGGCCTTTGACTAACATTGCGCTGGCAGTTTCGAAAGATCCTTCGATCGCCGGGTTGGTCAAGGATATCGTCATCATGGGCGGTTCGATTAGTGGCGGCAATGTGAACGGGGCCGCGGAGGCGAATATTTATAACGATCCTGAAGCGGCACAGATTGTATTCAATGCTGGTTGGATGGTGACGATGGTCGGCTCCGACGTGGGCGAGCGAACGCTGATTACGCGGAAATATCTGGCGGAGCTTCAATCGTCTCACGGACCGCAGAGCGATTTTATCGCGAAGATTGCCGACTTCTATTTGACCCGCAGTGAGAAGAGCGGTTACAGCGGGGCGGCAATGTACGATCCGTTGGCGGTCGGAATCGCTCTCGATCCGACGCTAGGAACGCTCAAGGAAATGCACGTCGACGTGGAAACGAAAGGTGAGTTCACTCGCGGAGAGACTGTGGCAAACCGCATGGGATCGGATGAGAACAATGTTCTGCATGGGGATCACTATGAAATTGAGGGAGTGATCGAACTGAAGCCTAATGCGAAAGTCTGCTTGGCTTCCGATGCTGACCGCTTCTTGCAGCTGTTTATTAGCCGAATCCGAGGAAAGTAGCAACGGCTTCTAGCGTGGTGTCCCGTAAATTCGTGCTACAACTCCGTCTGAGCCCCAGCGGCTAAAGCCGCTGAATCTACGACATCTTTCGGCGCAGCTAAAGCTGCACCCTTTCAAAACAAATTCAACGAACTTGCAGGACACGATACTAACCATTCGCGCGGGTCACCAGAAAAATTGCCAGACCATAGAAGACGAACATCAGGGCAAGGTAGGTTTTCGCGCGCGGTCCCGAGTTTGCGAATTCTTTCCACGCTAGAATTCCCCAGAGTGCCGCGACCATGGGAGCGGATTGGCCGATGGCATATGAGATCGCAACCCCCGTGAAACTGGCCGCGACTAGATTGAAGACCGTGCCGATGCCCCAGATGCAGCCGCCGAAAAGTCCCAACAGATGTCCTGAAGCAGGCCCGCTGAAAAATCCGCTGAAGCTTACCGGCTCGCCTGCGAGCGGATGCTTCATGAAGTAAATATTCCAGATGAAGCAGGAGAGTAATGCTCCCAGTGTTAAGAACACGGCAGCGCTATAGGGTCCCAGCGAATTGCCGCGCGTCATGGCATGTGTCATGAAGGGAGCCCAGAGGCCCATTAGAATTCCTGACACCACACATGTGATCACACTCTTTCTTGAGACGGAGCGGCCTGCCGCTGCGAGGCTTCCATAGGCCTTGCCGTCGAGAATCACTGCGGCGAAGGCGCACGCCACACCAAGGGCAAGGTAAATCGCATTGCCTTTCGGCTGCAGAACATAGCTCAAAACCGTTCCGACCACCAGTGCGATTCCAATCGAAATGGGAAACGCGACGGCGAGTCCAGCCATGTCGATCGCGGCTACGAGCAGAAGATTTGCCAGGTTGAACAGCGCCCCGCCGATAAGCGCGTTTACGATATTAGAAGTGTCCGCCGCGTGGACGTTATTCAGAAAACTAGAGGAATCACTCCCCACGCTTCCCATGGTGAAGGCGAGTACGAGGGAGATCAAGAAAATGCCAACGGCATAATCCCAGTAGAAAAGCTCGAAACGATAGCCTTTGACGCCTTTGTAGGTGTTGGCCCAGGATCCCCAACAGACGGCGCTGGTAATCATCATTAGCAACGCAATGCTCAAACTCGATGGTGTGAACATCAATTCTCCTGGCGCTGAGGCGTGGAAAGTGTGTAACTCTACTCCGGTTTCGTTCGTGTCACAAGTATTCGCCGGCAAGGGAAATGTCCACTTGGGCGCTTCTCCGGTCCTCATACCTTTCGAAATCTTCGCTTCAGCACAGCCGAGAGCCTGCCCTGAGCCTGTCGAAGGGGCGGCTGTCCCCACACGAGCTCCTAACATCTCCTATCTTGGTAGCGTGTCTTTCATGTTGGCGAGGGCGTAGGCCATTACGGCCATGGCGGCGGCGTTCTCGCGAAGTTCGCTGGGAACGACCTTGTCAAGAGTGTCGGCGGCGGAGTGGTGATAGTTGAAATACGTGCGGCCGTCCTGCATGACGCCGAATGCGGGCACGCCGGCATCGGACATCGCCGAAATGTCGGCCCCCGGAGAGTAGGTGGTGGACTGGAGGACCGTCGCGCCAACGCTCTGCAGAACCAATTGAACTGGATGCAAAGAGTCGATGGCTGCCTGGTTGGCCTTGACGTCGAATCCGAGGGGGTGGGCTGCGCCAGCATCGCTCTCGATGGCTGCGACGTGGTGAGAGAAGTCGGCTGAATATTCGGTGGTATAGGCTTTGATGCCGGAGCCTCCAGTTTCTTCGTCCATCCAAGCGATGACGCGCAGGGTGCGAGCAGGGCGCAGATGTAGGCGCTGGAGAAGCTCGGCGGTCTCCATGGCGATGACGACCCCGGCTCCGTCGTCGATGGCGCCGGTGCCGAGATCCCAGGAGTCGAGGTGCCCGGAGACGACGACGATTTGTTCCGGATGTTCGGAACCTTTGAGATCGGCGATAACGTTATAACTGGTTTCGTCAGGAAGCTTCTGCGGAGTCAGTGTGAGATGCATGCGGACCTTGCCCTGGGAGGCGAGGTAGACGATCAGGTCGGCGTCTTCGGCCGTGACGGCGCCGGCTGGGATTCCTGCGGAAACGCTGAATCCGGTGTGCGGGAGGCGATAGTCGGCGTTGCCGACGGAGCGGACCAGTGCCGCGACCGCGCCAAGATCGGCGGCGGCCTTCGGTCCCGTTCCGCGATAGCGGACCGCCTCGCCGTAGGCGGCGAAGGCTAGTCCTGCAGCAGCTTTCTGTTTGTCGAAAACTTCGTTGAAGAGGATGATTTTGCCCGCTACCTTGTCGTGGCCGAGAGCAGTAAGCTCCTCGAAGTTGTTGACCGTCACCACCTCGGCGGTAAGGCCATCGGGAGCTGTGGGTGAGCTTCCGCCGAGGGCGGTCAATACGATCTTTTGGGTAGTGCCTGGGACCATGCCGGGATACTCAACCAAGGCCGCAGTTTCGGCTCCGCGAACCCAGTGCGGGACGGTCATCGGCTGAAGGCGGACTTCGAGGCCGAGCTTGCGGAGTTCTTCCGCGACGTATTCGGCGGCTGCGCGCGCCTGGGCTGAGCCGGTCAGACGCGGTCCGATGTTCTCGCAGAGGTGGGAGAGCTCGCGATAGGCATAGTCGTCATTGAGAGCGGCGGCCTTGATGGCAGAAAGCTGCTGGAGCAGGAGCGGAGGGAAGTTTTGCTGGTCGGCCGTGGTGGGCTGCTGCGTGGCCAACATCCGAGCGGCTGGAGACGGCGGAGCTTGCGCCGGAGTTTGGGAGCTTGCGAAAACAGATGAGATTGAGATGAAGCACAGGGCAGATAGTCCAATAGGACAGCGGAAGTAAAGGTCCATAGATGCAGGCAAGTGTATCTGACCAGGGCTGCGCAGAAAAGGGACGGTCTACCGTGCCGACCTGACGTTTCTCGCTAGGGTGCGTGGTAGCGTGAAGGGTGAAGGCATGAATAGCTCGGCCCCAAGAACGCTCTGAGCTTCACCGGCCAAAAAAGGGGCCCCATTTCTGGGGCCACATTTCCAAGAGGTCAAAGTTTGGTAGGCGTGTCAGGAAAGGCGATGGAAGTATCCGTTCCGCCAGCCGGTACGGCACTTCGGGAAATGGTGACGAGAGAAGAGAGTGAAGGTCATTGCTTTGGGTTGCGGCCTCTTTAGTACATTAAAAGAAAGCACTTGCCGAACCAAATCGCGCGCCGCTCCGTTCGTGGCTAACATAATGTGTAAGCGCTTTATATCGTTGGATTTAGAGGATGCCGAATATGACACAAGGCAACATCAGTCCCTGATATCACGCGCGGCAAGTGCACAAGACTGCACATTGATTGCACGGGCATGCTTCGCGGGACAATTCGAGCCGCCGACTGGATTTAAAATCGGCGGCTCGAAGAAATCAAAGATTCAGGATGCGGTTAGCTGTTTCCTGCCACGGTACGCAGCTTCCCAGGAAGGAAGTGGTAGGGGGGCCAGGGTCCGCTGATCGCCACTTCACAGTTCTTCAACTGCTTGGCAGCGGTGCTGTAGCGGTTCTGGTACTTCTCGACCGACTTGGAATCGATGAGATGGGCGATGTCGATGAGCATTCCTTGTGGGGCTACTTTCTTGCAGCTCACCTCCTCTTCCAGCGGGTTAAACAGCTTGTGAACCTGCACCGAGAGGGCGCGGGCCTTGGTTTGGCGCTCGCGTTCACGGGAGGCTTTGACGCGCAGCTTCGAGAGATAATCGCCGCCGACGGTGTCGGGAAGGACAACGTCGATCATAGCCTCGCGGAGTGAGCCGTCGGTGACGGTCAGCTTGATGTGCATCTCGGACTTGCCGCGGAGCCTGGCTACGCTTACGCCAAAGGCACGCCGGTTTACCCGGACGGCCTGACGGAGGGCGTCGTCGCTCTCGAAGACGGTTCCGAAACGGAACGGAAGTACGGTGGAATTGCGGAAGCAGCCGCTTACCACGCGGGCGTGCTCGATTGCTGCTTTCTGCTCAAGTGGTCCAGCGTTTTGGTCGTATTCGCTCACTATCACAGCAAACTCGCCGCTGGGATAGCTGAGGACAGGGGCTCCGTTCACGCCTTGAACATTCTCAATTACGAAAGGACGTCGGGAACGGGTGCCATTGGGAAGGGTCTGATGCTCGGTAATGCAGTACGCGTACCACGCCATATTGAACTCTCCGAACCGGGACGGAGGCTAACGGGCGGCCTCGTTATGTTTTTGCACAAACCGAACTGCAAGTTTGGAAGTTAGGGACGAGCGGTACTGGGTCTGGAACACTGGGAAAGCTTACTAACAGCTCCGTAATCCATATTACTTCGGAGTGACTAGAAAATGCAACTTTTTCGTTGCAAGAGGCATCTCTGTGGATTTCCTGCGGATTGAGGGAGCTAGCGGAGGACGCTCTGGACCTCCTGGGTCGAGCAGCACGCCTCAGAAAAATCTAGTGGATTATCGGCTTGATCCGCCCTCGACGTCCGCATTCGTCGAAGTCGCAACGGGCGCGGCGTTTTTGTAAACAATGCCGCCTTTCATCACGAATACGACGCGCCGGACCGCTGTAATGTCCTTCAACGGGTCCCCATCGAGCGCAATGATGTCGGCCTGAAGGCCGGGGGCAATCGAGCCGATCTCATCGGCCATACCAAGGGCCTCCGCTCCCAGTGAGTTGGCAGAGACCATCGCCGCCATGGGGTCGACCCCGCAATCCCGGACGCGGTTGATAAAGTCTTCGGCATTGCGTCCGTGGGCGCCTGCCACGGCGTCTGTGCCGTAAACGATCTTCAGCCCAGGGATTCGCAGCGCTCGTTTCAGGAATTCCTGGTGCGTCGAGATCAGTCCCCTCATGGCCGCGAAGCCCTCTTCCGTGTAGTAGGGTGGGGCGAGATACCTGTCCTTGTTCTGCAGATAGGTTTCCAGCAGCAACCCGGCCTGGGGATCGAGGTAGGTTCCGCGTTCGGCCATGAACTTCAGATCGTCGTCCAAGGCCCCCAGCCCGTGCTCAACTTCCGTGCACCCAGCGATGGCAGCTGCGCGGACGGCATCTCGGTAAGCGTGAACGAGCGAACGCAGACCCTGTTTCCTGGCTTCGTCGCAGGCAGCGTTAAGTTGCTCCTGGGACATCGTCATCGCGCCCTTGGTCATACCCCCTGAAGCATAGATTTTTATCAGGTCGGCACCCGCTTGCTTCTGTTTCCGCACGAAGACGCGGATTTCATCCGGCGTCCCGGTCTGCTCGCCTCGGCCTGAGAGCGCCTCGACAGACGTGAGGATGCGCGGGCCGGGGAGCATGCCTTTCGCGATGGCGTCACGGAGGGGAACGTCGGCGGACGAGCCCACACTTTGGACGGTGGTAAATCCCGCCATCAACGTCAGCCAGGCGTTCGAGGCTGCGGCATAAGCTGCCTCAGGCGTTGTCCCTCCCTGGCCCG
The DNA here is from genome assembly GCA_036844925.1 of Candidatus Sulfotelmatobacter sp. Lineage (GTDB taxonomy): Bacteria > Acidobacteriota > Terriglobia > Terriglobales > Acidobacteriaceae > Sulfotelmatobacter. Next base: position 55,365 of record DAIUEW010000016.1, read on the forward strand.
CATCTTTGCCGTCCGGGCCGAAGCTCCAGCTCATGTGTACGTGCGCGTCGATCCAGCCCGGCAACACCGTCAGGCCATGCAGGTCGTAATCCACCGGGCCAGTCTTTAAGCCGTCGCTTGGCTGAATGGCCACAATCTTCGAGTCCTCGATCACGATGCGGGTGTCGTGTAGCACGTGGCCTTTGCCATCGAGCATCGTACTCGCGGCAATCACGATGCGCTTACTGGGCGCGGGGGTCTGCGAGGAAGTTCGTTGCGGCAGGGCGCAGGCAGCTAGGATGCCAAGAATAGTCAGAGTGATCTCCGAGAATCGCATGGATCTCTCCCGCGGTTCGATCCAAAGTAGAAATCAATTCTGCCACATTCTCTAGCCCCGTCATCCCGTAAGATCGGTAGGTTCGACTGGAATTTTCAACTTCCCCCGAAGCCGACTTCTGGTCCGCAGTGTCCGGTGAGCCCGTCACTCGGGAAGAACTGTCAGACTGGCCGGCGCTTGACTGGTAAGAACCCAACTTCTATGGCGTCAAGGTAAGTGCCTCGTTGAACGAGGTTTCCTCGCTCTCACCTCGGCACGCGGGACGATGTATCCCCAACGTTTGAGCCGTCTGCCAAAGGCGCCTTTGGTCGGCAGTGTTTAGCACCCGATTGACGGGCCCGACGCCACGGCTTATATACTCTTCTTAGCTTACTGCGAGCATGCTCATCATGCGCGAACGCGGCTTCACTTGACGGTAGCTCCCGAAAACGCCGTTGGTCGTCGGAGCAATTTTTTTGAGCGTCGCTCCATTTGTGCAGCCTCTCTGCAACTCCCACGAGGATGAACGTTATGACCTTCCTGCATGTTCCTAGCAAACCCATCTCTTTGGCCTTCCTGGTAGCTGGAGCGGCCGTGGCAGTCTCTGTCCATGCGTTCGACGGAGCTGTCTCAAAGATAGTCCAACCAAAGCATGCGTCGTTCCAGATCAAGAATGAATTCAAGATACAACCTCCAAAAGGGGCGAAGATGGTGCGCATGTGGTTCGCAGTCCCTCAGGAAGATGCTGCGTCTGCAATTCACGAACTTCGAGTCACCGCCGATTTTCCAGTCCAGTATTTCCGGGACGATTGGGGAAACCGCGTTGGGTATGCGGAGGTCAGCGCGCCTGCCGACGGCCCGATCACGATTCGGGAAGAGTTTGAGCTGACGCGCACCGAGATCCGCAACACCATCGATCCAGCCAAGACACGGCCGCTCACCGATCAGGAACGTGCGGCGCTGTTCGCCTACCTGCAACCTTCCACTCACGTAATCGTGAACGACCAAGTCAAATCCCTGTCCGCGTCCATCGTCGGGGGCGAGACTAATCCGATTCTCGCCGCTCGAAAGATCTACAATTGGACGCTGGAAAACGTCGATTACTGGGTCAAGGATCCAGACCATCTGAAGGCTTCTCCGGTCGGCAGCACGGAGTATTGCTTGAGAACCAAAACCGGTAATTGCACGGATTTTCATTCGCTATTTGCGTCGCTCGCCATGGCAGCCGGGATTCCCACGCGCATGGTCTACGGTTCGCTTCTAAAACCCACGCTGAATGGAGTGCCCATCGACGGTAGCTATCACTGCTGGATCTATTTCTTCGCGCCAAACTATGGCTGGCTTCCTCTTGATGTTTCGCTGGCCAATATTTATGGCAAGGAGTTCCCGGTAACCGACAAGAATAAGAAGCTGGTGGAACTGACGACGGCAACCGGTTACAAAGGGCTCGATCCGAGCAAGGTCGATTATTATTTCGGGAACCTCGATGAGAGGCGAGTGACGTGGTCTATGGGCAGAGACCTCATCATGCAGCCACCGCAGGAAGATGGGCCCGTGAATGCGCTCGCGAAAATCTACGTCGAAATAGACGGCAAACAAGCCAATGATAGGACGCGCGAGCTTACCTATGCCGAGGAGACGAAGTAGTCAAATCTGGATGTATGGTCGCCGTTGCGGCCCGTGCTGATCGCGGTCCAGAAACGAGCTTGTGGGAATCTGGCGCGTGCCTTCGGGCTCAAACCGCCTAACTCAGCGCTTATGAAGAGGGCTGTCCCTACTCGTAGCGCAGGCTTTCCACGGGATCAAGCTGCGCCGCCCGCGCCGCTGGCACGGTGCCGAAAATTACTCCGACGACGGAAGAGACGATGATGGCGATGATTCCCGACAGCCCAGTAATCGGAACGCGGTATTCGGTGAGGAAGCGAACCGAGTAAGGGATAGCGTAGCCGATAACGATGCCGACGAAGCCTCCGATCAGCGAAATGAGAATGGCCTCGGCGAGAAACTGAAAACGGATTTCGCGGTTCGTGGCCCCCACGGCTTTGCGGATGCCGATCTCGCGGATGCGGGAGGTCACCGTCGCCAGCATAATATTCATGATGCCGATACCGCTTACCACCAGAGTGACCATGGAAATCAGCAGAAGCACCCAGGTGAGGCCGGTGGCAATTCGATCCGCCATGGAGAGCAGCGCGGTGAGGTTAGCAACATCGTAAACGGACTCTGAGCGGTGCCGCGACTGCAAAACTCGCTTAATCTGCACGGTGGCCGGGATTACCATCGACGGATCTTCCATCGAGAAGTACAACAGTTTGACGTTGGGAACCTCCATGAAATAGCGGCTCACCGAGTACGGGATGAGCAGTGTATTATCGACGATCTCGGATTGGCCGAAGGTCTCGACGCGCTCCTTGAAGGTTCCGATGATGGTGAAGGGCAGACCTGTCAGTTTGATGACTTTCCCCACAGCGCCTTGCGTTGAGCCATAGACTTCCAGCGCCATTTTCTCCGTAATCACGCCAACCTTGTTGTGGGCCTGGGAATCCTCCTGATCGAAAAACCTTCCCGAGGGAACGACCAGGTTGCGCACCTGTGCGTACTCGGGACTGACCCCGAGAATGGTGACGTCCTTTTCTTTGCCGTTGCCGACGGGAACGCGATCGGAGAGCTGGGTGACGGGCGACGAAGCGATAATACCCGGCACGTCTTGCCGGACGGCGTTGAGGTCCTCGATGGTGAGCGGGTCGGGATTGGAATTGCTGATGTGCGGCGCGCCGCCAAGGTACTCCGCCCAGATTTCGTTAGTGCCGATGGCCTGAATCTGATTGAGAACGTATTGCTTGCCAGTCATCCCTATGGTGACCACGAGGATGAGCGATGCGGTGCCGATCACCATACCCAGTGCAGTCAGGATGAAGCGCACTTTGTTGCTGCAAAAAGTATCGTAGGCGAAGCTGAGAATCTCCCCGAAGGCCATGTTAGGCCGAAGGCGTTCGGGAACAAGTGCGGCGGCCATTTGTATTTAGATGCTACGTAGAAAAGATGAAAGGTGCAATACAGAAGACTCAACAGTTATTGTTGTGGCAAAGTAAATCGTGAAGAAAACGAGAAGCGGCAAATACAAAACAATGGGCACGCTGCTGCTGCTGACGGCAGGAGCATTGCTGGTTCACGGATACCATCCGTTCGCCGAAGATGCCGAAATCTATTTGCCCGGAGTGGAAGCGCATCTGCATCCGAAACTCTTCCCTACCGGGCGCGAATTTTTCTTATCGCATGCCAGCCTTACATTTTTTCCCAACGTGGTCGCATTCTCGCTGCGTGTGAGTCATTTGCCGATGGAGGTTGGCCTGTTCTTGTGGCACGTGGCGTCCATTTTTCTGCTGTTGCTTGCATGTTGGGAGCTGAGCGGGATGCTCTTTCCGGATACGAACAAGCCGGATACAAACAAGGCGCGCTGGGGCGGAGTTTGCTTGGTCGCCGCGCTGTTGACGATTCCGGTCGCAGGAACAGCGCTCTACATCATGGACCAATATTTGAACCCGCGGAATCTGGCGGCGTTCGCTGGAATCTTCATGGTGACTCGCACTTTGGAGAAGAAATATCTGCTTGCGTTTTTGTGGCTGGTGTTTGCTGCCTGCATGCATCCGCTGATGGGCGTGTTCCCATTTTCTTTTTGCGTGTTGCTGCTGGTGATGGACAAATTCGACAATCGCTGGAAGAGCAGTGGGGCAGCGAATTTCCTGTCGCTGGCGACGCCTCTGGCTCCCGCAAATTCGGCGGCTTACCACGAAGCCGCGAAGCGGCACGGCTTTCACTACATTCAGAACTGGCAATGGTATGAGCTGCTGGGAATCGCCGCGCCGCTGATCTTGTTCTGGTGGTTCGGAAAAGCGGCGCGAAATCGTCAATGGTCAATGGTCGAGCGTGTAAGCCGTGCTTTCATGGTTTACGGCGGGATCTATCTGCTCGCGGCAGTGGTAGTCGACCTTCCCGCACGATTTGAAGCCCTTGCTCGGTTGCAGCCGCTTCGCAGCCTTCATTTGCTCTACATCGTAATGTTCGTCATGATGGGCGGATTTATCGGCGAATTCCTGCTGCGCGATCGCGTTTGGCGATGGCTATTACTTTTTGTTCCCTTGTGTACGGGAGTGTTCCTGGCGCAGCGGTCGCTTTTTCCCGCGAGCCCGAACGTGGAATGGCCGGGTGCGGCACCGAAAAATCCCTGGGAGCAAGCGTTCGTCTGGATTCGGCAGAACACTCCAGTCGACGCTCTATTCGCCCTCGATCCGGATTACATGGGGATTCCCGGCGAGGATCAGACAGGATTTCGATGCCTGGCTGAAAGAAGCCGGCTGGCCGACGATGGCAAGGACAACGGCGTGGTAAGCATGTTTCCGCCGCTGGCGGAGGAGTGGTGGGCGCAGGTGCAGGCGCAAACTCCATGGGAGAGCTTGACCGCGAAAGACTTCTCTCAATTGAAAAGCAAGTATGGCGTGAGCTGGGTGGTCGTGCACCAACCTGGGGTTGCAGGACTGGGTTGCGTTTATCAGAACAGCGCAGTGCAGGTTTGCCGGATTCCTTAGGGTCGGATGTCTTAAGAGGCTCACGGCGCAACCAGCGTGCGGACTCGCACCGTTCCAGATTACAATTGAACGATAGGAGATTCCTGCTTAATGTCAACTGCGCGAGCCGTCCAGTCCCCCGTCCGACTGTTCCCCTACGAGAAGTGGGAATCGATGCTGCCTAGTCTTGCTCAGCAATACCGCGAGAACAAACCTTGTCCTCACATTTTGCTGAAGGACTTTATTGACCGAGAAGCTGCGCGCGAAATGGCCGCGGAGTTCCCCGATGCCACCACGGCTGAGTGGACACAGTATAAGCACGCCAACGAAAACAAACTGGGCATGGCAAAGCGCCAACTTTTTCCGCCCGCACTGGGGCTGGTTACCGACGAACTGAACTCGCCGGAGTTCGTAGCCTGGCTTTCGGAATTGACAGGGATTCCGAACCTGATGGCGGATCCGATGTTAGAAGGTGGCGGGCTGCATCAGTCCGGACCGCGCGGTTACCTGAATGTGCACACTGATTTCTCCATGCATCACTTCCACACAAACTGGCATCGGCGGGTGAATCTGATTCTGTATCTGAATCCTGAGTGGCAAGAAGAGTGGGGCGGAGCGATTGAACTTTGGGAGCGATCTTTGAGAGGCAAAATGGCGCGTTGCGCGGCGAAGTATCCGCCGCTGCTGAATCATGTACTCATCTTCACAACCGATGAGCGGTCGCTGCATGGGTTTCCTGACCCTCTTACCTGCCCCGAGGGGGTCTCGCGCAAAAGTCTCGCACTCTACTACTACACGATCGAGAAGCATAAGAAGGCCATCGTGCATTCCACCGATTATTTTGCGCGGCCGCAGGATGGCTGGGGAAAATCGGCGATGATCTGGCTGGATAAAAAGGCGGTCGATCTATATTCAAGGGCCAAGGCGCGCTTTGGATTCTCGGACGAGCTAGCCAGCAAAGTACTGGGATTTTTATCCAAACAAAAATAGAGTCTCAGGACTTCGAGACATCCGTCGTCCCTCGAAATCCTCCTCGGCTCAGCGCGACAAACAACTACAGCCGCAACCCCACCACCGTCGCGCCGCCGCCGCCCTCGTTCTGCGGAGGCTCGGCTACTGACTCTACGTGCGGATGCTGCTGCAGGGCTTGACGCAATGCTTTGCGCAGGATGCCCATGCCGCTGCCGTGGACTATGCGCACGCGCGGCAGGCCGGCTAAAAATGCGCGGTCGACGAACTTCTGGACTTCGCGGGTCGCGTCGTCCACGTTGTAGCCGATGACGTTGATTTCCGACGGCGCGCTCTGACTTTCGTTTTCGAGCGATACGGAAATTCCTCTGGCTCGCGCCGCCTGCACCGGGGAATCGGCGGCTCTCGGGGCGCTAGTCACGACGGCGGCAATATCGTCGCGCGCGATCTTCATCTTCATCGCGCCCATTTGTACCTCGAAGTGATTGTCGTCCAACTTGCGCGAGACGCGTGCTGTGCGGCCGGTTGATTTAAGCTTGACGCTGTCGCCTTCGGCGATGTGCTTTGCAACCTGCGGTTGCGCATAGGGATCGTTCTGGTCGGCGCCGCTGGCGTGCGCTACCACGGTGGAATCAAATTGCTCGCGAAATTCGCGGCGCAACTTGGCGATGCGGCGCTCGGCATCTTTCGAAACCTTCTGCGCGGCGGAGCGGTCCTGGATGGCATTCACGGCCTCGCGCGCGTGATATTCGAAGTCGCGCAGCACGCTTTCCAGCTTTTTCTCCATTTCGCGGATTTTGGCTTGCTGATCTTTCTTGCCCTCGGTTGCGAGACGAACTTTTTCGCGATCGACTTCCTCCTCGCGTATTTTCAGGCGCAGGCGTTCGCGTTCCGCTTCGCGCAAGCCTGCGTGGAGTTTGTCCAGGAACTCTCCAACATCGCGGGCTTGCGTGCCCAAGCGCGCCCGCGCGGCGTCGATGATTGCCGGGTTTAATCCCAGCCGCTGTGCGATGTTGATTCCCGCCGAAGCTCCGGGCACTCCCATCTTTAATTCGTACGTGGGCTGCAATGTGATCTCGTTGAAGCCGACCGAAGCGTTGATTACACCCGGAGTATTCGCGCCGTAGACCTTCAGCGAGGTGTGATGGGTCGAGATCACTGTCACGCAGCCGATGCGGGCGAAGTGTCCGGCAATCGCGACGGCCAGCGCTGCGCCTTCTTCGGGATCGGTGGCTGAACCTAGTTCGTCCAGCAACACGAGTGACTGCGGCGTTGCGGTGCGGGAGATGAAATCGATATTGGTGACGTGCGCGGAGAAGGTCGAGAGATTCTGCTCGATCGATTGGTAGTCGCCGATATCGGCGAGCACTGCGTCGAACACAGGCATTTCCGCGCGATCGGCGGGGACAGGAATTCCGGACTGGGCCATCAACGCGAGCAGTCCCATCGTCTTAAGCGTGACTGTTTTGCCGCCTGTGTTGGGGCCGGTGATCACTAGTTGTCGGCGGGTGCCTTCGAGTTCGATGGTGACCGGAACTACGGCAGCGCCTTTGAGCTTCAAGTTGTGCTCCAGCAGCGGATGGCGGGCGTTGTGCAGGAACAGGCGAGCTTCCCTCGCGGACGCTTCGGCTTCGCTCAGGGCAGGCAGCCGTGGGCGGCTGTCCCCACATGAACTCTCTTCACTCAAACCTGGCTGGTTCCGAGCGTTGGCGCTCAGCTGCACCGACACACAGTTGTAGTCTTCGGCAAAGCGGGCTTTGGCAAACTGCAGTTCCAGCTGGCCGAGTATCTCGGCTGAGGCCAGGATTGCAACTGCCTGCTCACCGATGCGCCGTGTCATTTCGAGCAGGATGCGATGAATCTCGGCGAGCTCTTCGTCGAGTAACCGGACCAGTTCGTTGTTCTGCTCGATCGTCTCGAGGGGCTCGACGAAGACGGTCTGTCCACTGGAACTTGCGCCGTGCACGACGCCCTGCACGCGCCGCTTCTGCTCGATCTTCACCGGAATGACAAAGCGCTCGCCGCGGATCGTCACCAGCTCGTCCTGCACGGCACCGTCTTCTGCCAGTCGACGCAAGTATCCGCGCAGAGATTCCTGAATCCCGCGCCTTTGTTTTTCGATCTCGCGACGAATGCGCGCCAGTTCCGGCGAAGCGCAATCTTCGAGTGCTCCGTCGGGCTGAATTTTGTTCTGGAAAGAACGCAGAAATTCTGTGAAGTCGGGAATACCTTCTGAAAGCGCCTGGATGCGCCGCCATTCCGATCGCATATTTGCGGGAGGATGAAGGGCGATCTCGCGCCATTCGGCGGCGCGATCTACTCCCAACAGTATGTCGCGGATCTCCGTCGTTTCCAGGACGGATCCAACGATTCGGGATCGCTGAATCGACTTTGCAACATCCAGCAGGCCGGAAAACTCGAAGCGGCCTCCGACGCGGCGGAAGGCGCGCACCTCGTCGGTTAGTTCTTGTTGCTCGCTGATCCAGGAAGAATCGGTCGAAGGAGCAAGGGCTGCGATCTTCGCCTGGCCCAGCGGCGAGGAGGCGTATCCGCGCAGCAGTTCGCGCAGGGCGTCGAACTCCAGCACGCGCGCGGAATTGTGGATGAGCGGGTGCGGCATTGGAATTTATGTTACAGGAATGGCGGGATCGGTGAGAAAAGATGCGTCCGCGAAGCCAGCAAGAAAAATCTTTACCAGACCGGGCACAAAGGAACACGGCGTACTCTGCTTGTCTCCCTATGAATGAGCTGCTGCCAGCGCCTGGGGATCGGCAGAAGCGGCCACGGGCAGGCGCAGTAGAAATACTGCTCCCCCCTCTGGTTTGTTGTGGCAGGTAATTTGCCCCAGATGATCCTGGACCACGCCATAGACGGCACTCAGTCCCAAGCCTGTACCTTTGCCGATCGGTTTCGTGGTGTAGAAAGGATCGAAGACGCGATGTGGCTCTTTGATTCCTGGGCCGCTATCGGAAAACAGGACAATGACTTCATCGTGCTCCTGCTGAGCGCTGACTCGAAGCAATCCGCCGCCGGACTCCTCGAGCGCATCCAGGGCATTTTCGACGATCTGGACGAAGGCTTGAAACAACCGGTGGCCGTCGCCCCATACCATGGGCAGTTTCGGGTCGATCGCAATCTCGATACGAATTTTAAGATCGTGCTGCTGCAAATCGCGCATTTGCACGCTGCGCTGCAGAAGCATGCACAAATCCACCATCGCCTTCTCTCCGGAACTTTGCTGCGCGAAGCTGAGAAGGTTCGAGATCAAGTCGCGGGTTCGCTGGGAGTGGCTCACGATCTTGCGTACTAACGCATCCTGCTCGCTGGTCAGCCGCTGATTCGACCACAGTTTCTCTGAAGATTCCATGATCGCGGTGAGCGGATGATCGATCTCATGCGCGGCACCCGCAACCAGCTCTCCCAAAGAAGCCAGTTTTTCTCTTTGCACAAGATGGCTCTGCAGGCGTTGCTCGTTCTCGAAGGTGCGCCGTGAATTGCCAAGAAGATGGATGAGCGCCTGATCCTGAAGATACTGACGCACAAATACGAATCCTCCCAGGACGAGCATTGCCGCCAATACAGCAACCAGGCGGAATGTGCGAGCCGGTGCCGGCGAGGTATCCCACAGAAAGGACCACAACCCTAGCACCGGCAAAGAGAGAATGGCCAGCGTGGCAAGCCTCCATACCATGGCACCCCACTTGTCATCTCCTTGAGGGATTGCGGCTTCCGGCTGCCACTGGCGCGCGGTCAGCGCAGTTGCTGCCATCCAGCTTACTGCACCAATCAACGGAACGTCGTACAGGCATCCGGTGTAATAGCCCCCATTTGTGAGCGCCAGGTTCTCTTCCCCGGAGACCACCGCGTACAACAAACCTGCCCCCAGCAAGTTCAGGTACACGATTTTCCATCCTGAAAGCGCCCCGCGGGTGGCAATCGCCAGCACCAACACAAGCACACCGCTCTCCGCCAAGTAGAGTGAGCAATAGTTCCTGTCGTACGCCGGAAAATTAGCTGAGACGTATTGCGAAGGGAAGACAATGAACGCGTACAGGAATACCCACCAAACTAGCAACAGGAGAAAGTCCAGCGTGCCGACGCGGAATTTCTGCTCGCCTGCAGTCCGATGCGGACGCAGCCCAACCGCCGCGATCATCGGAATCAGGTGCAGGAACAGAAACACATCCATGAACCACGGATCTGGCACGTCGGCGCGGCGCAGCACCTCGTAATAGACCCATCCGGCCTGATGAGATGCCCAGAGAACGCTCCCCGCTCCCATAAGTGCCCAGAAGCGGCGGTAAGCGCCCTGTTCCGACCATGCGTTGGCCAGCATGGTCGCACCAACCGCCAGGATCAGCAGTAGGTATCCCACATCAAAAATCGCGGTGAGCGCCGGCCCACGCGGGAATATTAGAGACGTTGCGCCGAACGCCAGCGTAATGGCACCGGCGAGCGCAAACCAGCGATATCGTTGGAACAGACTCATCCGCTTCCATTTTATGGAGAAGGCCGAGGATTCCCAGATCGCTTCGGAGTACAGCAGGTTACTTTCGTCACCCGGTCCTCGCGGCTCAGAGCCGAGTCAGTGACGCCGATGGAAGCTTCAGCGGGAAGCAAGTCCTGTTAGAATCAACGGTTAAGAGGCGCTCAATTGTCGCCAAGGTGGTTTCTATGGCCTTTCCGGTAACCCGTCTTCGCCGTCTGCGCCGCACCGATCAGCTCCGCAACATGGTGCGAGAAACCCGTCTTACGCCTGACGCTTTTGTTTACCCGATGTTTGTTTGCCCCGGCGAGGGGATACGGAAGGAAGTACGTTCCATGCCGGGAGTATTCAATTTGTCGGTGGATGAGGCGGTGAAGGAGGCGCAGGAAGTTCGTTCCCTGGGCGTGCCCTCGGTGATTCTGTTCGGGCTTCCCGACAAAAAAGATGACGTGGCCACTGGTGCATGGGCGGAAGATGGCATTGTGCAGCAGGCGGCGCGCGCGATGAAGGCCGAAGTGCCCGACCTGGTTCTGATGGGCGATGTGTGCCTCTGCGAATACATGTCTCACGGACACTGCGGGATTGTGCGCAAAGGGCCGACGCCGCAATCTCTGGGCGCCGCCGCGATGCGGGTGATGACGGTGGCGTCGCCCGAAGAAAAGAAGAAGGCGATTGATACTGCGGCTGCCGTTCTCGTAGCCCGTGCAGCCGCCCAACCGCAATTCGAAATCGACAATGATGCCAGCCTGGACCTTCTGGCCCGGACTGCGGTTTCTCTCACTCGAGCTGGTATCGATATCATTGCCCCGTCCGACATGATGGATGGCCGGGTTGCAGCGATCCGCCGCGCCCTCGACGCGGCCAGCTTCGCGAACACTCCTATTCTTTCGTATGCCGCGAAATTTGCCTCCGGATTTTACGGTCCCTTCCGTGAAGCCGCTGACTCCGCGCCGCAGTTCGGAGATCGCAGGTCTTATCAGATGGATGGGGCTAACGTGCGCGAAGCAATGCGCGAAATTGAACTCGACATTGAAGAAGGCGCGGATATGATCATGGTGAAACCTGCCATGCCGTATCTCGATGTTATCGCCGCTGCGCGCGACCGCTTCGACCTTCCCCTCGCGGCATATCAGGTCTCCGGAGAATACGCCATGATCGAGGCCGCCGCCCGCAATGGCTGGATCGAGCGCGACCGCGTTATGATGGAATCGCTTCTCAGTATTCGCCGCGCTGGCGCCAGCATTATCCTTACTTATCACGCGAAGGACGCTGCCAGATTGTTGGCGTGAAAGTCCTTCTTACTACTTACAGCTGTAGCAGTTGGTTCGCTATCTCATTCGGCAGATATTTGCGATTGGAACACAACTTCACTGTCGACGGCGAAAGAGATACGCTCTTCGTCGAATATGGGACGTTCGTGGCAGGCGCAGCAAAAAAAATTACATGCCTTCCGTGCCGGTGGAGGCTCTGCTCGATGCGGACGAGAATCGCTCCCGAACTCGGTCACCGATGTCTTGAACTTTGTCGCCGATCTGGCCGCGGATTTCCTCACCGCTGGCGGGAGCAAGCAGGATCGCGGCACCGATTCCGATACCCACTCCGGCGGCGAAGGTAAGAACATTGCGGAGAGTGTGATCTTCGCCCGCATACATGTCTCGAGCTTGGTCGCGGAGATCCGATACCCGGTCGCTGGCGTGGTCAACGCCATCGGCAACGCGGTCGCGCATTTCCTCGGCGACGCTCTCGGTTTGCTCCAGCAAATAGACCACGGTTTTGAGAACTGACTTCAGCAATTTGTTCATTTTCATAGGCCCTCGCGTGAATCGTGAAATCAAGTATATGAGGGTTAGTTGCAGAAAGTGAGGCGGATGGCTTCTCCGAAGAAATTTATTTATGGCTCGAATGGCTCAGAAATTGACGGTAAGGATTGTGCATCTCGGCGGTCCACAGCGCCCGGATTCAATGGAGACGGTTCGGGTTGAGCTCCGCTAAACGGACAGCCGAGGGCGGCTGTCCCCACATAAAGTGGCTGCAACTCCGCCTATGCGCCTGCGGCGCTTTGATTCTGGAACTTGACCTCGACCAGTTTGCGGTCGTCGTCGGAGACGCTGAACATGGAGCGCGGTTTGAGGCTCATGAAGCTGGCCACAAATACCTCGGGAATCTGACCGATGCGGGTGTTGTAGGTGTTGACATCGTCGTTGAAGAACTCGCGGCGGTCGGCGATGTGGTCTTCCAATTGGCTGATGCGGTTTTGCAGCTTAAGAAAGTTTTCGTTGGCCTTGAGCTGAGGATAATTCTCCGCGACGGCAAACAAGCCGCGCAGCGCTCCAGTCATCATTAAGTCAGCTTGCGCTTTCTGCCCGATGCTGGCGGCATTCATCGAAGCGGCCCTCGCCTGCGTTACCGCCAGCAGCGTCTGCTGCTCATGCTGCATGTAGCCTTTCACGGTCTCAATCAGGTTTGGAATCTCGTCGTGCCGCTGTTTGAGGAGCACGTCAATGTTGGCCCACGCGCGGTCGTTGTCATTGCGCAGCCGCACCAGTTCGTTGTAGAGAATGACGACGTACACGAGCACTCCCACGACGAACAGTAAAAACGCCGCCCCTTCGATCACGCTGCTACCCATTGTTCCCTCGTTTTACGGTGAATGCTCAAGTGAAACAGGAGTTGAGGCAGACATGCAAGTAGCTGACGCCCAGCGACCGAGGTCACGCCACCAGGGGGTTACGGGTCACTAATGGAAGGGAAAGAAGTTCTTGTAGCGGGAACAGGATATGTTCCAGCTATATCGTAGGTTGTTGAAAATGCGCACAAGAGTTCGTGTCGTCCCCACGCGACACGACGCCGTAATTCTGCATCTACCCGGCACTGACGTGCCGGGCTATCATATGCCGCCCCTTCGGGGCTTGAACCAGAGGGTTCTCGTTGCGAACAGTTCCCCCAGAGTTCCGGTTCACGCACAAAGTCGAAGCCCGGTTCCTCCAGCGATCTCAGGGCTTATGGGGCGTCAGGTCGCAGGCATGCCTGACCTCGTCCAGGTTCAACCCTGCCGGAGAGAACTCGGCGATGGCGTAGCCGGTTCTAGTCCTGACTTCCACATTGAAAACTTGGGCGCCGATCGCGCCGCGAACCGTGCCCTTGTCCATGGCCAGGAAGCGATCGCGTACCCAATTCCAGCCCTTGTGGTCGTGGCTGCCATCGATGCGGACCATCACCTCCATCTTGGGCTGACCCCAGAAGCCGGGATAGTCGGGGTGTCCAAGACGGGCGCCGGGATTGAAGTCGGCGTATTGGTATTTGCCGTTGGTGCAGACGATTTCGACACGTGGTTTGTAGTCTGGATCTTCGCGCAGGTAGTTGTTCGAAAGCAGCTCGAAGCGAACCTTTTTCGCGGCGGTCATCTTGTCTTCCGAGCGAAACTCCATCCATTTACCGCCGGCGCTGACGCCATCCTGTTCGTCCTGGTAAGGGCTCATGGAGCCCTGCTGAGCCACGGCCGAAACCGCCGCCGCAGCAATTATCACGAAGGTCGCGAACACTACTCCCGCAGCCATGGCACACTTCTCCGCACTCTGAAGCAAGCGCAATTCTTTCAAGGTCTCCTCCCGCGCAAAGAACATCTTCAGTTATTGAACCCGAACCTTTACGAAAAGTTGTACGGCACGACGGATCTTTAGCCGCTACATATGGCCGTTACACATATTTACACTCGCCGTTAAGTCAGGTGGAAGATCCTTCACTCCGCCTGAAAAACGGCCGCGTCCCGGATGACGCCGTAGTGTAAAGAGCCAAACTGTACCACTATTTTAAAGCCGTCACCACGCTGTCAGCATCATCGCGTGTTGATCCTCAGATCGATGTAGACCTGCGGCCGGTCATCGAACTGGCTGACGGACTTGCTGTCGCTCTTGCGGCCGTTGTACTGGGCGTAGACTTCATAATCCACGTTGGAGAGGCCCGGGAAACGGTAAGTGCCATCTTGGCCGATGATGTAAGTCTTTACCGCGTGCGTGCGCGTGTCGGTCAGGTAGACGATCGCGTTTGGCACGGGATTATCCTGCTGATCGAGTACTTTGCCGTAGAGCAACCGGCCCTGCTGCTTGTCTTTCTTGTCGGGAGCCGCATAGGCAGCCACGGATATCACGAGAACGAGCGCGCCGACGATCAGGGGAACCTGGTTGACGGCGCGTCTGGGAGTCATAGAAATCTTATTCCCCTCTGCTTCTTGTTCTTTAGTTCGAATTCTCTAGCGCGTGAGGTGCAAGCTCATATCCACGCGTTCGTCATACTCTACGTGGACCGTGACCTCCTCCGCCAGATGCAATGCATTTCCATCTGCCGTCTTGAGGCTCTTCAGATCGGGCTCGATCTGATAGTCGGCTTCGCCGGCAGGAACCCGCTGGGCGAATTCACCGGCGTGGTCGGAATAGACTTCCCACTTCGGCTTTTTATCGGGCATGCGGCGAATGCTGACTTTGACGCCATAGACGGGGCGATTATCCGGTCCCCAAACCGTGCCGAAGATGAGGGCGTACGGGTCCGTCGGTTTTAGCTTTTTGGTCGCGGGCGCGGCGTTGACTGCCGGCAACACAAGTGGACCAAGAGTAGAGGCGGCAAGGACGAGCAGCAGATAAAAGGCGGAACGGCGTGCGGGTGAACCGTTTCGGTAGACGTTAGGCGTCGTCACCGTCTTCGCTCTCCACTTCTTCTTCCTCTTCGACGTAGCCGGCCTCGACCGCTTTCAACTCCAACGGACTGGTCGTTACTACTTCGAAGTCCGTCCCACACTCGGGACAAGAGACGATTTCACCTTCATCGACCTCTTCCTCTTCTACATCCAGATCAGTTTCGCATTCGGGACAAAGTACCATGATTCCTCCGATTCCTTAGATACACTTGTTAATATTTAGATTCTCCCTAGCCGAAGTCAAGGGGCGAATTCTGTAGGGCGGGATTTCGATACTGGTTTGGAGGGCTGGATCAGCTTACCCTCCGTTTTCGGAGAAAACTAAAACAATTCTGACAGACGCGGAAGCAGGATGAGTCATAGGATGGAAACTTTGTTTCGGGGAAGGCGTCCACACTGGAGGTGGGGTTCCAGATTTGCATCGTGGCTCTGCGTTCTGCTGGGCACTCTTCGCAGCGAGCGCGATCACTGGCTATGCTGAAGCCGCGGAGCAGCTTTCCAAAGTTAAGAAATTGTATGTTGGTTCGCTCGGTTCGGACCGAGGCGCGGCTGAGATGCGGGAGCAGATGGTCCGCCGGTTGAGGAAAAGCCAGGAGGTTCAGGTTGTTTCAGATGCAAAAAACGCCGACGCGACGATCCAGGGGACAGGCCGGCGGTGGGTGACAGGCCACGTTTCTCTCAATCCCCGTTCGCATACCTCGAGCCAGGCAACTTTCGGAGGGTTCCTGTCCGTAGAGGTGGTCGGAAAGAATGGCGATACTCTGTGGTCTTATCTAGTGAGCCCGAGCAGTTTTGCCTGGAACGGCATTGCGGATGACCTTGCACGCCAGGTTGTAAGCAAAATGCTCGCCGCTCTCAAAGGCGGGAATCAGCCGGAAGCGGCTGTTGCTGGCCCTCCGCTGGAAATCCACGAACCAATAAAAGGAACCCTGAGAGGTGCAGGTGCTACGTTTCCCGCGCCCCTTTATCAGCGCTGGTTTGAATTGTTTCAAGAACATTATCCGGATGTGCGCATCAGCTACGACGCAGTCGGATCAGCCGAGGGAATCCAGCGGTTGGAGCAGGGCAAGGTGGACTTTGGCGCTTCCGAGATGCCGCTGTCAGATGAAGCCATGGCCGCAGCCCAACAACGCTTCATCCATCTGCCAGCGGTCCCGGGCGCGGTTGTAGTCATCTACAACATCAAGGGTCTTCGCCGGACGCTTAATTTCACGCTGGAAACGCTGTCCGGGATTTACCTGGGAAATATTAAGAAGTGGAATGATCCGCAGCTTAAGAAGTCGAACCCGGGCGCGGCGCTGCCGGCCGCCGATATTGTGGTGGTTCATCGTTCCGAAGGCAGTGGTACAACTTATGTGTGGACCGATTATTTGTCAAGAATCAATCCGCTGTGGAAGGCTAGGGTCGGCGCTGACACCACGGTGCGATGGCCTGTAGGAGTGGGAGCGGAAGGGAACGAGGGGGTTGCCGCCGCTGTACAGGAGACGCCGAACTCCATGGGCTACGTTGAATTCATTTACGCGATTCAACATGAACTCAGCTTTGGGGCGGTCAGGAACGCGGAAGGGGAGTTTGTCAAAGCGAGTATTTCTAGCGTGACCGCTGCTGCGGCAGCGACCGCCGACACGCTGGGCGCGGATTTTCGCGTCTCGATCACCAACCCTCCAGGCAAGGACTCTTATCCGATTGCGACTTACACGTGGCTGGTACTTCCGGAGTCAATCGAGGATAAGAACAAGAAAGATCTCCGGATGGAGCTTCTTCGTTGGGTGCTTACGTCGGGCCAGAAGAAGTGTTCTGCACTGGGCTATGCGCCGTTGCCGGCAGACGTGGTGAAGCGGGCGTTGGATTCTTTAGGGCCGTGACCGGAAACTAGTACGGATCATCTGTCAGGGATAGCCACCCTTGAGCAAAAAACGCGCAAGGATGGGGCACGCTCGGTGGGGTGGCACGGTCATCCCCGCTTAATTTCGTATTCAGGAAAGTCGCATGATCTCATCTCGCAGAAAACGACTGAGGCCAGCCGTTGTCATCCTGGTGCTGACCGCCAGCATTGGGGCGGTAGCGCAGAATCAGCCGAAATCCAGTGCTGCGGAACCCATGGCGCTGGATAGTCACATCTCGGCTGCGTTGCAGCAGGTTTCAGCGGAGCGCATCCGGGCGAATGTTGAGAAGATGGTGAGCTTTGGAACCCGGTCAACGATCTCAGCGCAAGATGCGGCCGCAATCGAGGCTGGACACGGCATCGGCGCGGCGCGAGCGTGGATCAAGTTGGAATTCGAGCGGTATTCCAGGGATTGTGGCGGCTGCCTCGAGGTGAAGGTTGACAGCTTTACCGAACCCGCTGCGGACCGGATTCCCCAGCCGACCGTCATCACCAATGTTTATGCGGTGCTGAAAGGAACCGATGCGGAGAACGAGAAGCGGATCGTGCTGGTGACCGGGCACTATGATTCGCGCAACAGCGACATACTCGACGTGAAGGGCGACGCGCCGGGGGCGAACGACGATGCCAGTGGAGCGGCCGTCAGCCTGGAGTGTGCGCGGGTCCTGAGCAAGATGAAATTTCCCGCGACGATGATTTTTCTGACGGTCGCGGGCGAGGAGCAAGGCCTGAACGGAAGCCAGCACTTCGCCAAGATGGCGAAAGAGCAGGGCTGGAATTTGGAGGCGGCGCTTAACAACGATATCGTGGGCGGCGACAAGAGCGCCGAGCAGGATCACTCTGTGGTCCGAGTGTTTTCCGAGGGCTTACCGGCTGCGGCCACGGAGCAGGAGATTCGAAGGATTCGCGGCTTGGGCGGGGAGAACGATTCCGCCTCGCGGCAACTGGCGCGCTATATCGACGATGTGGGTAGTGCTTACTATAAAGATGTGGGCGTAGAGTCGGTGCTGGTGTTCCGGCTGGATCGTTACTTGCGCGGGGGCGACCACTCTTCGTTCAACCAGCAGGGATTCGCCGCCGTGCGCTTCACCGAATTTCGCGAGGACTTTCACCACCAGCATCAGAACGTCCGCACCGAGAACGGCATTGAATACGGCGATCTTACTAAGTTTGTGGACTTCGACTATGTGGGGCGTGTGGCGCGGCTG
The DNA here is from genome assembly GCA_036844925.1 of Candidatus Sulfotelmatobacter sp. Classification (GTDB taxonomy): domain Bacteria; phylum Acidobacteriota; class Terriglobia; order Terriglobales; family Acidobacteriaceae; genus Sulfotelmatobacter. The sequence goes on from DAIUEW010000016.1 coordinate 73,463, forward strand.
AATGCGGCTACGCTGGCTTCGTTGGCATCGGCGCCGGCGCCTCCAGCGAATGTGCATCTGTTGACGAAAGACTTGGAGAATGATTCAACGTTGACATGGGAAAATTCTCCCGGAGGATTAGCTACCGGCTATGAGGTTCTCTGGCGCGCGACGACCAGTCCTAAATGGGAGTACGTCCAAAAGGTTGGCGCGGTCAATCGTGCGACCTTGAAGCTCTCGAAGGATAATGTGATCTTTGCCGTGAGGGCCGTGGATAAGCAGGGACACAGGAGTCTGGCCGTCGTTCCGACACCGGAACGCTAGGAGCGGGTAACCTGATAAGATGAAAGGAATAATGCAGCCTCATCCGGAGTTGTGCTTCTCTCCGTCACCAGCCAACCACTGAACCCTATGCCTCGCGGACGGTCCATGACGTTGAGTTTTCCGCCGTTCACGCGGTGGGTGAAGCGGCTGGTCATTATTTGTGCGGCCGTTTATTTTCTGCAGGTAGTATTGGGTGCTGTAGCCCCGCAACTGGCGCGGGACGTGGAGGTCTATTTCGGGTTGGTTCCGTTCTTCGTGCTGCACTATATATTTGTGTGGCAGCTCGTCACATACTCCTTTCTGCATGCCAGTGTAGGACATTTGCTGTTAAACATGCTCACGCTGTGGATGTTTGGCTCGCAGGAGGAGCAGGACTGGGGCTCACGCAAGTTTCTGGAATTTTATTTTTTCTGCGTGATCGGCGCGGGACTGGTAACTCTGGCGGTCTCTTACACCGGCTTGCCGGGCGCCTCACCGACGGTTCCTACCATCGGCGCTTCGGGCGGAATCTACGGATTGCTGATCGCGTTCGGCATGCTATATGGCGATCGCGAGGTATTTCTCTTCCCGTTCCCGTTCTCGATTAAAGCGAAGTACCTGGTGGGGATCATCATCTTCGTAGTGGTGATCGCGACCTTCCAGCCTTCTCAAGGCGGGGTAGCGAACTTCGCACACCTGGGCGGACTGCTGTTCGGATTTCTCTACATCAAGTTCGTTCCCGGCCGTGGACTGATGTTTGGAGCGACGGAACGATACTTCAGCATGCGCAATGACTATTACCGGTGGAAGCGGCGGCAGGCGGCGAAGAAGTTTGAAGTCTATATGCGCAAACACGACCGCGACGTTCACTTCGACGAACATGGTAACTACATTCCTCCGGATGATGATTCGCGCAAGGGGAACGGCGGGTCGAAGTCAGGCTGGGTGAATTAGAACTCCGGTCGATGACAGAGTTTCGCGTACTGTTGAAATTCTTCAACCCGCGAAAAATGCCTGAAATTCCTTTAGGATGCTTGCCGATAACTCTTCGTGCTTTGCCTTGCCCTTGAATCCCAGATCATGACCAGCCCCTTCGACGGTCAGAAGCTTTGTCTTTCCAGGGACCAGCTTCAGTGCCTGCTCGATTTCTACGATCGATCCGAAAGGATCGCGCGTGCCCTCGACGAATAGTGCAGGAGTGCGCAGAGTGAAAAAATGCTGAGTGCGGAGCTGGTCGGGTTTGCGAGGAGGGTGCAGGGGATACGAAAGCAAGAGCAGGCCGGCTGCGAGTTCCGGAGCGCTCTGCGGTTGTTCGGCGCAGAGCATGCTGGATTGGCGCCCTCCGTAGGAGTGACCGCCGAGAAAGATACGGCCGGCGGCCAAGTTATTGAGGGCTGTAACCGCATTCTTTAATCCGGCGCGATCGCGCTTGGCATCGCCGGGGCCGGGGGGTCCGTAAGGACGATCCTGTCGGTATGGCAGATCGACGCGCAGAACAAAGTAACCGGCTTCGGCAAATGTTTCGGCTAGAGTGACAAGCACCGGAGACTGGCAATTCGATCCGGCGCCATGACTCAGAACCAAGCCGTCGCCGTTGGGGTTGGCGGGGCGATGCAGAAGTCCGCGCACGAACGGGTCTGAGGAAACATCGGTGAAGACCTGCGTAGTGGATTGAGTCGACGCGGACGACAGTGGTTCTTCTGTTTTGGGCCGACGTTTGAAAAATGATGGCGACTTCATACGCCGACCTCCTCCAGTTTCTCGTAAACTTTCAGGATTTGAATTTCATTTCCCAAACGAGCCCAGCAACGAAGCAACTCAGGATCCTCATAAGCGGTAAGGCGTGCATGCTCGGAGTTCCAGTAGCGGAGCAACACATAATTATTGCCACTGTGGTAAAGAAGATCGCGGCCATATCCGTTTTTCGCGATGATCACGTTGAGTTCGCGGATGGTCGCGAGCGATGCCGCCTCCATGCCGGGCAGAGGCTCCCAGATTGCGACGGATAGGCATCCCTGAGACATACTCCGCGATTATAGCTTGCGCCTGGCGGTGCGCTCGCGGGCGGCGAGAGGAACGGCGCTTGCCTCTTCTGCGGTCACGGTGTGGAGACGCATGAAGTTTGTGGACCCGGAAGCCTGGCGTGTTCCTGCGACGACTCCTAACACATCTCCAGGTTTGAGCAATCCCCGGCTCAGCAATTCATGTTCGGCGACATCCACCATGCTATCGGTGGAAAGTCCCTGAGCGCATTTCATGGGATGCGCGCCCCAGTAAAGATTGGTGCGTTGAGCCACTGTAGCGCTCGCGGTGAAAGCGTAGATGGCGGCTTGCGGACGATACTTGGAAATCATGCGGGCGGTGTTGCCGGTTTCGGTGAAGACGGCGATCGCGCCCATGGGCAGATCTTCGGCTGCGTGGGCGATCGATTCGCAGATGGTCTCGGCGACGGAAAGGCCTTTACGGTCGCGGCGTCTGCGAGGCGGAGTCAATTCTTCCATGTTGCTCTCGGCCTCGACCACGATGCGCGACATCATGGCTACGGCTTCGCGGGGATAGCGGCCGCTGGCGGTTTCGCCCGACAGCATAACTGCATCGGTGCCATCGAAAATGGCATTGGCCACGTCACTGGCTTCTGCGCGCGTGGGGCGCGGGTTTTCGATCATCGACTCGAGCATTTGCGTGGCGGTGATTACGGGCTTGCGCCACACGGATGCGCGGCGGATGACGTGTTTCTGAATGACCGGCACCTTTTCTGGCGCCATTTCTACGCCTAGGTCGCCACGCGCCACCATGACTCCGTCGACTGCTTCGAGAATCTCTTCGAGGTGATCGATCGCCTGCGGTTTTTCCAGTTTTGCGATGAGAGGAGTGTTACTGCTTTTGCCAGCGACAATTTGCCGGACCATGTTCACGTCGGCAGCGGAGCGCACAAAAGAAAGAGCAATCGCGTCTACGCCATGCTTGAGGCCGAACTCAAGATCCTTGCGATCTTTTTCGGTCAGGGCTGGAATGGACAAAGCAGTCCCGGGAAGATTGATGCCCTGATGCTCGCCTAAAGTTCCGCCATTCAAAACGTCGCAGACCACATCTTTGCCGCGCACGGTGCGCACGCGCAACTCGATCAGGCCATCGCGCAGAAGAATGCGCGCGCCTGCGGTTACCTCAATGGCGAGATCGGGAAACGTGGTGGAGATGCGGGTGGGCGTGCCGGTGATGTCGCGCGGAGTAATGATTACGGTTGAACCACTCTTCAGCTCAATGGGTTCGTGGCGCTCCAGGCGTCCAGTGCGGATCTTGGGGCCTTGCAAATCCTGCAAGATGCAGACCGTGCGATTCTCTTTTTCGGCGGCGCAGCGCAAGCGTTCGATGTTGCGGGCGTGATCTTCGTGCGAGCCGTGGGAGAAATTCAGGCGGGCAACGTCCATGCCAAGGCGAAGGAGATCGCGCATGGCTGCTTCCGAATGGCAAGCCGGGCCGATGGTGCAGATGATTTTGGCGCGGCGGCCGGGCGAAATCAGACTTGTCGTGGCGGACGAAGGATGGTCAAGAGTCAGGAAATTGTTGGTTGCGAGATCGGACTTGCGTCGCTTCATCGGCTCCAGTCAGATAAGTCTTGGGAGAAACTATTGTAACGGTTTGGCGTTTCTAATTCGGGCGATAGCCAGCGAACTTGGCAATCGCATCCATTTGGAATTTACATCCATGGATAGAAGATCGGCGGATTCTGCATTTATCCGCAGCGCGCCTGTTCGGCTGAGCGATTCACAATTTAGAGTGATTGATCGCGGTCAATTCTTTTCCCAGCATAGCGCGCGGGGCCAGCATGGCATTAAATTCCGCTCCAACCAGGATCACGAGGGAAACCATGTACATCCACACCAGCAGGGCGATGGCGGCGCCGAGTGATCCGTAGATAATGCTGTAATCGGCGTAATGCCGGAGGTAAAAACCAAAGAGGAGTGTAGAGGAGAACCACATGCCGGTAGCGAGCGTTGCGCCAGGGAGTACGCTGTGCCAGGGTTGAGTGCGCGGGACGGCGTTGTGATAGATGAGCGAGATGACTGCAATGCTGGTGAGCGTGGCAATGATCCAACGGATGACAGTCCACATGAGCAAGATGTAAGGGCTGAATTCGCGCGCGGTGTAATAGAGGATGTCGGTTTCGATTTTGCTGCCGAAAGCCACCAGGAGAGTCGCGAAGGTCATGGGAAGAAGCGCGAAGATGACGAGAAGGAATGAGATTAATCGCTCTTTTACAAGTCCCCAAATTTTGGGCAACTCGTAGCAACGGCGGAAGCCTTCCATCCAGGAAATCATGACGCCGGAGGCGGTCCAAAGCGTTATCAAGGAGGCTGTGATCAGCAAGCCTACCGGGCGTTGGGCCGCGCCGCGCAGAAAATTCATCGCTGTGTTGCTACCGGCGGGCAGAATGCGGGATAAGGCGTAAGTGATCTCTCGCATGTAGGGAGCGCCCTTGCGCCAGGTCGCCAGGACGGAACCCACAACCAGGAGCGTCGGGAAAAAGGTAAGAATGGAAGAATACGCGGAAGCTTTGGCGATAGAAAACGCGTCGTGCTGGAAGGCACGCCAAAATGCCAACCGCAGAAGGCGCAGAAAGCGGAGCATCGCTGGCCCTAGCTTAGGGGGCGAGGGCGTGAGTTGCAACGATGGAACCGGGCGGGGTTCCTCAATCGGCAATCGTTGGGCGTTTGCGTGCATATAGGGAAGCGAGCCAAACCCGAAATTACTGGGTCGCAAAGAGCCCTTGGGAGCGCTACGCTTGCTCAGGGCGGACTGCGACTTCACACGGCTCGCCCAAGTCCTTCGCGAAGCAAAGAACGCTGCGCTCAGGATTACAAAAAATATGATGACAAGTAAAGGTTAGAGGACCACCAAAAATGGGTTCGGGGGCGAACATAATCGCCCCCGATCGTACCCTATTTGGCTTACTCTGCTGCCAGTTCCTCTGTCTCGCCCTCGTGACGCATCATCTCGAGCGCGCGCTCGGCTTCTTCGTAAGCTGCCGAGACTTCCGCCTGTACCTTGGCCGCGGCCTCTTCCATCTCTGGCGAGAGCCGCACGTTGCGGTAATACTCCATGCCGGTGCCGGCAGGGATGAGGCGGCCGACAATGACGTTCTCCTTGAGTCCGCGCAGGTGATCGACCGCTCCCTGAATGGAAGCTTCGGTGAGCACGCGCGTAGTCTCCTGGAAAGACGCCGCCGAGATGAACGAATCGGTCGAGAGCGATGCCTTCGTGATGCCGAGGAGAAGCGGGCGTCCGGTAGCCGGCTTGCCGCCTTCCTTGATCACGCGCTCGTTCTCCTCGCGGAAGCGGAACTTATCGAGTTGCTGCTCAAGCAGGAACGTGGTGTCGCCCACGTCCTCCACCTTCACCCAGCGCATCATCTGGCGGACAATCACTTCAATGTGCTTGTCCGAAATGTTGACGCCCTGCAGGCGGTAGACTTCCTGGATTTCGTTTACCAGGTAAGACTGCAGCTCCTTTTCGCCTAGCACGGCGAGGATGTCGTGAGGGTTGAGCGGGCCATCCATCAGCGGTTCGCCCGCCTTGACGCGCTCGCCTTCCTGCACGTTGATGTGAACGCCGCGCGGCACCGAGTATTCCTTTTCCGTGCCGTTATCGGCCTGCACATACAGTTTGCGTTGGCCCTTCGAAACCTCACCGAATTTCACCGTGCCATCGATCTCGCTGATGACCGCGGTTTCATGCGGTTTGCGTGCTTCGAAAAGTTCGACCACACGCGGCAGACCGCCGGTGATGTCCTTGGTCTTCGTGGTCTCGCGCGGGATCTTGGCCAGCACGTCGCCCGGGAAAACCGTATCGCCGTCCTGCACCATCAAGTGAGCGCGGGAAGGCATGAGGTAGCGCTTGCTGCTCTTGCCTTTGACCACGACTGCCGGCTGGCGCTTCTCATCGGGAGAATCGCCCACCACGTGCCGCGACAATCCGGTGACCTCGTCCACTTCTTCGTGGAGCGTGACGCCCTCCTGCAAGTCTTTGAACTGCGCGGTGCCGCCGATTTCGGTCAGGATGGCGAACGTGTAAGGATCCCACTCGACCATGACCTTGCCTTGCGTCACCGGATCGCCGTCATTGACCTTGAGCTTGGCGCCGTAGATCACGGAGTAGCGCTCGCGCTCGCGGTTCTTCTCGTCGACCACGGCGATCGACCCTTGGCGGTTCATGACTACAAGATCGCCAGATTTCGACTTGACCGTTTGCAGGCCGATGAACCGCACCACGCCGTTGTTCTTGGCGTCGAGGCGCGACTGCTCGGAGACTCGCGATGCCGTACCACCGATGTGGAAGGTACGCATCGTAAGCTGCGTTCCCGGCTCGCCGATCGATTGAGCGGCAATGACGCCAGTGGCTTCGCCGAGTTCGACGAGGCGACCGGAGGCCAGGTTGCGGCCGTAGCACATTACGCAGACGCCGCGCTTCGATTCGCAAGTAAGCACTGAGCGAATTTTCACGCGCTCGATTCCCGCGGCTTGAATCGATCCCGCGAGCTCTTCGGTGATCTCGTTGTTGATGTCGACGATCACGTTGCCGTCGTAGTCTTTGATTTTCTCAAGCGATACGCGGCCCACAATGCGATCGCGTAACGGCTCGATAATTTCTCCGGCTTCGACGATACCCTGGACGTAAATGCCATCCACGGTGCCGCAATCGTACTCGCTGATAATGACATCCTGCGCCACATCGACGAGACGGCGAGTGAGGTAGCCGGAATCCGCCGTCTTGAGAGCGGTGTCGGCTAGACCTTTGCGCGCGCCATGGGTTGAGACGAAGTATTCGAGCACCGTCAGACCTTCACGGAAGTTCGCCGTGATTGGCGACTCGATGATTTCGCCAGACGGCTTGGCCATCAATCCGCGCATGCCGGAGAGCTGGCGAATCTGCTGCTTCGATCCGCGAGCGCCGGAATCGGCCATGACGTAAATCGGATTGATTGCACCTTCCTTATCGCGCTTCTGCATTTCGCCGAACATCTCGTCCGCAACTTTTTCCGTGATCGCCGACCAGATTTCGATGACCTTGTTGTAGCGTTCGCCGTTGGTGATTGCGCCGTCAAGATACTGCTGTTGCACGGCGACCACTTGTTTTTCGGCATCCTTGACCAGCGTCTTTTTGCTGTCAGGAATGACCATGTCATCGATGCCGATGGAAAGGCCGGCTCGGGTCGCGTACTTGAATCCAAACTCCTTCACTTCGTCGAGCATTTTGACCGTGGTCTCGAGGCCGAAGCGGAGGTAGCCGTAGTTCACGAGCGCGCCGATACCTTTTTTCTTGAGCAAGCCGTTGATGTAGGGCATGCCTTCGGGAAGGTGATCGTTGAGAATTGCGCGGCCCACCGTGGTGTTGACGAAAGTGCGATCCACCTGAACGGGCTCGGTGTGAATGATGTCCTGATCGTCGTAGGCAGTGGTCAGGTCGATGAGTTCGCCGGTGTAGCGCAGACGAATGGGTGTGAGCGTTTCGACTTCGCCCATTTCAAGCGCTAGCAAAACCTCTTCGATGTTCGCGAAGGTGCGGCCTTCGCCTTTCGCGCCCGGCTTTGCTTTGGTGAGGTAGTACAGACCCAGAACCATGTCCTGCGTCGGGACGGTGATCGGCTGACCCGATGCGGGAGAGAGAATGTTGTGCGAGGCCAGCATCAACACGCTGGCCTCGACCTGCGCTTCGGGAGAGAGCGGAATGTGCACCGCCATCTGATCGCCGTCAAAGTCCGCGTTAAACGCCGTGCAGACGAGCGGGTGGATCTTAATTGCTTTGCCTTCCACGAGCACCGGCTCAAACGCCTGAATGCCCAGGCGATGCAGCGTGGGAGCGCGGTTCAGCAGCACCGGATGATCTTTGATGACCTCTTCGAGGATGTCCCAAACGATGGGCTCCTGTTGCTCCACCATTTCTTTGGCTTGCTTGATGGTGGTGACGTTGCCGGTTTGCTCGAGCCGGTGATAGATGAAGGGCTTGAACAATTCGAGCGCCATCTTCTTGGGGAGTCCGCACTGGTGCAGCTTGAGCTCGGGACCGACGACGATGACGGAGCGTCCCGAGTAATCGACGCGCTTGCCGAGCAGGTTCTGACGGAAGCGTCCCTGCTTGCCTTTCAGCGTGTCGGACAAAGATTTCAGAGGACGGTTGTTGGCGCCGCGCAGTACGCGGCCACGGCGGCCGTTATCGAACAATGCGTCGACGGCCTCCTGCAGCATGCGCTTTTCGTTGCGCACGATCACTTCCGGCGCGTGCAGGTCCATCAGCTTCTTCAACCGGTTATTGCGGTTGATGACGCGGCGGTAAAGATCGTTCAAATCGGACGTGGCGAAGCGGCCGCCATCGAGTGGAACCAACGGGCGAAGCTCCGGCGGAATCACGGGGATGACATCGAGAATCATCCAGCTGGGCTTGTTACCGCTGCGGCGGAAGGCTTCGACCACTTTCAGGCGCTTCGTATACTTGAGCCGCTTCTGCAGCGAGCTCTCATTCTTCATCTTCTCGCGCAGTTCGACCGAGAGGCCGTCGGTATCGATGCGCTTGAGAAGTTCCTTAATCGCCTCGGCGCCCATCATGGCCTTGAAGCCTGCCGGACGGTATTGCTGGTCGAGTTCGCGGAACTTCGTCTCGTCTTTAATTACTTCGCGCTCTTTCACCGGAGCGTCGCCGGGCTCGACCACGACGTAGGCCTCGAAGTACAGCACGGACTCGAGGTCGCGCAGCGAAATATCGAGCAGGTGTCCGATGCGGCTGGGCAGGCCTTTGAAGAACCACACGTGCGAGCAGGGCGAAGCCAGCTCGATGTGCCCCAAACGTTCGCGGCGGACTTTCGAGAGCGTGACTTCGACGCCGCACTTGTCGCAGATTACGCCGCGGTGCTTCATGCGCTTGTACTTGCCGCAGAGGCACTCCCAGTCGGTGACCGGGCCGAAGATGCGGGCGCAGAACAGGCCGTCGCGCTCCGGCTTGAAGGTGCGGTAGTTGATGGTCTCAGGCTTGGTGACTTCGCCGTGAGACCAGCTCCGGATTTTTTCCGGAGACGCCAGGCTAATGCGGATGGCATCGAAATCCGCAATCGTGTTTTGCATTTCGAACGGGCTCGAACGAAACAAGGTGTTCCTCCGCTTCCTGCTCTCAAGGGCAGTGGTCAGTGGTCAGTAACCAGTGGCCAGTTTTCTAATGTTTCGCGGTGCCGAGAGCGAAAACTCCGCGAAACTATTCCTTCAAAATTCTTTGCTGGCCGCAGCCAGCATCAGTGCCGTACTAGTCACTGATCACTGGCCACTGGCCGCTGTTTCTCAATCTGCTGCCGCGCTGGCCGTGGGCTTTCTCTCCCCGGTCTTGATCAGCTCTACGTCGAGGCAGAGCGATTGCAATTCGCGGATCAGCACGTTGAACGATTCGGGCACGCCCGGTTCCATGGCGGCTTCGCCTTTGACAATGGCCTCGTAAATCTTGGTGCGGCCGTAAACGTCGTCAGACTTCGCCGTCAGCAGCTCCTGCAGAATGAATGCTGCGCCGTAGGCTTCGAGCGCCCAGACTTCCATTTCTCCGAAGCGCTGTCCGCCGAACTGCGCCTTGCCACCCAAAGGCTGTTGGGTGATGAGCGAGTACGGCCCGATGGAGCGCGCGTGGATCTTGTCATCCACCAGGTGCGACAACTTCAACATATAGATGTAGCCGACGGTCACGGGCTGTTCGAACTGATCACCCGTCATGCCGTCATGCAGAGTTGTCTTGCCCGAAGTGGGCAGGCCCGCATGCTCGAGGAGCGCCTTGATCTCGCCTTCCTTCGCGCCGTCGAATACCGGCGAACCCATGTACACGCCGCGTGCCAGGGTAGGAGCAAGGGCATCCAGTTCTTCGTCACTTGTTTCGGAAATGATGTCCGCGAGTTTTGAGTCTTTGAACAGAGCCTTCAACTCGCGTCGCACCGATTCCGTACGCGTGTTTTCTTTGAGCAGGTTGGTGATCTTCTCGCCCAGGACAAAGCCCGCCCATCCCAGATGAGTTTCGAGAATCTGGCCCACATTCATACGGCTGGGTACGCCGAGGGGGTTAAGCACGATCTCGACCGGCGTTCCGTCTTCGAGGTAAGGCATATCCTCTTCCGGCAGAATGCGTGCGATGACGCCTTTGTTGCCGTGACGACCGGCCATCTTATCGCCCACACTCAACTTGCGTTTCATGGCGATATAGACCTTGACCAGCTTGATCACGCCGGGCGGCAGTTCGTCGCCCTTGGTCAGTTTTTCTTTTTTCTCGTTGACGATCTTTTTCAGAACGTCGATCTGACGCGAGGTCATCTCCTCGATCTCGTCAATCTGCTCATTCGCTCGCGGATCCTTGTCGGCATACTTGATGCGCTTGAGGTTGCGGGTCGAAATGCGCTCGATTGCGTCGCGATCAAGAATGTTGCCCTTGGTGAGGAGACGCTTGTTGGTGCGCTCGTCGTGCAAGTCAGCCTGGACTTCCTTGCCGCCCAGAATGTTCTCCAGACGCTTGAGGCGCTCATCCGTAAGAATGCGGATCTCGTCGGAAAGATTTTTCTCCAGCTTGCCGATCTGCGCCGCTTCGATTGATTTCGCGCGCTCGTCTTTTTCCTGGCCCTTGCGGGAGAAAATCTTTACGTCGACGATGACGCCCTCGATGCCCGGAGGGCAGTAGAGAGAAGCGTCACGGACGTCGCCGGCTTTCTCGCCGAAGATGGCGCGCAGCAGTTTCTCTTCCGGCGTCAGCTGGGTTTCGCCCTTGGGCGTAACTTTGCCCACAAGGATGTCGCCCTGCTTGATGCTGGCGCCGATGCGGATCACGCCCGCTTCGTCCAGATTGCGCAGCATTGATTCGCTGACGTTGGGAATGTCGCGGGTAACTTCCTCCGGACCGAGCTTGGTGTCGCGCGCCTCGATCTCATACTCCTCGATGTGGAGCGAAGTGTAGTAATCGTCCTTCACCATTTTTTCGGAGACCAGGATCGCGTCCTCAAAGTTGTAGCCGCGCCACGGCATGAAGGCGACCAGCACGTTGCGCCCGAGCGCCAGTTCGCCGTGATCCGTGCACGGGCCGTCGGCAATCACTTCGCCTTTCAGCACGCGCTGTCCTTTTTTCACCACCGGCTTCTGGTTGATGCAGGTGTTCTGGTTGGAGCGCTTGAACTTGGTGAGCTGGTAAATGTCGCTGCCCACTTCACGCGAAAGCTGCGTGGGATGGTGCTCGCCTTCGACGCGCACGATGATGCGGTCGGAGTCGACCGAATCGATGATGCCGTTGCGCCGGGCCAGAACCACTGCGCCAGAATCGCGAGCCGTGACGCCTTCCATTCCAGTGCCGACGATCGGCGCTTGCGCGCGGAGCAGAGGCACAGACTGGCGTTGCATATTTGCGCCCATCAATGCGCGGTTCGCGTCGTCGTGCTCGAGGAAGGGCACGAGCGATGCGGCGACCGAAACCAGTTGCTTCGGGCTGACGTCGACGTAATCGACTTCGTCGCGGCTCACCAGAACGAAGTTTCCGGCTTTGCGGGCGTTGACCAGATCGGCGACGATGCGGCCTTTGTCGTCAAGCTCAACGTTGGCCTGCGCGATGGTGTGCCGGTCTTCTTCCCACGCGGAAAGATAGAAAGAGAAAGGATCGACCTGCACCGGTTTTTTGCGCTTCTCTTTTAGTTCGGCATTGACCTTCTCGATCTCATGCTTCTCCATGTGATCGCCGACTTTATAATCGCCGTCACCCGTATTGACCACTGTGACGTAATCGATCACGCGTCCGCCCTTGATTTTGCGATAGGGCGATTCGATGAAGCCGTAATCGTTGATGCGCGCGTAGCAACTCAGCGAGGAGATCAGTCCGATGTTCGGACCTTCCGGCGTTTCAATCGGGCAAATGCGGCCATAGTGCGTCGGATGAACGTCGCGGACTTCGAATCCAGCACGTTCGCGAGAAAGACCGCCCGGCCCAAGGGCCGAGAGACGCCGCTTGTGCGTGATCTCGGAGAGCGGGTTGGTCTGATCCATGAACTGGGAAAGCTGCGAGGATCCGAAGAACTCGCGGATCGCGGCCATCACCGGCTTGGCATTGACCAGGTCGTGCGGCATCGCCGTGGACATTTCCTGGTAGACGGACATTTTTTCTTTAATTGCCCGTTCCATGCGGACGAGGCCGATGCGGAACTGGTTTTCCATCAGTTCGCCGACCGCGCGAACCCGGCGGTTGCCGAGATGGTCGATGTCGTCGACCGAGCCGATATTTTTACGCAGCTTCAGCAGGTAGCCGATGGTCGCGTAGAAATCATCGGGATCGAGTGTGCGCTTGTCGAGACTGGTGGCGTCCTGATTCTCGAACAATTTGATGTTGAACTTCAGCCGGCCAACCTTCGAGAAGTCGTACTTGCGCGGATCGAAGAACATGCCATGGAACAGCGCCGTGGCCGTGTCGAGTGTCGGCGGATCGCCTGGACGCAGCTTGCGGTAGATTTCGATCAGCGCTTCCTGCGGCGTCTTCACCGAGTCGCGCTTCAGGGTCTGGCTGATAACCGTGCCGACGTCGTCGCGCTCTGGGAAGAACAGGCTCATCTCCACAACGCCAGAATCAAGAATCTTCGAGACCTTGTCGGCATTCAGTTCGGTATTGGCTTCGAGCAGCACTTCGCCCGTGGTCGTGTCGACGACATCGGCAGCAGCCCATGCGCCCTCGAGATCGGTAACATCAACTTCGATCTCGGAGATCTTCGCCTTCTGAATTTCCTTCAAGGTCTGCGCGTTCAGCTTGCGCCCGGAGTGCGCAATTTCGTCGCCCGACTTGTTCTTGATGCTGTGCGCCAGCTTCATGCCCAGCAGGTTCGTAGCTTTTTCGTTGGTCGGGTCGAGCGTCCAATAGAGCTTCTTGTCTTTGATCGCAATGCGGTCGACGGTGTAGAAGGCGCGCAGAATGTCTTCCCCGGATCGCAGGCCGAGAGCGCGGAGGAAAATCGTTCCCAGGAACTTGCGCTTGCGGTCGATGCGGACGTAGAGCACGTTCTTCTGGTCATACTCAAACTCCACCCACGAACCGCGGTAGGGAATGATCTTGCCCAGGAAATAAGTGCGGTTGTTGGCAGTTTCGAAGAAGACGCCGGGCGAGCGGTGCAACTGGCTGACGATCACGCGCTCGGTACCATTAATAATGAAGGTGCCGTTCTGCGTCATCAGCGGTACGTCGCCGAAGAATACTTCCTGCTCTTTGATATCCCGGATGGAACGGTTTCCGGTTTCGGCATCCTTGTCAAAAATAGTTAGCCGCATCGTGACCTTGAGCGGAGCGGAGTAAGTCATGCCGCGCTCCTCACACTCGGCCACGTCGTATTTCAACTGCAGGCCCACTGGATCGCCGCATTTGTTGCAAAAGTCCGGCGTGTTGGCGTTGTAGGTGCCGCACTTCTGGCAGAGCACATCGCCGGGATGAAACGGGTCAGTGATAACCGTGTTGCCGCAATTCTTACAAGTGGTGCGCAGGTGGTGGAGACCCTTGAGGTGACCACATTTGCACTCCCAGTTACCGATGGCGTAATCCACAAACTCAAGTTGTGATACGTTGCGGAAGTCGGTGATCGGAAAGACGGACTGGAAGACCGCCTGCAGTCCGCCATCTTCGCGCTCGCTGGGCAGTTTGTCCATCTGCAGAAAGCGGTCGTAGGAGCGCTTCTGGACCTCAATCAGATTCGGGATCTGGATGGTGGCTGGAATTTTCGAAAAATCAAAACGTTTACGGAAGGCATTATTCTTCATCGTCAAGAACTCCCAATGTCAGGCGCAGCCGTGCGCTGCGATTACCCGCGGAATGTGGGGCGCCGATCGCGCCGCGCTGCTTAGCTGCTGTTGCGAACCTGTTTCAAGGCAGTGTGTGTCTTATGCAACCGGAAAAACACGACGGGGCGCCCGCAGGGACAAGCGTTCCCGCAGACGCCATGCAAGGCGTTTCGCCAATGTGAATTTGTAATCTTTCGCGCCAGTTCTCTTCGGCCGTTTCCGTTCCGCCTGCCCACGGAACAGTGCCCAAGCTTCCCTGCGGGTCTCGCCCGCGATGAGTGAGGCCAGGGGAAGCGGTGTTACTTTAGATGCTAACACCACTCCCGAAGCTTCACAACTAGAACGTGAATATTTTCCTGAGGTTACGCCGGATCGGGAGCACGGCTTGCCTGAACAGCCAGGGCACGGACTGATCAGACACGGGTGACTCCAGATCCTTCGCAAAAGGCGCTCAGGATGACCCCAGCGGGCTCGGACGCCCGCTAAACGCGGTCACTTCACTTCGACAACAGCGCCAGCCTCAGTAAACTTCTTTTTGATGGTCTCGGCTTCATCCTTGGAAACGCCTTCTTTGATGTTCTTGGGCGCTCCGTCCACCAGTTCCTTGGCTTCCTTCAAGCCCAGGCTGGTGACTTCGCGGACGGCCTTGATCACGTTGATCTTGTTGG